>JAWKYD010000008.1:0-351453 GCA_041396685.1 Burkholderiaceae bacterium
TTCAGGCGGTAGAGCACCTGCCGGCCGGGCTGCGTTCCCAGGCCGAGGACGAGATCGATCTGGCCGGCGCGCACGACTTCGGCCGATTGCAGGATCACGCGGTTGCTCGATTCGGGCTGCATGATCGTGAACAACTGCGGCGAGGGCGAGAAACTGCCTTCCTCGGCGCGCGCGGCTACCACCGAGAAGCGTACGGCACTGACCGGCTCACCAGGATCGGAGGCGTAGGCGATCTCGACCTTCAGACGCTGCCCCTGGCGGGACAGCACGCGCGCCTCGTCGAGATCGATCGCCAGGGCAGGCGCCGCGCAGGCCGTGAGCGCCAGCGCGGCGATCACGCGGGTGGTGCGGCGGGTCGTCGGTCGAACCCGGGAGGAAGAAGAGGCGATGGACATCGGGCGGCTCCGAATGGGTGGCGGCGTCGGTTCGGTGCGCGGACACGGGCGCGGACGGACGTTGGGCGTGGGCAGTCCTCGACGGGCTGCCGGTTCGCGCGATCATGCGCGAGGCCGGGGCCGGCACCCAGCGCCAGCCGACCAACGCGCCCGGATACAATCCAGACGGGAAGCGGGCCGGACGGTCGCTGGCCGTCGCGGGTTCACCCGCGCGGCGGGAGGAAGGTCCGGACTCCACAGGGCAGGATGCTGGCTAACGGCCAGGCGTCGGGCGGTCGAGAGGTCGCCGGGCGACGGACAGTGGCGCAGAAAACATACCGCCGACGACCGCTTCATGCGGTTGGGTAAGGGTGAAAAGGCGAGGTAAGAGCTCACCGCGCGCCTGGCGACAGGCGTGGCAGGCAAAACCCCATCCGGAGCAACACCAAATAGGCGTACGTTCGCGCAAGCGAGCCGGATGGCCCGTCCGGGTACGCGGGTAGGTGGCTTGAGCATTCGGGCAACCGTCTGCCTAGAGGAATGACCGTCACGTTGGTTCGCCAACGGACAGAATCCGGCCTACAGGCCCGTTTCCCCACCGGTCCCCCACCGGTCCCCCCACCGGCCACCACCCATCCCCAGGGTGGGGCTCACGCCATGAGCCAGCATCTCAGGCTGGCGCCTCAAGTTCAAGTAACACTTTCGGTTTGTGCCGTAAACCGCTCATTGCGCTCGCCTTGACAGCAGAAGGGCTGCGGGCTATGGCGTGCCGTCCTGGCGTAAGTGCCTGAAATTTAAGCGCAACTTGACCCCCCTCAGGCCTCCGAATATCATCGCGGTGTCGATTTATGGGTGATGGTGGGGCTGAACGGGATTTGGTTCCCGGGGGCTCTGTTGTTTTCTTCAATAAGCCACTGTGACTTTCTGGCGACAAGCCGGGCCTCCATTTTCTGTCGGATTGGCTCGGCTGGGCAATAAACCTCCGCAAATCAATGTTCTATCAGGGAAGTCACAAGTCGATGCTGGATGCGAAGTCACGCATTGCGGTGCCGCACGACTTCCGTTTGCTGCTGGACAAGCAATGCGGTGGCCAGGTCACGCTGACCCGCGGCGGCGGGCCCGACTGCCTGTGGTTGTTCCCGCGTCCGGTCTGGCTCAAGTTCCGTCAGAACCTGCGCAACCTGCGCGGTCGCGAACTGGCCTACCGCAGCCACTTTCTGCAGAACGCCCGCGACATGGACATCGACAAGGCGGGGCGGATCACGATTCCGTCGAGCCTGCGCGAAATGGCCGGCTTCGATGGCTCGGCCGTTTTCTTCGCGGGCGACGGCGATTACTGCGAGCTGTGGGACTGGGACCGCAAGATGGCCTCGGCCCGCGAGATCGATTTTGCGGCCATGCCCGAGTCGCTGTTCGACTACGACGTCGGAGCGCCGTCGGCAGACGAGGCGGGGTCGACCGATGACTGAAACGGGGGCGGGGTGCACGAGACGGTATTGCTGCGGCAGGCGGTCGAGGCCCTGGACGTGCGCGCGGACGGCGTTTATGTCGATGGCACTTTCGGCCGCGGCGGGCATTCGCGCGCGATCCTGGCGCGACTCGGTCCCGCCGGGCGCCTGCTCGCCCTCGATCGCGATCCACAAGCCGTGGCCGCGGCCGGCGACATCGATGATCGGCGATTCACGATCCGGCATGCGCGCTTTTCGTCGCTGGCCGAGATGCTCGACGACGCGGGCATCGCCGGCATCGATGGTTTGTTGCTCGACCTGGGCATTTCTTCGCCCCAGATCGACCGGCCCGAGCGGGGCTTCAGCTTTCAACACGATGGTCCATTGGATATGCGAATGGACCCTGGGCATGGCGCACCGGTCTCCGAGTGGCTCGCCAATGCCGACGAGAACGACATCCGGGAGGTGATCGAGCGCTATGGTGAAGAACGGTTTGCTCGGGCGATTGCAAAGGCGATTGTTGCTCGCCGCCAGGACCCAGCCGCAGCCCCCGTTGCGAGTACAGGGCAACTTGCCGATCTCGTGGCGGGCGTCGTCCGGCGCCGCAGTCAAGGGGCGCCGGTGGGCAAGAACGCGGCCACTCGCACCTTTCAGGCTCTACGGATTCTCGTCAATCAAGAGCTTGAGGAGCTCGCGTCCGTCCTGAGCGTCGCCTGCGACCGGCTCGCGCCGCAAGGCCGGTTGGTCGTGATCAGTTTCCATTCACTGGAAGACCGCATAGTGAAGCAGTTCTTCGCGCATGAGTCGGGTCGGCACCCCCAGCGTGATCCGATCACCGGAGCACCGCTGCCTGGCCAGGCGGCGCGTCTGCGCGTGCTGGCGCGGGTCAAGCCCGGTGCCGACGAGGTTGCGGGCAATGCGCGCGCGCGTTCGGCTGTGATGCGCGTGGCCGAGCGAGTCGGAGCGCCGTCGTGAACCGGCTCAGTGCATTGTTGCTGTCGGTGCTGGTGCTCTGTGCGCTCGGCCTGGTCACGTCGCAGTATCGTTCCCGGGTGCTGTTTGCCGAACTCGAGCGCGCCAAGGCGCAGGCGGGTCAGCTCGAGATCCGTTTCGACGAGCTCGAGCACGAGCAGACCAAGCTGGCCAACGCCAAGCGCATCCATGGTCGGGCCAGCAGCCAGTTGGCGCTGCACGCCCGACCGGCCAAGCGCACGATGCACCTGATGCTCGATGACGAGACCCAGCTGGCGGCGCGCGAGGCGGCCATGCGGTGGCGCGAGCAGGCAATGACGCAGCGGGGCGGGCGGTGAGCCGCAGCCGCCGCGCCGCCCGCATACCGGTTCCAAAACCGGTGCTCGAACTGCGCCTGTCGCCAGGGCGGCTGCGCGTCCTGCTCGTGCTGGTCGGGCTGGGCTTCGTGGTTCTGACCGCGCGAGCCACGTATTTGCAGACCTTGCGCCATGAGGAACTCCAGGAGCGCGGCGAAAAGGTCTACACCCGTGAGCAGAGCCTGCCGGCCTCGCGCGGCAAGATCCTCGATCGCAACGGCGTCGTGCTGGCCTCCAGCCTGCCGGCGGTTGCGGTCGTCGTCGATCCCCTGTTGTTCTACGATCCGCCCGCGCCGGAGCCCGGCGAACAGCCGAGCGAACGCAAGGGGGCCAGCAAGGCGCAGCGGCGCGCACTGGCCAAGGCACTCGACATGGAGACCGCCCAGCTCGATCAGGTGATCGAGCGCGGCTCGCGCAGGTTCGCATATCTGCGTCGTCAGTTCGACCCGGCGCGCGGCGAGGCGATCGCGCGTATGGACATCCCCGGCGTCGGTATCCGCCCGGAGTACAAGCGCCACTACCCCGAAGGCGAGGTCGCGGCACATGTCGTCGGCTTCACCGACTACGACGACAGGGGCGTCGAAGGCGTCGAACTGGCCAGCGACCTGCGCCTGCGAGGCGTCAAGGGCAAGCGCCAGGTCATGCGCGACCGGCGCGGCCAGGTCATCGACGATATCCGCATCGTGTCCAACCCGATCGACGGTGACGACGAACAGCTGTCGATCGACAGTCGCCTGCAGTACATGGCCTATGCGGCCTTGCGCGATTCAATCGTCGAGCATCAGGCACTGGCCGGGTCGGTGGTGGTACTGGACGTGCTCACCGGCGAAGTGCTCGCGATGGCCACGGTGCCGACCTACGATCCCAACGACCGCAGCGAACTCAAACGCACTCACATGCGCATGCGCGCGATCACCGACCGCTTCGAGCCCGGGTCGACGATGAAGCCGTTCTCGATCGCGCTGGCGCTCGAGCTGCGCAAGGTGACGCCCAACACCATCATCGAGACCGCGCCGGGCTTCTTGAAGATCGGCCCGGATCGCATCGGCGATTCGCACTTCCTCGGCACGCTCACGGTGTCGCAAGTGGTGCAGAAATCCTCCAATGTGGGCACCGCCAAGATCGCGCTCGACATGCCGGCGCGCCAGATCTGGGAGTTTCTGACCGCGCTCGGTTTCGGTCAGTCGCCGCGGGTCGATTTCCCGGGGGCGGTGGCCGGCAGCCTGCGGCCGTGGCGCAAGTGGCGCCCGGTCGAGCAGGCAACGATCTCCTATGGCCACGGCTTGTCGGTCACCTTGCTGCAACTGGCACGTGCCTACCTGGTGTTCGCGCGCGATGGCGACCTGCCGGAGGTCACCTTGCGTCGACGCGCCGGGCCGGTGGCAGGGCGCCCGATCTTGTCCACCAAGACCACGCTGGCGATCCGCGACATGATCGAAGCGGCGGCCAGCCTCGAAGGCACCGGCGGCAAGGCGATGGTCACCGGCTACCGGGTCGCCGGCAAGACCGGCACCTCGCTCAAGCAGGAGCATGGCCGCTACGTGAAGAAGTACGTGGATTCGTTCGTCGGCTTCGCACCGGTGTCGGCGCCGCGGCTGCTGGTGGCCGTCATGATCGACGAGCCGACCGATGGCAAGTATTACGCGGGCGATGTCGCCGCGCCGGTGTTCTCGCGTGTCATGGGCGACGCGCTCAATCTGCGGCGCATCGCGCCCGATGCGCCGGTCGCGGAGATCGAGGTGCCGGGCCCGACCGCAGAGGTGCGGCGATGAATACGGTCATGGCATCCAGCGGCGCGGGCGGGCGCTGGCTGCGCGAGTCACTCGCGTCGGGCGCCCGATTGAGCGCCGACAGCCGCCGTGTCGGCCCGGGTGACGGCTTTCTGGCGTTCGCCGGCGATCGCAGCGACGGGCGGGCGAGCATCGCGCAGGCGCTCGAGCAGGGCGCCGCCGCCGTGCTGTTCGATGCCGACGGGGTGCCGAAACTGCCGCGCACAGACATACCCATGCGCGGCCTGCCCGGTCTGCGTCAGCTGGCCGGTGAAGTGGCATCGGTTTTCTACGACGACCCGAGCGCCATGCTCGCGGTGGTGGCCTTCACCGGCACCAATGGCAAGACCACCTGCGCGGACTGGTGCGCGGCCGGGCTGGCCAAACGTTTCGCCACCAGTGCCTCGCTGGGCACGCTTGGCCTGCGCCGCCATCCACGCGGCGCCGCCGGGTTCGTGGCCGGCGACGCGCCCGGCATGCTGACGACACCGGACGCCGTGGCCTTGCAGGACACGCTCGCGCGTCTGCGCGACGACGGCGTCGGTCATGTGACGATCGAGGCATCCTCGATCGGCATCGAGCGTCGGCGTCTGGCCGGGTGCCGCATCGCGGTGGCGGTGTTCACGAACCTGAGCCGCGATCACCTCGACTATCACGGCAACATGGACGCCTATGCGAAAGCCAAGTCGGAGTTGTTCGCGATGCCCGGATTGCGTGCGGCGGCCATCGCCGGCGACGATCCGGCCGCAGCCGTGATGTTGGCGAGGCTGCCCTCGGGGTTGCCCCTGATCATGTTCGGTGAGCGTCCCGTGTTTCCGGCCGGCGCTCGTCTGCTGCGGCTTCGAGGTTTGCGCCCGACCGCCGCCGGGTCGATCCTCGAGATCGACGGCGACTTCGGTGCCGCCCGTGTCGAACTGCCGGTACTCGGCTCGTTCAATGCACGCAATGCCCTGGCGGTGCTGGCCAGCTGGCTGCTGTCGGGCGTCCCGTTCGAGACCGGCTGCGAGTGGTTGCGGGGTCTGGCGCCGGTACCCGGTCGTTTGCAGTCGGTTGGCGGCGCCGACGCGCCGCTGGTGGTGATCGACTATGCGCACACGCCCGACGCCCTGGTGGCGGTGCTCGAGGCGCTGCGTCCCAATGCCCGGGCACGCGGCGGTCGACTGTGGTGCGTGTTCGGTTGCGGCGGCGATCGCGACGCCGGCAAGCGGCCCTTGATGGCCGCAGCCGCGCAAGCGCACGCCGACCTCGTGATCGTCACCAGCGACAACCCGCGCGGTGAATCGCCGCAGGCGATCATCGACGACATCCGTGCGGGCTTCTCGCGTGCACCGCATGCCGAGATCGCCGATCGCGCACAGGCGATCGCCTCCGCGATCCTCAATGCCGATGCCGCCGACGTGATCCTGTTGGCCGGCAAAGGCCACGAGCCCTACCAGGAGGTGGCCGGCGAGCGCCGACCGTTCTCGGATCAACAGGTCGCGCAGGCTGGTCTTGCCGTGCGGGCGGGGAGCCTGCATTGAATCTCGCGATCGAACAGGTCGATGCCTGGCTGGCGGATGCCGAGCGGCTCGGACCGCGACCGGCCCAGGCACTGCGCTCGGTTGCGACCGACAGCCGCACGATCGGTGCCGGCGCGCTCTACGTGGCGATACGTGGTGAGCGTTTCGACGGGCACGATTTCGTTGCCCAGGCGCTCGCCGCCGGTGCCGGGGGCCTGGTGCTCGAGCGAGCGCCCGAGCGGCCGCCGATCGTGCCGACCTGGGTCGTTCCCGACACACGGGCCGCGCTGGGCGTGCTCGCGGCCGCCTGGCGCCGTTGCTTCACGATGCCGGTCGTGGCCGTGGTCGGCAGTAATGGCAAGACGACGGTCAAAGAGATGATCGGCGCGATCATGCGGCATGCGTTCGGTGAGCAAGAGGTGCTCAGCACGCCGGGAAATTTCAACAATGACATCGGTCTGCCGCTGACCCTCTTCGGGCTGCGCGCGCATCATCGCGTGGCGGTTCTCGAACTGGGCACCAATCATCCTGGCGAGATCGCGACACTGGCACCGATCGCGGCGCCGAGCGTGGTGGTGATCACCAATGCCCAGCGCGAGCATCAGGAGTTCCTCGATGGTGTGCTCGGCAGCGCACGCGAGAACGGTTCGGCGCTGGCCAGTCTGCCAGCCGATGGCGTGGCGGTCTATCCTGGCGACGACGACTGTGCGCCGGTCTGGGATCTGCAATCGGGCGAACGCCCCTGTCTGCGCTTTGGCGTCGGCGCGGGTACGGAGCGTCTGGAGATGCACGCTCCCTATGGCAGCCGGCCCGATCGGTTCATCGCCACGCTGACCGGCGAGCCGGTCGAGATCCGGCTGCGCATCGCTGGCCGCCACAATGTCCGCAATGCCTTGGCGGCGGCCGGTGCCGCGCTCGCGGTGGGGGTCTCGCGCCAGGACATCGCCGCGGGCCTGACCGCATTCACGCCGGTGGGCGGGCGTCTGTGCTGGTTCACGGCCCGGGCCGGCGCGCGCGTCATCGACGATACCTACAACGCGAATCCCGACTCCGTGCGCGCGGCGATCGATGTGCTCGCCGCCGAACCAGCGCCGAGGGTGCTGGTGCTCGGTGAAATGGGCGAGGTCGGCGCGCAGGGGCCGGCCTTCCACGCCGAGATCGGACGTTACGCACGCGAGTGCGGCATCGAGCATCTGATCGCTTTTGGCGAGGCCTGCGAGCCGGCCGTGGCCGCCTATGGCGAGCGCGCGGTACTCGCGAAATCGATCGAACGGCTGGTCGCACGGCTCGAGCCGCTCGCGACTGCCGGCGCGACCGTGCTGGTCAAGGGCTCGCGCGTGATGCGCATGGAGCGGGTGCTGGCGGCGATCTGCGTCGACATGCCTGCGACGGAGGCGCACTGATGCTGCTCGAGGTCGCGCAGTGGCTGGCCACGGACGTCCGCGCATTCGCGGTGTTCAACTACATCACCTTGCGCGCGGTGTTGGCCGCGCTCACTGCACTGATGCTCGGCCTTCTACTGGGGCCGCGGGTGATCCGCGCGCTCGCCGAGCTCAAGATAGGTCAGGCGATCCGCCAGGACGGCCCGCAGACTCATCTGACCAAGTCGGGTACGCCGACCATGGGCGGCGCGCTGATCCTGATCGCGATCGGCTGCGCGACCCTGCTGTGGGCCGACCTGAGCAACCGGTTCATCTGGGTGACCCTGGTCGTGACCCTGGGTTTCGGGCTGATCGGCTGGGTCGACGACTACCGCAAGGTCGTGCACCGCAATCCGCAGGGCATGCCCGCGGGAGAGAAGTATTTCTGGCAGACGCTGATCGGTATCGGCGCAGCGGTCTACCTCACCTTCAATGTGCCGGCCGACAGCAGCGGGCATGCCTTGGATCTGTTCTTCGGCTGGATCCACAACGGCTTCGAGGCTCGCATGCCCGCGGGCACCGGGCTGATCTTCCCGTTCATCAAGGACTTCGCGTTGCCGCTGGGCGTCATCGGCGCCACCGTGCTCAGCTATCTGGTGATCGTCGGCACGAGCAATGCGGTCAACCTGACCGACGGCGCCGACGGCCTGGCGATCATGCCGGTGGTGCTGGTCGGGGGCGGGCTGGGCATTTTCGCTTATGCGAGCGGCAACTCGGTGTTCGCTCGCTATTTGTTCATTCCCTATACACCGGGCGCGGGCGAGCTGACGGTCTTTTGCGGTGCGATCGTCGGTGCCGGTCTTGCCTTCTTGTGGTTCAACGCCTATCCGGCGCAGGTCTTCATGGGTGACGTCGGTGCGCTCTCGATCGGCGCCGCCCTGGGCACGGTGGCGATCGTCGTGCGTCAGGAGATCGTGCTGTTCATCATGGGTGGGGTGTTCGTCGTCGAGGCCCTGTCCGTGATGTTGCAGGTCGGCTATTTCAAGTACACGCGGCGGCGCTACGGCGAAGGCCGGCGCATCTTCCGAATGGCGCCGCTGCACCATCACTTTGAGGTCGGCGGCGTCAAGGAGTCGCAGGTCGTCGTGCGCTTCTGGATCGTCACCATGATCCTCGTGTTGTTCGGTCTCTCGACGCTGAAACTGAGATGAAGGCGGCCAGGCAAGACATCGCGCTCCCGGTGCCGACGCCGCAACGGCTGACCGGCATGCACGTGCTCGTGCTCGGCCTGGGCGAGTCGGGGCTGGCGATGCTGCGCCATCTGTGCGCCTGTGGCGCGCATGCGCGCGTGGCCGACACCCGGGTCGAGCCGCCGGGGCTGGCCGTGCTGCGCGAACGCCACCCGGATATCGTGCCGGTCGGCGGACCGTTCGCGCCGCCGCTGCTCGACGGCATCGACGCCCTGTGTGTGAGCCCGGGCTTGTCGATCGAGCGTGGTGACGGCGCCGCCCTGGTCGACCGGGCGCGTGCAGCGGGGCTGCCGGTCTGGGGCGAACTCGACCTGTTCGTGGCGGCGGTGCACGACCACGCCGAGCGTGCTCGCGCGCAGGCGCTGGCGCGCGAGCCGGACGGCGAGGACGATGATCCGGCCCGCGTGGCCACCGGTGCCGATCCGCGGCCGCGCCTCATCGGCATCACCGGAACCAACGGCAAGACCACGGTCACTGCGCTGACCACGCTGCTGCTGGAGGCAGCCGGTCTCGATGCGCGCGCCGCGGGCAACATCGGCCCGGCGATGCTCGAGGCCTGGCACGACGCCCTTGCCGCTGGCGAACCGCCGCGTGCCTGGGTGCTGGAGCTGTCCAGCTTCCAGTTGGCGATCGCGCAACCGCCGTCGCTCGACGCCGCCGCCATCCTGAACGTCAGCCAGGACCACCTCGATTGGCATCGGTCGCACGACAGCTATGTGGCGGCCAAGGCGCGCATCGCGCGGCGGGCGGCAGCGCTGGTCTGTCGTCGCGACGATCCGGCGACCCGTGCCCCCGGCGCCTCGGCGGTGGTGACCATCGGTCTGGACGAGCCCGCATCGGTTGGTGACTTCGGGCTCGTTCACGAGGGCGGCATCGTCTGGCTGGCGGAGGCCCTGCCCGCCGAGGACGGAGCGCCGCGGCGGCGCGGGCAGCCGCCTGCCGGCATCCGATTGAACCGGCTGATGCCGGCCGAGGCCCTGCATCTGCGTGGCGCGCACAACCACCTCAACGCGCTTGCCGCTCTGGCGCTGGCGCGGCGACTCGGTCTGCCGATGGCGGGCATGCTGCATGCGCTGCGCGAGTACCGTGGCGAGGCCCATCGTTGCCAGCTGATCGCCAGCCTCGAGGGAGTCGACTTCGTCGACGACAGCAAGGGCACGAACGTCGGCGCCACGGTGGCCGCATTGCAGGGCCTCGATCGTCGCTGCTGGTTGATCGCCGGTGGCGTGGGCAAAAGCCAGGACTTCTCGCCCTTGATCGAGCCGGTGCGCGCGAATGCGGCCGGGGTGTTCCTGATTGGCGAGGCGGCGAGCGAACTGGCCCGTCTGCTGGACGGCGCGGCCGCACGGGTCGAGCGCTGCGCGAGTCTCGCCGAGGCGGTCGGGCTTGCCGCCGACGCGGCCGGCGCCGGCGAGGCGGTGCTGCTGTCGCCCGCCTGCGCGAGCTTCGACATGTTCCGCGACTATCGGGACCGCGGCCGCGTGTTCGGCGAGTGCGTGCGTGAGCTCGCGATCCGGCGCGGCATCGTCACGGAGCTGCCATGCTGAGCGTACGGCAACTGATCGCGCTGGGCACCGATTCACGTCGCCGCCGGATTCGCGAGGAAATTGCGCGACCGGTCGACGAGTCGCTCATCTGGGCCGTTGTGCTGCTGATCATGCTGGGCCTGGTGATGGTCTATTCGTCGTCGATCGCCTTGCCCGAATCGGCCCGCTACGGCAACTTCTCGTCCGTGCACTTCCTGCTGCGTCACGCGATCTCGATGGTCATCGGTCTGTGCGCCGGCCTGGTCGCCTTTGCGGTGCCGCCGCAGCACTGGCAGCGCTTCGCATCGTATTTCTTCGTGGGTGGACTGGTGCTGCTGGCGCTGGTGCTGATTCCCGGCATCGGCCGCGAGGTCCTGGGCGCACGTCGCTGGATCCCGCTGGGCATCATGAACCTGCAGCCTTCCGAGGTCATGAAGCTGCTGGTGGTTCTGTACGCGGCCGACTACACGGTGCGCAAGCAGGAGGTCATGCAGCGGTTCCGCAAAGGCATCCTGCCGATGGGCTTCGCGGTCGCGCTGGTCGGCTTGCTGCTCAACCTCGAGCCCGACCTCGGTGCGTTCATCGTGATCTGCGGGATCGCGGCCGGCATGCTCTTTCTCGGCGGCATCAACGGTCGGCTGTTCGCGGCGCTGGTGTTCGTGTCGCTGACCTCGTTCGTGCTGGTGATCGCGTTCAGCGATTTTCGACGCGAGCGCATCTTCGCCTACCTGGATCCGTTTGCCGAGGCCTACAAGCACGGCAAGGGTTATCAGCTCGGCCAGTCACTGATCGCATTCGGGCGTGGCGAATGGTTCGGCGTCGGCCTCGGCGCCTCGGTCGAGAAACTGCACTACCTGCCCGAGCCGCACACCGACTTCCTGCTTGCGGTCATCGGCGAGGAGCTGGGCCTGATCGGCGTGCTGATCGTGATCGGCCTGTTCTTCTGGCTGGTGCGGCGGATCTTCGATATCGGCCGCCAGGCGATCGCACTCGATCAGACCTTCAACGGCATGGTCGCCTACGGCATCGCGCTGTGGC
Organism: Burkholderiaceae bacterium; assembly: GCA_041396685.1. GTDB lineage: Bacteria > Pseudomonadota > Gammaproteobacteria > Burkholderiales > Burkholderiaceae_E > JAUIAI01. The sequence goes on from JAWKYD010000008.1 coordinate 11,594, forward strand.
TCGCCTGCCAGGCCTTCATCAATATGGGCGTCAATCTCGGCGTGTTGCCGACCAAGGGACTGACGCTGCCGCTGATGAGTTATGGCGGCTCGGCGTTGTTGTTCAACATGATCTCGATCGCGATCGTGTTGCGCATCGATTTCGAGAACCGGCGACTGATGCGGGGTGGCCGGTGATGCCGACGGTCATGATCATGGCGGGCGGCACCGGTGGCCACGTGATGCCCGGGTTGGCGGTGGCCGACGAGATGCGTGCGCGTCAATGGCAGGTGGTCTGGCTGGGCAATCCCGACGGCATGGAGGCCGACCTCGTGCCGCGTCACGGCATCCCGATGCAATGGGTGCGCATCGGTGGCTTGCGCGGCAAGGGCCTCCTGACGGTGTTGCTGATGCCGATGCGCCTGCTGTCGGCGTTCTGGCAGAGCCTGCGCGCGCTGCAGCGCACGCGGCCGGCCGTCGTGCTCGGCCTGGGCGGCTATGTCGCGTTTCCTGGCGGCATGATGGCGGCGCTGCTGAACCGCCCGCTCGTCATACATGAGCAGAATGCCGTGGCGGGGCTCACCAACCGTGTCCTGGCTAAGGTGGCCGACCGTGTGCTCGAAGCCTTCCCCGGCGCCTTGCCGGGTGCGCAGTTCACCGGCAATCCGCTGCGCGGCGCGATGCTCGCCGACGATGATCCCGAAGCGCGCATCACCGGCCGCACCGGTCCCTTGCGCATCGCCGTCATCGGCGGCAGCCGCGGCGCGCGCGCCTTGAACGAGGTCATGCCGCTGGCGCTGGCCCGCATCGCGCCGCAGGAGCGGCCCGAGGTGCGGCATCAGTGTGGCCGCGGCAATGCCGAGTCGGTGCGCGAGGCCTACCGCGCCGCGGGCGTGCAGGCACGGGTCGAGGAATTCATCGACGATGTCGCCGCCGTGTATCGCGATGCGGATCTCGTCGTCTGCCGCTCGGGAGCAATGACCGTTGCCGAACTGGCGGCCGCCGGTGTGGCCAGTCTGCTGGTGCCGTTCCCGCATGCGGTCGACGATCACCAGACCCGCAATGCCGCCTATCTGGTCGATGGCGGCGCAGCCTGGCTGATGCCGCAAACCGACTTGACCGCGGCGGCGCTGGCGGAGCGGCTGGCCTCGATGAGCCGGGCCGATCTGGCCACGAAGGCGCGCGCTGCACGTGCACTTGCGCGTCCGCAGGCCACCCGCCTGGTGGCGGACGTCTGCGAGCAGATCGCCCGCACCGAACCAAGCCGCGGATAGCCAAGTGAACCATTCAATCAACAGGACTGTGGCCGAATGAAGCACCGGATCAAGCGCGTGCATTTCACCGGCATCGGTGGCGCCGGCATGAGCGGCATCGCCGAGGTGCTGCTCAATCTCGACTATCAGGTCAGCGGCTCCGATCTCAGTGAGAGCGCGATCACCGAGCGGCTGGCCGGTCTGGGCGCGAAGATCCATCGCGGCCACGATGCCGCGAACATCGAGGGCGCCGACTGCGTGGTCACGTCCTCGGCCGTGCGCAGTGACAACCCCGAGGTGGTCGCCGCACGCGCGAGCCGTATTCCCGTGATCGCGCGCGCGGTCATGCTGGCCGAGCTGATGAAACTCAAGCACGGCGTCGCGATCGCTGGCACCCATGGTAAGACCACCACCACCAGCCTGACCGCCACCGTGCTCGCACAGGGTGGCCTCGATCCCACCTTCGTGATCGGCGGAAGGCTGATCAGCGCCGGTGCCAATGCACGCCTCGGCGCGGGTGACCTGATCGTGGTCGAGGCCGACGAATCGGATGGGTCATTCCTGAATCTGTCGCCGATGATGGTGGTGATCACGAATATCGACTCGGATCACATGGAGACCTACGGCCACGACCTGGCCCGGCTCAAGCAGACCTTCATCGAGTTCGTGCAGCGTCTGCCGTTCTACGGGCTGGCCGTGGTCTGCAGTGACGATCGCAACGTGCGCGACATCCTGCCCCTGATCTCCCAGCCGGTGTTGAAGGTCGGCCTCGATCGCAATGCCGACCTGCGTGCCGTCGACATCCGCGCCGATGGAGCCCACATGCGCTTCACGGTCGAGCGCGCCGGTCGCGAGCCCTTCGAGGTGCGCCTGGCGGCGCCCGGCCTGCACAACGTACGCAATGCGTTGGCGGCGATCGCGATCGGCCAGGAGATGGGGGTGCCGGATCCGGCCATCGCGACCGCGCTCGAGCACTTCCGTGGGGTTGGCCGGCGCTTCCAGAACTACGGCGAGTTGCCCATTCCCAGTGGCGGCACGTTCACGCTGATCGACGACTACGGTCATCACCCGGCCGAGATCAACGCAACCCTGCAGGCCGCCCGCGGCGCGTTCGTCGGCCGACGTCTGGTGGTTGCGTTCCAGCCCCATCGTTTCACGCGCACGCGTGATCTGTTCGCCGATTTCGTCGATGTGCTCGGCCAGGCCGACGTCGTTCTGTTGGCCGATGTCTACGCGGCAGGCGAGACACCGATCGCGGGTGCCGATGCCGACTCGCTGGCTCGGGCGATCCGCGCGGCCGGGGGACGCGAGCCGGTGCGTGTGCGCCAGATCGGCGATCTGCCACGTGCGGTGCTCGGCGTGGTGCGCGACGAGGACGTGGTGCTGACTCTGGGCGCCGGCTCGATCGGCGCCAGTGCGCCGATGTTGCGGGAGCTGGCCAATGGCTGATGCCGCGATCATGGCCGCAGCACGCGCTCCGGGCAAGGTCGCGGTGCTGATGGGTGGCGATTCCGCCGAGCGCGAGATCTCGCTGCGCTCGGGCGCAATGGTGTTGGCCGCATTGCAGCGCCAGGGTGTGGATGCGCACGCCTTCGATCCGGCGCTGCGCGCGCTCGACGAATTGCGCCGTGACGGTTTCGCACGCGCCTTCATTGCGCTGCACGGCCGCCACGGCGAGGACGGCACGGTGCAGGGGGCACTCGAATTGCTCGGCATTCCGTACACCGGCTCGGGCGTCACCGCCTCCGCGATCGCGATCGACAAGATGCTGAGCAAGCGAATCTGGCAGGCGGCGGGACTGCCGACGCCGGCCGCGGTCGAGGTTCGTTCGGTCGACGAGGCACTGGCCGCGTTCGACCGGCTGGGCCCCTGCGTGCTCAAACCGGTCAGCGAGGGTTCGACGCTGGGGCTGTCGAAGGTGCTCGAACGCGCCGCAATGGCGGACGCCTTCGCGCTCGCCAGCCGCTACGAGGCGCGCGCGTTGGCCGAGACCTTCATCGTCGGACGCGAACTGACCGTGGCCGTGATCGGCGAGGGCGAGTCGGCGCAGGCGTTGCCGACGATCGAGATCTGCGCCCCCGACGGCAACTACGACTATCAGAACAAGTATTTCACCGACGACACCCGTTATCTTTGCCCGGCGCCTTTGCCCGAAGCACAGCGGCTCGAGATCGAGGCGCTCGCCGTGCGCGCTTACCGTGAATTGCAGGGCGGTGGCTGGGGGCGTGTCGACCTGATGCTCGACGAGGGTGGCCGCGCGTGGCTGCTCGAACTCAACACCTCGCCGGGCATGACCGATCACTCGCTCGTGCCGATGGCGGCGCGCGCGGTCGGCACGAGCTACGACGAACTCGTGTTGTCGATTCTGGACGGTGCCCGTCTGCGCACAGATCCCCGTCGCGGCGCCGACCACCGGGCGGAGGCCGCGTGATGTTCTGGAACGATACGCGCCTGCTCGGCCTGCTCGCCAATGCCTTGTTCGCGACCGCCAGCTTCGGCTTCGTGGCGGCGGCGCTGGTGTGGGTGGCCGAGCGGCCGTACTTCGACTTCCGCGTCGTGGAGATCGGCGCGGTGCCGGGCTCGGCTCTGCGCCACGTGCCGGCGCAGACACTCGCTCAGCGGATTCGCGAGGCGCGCGTGGGCAGCTTCTTCTCCATCGACATGACGGAATTGGCCGAGCGCATCGAGACCGTTCCCTGGGTTCGCCGTGCGACGGTCCGTCGCGTCTGGCCGGATCGGCTGGTGGTGCTGATCGAGGAGCATCGACCGCACGCGATCTGGGAGGACGGCCGATTGATCAACCACTACGGCGAACTATTCGACGCGAATCTCGACGAGGCCGTTGCCGACGGTCCGCTGCCACAGCTGAGTGGCCCCTCGCCCGACACGGTTCTGCAGGTGGTCAAACGCTATGACGAACTCGTACGCCTGACCAAGGAGCTGGGCATGGTTCCGGTCTCGGTGAGCTTGTCGGACCGACGTGCGTGGCGGGCAACCATGGAGGACGGTACCGAGCTGGTCATCGGGCGCGAGCACGGCGTGCCGGTCTCGGATCGCATCCGCCGCTGGGCGAGCGTGTTCCCCCTGGTGACCGAACGCATCCAGCGCCGTGCTTCGGTCATCGACCTGCGCTACGAGAGCGGCTTCTCCGTGCGTTCGCTCGAGCCCCTGGCCGAAGCCTTCGACATCGACGATCTGATCGACGAGTCCCTGCGGCGCGACCAGAGCAGACAGCCGAACGCGGGCGCTCCCGCCCGGGGCGAGGACCCGTCCGGCGCCGAACTGGCGCGCGTGTTCTCGCCGGCCGGCCGCACCTCCGATCCGCAGGGGGTGCTCGCGCGCCCCGTACCGGCCGTACAAGGCATCAAGCCATGACCAGGGAAAGCAAGGATCTCGTCGTCGCACTGGACATCGGCACGTCCAAGATCGTGGCCGTGGTCGCTCAATTGCGCAGCGGCGGCCGCTACGACGTGCTCGGCTATGGCCAGCACGAGTCGCGCGGTCTGAAAAAGGGAGTGGTGGTCAACATCGAGAGCACGGTCGACTCGATCCAGCACGCGCTGGAAGAGGCCGAGGCGATGGCCGACTGCAAGATCCGCACCGTCTACACCGGTATCGCCGGCAGCCACATCCGCTCGATCAGTTCGAGCGGCATGGTGGCGATCAAGGACAAGGAAGTCGCCGAGCAGGACGTGACCCGGGTGATCGAGACCGCCAAGGCGGTCAACATCCCGACAGATCAGCAGATCCTGCACGTGCTGCCGCAGGAGTACATCATCGATGGTCAGGACGACATTCGCGAACCCCTCGGCATGAGCGGCGTGCGTCTCGAGGTTCGCGTGCTGATCGTCACCGGCGCCGTGTCGGCCGCACAGAACATCGTCAAGTGCGTGCGCCGCTGCGGCCTCGAGGTGCAGGACCTGGTGCTGCAGCCGCTCGCGTCCAGCCGTTCGGTGCTCAGCGACGACGAGAAGGAATTGGGCGTCGCGCTGATCGACATCGGTGGCGGTACCACCGACATCGCGATCTTCACGGGCGGGTCGATCCGCCACACCGCAGTGATCCCGATCGCGGGCGATCAGATCACCGCCGACATCGCCATGGCGTTGCGCACTCCGATCCCGGATGCCGAGAGCATCAAGATCGAGCATGGTGTGGCCAAGCAGTCGATGGCCGAGGCCGGCGACAAGATCGATGTGCCGGGCCTTGGCGACCGCGCCGCGCGCTCCTTGTCGCATCCGGCGCTGGCCGCCGTGATCGAACCGCGGGTCGAGGAACTGTTCTCGCTCGCGCAGCAATTGATCCGTGAGTCCGGCTACGAGGAGTTCCTTTCCTCGGGCATCGTGGTCACGGGGGGTTCCAGCCAGCTCAAAGGAATTGCCGAGCTGGCCGAGGATGTTTTTCTGAAACCGGTGCGCATCGGCGTGCCGGCCTACAAGGGAAGCTTGGCCGAGATCGTCGCGACACCCCGGTTCGCGACGGCGCTCGGTCTTCTGGAGGAAGCCAGTGAGCAACGGGCGCTCGGCCATCTGTCGGCCGCGCAATCGGGTTCTTTCTTCGATGTGCTGCGACGCATGAAGAACTGGTTTTTCGGCAACTTCTGACCCGGCAGGCCGCCATCGAGCGGACGTCGATCAGGCATGACTCTCACTTCACATCACAGCAGGAGGATCCACAGATGAGCTTTCAAATGCTCGAGAACGAACTGGACGGCGCCAACATCAAGGTCGTCGGCATCGGCGGCGCCGGTGGCAATGCGGTCAATCACATGATCGACCGCGGCGTCCAGGGCGTCGAATTCATCGCCATCAATACCGACAAGCAGGCGCTGCGCCGCTCGTTGGCCGCCAAGACCATCCAACTCGGTGGTCAGGGCCTGGGCGCGGGTGCGCGTCCCGACGCCGGTCGCGCTTCCGCCGAGGCTGCCCGCGAAGAGATTCGCAACGTGCTCGGGCGCGAACATGGTGTTCCTGACCGCCGAAAGCACGTAGGCAAGGGCACCGGCACCGGCGCCTCGCCGGTGGTCGCCAGGGTCGCCCGAGGAACTCGGCATCCCGGCCGTTGGCGTGGTCTCGGCCCCTTCGAATTCGAAGGCAAGAAGAAGCTGCAGGTGGCCGAGGCCGGCATCGAGCAGATGGTCGAGCTGGTCGATTCTCTGATCGTCGTGCTCAACCAGAACCTGTTCGCAGTGATGGACGAGGACGCCAGCCTCGAGGACGCCTTCAAGCGTGCCGACGACGTGCTCAACAATGCCGTTGCCGGTATCGCCGAGATCATCAACGTGCCCGGCCTGGTCAGCAATCGATTTCGCCGACGTGCAGACCGTCATGACCGACGGAGACCAAGGCGATGATGGTCATCGACTCGGCCAGCGGCCTCGACCGTGCGCGTGGCTGCCGAACAAGCCGTGACCTCGCCGCTGCTCGACGGCGTCGATCTGTCGGGTGCGCGTGGCGTGATCAGCATCGGCCAGCCGCAGCCTAAACTGCGCGCGAGACCAACGGTGGATCAACACGATCAAGGCGTTCTGCGCCGAAGACGCGACCATCATCCACGGCACGAAGTGTTCGACGAGGACATGGACGATCACCTGCGCGTCACGGTCGTGGCCACCGGCATCGGCAAGCGTGCCAAGCCGGTGCTCGTGCAGCGCGTCGGCCAGGGCGTGCGGGCGCCGATCGAACCGCAGCAGCAGCCGGTGCAACACGTCGAGAGCATCCCCGCCCAGGCCGTGGCGGTCGGCGGTGGGGCGGCCGAACCGGCTGGTTCGACCAGTACGATCAACCGGCTGTCTGGCGCTCGCCGCGCGGCGCGGCCGCCAGCCAGGTCAAGGCCTTGGAGGAGAAGGGCGTCGAGCGTTTCGACATTCCCGCCTTCCTGCGCCGGCAGGCCAGCTGACCGCTTGGTGTTTCAGTGAGAGTCCGTACCGGTGGGCGGCCGATGGCCGCCCACACCAGGCAGACCGCCGGTGTCGTGACCGGTCGGCGCGCCGTGCTTTGGCGGGTCGGAGGTTTGCGCGCCGCAGGGGGGGGTGACGGATGCCGTCGCGATGATGTCGTGCGGCAGGCGGCTGGGTTCTGAGAAGCGTCCTGTCCCGGGCGTTCGACGTTCGCGCGGATGCGTGCGTGCCGTTCGGCGCCGGGTCGATGTGGGCATGCACGATGCGGGAGCATCGCCGATACCGTCACGGCCGGCCTGGTGCGGCTGTCCGTGCGTTTGGCGTGCCTATTCGACGAGCGCCGGGGACAGGACACTACAATCGACGTGGTTTTGCCTGGCCATCGCGGGCCGCCCGCCTCCGGGCGGCCGACACACTACGGAGAAAAAAACATGATCAAGGTTGGAGACCGCGTTCCTGACGCAACCCTTTTCGAGTATTCCGAAGAGACCAAGGGCCCCGGTCCCGTCAGCGTCGCCGAAGCGGTGGCCGGCAAGAAGATCGCGGTATTCGGCCTGCCCGGCGCATTCACGCCGACCTGCTCGGCGCAGCACGTGCCCGGCTACGTCGGCCTGCACGGCGACCTCAAGGCCAAGGGTATCGACGAGATCTGGTGCGTATCGGTCAACGACGCGTTCGTGATGGGGGCCTGGGGCCGCGATCAGAAAGTCGACGGCAAGATCCGCATGATGGCCGACGGCAGCGCGCAATGGACCAAGGCCATGGGCATCGAGCTCGATCTGGTGGCGCGCGGCATGGGGGTTCGCTCGCAGCGGTATTCGATGCTGCTCGACGATGGCAAGGTCGCCCAGCTCAATGTCGAGGCACCCGGCAAGTTCGAGGTTTCCGACGCCAAGACGCTGTTGGGGCAGGTCGGCTGACGCCAGTGGCCGTGGCCCGCGCGAGCGTCGGCGGGCCACATTCCATCTTCATCGGGCCGCCCGAATGCTTCGTCAGCGAACCGTCAAGTCGGTGATCCGCACCCAGGGGGTCGGCCTGCACTCGGGCCAGCGGGTCGATCTGTCGCTGCTGCCGGCACCACCCGACTCGGGCGTGGTGTTTCGCCGCACAGATCTCACCCCGGCGGTCGAGATCCGCGCCAGTGCCGAGGCGGTCAACGAAACCACCATGGCCTCCACGCTGACGCAGGGCGAGGGCGAGGCACGTGTGCGCGTGCAGACCATTGAACACCTGATGTCGGCATTGGCCGGGCTCGGTGTCGACAATGTGATCGTCGAGGTAACCGCTTCCGAGATCCCGATTCTCGACGGGTCGGCCGCCTCATTCGTGTTTCTGATCCAGTCGGCGGGCGTGGTCGAACAGGCGCCTTGCAAGCGTTTCATCCGCGTCCTCCAGCCCGTGCAGGTCGACGACGGCGACAAGTGGGCGCGGCTCGATCCGCATTTCGGCTTTCGCATGTCGTTCCAGATCGAATTCGGTCATCCGGCTATCGATTCCACCCGTCAGCGGGTCGAGGTCGACTTCGCCACCGACAGCTACATCGGTGTGGTGTCGCGCGCACGTACCTTCGGGTTCATCAGCGAGGTCGAGTACCTGCGCGATCGCGGCCTGGCCAAGGGCGGCAGTCTCGGCAACGCGATCGTCATGGACGAGACCCGGGTTCTCAACGACGAAGGCCTGCGCTCGGGCGACGAGTTCGCCATGCACAAGATCCTCGACGCCATCGGCGATCTGTACGTCATCGGCGCGCCCCTGCTGGCCGGATACTCGGCGCACAAATCCGGACACGCCCTCAACAACAAGCTGATTCGTGCCTTGCTCGCCAATGGATCGGCCTGGGAGTGGGCCACCTTCCGGCAGCGGCGCGAGTCGCCGCGCATGTTCGAGGCAGACTGGCGCACGGCCGCATGAGCAAGGCCACGCGGATTCGCCAGGAGCGGGCATGATCATTCTGCTGCGTCTGGTTTTCGGGGTGGGGCTGGGCGTCTCGCTCTATTACTCGGTGCTCTACCTGATCGGCGGCGATCGGCGCCATCTGACGCGCGCCTTGCGTGTCTTGCTGGTCACGCTGGTGATGGCCGTCATCTTCTTCATCGGCGTGGCCGTCGAGCACCTGATGCAGTGACGCGCGCCACTTGATGCACTGCGCATAGCCGTTGCCCGGCGGCGGCGATACCCTGAACCCGGCGCCCGCATTGCCGGGCCTTCGCGCCCCGCCGGGCGCATCGGGATCAAGGATTCGCACCATGGCCGACAGCCCCAGTCAAGCCGCGCTCGACTATCACCGCTTTCCCGCGCCCGGCAAGATCGCGGTCGTGCCGACCAAGGCGATGGCCACTCAGCGTGATCTGTCGCTGGCCTATTCGCCCGGCGTGGCGGACGCCTGCATGGCCATTCACGGTGATCCTGCGCTGGCCTCCGAACTGACCGCGCGCGCCAACCTGGTCGCGGTGGTCACCAACGGCACGGCGGTGCTCGGCCTGGGCAACATCGGCCCATTGGCCGGCAAGCCGGTGATGGAAGGCAAGGGCTGTCTGTTCAAGAAGTTCGCCGGCATCGACGTGTTCGACATCGAGCTGGCCGAGACCGATCCCGATGCGCTGGTCGATACCATTGCGCGACTGGAGCCGACGTTCGGCGGCATCAACCTCGAGGACATCAAAGCGCCGGAGTGCTTCTACATCGAGCGCAGGTTGCGCGAGCGGATGAAGATCCCGGTCTTTCACGACGACCAGCACGGGACCGCGATCGTGGCCGCTGCGGCGTTGCTCAATGCGCTTGCCCTGATCGAAAAGCTGCCGGCGAACGCTCGTGTCGTCTGCTCGGGCGCCGGCGCCGCGGCGATCGCCTGTCTCGATCTGATGGTCAGCCTGGGTGTCTCGCGCGAGAACATCGTCGTCTGCGACAGTCGTGGCGTGGTGCACTCCGAGCGAACCGGGCTGGATGAGTTCAAGAGCCGCTATGCGCGCGCCACCGAGGCGCGCTCCCTGGCCGACGCGGTGCGCGATGCCGACGTCTTTCTCGGCCTGTCGCAGGCTGGCGTGCTCAGCCGGGCGATGGTCGCGACGATGGCGCGCGATCCGATCATTCTGGCGATGGCCAATCCCGATCCCGAGATCCGCCCCGAAGATGCCTTGGCCGAACGGTCGGATGCCATCATCGGCACCGGGCGCTCCGACTATCCGAACCAGGTCAACAACGTACTCTGTTTTCCGTTCGTGTTTCGTGGCGCGCTCGATGTCGGCGCCACCACGATCAACGAAGCGATGAAACTGGCGGCCGTGCACGCACTGGCGGCGCTCGCGCGCAAGGAGATCCCCGACGCGGTGGCCGATGCCTACGGCACGCCCGGGCTTCGCTTCGGGCGCGAGTACCTGATCCCCAAACCCTTTGACCCGCGCCTGATCGATCAGGTGGCGCCGGCGGTCGCCAAGGCCGCAGTGGATAGTGGCGTGGCCACCCGTCCGATCGCCGACTGGCGCGGCTACCGGCAGCGACTGCGTCACTTCGTCTACAAGACCGCCGATGTCATGAGCCCGGTCTATTCGGTAGCCAAGGCGCTCGGCGAGGAGCGGGCGTTGCGAGTGGCGTACGCCGAGGGGGAGGACGAGCGCGTACTGCGTGCTGTGCGCATCGTGGTCGACGAAGGCCTTGCCCGGCCGGTTCTGATCGGTCGCAGCGAACGTGTCGCGGCGACGATCTCCGCGGCAGGCCTCGATCTGAGCGCCGGCCGGGATTTCGATCTCGTCGACCCACGGGCGGACGGAGATGGCGCTCGTGCCGTCGCCGATCTCGAGCCCGCGGCGCTCGCCAGTCTGTCGACCGAGCGCGCGGCCGCGCTGCTGCGCGGCGGTCAGATCGATGCCGCGCTGTGTGGCACGGTTGGCGATTTCAAGCAGCATGTCGATGTCGTGCGCCGGTTCATCGGCCCGCGCAAGCGAAACGGCATCCTGGCCTCGATGCAGATGCTGATCCTGCCCGACCGGCACTTGTTCATTTGCGATACGCAGATCAACGACGATCCCGGTGCCGCCGAAGTCGCCGAAATCGCGTTGCTGGCGGCTGAGGCCGTGCGTCGCTTCGGCAAGGTGCCGCGCGTCGCCTTGTTGTCGCATTCCCATCTGGGCTCGAGCGATTCCGCCTCGGCCCGCAAGATGCGTGAGGCGCTGGCCCGGATCCGTGCGGCGGAGCCGGGTCTCGAGGTGGCCGGCGAGGTGCGCGCCGATACGGCCTTGTCGCGCAAGCTCCAGCAACGCGAGCCTGCAGACTTCGGCCTGACCGACGAGGCCAACCTGCTCGTGATGCCGAACATCGAGGCGGCGAACATCTCCTACAACCTGCTGCGGATGGTGGCTGGCAACGGCCTCACCGTCGGTGGCGTACTCCTCGGAGCCGCCCGGCCGATTCACATCATGACGCCATCGTCGACCGTGCGACGCATCGTCAACATGACGGCTGTGGCCGTCGCGTCGGCGGTCTGATCGCGCTGCAGCCAGGCAATCTTCAACCCCTTGGCGACGACTACCGCGTCGGCATCGTCGGCGCCACCGGTCTGGTCGGCACCCTGATGCCGCAGTGCCTGGTCGAGCGCGGCTTTCCGGTCAAGACCCTGCGCTTGTTCGCGTCATCGCGATCGGCGGGGCGGCGCGTCGCCTGGCGGCGACATCTCGCGCGTTCTTGCGCCGGTTGTCGCGGCGGCCGGTGCGGTGGTGATCGACAACTCGTCGGCGTGGCGCGGTGATCCGGAGGTGCCGCTGGTGCTGGCCGAGGTCAATGCGCATGAACTGACCCGGATCCCGAAGGTCATCATCGCCAATCCGAACTGCACCACGATGGCCGCGATGCCGGTGCTCGAGCCGCTCCATGATGCCGCGGGTCTGTCCCGGCTGTTGGTCAGCACCTATCAGGCAGTATCGGGCGCCGGGCTGGCCGGTGTGGATGAACTGGCACATCAGTTCGAGGCCGTGAACGACGTCCGGCGCCTGGCATTCGACGGCGACCCGACAGGCCTTCCCGGCCCGCGTCAGTGGCCGGTGCCGATCGCGTTTCGCCCTGCTCCGATCGGGGTCATTGATCGAGCTGGCGGCGGATCAGGCGCTGCAGCGCATTGCGCAACGGGCCGGCCGCCAGCTCGCTGGCCGTGCCCTGCAACTGCTCCAGCGCCTGTTCGCCGATTACTTTCACGGCCCGAGGCCTGGGCGGCGCGGCCGGCGGCGGCAGGGCCTTGACCCGCACCTTTGCCAGCCCGGGTGCATATCCCGCCACCGCCTCGATCAGGCTCGGAACGATCTGACGACTTTTGGCGGCCAGCGCCGAATTGGGCGCACAGAGCACGAGCGTGTCGTCGTGGACGCTGAGCACGGTGAGCCGCATGCCCGGCCAGCGGGCGTCGATTTCCCGCTGCATCGCGATCAGTCGGTCGGCCTGCGTTCTCAGGGCCTCGAACGTATGGTCCTGCCTGAAGTGATCGAAAAAACCAGAGAACTGCCTGCTCATTGGCCGAAACCTGCGTGATAAACTGGCCGATTGCCCGAGTGCGCAACCCGCGCCGGATGCATTTGGCATCTTGGCCGTCGACGCGTCCGATCCCGGGCCTGCGACTGAGTCAACCGGTCCGATCCCAAATGATGAACATATTGACCAAGGTCTTCGGCAGCCGCAACGACCGGCTGCTGAAAACCTACCGCAAGTCCGTCGAGAAGATCAATTCGCTCGAATCCGCTCTGACCGGTCTGTCCGACGACGATTTGCGCGCCAAGACCGACGAGTTCCGCAAGCGTGTCGCCGACGGCGAAACCCTCGATGCATTGCTGCCCGAGGCCTTCGCAGTCTGTCGTGAGGCCTCGAAGCGGGTCCTCGAGATGCGCCACTTCGATGTCCAGTTGATCGGCGGCATCACCTTGCACGAGGGCAAGATCTCGGAGATGCGCACCGGCGAGGGCAAGACCCTGGTCGCCACCTTGCCCGCCTATCTGAATGCGCTGAGCGGCAAGGGCGTGCACATCGTCACCGTCAATGATTACCTGGCCAGTCGCGATGCCGCCTGGATGGGTCGACTGTACAACTTCCTCGGCCTGAGCGTGGGCACGATCGTCAGCCAGCAGCCCACCGAGGAGAAGCGCGCGGCTTATGCTGCCGACATCACCTACGGCACCAACAACGAGTTCGGCTTCGACTACCTGCGCGACAACATGGAGTACACGCTGGGCGACCGGCGCCAGCGCGGCCTCGTCTATGCAATCGTCGACGAGGTCGATTCCATCCACATCGACGAAGCGCGCACGCCGCTGATCATCTCCGGCCAGGCCGACGACCACACCGAGCTGTATCAGCGGGTCAACGTGGTTCCGCCGATGCTCGAGGAGATGACCTCGGAGCCCAAGTCGGGCGAGCCGGAGCCGCCGGGGCACTACTGGGTCGACCGCAAGGCGCACCAGGTGCATATGTCCGAGGCCGGTCACGAGAAGGCCGAGCAGGTGTTGTCCGAGCTGGGCCTGCTGCCGGCCGGCGCGAGCCTCTACGATCCGGCCAACATCCTGTTGATGCACCACCTGATGGCGGCGCTGCGGGCGCATACGCTCTATCAGCGCGATACCCACTACGTGGTGCAGAACAACGAAGTCGTCATCGTCGACGAGTTCACCGGCCGCCTGATGCAGGGCCGGCGCTGGTCCGACGGCCTGCACCAGGCGGTCGAGGCAAAGGAAGGCGTGGCCATCCAGAGCGAGAATCAGACGCTCGCCTCGATCACCTTCCAGAACTACTTCCGCATGTACGACAAGCTGGCCGGCATGACCGGCACGGCCGACACGGAGGCGTTCGAGTTCCAGGAGATCTACGGCCTCGAGACCGTGATCATCCCCACCCACCGGCCGATGATCCGTGCCGACCGGCAAGACCAGGTGTTTCGCACCGCGAACGAGAAGCACGGCGCGATCCTGGCCGACATCCGCGACTGCTACGAGCGCGGCCAGCCGGTGTTGGTGGGCACGACCTCGATCGAAAATTCCGAGCTGCTCTCACAACTGCTCAAGCGCGAGGACCTGCCGCACAACGTCCTCAACGCCAAGCAGCACGCGCGCGAGGCCGAGATCGTGGCCGAGGCCGGCAGGCCCAAGATGATCACGATCGCCACCAACATGGCCGGTCGCGGCACCGACATCGTGCTGGGTGGCAACATCACCAAGCTGATCGAGCAGATCCAGGCCGACGAGTCCCTGTCCGAGGCCGATCGCGCCGCCGCCGTCGCGCGCGAGCGCCAGCAGTGGCAGACGCTGCACGATCAGGTGCTGGCCAGCGGCGGTCTGCACATCATCGGCACGGAACGGCACGAGTCGCGCCGCATCGACAATCAGCTGCGCGGCCGCTCGGGGCGGCAGGGCGATGCCGGTTCGTCGCGCTTCTATCTGTCGATGGACGACCAGTTGCTGCGCATCTTCGCCGGTGATCGTCTCAAGGCCATCATGGACCGGCTCAAGCTGCCCGAGGGCGAGCCCATCGAGGCCGGCATGGTCACCCGCTCGATCGAGAGCGCGCAACGCAAGGTCGAGGCACGCAACTTCGACATCCGCAAGCAACTGCTCGAGTACGACGACGTCGCCAACGATCAGCGCAAGGTCGTCTATGCCGATCGCAACGAGCTGCTCGAGTCCTCCGATCTGTCCGAGCGGGTGGCCGAATTCCGCCATCGCGTATTTGCCGAGTTGTTCCGCGCCCATGTGCCCGACGAAGCGGTCGAGGAGCAGTGGGACCTCGGCGGCCTCGAGGCGGCGCTCAAGAGCGAGTGGCAGATGGAGCTGCCGCTGCACACGATGCTCGAAGAGCGCAGCGAGCTCGACGACGATGCCTTGCTCAAGGTGGTGCTCGATGCCGCCGACCAGGGCTATCGAAACAAGGTCGAGATGGTCGGTGCCGAGGTGTTCGCCGGCTTCGAGCGTTCCATCATGTTGCAGGCCATCGACCAGCACTGGCGCGAGCACCTGGCCGCGCTCGATCACCTGCGTCAGGGCATTCATCTGCGTGGCTACGCACAGAAGAACCCGAAGCAGGAATACAAGCGCGAGGCCTTCGAGCTGTTCACGATGATGCAGGAGCGTGTGCGCAACGACGTCACCCGGGTGCTGATGACCGTGCAGATCCAGACCGCCGAAGATGTCGAGCAGGCCGAGGAAAGCACGCAGACCAGCTATTCCAACGTCAATTACACGCACCAGTCGTTCGACGAGGCCGACACCCAGGGCGCCCCCGAAGATGTCGCGCTGGCCCTCCAGCAGGCCCCGGACAACGACGATGCCCAGCAGCCGTTCCGTCGCTTCGGCCAGAAGGTCGGCCGCAATGAGCCTTGTCCGTGCGGCTCGGGCAAGAAGTTCAAGCAGTGCCACGGCAAGCTGAGCTGAGCCGGCCCGTTTCCACGAACCGACCATGCCCGTCAATCTGACAGCCCCCGATGCGGCCGCGCTGGCCGCGGTACCTGGTGTCGAACTCGGCACCGCCCGTGCCGGCATCCGCAAGCCCGGCCGGCGCGACATGCTGGTGGTGCGGTTCGCACCCGGCACGATGCTCGCCGGTGTCTATACGCGCAATCGCTTCTGCGCGGCACCGGTGCACGTCTGCCGCGAGCACGAGGCGGCCGCCGGTGGCCGGATACGCGCCATCGTGGTCAACACCGGCAATGCCAATGCCGGCACCGGCGCGCCCGGCCTCGCCGACGCGCGCGCCACCTGCGCATCGTTGGCCGACCGGCTCGGCTGCGCGGCGCACGAGGTGATGCCGATGTCCACCGGCGTGATCCTCGAGCCGCTGCCCATGGACCGGCTGCTGGCCGGCCTCGAGCCCGCGCTCGCCGATCTCGGGCCCGATCACTGGGCCGACGCCGCGCAGGCCATCATGACCACCGACACCGTGCCCAAGGCGGCTTCGCGTCGGGTCGTCGTCGATGGTCACACGGTGACGCTCACCGGCATCAGCAAGGGCGCCGGCATGATTCGCCCCAACATGGGCACCATGCTCGGAATGCTCGCCTGCGACGCCGGCATCGCCCGTCCCGTGCTCGAGCGCTGGGTGCGCGAGGCGGCCGATGCCAGTTTCAATCGCATCACGGTCGACGGCGATACCTCCACCAACGATACCTTCCTGCTCGCGGCCACCGGCGTGTCGCCGGTGCGCGTCGACGACGCCGATGCACCGGCCGCGCAGCCGCTGCGCCAGGCCATCATCGAGCTGGCCCAGTGGCTGGCGCAGGCGATCGTGCGCGACGGCGAGGGGGCCACCAAGTTCGTCACCATCACCGTGCAGGATGCCGCCGACGAGGCCGAGGCCGCCAAGGTCGCCTATGCGATCGCACACTCACCGCTGGTCAAGACCGCGTTTTTCGCGTCCGACCCCAATCTGGGCCGGCTGCTGGCCGCCATCGGCTATGCCGGCATTGACGACCTCGACGTCGGCCGCGTCGACCTGCTGCTGGACGACGTCCTGGTGGCCAGCGCCGGCGGCCGCGACGCCCGCTACCAGGAGGCCGACGGCCAGCGCGTGATGGCCAACGCCGAGTTCTCCGTCACCGTGCGGCTCGGGCGTGGCAGCGCGCGCACCACGGTCTGGACCTGCGACCTGTCGCACGACTACGTTTCGATCAACGCCGACTACCGTTCCTGATGTCCGAATCTTCCTCCGCCGCCGGCACGGGCGAGGGCGGCGAGTTGCTGCGCCGCCTCGACCGTTTTCTCTCGCACCTCGAAACCCTGCTGCCCCGACCCGAGCCGCCCGACTGGGATTCGGCGGTCGCATTCCGCTGGCGTCGCCGCCAGACCGGCTTCGGCTCGCACGGCTGGCTGCAGCCGGTGCGCAGCCTGGCCCGCATCCGGCTCGACGACCTGAAGAACATCGACGAGCAGAAGTCCATCATCGAGCGCAACACGCGCCAGTTCGTGCGCGGCCTGCCGGCCAACAACGTGCTGCTGACCGGTTCGCGCGGCACCGGCAAGTCGTCGCTGATCAAGGCCTGCCTGAATGCCCACAGCGCCGAGGGCCTGCGCCTGATCGAGGTCGACAAGGAAGACCTGGTCGACCTGTCCGAGATCGTCGAGCTGGTCGCGGGACGGCCCGAGCGCTTCATCATCTTCAGCGACGACCTGTCATTCGAGGAGGGCGAGGCCGGCTATAAGGCGCTCAAGAGCGTGCTCGACGGTTCGGTGGCCGCGCAGTCGGACAACGTGCTGATCTACGCCACCTCGAACCGCCGCCATCTGATGCCCGAGTACATGAGCGAGAATCTCACGGCCAAGCATCAGCCCGATGGCGAGATCCATCCGGGCGAGACGGTCGAGGAGAAGATCTCCCTGTCCGAGCGCTTCGGGTTGTGGGTTGCGTTCTATCCGTTCCGCCAGGACGACTACCTGACCGTGGTCGGTCACTGGCTGCGTCATTTCGGTTGCGATGACGCCGCGGTGGTCGAGGCCCGCGCCGACGCGCTGCGCTTCGCGCTCGAGCGCGGCTCGCGCTCGGGACGGGTGGCCTGGCAGTTCGCGCGCGACTGGTCGGGCCAGCGCGCGCTCTGACGGCCGGCGGGCCATCGCGGCGCCAGGAAGGCGAGCGGGCCGTCGCGGCGCCAGGAAGGCGGGCAGGCCGTCGCGGCGCCGGGCAGGCGGGCAGGTCGTCGCGGCACCGCCGAACACCGGCCCGGCGCCGGGGCGACCGGCTCCAGGCCGGGCCCCCGCCGATGGTTTCGCGACCCTCAGCCCTGGCCGTCGCCGATCTTGTCGGCCGTGCGTTGCTCGAAGTCGCTCGCGTCGTGACGCTCGTGCAGCTGCAGCTCAGGCGGGCCGCCGGTCTTGTTGACCATGCGGCCGCGCTTGACGGCCGGCCGCGCCTCGATCGCCTTGGCCCAGCGGGTCACGTTCGTGTAGCTGGCCGCGTCGAGAAACTCGGCGGCTTCATAGACCACGTTGAGCACCAACTGGCCGTACCAGGGCCAGATCGCCATGTCGGCGATCGAGTAGCCGCTCGCACAGATGAATTCCTTGTCGGCCAATTGCTTGTCGAGCACATCGAGCTGGCGCTTGACCTCCATCGTGAAGCGGTCGATGCAGTACTCGATCGGCGCCGGGGCATACTTGTAGAAATGGCCGAAGCCGCCCCCCAGGTAGGGGGCGCTGCCCATCTGCCAGAACAGCCACGACAGGCACTCGGTACGCGCGGCCGGATCCTGCGGCAGGAAGGCGCCGAACTTCTCGGCCAGGTAGAGCAGGATCGAGCCGGATTCGAAAACACGCAGGGCCGGCGACACCGAGTGATCGACCAGGGCGGGGATCTTGGAGTTCGGGTTCGCGGCCACGAAGCCGCTGCCGAACTGCTCGCCCTTGTGGATGCGGATCAACCAGGCGTCGTACTCGGCGCCGGTATGGCCGGCCGCGAGTAACTCCTCCAGCATGACGGTGACCTTGACGCCGTTGGGCGTGGCCAGCGAGTACAGTTGCAGCGGGTGCTTGCCCACGGGCAGCGGCTGCTCGTGCGTGGCGCCTGCCGTCGGGCGGTTGATGTTGGCGAAGCGTCCGCCGTTGCCGGGGGCCCAGGTCCAGACCTTCGGCGGGCGGTAGTCGCTGCTGTCGTTCATGTCGATGCGTCTCCTGGCGAGTGGAACGGCACTGGTGGCCAGCGCCAGCACTGAAAGGTATTCTGCCGTATGCCCGTTACTTGATGGCATGATAGGAACGGCGGCAGCCTGCACCGGAATGGTACGGCCGCCAAGACCGAGGCGCCGCAAAGGGCCCAGACAAGGAGGACATGAAATGAAGAAGCTTTTCACCCGGCTGGTGGCCGCGTCGCTGGCTGCCGGTGCCATCATGGTTACCGCTCCGGCGGTGCAGGCCAAGACCTTCAAGTGGGCCTTCCAGGGTAGTCTCACTTCGCTCGATCCGCACTCGCTATTCGAAACGTTCACGCTCGGCTTCCACGGCAACGTGTACGAAGGTCTGGTTCGCCGCAACGACAAAATGGAACTGGTCGGCGCGCTGGCCGAGAGCTGGGAGAACGTCGAGCCCAATGTGTGGCGCTTCAAACTGCGCCAGGGCGTGAAGTTCCACGACGGCAGTGACTTCAAATCCGACGACGTGGTGTTCTCGGTGGAGCGCATCAACACCGAAGGCTCGGACATGAAGGTCATCGCCTCCATGTTCACGAGCGCCAAGGCGGTCGACGACTACACAGTCGATCTGATCACGCCGGCGCCGAACCCCATCGTGCCGCTGCAGCTCGAGATCTTCCACATCATGGACAAGCAGTGGGCCGACAAGCACGGCACCACCCAGGCCACCAATGTGAAGGGCGGCGACGAGGGCAACTACGCGAACCTGCACGCCAACGGCACCGGGCCGTTCATGATCACCGAGCACCAGTCCGGCGTCAAAACGCTGCTCAAGCGCAATCCCGACTATTGGGACAAGAGCATCGCCACCAATGTCGACGAGGTCGTGTTCACACCGGTGTCGTCCGATGCCACCCGCGTGGCGGCGCTGATCTCGGGTGATGTCGACATGGCTTACCCGATTCCCGTGCAGGACTGGAAACGCCTGGAAGACGCGGCCGGCGTGCGGCCCCTGACCGGTCCCGAGGCGCGCACGATCTTCCTGGGTTTCGATCAGGTGCGCGACGAGTTGCTGGGCTCGAACGTCAAGGGCAAGAATCCGTTCAAGGATGTCCGGGTACGTCAGGCTTTCTATCAGGCCATCAACATCGAGGCCATTCGTGACAAGGTCATGAGGGGGGCCGCCACGCCGGCCGGCCTGATGATCGCGCCGCAGATCAACGGCTTCAACGAGGAGCTCAACAAGCGCTTCCCCTATGATGTCGAGGGGGCCAGGAAGCTGATGGCCGAGGCTGGCTATCCGGACGGCTTCGAGGTCACGATGGATTGCCCGAACGATCGCTACGTCAACGACGAAAAGATCTGCCAGGCGGCCGCGTCGATGCTGGCCCGCATCAAGGTCAAGGTCAATCTGCTCGCGCAGCCCAAGGGTAAGTACTTCGCCAAGGTGCTGGCGCAGAACGGCTACGACACCAGCTTTTTCCTGCTCGGCTGGACGCCGTCCACCTTCGATTCGCTCAACGTGATCACCTCGCTGTTCGCCTGCCGCGGCGGACCCGACAAGATCGGCGCGTTCAATCTGGGCGGCTACTGCAATCCGCGCATCAACGAACTGGCCGCCAAGATCCAGTCCGAGACAGATCCCGACAAGCGGCAGGCCCTGATCGACGAGGCCAACAAGCTCCATCGCGACGAATTCGGCCACATTCCCCTGCATCAGCAGCCGCTGTCCTGGGGCGTATCCGACAAGGTCGAGGTCGTGCAGCGGCCGGACAATGTCTTCGATCTGCGCTACGTGGTCATGAAGTAATCCCGACGGCCCGCCGGGGCGAGCCGCGACCGGCCTCGGTCGCGGCTCGTGTTTCGTGAAGCGGTCGCCCTGAGGCGGCCCTCGTGCCACGGCCAGTCCATCCGACACGCTCCCACCGCCCATGCTCGGATTCGTCGCCCAGCGACTGCTGCAGTCGGTGATCGTGATGCTCACCGTGGCCCTGATCGCGTTCGCGCTGTTCCGCTACGTGGGCGATCCGATCAACAACATGGTCGGCCAGGACACCACGATCGAGCAGCGCGCCGAACTGCGCGAGCGCCTCGGCCTGAACGACCCGTTTGCGGTGCAGTTCGCGCGCTTCGTCGGTGACACCGCCCAGGGGCGCTTTGGTTACTCGTACCAGCACCGCCGGCCGGTCAGCGAACTGATCGCCGAGCGCATGCCGGCCACACTCGAGCTGGCGCTGGTGTCGGCCATCATGGCGCTGGGCATCGGCATTCCGATGGGGGTATACACGGCGCTGCGGCCCAAGGCCTGGCTGTCGCGCGGTTTCATGACCCTGTCGCTGGTGGGCGTGTCGCTGCCCACCTTCCTCATCGGCATCCTTCTGATTCTTCTTTTCGGCGTGATACTGCGCGTACTACCCACGTTCGGACGCGGCGACGTGGTGGCGATCGGCTGGTGGACCACCGGTTTCCTGACCGCCTCGGGGCTGAAGTCGCTGATCATGCCCGCGATCACGCTCGCGTTGTTCCAGATGACGCTGATCATGCGATTGGTGCGTGCCGAGATGCTCGAAGTGCTGCGCACCGATTTCGTCAAATTCGGCCGCGCGCGCGGGCTCACCGATCGCCACGTCCACTTTCGCATGGCGCTGAAGAACACGCTGGTGCCGGTGATCACCATCACCGGCCTGCAGCTGGGTTCGATCATCGCGTTCGCGATCATCACCGAGAGCGTGTTCCAGTGGCCGGGCATGGGGCTCATGTTCATCCAGGCGATCGGCAACGTCGACATCCCCGTGATGGCCGCCTACCTGGTGCTGATCGCATTCTTCTTCGTCGTCATCAACCTGGTCGTCGATCTGCTGTACTTCGTCGTCGATCCCCGTCTGCGCGTCGATCGCGCGTCCGCCCATGGTCACTGATGCCGAATCTTCACAGCCCTCTGCGTCCGACGACGCGGGGCGCTCGCGGGGCACCGTGACCGGTAGCCGGACGCCGCCCGTCGGTGCCGGTGGCCGGCCGCCCTCGCTGGCCCGTCGCTGGCTCGACAGCGACATCTGGTTCAGCTTCGTGCGCTCGCCGGTCACGGTGATCTCGGCGCTGGTGACGGTTCTGTTCTTCGCCTCGGCCGCCTTCGCACCCTGGGTGGCGCCGCACGATCCGTTCGACCTGGCCAGCATCGACCTGATGGACTCCAACCTGCCTCCGGCCTGGCAGGAGGAGGGCGTGGCCAGGTTTCCCCTGGGCACCGACGACCAGGGGCGCGACGTGTTCTCGACCATCGTCTACGGCGCGCGCATCTCGCTGGTGGTGGGTTTCGCGTCGGTCATCTTCTCGTTGCTGCTCGGGGTGACACTGGGGCTGGTCAGCGGTTATGTCGGTGGCCGCCTGGATGCGTTCATCATGCGTGTGGCCGATGTCCAGCTATCGTTTCCGGCGATTCTGATCGCGCTGCTGATCGACGGCGTCGCGCGCTCGGTGTTGCCGCGCGACATGCACGAAGAACTGGCGCTCTACGTGCTGGTGTTCGCGATCGGCATTTCGGGCTGGGTGCAGTACGCGCGCACCGTGCGCGGTTCCACGCTCGTCGAGAAGGGCAAGGAATACGTCCAGGCCGCGCGCGTGATCGGCATCGGGCCGGCGACCATCCTGCGCCGCCACGTGTTGCCCAACGTCATGGGTCCGGTGCTGGTCATCGCCACCATTCATCTGGCCGTGGCGATCATCACCGAGGCCACCCTGTCCTTCCTCGGTGTGGGCGTGCCGCCGACCACGCCGTCCCTTGGTACCCTGATCCGCATCGGCAACGACTATCTGTTCTCCGGCGAATGGTGGATCACGATCTTCCCCGGCATTGCCCTGGTGCTGCTGGTGTTGGCGATCAATCTGCTCGGCGACTGGCTGCGCGACGCGCTCAATCCCAAGCTGCGATGAGCGATCCGCATCCCTCGCGCGCAGGCGGCGCGCCGCTGCTGACCATCCGCGACATGCGCGTGGAGTTTCCGAGCCGGCGTGGCCACGTGGTGGCGATCGAAAGCCTGTCGCTGGACCTGGCGCCCGGCGAGATCCTCGGCGTGGTCGGCGAATCGGGCGCCGGCAAGAGCACGATCGGCAACGGCGTCATCGGCCTGCTCGAACCGCCGGGGCGCTTGACGGCCGGTCAGATCCATCTGCGCGGGCAGCGCATCGACGATCTGTCCGACGACGACAAGCGCGCGATCCGCGGCCGGCGTATCGGCATGATCTTTCAGGATCCCCTGACCAGTCTCGATCCGCTGCAGACGGTCGAGCGTCAGCTGGTGCACACGATCGATCACCATTTGAAGCTCGGTGAATCGGCGGCCCGCGCCAAGGCGGTAGATCTGCTCGAGCAGGTGGGCATTCCTGATCCGGCAATCCGCATCAAGCAGTATCCGCACCAGTTCTCCGGCGGCATGCGCCAGCGGGTCGTGATCGCGCTGGCCTTGTGTGCCGATCCGGAGTTGATCATCGCCGATGAACCCACCACCGCGCTCGATGTCTCGGTCCAGGCCCAGATCCTCGAGCTGATGAAGCGGCTGTGCCGGCAACATCAGGTCGGCATGATCCTGATCACGCACGACATGGGTGTCATCGCCGAGACCGCGGATCGTGTCGCGGTCATGTACCGCGGCCGGGTGGTGGAAACCGGCACTACCCGCCAGATCATCGGCGCGCCGGCGCACGACTACACCAAGAGCCTCATTTCGGCCGTGCCGCGGCCGGACGTCAGGGTGCACCGCTTTCCACTGGTGACCTACATCGAGGACGTGGGCAGACGCAGCGAACGCCTCGACCTGAGCACGCACTGGCTGGGCCGAGCGCAGCGCTTCGCCGGCCAGGCGGTTGCGCCCGGAGATCCACTGGTGCGCGTCGAGAACCTGTCGATGCGCTTCACCACACGCGAGGCCTTCCTGAAGCGCAACCGCCTCTATCTGGACGCGGTGCGCGACGTGAGTTTCGACATCCGCGCCGGCGAGGTGTTCGGCCTGGTCGGCGAGAGCGGTTCGGGAAAGTCGACCATCGCGCGCCTGATCACCGGCATCCATACGCCCAGCGCCGGCCGGGTGGTCTTCGCCGGCACCGATCTGACCGCGCTCAAGCGACGCACCGATGCCGCACCCTGGCGTCGCCAGATGCAGATGATCTTCCAGGACCCCTTCTCCTCGCTGAACGGGCGCATGCGGGTGCGCGACATCATCGCCGAGCCGATCCAGTTCCACCGCCTGGCGGCCGACCGCGCCGAGACCAACCGGATCGTCGACGAACTGCTCGAGGTCGTCGGCCTGGGGGCGGCCGCGGCCAGACGCTTCCCACATGAGTTTTCAGGCGGGCAGCGTCAGCGGATTTCCATCGCCCGCGCGCTCGCCACGCGGCCGCGCTTTCTGCTCTGCGACGAGCCGACCTCGGCGCTCGACGTGTCGATCCAGGCGCAGATCCTGAACCTGCTCAAGGATCTGCAGGAGGAACTCGGCCTGACGATGCTGTTCATCAGTCACGATCTTCCCGTGATCCGCCAGATCTGCGATCGCATCGGTGTCATGCGTCACGGTCGTCTGCTGGAGGTGGCCGATGTCGAAAGCCTGTTCAGCGATCCGCAGCACGAATACACGCGCCACCTGCTGGCCTTGATGCCGAAGCTCGACTCGATGCTGGCTGCCGCCTGAGCGGCGCTGGGGTTGGCCGTGGCAGGGCGCAGGCGAGGGATTTCGGCGGTTTGTCAGTTGAGCGGCGAGTCTTCGTCGAACATCGTATCGACCACCTCGAGAACCAGGGTGGCCGCGGTCGGCCCGCGGGACGCGCGCAGCTCCAGCTCGCGTCTGCCGTCCCAGCGCATCACGATGCGCCACGGTGCCGGCATCGCCCGCGCATCGTGTGGCAGCACCGAGGCCAGGTAGTCGCGCCGCTGCACATCGTCCCGTATCAGGGTCATCAGCTCGAGCATCGTCAGCTTGCGCCAGTGTTCGCCGCCAGGTCGTGCGCTGGCGACCACGTCCAGAAACCGGGACACGTCTTTGAAGTACGGTGTCAGTTCGTCGATCTCGCGTGCGTTGGCGTAGATCGCATCGGCCACCAGCGTCAGGCGTCGATCGCGTGGCCGGCGGCGCGCCCACTGATCGAGCAGCGCGTGGATGGTACGGTTCAGACAGATCTCGAGGTGGCCGCCGGCCAGCAGCACGTGGTCGGCGTCGGTCTGAAAGCGCAACTCGCCACCTTCCGAGAAGACCCATGCGTTTGGTTGGCAGTCGGCCGGGAAGTACGCGTCTGGCGGGCTGTCATCGGCCAGATAAATCGCCGGTATGCGCGCCGCGCGTGCGCGCCTGAGCAATTCGTCCAGGCCGCGTTTGGTGGCCAGCCGCGAGTCGTAGGCGCTGCTGGCGTGCGTGACCAGCAACAAGCGGCGCGTGTCGAGCCTCAGGGCGGCCGCCTCGGTGAAGGCGAAACCGTCGCATCCGGCATGAGCCTGCGCGAGCGGCCATTGCGTGAGGCTCGCCGTGAGCACCTGGCCGAGCCAGTGCCGCCGTTGCCGCGAGAACGACATGACCATCTCCCGATCGGCATGGCCGACAGGCTGCCGGCGCGGCGGGCGGTTTTGCATGCGCACCGCCGGCTTGGCGGGGGAGGGATCATAGCGCACAATGCGCGGCCCGATGCCGCGATCGCGGCCGGGCATCCGACAGGTTGCGCGGCTTGGGCGATTCGGCGAGATTCGGGCCCTGGCGGGCCTGGAGGAGACCCATGAACGAATCAGTTGCCCCAGCCGGATCCGGCGCCGGACACGTGGCCGATGCCGCCGACCGCGCGCTTCGCATCGCCTTCGAAAGCGGCGCGCTGGCCACCTCGGAATTCGACCATCGTGCGCATCTGCGCGTGGCCTACGCGCTGCTCTGCGAACGGTCGTTCGACGATGCGGTCGACGCCATGCGGCGCGCGCTGCGCGGCTTCCTCGCCCACCACGGCATCGAACCCGACCGCAAGTATCACGAGACGCTGACCCTGGCTTGGATGAGCGCCGTGCGCCTGTTCATGGAGCGCTCGGCACCGATGCCGAACTCGCGGGAATTCCTGGTCGCCAATCCGCGCCTGCTCGACGCCGGCATCATGGGCATCCACTACAGCCGCGAGCGCTTGTTCAGCGACAGCGCGCGCGCCAGCTTCGTGGCGCCCGATCGTGCGCCCTTGCCCGTGTTCGCCTGACGATCGGGCAAAAGAGTCGCCATGGTCGCGCGCGAGACGTGCGACCATGGCGGTGGACACATCGGATAGGCGAGCATCGACATGGCCCTGGAGCTGCGCCCCAACTGTGAATACTGCGATCGCGATCTGCCGCCCGCGTCGGCGGAGGCGCGGATCTGTTCGTACGAGTGCACGTTCTGCGCCGATTGCGTGGCGACACGCCTGCGCAATGTCTGTCCGAACTGCGGCGGCGGTTTCATGCCCCGACCGATCCGGCCGCGCGTCGCACGGCGGCCGGGCGTCGGGCTCGATCACCAGCCGGCCTCGACGCAGCGTCGGGTGCTGAAACACCCGGCCGAGGATGTCGAGCGTTTCGTGGCGCAGGTGGCCGGGATCGCAGCGCAGGATCGTTGAATCGTTCCAGCCGCCGCTTACTGCGGCTGGCCGACCGATGGCGCCAGCGCGCGCAGCGCCTCGATCGATTCCGGGTTCACCAGCGACGACACGTCGCCCACCGGCTGGTCGAGCAGCGCCGAGCGGATCACCCGGCGCATGATCTTGAGATTGCGAGTCTTGGGTAGATCGCTGACGAACAGGATGCGCTGCGGCTTGAACGGCACGCCCAGACCCTGCACGACCGCCGCCGACAACACCTGCGCCTGTGCATCGCCAGCCGGTGCGCGCGGTACGCAGACGCAGACGATCGCGGTTCCCTTGACCGGATGCGGCACGCCGATTGCTGCGGCCTCCACCAGCAACGAGGTTCCCATCAGCAGGCTCTCGATCTCGGCCGGCCCCGTGCGCTTGCCGGCAATCTTGAGGGTGTCGTCCGAGCGCCCGTGCACGGTCCACATGCCGTCCGCGTCGCGGCTGGCGAAGTCGCCGTGCAGCCAGACGCCGGGCAGCTTGCGCCAGTAGCTGTCGAGGTAGCGTTCGCGGTCTTGCCACAGTGACTGGGTGAGGCCGATCGGGGTGGCGCGCATGATCAACTCGCCGACCTCGCCAGGCCCGACCGAACGGCCGTTCTCGTCGACCACATCGGCCGACGAACCCGGCACCGGACCGCCGAACGTGCATGGCTTCAACGGATGCAGGACCGTGCCGACCAGGATCGCGCACATCTCGGTGCCACCCGAGAAATTGAGCAAGGGCAGACGGCTCTTGCCGACCACGCCGAACAACCAGTTCCAGGCGTCCGGCGTCCACGGCTCGCCGGTGGAGGTGAACAACCGCAGGCTGGAGAGATCGCGTTCGTTGACCTGCGCGTCGCCGCGCGGCATCAGGGAGCGGATCGTGGTCGGCGCCACGCCGAGATAACTCACGCGGTGGCGCTCGACCAGACGCCAGAGACGGTCGGGCTCGGGATAATCCGGCGCGCCTTCGATCAGCACGATCGTGGCACGGGTGAGCAGGCTGCCGAATACCAGCAACGGGCCGACCAGCCAGCCCATGTCCGACATCCACAGAAAGCGGTCGCCGGCCTTCAGGTCCATGCAGAGTCCCAGATCGAGCACCATCTTGAGCGGAAAACCGCAGTGGGTGTGCACGACACCCTTGGGCTTGCCGGTAGTGCCCGACGTGTACACGAGCAGGAAGGGGCTGTCGGCGGGCATTTCCTCGGTGGCCACGGCCGCCGGATCGGCCGGCGCGTCGGCGCACAGCGTCGCCCAGTCGTGGTCGCGGCCGGCGAGCCAGTCGACGTCCAGGCCGGCGTGCCGCAGCACGATCTGGTGGCGAACGCCGGGGCTGGCGGCCAGCGCCGCGTCGGCAATCGGTTTGGCCGCCACCATCCGTCCGCGCCGCGACGAGCCATCCACCGTGACCAGCGCGACGGCGCCCGAATCGTTCAGGCGCTGAGCGATCGCGTCGGCGCCAAAGCCCGAGAACAGCGGCATCACGATGGCACCGAGGCGGGCCACGGCAAGCATCGTGACCGCCGCTTCGGGGAGGTTGGGCAAATACATGCCGACCACGTCGCCGCGTCCGATGCCCAGCTTGCGCAGACCCCAGGCGAGTACCGCCGACCGACGATCGAGCTCGGCGATGGACAGATGCAGGATGCTGCCGTCCTCGCCCTCCCAGACCATCGCCTCTCGCTCGGCGTCGGCCGTGCCGCGCCAGACGTCGAGACAGTTGTAGGTGACATTGGTCGTGCCGTCGACACACCAGTGCGGGAAGGGCAGGCCCTCGGAGAGATCGAGAACCGTCGTGTAGGGCTTGAAGAAACGATAGCCGGCGTAGGCGATCAGGGCCTCGTGGAACCAGTGGGGATCAGCGCTGGCGCGCGCATTCAGCGCATCGAAACCGGTCAGGCCGTGGGACCGCAGGAACGCGGTGAGGTTTGCCCGTTCGATCGTGGTGGCATCGGGGCGCCAGACGATTTCAGACTCGGCCATGCGGTTCTCCCAGGATCACCGCGGTCGCGGCCGTGATCGCGCGGACCACGCCGGGGCGTGATCCGCGCGCCGCCTGCGGCGGGTCAGTTCGTGGTTTCGCCTTTCTCGAACACCAGGTTCGCGCGACCGACGATCAGCGGATCGATCGGTGCGATGCGTTCGATGTCCTTGCCCTTGTAGGGCATCTTGTGCAGAAGATAGCGCATCGCGTTCAGGCGCGCGCGCTTCTTGCAGTCGGACTTGATCACGATCCACGGCGCGTCGGTGGTGTCGGTATGGAAGAACATCGCCTCCTTCGCGCGTGTGTATTCCTCCCACTTGTCGAGCGATGCGAGGTCGACCGGGCTGAGTTTCCATTGCTTGAGAGGATGTACCTTGCGCGCCTTGAAGCGCTGGCGCTGCTCGTCCTGGCTGACCGAGAACCAGAACTTCACGAGGTTGATGTTGCTGTGCACCAGATGGCGCTCGAACTCGGGCGCCTGGCGAAAGAACTCCAGATACTCGTCGTTGTTGCAGAAGCCCATGACCCGCTCGACTCCGGCCCGGTTGTACCAGGAGCGATCGAACAGCACGATTTCACCGGCCGTCGGCAGGTGCTCGACATAGCGTTGGAAGTACCACTGGCCGCGTTCGGTCTCGGTGGGTTTCTCGAGCGCGACCACGCGCGCGCCGCGCGGATTCAGATGCTCCATGAAGCGTTTGATCGCGCCGCCCTTGCCGGCGGCGTCGCGCCCTTCGAACAGAATCACCATGCGGCGCTGTTCTTCCTTGATCCAGGCCTGCAGCTTGAGCAACTCGACCTGCAGTTCGTACTTTTGAGCCTCGTAGCGACGGCGTGACATGCGATTCTTGTACGGATAGCCGCCCTCGCGCCAGTCGGGGTTCAACTCTTCGTCGGGGTCGGTCCTGCCGCGCTTGACGCGGCCGACCTTGTTTTGCAGCACCTCGCGCACGAGCGCGA
The DNA here is from genome assembly GCA_041396685.1 of Burkholderiaceae bacterium. Classification (GTDB taxonomy): domain Bacteria; phylum Pseudomonadota; class Gammaproteobacteria; order Burkholderiales; family Burkholderiaceae_E; genus JAUIAI01. Next base: position 40,850 of record JAWKYD010000008.1, read on the forward strand.
GATCGTCCGCGGACGCATCCGATAGCAGTGCGTCGATGGCCTCGCGATGGCCGGTGTCGTCCGGTGCCTTGGCGCCGATGTCGGCGAGCACGGCGGCGCGCGACTCGGCCGTGCGCGCGGCGGCATGGGACAACGCCTCCTGGCGCGCCTCGGTGGCATTTTCGGCGGGCGCGCGGCCGATCGGTTCGACCGGGTCGCGAAGATCCGATACGGTGCGTGTAGATGGCTTGTTCACGGGGGCTCCTTCTCGATTGCTACACCCCATTCTCACGCCGTGTACCGCACCGCCGCAAGGCACCCGGCGACCGTCCGGGCGGCATTGCGGCGCCGTGCGGTGGCCCGCGGCCGGTAATCGCCGGTTTCTTGACCGCGATCAATTCCGTCGCCGGGCAGCCGGCCGCTATCGGTATCATCGAACCCGGAGCGGGCCATCGCGGTTGCCGAGGTCCTGCATCTCGCGAGTCGGCTCGCGAAACCGGCTCCACTGTCGCACCGGCTTACCGTGGTCCACCAGGAGACAAGATGTCCGACGCCGAAGTCGCGGCCCGCTGGGGCGCCAAGCTCGAAACCCAGTCGCTTGGTGAGGTCGATCTGCGGTTCGCATCGGCCGGCAGCGGCCCGCTGGTGATTCTCGTCCACGGCTTTCCGGAAAGCTGGTATTCATGGCGCCACCAGTTCGGGCCGCTGGCTGAGGCCGGCTACCGGGTGGTGGCACCCGATGTCCGGGGCTACGGCGGATCGTCGCGGCCCGGGGCCGTGGAGGCCTACGATCTCGAGCATCTGACCGGCGACATGCGGGCGCTCGCCGACCATCTCTCCCCGCGCGAGCCGGCGGTGATCGTCGGCCACGACTGGGGCGCACCGATCGCCTGGCACACGGCCTGGTTGCATCCGCAACGATTCCGTGCGGTGGCAGGGCTGTCCGTGCCGCACGTGGCACCTGGCGAGCTGCCCGGCATCGAGGTGTTCAAGCGGGTGTTCACCGACAAGGGCCGCTTCTTCTACATGGTCTACTTCCAGGACGAGGGGGTGGCCGAGGCGGAGCTCGAGGCAGACCCGCCGCGCTCGCTGCGTCTGTTCTACTCGGCGCTCGGTGGTGATGCGCCCAAAGGGACCTGGCCGACCGACAAGCCGCACGGCGCGCGTCTGTTCGACGGCATGGTCGAACCCGCGATGCCGAGGTCCTGGTTCGATGCCGATGATCTCGCTTACTACACGAGTCAGTTCGAGCGCTCCGGTTTTCGCGGCCCTCTGAACCGCTATCGCAACTTCGCGCGCGACCACGCCTGGTTGCGCGCGCAGGGCGACGCGATCGTGCGCCAGCCCAGTCTCTATGTGATCGGCGATCGCGACCTCGTCAAGCCCATGTACCCGGCCGGGCCGGTCGAGTCGATGCGTCCGTTCGTCACCGACTTGCGCGGCGCGCACGAGCTCACGGACTGTGGACACTGGACCCAGCAGGAGCGGCCGGCCGAAGTCAACCGTCTGCTGATCAACTGGCTGGCGAGCCTGCCATGAGCGAGTTCGCCGATCATCTGCACGAGCTCCTCGCCGGTTTCGGTGCGGTCGACATCCGCCGGATGTTCGGTGGTCAGGGCGTGTTTCGCGACGGGCTGATGTTCGGCCTGATCGCCGACGACGTGCTCTACCTGAAGACCGACGCCGCCAACCTCGCGCAGTTCGAGGCGCTGGACCTCGAGCCGTTCAGCTATGTGCGTCAGGGGCGCGTGGCCAGCCTGTCGTATCGGCGTGCGCCCGATGTCTGCCTCGAGGATCGGCAGCAGGCCGTGCATTGGGCGCAGCTCGCGTTCGATGCGGCATTGCGCGCCCGTAAACCCGCTGCACGGAAACCGTCGGCCAAAGCCGCCATCACGCCGGTTCGGGTTGCGCCCGCCCGGCCGGCGGCCGCAGGCGCGAAGCCGGCCACCACCAGCCGCACCGACAAGTCTGGAAAACGCCGATGACGCCGATCGAACGCACACTCGAGCGCTGGCACACCACGCTGGCCGGTAAGGACGCCGAAGGCCTCGATGCGCTGCTTGCCGACGACGCGGTGTTCGTCTCGCCGGTCGTGCACACGCCGCAGCGCGGCAAGGCGATCACCAAGGCCTATCTGGCCGCCGCGCTGCAGGTGTTCGGCCAGCCATCGTTTCGCTATCTGGACGAGATCGTCGGCGCGCATCGTGCGGTGCTCGAATTCTCGCTCGAGATCGAAGGTGTCGAGATCAATGGCGTCGACATGATCACGGTGAACGAGCGTGGCGAGATCACCGAGTTCAAGGTCATGATCCGCCCGCTGAAGGCGATCCAACTCATCCATCGCATGATGGGCGAGATGCTCGCGCGGCGCGCCTGAGCGGGTCGATTCCATGGTTTCCGAGCGTGCGTCGGAGCCGGTTGGGAAAGGCCGGTCGACGGGAGTCGAGTCGAAGCCCTCGGCAAACGGCGACGGTGCCAGCGGCTGGACGATCGAGCCGGCGACGAAGGAATGCTGCCGCGAACTCGGCGAACTGGCCTTACGTTCGAAGGCCGTCTGGGGATACGACGACGATTTCATGCGCGCCTGCGCCGACGAGCTGGCCGTCGATCCACGCCATGTCGCCGACCCGGCATGGACGATCGAACTCGCGCGCGACGAAACGAATCTGCTTGGCTTCGTGGCGGTCTCGTTCGATGCGCAGCCGGCCGAACTGGAAGCGATGTTCGTCGCCCCCGAGGCACTCGGGCGCCGACTCGGCGAACACCTGATGACCCGCGCCCTCGTGGCCTGCGCCCGCCGTGGCCGGTCCTCGCTGTCGATCCAGAGCGATCCCAATGCCGAGGACTTCTATTGCCGCATGGGCGCCGTCAGGGTGGGCCGGCAGGAGTCGGCCAGCATCGCCGGCCGCTTTCTGCCGCGGCTGGTGTTGCCATTGGAGGCGATGACGATCGGCAGCCGGACGCATGCGCTGTGGATCCGCCCGGTTTCCCGATCGATCTGTGGTGCCGGCATGGAAGTGCTCGTCGATGGCCGGGTCATCGGACGATTGGACACCCCGTCGACAGACGGGGCTGCCGATTCCTGCGTCGTCGATTGGCCGGGGGGCGCTGCCATCGCCGCCCGGATCGACGGCCTGCGATCGCGCCGTGTCGGGCTCGCGCACGAATGAAAAATGCCGCCCGGGTACTCTCGGGCGGCATGTCATGCTGGCAGGCGTGTTGCCCGATCAGATTCCCAGCGCGGCATTGCGCTTGAGCGAGTAACTGATGTCCGACAGCTTCATCCAACTGGCCACCTGGTTGCGCGAGGCCTCGAAGCTCTCGTAGATCCGGTTGGCCAGGTCGCTGTGCTGACGGGTTTCGTCGAACACCTGGGTGGCCGCCTCGGCGAACGACTCGTAGATCTCGTCGCTGAACTCGCGCAGCTGCACGCCTTGCTCGTCGACCAGCTTCTTCAGGTAGGCACCGTTGTTGGCATTGCACTCGGCCATCATCAGGTGGGCCTCGTAGTTGGAGGCGGCCGTAATGATCGTGCGTTCGGTCTCGGTCAGGCCCTCCCACCAGGACTTGTTCAAGCCGAACGAGGTGAAGCCGCCCGGCTCGTGCATGCCCGGGTAGTAGTAGAACTTCGCGGCCTCGTAGAACTTCATGAAGTAGTCGTTCCACGGCCCCACCCACTCGGTGGCGTCGATGGCACCGGAGACCAGGTTCTCATAGATCTGACCGCCGGGCAGCGATACCGGCGAGGCACCGACCTTGGCGAGGACGTCGCCGCCCAGACCCGGTATGCGCATCTTCAGGCCTTTGAGGTCTTCGGCCGTGTTGATCTCCTTGCGGAACCATCCGCCCATCTGCACGCCGGTGTTACCGCAGGGCATGCACTTCAGGCCGAAGCCACCGGCGAGTTCGTCCCACAGTTGCTGGCCGCCCTGGAAGTAGATCCACGAACCCATTTCGGTGTAGGTTTGCCCGAAGGGCACCGAGGTGAAGAACGAGAACCCGGGGTGCTTGCCCTTGAAGTAGTAGTCGGCCGAGGTGTAGGCCTGTGCATTGCCCGACGCAACCTCGTCGAATACGTCAAAGCCGCCGACACGTTCGCCGGCCGCGAAATACTGGGCCTGGATCGAGCCGCCGGTGATCGCCGTGATGCGCTCGGCAAGACGCTGGGCGCTGGTGCCCAGACCGGGGAAGTCGCGCGGCCAACTCGAGACGATGACCATTTCTTTGCGCTTCTGGGCGATAGCGGGGGCTGCAATCACGCTGGCCGTCGCGCCGGCTCCGGTGACGGCTGCCGTTTTCAGGAATTTGCGTCTTTCCATGGTGTGTCCTTGGTTTCAATCGTTGAGGGACCCCGACCGCTCCGGCGACAGCCGACGGGCGGCAAAGGCGGCTCCTCAAATGAGTGTAGAGCATTCATGCGGCGATGCTGGCCACTTCCGTCATACCTATGCGATCCTGATGGTCCAGATGGCAGATTCGCGAAGTTCTCGAATCCTTGCCCCGTCAACCCGACAACGGCGCGGGCCGGCCCTGCGATGACATCGGTGCCGGTCGGTCGCGTCGGTCCCCCTCGGCCGACCGAGCCGGGGCCGGCCACCACGATGCGCGCCGCGCCGATATGAGAACGAACGTCCCGACCACGATGCCGCACCCCCTGCGCCTGTCGGCCCGCCTGCTGGCCGCGATCCTGATCTCAACGGTCCTGTTGCTGCTCGGCCCGCTCAGTGTGCTGGCCTTCGGCACCCTGACGGCTCGCGACGCCTGGCTTCACGGCTCGCGTGAGTCCAGTGCCCAGTCTCCGTCGGCCGCCGCCCATCCGGGCGCCGTGGTGCAGGTGTTCGCGGCGCGTACGCTCGGATGGCGAGGCGCATTCGGGGTGCATACATGGATCGCCACCAAGCGTACCGGCGCGAGCAACTACGTCGTGCATCATGTGATCGGCTGGCGTCACTACTATGGTCGCCCGGCTCTGGTCAGCGCGGCAGGCACGCCCGACTTCCATTGGTTCGGCGCCCGCCCGATGCTGCTTGCGGATCATCGCGGCGAGGACGCACAGGCGATGATCGATGCCATCGAGGCGGCAGTCGCCGAGTATCCGTACGCCGACAGCTATCGCGTCTGGCCCGGGCCGAACAGCAATACGTTCACAGCCTGGGTCGCGCGCCGGGTGCCGGGTCTGGTGCTCGATCTGCCGCCCAATGCGCTTGGCAAAGATTTTCTCGGCGAGGGCCGCGTGGTGGCGCGGATGCCCAGCGGCACCGGCTGGCAGGTGTCGCTGTTCGGGCTCGCAGGTCTGGGCGTCGCGCGCGTCGAGGGTATCGAGGTCAACCTGCTGGGCCTCGGTGCGGGCTTCGACCTCGACGACCTCGCACTACGTCTGCCCGGTTTCGGCCGCGTGCCGCTGCTGCCCCGCGGTCGTTGAGCCGCGATTGGACGGCATCGTCGGACCGGTCCGATGGTCGGCGGCCTGTTATGCGATCCTGCCGCCGAGTTCGTCGTCGATGTGCACGCGGATGATCTCGTCGAAGCTGGACTCGGCCTCGAAGCCGAGCTCGAGCGCGCGGCGCGCATCGAAATTGCGTGGCCAGCCCGACACGATCGCGATGATGGCGGGATCGGGCTCGCGACGAATGCGTGCCACCACGGCGTCGCCGGCCACCCGGCGCAGCGCCTCGATCTGCTCGCCGACGGTGACCGAGACACCGGGCATGGAGAGATTGCGGCGGGGCCCGAGTCGCTCGCCGTCGAGTTGCGCGGCGTGCAGCAGAAAGCCCACCGACGCGCGCGGCGATGCATGCCAGTGCCGGACGTCTTCGCCCACCGGCAAGACCGCCTCGTGACCGGCGAGCGGTTCACGGATGATGTTCGAGAAGAAGCCCGAGGCGGCCTTGTTGGGTTTGCCGGGCCGCACGCAGATCGTCGGCAGGCGGATGCCCACGCCGTCGAGGAAACCTTTGCGCGTGTAGTCGGACAGCATCAGCTCACCGATCGCCTTCTGCGTGCCGTACGAGGTCAGCGGTGTGTTGTGGAATTCGTCGCCGATGGCCTCGGGAAATGGCGCGCCGAACACCGCGATCGATGAAGTGAACACGACGCGCGGACGATAGGCGCCGCCGCTGGCGAGATGACGCTGGCGAATCTGCTCGAACAGACGCCAGGTGCCTTCGAAATTGATGCGATAGCCCTTGTCGAAATCCTGCTCGGCCTCGCCGGAAACGATGGCCGCCAGATGGAAGATCACGTCGGGCCTGCCGGCCAGCAAGCGCTCGGCCGCGCCGGCCGAAGCGACGTCCAGCGCGATCGGCTCGACCGGGCAGGGCGCCTGCGCGGGCGCATCGGGCGCGATCACGTCGTGCAAGGTCATGCGTGTGATCGCCTGACCACCGAGTGTGCCGTCGGCGAGCAGGCGGGCGGTGAGCTTGCGACCGATCATGCCGGCGGCGCCCGTGATCAGGATGTGCATGGCTGGGTCTCCGAGTGGTTGCCGTGCGCGGTCGCGCCGACGATGACGTTCTTTCGAGTACGGACACGGCCCTTTTGCCGCGAGGCGGTAGTGTACTGTCCGGTGGTGGGCGGCGTCCGCGCCCACCGTCCGGGCCCGGTCGGCGGAGGGTCCGATGATGATCAACGGCGAGGAGTCCGGTCATGAATCTGCGCATCAACTACGTCGAGCTTCCGGCCAACGACTTCGATGCGGTGCAGGCGTTCTACGCGGGGGCGTTCGGTTGGGCCTTCACCGACTATGGCGAGCAGTACCGCGCGTTCAGCGATGGCCACCTCGAAGGCGGCTTCACGCGCTCGGAGAAGGTCTCGAGGGTGACCAGCGGCGCGGCCCTGGTCATCCTGTATGCGCCGGACCTGGAGGCCGCGCGCGATGCCGTGCTCCGGCACGGTGGCCGGCTCAGCGCCGACATCTTCGCGTTTCCGGGCGGCCGCCGGTTTCATTTCCTCGATCCGCACGGCAACGAACTCGCCATCTGGTCCGACGGGTCGGCCCCGGCCTGATCGGCGGCTGGCTCGTGGCCCGTCGGGAGCGACCTCGACGGCCGGCTGGCGTGGCGCGCGACGAGGCGCCGGAGATCGATCAGCCGGTAGCCGGGTGCAGCGACGCGCGCCTCATGGGCACCAGGATCAGCAGCACCATCGCGAAGCCGACCAGGCTCGAGATCCACTCGGGAAAACCGATCAGCAAGCCGGCCACGAACAGCGGCAGTCTCGTCCAGGTGCGCAACCGGCCCACGCCCATCAGCCAGCCTTCCGAGGCGCCGGCGATGACGACGATCGCGACGATATTCAGGGACAGCCAGACCGCGGTGCGCCACAGCGGCCCCTGGAAGATCAACGCCGGCTCGAACAGGAAGAAGATCGGAATGAAATAGAGCACGATGCCCAGGCGTGCCGCGTGCATGCTGGTGAGGATCGGCGGCGAACCACTGATGCGCGAGGCCAGGAACGCTGCCAGCGCCACCGGCGGCGTGATGGCCGCCAGGCTCGCGTAGTAGGCGATGAACAGATGGATCGCCAGCGTGTTCATGTTGCCGACCTGCTCGAGCGCTGGGGCGAGCGTGAGGGCCAGCATCAGGTAGGCGGCCACGATCATGCCCACCATGCCGAAGATCATGCACACCACGATGCCGATGGCCAGGATGGGCACGACGCTGTGGCCGCCCATCTGCACCAGTGCCGCGGCCAGCGCCGGTGCCACGCCGGTGGCCATCAGTCCGCCGAGGATGAAGCTCGCCGGCAGCAGCAGCGCCGTGGTTTCGGCCAGCAGCTTGCCGATCTCGAACACGATCGACAGCACCCGGCGCGGATCCAGGCGCAGGTCCTTCTTCAAGAACGTGATCGCAAGCAGCAGCGCCGCCGCATAGAACGGCGTCAGCCGCTCCCACTGCATGACCACGAGCCCCCAGACCAGGAAGGCGAGCACGAACAGGAACGGCCAGCCGCGCTTGAACGTGGCGCCGACCTTGGGAAGATCGGCGGCCGCCGACCCGACCATGCCATGGCGCGCGGCGTAGCCTTCGACGTGGCAGTAGAGTCCGAAGTAGTAGAGCAGACTGGGAATCAGCGCCGCCACCACGATGACGCCGTACTCGGTGCTCGTGAAGTCGGCCATGATGAATGCGATTGCGCCCATCACGGGCGGCATCAACATGCCGCCGGTGGACGCGCAGGCCTCGAGCGCGCCGGCGTAGTGGGCCGGGAAGCCCCCCTTCTTCATGGCCGGGATGGTCACTGCGCCGGTGCTGACCACGTTGCCGAAGATGCTGCCCGACAGGCTGCCGAAGAAGCCGCTGGCCACGACGCTGACCTTGGCCGGCCCGCCGCGTTTGCGACCCATCAAGGCCATGGCCAGGTCGAGGAAGAAATCGGCCGCACCGGTGGCCACCAGCAGCGCCGCCAGGATCAGAAAGCCGATGATGACCTCGCCGACCACGCGCGTCACCACCCCGAGCAGGGCGTCGGCCGAATACACGTTGAACGCGATCGTGCGCGACAGCGAGGTGGGCGGCCCCCAGATCAGGTCTGGCATGTGTTCGGCGAACACGGGATAGATGCCCAGCACGATGACGATGGCGAGGAATACGTGGCCACCCGAGCGTCGCGCCGCCTCGAGTATCACCAGCGAGAGGCCGACGGCGACCCAGAGCTGCCAGCTTTCCGACACTGGCACCCAGGTCTGGTAGACCATCGACTCGGACTTCCAGGCCAGGAACAGGGTCAGGCCAAGCGCCAAGGCCGCGGGCGCGAGGCTCAGCCAGCTGACACGGTTCTCGCGCTTGTGCGACGGCAGGAAAACGAATGCCAAGGGCAGATAGAACGCCATCAGCAGAAAGTAATAGGTGACGTCCAGAAGCGGCACGACGCCGAAGATGTAGACGACCGCCAGCAGCGCGCCACCGGCCGACATCGCCAGCACGAGCGCCCGCAACGGGCGCGGCAGTGTTTCGTACCGCTGGCGTGCGCGATCCACGTACTGCTCGGGAATGGCGGTGGTGGTTGCCGGCGCGGTTGCGGACATGGTCGATATTCCGGGGCACAGAGCTCGATACAAAACGGCACCGGCGCGCGTGCGCCGGTGCCGCGGGGAGGCCGTTCAGGCGACGTGCATCACTGCAGCGCCATCACCATTTCGCCGAATGATTCACCCATGCCGTGCTTGGCGCGATAGTCGGCCCAGAAACGGCTCCAGGCCTCGTTGCCGGCGTCGGCCTTGATGCCGGCCTTGCTGGCCTCGGCAACCGCCTGCGCGAATGCCTCTGCCCGAGCCTTGGCCAGTGCGACCAGTTTGTCCTGACGAGCCTGGTAGGCGTCGGTCCAGACGCCTTTCTCCTTCAGATAGCGGATCGTGCCCTCGTGCAGCGGTTGCAGCGCGCCCTCGTCGAGGAACAGCTTCAGGCTGGCGATGCTCAGCATGTGCGCATGCGTGAAGTCGTTCTTGTAGCTGTCGTGGTGCTCGTCCAGCCACTTGACCAGGTTGTAGACGAACTCGGGGTCTTCGTCGGCGCGGACGTGGTTGGCCTGGAACGCGTGGTCCATGCGCAGCCCCTTGGCCGACTTGACGCCGGCGCTGGTGGTCTGCGGCACGTAGCCGGTCATGATGGCGCGATAGCGCGCGAAGGCCGCCGGGTCCTTTTCCTTGGTCGGCAGTTCCAGCCAGCGCAGCCCGCTGGGGGCGGCTTCGGCCTTGACCGAAGTGCCCGACAGCGGCGAGGTGAAGGTGACGTCGACCCTGCCCTCGGTGAGCACCGCGGTGTTCGCACCATAGCTGCCGACCTCGACGATCTGCACGTCCTCGCGCTTCAGACCGCGATAGGCGAGCAGCGCGTCGATGCCCGACACCAGGAACGACGAACTCTTGGTGAGCGCGATCTTGGTGCCCGGCTTGATATCGTCGAAGCTCTTGATCGGCGAGTCGCCGCGCACCGCATAACCCCAGGGCGTGACCATGTTCATGTGGATCAGGCGGGTGTCCGTGGGGCCGGCCTCGGCAGCCGCATAGCCCTGCGTGCCGTCCATCTGATCGAAGTAGTCGGATGCCTGCACGAGCGTGAGCTTGCCTTCGCCGGAGTTAAGCCACTGGGCGCGCGCGAAGCCGTTGGGCGCCGGCTTTACCGCCACCCGCACGCCGGTGGCGCCCTGGAACTTCGAGGTCCAGGCGACCGCCAGCGAATGATTGGCCGTGTTTACGACCGGCGTGATCACGGAAAAATACTTCGGCCACTGATAGTCGGCGGCCTGGGCGGCCGGTGGCAGCGCACTCACGGCGCCGACGGCGCCGATGATGCCCAGCGCCAGGGCTCGCAATCCGTTGCGTCGTGTCTCGTTCATCGTGGGTCTCCTCGCGGTGGTTGTGTGTTCGTGCGCGCCCGCGACGGCCGTCGCGGGCGCGGTGATCGTCGCGCGCCTGCGGCCGCCCGGGGTCTCAGGCGCTGACCGACGCCGCGGCCTCGTCGACTGCCTCGGCCGGTGCGTCGAGCGTGGTCGAACGACGCAGCTCGCGGCGCTCGGAAAGGTCGTAGGGGCGGCCACGATGCAGCATGCAGCGGTTGTCCCAGATCATGAGGTCGCCGACCCGCCAGTCGTGGTGATAGATGTGGTCGGGGTGGGTGGTGTGCTCGAGCAGATCCGACAGCAGCATGCGCGCCTCGGCCACCACCATGCCGGGTATCGCCCGCGTGTGCACGCCGATGTACAGATGCTTGCGGCCCGATCCGGCGTGCGTCTGCACGATCGGCCAGAGCACCGGCGGGATCGCGGCGATCTGGTCCGGGCTGTAGTCGGTATCGCCGAGCATGAAGCGCGAATGCAGCGCAAAATGTTCGGCCTCTAGCCCCTCGAGCCGGGCACGCAGGGTGTCGTCGAGGCGGTCGTAGGCGTTGCGCTGATCGGCGAACTCGGTGGCGCCACCCTCGGCCGGCACCACCACCGCGTGCAGCATCGAATAGCGCGCGCGCGGCTTCTGGAACGAGCTGTCGGCATGCCAGAACTGATTGGCGATGTTCGAGACGATCTTGCGCGAATCACGGGCGGCGATGCTGTCGTCGGTCTGCACATTCGAGATGTCGGCCAGCTCCGCGTAGGCGAACCGGTGACCGGTGTCGCCGCCCGGCGCGGTCTTGACGCGCCGAAAGCCGAGATCGAGTGGCCCGAAACGGCGGGTGAACGCCATCTGCTGATCGGGCGTCAGCGGCTGACCGCGGATCAGCAGCAGGCCGTAGCGATTCATGGCGTCATCGATCGCGGCGATCTGAGCGTCGGCCAGCGGCTCGCGAATGTCGAGACCGATCATCTCGGCGCCGAAGTCGCGGTGCAGGGGCTCGAATCGGACGGCCATCCGGTGTCTCCGTTGAAATGGGCGACCCCGCCCGGGGGCAGAACCATGAGCTTGCATGGACTGGCCGCTTAGCATATACCCCAGGGATTAGGATTGCCAATGATCGTGGCAGCCCCCCGTTCGCGGCGGGTCCACCCGGGAGACGGTGACGATGAAGACGATTCAGCGTGGCGAGGAACGCATCCTGTCCTCGGATGTTTTCGATGCGAGCCGGCACTCGCGTGAACGGCCCGATCTGGGCACCTGGGTCGAGCCGTCGCGCGCGTTGCCGGTCTATCACCGCTGCGACGTGCTCGTGGTGGGCGGCGGTCCGGCCGGCGCCGCCGCGGCCGCGGCCGCGGCCCGCGAGGGCGCGGACGTCTGCCTGCTCGAGCGCTACAACCATCTCGGCGGGCTGTCGACCGGCGGTCTGGTGATCTGGATCGACCGCATGACCGACTGGCAGGGCCAGCCGGTGATACGGGGTTTCGCCGAAGAATTGTTCGACCGACTGCCGGCCGACGCGGTGGCGGGGCCGGCGCGCGAGGACTGGGGCTCGCGCGATCCGGCCAAGGCGCAGCACTGGTCGTTTCGCACCGCCGCCTATCACGGCGTGGTGACCTGGTCGCCGACGATCGACCCCGAGCGGCTCAAGCTGCTGTCGCAGGATTTCGTCAGGGAACGCGGCGTGAAGCTCGTCTATCACGCCTGGGCCTCGGTGCCGATCGTCGAGGACGGCCGCGTGAGCGGCGTGGCCTTCGAGAGCAAGAGCGGCCGGCAGGCGATCTTCGCCAAGGTGGTGATCGACGCCACCGGCGACGGCGACATCTTCGCGCGCGCCGGTGGCGAGGACGAGACCGATTTCGAAGCCAACGACGTCCACCACTGCATCAACACCGCCTGCCTGATGGGCGGCGTGGATATGAACCGCTTCATCGCATTCCGTGCCGGGCAGCCCGAGGCCTTCGCCGCCTTCATGCAGGGTGGACGCGATGCCTGCGGACTATTCGAACGGGCGTTCGTGTCGTGGCGCAACGATATCGCGTTGTTCATGGGTCCGCGTCAGTCCGGCTGGTCGGGGCTCGATGTCGACGACCTGACCGAAGTGGACATCCGTTCGCGCGAAGCGATGCCGCGCATGGTCGAGTACTACCGTGCGCATGCACCCGGATTCGAGAGCGCCTTTCTGATGCTGTCGGCGCCGCAGGTCGGCGTGCGCCACAGCCGGCGCGTGCTGGGCACCTCGCGCATCACCCGCGCGCAGTGGCCGACCGCGATGGTTCACGCCGACGAGATCGGTGTCACGCCGTCGGTGAATCCGAAGTGGCCGAACATCTCGATTCCATACGGCGCGCTCGTGCCGGTGCGCATCGACGGCCTGCTGGCTCCGGGGCGCCATGTCAGCTGCGACCCCAACTCGCACGGCTTCATGCGCGAGATCCCGCAGTGCTGGGTGACCGGGCAGGCGGCCGGCGTGGCGGCCGCGGTGGCCGTGGCTCAGGGGGTACTGCCGCGCGATGTCGATGTCGCACGCGTGCAGGGCCGCCTGCGTGCGCAGGGCGTGTACCTGCGCACGCCCGACGAGGCGCGCGCCGAGGGGCTGCCGATGTCGATCGACGACGCAAGGGTGAATGCATGAATCTGAACGACGACGAACGCGCGATGCGCGACGGGCGCGACGGCCCGGCCGTGGCCAAGGCGATGGATCTGCTGCTGCGCTACGGTGAGGCGCTCGGTGCCGAGCGCCTGGTCGATGTGCGCAACGTGGCCGGCACGCTCGGCGCGGCAACGCCATTCATGCGCGACTTCGCGGTCCGGCACGGTGGCATGGACGCGGTGTTCTCCGAGTTCAACCTCGACAGTGACGAGGTCGTCGAGGTGCCGCCGTTCAAGGTCTACACCACCCACCTGCAGCAGGGCCTCGACCCCGATCGACCGCGGGAGTTCAACGTGCCCGAGGAGATCATCCAGATCTACCGCAAGGGCGAACGCTATGCGGCCGAGCGCGGCATGCAGATGGTCAACACCTGCACGCCCTACCTGGTCGGCAATGTGCCGGTCAAGGGTGAGCACCTGGCCTGGATGGAGTCGTCGGCCGTCATCTATGCCAACGGCGCGATCGGTGCGCGTACCAACACCGAGGGGCGCGAGAGTGCCGGCGCGGCCGCGCTCACCGGCAAGATTCCCTACTGGGGTCTGCATCGTCCCGAAAACCGCTACGGCACGCACGACATCCGTCTCGAGACCATCACCGAGACCACGGCCGACTGGGGCATGCTGGGCTACTGGGTGGGTGACATCGTGCAGGAGCGCGTGCCGGTGATCGACGGCATCGGCAATGTGCCGAACCTGGCGCGGCTCAAGCATTTCGGTGCCGCCGCCGCGTCCTCCGGTGGCGTCGAGATGTATCACCTGGTCGGTGTCACGCCCGAGGCGGCGACGCGCGAGATGGCCTTCGGCCCGAATGCGGCCGGCGAGACGCTGCGTTACGGCGCGGCCGAGCGACGTGCGACCTGGGAGAAGCTGAACGCCACCGCGAAGGATGACAAGGTCGACTACGTGATGCTCGGCTGTCCGCACTACTCGATCGAACAGATCTGGGAGGCCTGCCGTCTGTTGCAGGGGCGCAAGGTGCACCCGGACACCGAGCTGTGGATCTTCACCCCACGCGCGATCCGTGCGCTCGCCGACCAGAACGGCTACACGAAGATCATCGAGGACGCCGGCGGCAAATTGATGAGCGACACCTGTTCGGCCATGAGCCGTGGCGCGCCGCAGGGCACACGCGTGGCCGCATTCGATTCGGCCAAGCAGGTGCACTATCTGCCGGCGATTCTCGGCATCCAGGGCTGGTTCGGCAGCACGGCGCAATGCATCGATGCGGCCGTCAACGGGCGCTTCGGTGCCGGGCCGGACGCATGACGTGCGGATCGAGACATCGGGCAGGGAGATCATCATGAGCGACAGCCAGCTCGCGGGTCCGGATCCCGCGCTCTACGAGACTGAAACCGTCGTGCTGCGGGGGCGCCGCGTGGTCGGCGGCAGCGCCGAGGGCGAGGCCCTGGTCACGCGCGACCACATCAGCGGCTGGGGCGGCGTCGATCCGCGCACCGGCACGATCATCGAGACCCGACACGAGCTGCGGGGTCGGAGCTTCGCCGGCAAGGTATTGCTGTTCCCGGGCGCCAAGGGCTCGTCGGGCTGGTCGAACACATTCCACCTGACGCGCGTGATGGGCACGGCGCCGGCCGCCATGCTGTTCGTCGAGATGACCACCAAGGCCGCGCTTGGCGCGGTCGTGACCCGTGCACCGACGGTGACCGACTTCGACCGGGATCCGTTCGAGGTGATCCGCACCGGCGACTGGGTGCGGGTGGATGGCGAGCGCGGCCTGGTCACGGTGAACCGGCGGCGCGCAGATCCGATCGGGGCTGGCTGATGTCCGCCGTGAGCGATCAGCCCGATCAGACGGATGCCTATCTCGACGCGGAGGAACCCTTCTTCCGCGAATTCGCCAGGGAGTTCACGCTGGATCCGGGCGTGACCTATTTCATGGCCGGCCAGAAGGGTTCGATGCCGCGTGCCGTGCTGGCACGATTCAAGTCGGGCCTGGATCAGATCGCGGCCGATCCGTTTCCGGTCCATCTCGAGCCCTCGGCGAGCATCCGGACGACGATCGCGCGCTGCTATGGCACGACACCCGATCAGATCGCCATCACCCGCAACACGACCGACGCCTTGGCCCTGATATTCAACGGCATCGATTGGCAACCGGGAGATGAACTCCTGATCTCGCCGCTCGAGCATCCGAGCGGCATCACGGCCGCCCTGCGCACGGCTGCCCGGCACGGGGTCGTGCTGAAGCAGTGGGGTGTCCCCACGCATGCCGATGCCACCGTCGATGAAGTGGTTGCCGCGATGGAGCGCCGCCTCGTACCCGGCAAGACCCGGGCCGTGTTCTTTTCCTCGCCGGTGTGGCCCCTGGGCCAGCGCATGCCCGAGCGATTGTTGGCCCAGGCCGCTCAGCGCGCCGGTGCGCTGACGATCGTCGACGGCGCCCACTACAACGGCATGATCGATCCCCAGCTGGACCTCACCGGCGTGGATTTCTTCGCGCTTTGCGGGCACAAATGGCAATGCGGTCCCGGCGGCACCGGCGTGCTCTACGTCCGCAATCGTCTGCTGGCGGCCAACGCCACGCCATTGCCCAGATTTCACATCACCCGCTCCCACGCGCGTGAGTTTCCGTTCGATGGTTCGCGTGGTGACTGGGACATCGGTCAGGCCTTGTCGACTTACGGCTTTCCCGAATCGGCGGACTGGCGCGCGTTGGCCGATGCCTGCCTGCGCTGGGACGAGGTCGGGAGGACGCGCATCCAACGTTGGCATCTGGCTTTGGGCGATTACTTCCGAATGCGCATCGCGCAGACCTTCGGCCCTTCGTCATTGATGGGGGCCGGACACGATCCGGCGCTCAAGTCTGGCATCGTCGCATTCAATCCGTTCGAAACCGATTCGCAACGGTCCGATCCCGAACTGAATCAGGCCTTCCGTGAGCGGCTTCTCACCGAATATCGGTTTCGTATCTCGGGCAAGGGCGTGGGCGGCGACGGTATCATCCGGCCACCCGACGACCGCGCGCGCGCATTCGCCCCGGGCACGATTCCCAATCTCGACCCGGACACGCTCGAGCCCAGGCCGATGGCGCACCCTCATCGGGTCAACGCATGCGTCTGGAATCACCGGGCGCAGATCGACGCGTTCGTGGGCGCGGCACGAGAACTGGTCGGGACGATGAGTCGTTCCGTTTGACGGGTCGCAAGACGCGTGGACGCCGAATCCGCTCGTTCATTGTCTTCTGAATCGGCTGAGTTCGGCCGGATGGCGGAGCGATTCCCCGGAGCATGTTGCGGAAGAAACCATGACACTCGATAAAGAAGCCTTGCGCCGCAAATACCGGGACGAACGCGCGAAGCGCCTGCGCCCCGACGGCAACGATCAATACCTGCAGCTCAAGGGGCGGCTGGCCCACTATCTCGACGATCCCTACACGCCGGTGGCGCCGCGCGAACCGAAGACCGATCACGTCACCTTCGCGTTCATTGGCGGCGGCTATGCCGGGCTGGTCACGGGTGCGCGACTGGCGCAGGCCGGCATCGGCGATGTGCGCATCCTCGAGAAGGGCGGCGATTTCGGTGGCACCTGGTATTGGAACCGCTATCCCGGCGCCCAGTGCGATACAGCAGCCATGGTGTACATGCCCTTGCTCGAAGAAACCGGTCACATGCCGAGCGAGAAGTACACCCATGCGCCCGAGTTGCTGGCGCACTGTCGGCGCATCGGCGAACACTTCGGTCTCTATGAGAACGCGCTGTTTCACACCGAGGTCGAATCGCTGCGCTGGGATGCGGCCAACAGCCGCTGGTTGATCGGCACGAACCGTGGCGATGCCTTCACCGCGCAGTTCATCGGCATCGGCACCGGCCCCTTGCACGTGCCCAAGCTCCCCGGCATACCCGGTCTCGAAACCTTCCGTGGTCATTCGTTTCATACCAGTCGATGGGACTACGACTACACCGGTGGCGATGCGTTGGGCGCGCCGCTCGACGGGCTGGCCGACAAGCGCGTGGCGATCATCGGTACCGGCGCCACCGCGGTGCAGTGCGTGCCGCATCTGGCGCGAAGCTGTCAGGCGCTCTATGTCTTTCAGCGCACGCCGTCCTCGGTCGACGTGCGCAACAATGCGCCGATCGACCGGGCCTGGTTCGAGTCCATCGCCACGCCCGGCTGGCAGACGCGCTGGCTGGAGAACTTCACGGCCAATCAGACCGGCGTCGGTGTCGGCGACATCGAAGATCTGGTCCAGGATGGCTGGACCGATCTGTCGCGCCGAATCCGCTCACGCATGCTCGATCTTCCGCCCGATCAGCGCACGCCGGCCGGCATGCTGGCGGCCTTCGAGGAGGCCGATTTCGAGAAGATGGAAGAGATACGCGCGCGTGCGCAGGCGGTGGTCCACGATCGCGACACCGCCGAGAAGCTGAAGGCCTGGTACCGGCAGCTGTGCAAGCGGCCGTGCTTTCACGATGCCTACCTGGAGGCCTTCAACTCGCCCAATACCCATCTGGTCGACACCGACGGCAAGGGCGTCGAACGGATCACCGCGACCGGTGTCGTCGTGGCCGGGGTCGAGACCCCGGTCGATTGCATCATCTATGCATCCGGCTTCGAGGTCGGCACCGAATACACCCGTCGCGCCGGTTTCGATCTGGTGGGCCGCGACGGCGTGACCCTGTCCGGCCACTGGGCCGAGGGCATGCGCACGCAGCACGGCATCTACACGCACGGCTTTCCGAATGCGTTCTTCGTGCAGCCGGCTCAGGGCGCCAACCTGATCTCGAACGTGCCGCACAACCTGGTCGAGTCGGGCCGCACCATCGCGCAGGTGGTTCGCCACGTGCTCGATGCCGGCCTGCGCGAGGTCGAGGTGACGGCCGAGGCCGAAGAGGCCTGGGTGCGGTTGTTGCTTTCGGGCCCGGGGCGCATGATCGGTTCGCCGGATTGCACGCCGGGCTACTACAACAACGAAGGCCAGGATGCCGGTCCGCGTGGCGGCCTGAACGTCGGCTACCCGGCCGGCGCGATGGCCTACTTCCGCTACCTCGATGAGTGGCGCCGATCCGGGCAGTACGCCGGACTGGGTTTTCGTTGACCGGGGCGGCTCACGAGAGCCGCCCGACCGTGAGCCCACGAACCACCTTGCAACATCGCTGCAACCGACCCGGTTGAAGCCGCGCGCGTGCACGGGGACAATCGGAACCGTGCGGGCGCCGGAGCGATCCGCACGGTTTCATTCCTCCAACCCCACTGGGAGTGGCATGTTCGGTAGCGGTTCGCTCGTCAAATTCATCGTTTCCTTCTTACTCCTCGCGTGCGCAGGCGGCGCGATCGCGGCGCAGATGGTCAGCGTCGACCGCCATGAAATCAACATGCGCACCGGCCCAGGCACCCGATACGAGGCCATATTCCGCCTACCGCGCGGATATCCACTGTGGGTGATCTCCCGTCGTGGCAAGTGGCTCGAGGTTCGCGACTACGAGAAAGACGTCGGTTGGGTGTATGGTCCGCTGACCTCGCGTCGGCCACATGTCGTGGTCAAGGTCGACCGACTCAACATCCGCGCGGCGCCAGGCCTCGGCAAGCGCGTCGTCGCCGTCGCGCTGGGCGGCGAGGTGCTTGCCACGCTGGCGCGCCGCAGCGGCTGGATCCGGATCGAGCGCGCCGATGGCGTGACCGGCTGGGTCTCGCGCCGGCTGGTCTGGGGCTGGTAGCGCGGTGGGGCGGACGCGCCGCCTCAGCCGACGGGCTTGTGGCCCGATACCTCGCTGCCGGCATCGGCTGCCAGTCGCTGGAAGAGCAGTGCCGTGCCCGCCGCCAGCGTCGCGATGACGACGAAGCCGAGCGCGAAGTCGGCGCTCAGCAGTTCGCTGCGGCCGGCCGCCGTGCGCGAGGCCTCCAGGATCAGCGCGGCCACCGCGACCCCGCCCGAGAGCGCGAGTTGCTGTACGACCGCAACGAAGGAGGTGGCCGAACTCATGCGGGCGCGGTCGACATCGGCATACGACAGTGCGTTGATGCTGGTGAACTGAAGCGAGCGGAAGAACCCGCCGACCAGCAGCACCAGGATCACGATCCAGTGTGGCGTGCCGGCCGTGAACAACGCGATCGCCCCCAGCAGGGCGGCACTGATGACCGCGTTCGTTCGCAGCACGCGCCGGAATCCGAAGCGGCGCAGGATCGGTGCGGCCGTCAGCTTCATCGTCAGGGCACCGGCGGCGCCAGCGAAGGTCAGTGAGCCCGATGCGAATGGCGAAAGACCAAAGCCGATCTGCAGCATCAGCGGCAGCAGCAGCGGGACCGCGCCGATCGACACACGAAAGATCATGCCGCCGATCATCGCGATCCGGAATGTGGGCACACGCAACAGCGACAACGCGATGATCGGATGTTCGATGCGTCGGGAGTGTGCGACATACAGTGCGAGCAGGGCGAGGCCGACCGCCAGCATGGCGGCGGCGACGGGGCCGTCGCCCGGCGCGCGGCTGCTGAGCGTGAAGCCGAAAACCAGCAGCGACAGGCCGAAACCCGTGAGCAGGAAGCCGCGCACGTCCAGTGGCCGGACGGTGTCGCCGAAAACCTGCGGGACGAACCGGCCTGCGAGCAGGTAGCCGACGATGCCGATCGGCACGTTCAGGCCGAAGATCGCGCGCCAGTGATAGTAGGTGGTGATGAAGCCACCCAGCGGCGGCCCCATCAGTGGCGCGAACAGCGCCGGAATCGACAGCCAGGCCATTGCAGACACCAGCTCCTGCTTGGGCGCCACGCGCAGCACCACCAGGCGGCCCACCGGCACCATCATCGCGCCGCCCATGCCCTGAAGAAAGCGCGCGCCGACCAGTTCGGTCAGGCTGGAGGCGACCGCGCACCCGACCGAGGCAAGCGTGAACACTGCGATCGCGGCCCGGAACACGCGCCGCGCGCCAAAGCGGTCGGCGCACCAGCCGCTGATGGGTATGAACACGGCCAGCGCCACGTAATAGGCGGTGAACGCGAGTTTCAGTGTGATGGGGTCGACGCCGAGATCGAGTGCGATCGCGGGCAGCGAGGTCGCGATCACCGTGCTGTCCAGGTTCTCCATGAACAGTGCCGATGCGATGACCAGGATCAGGAGGCGGGTGTGCGACATCCCGCGAGTATCGTCTGAATCGTGCCGGATCGTGCACCGGGCGTCGCCCGCGCGAGAAGCGCGGGCTCGCGAGACGCTCCGGCAGCCGGCCGGCCGGCGCTCGCAATGGTGCGGACTACTGGCCGGCATGGCGCAGACGTGGGCGGCTGGCCTGCGTGGCGATGATGTGGTCGAATCGAAACCATCGGGTCAAGAGGCAGTGGCGATGGAAGCGACGATTGGAAGTGGCCGTTCGGTGCGTGGCCGTGTGGCCCTGGTGACCGGTGCGGCCAGCGGGATGGGCGCCGCCACCGTGGCGGTGTTCGCGGCCGACGGCGCGCGCGTGGCGGCCTGCGATATCGATGGCGACGGGGCGGGGCGCGTTGCCCGGGACGCGCGCGACGCCGGCGGTGACGCCGAGGCCTTCGCCGTCGATCTCGCCGATGGCGAGCAGATCGGCGATCTGGTCGGGCGCGTGACGGCACGCTTCGGCCGGCTCGACATCCTGGTCAACAATGCCGGCATCTCGGTCCGTTGCCCGATCGATGCACCGGACTACGACGATCGCTGGGCGCAGGGGCTCGCCGTGCTGCTCAGTGCGCAGCAGCGCCTGATCCGGGCCGCCCTGCCGTGGCTGCGTCGTTCCGACGCCGCCCGCATCGTCAATATTGCATCGACCGAGGCGCTCGGCGCCACCGCCGGCCTCAGCGTCTATTCGGCCGCCAAGGCCGGTGTGACCGGACTGAGCCGTTCGCTGGCCGTGGAGCTCGGTCGCGATGCGATCACAGTCAACTGCATCTGCCCGGGCCCGATCGAGACCGCGATGACGGCGGCCATCTCGGCCGAACACAAAGCGGTCTTCGCGCGCCGCCGCACGGCGCTCGGGCGCTATGGCCGGCCCGAGGAGGTTGCGCACATCACCCTGAGTCTGTGCCTGCCGGCGGCGTCGTATCTGACGGGCGCGGTGATTCCCGTCGACGGCGGACTGATGGCACGCAATGCCTAGGGAGACGCTGATCTATTCGCGCGATGCAGCGCGCCCGGGCTTCGGGATCGGCTGCAAGGCGCCAAGCGCAGCGATATCGGGTGATATCGCGAGCATTGGCAACGCCGCAGACGGCCCGAAACAGGGATGCGATGCGCGTGGCGATTAGATCAGCGTCTCCCTAGTGTGCCGTTTCGCAAGCGACATGCGAAACGGCACCCTTGTTTCGTCGCCCGTTCCGGAGCATGAACATGCATCGATCACAGACCCGGCCCGAGTCGCCGGCCGACGCCATTCGACGCATCGTCGACGAATGGATCATCTTCAGCGATTCGGGCCAGTGGGAGCGTTTCGCCCAGTGCTGGCACGACGACGGCTTCATGGCGGCCACCTGGTTTCAGGCCAGCGCCAAGGACTTCATCGCGGCCCGCAGGGAGGGCTTCGAGCGCGGCGTCAGCATCATCCACTTCAATGGCGCCCATACCAGTGACATCTCGGGCGACCGGGCCATCGCCCAGACCAAGATGACCATCTCACAGCGTGCGCCGGTTCACGACGTGTGGGTCGATGTCGTCTGTACCGGCCGCTTCTACGATTTCTTCGAGTGTCGCGACGGTCGCTGGGCAATCGTGCGCCGCCAGCCCATCTATGAGAAGGACCGGATGGACCCGGTCACACCAGGTGCTGCATTGAGCCTGGACGCCGACCTGTTGGCGGCGTTTCCGCCCGGCTATCGGCATCTGGCCTATCTGCAGACGCAGGTCGGCTACGACGTCAAACGCAGTGGCATGCCGGGTCTGATCGGGCCGGAGGTCGAGCAGCTCTATCGCGAGGGCGCGGCCTGGCTCGCGGGCGCCGGATCGCCAGGACGCCCCGCGTGATCGGGCCTCGT
The DNA here is from genome assembly GCA_041396685.1 of Burkholderiaceae bacterium. Classification (GTDB taxonomy): domain Bacteria; phylum Pseudomonadota; class Gammaproteobacteria; order Burkholderiales; family Burkholderiaceae_E; genus JAUIAI01. The sequence continues at coordinate 62,751 of JAWKYD010000008.1, forward strand.
TGACCCGCGCCGCCTCTTGCGGCACCGGCCCCGGCATCATTGGCTCAGCACCGTGAGATCATCTCGACCGGCGCGATCACGCGATTGCGGATGGCGGCCAGCATGTTGGCGATCTTGGCACCGGCGGAAGGGCCCATCAGCAGGTGCAGCCCCAGCGGTGGGGGGCCGCTTCGCGAGCTCATGGTCGCATTCAGGTTCTCGAGAAATGCCTGCGCGAATCCGCTGCGATCGTTCTCCACCTCGACCGTGAATCCCGCCGAGGTCAGCGCCTCGCGGTAGGTGTCCGTGCTTGCCAGCGCGCTCTGGTCGGCCGAGGTTGCCCAGGGCAGTGGGAACTCGGGTTGCCGCTCATCGGTCTGCATGACCTCGTAGATGCCGAATGTCGCGCCCGGCCGCAGGACTCGACGGGTCTGCGCGAACAGCCTGGCCTTGTCATCGATGTTCATGCCGACGTGCATCAGGTAGGCGCCGTCGAAGCAGGCGTCCCGAAACGGCAGGGCGAGTGCGCTGCCGCGCACGAGTTCGACGCGATCATCGAGCGACACCAGAGCGTTGAGCGCATTGCCGACATGGACGTACTCCGGTGTCAGATCGATGCCCGTGACGCGGGCACCGTAGCGCGTCGCCGCGAAGCGCGCCGTGCCACCGAGGCCGCAGCCGATGTCGAGCAACTGCTGGTCGGAGCGCCAGCCGAGTTGGTCGTGAAGATGCTCGCTCGCCCGACGGCCACCGATGTGGAACTCGTCGACGGCGGCAAGATCGTCTACCGAGATCTTGCCGTCGGGTTTGCCCATTTTTGCGAGACCCTTTCGAATCGTATCGAGCAGGTCGTCGCGCTTGTAGTGGATCGCCACCGCGTGTTCGTCGGCCATCGCGGCATCCTCCGTCCATCGTCGAGGCAATGCCAGATGATGCAGGCATGGCCGCGCACGGGCAACGATACCCATGCGGCCGTGGTCAGCGCTCCGTGGTCCCCGCGCGGTAGCGCAGCGGTGCGAAAGCCAGCCGTTGCTCGAGATGCCGCGCAAAGCCGAGCAACTCGGCATCGCCATGCGGCCGACCCATCAACTGGATGCCGACCGGCATACCGTCGGCGGTCCTCCCGCATGGCAGCGAAATCACCGGACAGCCGGTGAGCGTGAGCACGAAGGTCAGAAACATCCAGTCGATGTAGGTCGTGAGGACCTCGCCGTCGATCTCGGTGGGAAAGCGCTGCTCGACCGCAAACGGCGGCACGGCGACGGTCGGGCAGGCGAGCAGATCGTGGGATTCGAAGAAAGCTGCGACCGCATGGAAGATGCGATCGCGCGTGCGCATCGCCGGCACGATATCGTCGGCGGTCAGCGCCAGGCCCTTCTCGATGTTCCAGACGATATCGGGATTGATACGCTCGCGGTGCTCGGGCAGCAGTTCGCCGCGCACGCCGGCGAACATCAGGGCACGCAACACCTGGAAGCTGTCGATGCCGCCGGAAAAATCGGGCGCTCGATCGTCGACCCGTGTTGCGTCGTCGGCCAGTCCGTGCACGGCGTTGCGACAGATGCCAGCGATTTCCCGATCGATGCCACGCAGGCCGAGGTTGTCGCTGTAGCCGATGCGTCGCGGCGGCCGGGCCGCGTTCATCGCCGCCTGATAGCCGCCAACGGGAGGCGGGCGCGACCACGGATCCTGTGTGCTCAGCCCGCTCATGGCGTCGAGCATCAACGCGACATCGGCGACGTTGCGGCCCATCGGGCCATCCACCCACAGGCTGTCGAAGGCCGGCAGGCCGTCGCCGCGCGGCACGACACCGGGGCTCGGACGCAATCCGACGATGCCGCAGAAGCTGGCCGGAATGCGCAGCGATCCGCCCAGGCACGAGCCGTTGGCCAGCCAGCTCTCGTGCGCCGCGAGCGCGGCGGCCGCGCCGCCGGACGAGCCGCCCGCCGTGCGAGCCGTGTTCCAGGGATTGCGCGTGACACCCCAGAGCGGATTGAAGGTGTGACTGCCGGCGAACTCCGGTACGTTCGATTTGGCGATCGGAATCGCGCCGTTGGCGCGCAGCGTCGCCACCGTTCGGTCGTCGTGGGCAGGACGGTTGTCGGCGAAGACCGGTGCGCCATAGGTGGTGAGCTGGCCGCCGACGTCGTTGTAGTCCTTGATTGCCACCGGCAGGCCGGCCAGCCAGCCGGGGCTCGGCGAAGGAAGCGGGCGCGCGTTCGCGGCCTCGTCGCGGGCCTCGTCGAAAAAGCGGATCGGCAGCGCGTTGATCTCACCATCGACCGCCTCGATGCGCGCGATCGCGGCGTCGAGCATCTCGACCGGAGAAACCTTGCGATCGCGCAGCAGCCGGACCGCCTCGCTCGCCGACAGTTCCCAGAGTTCGCTCATGACATCTCTCTCCGTTCAGATCGTCGATGGCGTGCCGATCTGACGCCACGCGTAGCCCGAGGTTTGGAAGCCTTGCACCGGTTCACCGAAAATCTGGTTCGCGCGCATGCCGGCGCCGGCTGCCGCCCCAAAACACACGTGCAGCGGTAGCAGGTGCTCCTCGCGCGGATGGCAGAACCGGGCGCCCGGCGCCTGCGCCCACGCCGCCAGCCGTTCTGCGCGCTCGTGGTCCGAATACGCGGGATTGCAGATGGTATCGTCCAGCCATCGATGAAAGGCCTCGGCAAGGCCGGCGGCCCGCGCCGGATCCACTGCCATGCGTCCGGTGAGCACGCCGAGGTTATGGAAACTGAAACCCGAGCCGATCACGGTGATGTCGTCCTGCATCAGGCCGGCCAGGCAGCGGCCGAGCGCCAGATGTTGCGCCGCGTCCAGCGACGATATCAGGGACATCTGCAGAACCGGGATGTCGGCCTCGGGCCGGATCAGCATCATGGGAACGAAGACGCCGTGGTCGTAGCCGCGCACATCATCGAGCGTCGGCGAGAAACCGCCTTCGCGCATTGCGGCTGCGACCTTGCCGGCGAGCGCGGCGGCGCCGGGAGCCGGATAGTCGTAGTCATAGGTTTCCGGCGGGAAGCCGTAGTAGTCGAACAGCATGCCGGGCCGCTCAGCGCTGGTCAGCGCGGGGCGATCGGCCTCCCAGTGCGCGGTGACCACGACGATCGCCGTGCTGCCGGCGACCTCGTCGTTCAATGAGCGCAGCATCGTGCTCAGGCGCGCGTAGCCGGGGTGGCCGAGCAGGGGCATCGGCCCGCCGCCGTGGGGGATGTACAGGATCTTGCCCATTCGTCTGTTCCGCTGGGTGGAGGAGGCCGATTGCCGGTGGCACGGTGCTGTCATCGGACATTGTCACACTATGGCGGCGCCGGGGGCGGCCCGTGGCTCGCGCTGGTGACGTTCGCGACTCGTCACTTGGCGCGCCGGTTGCGATAGAGAATCCCGATTGACCCGGCGCGCGACAGATCGTCAAATGCGCCATCCACGGGAGAGACGGGTATGGCTTCGATGTTCCGGGTACGACCGCGCCAGTCCCGGGCGCATGATGGAATGATCACGCGCCCCGTATCTGCCACCGGAATGAGGGCCGTCGCTTGAGCGTCGATGGTTTCGTGCGGCTCGAGGGCGTCGCCAAACGATGGAACGGCCAATTGGGGGTCGAGAACATCGACATCACGATCGGCCGTGGTGCGTTCGTTGCCCTGCTCGGGCCCTCTGGCTGCGGCAAGTCCACCACGCTGCGCCTGATCGCGGGTCTCGAGACTCCCGACGAAGGCCGCATCGAGATCGACGGCCGCGATGTCACCGGCCTGCCGGCGTCATCGCGTAATCTGTCGATGGTGTTCCAGTCGTATGCGCTGTTCCCGCACCTGAGTGTGGCCGAGAACGTGATCTTCGGTCTACGCGTGCGGCGGGTGCCGCGCGCCGAGCGCACCGATCAACTGCGCCGCGCGCTGGAGATCACCGGCCTGATCGGCTATGAGCAGCGCAAGCCGGCGGAGCTCTCGGGTGGTCAGCGCCAGCGGGTGGCCCTGGCGCGCGCGATCGTCGCCGGTCAGCCCCTGTGTCTGATGGACGAACCCCTGTCCAATCTCGACGCGAAGCTGCGTGCATCGGTTCGCAAGGACATCAAGAAACTGCAACGTGACCTTGGTATGACGGTGGTCTATGTCACGCACGATCAAACCGAGGCGATGAGCATGGCCGACCGGGTCATCCTGATGGATGGCGGGCACATCCAGCAAGAGGGCGCACCCGAGGATCTCTACTATCGCCCCGCGAACACCTTCGTGGCCGAGTTCGTCGGCTCGCCGCCGATGGCGCTGATCGATGCATCGGTGCTGCCGCAGCAGGGGCGGGCCGCGCGTCTGGGCATCCGCGCCGAAGATGTACGGGTCGCCGAGCCCGGCAGTGGGCGTCTCGTCTGCACGGTGACCGATTGCGAGTTCCTCGGCTCCGAGACCTTCGTTGGCCTGGCCCATCCGGCGGCCCATGGGCTGACGGTCAGCGTCTCCGGTCTGCGCCAGTTCGCGACCGGCACCGCCCTCGAGATCGATTTCGACGACACCGCGCTGCACCTGTTCGACAGCGCGGGGCGGCGCATGAGACCCGCAACCTAGTTTTCAGCCTGGCAGGCTGTTGAAGTCCCTCACCCATGACGGAGGAATCCATGAAACTGCTGAAGAAACTGGCCGGATCGCTGGCGATGGCAATGGCCATGACCGCGCCGGCCTCGGCCGCCACCGAACTGACCATGTACTACCCGATCGCCGTCGGCGGGCCGTTGACCAAGGTCGTCGACGGCATGGTCGCCGAATTCGAGAAATCGCATCCCGACATCAAGGTCAATGCGATCTATTCGGGCAACTACGACGACACGCGCGTGCGCGCGCTGTCGGCGCTGAAGTCCGGCGAGCCGGCGCAACTGGCGGTGATGTTCTCGATCGACGCCTACGATCTGATCGAGCAGGACCTGATCGTGCCCTTCGACGATCTCGTCAACGACGACGCGGGCCGCGCCTGGCTGAACAGCTTCTATCCGGCCCTGATGGCCAATGGCATCATCGAGGGCAAGACCTGGGGCATTCCGTTCCAGCGCTCGACCATCGTGGCCTACTACAACAAGGACAAGTTCCGCGCGGCCGGGCTCGATCCCGACAAACCGCCCAAGACCTGGGACGACCTGGTGTCGATGGGCAAGGCACTGACCCGAGACGGCAACTACGGCCTGATGATTCCGTCGACCGGTTACCCGTACTGGATGTTCCAGGCGCTGGCCATCCAGAACGGCAAGGAACTGATGTCGAACGACGGCCTCAAGACGAGCTTCGATGAACCGGCGGTGGTCAAGGCGCTCGAGTTCTGGCGCTCCTTGTCGTCCGAGCACGGCATCATGCCCACGGGCACGGTAGAGTGGGGCACGTTGCGCCAGGCCTTCCTGGAGGGGCAGACGGCCATGATGTGGCACTCGACCGGCAATCTGACCGCGGTTCGCAAGGCCGCCAAGTTCGACTTCGGGGTTGCCGAGCTGCCGGCCCATGTTCGTCCCGGCTCGCCCACCGGCGGCGGCAACTTCTATGTGTTCAAGAAGGCCAGCGACGCCGAGCGGCAGGCGGCACTGGAACTGATCCGCTTCATGTCCTCGCCCGAGCAGGCCGCCGCCTGGTCGATCGCCACCGGCTACATGGGCGTGTCGCCGGCCGCCTATGAGACGCCGGCGTTGAAGGCCTACACGGCGGAATTCCCGCCGGCACTGGTGGCGCGCAATCAGCTCGAGAATGCCGTGGCCGAGTTCTCCACTTTCGAAACCGCCCGCGTGCGCGATGGCCTGAACAATGCGATCCAGGCGGCACTGACCGGCACCAAGACGCCGGCCGAGGCGTTGGGCGAGGCGCAGGCCGCGGCCGAGCGCCTGCTCAAGACGTATCGCTGAGCGTCGGTTGAACGTCGCGCCGGCTCGATCGGGCCCGCCCGCCCCCAGCGGTGTGGGCCCGATCGAGTGCCGGCTGCGGCCACGATGCGCATTGCACGCAAGGACATGAACGCCCGGTCACCCACGGACCGCAGCCGGCAGGCTGTTCACGGCTGGCTGCTGCTCGGGCCGGCCATGATCCTGCTCAGTGCGTTCGCGTTTTATCCGTCGGTGGCCACGTTCTGGACGAGTCTGTTCTCGCGCGCCACCCGGCGTCGGCCGTCGCAATTCGTCGGCGCCGATAATTACCAGGATCTGCTGGCCGATCCCACGTTCTGGGTGGTGGTCGAGAACAATCTGGTCTATGCGGCCGCGACGATTCCGGTGTCCATCGCGATCGCGCTGGTGATGGCCTTGTGGGCCAATGCGCGCATTCCGGCGCGCGGCTTCGTGCGCGCCGCGTATTTCACGCCCACCGTCCTGCCGATGATCGCCGCAGCCAACCTTTGGTTGTTCTTCTATACGCCCGGACTGGGCGTGCTCGACCAGATCGGATCCCTGTTCGGCCTGCCGCCGGTCAACTGGCTTGGCCAACCCGAGACCGCCTTGTGGGCGGTGATCATCGTCACGATCTGGAAGGAGTCGGGCTTCTTCATGATCTTCTACCTGGCCGCGTTGCAGACGATTCCCAACGACCTCAAGGAGGCCGCCGACATCGAGGGCGCGAGCCGCTGGACCTACACCCGGCGCATCGTGCTGCCCCTGCTGATGCCGACCACGCTGTTCATCGTGGTCAACGCGCTGATCAATTCGGTCAAGCTGATCGACCATCTGTTCATCCTGACCAAGGGCGGTCCCTCCGACGCCTCCAAACTCGTGCTGTATTACATCTGGGAGATGGCGTTCGCGTTCTTCGACGCCAATCGCGCGGCCGCACTGACGATCATCGTCCTGGCCGTGCTCGGGGTGGTGGCGACGATCCAGTTCCGTGTCCTCGACCGGCGCACTCACTACCAATGAACGACATCGCTCGTCGCCTCGAGGGCCTGGCCGCGGTGGTGCTCGCACTCGTCTGGGTCTCGCCGCTGCTGTTCGCGATCTGGGCCGCATTTCATGCCACGTCTGACGCGGTCAATCTCGAGCTCGGCTCGCCCTGGACGCTGGCGAACTTCCGCGTAGCCTGGGCCGGCGCCCCGTGGCTGCAGTACTTCTTCAATACCTTCCTGCTGGTGACGACCGTCCTGATCGGTCAGTTCGTCATCACCACGCTGGCCGGCTTCGCATTTGCAAAGCTGAACTTCCCGGGCAAGGATGCGGTGTTCATCCTCGTGCTGATGCAGCTGTTCATCCTGCCCGAGGTTCTGATCGTCGAGAATTACGCGATGGTCACCCGCCTCGGCCTGTTCGACACGATTCTCGGCGTGGGCATGCCCTACATGGCGAGTGCGTTCGGTATCTTCCTGATGCGCCAGTCGTTCAAGTCGGTGCCGATCGAACTGCACGAGGCCGCGCGGGTCGAGGGCTGCGCACTGTTGGGCATTCTGTGGCGGGTCTACGTGCCATTGGCCCGTCCGACCTATCTCGCCTACGCGCTGGTCTCGGTCTCCACGCACTGGAACAACTTCCTTTGGCCGCTGATCGTCACCAATTCGCCCGATACGCGGCCGCTGACGGTGGGCTTGTCGATCTTCGGCGCGCCCGAGAACGGTGTCGACATCGCCGTGATCTCGGCGGCAACGGTGATGTCGATCGCGCCGCTGCTGATTGCCTTCCTGATCTTCCAGCGCCAGTTCGTCCAGGCGTTCCTGCGGGCCGGGATCCGATGAAACCGGCCCGCGGCGCCGATCCCTGCCGGAGGCCCCTATGATCCGCGTACTGCATCTCTCCGACCTGCACGTCGTGCCGCCGCCGGCGCGCGCCAGCGGTCGCCTCGACACCGCCCGCCTGCTGACCGAGGCGGTCGATCATGTGCTCGCGCGCATGGCCATGCTCGGCCCGCTCGATGCGGTGCTCGCCAGTGGTGACATCAGCGACGACGGCAGCCGGGAGAGCTACCGTATCGTGCGTGCACAACTCGAGCGCCTGGCGGCACCCATCCTGATGCTGCCGGGCAATCACGATCGGCGCGAGCCGATGCGCGAGGTGTTCGGTGATCTACCTGGCATGCCGCTCCATGGCCCACTCGATTGGACGGTCGACATCGGCGTGCTGCGCATCATCGGTCTCGACACGCTCTGTGAGGGCGAGAGCGCCGGAGCACTCGAGGCGGCCAGCCTCGATCATCTGTCGCAGTCGCTGGCCGGGGCTGCGGGCCGCCCCGTGCTGGTGGCCTTGCATCACCCGCCGATCGAGACCGGCATTCGTTTCATGGACGCGATCGCGCTGCGCGAGCCCGATCGGCTGGCCTGCGCACTGGGGGCCGCCTCCCCGCGGGTGCGTGTCGTCTGCGGGCATGTCCACGCGCCGATCACGGGTTCCATCGCCGGTACGACCGTCTGCATCGCGCCGTCGACCTGCAGCGCATTCGCACTCGATCTGCGCGAGGACGCACCGGTCGGATTCATGACCGGGCCCACCGGCTACATGCTCCACGAGTGGCGTGACGGCGCATTCTGCAGCACGGCCCAGACGATCACACGCGCCGAGGGCCCGTTTCCGTTTCACTGACTCGCGTCGTCCTGGCGTCGGTCGCCTGCCCGGCCCCGGCATCGGTGCATGGCAGGCACATCCCTTGCACTCTTTACGTTCGGTCGGAGTGGCGCGCCCATGGGCGGCGCGCGTCGGCCGTTTCGATGACGGAGTGCGCCGATGAATGCCAACAACGATGCAGACGTGCGCTTGCACGTCAAGGATAGCGGCGGGTCTGGCCGACCCGTCGTCCTGATCCACGGCTGGCCGCTGTCGGCCGAGTCATGGGAGGGGCAGATCGAACCTCTGCGATCGGCCGGATACCGCGTGATTGCCTACGACCGGCGGGGTTTCGGGCACAGCGCCAAGCCCGATCAGGGCTATGACTACGACACGCTCGCGGCGGATCTCCATCGGCTGCTCGAAGACAACAAGCTCAACGACGTCACCGTCGTGGGCTTTTCGATGGGTGGCGGCGAGGTCGCGCGATACGTTGCCAACCACGGTGAATCACGCTTGCACAGCGTGGTGTTCGCGAGCGCGGTTCCGCCCTACATGCTCGAGACCGACGACAACCCGGACGGGCCGCTCGACGAAGCCACCGCCAAGGAGATGGCAGAGTCGCTGCGTGCGGATCGGGATGCGTTCTTCGAACGGTTCAGCGAGCGGTTTTTCACCGCCGGTGGTGAGCTCAAGGTTGGTGAAGCGCAGCGCCAGAAGGCCATCGAGTTGTGCCGGCAGTCGGACCAGACCGCGGCGCTCGGCTGCATGGAGGCATTCGGCACGACCGACTTCCGTGAAGACCTCGGCCGCATCACGGTTCCGACGCTGGTCATCCATGGCGATGCCGACGATATCGTGCCGATCGAGGGCTCGGGTCGGCGCACCCACGAAGCGGTGGCGGGCAGCCGCCTCGAGGTGCTGGCCGGCGCGCCGCACGGCTGCAACGTCAGCCACGCAGCGAAGTTCAATGAGGCACTGATCGCCTTCCTGCGCGAGTGACCGGCAATCCGCGCGGGCGTCACGCCCCGCACTTCTTTGCGCCTCGTCTTCGAGCGGGTATTCTCGCGAATCCGGAATCGCAGCGATCGACGCGCCAGGCGCGCAATCGATGCGGCAACGTCCGGGCGCGAGCCGGGCCGCGCGGCCGGTTCCATCCCCATTCGTCGAAGAGGAGACTGTCGTGGCAGAACTGCAGGGGCGCGTTGCGATCATCACCGGCGGTGCCGCCGGATTCGGTGCAGGCATCGTCGAGCGTTACGTCGCCGAGGGCGCCAAGGTGGCGTTCGCGGACATCAATCGCGAGGCCGGCGAGGCCCTGGCCGCCAGGCTCGGCGAAGCGGCGCTGTTCGTGCAGTGCGACGTCTCCGATGGCGACGAGATCCGCAGCCTGGTGCAGGTCACGACCGACCGCTTCGGCGCGCCGGACATCGTCGTCAACAATGCCGGCATCACGCATCGCAACCAGTCGCTGCTCAACGTCGATCTGGCCACCTTCCAGCGCCTGATCGACGTCAACGTCATGGCCATTTACCACATGACGCAGGCGGTCGTGCCGGCCATGATCGCGCGCGGCAGCGGCGTGATCCTCAACGTCGGTTCCACGGCCGGCATCCGCCCGCGTCCCGGGCTTACCTGGTACAACGCCACCAAGGGCATGGTCAACACCTTGTCGAAATCGATGGCCGTCGAGTTGGGCGAGAAGGGCATCCGCGTCAACGCGATCTGCCCGGTGATGGGCGAAACCGGCCTGCTAGAGGCCTTCATGGGCGTGCCCGACACACCCGAGAATCGCAAGCGTTTCATCGCGACAATTCCGCTTGGCCGGCTCTCGACGCCGGCCGATGTCGCAGAGGCGGCGGTCTATCTCGGTAGCGATCGGGCGCGCTTCATCACCGGCGTGGAGTTTCCCGTGGACGGCGGGCGAACGGTCTGAGCCCGGCGCGCCGGCCGGCGTCGAGGGGGCGCGGCGCTAGTGTCGAGGGGACACGACACTAGACGGAATACAGCCCGTGCATCCGGCCGAACAAGCGCGTCAGCCCGAACAGCGCATCGATGTTCGGCGTCGGCACCCCGAGCCGGCGCGCGATCTCGACCACCGCGCCGACGATCGCGTCGAGCTCGAGCGGTCGGCCGGCCTCGGCGTCCTGCAGCATCGAGGTCTTGAAACCACCGAGCTTGGCGGTCACCGAATGCCGGGCCTCGGGGGTTTCGTCGATGGGGCAGCCGATGCGGGCGCCGATCGCGTTGGCCTCGACCATGGCTGCCGAGCAGAACGCGCGTACCAGCGGATCAGCCAGCACCGCATCGATCGGCGCGCCGGTGATCGCGCTGACCGGGTTCATCGTCAGGTTGCCCCAGAGCTTGTACCAGATGGGTTCGCGGATGTTCTCGTGATGCGTGGCCCTGAAACCCGCATCTGCGAGCAGATCGACCACGCGCTGGGCGCGATCGCTGCGTCCGCCGGCAGGTTCGCCGATGATCAGACCGTCGCCCATGGCATGCCGGACCAGACCCGGTTCCGGTGTGGATGCGCTGATGTGCACGACGCAGCCGAGTACCCGCTCGGTGGCGATCGCCGCGCCGATACGGCCGCCCGGATCGACACTGTCCAGCGACCCGCCCGGGAAGCCGGCCACCGGCTCGCAGAACCACCAGGGCACACCGTTCATGGCCGGCATGACGATCGTGTGCTCGCCGATCAGCGGCGCGATACGCTCGGCGACCGCGGTCAGCGACTGGCCCTTGACCGCAATGACGACCAGGTCGTGGCTGCCGAGTTCGGCCGGATGCTCGCTGGCCGCAGCCAGCGGCCCGGCAATGCGCGTGCTGCCACTGTCCGCGCGCCAGCCGTGGGTGCGCAGTGCCGCCAGCGTCGCGCCTCTGGCAACCGCGCTGACCGGGTGGCCGGCGGCAGCCAGGCGCGCGCCGATGAAGCCGCCGATCGCGCCGGCGCCGATGATGCAGGTCTTCATGGTCAGGCTCCCGGGTTCGAAAGGGGCGATTGTTGCATCGACGGTGTCGAGGCCTGGTCAGGGCCCTGATGGCGCCGGCATCAGCCTTTGGCGCGGCGCAGGTTCTCCTTCAACTGCTCGGGCACGCGCTCGTCGAAGCCGAGCGCGACACGGCGTACCTCGGGTGTGTCGGTCGGCATGTGGCCGACACCGAGGGCGGCGGCGCGCGGCGCATCCACGGCGACGACCGTGCCCTCGACGCGGCCGATGTTGGTGATCTCGCAGGCCACGCGCTGGCCCGGGTCGACGCTGCGAGAGTGGCACGGCGTGCCCATCAGGATCACGTCGTCTGGCACCAGGGTGATGTGCCGGGCGATATCGGCAATCACGTAATGGGGTCCCCAGATCGTTTCGTCGCCGATGTGCGCCTCCTGCACCGTGAGGCCGTTGACGGTGGTGCGCAAGGTCTGTTCGAAGATGTTCACCCCGCGCACGATGCCGGGCCCGATCGGCAGCAGCGTATCGGCGCCCTTCACCCGCAGCATCGAGCCCTGGTCGGTGTCGCGGAAGTCCTGCAGACCCATGTCGAGTGCCGGACAGAAGCCGGCGATGTGATTCCAGGCCTCGTCGGGCGTGACGTTGCGGCACACGCTGCCGATCACGACCGCGTACTCACCCTCGTAGTTCAGATACTGGCAATCCGACGGCTTCAGGATCTGGCCGCCGTGGCCGTTCAGCGAGCTCGGCGGCTTGGTGAAGTAGGTGGGCGTGGGCGAAGGTTGCGGCTTCTGGCGCGTCTCCATGCTGCGTGAGCGGTACGAGATGTGCACGGCGATGATCTTGGTGGGCGTGACCGGTGGCAGGTAGACCGCCGACCCGGCATCGACGATGCGTCCGTCATCGAGCCGCAGCTGCCCCGCGCCGGGCCCGTCCTCGACCATCGCGCCCCAGAAGGCAGAGCCGCCGATCAGCACCCGGCGGCGTTCGTGACGGGGGCCGCGCAGTACGGCCGGAAGGTCGTCGATCGGGAATTCGAAGTTCATGAGCGGGCTCGCAAGGTCGATACGCCAACGGCGGGAGCGCGTGGATCGCGCCGCCAGATCATTCGGCGGGTTCCGGCCAAGGATACCCGAGCCACTCCGGTGCCCGGCGCCGCCCCGGGCGCAATCCCGGTCGCGCCGTCAACGCCGCCAGTAGTAGAGCCAGGTGAGGTCACGCGGCCAGAACTCGCCATAGCTCTGGCAGGCCGTCGGCCGCTCGATCGAATCGCGCGTGGGATCGATCGGCCGCCAGCGCGGGTCGCGCAGCCAGCCGTCCCTCCGGATCGAGGTCGGTTCATGCGCCCCATCCGCACTCGATTCGCCGCGCAGGAAAATATGCTGCGCTTTGCGCAGGGAGGTCTGATTCGGCCCGTGATCGAGCTCGGCGTATCGCAGCTGCGAGAGATCATCGACCCAGCCGCATACCGGACAGCGTTCGTCCGAGCCGGGGCCGTGCCGGAACACCCGGTAGCCGCAGCACGGACAGGGAAACGATGGCGCGCCCATCGGGCGGGGCCGGCAGTCGTCAGCGGGCGCTCCGCGCTACATCAGTCGACCTCGAACCACACGTGCACATTGCCCGTGCCGCGCGCGTTCTCGTAGTCGCTCAGCTGCTCGCCCGGCGCCCGGCATTCGGCGCCACCCATGGCGCCGACCATCTGCAGATAGTGGGCGCCGAAGGCCTCCCATGGCAGCAGACGGTACTCGTCGTCCCAGCGCGCGATGATCTCGTCGTGCTTGCCCTCCTTGAACAGGGCCAGCGCGTTCTTGTCGCTGACCACGTTCTCGGGCCGCGAGACATTGCTCTCGTGGAAGATGCGCGGATTGTTCGGTTGCCAGTGGATGCCGTTGAACTTGTGGCTGAGCGCGCCGGAGGCCAGCAGCACCACGCGCAGGTCGCTGCGACGGATCGCCTCGCCGATGGCCTCGCCCGAGTCGAGGAAGTCGGTCCACTCGCAGTTCTGGCAGGAACTCACCGACACCACGGGCGTGTCGTCGAGCTCCAGCCTGAGCTGTTTGATCAGGTTGATGCTGGCGTATTGCCGGCCCAGATCGGGGTGGCGGATGGCACGATTGAAGCCACCCATCTCGCGCGAGACGGCCTCGATCTGGAGCGCGAGCGACGGATGACCGCGGTAGGCATAGGGCACGCCGTGCAGATACCAGGGCATCTCGTCGGAGATGTAAGTGCCTTCGTAGAACTCGCCGCCATCCACCAGGTGATAGCCGGTGGTGAACCAGTGCGAATCGAAGATCACGATCACGTCGGGCTGCGCGGCGAGGATGCGCTCGCGCACGCGTGCGTAGCCCGCGATCAGGTCGGAATCCTCGCCTGCGCCCTGCAAGCGGCGAAACTCTTCGCACTGCATCAGGCCGGGGTGGTGCGACAGCAGGGCGGCACCGGTGATCTGTCCCATGGGGTTGCTCCTCGAGTGCTGGCGCGACGACGCGCAGCGGGTTCAGTGCGTGCCTTTCGGCAACTGGGTCTCATCGAATGCGATGTGGGTGCGCGCGTCTTCGGGTACCGGTGGCAGGCCCGCGTCCCAGGCCTGCCAGGCGGCGCGTAACTCGGCCATACACGCGGGCTCGCGCAGCGCCAGATTGGCCCGCTCGCGTTCGTCCGTGGCCAGGTCGAACAGGTACTCGTGGCCGTCCATCGAGAGGTACTTCCAGTGGTCGCGTCGAAGCGCACGCTGACGGCGGTGCGTGGTGCGCCAGAACAGATCGCGTCGCACGCGCCAGGCCGGGTCGTCGAACAGCGGCACCAGGCTGACGCCGTCGAGAGGGTAGTCGGGGTGGGGCGGGACACCGGCGGCGTCGAGGAAGGTGGCGGTCCAGTCCATCGTCATATTCGGCAGATCGCTGATCCGGCCCGGTGTGATGCGCGCCGGCCAGCGGGCAAGCATCGGCACGCGGATGCCGCCCTCGAGGAGATCCATCTTGCCGCCCACGAACGGCCAGACATCCGAGAAGCGCTCGCCGCCGTTGTCGCTGGTGAAGACGATCAGGGTGTTTTCGGCCAGCCCGCGCGTCGCCAGCGCATCGAGCACGCGGCCGATGCCTTCGTCCATCTGCCGGATCATGCGATGGTAAGTGGCCAGTGAGCCGCCATCGGTGTGATAGACCTTTGCGCCGATGCGTTCGGACTCGGCCCGGTCGTCACGGGTCTGCCACGGCCAATGGGGCGCGCTGTAGTGCAGGCTGAGCAGAAAACCGCGATCGGCGTTCTGGCGCGCCACGAATTCGACGGCCGCATCGCTGATCAGGTCGGTCAGATAGCCCTCGGCCTCGGAAGGATCCTCGTTACGCCAGAGATCACGCTTGCCGCGCGGCGTCATGAACGAGAAGTAGTCGACCCCGCCCGCATGGAAGCCGAAGAACTCCTCGTAGCCGCTCTTGCGTGGCCCGAAGTGGGGCGGATAGCCGAGGTGCCACTTGCCCGCCAGCGCCGTGGCATAGCCGGCGTCGCGCAGCAACGAGGGCAGCGTGGGATGCTCGGGTGATATGCCCAGGACCTTGTCGCCGACCGCCGAGCCGGCGAGCGGCTCTTCGGCGCCGCCACGCAGGCGGTATTGCCAGCGCCCGGTGATCAGCGCGAAGCGGGTCGGCGAGCATACCGGGGAGTTCGAATAGCCGTTCGTGAAGCGAAGGCCCGCCGCGGCCATGCGGTCGAGGTTCGGCGAGGTGTCGACCGGCTGCCCACGGCCATCGCGTGCGCCGGTGCAGCCGAGATCGGCATAGCCGAGGTCGTCGGCCAGGATGAAGATGAGGTTGGTCGGGGCCCGTCCGGTGTTCATGAGTCTTTCGGAATGTTCGTTGGTCTGCGCGCTCAGCGCTGGCTGAAGCTGGCGCGAAACGGCTTGTTCGGCACCACCACGTCTTTGACGTCGCAGAAGAACTCGAAGCTCCAGTCGCCGCCCTCGCGGCCGACGCCGCTGCGCTTGATGCCACCGAAGGGTGCGGCCAGATCACGGATGCCGAAGCTGTTCACCCAGATGAAGCCGGTGCGTACGCGGTCGGCCACCGCGGTCGCATGCGCGGTCTCGCCGTAACACACGCCGCCCAGGCCGTAGTCGGTGCCATTGGCCATTGCGATCGCCTCGTCGTCGTCGGCGAAGCTCTGCAGGGTGAGCACCGGGCCGAAAACCTCGTTCTGGATGATCTCGTCGTCCTGCGGCACGCCGGCGACCAGCGTGGGCTCGACGTACTGGGCACCGAAGCCGTGGCGCCGGCCGCCCCACAGGATCTCGGCGCCGCGCTCGCGCGCGCGATCGATGAAGCCCATCACGCGCTCCACCTGGCGCGGATGGATGACTGGCCCGATCTCGGTGCCGTCGTCGCGCGGGTCGCCGATGACCAGTCTGTCGACATAGCCGCGCAGCAGGGCGACGAAGTCATCGCGTACCGACTCGTGGACCAGCAGGCGCGTGCCGGCCAGGCAGACCTGGCCGGCGTTGCGATACATCAGTGCCGCCGTGGCTGCCGCATTGTCGAGGTCGGCGTCGGCCAGCACGATGAACGGGCTCTTGCCGCCGAGTTCGAGGCTGCAGGGCACGAGATTGGCGCCGGCCGTGGCCGCGATGGTGCGTGCAGTGGGCACCGAGCCGGTGAATGAAATCCGCGCCAGCCGTGGGTCGGCGACCAGACGCGCACCGACCCCGGCGCCGCTGCCCTGGATCACGTTCAGAACGCCGGGCGGCAGCCCGGCCGCATCGGCGGCATCGGCGAGCAGCGAGCAGGTGAGCGGCGCCCACTCGGGCGGCTTCAGGATGCAGGTGTTGCCGGCGGCCAGCGCCGGACCGAGCTTCCAGGTGGACAACATCAACGGCGCGTTCCACGGCGTGATCACCGCGACCACGCCGGCGGGATCGTGACGCACCCGGTGGTGGGCGGCGGCCGTGTCGATGGGACGCTCCTGCAGACGCAGCGCATGCTCGGCGAAGAACGTGATGTTCTGCATCGAGCGGGCGACCACGCCGTGACGCATGCGCGAGAGCAGCACGCCGGCGTCGTGGCTTTCGGTGAGCGCCAGCGCGTCGGCGCGCTTGCCGAGCTCGGCGGCGAATGCATCTAGCAGCGGCTTGCGTTGTGCAGCGGTCATCGCCGCCCAGGCCGGGAATGCGCGCTCGGCGGCCGCGATCGTGGCGTCGACCTGCGCGGGCTCGGCCTCGCAGACCTCGCCGAGCAGCGATTGATCGATCGGGCAACGCACCTCGAAGCGGGTTGCGCTGCGGACCCGCCGGCCGTCGATGTAGTGCTCTGCCGAGATCGTCGTCCCGGCCAGATGGATTGATTCGGTCACTGCATGATCTCCGGAAGGGGCCCGGCGCCGAGCGTCGACCGGGCCCGTGCGCATTGCCGACGGCACGACGCGCCGCCGTCGCGCCGACCCGATAGTGTTGGCACGGGGCACGACATGCCGCTATGGTAGCCACTTGCGGCGATGGTCCTGCCGATGGCGGCGTCTGTCACCGGCGCAGGGGCAGTCGCCCGGCAGGGGCGCTGCCCACGGACATTCACGAGGAGTCGCAATGAGGTCATCGAAAAGCAGGGGCGTCGCAGGCGTGCTGCCCGCAACCCGCCGCGGCCACGCGCAGATCCTTGGTCTCGTCGTCGTGGCCGTCGCCGGCCTCGTCGCGGGTCGCGCGGCGGCCCAGGCACAGTCCGGCCCGCCGATCTTCGATGTCCACATCCATTACAGCCATGATGCCGTCGAACTGACACCGCCGCGGTCGGTGATCGCCCTGATGCGCGAGGCGCACCTGTCGCGCGCGCTGGTGTCCAGTTCGGATGCGCGCGGTACGCAGGCCCTGCTCGACCTGGCCCCCGACCTGATCGTGCCGGGGCTGCGGCCCTATCGGCGACGCGGCGAGACCGGTACCTGGATGCGCGATCCGCAGGCGCTCGCCTATGTCGAGCGTTTGCTCACCGAACACCGCTGGGCGAGCATCGGGGAGTTCCACCTGTATGGCGCGGACGCCGATCTGCCGATACCGAGACGCCTGGCCGAACTCGCGGTCGCCCACGATCTGTTCCTGCACGCGCACAGCGACGCCGATGCCGTACGCCGGCTGCTGGCCGCGCAACCCCGGGTCCGGGTCTTGTGGGCGCATGCGGGCTTCGCCGATCCCGACGCGGTGGGGGCCATGCTCGAGGCGCACGACACGCTGTGGGCCGACCTGGCATTTCGCAGCGACATCGGCAGCGATGGCCGCGTCGACCCGCGCTGGCGCGCGCTGTTCGAGCGTTTTCCCGAGCGCTTCATGCTCGGCACCGACACCTACACGCCCGAACGGGTGCACTACATTCCCGAACACGCGCGCGACGCCCGCGGCTGGCTGCGCGCGTTGCCAGCCGAACTTGCCGAACGAATCGCCTGGCGCAATGCCGACGCTCTCGTGCTCGCCACCTGGGAGCGCAGCCGCGCGGCGCGCGCGCTGTGCGGCGCCGACGACGACGGCGCGCATCATTTGCGCGATGCCGACATCGCGCTGGCCTGGCGGCCGGGCGCCGACATCCGCGTCGGCGAGCCGTTCGCGGTGTCGCTGAGGATCTGCGCGCCGCCCGGCACCACCGTGACGGTGGATGCCGACATGCCCGCTCATGGCCACGGCATGAACTACCGGCCCGTGCTGCGCGAGGGGCCGGCCGCGACCGATGGCGTGCGTGAGTTCGAGGTCGACGGTCTGCTCTGGCATATGCCGGGGCGCTGGCGGCTGCGATTCCTGTTCGAGCGGGACGGGCGAAGCAGCGAACTGAACGAATGGATGAGCCTGAACTGAAGCCTTCCGCGATGGCGGCCCGCCCGATTCCCGCGCGAATCGCCGCTGTCGCGCTCGCCTGCCTTGCCGCACTCGATGGCGGCCGGGCATCGGCCGGCCAAGCGACCGACGCGCGGGGCCCCGGCCCGGCCTGGAGCGTGAGCGAGCGCGCGCAGATCCTGTCGCACGGTCCGTGGCCCCCGCCGCGATCCGCCGACCCGACGAACCGTTACGACGGCGACGATCGCGCGCGAACGGCGGGGCGGATTCTCTTCGCGTCGCGAGCCTTGTCACGCGGCGGCGCGCTGGCCTGCATCGACTGCCATCAACCGCGGCACGGCTTCACGGACGGTCGGCCGCTCGCCACCGGGCTGGCCGCCCACCATCGCAACACCCTGGCACTGCACGACCTCGCCGGGCAGCGCTGGTTCGGCTGGGATGGCGGCACCGATTCTCTGTGGGCGGCGTCCTTGCGACCCCTGTTCAACGACATCGAGATGGCCGTCGACACCCATCGGCTACGCGCCCATTTGCGTGCCGATGAACGCCTGCGCTTCCTCGCCGACGAGGCGCCCGACGCGACCGGGGCCACGGTCAATGCCGCCAAGGCGATCGCCGCCTGGCTGGCCGGCCTGCGCTCACCGCGCACGCCGTTCGACGACTACCGTGATGCGCTGGACCGCGGCGATCGCGAGGCGATGGCCCGCTACCCGGCGGCTGCGGTGCGCGGCCTGCGTCTGTTCATCGGGCGCGGCCGGTGCACGGCGTGCCATGTCGGTCCGCGCTTCACGAACGAGGAGTTCCACGACATCGGCCGGCCGTTCTTCATCGGCCAGGGACGGGTCGATGCCGGCCGACTGCCCGGCGTCCGTCGTCTGCGCGACGATCCGTTCAACCTGCTCGGCCGCTACAACGACGAGCCCGCCACGGGCGACGGGGGGCGCCGCCGGGCCAGCTGGAAGACCGCGATGGTGATCACCTCGCGCGCTCAGTTCGGTGCCTGGAAGACGCCCACCCTGCGAGGGCTCCGGCACACGGCGCCTTATACTCACGACGGATCGTTGGCCAGCCTGCGGGCGGTCGTCGATCACTACAGCGACTTCGACCCCGGGCGCCTGCATACGCACGGCGAGGCCATTCTCGTGCCGCTGCGCTTGAGCGACGATGAACGCAACGATCTGGTCGCGTTCCTGCGGTCGCTGTCCGGACCGGCCTTCGAACTTCCCTGACGATGACCAACAACGCAGCGCCGATCGATGTCGCGGTCGGCATTCTCTACGACGAGCACGATCGTGTGCTGATGGCCTGCCGGCCGCCCGGCAAGCCCTATGCGGGCTGGTGGGAGTTTCCCGGCGGCAAGGTCGAACCCGGCGAGAGCGTGCACGAGGCGCTGGCGCGCGAACTGCACGAGGAGATCGGGGTGGATATCACCGCCTCGGGGTCCTGGCTCGTTCGCGAGCATGTCTATCCGCATGCGCACGTGCGCCTGCATTTCCGCCGGGCGCGGATCGCGGCCTCGGCGCCACTGGCGCGCGAGGGGCAGACCTTGCGCTGGACCCACGTTGCCGAGCCCGAGGCCGACCCGATCCTGCCCGCCACGGTGCCCTTGTTGCGATGGCTCGCCCTGCCCGATCGCTATGCCATCAGTCACGCGCAGGCGATGGGCGCCGAGGCCTTCGTCGCGCGCCTGTCGCAAGCGCTGTCCGGTGGCCTGCGGTTGCTGCAGTTGCGTGAGCCGGCGATGGCGGCTGCCGAGTTCGCGGACTTGTTCGAGCGCGTCTTGAGCGCCTGCCGCGCCGCTGGGGCGACCCTGGTCGTGAACAGCGTGCATCCTGCCGAATACTGGCTGCGCGCCGACGGGGTGCATTGGCGGGCCGGTGATCTGCCGCAGACGCGGCCGCCCGACGGCCTGCGCTGGCAGGCGGCGTCCTGTCACGATGCCGTCGAGCTCGCGCGCGCCGCCGAATGCGGCGTCGACTGGGTCGTGCTGGGTCCGGTGCGCGAGACGGCCAGCCATCCCGGCGCGACCGGCATCGGCTGGTCGGCATTCGAGCGGCTCGCCGAGCAGAGTCGGGTGCCGGTCTATGCGCTGGGCGGTGTGCGCACGGACGATGCCGAGCGGGGGTTTCTCGCGGGCGCGCACGGTCTGGCGATGATTCGCGACGCGTTCGGCGTCTGAGAGAGCCTGCGAAACGGGCGGGCGCGCGGCCGCGGTCTGGCCTGGGAGATCGACGCCCGGCCTCGATGTCCGGCGGCTGGATTCAACCGGGCTCGCCATCGCCGGGCGCCGATTCGAGATCGTCGCCCGCTATCCGATACTGCTCGCTGGCCCAGGCGCCGAGGTCGATCGTCTTGCAGCGCTGGCTGCAGAACGGCCGCCACGGATTATCGCTGCGATAGATCGTGCGTCTGCCGCAGGCGGGGCAGGCGACCTCGGGGCCCGGATCCTTCGCACGCGTTTCGTTCCTGGCCATTTCCGCGTCGGCCTCAGAGATTGCACAGCGTCAGTTCGAACGGGATGCGGCGCGTGCTGGCGCGCGCGCGTACCCGGTCGTCGAGATCGTTGAAGCGAATCCAGAGCAGGTACTTGTTGGCACTGATCTCGGGCACCGCCTTGAGCGCCGGATCGATGCGCAGCTGGGTCATCTGGTAGCTCTGGCCGCCCAGCGAATGCTGGCAGCTGCCGTCGCTTGCCAACAGAGACATCGGCTTGCCGCTCTCGCGCAGCAGCCGCAGCACGAGACGCAGCGATTCGGCCATCGGTTCGAACGGCTCCATCCAGCGGCGCAGATCGGCGCGCCGACGCTCTAGCGACCCGTTCTGCCAGGCCCAGAACGAGGGCATGTCGTAATCGGCTGCGCCGCCGGGCAGCAGGATCCGACTGCGCACGGCCATCAGCCATTCGTTGTCGCGGATCGCCTGCGCGGGGTGCATGCTCGCCGCACCGACCCGCTCGTGACAGCGGTAGAGCTCGAGCAGCATTCGTTCGAGGGCCTCGCCCGACACGTCGGGGCTGTCGCGGTACTGGCTCAGTGCCCGCCGCTGCCGGTCGAGATGGCTGAGCAATTCCGTGCGGCAATCCGTGCGGGTGAACAGATCGACCAGATCGAACATCAGTGCCACGGCCTGGGCATGGTCGTGGGTGGTGTCGCCGTTACGAAAGTGCTCGAAGCGCTCGAGGACGTCTTCGATGCGCAGCAGCGCGCGCAGGCCCTCGTTGAGGGGGTACTCGTACAGGATCATCGCTGGCGGGCCGCGTGGTCGGCGGCGAGCTCCAGATAGCGGGCGTGCAAGGCGGCGACCAGTGCGTCGAGCGCTTCGGGGCGGCCGTCGTTGTCGATGACGTCGTCGGCGGCGGCAAGTCGCTGTGCGCGCGTCGCCTGCGCCGACATGATGTCGCGAACCTGTGCCGACGTCAGGCCGCTGCGCTGGATCACGCGCTCGACCTGGGTTTGTTCGGCGCAGTCGATGACCAGCACACGGTGCACCCGCTCCGGCCAGCGGCCGGACTCGACCAGGAGCGGGATGGCCAGGATCACGTAGGGGCTGGTCGCGGCCAGGGCGCGCTCGTGGGTGGTCTGGCCGATCATCGGGTGGAGAATCGCCTCCAGACGTTTGCGTTCGGCCGGATCGGCAAATACGCGCGCGCGCATGGCGGCGCGGTCCAGCCGGCCGTCGGGCGCGATTACGGCAGCACCGAACGCGGACCGGATTGCGGGCATCGCGTCGCCGCCCGGACCGGTCAGCTCGTGGGCGATGGCGTCGGTGTCGATCACGGACACCCCGAGCGCCTCGAAGCGCTTCGCGACCGTGGTCTTGCCGCTGCCGATGCCACCGGTCAGGCCGACCAGGAACGGCCCGCCGGACGGGCCATGCGGCGGACGCGAGGCGGATTCGTCGACGGACGGCGGCTGTGGGTTCATGACGCTCAGTCTAGCCGATCCGCGAACCGGGCCGCCCTCAGTGGCAACGGGTGATCCGACCGGGCCGGGGACGAATCGGCCTGATCAGCTTCGTGGTCGGGATGGATGGCATCAGCCTCGATGCGCAGGGCGCTCGGGGCGAGCGAGGGTTGGAACGCTCGTCGTTGCCGTCATCGGTCCGCTGCCAGTCCCCTGAGCATGCGCGAGGTCATGGCGTTGGCCACTGACGCGATGTCGCCCGTCGCAGTGCCGACCCGCCCGGCCCGCAGCATGGCGAGGCCGTGAATCGTGCTCCAGGCGAACAGAACATCGCTTTCGGTGGGTGCCGAGGGGATCACGCCGGCGCGGTGCAGGCCGTGCAGTGCTGCGGGCAGGTATTCGTAGGTGTTCGGCCGCCCGGCCGGTGCGCCCGCCGAACGACGCGCCGCCGCCAGCGGTCCGAACATCAGGCGCCAAAGGGCGGCCTCGTGCGCCGCGAACTCGAGATAGGCGATCGCCAGATCGGTCAGCCGCTGCCGGGCCTGGGCCGGTCCGGTCGCCGGCGCGCGCAGGGGACAGGCGGCTTCGAAGCGCTCGTACAGCCGTTCGAAGCCGACATCGGCGAGCGCATCCAGAAGGTGATCCTTGCTCTCGAAATGACGGTAGACCGCGGCGGCGCTGACGCCGAGGCTGGCGGCCAGCTGGCGCAGCGAGACGGTCTCCAGGCTGTCGGCGGCCAACGCCGCACGAATCAGGGCCTGGCGCAGATTGCCGTGGTGATAGGACGCCGCCGATGGCGGATCGGTGAGGTTGCGGATGGATTTCACGGGGCGATGTTATCACTGTTGACATCGCCTCGGGCGCAGCGTAAAGTGAACGCCGTTAACTTGCCTTGTGCGCAACCCCGACGGACTTCCCGGTCCGCAACGTCGAAAGGACAGAGAACATGAATGCGCTCTCCCACGCTTGCGAGGTCGGCACCGACGGCCCTGCGGCCCTGCCCGTCGCCCCAGCGGGGGGCGCGGGTACGATCGCACCCCGGCCGGTTCTGGTTCACGGTGGCGCCAGGCACTCGATCTCGGCCGGTTTGTCTGCGCTGATGATCGTCGCGGCCGGCTGCGCGACGCCGACGCCCGTGGCGCCCGCCGATTCCCCTGAGGCGGCGGCAACCGATCCGCTGCCGAGCCCGCTCGGACTGCCGGCACGACGGGTCGCGACCGTGGTCGGCGAACTGGCCGTGGTCGACAGTGGTCCAACGGCTCCCGCCAGCGACGGCGCACACGTGCTGGTGCTCTGGCCGTCGATCCTGGCCGATCACCGCATGTACCGCGCGCAGGTCGCGGCCTGGACGCCGCGCCATCGCGTGGTGCTGATCGACGGGCCCGGTCATGGCGCCAGCGGTCCCGCGCCGGGCGAGTTCAGTCTGGCCGAGTGTGCGCAGGCGCAGGCCCAGGTGCTCGACGCGTTGGGCATCGCTGCACCCGTGGTGAGCATCGGCACATCGTGGGGCGGGCTGGTGGCCGGCGAGTTCGCGATTCGCTATCCCGAGCGCACGGCGGCCATCGCCATGCTGAACACGCCCGTATTCGCAGCGGAGCGCAGCTTCGGCGAGCGCTTCGTCGCCTGGGGCGCGCGCTGGATGCATGCAATGAATCTCTACATCGACGGCGTCGCGCGCGCGTTCTTCCTGCCCGAGACCCGCGAACGCGGGGGCGACGAGATCGACGACTTTCGCACCCATCTGCGCGAAGCCGACGGCGCGGCGCTGGCCACGGCCGTGCGTTCGGTGCTCATCGAGCGCGAGCCGCTGGCGCCGAGAATGCGCCAGATCCGGGCACCGGCGCTCATGGTCGCCGGCACGCAGGACGGCATGTACCCGTCAGCCCGGCTGCGTGAGTCGGCCGCGCAGTTGCCTAACGGCTGGTTCGTCGAACTGCCCACCTCGCATATCTCGGTGGTCGACGCGCCGCAGGCGGTCACCCGCGCCGTCGACGACTTCCTCAGCCGCCTCTGAGCAAAGCGTCCGGCGCGCTCGGCGCTCGACGCCGGTGACGCCTGCGCGCCCGCGTCGTGTGACTCGAACGCCGTTGCAGCGGTCTCGCCGCCCCTACCCGAATCGCTATCGCGGCGCCGGTCTCGAACCACAGGCGAGAGCGATCGGACGCGAGGCCGCGCAAGCGCAGCCGGCCCGGGCTCATGGCAGATAGAGCGCCCGCAGCGTCGGGCCGAAGTACAGCGTCAGCAACCCCGCCCCGGCGAGATACGGCCCGAAGGCGATGGGCACCTGCCGTCCATGGCGGGCGAACACGATCATTGCGATACCCACGGCGGCCCCCACGACCGACGACAGCAGGATGATCGCCGGCAGCGCCTGCCAGCCGAACCACGCGCCCAGCGCGGCCAGCAGTTTGAAGTCGCCGTAGCCCATGCCCTCCTTGCCCGTGATCAGCTTGAAGAGCCAGTAGATGCTCCACAGGATCAGGTAGCCGGCGATCGCGCCGATCACGGCATCACGAAGCGGCGCGAACACGCTCCAGAGGTTCAGGGTCAGCCCGGCCCAGAGCAAGGGCAGGGTGAGGCTGTCGGGCAGCAACTGCGTGTCGAGGTCGATGCCGGTGAGCGCTACCAGTCCGAACGTGAGCAGCAGGGCGGCGGCGCCGGCCGAGGTAGCACCGAACTGCCAGATCGCCAGCGCCGCGAGCGCTGCCGTCATCAGCTCCACCAAGGGGTAGCGGGCCGAAATGGGGTTGCCGCAGCCCTTGCAGCGACCGCGCTGGACCAGCCAGGAAACGACCGGAATGTTCTCGAGCGCGGTGATCGCGTGTCCGCAGTGAGGGCAACGTGAGCGGGGCCGGATGAGGTCGAACGGCTCGTGCTCGGGCGCCGGCAATCCTTGGATCTCGGCCGCATGCGCTTCCCAATCGCGCTCCATCATGATCGGCAGGCGGTGGATTACCACGTTCAGGAAGCTGCCGACGAGCAGCCCGAACACGGCGGCCACGGCCACGGCGAGCAGCGGTTGCTGGGCCAGCACATCGAACATCCGGAGCTACCTCTCTGGCGGGCGTGCGCGCCGGCGTGCCGGGATCGGTCGGCACACCGGCGCGCGCGCCGCATGGTTCGTTCTCAGACGACCTGACCGAGCTTGAAGATCGGCAGATACATGGCCACGACCAGGCCGCCGATCAGCACGCCGAGCACCACCATGATCAGTGGCTCGAGCAAGCTGGACAATGCCTCGACCGCGTCATCGACCTCGCGCTCGTAGATGTCGGCCGATTTGGACAGCATGGAGTCGAGCGAGCCCGATTCCTCACCGATCGCCGCCATCTGCAAGACCATGTTCGGGAACACGTCTGCATTCTGCATCGATACCGTGAGACTGGTGCCGGTCGAGACCTCCTGCTGGATCTTCTTGGTGGCTTGCAGATAGACGATGTTGCCGGACGCACCGCCCACCGAATCGAGGGCCTCGACCAGGGGAACGCCGGCGGCGAACATCGTCGAGAGCGTGCGCAGCCAGCGTGCGATCGTGGCCTTTTCGATGATCGGGCCGAAGATGGGCGCTCGCAGCAGCAGGCGGTCCATGAACATCTGCACCTTGGGCGAGCGCTTCCAGGCCTGCAGGAAGAAATAGATGGTGCCGCCGATGCCGCCGAAGAGCAGATACCAGTATTCGACGGTGAAGTCGGACATCGCGATCACCGCCAGCGTCGGCGCGGGCAGGGTCGCGCCGAAATTCGCGAACACGTCCTTGAACGCCGGCACCACGAACAGCATGATCACCGCAACCACCACGAAGGCCACGACCATGACCGCGGTCGGATAGAACAATGCCGACTTGATCTTGCTCTTGATGGCCTGCATCTTCTCCTTGTAGGCGGCCAGTCGATCGAGCAGGTCGTCGAGAATACCGGCCGCTTCGCCGGCACCCACGAGGTTGCAGAACAGATTGTCGAAGTAGAGCGGGTACTTGCGAAACGCCTGCGACAGCGCGGTGCCGGTCTCGACGTCGCCCTTGATGTCCATGAACAGGCGTGCGACCGAGGCGTTCTCGGCACCACGCGCGACGATGTCGAAAGACTGCAGCAGCGGCACACCGGACTTCATCATCGTGGCGAGCTGGCGCGTGAACAGCGTGATGTCGGCCTCGGTGATCTTCTTACCTTTCTTGGTGCGCCGCTTGGTTACTTTGACCGGCGTGATGCCCTGCCGGCGCAAGGTGGCCTGCACCATGGCTTCGCCGGCGGCCCGCATCTCGCCGGTGATCTTCTTGCCGGCACGATCCCGGCCTTCCCAGGCGTACGTGGCATCTTGCTTTGCCCGCTGCTTGGCTTGCGCGCCGCTTCTGGCGGCTTTGTCCGAGGCGCTTCGCTTGGACGCGGTGGCAGTGCTGGACATCGGTTCGGACTCCTAGAGGGATGCCGGGTTCAGTCGTTGGTGACGCCGAGCACTTCCTCGATCGAGGTGTGACCCTGCATGACCTTGATCAGGCCCGATCGGCGCAGACCGTTGACACCTTCGCGTTCGGCCTGCGCCGCGATGTCGAGGGCAGTACCGTTGGAAAGGATGATTCGTTGAATTTCTTCGGAGATCGGCATCACCTGGTAGATGCCCACCCGACCCTTGTAGCCGCTGCCACCGCAGCGTTCGCAGCCCACCGGTTTGAAGGGCTGCCAGCTACCGTCGAGGTCGGACTCCCGGAACCCTGCCGTGAGCAGGGCATCGTCGTCCAGGTCGTGCGGTTGCTTGCAAGTGCACAGCCGCCGGCCGAGACGCTGGGCCGTGATGAGGATCACCGAAGATGCGATGTTGAATGGTGCCACACCCATGTTCATCAAACGCGTCAACGTGGTCGGCGCGTCATTGGTGTGCAACGTCGACATCACCATGTGACCGGTCTGCGCCGCCTTGATCGCGATGTCGGCGGTTTCCAGGTCGCGGATCTCACCGACCATGATGATGTCCGGATCCTGGCGCAGGAACGACTTGAGCGCAGCCGAGAAGGTCAGGCCGGCCTTGTCGTTGACGTTGACCTGGTTGATACCGGGCAAGTTGATCTCGGCCGGATCCTCGGCCGTGGCGATGTTCACGCCCGGTTCGTTGAGGATGTTCAGGCAGGTATACAGGGACACGGTCTTGCCCGAGCCCGTCGGACCGGTGACCAGCACCATGCCGTAGGGGCGCTTGACCGCCTCCAGCAGCGCCTCCTTCTGCTCGGGGTCGTAGCCGAGCGCGTCGATACCCAGCTTGGCCGACGACGGGTCGAGAATACGCATCACGATCTTCTCGCCGAACAGGGTCGGCAAGGTCGAGACGCGGAAGTCGATCGCCCGGTTGCCCGACAACACCAGCTTCATCCGGCCATCCTGGGGCACTCGCTTCTCGGAGATGTCCAGGCGCGAAATCACCTTGATGCGCGAGGCGAGCTTCTCCTTGATCGCGAGCGGTGGCTGCGCGATCTCGCGCAACTCGCCGTCGATACGGAAGCGGATCCGGTAGAACTTCTCGTAGGGCTCCATGTGGATGTCCGACGCACCCGACTGGATGGCGTCCATCAGAACCTTCTGCAGGAACTTGACGACCGGTGCGTCGTCGACATCCTCGTTGGCGGCGGCCGTGTTGGTCTCGCCCTCGACCACATCGACATCGAGCTCGTCATCGACCAGGTCACCGAGTTGATCGCTGGCCGAGCGCGCATTGGCCTCGACCATCTTCAACAACTTATCGTGCTCGACCACGATCACGTCGACGCCGGCCTGGGCCGAGAACTTGATCCGGTCGATGGTCTGCAGGTCGGTGGGGTCCGACAAGGCCACCGATAGTTTGTTGCCGCGCTTGCCCAGCGGCACGACCCTGGCCTCGAGCGCGAGTTTGGGATCGAGCAGGTCCTTGGCCAGGTTGCTGGCGTCGAGCGCCGCCAGGTCGAGCAGCGGGTGACCGAACGCCTGCGAGGCGAACTTGGCCAGTTCCGACGCCTTCAGCTGGCCGCTGGCGATCAGCGCATCGATGAACGGCGTCTTGGCGGCAGTAGCATCCTTCTGGACGCTCATGGCCTGATCGACCCGCATGACCCGATGCTGGACGAGTGCGCGTCCCAGGCCCTCGAGCTGGGCCTGCGGCGCGCCGGTGGCGCTGGTGGATGGCGTTGACATACCTGTCCGGTCCCTGGGAAAGAGGAGTTTTCTCACATCAGGCCCCGATGATGCGGTACGCAATCGCGCGCGAGCAGCCCCCCGCGTTGTGTCGCTGGATGAACGGTGGATTCGGGCAGAACGGACGGCGGGGAGGGACGCGGGCCGGGCGGGGACCGTTCAGCGCTCGTCGGCCGGTGATGGCCGCTGGCCGACGCGGTGCAGGAGCAGCGAGCGGATCGCGCGGCCCTCGATCTGCATGACCTCCAGTACGACGTCGCCGAATCGGACGCTGACCGGCGCATCGGGCAGTTGCTCGAGCGTTTCCAGGATCAGGCCGTTCAGGGTCTTGGGGCCGGTGAGGGGCAGTGCGATGCCCAGGCGCCGATTGAGTTCGCGCAGCGTGGTGGAGCCCTCCACCCGGGTGCGACCGGTCTCGTCCCAGATCGGCCCCTCGTCGCGGCCGGGCACCGACGTGGTGATCTCGCCGACGAATTCTTCGATGATGTCTGCCAGGGTGACCAGACCCTGGAGTTCGCCGTATTCGTCGACGACCAGCGCGAAACGCTGCTTGCGCTCCTGAAAGAACTGCAGCTGCGTGAACACCGGCGTGCCGCTGGGGACGAAGTACGGCTGCGACAGGTGCTCGCGCACGTCGTCGGCACCGAAGCTGTCGCGATGCAGCAGCGTCAGGGCCTGGCGCACGTGCAGGACGCCGACAATGGTGTTGATCTCGCGCTCGTAGACCGGCAGCTTGTTGTGATAGCAGGTGCGCAACTGCTCGCGCCAGGTGTCCTCGTCGGCGGCGAGGTCGATCGCCTCGATGCGCTGGCGCGGCACCATGACGTCGTCGACGGTGATGTTCTCCAGGTCGAACAGATTCAGCAGTATCGACCGGTGCTTGCTCGGCACCAGCATGCTCGATTCGGCCACCACGCTGCGGAACTCCTCGCGCGACAGCGCCGTGCCCTTGCCGTCGGTGACCGACAGGCCGAACACGCGCAACACCGCCAGCACGATGTGGTTGGCCAGCCAGACGAACGGGTGCAGCAGCCACTGCAGCGCGGACAAGGGCAGGCTGGCCGGCAATGCGACCTGCTCCGGGTAGGTGGCGCCGACCACCTTGGGCCCGATCTCGCAGAACAGGATGATCAGCACCGCGACGAGCACCGTGGCGGTCAGTACCACGGTGTCGTTGTTGCCGAACGCACGGATCGCGAGCGAGGGTGACGATCGCGGTCAGCCGCATTGACGATGTTGTTGCCGATCAGGATCGTGCCGAGCAGGTGCTCGGTGTCCTCGAGCAGGCTGCTGGCACGCTTGGCGCTGCGCCTTCCTGCTTGACCATGTGGCTGAGCCGGTAGCGGTTCATGGCCATCATGCTGATCTCGGAGATCGAAAAGAACCCCGAGGCAACCAACAGGGCCACCAGGATCAGGATCTGGGCCCAGAGCGGCAGCGCTTCCACGCGTGAGATGGGAAAGTGACGACAGGGCGGACCTTACCATGGCCGCGCACGATGCGATCGTGCGGCTGGCTATACTGTCGTGCTGCAACCCGCCGGCACCGCACGCGCCCGTGGCCATGTCGGCCCCCAAGGTGCCGATCCGGCTCGCGTCCATCCCGGAGACATCCGCATGAGCACCCGCCTGCGTTCCCAGCAGTGGTTCGCCAATCCCGAGAACACGGAAATGACCGCGCTCTACATCGAGCGCTTCCTGAACTACGGGCTCACGCGCGAGGAACTCCAGTCCGGCAAGCCGATCATCGGCATCGCCCAGACCGGCTCCGATCTGTCCCCCTGCAACCGGCACCATCTCGAGCTCGCCAAGCGGGTGCGCGAGGGCATCCGCGACGCCGGCGGCATCGCGATGGAGTTCCCCGCGCACCCGATCCAGGAAACCGCCAAGCGGCCCACGGCGATGCTCGATCGCAATCTGGCCTATCTGTCGCTGGTCGAGGTGTTGTACGGCTATCCGCTCGACGGTGTGGTGCTTACCGGCGGCTGCGACAAGACCACGCCGGCCATGCTGATGGGCGCCGCCACGGTGAACCTGCCGGCGATCCTGCTACCCGGCGGGCCGATGCTCAACGGCTGGTACAAGGGCGAGCGCACCGGTTCGGGCACCATCGTCTGGAAGGCACGCGAGCTGATCGCCAAAGGCGAGATCGACGAGGCCGGCTTCATCGACCTGGTGGCCTCCTCGACCACCTCGGTCGGGCACTGCAACACGATGGGCACCGCCAGCACCATGAATGCGCTGGCCGAGGCGCTGGGAATGACGTTGCCGGGTGCGGCGGCCATTCCCGGGCCCTATCGGGAGCGCGGCCAGTGTGCCTACGAGACCGGTCGGCGTATCGTCGCGATGGTCCACGAGGATCTCAAGCCCAGCGACATCATGACGCGCGCCGCATTCGAGAACGTGATCGTCGCCTGCTCGGCCATCGGCGGTTCGACCAATGCCCCGATCCACATCAATGCCATCGCCCGGCACGCCGGTGTCGAACTCGACATCAAGGAATGGGAGACCGTCGGCTACGAGGTGCCGCTGTTGGTCAACCTGCAGCCGGCCGGCGAGTATCTCGGTGAGGACTACTACCGTGCCGGCGGTCTGCCGGCCGTGATCGCCGAACTGATGCGCCACGGCCTGGTGCGCGAGAACACGGTCACCGTCAACGGCAGGTCGCTGCACGAGAACTGTTCGAACGCGGCCAACGAGAACCCGGACGTGATCCGCTCGTTCGACCGCGGGCTGGTCGCGGAGGCAGGCTTCCTGGTCATGACCGGCAATCTGTTCGACTCGGCGATCATGAAGACCAGCGTGATCTCCGACGAGTTCCGACAGCGCTATCTGAGTGACCCCGACGATCCGAACGCCTTCGTCGGCAAGGCCATCGTGTTCGACGGCCCCGAAGACTTCCACGCCCGCATCGACGATCCGGCGCTGAAGGCCGACGAATACTCGATCCTGTTCATGCGTGGCGTTGGCCCGATCGGCTATCCGGGCGCGGCCGAGGTGGTCAACATGCGCGCGCCGGCCAGCCTGCTGCGGCGTGGCATCCAGGCGCTGCCGTGCATCGGCGACGGCCGTCAGTCGGGTACCTCGGGTTCGCCGTCGATCCTCAATGCCTCGCCGGAGGCCGCCGAGAACGCGGGCCTGGCGGTTCTGCAGAGTGGCGACCCCGTGCGCATCGATCTTGCCAGACGCCGTGTCGACATGCTGGTCGACGAAGCCGAGGTCGCGGCCCGGCTCGAGAAACTGAAGGCCGCCGGCGGCTATCGGGTTCCCGAAAGCCAGACTCCGTGGCAGGAGATTCAGCGCGGTATGGTCGACCGGCTCGAAAACGGCATGGTGCTCAAGCCGGCCCTCGGCTATCAGCGCGTCGCGCAGACCAAAGGTCTGCCGCGCGACAACCACTGACGGCCGCGGTCGCGAACGGCCTGCGCGGGGCCGGTCGCCGGCATCCTCGGCCGGACCGGCCATCACGAACAGCCTGCTGACCCTATGCGACACGATGGCACGACGTAAGCCACCCGTTCTGACCGAAGAGCCCGGGCACCTGATCCGGCGCGCACACCAGCTTGCCGTGGCCACGTTTCGCGACACCCACGGACGCGACGTCACGCCGGTCCAGTACGCGATCCTGCGCGTTCTGCGCGAGCGCCCGGGAATCGATCAGGTCACGCTGGCCGATGCCGTTGCGCTCGACACGTCGACCACCGCCGACATTGCCGTGCGCCTCGAGGCCAAGGGATGGATTCATCGCGAGGTGCTGGCCCGGCGCCAACGGAGTTTGTCGCTGACGGAAGAGGGCGCCCGGGTTCTCGACGAGATGCTGCCGAGGGTCCGGCCGATGTACGAGCGCTTGATGGGCGGCCTCGCACCGGCCGAGCATGCCGAACTGGTGCGTCTGCTCACCAAGCTCGTGCGACTGGACCCGCCGTTGGGCAAGGCGGGGGACGACTCGAGCGTTACCTGCGACCGCGCCGGCAAAGCCCTCTGAGATCGTTCGCGGCCGGCAGCCGCGCCTTGTGGCGCGGCGGCTGCTTGTCGGTCATTTCGCCCGCAATTCGGACGCGATCGCGCCGGCGTCATCGATCAGCCGTTTGCGCTGCGCATCCTGCGTGATCCAGTCCTGCACGGCGGGACCCAGCGATGCCCGCAACTGGTCACGCGCGTCGGCTGACAGCTCGACGACACGATGGCCGAGATCGGCGGCCACCTTGCGGCCGAGCGATGCACCCTCCTCGGTGTCGGCGATCAGGCGATCGAGCAGGGCCGGACCGCTGGCCGCATCGATTGCCCGGCGTGCGGCCTCGGGCAGGCGGTCGTAGCGCGCACGGTCCATGGCGAGCAGCAAGGGCGCATAGCCGAAGCCGGCCTCGACATGCTCCTTGGCCTGTGGGATCACCTTGAACGCGCGCGCCGGTGAGAAGCCGAGCAGCGAGCCGTCGACCTCGCCGGCGGCCAGCGAGCTGGCGATCGTCGTCACGTTGCTGCTGGGAATCGCCTGCACACCGAGCGCGCCGAGCATCGCTTGATGCAGCCCGTCGGCGGCACGGATGCGTCGCCCGCGCAGGCTCTCGAGGCCGTCGAAAGGCTCGCGCAGGTGGATCTCGTAGCTGTCGGTCGTGAACGCCGCCAGCACCTTCAAGCGGTCGTAGCCCGGTAGCGCGCCCTGCTCGGCCATGCGCTGGTGCACCCTCGCGGCCTCGCGGATGGTCGCGAACTGGAACGGCAGATGGAACAGGGCGTAGCCGGTGAAGACATCCGGTGTGTAGGAGGGCACGAGCATCGCGATGTCGACCGCCCCGGACTGCAGGTGTCCAAGGTACTTGGCGGGCACCTTCTCGAACGACCCGCCGGGCTTCAGATCGACCTTCAGCGACCCGCCCGATTGCCGCTCGATATCGGCGGCCAGGCTGGCGAAGGTCTTTCCGTAGCCGGTCTGGGGCGGTACGAAGTGAGCGAAGTTCAGGGTGATCGGCTCTGCCGCGAGGCTGGACGTCGAGGCGGCGAGGGTTGCCAGCAAAACGGTGACACGAAGAAGCTTCACGTCGGGTCTCCTGAAACAGGCCGGGAAACGGCGCAGCCAGTGTAGGCAGAGCCTGCGGGCCCGATCATCGTCAAGAGTAACGAGTGTCGTGTCCCATAAGAATCTTGACGTTCGTTCGAGTTCTCACGGGGATGGATGTGTGCCGTGACGGGCGTGCCCATATCGGGATACGGGTGCGACTGGACACTAGCCGCTCGAACGACCTCCCGGCTGCCCCGCCGGTCGGCGCCGGGCAACCGCGTTCGTCTCGGGGTCGGCTTCCGCCCGGAGCATGCATTCAGTATAATGAATGTGATTCCGTACACTGAATGAATCTTCGAGGAGACGCTCATGTTCATTCGCAACGCATGGTATGTGGCCTGCGAGGCCGATGTCCTCACCTACAAGCCGCTCGGGCGCCGCATCCTCGGCGAGCCGATGGTCTTCTTTCGTGACGAGCAAGGGCGGGCGGTGGCGATCGAGGATTTCTGCCCGCATCGCGGCGCGCCTTTGTCACTGGGCCGGGTGCAGGACGGCCGCCTGGTCTGCGGCTACCACGGCCTGGAGATGAGCGGCGAGGGGCGGCCGGTCGCCATGCCGGGCCAGCGGGTCGAGCGATTTCCCTGCGTGGAGCGTTTCGCCGTGCTCGAACGATACGGATTCATCTGGGTGTGGCCGGGCGAGCCCGATGAGGCCGACCCTGCCGCGATGCCGGTGTTCCCATTCTTCGACGATCCGGCCTGGGCCTACGGCGGCGGTTTGTACCACGTGCAGGCCGACTATCGGCTGATGATCGACAACCTGATGGACCTGACGCACGAAACCTACGTGCATGCCACCAGCATCGGCCAACCCGAGATCGATGAAACCCCGTGTGAGACCAAGCTGGCGGACGGCGCGGTCATCACCCAGCGCTTCATGCACGGCATCAAGGCACCGCCGTTCTGGCGCATGGCCATGAAAGCCAACGGCCTGGATCCCGAGGCCGATGTCGACCGTTGGCAGATCTGCCGCTTCACGCCGCCCAGCCACGTGATGATCGACGTTGGCGTGGCCCTGGCCGGGCAGGGCGGCTTCGACGCACCCGCTGCGGCCAAAGCCTACAGCGTGGTGGTCGACTTCATCACGCCCGAGACCGAGACCTCGCACTGGTACCACTGGGGTATGGCACGCAATTTCAAGCCTGGCGATGCCGCCCTGACCGAGGCGATTCGCGAGGGACAGGGCAAGATCTTCGGTGAGGATCTGGAAATGCTGCAGCGCCAGCAGCTCAATCTGAGCGGTAATCCGGGCCGGCGGCTGCTGACCCTGAACATCGATGCCGGTGGGGCGCATTCGCGGCGCATCATCGAGCGGCTCGCCAGTGCGGAGCAGGCCCGACATTCGGCCTGACGGCCAGGAATGACGAACCCGATCCCGCGGATCGCTCGCCCGGGATCGATGTCACGAGCGCGTCAATCGATAGCGGGTTCGTCGTCAGCCATCGGCGCCCGTCCGCCGAATAGGTGCAACAGGATCAGCAGCCCCATCAGCGGCACCGCCGACGCCACCCAGACCATCGAGAAGCCGAAGGTGTCGGCGGTGACCTTCATCTGCCGGGCCATGAAGCTGCGCGCCGGATCGCCGCCGGGACCGACGAAGCAGGTGTAGAGCACCGGCACGATGAAGCCGAGCACGGCGACGGACTGCAGCAAGGTCATCGCCTTGAGCAGCCAGTTCGGGCCTTCGGGCCGCCACTGGAACAAGACCGGATCGAGGCGGCGCTTGAACGCCACGGCCGCGCCCAGCAGACCGCTCCAGACCATCATGTAGCGCGCGCCTTCCTCGGTCCAGGCCGGCGGCGCATCGAAGATGTAGCGGGCCACGACCTGCAGCATCACGATGACGAGCATCGCGATCAGGCAGGTCGCGGCCAGCGCGACCGTGACCCGGTCGGCCGCGTCGCTGAGGCGCGCTAGCGGACCGGGTGACCGCCGCAGGTCGGCGACGGCGCGTTCGCTCACTTGGCGGTGGCCTCGGACAACGCGAGCCACTCGTCGACCTGCTCACGCGGCAGCGGTGCCTTGTCGTAAACCTTCAGCGACAGCTTGCGGAAGGCCTCGCGCGCGGCGGGCTCCAGTTGGATCACCTCGACGCCGGCCTCCTTGAGCTGTGCCATCGCCTTCGGGCCGATCTGCTCGACCCACGCGCGATTGGCCTTGTTGCCGGCCTCGACCGCCTTGGCGAATACGGCCCGTTGGGCATCGCTGAGGCCGTCGTACCAGTCGGCCGACACGATCACCGCGCGGATCGAGTTGATCACCTTGGCGTCGGTGAAGTGACGCACGATGTCGGTCTGACCGAAGGCCAGCGGCACGGTGGCGGAGTTCATGTAGCCGTCGACCACGCCGGTCTGCATGGCCGCCGGCACTTCCTTCCACGACACGATCG
The DNA here is from genome assembly GCA_041396685.1 of Burkholderiaceae bacterium. Taxonomy (GTDB): domain Bacteria; phylum Pseudomonadota; class Gammaproteobacteria; order Burkholderiales; family Burkholderiaceae_E; genus JAUIAI01. Next base: position 98,480 of record JAWKYD010000008.1, read on the forward strand.
TGCCGGCAGAGCCCCAGGCGTTGTACATGGCGATCTGGGCGTCGTCGAGCGCACGCATGCGCATGTCGGCCATGTCCGCGGGCTTGTGGATGCCCTTCTTGGTGGTGATCAGGCCAGACGGTGGTCCGAGCGGCACGATGGCGACGAAGCGCACGTGCGAGTCGGCGATGCTCTTGTTGACCCGGTCGAAGACCTTGCCTTTCGCGAGGGCGCGGTCCATGTGCTCGACACCGTTGAAGATGTACGGCAGGCGCACGCCGTAGATGAAGGCATCGAGCTTGCCGACCGACTTCACGTCGGACAGCGACACCTCGAGCAGACCGGCTTGGACCTGGTCGAGCTTCTCGGCCTCGCCGCCGATCGAGCCGTTGGGCAACTCCTTGACCTCGAAGCCGTTTTCGGCCATGACCTTGCCGAACGCGACCGTCCAGTTGTACGAGCCGGATTTCTCCAGGCTGGCGGGGCCGTCGAGCGCGATCTTCACTTCGGCCGCTTGCACGCCGGTAGCCAGGCCGAGCCCGAGGCCGGCGGCGAGCAGCAGCCGCTGCAGGGGTTTCATCATCATCGTCGGTGTCCTCCTGAGGGTATTGACGTATTCAGTGCGCACCCAGCCCGAACAGGCGGGGCAGGCTCAGGCTGATCTGCGGAAAGAAGACCAGCAGCAACAGCGTGGCGATCTGCACGAACACGAACGGCAGCGTCGCCCACGCCAGCCGCCAGTAGTCGATGCGGGTGATCGCCGAAACCACGACCAGGCACTTGCCCAGTGGCGGCGTGATCAAACCGATGCACAGGTTGAAACACAGCACGATGCCCAGGTGCACCGGGTCGATGCCGCGTTCGATTGCGGTGGGTGCGAGCAGCGGTACGAGCAGGCTGAGCGCGACCGGGGTGTCCATGAACATGCCGGCCACCAGGAACAGCACGACCAGCGCAAGCAGATAGCCGGTGCCGGTCAGGCCGAAGGCATCGACCCAGCCCGCCAGCGCCTGCGGCCAACCGAGCAGGCCGGCCAGGTAGCCGAGCACGGCGATCGCACACAAAATGATGAATATTGCGCCGATCGTGCGCACGGTGGCATGCACGGCGTCCATGAACACCGCCAGCGAGAAGCGGCCGTAGAAGACGCCCACGGCGATCGAGGCGAGCACGGCCAGGGCCGAGCCTTCGGTGGGTGTGGTGACGCCGAACACGATGCTGCCCAGGATCACGAACGGCACCGACAGCGCCGGCAGCGCGTGGCGAAACGAGGCGCCGATCGGCGGCGCGCTGGAGGCATCGCCCCCGGGGTGGTCGTGGCGCGCGGCCATGTAGCCGTTCATCGCCATCAGCATGAGCGCCAGCAACAGGCCCGGCAGGATGCCGGCCACGAACAGCGCAGCGACCGAGGTGCCGATCAGCCCGCCGTAGATGATCATGATGATGCTGGGCGGAATGATCGGCCCGATCATCGACGAGGCGGCCGTGACCGCGCCCGCGTAGTAAGCCGAGTAACCCTGGGCGCGCATCGCCGGCACCAGCGTGTTGGAGATCGCGGCCGAGTCGGCGATCGCCGAGCCCGAGATGCCGGCGAAGAACACGCTGGTCAGGATGTTCACGTAGCCCAGTCCGCCCTTGAAGCGGCCGAGCAGCGCGCTCGCGAAGCGGATCAGCGCCTCGGTGACGCCGGCGCGGTTCATCAGCTCGCCGGTCAGGATGAACAGCGGCATCGCCATGAACGCGAACACGTCGAGCTGGGCGAAGATGCGCTGCGGCAGGATCGCCAGGTAACGGGCCTTGTCGTTGACGAAGAACGCGAATACCGCGGTTGCGCCCATCAGATAGGCGAACGCTGCGCCCGAGGCCAGCAGCAACGCGAAGACGATCAGCACCGGTGCCATCGGCGAATCTCAGACGGCGGTGGCGGCATTGCCGCCATTGGCGCGACGATGGCCGGCGGCATCGTCGTCGGCGGCCGGCGGGCGTGCATCGCCTCCGGCGCGACCGGCAGCCCCCGCACCGGCGACCCCGGCACCGGCAGCCCCGTGCGACGGCGCCGCGGTGATGATCTCGCGCAGCGCCGGATTGTCGGCTGGCAGTGCGCCGGCGTCGGGTATGGGTCGGGCCGTGGCGGGATCGGCGGCGAACAGGCCCTCGAGTGCTCGCGCCGCGCGCAGCAGCGCCGCATCGCCACGCATGTGGCCAACGACCTGCAGCCCGAACGGCATACCCAGCCCGTCGCGCCCGCAGGGCAGCGACAGCGCCGGATTATTGGCCAGCGTGACCACGTAGGTCAGCGCCAGCCATTCGTAATAGTTGCGCATCGTCTGGCCGCCGATCTCGGTGGCATAGGGCTGCCGCCAAGGGAAGGGGCTGAGCGGCGTCACCGGTGCCAGCAGGATGTCGACATCGCCGATCGCACGCTGGAAGGCGCGATACAGCGTGGTCTGATCGCGATGCGCGGCGGCGCGGTCGGCGAGACTCATGCGCGCGCCCAGTTCGTAGTTGGCGCGCACGTTGGCGCCAAGTTCGGCCGGATTGCGGGAGTAGGCCTCGTGGAACGCGGCCACGAAGCTTTCGGCGCGGATCACGTCGAAGCACCGGTGCGGATCGGGCATCTCGAAGCGGATGCTGCGGATCTCGGCGACCTTCGGTGCGAGTGCCTCGACCCGGGCGCGAAACGTTCGCCGGATTTCGTCGTCGACCGCGCAGCAGTCGAAGTCCTCGGTGATGCCCACACGCAGTCGCGACAGGTCGGGCGGCTCAACGGCTTCGTACTCATCGGGCCGGTGATCGACGCTGAGCGGGTCGGCCACGTCGAGACCGACGCAGGCGCGCAGCATCAGCAGCAGATCGTCGATCGTGCGGGCCATCGGGCCGAGCACCGAAATCGCCGACCAGCCGAGCGGGCGCACGCCGTGCGGGACCACATCGGGCGAGGGCCGGAAACCGACCACGCCGCACAGTGCGGCGGGAATGCGCAGCGAGCCGCCGGTGTCGGAGCCGGTGGCCAGCGGCAGCATATCCAAGGCGAGGGCCGCGGCCGACCCACCCGACGAGCCGCCGGCATTGAGCATCGGCGCGAACGGATTGCCGGTCGCACCCCAGACGGGATTGCGCGTGTTGGCACCGGCACCCATCTCGGGCACGTTGGTCTTGGCGAGCACGATCGCGCCGTGCGCGCGCAGCCGCGCCACCAGCGGATGATCGCGGTCGGGTATGTGGTCCCTGAAGCGGGGCGAGCCATAGGTGGTCAGCAGGCCGGCGGTTTCCTGCAGGTCTTTGACGCCGATCGGCAGGCCTTCGAGCAATCGCGGGGGCTGCCCTTCGCGCAGACGCTGGTCGGCCAGACGTGCCTGCTCACGCGCGCGCTCGAAGTCGGTCGCTGCGATCGCGTTGACCGCCGGATTGAGTTTCTCGATGCGTGCGATGCATTGGTCGACCAGCGTGCTCGGGGCAATGCGCCCGGCAGCGACGCCGGCCCGCAACTCGGTGGCGGTCAAGGCGGGCAGATTGTCGGCGGCCAGATCGCTCGATGGCGCGGTCATCGTCTCTCTCGGTCTCGTGCACGGGGCGGGTGCCAGGGCCTGGCCCCGCGCCGGATTCGGCAGGCCCATCGCGTGATGGATATCGGCTCGCCGACGGGACTCAGGAGGCTACTCGCCAGGGATGGGGAAAGCGAATGACTTATTCGGCCTGGCTCATAACCTCAGGGTTATGATTGGGCCGCCAGTCTGACAGCCGGTCGGGCGCATCAGCCGCTGAACCTGGGCTGGTCTGCCGCACGCGCCAGGCAGGCGCGGAACAAGGCCAGGGTCGGGTCGTCGCCGCGCCAGAAGCAGCGGGTCTCGGACAACAGATCGTCGACCTGCAGGGGCAGGATGGTCAGCTCGCCGCGCAGTGCCGCCGGCCTCGCGATCGACGCCGGCATCAGCGCGACGTGGGTCGACACCGGCAGCAGTTCGAGCATCAGCGACATCGACGTCGATTCGACTTTGCCGGCCGGCAGCTGCAGATTGCGCGCGGCCAGAAAGGTTTCGATCGCCGAACGGGCGTGAGAACCCGGCAGCGGACAGATCCACGGTCAGGCGACCAGCTCGGGCCAATCGATGGGATCACGGCCGACCAGCGGGTGGCTGGCACCGCAGACCAGCAGCAGCGGTTCGCGCATCAACACGGTTTGCTCGACATCGGCGATGGCGACCGGTTGCCACACCCGGCTGACCACCAGATCGAGCGCGCCGCGCTCGAGCATCGGCAGCATCTGCACCAGGTGGCCCTCGACCACCGCCGCGGCAGCATCGGGCGCATTGCGGCTGAACAGGCGCAAGGTCTCGGGCAATAACGACGGCACCAGGGATCCGACCATGCCGACCGTGATGCGCCCGCCCAGCCCCTGCCGCAAGGCCTCGATGTCGAAACGTGCGCGTTCGATCTGGTGGGCGATCTCGCGTGCGTGGTCGACCAGCCGCTGGCCGAGCGAGGTGAAGGCGAGATGATTGCCGCGCCGGTGAACGATATCGGCGCCCAGGGACGACTCGATCTGGGCGAGCTGCTTGGACACGGCCGGCTGGCTGACGTGCATGACCCGCGCCACTTCGCTGACGCTGCCCAGATCGGCGAGCAGCGCCAGCATGCGCAGGCGACGCAGGCTCAGCGCCGAGTGGAACGACGGCAGCGAGCCGGCGACACCGTCGTCGTCGGGCATGGTCGTCAGAGGCTGTAGGCCTCGGTGGCCGCCGGATGGAACAACTCATCGACACCGACCCGGCGTGTCGACAGGCCCTGACGATGATGGTGCTCGAGGAAGGTGTCGAGCACGTGGCGGTTGTCGGCCAGCCCGTACGACCAGAAATCATGGCCCATCAGCGCGCGCGCCCGATGCAGCGAGTCTTCGACGAAGGGCATCGTCACCTTGGTGGCAGAGGTGTCGTTCAAGGCTTCGGCGGCCACCGCCTTGGCCGCCGTGAAGGCCTTCAGCAGGGCGCCCGGCAGCCAGGGATGCGCGTCGGCCAGCGGACGGCGCACGCCCAGCACGTGCATGATCGGGAAGATCTTCGTGCGTGAGTACCAGTCGCTGGCGACATCGATCGAATTCGAGAACAGCCGGCCCACATGCGGGTGTCCGGCCTCGAAACAGGCCGGCCAGCGCGGCCCGATGAAGCCGTCGATCTCGCCGGCGGCGAGCATGTCGTTCAGGGCACGACCCTGCGGCGCATTCTCGAGGCGTACGTCGGGCGGCAGTTCGATGGCGATCTTTTCGGGCCGGCCCGGGGAGTTCATGCCGCCGCGGATCCACTCGATGTCGGCCGGTCGAACACCGTACTCGCTCTCGAGGATGGCGCGCGCCCAGACATTGGCCGTGAGCTGGTACTCGGCGATGCCGATGCGCCGACCGCGCAGATCCTGCGGACGTTCGATGCCGCGGTCGGTACGGATGTAGATCGAGGTATGGCGGAAAGCGCGCGACAGGAACACAGGCACCGCCACGTAGGGCGGATCGTCGCGCGTCAGGCTGACCACGTAGCTCGACAGCGACAGCTCGCTGACGTCGAACGCACGATGCCGGAACGCACGAAAGAACATCTCCTCGGGCGAGAGCAGCATCATGACCGGATCGACGCCGTCGATGGCGACTCGGCCATCGACCAGCGGGCGGGTGCGGTCGTAGTCGCCCACGGCGATCGACAGGGGCAAGGCGCTCATGATTCGTTTCCTCGGGGGGGGCGGGCAGCGGCCGCGCCTTGATGAACCAACGTCACGGTCTGACCAGACGCAGCGGCGTCGACGATCGCATGGCAGATCTCGAGCGTTGCCAGACCCCAGCGGCCGTCCTGGATCGGGGCGCGGCCGTGGCGCAGCGCATCGACGATGGCGTCGTTCAGGCCGATACGCGGAATGGTCATCTTGGCGGCCGGGCGGAAGCTGCGATGATCATCGCCGTAGATCCAGACGCCATCGGGACTCAGGCGCAGATCGGCATGGTCGGCGCTGGCGATCACCGGCCCGAAGTGCTCGTGGAAGGTGGGTCGCGGGGCGCCACGCGTGGCACCGAAGGTCCGCTCGCTCTTGAGGCGGATCTCGTCCTCGGGGCTCTTGGCCTGGGCCAGCTGTCGGCGGACATGTCCGTAGGTGTCGGGCGATTTCGCATGGCCGAGTTCGCCGACCCAGTCCATCCACTCGTCGCTGTCGAAATGGCCATAGCCGCTGTAGGTCAGCGAGGCGATGGCGCCGTCTTCGAAGCGCAGCAGCGCCTGGTACGCGCCCTCGCTCGGCCGCTGTGGATCCCAGCTGCCGGTCTGCGCCTGCACGCTGAGCGCCGGTCGCATCGTGAGCCGGCGCGCGACATCGATCTGATGTGCGCCCTGGCTGAACACGACACCGCCACCGAGGCGTGTGACAAGTTCTTCCGGACGGCGCGGCCGGTACATGAAGTCCGTGTAGTTCAGCGAATGGATCATGCGCAACTGGCCGAAGTCGCCGCTGGCCAGCATGTCGGCCACCACCCGTACCGGTTCGTCCAGACTGTGGCTGGGGCCGACGATCATCGTCACGCCGGCGCGCTCGACCGCGTCGATCATGCGCACGGCATCGGCGATGTTGACCGCGATCGGCTTTTCCACGACCACGTGCTTGCCCGCTTGCGCGGCCAGGATCACGTGTTCGGCGTGGAACTGATGTGGCGTGGCGACGTATACGACCTCGACGTCGGGGTCGTCGCAGAGCGCGGCCATCTCGGCGTAGGTGCGCGCCGGCGCATAGCGCTGCTCGAACGCGTGCCGTGACTCGGCGCGTGGCGCGCAAGCCGCCACCAGACGGATCCGCCGGTCGCCCTCGAAGCCGGGCATCGACAACACGAACGCCCGGCCCAGGCCGCAGACGCCGACGCGAACGGGTTCGATGTCGGAGGGTTTCGCCATGTCAGTCGCGGTCCTTGCCGGTCGGCCCCGGCACAGCCAGCCGTAGCGTGTCATCACGTGCGCGCGAGACGCAGCAGATCAGCTCGCCGGCACGTTCGGCCGGCGTCAGTACCAGGTCGCGGTGCTCGATCTCGCCTTCCAGAAACGGCATCCTGCAGGTGCCGCAGGTACCACTCTCGCACGAACTGGCCACGCTCAGTCCGGCGTCGCGCAGTGCCTGCAGCAGGGTTTGGTCGGCACGCACGGTCAAGGCCGGCGCGTCATCGAGAAAGCGCACCTCGAAGGCCTGGTCGGCCGCGCGCAGCGCCTTGACGGGCTGGAAGTCTTCGAAGTGCACGGACCGGCTCGGCCAATGGCCGACCATGTCGCGGATGCTGTCCATCAGCGGTGCCGGGCCGCAGCAATAGATGTGTCGTGCATCGGGTGTCTCGAGCAGCGGCCAGAAGTCGTAGGCCTGTGCCGGGTCGCCGTGGTCGTGATGCAACACCATGCTGCCAGCGGGCAGCCGCGCGAGTTCGTCGCGAAACGGCGTCATGGCCGGGGTGCGCGTGCAATAGATCAAGGTGAACGGTGGGACGGTCTCGCGCGCCAGGAGCGCGCGAATCATCGACAGCACGGGTGTGATGCCGATGCCGCCGGCAATGAACAGATACGAGGGCGCGTCCTCGAGCCCGAAGTGGTTCTCAGGCGGTTGCGCGTGAACTTGCTCGCCAACGGTGGTCTCGTCGATCAGGCTGCGCGAGCCGCCACGTCCGCCAGGCTCTCGTTTGACCGCGATATCGATCCGGCGGTCATCGGCCGAGATGATCGAATATTGGCGCATGGCGCCGATCGGCGTGCGCACGGCCAGATGCGCGCCCGGCTCGATGACCGGCAGCGGCGCCTCGGCACGCAGTTCGAGCTGCCAGATATCCGGGGTCAGAGGACTCTTGCCGACCAGGGTCAGCGCGATTTCTGGGGGATTGGGCGACATGCTGGGTGTCCTGGGCAACCGGAAGTCTCCTTGAGCCGGTGCCGACGTTGCCGGTATTCTCCGGGAGATGCCTGTATTCTAGACATCGTGAGCCCGACGTTCGCCGAACGAGAGCGCGTCCGGCACTCGGGGGCTGCTTCGCAATGCCTCGCGGTGCCGCCGGCGCCGCTGCGGTGCGCCTTTCCGGCACGCGTCGGCCATGCCCTCGGATTGACCGCGAACTCGGGACGCACGGCACCAGTTTGCGTTTTCACATGCAACCGACACGAGGCCGGCCTGGGCGGCTGGATTTGACGATATGTTGACCCATGACGAGAACATGATGCTCTGCCGCGTGCAGGGCGACGCCCCGATGGGGGCCCTGATGCGCCGCCACTGGGTGCCCGCGCTGCTCAGTGAAGAGGTTCCGGTCGCCGACGGCAAGCCGGTGCGCGTGCGCCTGTTCGGCGAGGATCTGGTCGCCTTTCGCGACACGAACGGCAAAGTCGGCCTGATCGACGAGTTCTGCCCGCATCGGCGCGCCTCACTGGTCTACGGCCGTAACGAGGACTGCGGGCTTCGATGCCTCTATCACGGCTGGAAGATCGACGCCGGGGGCAACGTGGTCGAAATGTTCTCCGAGCCGGCGGCCAGCGAGCTGAAGAACAGGATCCGCCACACCGCCTACCCGACTCACGAGTGTGGCGGCTTCGTCTGGGCCTACATGGGCCCCGAGCAGACGATGCCCGCGTTCTCGCCGCCGCCCTTCGTGCACGAAGACGCGCCCAGGGTCAGCATCGTGAAAATCCGCATATCCGCCAACTGGGCCCAGATCACCGAGGGGCAGATCGATTCCGCGCACAGTTCGAGCCTGCATTCCAGTGACATGCGCCCGGCGCGCGTCACCGGTGCCGAGGCCGACGACAAGGCCTGGTACCGCCCCTCCACCGACAAGGCGCCGCGGTTGCAGGTTCAGACCACGCCATACGGTTTCCAGTATGCGGCGATCCGCCGGCCCATCCACCAGGGGGGCACGCACGAGTACGTGCGCGTGACCCGCTACGTGGCGCCGTTCATCTCGCTGATTCCACCCAACAACCTGTACAACGTGGCCTCGGTCATCGTGCCCATCGATGACGAGAACTCCATGTTCCATTTCATCGCCTGGGGGGCCGACGACTGCCCCGACAGCAACACCTGGCGTGAGTTCTGCCGGGCTCTGCCGGGCAAGGATCTCGCGCCGGACTGGTCGCCCTTGCGCACCATGGCCAACGACTTCGGCCAGGACCGCAAGGCGATGACCGAAGGCAGTTTCACCGGCATTGCCGGCATTCCCAATCAGGACATCGCCATGTGGGTGGGCATGGGCCCGATCGTCGATCGCACGCGCGAGTTGCTGGGCGGCAGCGATGTCGCGATCGTGGCGTTTCGTCGCCTGATGGTGGATGCCGCGGCCCGCATGCGCGACACCGGCGAAGCGCTCGGCCGCACACCGGACACGCCCGCTCAACAGTCGGTAGCGTCCTACGAGGGCGTGATCGAGAAAGAAAGCGACTGGCGCGAGCGTCAGCGCCGTGTCGGCGCCCGCCCGGCATCGACCGAGACCGCCTGAGCCTCGTCTGGCGCGCGCGAGCGCGCGAGGATCACGCCGCGAGCTCGCAGTGTCAGGCCCCGCTGCGAGCTCGGGCCGCCCGCATTTCGGCGATGCGGGCGACCGCCGCTTCGCGGCTGCTGAACAGGTTGGGGTCGAAGGCCTCGGTGTTGGCGCGCTTTTCGATTTCGGCCGCGGTCTCGGCCGTGGCGCTGTAGCGCACCGAGCCGAGCGAGTACTTGAGATTGAGGGCCTTGCCCCGGCGCGCATATTGAAACCAGGCCTCGGAGCGCACCACGCAGTGGCGCAGATTGACCAGGAAATACCACTGCCGACCGGTTTCGGCCATGCGCGCATCGAGATAGTCGTAGAAGGCATTGACCACGCGATCGTTGACGAAGTCGAAATCGCTGAAGTCGGCTTCCATGGTCTGAGCGTCGGCGTCGAAACCCACCCGTGAGGCGAACAACTCGTCGGGCAAGGGCCCGGCGGCCGCCGTGCGCTCCCAGGCCTCGCGGCGGGAGTCGCGCTCGAGCCTGTCACGGGTCTGCTCGCTTTCGGTGCGCCGGCGTTCGCGCAATGTGGCCACCAGGGCCTCGGCCTGCTCGCAGCTGTCGACCAGGTTGGCGTAATACGGATTATTGGCCGCGCGCCGCTCGAGCGATTCTCGGGTGTCGGGGCTGATGTGATAGCGCACCGAGCCCAACGACCAGGCCTCGTTCAGTTTCCGGCCGCGGTGCTCCCACGACAGACGCGCCGGCATGTCGACCCGGGAATTGAGATAGTCGACCATGAAGAACCACTTGTGCCCGGTGCCGCGAATCGCCTCGGTGAGCTGATCGTAAGCCGCCTCGACCTGGGCGCTGGTCTCGAACACCAGGTTGGAGAAATCGACGCGCATGGTCTCGCGCGTCTCGTCGAAGACAATTCGATTCGTGAGCATCATGGCCCCCTGACCCGTTGGTATCGCCCGCGAGGCTGTCAGCGTCCCGTAAGTGCTGCGTAAGCTTCGCGTAAGGCGGAGTGTGCGTCAGGTCGGACCGTTTCGCAAGTGACTCGCGGGGTTGTGCGCGCAGGCCGATCGGCCGCGACTCGTGACCGCGTGCTCGGGCAGGGGCTGCCGGCCCGCAGTCACGGCGTCATTCCGTCAATCGCGCGCCCGGCCGCCGGACAAGCATGCCGGAGGCGGAAGCCTCATCGACGACGAGCCCGGTGCATCGCGCTCCCGGCCGCCGTGGGCGCAGGACGGCGGTCTGGCCCAGGACGAGTTCAGCGCAGCGCGCGTTCGGCGGCCACGTTCAGGAGCACGTTCACACCGGGCAGACTGCGCTCCAGCGTGGCGTGCTCGTGATTGTTGTGCGTGATGCCGTCCTTGCAGGGTGTGAAGATCATTGCCGTCGGCGCGACCCGGGCCATGAAATAAGCGTCGTGGCCGGCCTGCGAGGCGATGTCCATCGAGGGCAGGCCCAGCCGGGCGGCGGTGTCTCGCACCGCGCCGATGCAGCCGGCATCGAAGATGTCAGGCCGCCAGCTCCAGTGGTCGAGGACTTCCATCTCGCATTGTGAGCGGCTGATCGCCTGGGTCATCGCCTCGTGGAACTCGGCGAGCATCGCGTCGGCCTTGGCCGGGTCGTCGTGGCGAAAGTCGCCCGTGAACTGCGCCCAGTCGGACAGGATGCCCGGCTTGTTCGGCCAGGCCACCAGTCGCGAGGCCGTGCCCTTGCCGCCGCTGTCGTGATAGCGCCAGCCGATATCGTTGGCAGCGACCGCCAGCATCGACGCGCCGACGATTGCATTGCGGCGTTTGTCCATCGGCCAGGGCCCGGTGTGCGCGGTCTCGCCGCGAATCTCGACGATGATGCCGTGGGCCGCATAGCCATGCGTGACCACGCCCACGTCGACCCCGGCGGCATCGAGCAGTGGTCCCTGCTCGATGTGCAGCTCGAAATAGGCGTCGATCGGACGGCCTCCGACCGGCGCCGCGCCGCGAAAGCCGATGCGCTCGAGTTCGTCGCCCAGGCGGTGACCGTCGTCATCGGTGCGTGCCAGTGCCCAGTCGAGCTCGTAGGCGCCGGCGAACACGCCCGAGGCGATCATCGGTGGCGAAAAGCGCGCGCCTTCTTCGTTGGTCCAGGAGACGATCTCGAGCGGCCGACGCGTGGTGATCGCGCGGTCGTTGAGCGTGCGCACGAGTTCGAGGCCGGCGAGCACGCCGAGAATGCCGTCGTATCGCCCGCCGTTGACCTGGGTGTCGAGGTGGCTGCCGACCAGTACCGGTGCCAGCGAGTCGTCGCGCCCGGCGCGACGCGCGAAGATGTTGCCGATCGCGTCGACCGTGACCGTGCAGCCGGCTTCGCGGCACCAAGCGATGAACTGCTCGCGCATGCGCCTGTCATCGTCGTTGAGCGCGACCCGGGCCAGACCACCCGGCCGGCCCACGCCGATGCCGGCGGAAACCTCGACGGTGCCCCAGAAGCGCCCGGCATCTGCCTGTAGCGGGGTGTCTGGCTCATGCATGCTCTTTCCTCGAAACGACGGTGCCGGCGGGCCTTGTGCCGCGGCGTGTGACGGTCGGTGCCCGCGCCTCGGTGGCGGCCGGCGCGGCTGCGGGTCGACTCAAGATACGGTCTCGAGCACCTCGAGTACCGTTCCGAACATCTGGTCGAGATGCTCGGGGCGCGCGATCAGCGGCGGACAAAAGGCCACTGCGTCGCCGACCGGGCGCACGAATACGCCGCGTTGCCAGCACTTCTCGAACACCTCGAAGGCGCGCGCACCGGGCTTGCCGTCGCGCTGGGCCAGCTCCACCGCGCCGATCAGGCCGAGGTTGCGGGTGTCGACCACGTGCGGCCGGCCGGCGAACGAATGCACGCCCTCTTCGAACAGGCGCACGATCGGGCCGTCGCCGTGATGCAGCAGGTTTTCTTCCTCGTAGGTGTCGAGCGTGCCCATCGCGGCCGCGCAGGCCAGCGGATGGCCCGAGTACGTGTAGCCGTGGAAGAACTGGATGCCGCCACCGGGTGCATTCATGAAGGTGTCGTAGACGGCGTCGGAGACGATCACGCCGCCCAGGGGCGCCGCGCCGGACGTGACCCCCTTGGCGAAGGTCATGAGGTCGGGCGTGACTTCGAAGAACTGAGACGCGAACGGCATGCCCAGCCGGCCCCAGCCGGTGATGACCTCGTCGAAGATCAGCAGGATGCCGTGACGCGTGCAGATGTCGCGCAGCCGTTGCAGATAGCCCTGCGGCGGCACCAGCACGCCGCCGGCGCCGGCGACCGGCTCGACGATCACGGCGGCGATGTTCTCGGCGCCATGCAGGGCGACGATGCGCTGTTCGAGTTCGTCGGCGAGCTCGGCGCCGGTGGCCGCCTGGCCGCGCACGAATGCCCGGGTCTTCAGGTCTTGCGTGTGGGCGAGGTGATCGACATGCGGCAGCAGGCCGCCGCCATAGGCCTTGCGATTGGTGGGAATGCCGGAGACCGATATGCCGGCCAGGTTCACGCCGTGGTAGGCCCGTTCGCGGCCGATCAGGCGGCTGCGTGTGCCCTCGCCACGCAGGCGGTGGTAGGCCAGCGCGATCTTCAGGGCGGTGTCGACCGCCTCGGAGCCGGAGTTCGTGAAGAACACGTGATCCATGCCGGCAGGCGCCAGTTCGGCGATGCGTGCCGCGACTTGAAAGGGCAGCGGATGACCCATCGAGAACGACGAGGCGTAGTCGAGCACACCCGCCTGCGCGCGAATGGCTTCCACGACGCGCGGTCGGCAGTGACCGGCGTTGACGCACCAGAGCGTGGCCAGACCGTCGAGGATGCGGTGGCCGTCAGGGGCCGTGTAGTACATGCCTTCGGCCGAACTCACCATGCGTGGCGCTTCCTTGAAGCGCTTGTTGTCGGTGAACGGCATCCAGTAGGGCTCGAGGGTCTTGCGATCGAGGGCTTCGGGTTTCATTGTCGTCTCCACAGCGGATCCGGGCATTGTGCACCGGCGGGCACGGGCGCGGCGAATCACCGACGCCGGCGTGGCGCACGTCTCGCGTCGCGGACGCCGCGTCGCGGTCCGGCCGGCGCTACGTCCGGCGCTACGTCCGGCGCTACGTCCGGCGCTACGTCCGGCGCTACGTCCGGCGCTACGGCGGCCGGCGTTGCGGTGGTTGGCTCGGATGGATCGGGTCCGGGCCGTCCGAGTCACGCGCGACGGCGTCCAATGCCTCGCCGGCACGCTGGATGAACGCAGCGGCCAGGCCGGCCGGCGCCGGCGTCACGTCGGCGCAGCGAACGACGGCGATCTCGACGTCGGTTCGCGGCTCGAAGCGCTTGGCGATGATGCCGCTCGGGGCGAACAATTTCGCGGTGAACGGGTCGGTCAGGGCCACCCCCATGCCTTGGGCGACGAAGCCGCAGCCGGCCAGTGTCAGCTCGACGCTGAACGGGCTGCGCACCGCGACGCCGGCGCGCGCGAACATCTCCTGTATCCGCGGGCCGAGGCGGTCCAGGCTCGATAGCGCGATCAGCCTCTCGCCGGCGAGATCGGCCGCCGTGACGATATCCCGGTCGTACAGCCGGTGTGCGGGCGGCAATAGGCAGGTGAGGGGGATCCGGTGCAGCGATTCGACCCGCACCTGCGGGCTCGGGCCGAGATGGGCCACGAGTGCGACATCGAGTTGGTGCAGCGCGACCAGCGATATCAGCAGGGGCGAGTGACGGGTGCACAAGGTGGCGGAGATGTCGTCGCCGTCGCCCAGGCCGGCGAGCAGCGATTGCACGAAGCCCGCCGACAGCGCCGGCATCGCGCCGATCAGCAGCCGGCCGCGCCGGCGATCGCGGATATCGTCGGCCTTGTCGGCCAGCATCGCGATGCCGGTGAGCGCGCGCTCGACGTCTTCGTAGAACAGATCGCCCTCGACCGTGGGCCGCAGACGGCGGCCGGCGCGATCGAACAGCTCGAAGCCGATCCGTTTCTCCAGTTGCCGGATCAGCGCCGAGATGGCCGGTTGCGAGACCCCGAGCTGGGTCGCCGCCAGGGTCATCGAGCCGCACTCGTAAACCGCCTTGAACACCTCGACGTGGCGGGTGTTCAGATCGGAACGGTTCACTCTTCTCATAAGTTTTAATTATGACATTGCCCTGAAACGGAATTGGACACCCGAATTTGTCTCGGCCTAGCATGGATTTGCAGACCTATAAGGGCACCCTCGGGTCGCCCCTTCCACGGAGGAACGAACATGAAAGAGTCGGAATTCGGGCGTCGTGATTTCCTGCGCTCGGGGGCGGTCGTCGGCGGTGCCGCGGCCCTCGGGATGCCACGCGTGGGCCACGCCGCCGGCGCGCCGGTCGAGGCGCCCAATCTACTTACTGCTACCGCCCAGTTCGACCCGGTGCGGCCCGAGGCGGCCCGCCTGATCTCGCAGGCCGCGAAATCCATCGGTTTCTCGGTCGAGTCCACCCCGCAGGACTACAACCAGGGCATCCAGAAGGTCATCAAGGAGCACGACTACGACCTGTTCCTGGTGCTGCTCACCGGTCAGTCGGTGCGCATCGACCCGAACGTGTTCATCCACCAGGTCCACCACTCGTCCAATCACCGCTCGGGCGGCTTCAACTGGACCGGCTACAAGAACGACAAGGTCGACGAGCTGGCCGCTGCCCAGCAGGTCGAGATGGACACCGACAAGCGCCAGGCGCTGGTGCGCGAGGCGCAGGCCCTGATCGCCGACGACCAGCCCGAGAACGTGGTCGTCTATCCGGCCATGACCAACGCCTACCGTTCGGACCGCTTGGGCAATCTGACGCCGCAGATGGGCGAGGGCATCGGCTCGCTCTGGACCGACGTCAGCATGACGGTGCAGGGCGGCGACGGATACGTGCGCACCGGCGCCACCGCAGCGCTCAAGAACCTGAACCCGATCGCGGTCAACGACGCGAACGAGTTCAAGGAACTGCGCATGATCTACGACAACCTGTTCCAGGTGGATCCGAAGGGCAAGCCAGTGCCCTGGGCGGCCGAAGCTCGACCGTCGTCGATCCGACCACCATCGACATCGTGATCCGCGACGGCATGATGGCACGACGACCAGCCGGTGACAGCCAAGGACGTGAAGTTCTCGTTCGATTATCACAAGCAGTGGAAGGCGCCGTTCTTCGTCGGCTCGCTGGCCAAGGTCGACAGCGTCACGGTGACCGGTCCGCGCAGCGTTGCGCATCAAGCTCACCGATCCGTTCTCGCCGCTGTTCGCGAACCTGCTGTCGGCGCTGATGCTGATTCCCGAGCACGTCTGGAAGGACGTTTCCGGCAAGGTCGACGTCGACGACCCGCTCAACTATCCCGAACCTGAAACCGGATGACGCGGTCAGTTCGGGTTCGACTACGGATCGCGGCAGGAGGGCTGCAGGTCAGCAGCACGGATCACCACATGGCGGCCACAGGAGTATTGCCCGGCGTGATCCGCACCGTCTACAGCCACGACGCGATGGCCGCGGCGATCGAAGAATGCGACCGCACCCGCTACATCCTCAAGCCCAACCTGATGGAAGAGTTGAACAACGTCAAGGGTTGCGTCGGCAAGGCCTATCCGGCTCATGGCTTCTATTGCCTGAGCTACAACATGAGCCAAGCCGCCCGTTCAACAACGCCGTGATCCGTCGCGCGATGCAGTACATCATTCCGCGCGAACTGATCCGTGACGTGGTGCTGGGTGGCCATGCCGACGGCGGCGGTTCGGTGATCGCACCGGTCAACGCGTTCTGGCACAACGACAAGGTGATGGCACCGGGCCAGGATCTCGACAAGGCCAAGAAGATCCTCGCCGATGCCGGCTTCACCTGGCAGGGGGGCCGGTTGCACTATCCGGGCTGAGTCGCAACGCTGGTGGTGGGGCGCGTGGTGGTCGGTGGGGCGTTCGGCCGACGAGCGCGGACCGACCCGCGCAGCGCGCGTTGCCGCTGTCGGCAGAGCGGCGCAGTGGTGGACGCATGGCCGCAAGGACGCCTGAATGAAGGAATACATCGCCCGTCGTCTGGCCTATTCGCTGCTGACGCTGTTCGCGATCGCGACGCTGCTGTTCATCATGTTCCGCATGATGCCGGGCGATCCGACCGCGCAAGTGATCTCGCCGGCACTCGATGCCGTGGCCCAGCAGCGCATGCGCGAGGCCTTCGGACTCGATCAGCCGGTGTTCATGCAATACCTGCTGTACCTGAAGAACGTGGTCACGCTCGAGTGGGGCCGCTCGTTCACGACCTCGGAGCGGGTTTTCGACATCCTGGTCTACCGCTTCTGGAACACGATGCTGCTGATGGTCGCGGGCCTGTTGCTCACCTTCGTGATCGGCGTCGCCACCGGGCGTGCTGATGGGCACGGCGCGGCGGCAAGCTCGATCTCAGCGCCGCCATCGATGTCACTGGTGCCTCGGCGCCACCTTCATCACCGGCATCTCCTGCTGGATCGTGCCGGCTTTCGCCAGCTGCGGCTCGATCTGTTTCCGGCGGCATGAGCAGTCCCGGCAACCGTCCGGGCGGCATCTGGCACTTCATGTTCTCGATGACTTCCTGCACCACCTACCGGACATGCAGGCGATCACGGTCAGCTTCTACCTGGCCACGCCGCATGCTGATCATGCGACTCGATGCTCGAAGTTGCTCCGCGCACGGCAGCGGCGCCCGTCGGTTCGCGCGCGCCAAGGGACTAGCGCCTCACAAGGTGATGATCGCCAGCGGCGTATAATGCTTCACTGGCGGTGGTCACCATCTCGTCGATCCTGCTCGGCTTCGCCATCGGCGGGCAGGTGATCGTGGAGACCGTGTTCTCGTGGCCGGGCATGGGCCTGGCCATGGTGGAGGCCGCGGCCCGCCACGACTATCCGGTCGCGCAGGCGTCGTTCCTGATGCTGGCCGTGATCGTCATCGTCATGAATCTGTTGGCCGACATCTCGTATTGCTGGCTCGATCCGCGCATCAAACTGGGTAGCTGACATGAAAATCGAAGCCGTAGATCTCTGGCAGATTCGCAGCCCGCTGCACAAGCCCTATCACCTGTCGCGCTTCTACGGCACCCTGACCCATGCCGAAGCGGTGTTCGTGCGCGTGCGCACCGACGACGGCATCGAGGGCTGGGGCGAGGCCGATCCCTTGCGCCCGTTCACCAGCGAGAATGCCGCCGGCGTGTTCGCCTTCCTGGGCGAGGTCGTGCCGCGCGCGCTGCTCGGCCGCGATCCTGCCGATCACGCGGCCCTGCTCGAAGAACTCGCGCAGGCGGCGCCCGGCTACCCGACCGCGCGTGGGGCGCTCGACATGGCCCTGCACGACATCGTCGCGCGCAGTGCCGGCGTGTCGGTGGCCACGCTGCTCGGCGGGCCGGTACGCAAGAGCATTCCCCTGCTCTGGCCGCTGGGCAGCGAGAGTCTCGACGAGAGTTCGGCGATCGTCGAAGCCCGCGCGGCCCAGGGCTATCGCACGTTCATGATCAAGACCGGTTCGCGCGACGTCGCCGAGGACGCGGCACGAACGCTCGGATTGATCGAGCGTTTCCCGGAATTGAGCTTCCAGGCCGATGCCAACCAGGGCTGGAGCGAATCCGAAGCCCTGCGTTACGTGGCGTTGATCGGCGCCGCGCCGCTGATCCTGCTCGAGCAACCGGTGCCCCGCATCCGGCCCGAGGCGCTCAAGCGCGTTCGTGAGCAGGCGTTGATGCCGGTGTCGGCCGACGAGGGGGTTTTCTCGCCCGAGGAGGCCGCTCGCCTGGCCGCCGGGCGGATCGTCGACGCGTTCTCGATCAAGCCTTCGAAGAACGCGGGTCTCGGCCCCTCCCGCAAGATCGCCTCGCTGGCCGAGGCCTTCGGCATGCCGATCCTGATGAACAGCATGATCGAGTTCGGCGTCACGCAGGCGGCTTCGTTGCAACTCGGGCTCACGCTGACCAACCTGATGGACTGCGGACACGCCTATATGTCGACGCTGCGCCTGCACGGCGATCCGACCTCGTTCAGCGCGCTGGTGGAGCGGGCGGTGGCGTATGCGCCCGAGGCGCCGGGGTTGGGCGTGACGGTCGACACCGAGGCACTCGCGCGGCTGGCTGCCGCCCACCGCAGCCTGCGTCTGGGCGACCCGGCAACCGGCGCGAGCGCCTCATGAGGTGGCTGCGCAGCCTCTGGCAGGTCGTGGCCAACCAGGTCTCGATCCTGCGCCAGAGCCCGCTCGGCACGATCGGGGCGGCCATCATCCTGTTCTACCTGGTAATCGCGCTGCTCGCGCCGTGGATCGCGCCGCACGACCCCTGGGTGACGCTCAAGGACGGCAGCGGGCGCATCGCCTCGCTGCGCCCGCCGTCGGCCGAGTTTCCGCTCGGCACCACGTTTCTCGCGCGTGACCTGCTCAGCCAGATGATCTGGGCGGCGCGCACGACCATGATCATCGGTGTGATCTCGGGGCTGATCTCGATCGTGATCGGCGCCAACATCGGGCTGTTCTCCGGTTACTACGGCGGGCGTACCGACGAGGTGCTGATGCGCCTCACGGACATCGTCTACGGCATGCCGTTCCTGCCCTTCATCATCGTGCTGATCGCGCTGTTCGGGCGCTCGCAGTCGTTCGTGATCCTGGCCATCGTGCTGATCGTCTGGCGCACCTCGGCGCGGGTGGTGCGCGCCCAGACGCTGGCCCTCAAACAGCGCCAGTTCGTGCTCGCGGCAAAGGCGCGTGGGTGCAGCGACCTGCGTACGATCTACTGGCACATCATGCCGAACATCCTGCCGCTGCTGTTGCTCTATACCGCGTTCAACATCGCCTGGTCGATCATCGCCGAGGCCGGTGCCGCCTTCCTCGGCTTCGGTGATCCCGACCATCTCTCGTGGGGCGGCATGCTCTACGAGCTGTGGATCTCGGGCCAGATCCGCAAGGCCTGGTGGTGGTTCGCCTGGCCGTCGGTGGCGATCATCACGCTGGTCAGCGCCCTCGTGTTCGTATCGCGGGCCTACGAAGAAGTGGCCAATCCGCGTCTGCGGCAACGCTGACGCCTACTCGCACGGGCTCCGGATGCTGGACATCGAGAATCTGAAGGTCACCTATGCGACGCGGGCGGGGCCCGTGCACGCGGTCGACGGACTGTCGTTGCGCGTCGGCGAGGACGAGATCGTCGGCCTGGCCGGCGAGTCGGGCTGCGGGAAGACCACGCTGATCCGCGCGCTGCTTCGCCTGCTGCCCAAGGGCGCGCAGGTCAGCGCCGACCGTTTCCAGTGGCGCGGCCGCGACCTGCTTGCGCTCGATGATCGCGGCTTCCGGCGCGACATCGTCTGGAACGAGATCTCGCTGGTACCGCAGAGCGCGCAGGCCTCGTTGAATCCGGTGTACCGCGTCGGCGATCAGATCGTCGAGGCGATTCGCGAGCACTCGCGCGCCTCGCGGCACGAGGCCCACGAGCGGGTCGCCGAGTTGTTCGAGCTGGTCGGGCTGGAGCCGCGCCTGGCGCGGGCGTATCCGCACGAGTTCTCGGGCGGCATGCGCCAGCGCGCGATGATCGCGATGTCGCTGGCGCTCGATCCCGCGCTGGTCGTGATGGACGAGCCGACCACCGGCCTGGACGTGCTGGTACAGGAACGCATCATCCGCAAGATTCGCGAACTGCGCGAGCGCAGCCACAACGCCATCTTGCTGATCACCCACGACATCTCGGTGATCGCCGAGATGAGCAACCGGATCGCGATCATGTATGCGGGCCGCATCATGGAGGTCGCCACCGCGGTCGATCTGTTCGAGCAGCCGGTGCATCCGTACACGCTCGGCCTGAAGAACGCGTTCCCGAGCATCAAGGCGCGCGGCAGGCCGTTGATCTCGATTCCCGGTTCACCACCCAATCTGCTCGGGGGCGTGACGGGCTGCCCGTTCGCGCCGCGCTGTCCGTTCGCGATCGAGCGCTGTACGCAGGAACGACCGGCGCTGCGCGCCGTCGCCACCGACCACGTGGCCGCCTGCCACCGGGCCGACGAGGCCGACATGCTGCGCACGCAGGCAGCGGAGAAGACGACATGGCAATTCTCGAAGTCCGCGGCCTGACCAAGCACTTCGAGGTGCGGCCCGGCCTGTTCGAGCGCATGTTCGGCCAGGGCCGCACCCGCCGCATCAAGGCGGTCGAGAACGTCAGCTTCACGATCGACCGGGGCGAGGTACTCGGTCTGGCCGGCGAATCCGGTTGCGGCAAGTCCACCACCTGTCTGTTGCTGGCGCGTCTGCTCGAGCCCACCAGCGGCGAGATCCTGTTCGAGGGTCAGCCGATCGGCGCGCTCACCGGCAAGGCCTTGCGTGAGTTCCGCCGCAAGGTGCAGATCGTGTTCCAGGACCCCTATGAGTCGCTGAATCCCCGCTTCACGGTGTTCGACCTGATTGCCGAGGGGCCGCGCGCGCTCGGGCTCTGGGATGCGACCGAGACCCGCGAGCGGGTGCTCGCGATGCTCGATGCGGTGGGCCTGAATCCGGACCGCTACCGGGACCGCTATCCTCACGAGATGAGCGGCGGCGAGCGTCAGCGCGTGGGCATCGCCAGCGCACTGGTCATGGAGCCCAGCCTGGTGATCGCCGACGAGCCGCTGTCGATGCTCGATGTCTCGATCCGGGCCGACATCCTCGATCTGCTGCGCCGTCTCTCCGAGCGGCTGGGGTTCTCGAGCCTGTACGTCTCGCACGATCTCGCCATCCTGTCGAACATTGCCGATCGCCTGATGATCATGTACCTGGGAACCATAGCCGAGCTGGGGCCGGTGGCCGATGTGGTCGCCGAGCCTCGTCACCCCTACGGACGTGCGTTGCTCGAAGCGGTGCCGGCGCCCGACCCGCGCTACCGCCGTCCGGTACCCGACATCCGGGGCGACATCGCGCGCCCGGTCGATCCGCCGCCGGGCTGCCGCTTTGCCGGTCGCTGCCCGCGTGCCGAGGCCGTCTGTCGCGAGGATCCCATCCCGGCGCCGGTCGATGTCGGGCCCGGTCATTTCGCCACCTGTCGTCTGTTGCCGGAGGCCCGCGCATGAGCGCCGATGTCATCGTGATCGGCGGCGGTCTGGTGGGCGCCAGCGTCGCCTGGGGGCTCAGCCGGCTCGGCGCCGAGGTCACCCTGCTCGACGAGGGCGACGATGCGCTGCGCGCGTCGCGCGGCAACTTCGGCCTGGTCTGGGTGCAGAGCAAGGGTGTGAACATGCCCGCCTATGCACGCTGGTCGCTGCGCTCGGCGGATCTGTGGCCCGAACTGGCGGCCGAGCTCCAGGAGCGCACCGGGGTCGACGTCGGCCACGAGCGGCCGGGCGGCCTGATCCTCGATCTGAGCGAGGCCGAGCACCGCGCCACAGTGAAGACGCTCGACACGATCGTGGCGCAGTGCGAGGGACGCTGTGCCCGCTACGAGACGCTCGATCACCGGCAGCTCGCCGAACTGGTGCCGGGTATCGGGCCGGCCGTGTTCGGTGCGACCTATTCCCCGGCCGACGGTCACGCCAATCCGCTCTATCTGCTGCGCGCACTGCACGACGACTTCGCGCGCCGCCAGGGTCGCTACCGGCCGCGTCAGCGTGTGCAGCGCATCGAAGCCGACGGCAGCCGTGTCTCCGTGATCACCGAATCAACGGTGTTCGAGGCCGACAAGGTCGTGATCTGCGCGGGGCTGGCCACCACGCACCTCGCCGAGCAGGTGGGCATGACCGCGCCCATCCGGCCTCTGGCGGGGCAGATCGTGGTCACCGAACGCGCACCGCGCATGCTCTCGATGCCGACCAATCTGATCCGCCAGACCCGCGAGGGCGGCCTGATGCTGGGTTACACGGTCGACGATTTCGGCTATGACACCACCGCGCGCGCCGACCGCTCGCGCGATGTCGCCCACAAGGCTGTGGCCGCGATGCCCGCCATCGCCGACCTGCGCATCGTGCGCACCTGGGCGGCCTTGCGGATCATGACCGCCGACGGCTTCCCGATCTACGACCGCTCGAGCGCCTTGCCCGGTGTCTACGTGGCCACCTGCCACAGCGGCGTCACGCTCGCCGCGGTGCACAGCATGGTCGTGCCCGAATGGATCCTGTCCGACCGGGCGCCCGAGGAATTCGATCAGTTCTCCACCCGGAGGTTCGATGTTCAAGCGGCTCACTGAGACGGGCACCTCCGTCACGTTCGAGTTCGAGGGGCAGGCGGTCCAGGCACGCATTGGCGACACGGTCGCGGGCGCTTTGCTGGCGCACGGTGTGCGCACGATGCGTCATGCGGTCGTGTCGGGCGAATCGCGCCAGCCCTATTGCCAGATCGGCGTCTGCTTCGAGTGTCTGCTCGAGATCGACGGCCGCCCGAACCGCCAGGCCTGCATGACCCGGGTGGCCGACGGCATGCGGGTGCGCCGCCAGGCGCCGCTGGACGCAGCGTCGCAGGAGGCCTCGTCATGAGCGGTGCTCCTTCGACATCGACCGCAATGGTCGTCGACGAACACGCCGGGCGTGTCGACGTCGCGGTCGTCGGCGCCGGGCCGGCCGGTCTCGCGGCGGCGACCGAAGCCGCACGTGCCGGCCTGAGCGTGGCCCTGTTCGACGAACAACCGGAGCCCGGCGGCCAGATCTATCGCGCGATCGAGGCGGTGAGCGCCAACGATCCGCGCCTGCTCGCGCTGCTCGGCGAAGACTACGCCCGTGGCCGCGATCTGGTCGCCGCGTTTCGCGCCAGCGGCGCGCAGTGGCATGCACGGCATTCGGTCTTCGATCTCTCGGCCGACGGTGGACTGGCCGTGCTCGGGCCCGACGGTGCACGCTGGTGGCAGGCCCGCCGCGTGATCGTCGCCACCGGCGCCATGGAGCGGCCGGTCGCGGTGCCGGGCTGGACCCTGCCAGGCGTGATGGGCGTCGGCGCCGCGCAAACGCTGCTCAAGCAATCGGCGCTGGTGCCGGACGAACCCACCGTGCTCGCCGGTTCCGGGCCGCTGTTGTTCCTGGCCGCATCACAACTACTGGCCGCAGGCGCGTCGGTGGCCGCGATTCTCGAGACCACCCCGGCCGGCAATCTGCAGCGCGCGGCGCCGCATTTGATTCGGGCTTTCATGGCGGGACCCGAGATCCGCAAGGGCATCGCCTGGCGGCGGGCCTTGATGCGAGCGGGGGTGCCGTTCCACGGCCGCGTCGACGATCTGCGCATCGACGGCGACGAGCATCGCAAGACCGTCACGGCCCACAGTCGCGGCCGCCCGATCGAGATCGCCTGCTCGCTCGTGCTGTTGCACGAAGGCGTGGTGCCGAGCACCCAGCTGCCGATGATCGCCGGAGTCGATCACCACTACGACGACCTCCAGGCCAGCTGGCACGCCCGCGTCGATGCCGCGGGCCGCACCAACCAGGCGGCGATCCTGGTCGCTGGCGACTGCGCCGGCATCGGCGGTGCCGAACTCGCCGCCGCCCGCGGCCGGCTCGCCGGCCTCGCCGCGGCGGCCGACCTCGGTGCGATGGACGCCGCGCAGGCGCATCGCCGCGGTGGCGATGCGCACGAGCTGCTCGCGCGCAAGGCGCCGCTGCGACGCTTCCTCGACACACTCTATCGTCCGCGTCAGCAGGTGCTCGTGCCGCCCGACGACGACACGATCGTGTGCCGATGCGAAGAGGTTCGGGCGGGCGAGCTGCGCAAGATGGCGGCGCTCGGTTGCACCGGCCCCAACCAGGCCAAGGCGTTCAGTCGATGTGGCATGGGGCCTTGCCAGGGGCGGCAGTGCTCGCTGACCGCCGCGCAGATCCTCGCTCACGAGTCGGGCCGCTCGGTGGCAGCGGCCGGGCACTTCCGGGTGCGCCCGCCCGTCAAACCGGTCACCGTCGGCGAACTGGCGGCCATGGTCGGTCTGGGTGCGCCGCCCGAGACCGGGCCGCTGCTTCCAACCGGGCCCGGCGAGTCGGGCCCGGCCAAGGCCGGCGCGGCTGAAACGCTCACGGCCGTGGCGGGCACGGCCGAGTCGGACACGCCCGATCGCGATACGCCCGGCACGGGCCCTGCGAAGGCCGGCCCGAGCGACCGCGACGCGCGTTCGTGAGCGTGCCACGGCCATGACCGACGTCGATGTCGCGATTGTCGGCGGCGGCTTCCACGGCTGTTCGGCCGCCCTGAATCTCGCGCGCCGCGGTCGCCGGGTGCTGGTGCTCGAGCGCGATCACGTCGCCCGCCACGCGTCCGGCGTCAACGCGGGCGGGGTGCGCACCCTGCTGCGGCACGAGGCCGAGATTCCGTTGGCGCTGGCTGCCCGCGAGATCTGGCACCGGATCGCCGACGAGGTCGGCGACGATTGCGGCTATCACACGGTCGGACAGGTGGCCGTCGCCACCAACGAGGCGGGGCGCGAGCGGCTGGCCCAGCGCCATGCCCGCATGATCGAACTGGGTTGGCGCCACGAGCAGTGGTTCGAGGCGGACGCCTTGCGACGCTGGATGCCGACCCTGACCGAGGCCGCCAGTGGCGGCCTCGGCGCGCCCGACGACGGTGCGGCCAGCCCCTTCCACACGACCATGGCTTTCGCGCGCGCCGCGCGGGCCGCGGGTGCCGAGATCCGGGAGGGCTGCGCGGTCACCGCCATCGAAGTCGCGGCCGATGGCCGCTGGTCGCTCACCACCGGGCGCGGTGTGGTGCATGCCGAGCAGGTGGTGAACACCGCAGGCGCCTGGGGCGACCGGATCGCAGCCATGATCGGCGACCCGGTGCCGCTGCGCTACTTCCTGCCCATGATGATGATCACTGCCCGTGTGCCGCGCTTCCTGGCGCCGGTGGTGATCAGTGCGGATCCGCCGCTCTCGTTCAAGCAGACGCCCACCGGCGGCCTGCTGATCGGCGGCGGTCGTCCGGCCCGTGGCGACCGCGACGGCACACCCGACCGGATCGATCTCGCCGGGCTGCGCGCCAGCGCCGACACGGTGCGGCGTTTGTTTCCCGGTCTCGGGGACGTGCCGGTGCTGCGCGCCTGGTCGGGTACCGAGGGCCAGTTCGACGACGGCATTCCCGTGCTCGGCCCGAGCCTGCGGGCCGAGCGGGTGTGGCATGCTTTCGGCTTTTGCGGTCACGGTTTCCAGCTCGCGCCGATCGTCGGCCGCCTGCTTGCCGAGCTCGTCATCGACGGCAGGGCGAGCCTGCCGATCGAGGCGTTCTCGCTGCGCCGGTTCTGAATCATCAATCGCCTGTCAGCAAGCCGAGGGGGCCGACATGCAGATCCATGGACGCTGTTATTGCGGGCAGATCACGTTCGAGTTCGACGGCGAGCCGCTCGCCGCGGTGCAGTGCCACTGCCGCGAATGCCAGTACATTTCGGGCGGTCATCCCAACGCGGCGCTGGTCGTCCCGAAGGACGGTTTCCGCTTCACCCGGGGCGAGCCGAAATCATTTGCGCGCAGCGATCTCGAGGTTCCACGCACCCGCCTGTTCTGCGACCACTGCGGCACCTCGCTGGCCACGCTGAGCCCCAAGTTTCCCAATGGCATCATCCTCAAGGTGGGCAGCTTCGACGATCCGTCGGTCTGGAAGCCGGACTTCGCGCAGTACACCAAGGACATGCAACCTTTCCATCACGTTCCGGACGGGCTCAAGGCCTATCGCGAGACGCCGACCAGCGGCTGAGCGCCACAATCCTGCCGGCGAAGACCGGCCTGGCACGCGACCCGGCTCGTTGGCGATCATGGGCTGTATCCCCGAGCCAGCCCTTGATCGCCGCCTCGCGTCTCATCACGGCAGGTCTGCGTCGTGGGCCCGTGAGATATTTCAACAGTCTGTCAGGAGAAACCGATGTCGGAGAAATCCACCCGCCCGCAGGCCGTGCCCACCGTGCAACTCGACAACGAGCGTGTGCTGGTCACCGAATGGCGATTCGCACCCGGCGCCGAAACCGGCTGGCACAAGCACGGGCTCGACTATGTGGTGGTGCCGATGACCAGCGGTGATCTGCTTTTGGAAACCCCGAACGGCGACATCCGCGCGCCACTGACGGCCGGCATCTCGTACACCCGCCAGGCCGGCGTCGAGCACAACGTGATCAACGGCAACGACTACGAGTTCGTGTTCGTCGAAATCGAACTGCGCTGAACCGCCGCAAGGCCACGACCGTCGTCGGTGCGGATCCGCTGGCAACGGTTCGGATCGCTACCGCTCGAGCCCCTGGTTTTCCAGGTGCCAGCGCAAGGTGTCGATCCGGTCCTGGCCGAAGAAGGGTTCGCCCTCGAACACGAAAGTGGGCACGCCCCACTGGCCGACTGCGGCGAGCGCCTGCTGGTTGGCCTCGACCTCGCTCATGTGGTCGCCGTTGTCGATTGCAGCGTCGAGTTCGGCCAGATCGAGGCCCGCACGCGCGGTGGCGTCGGCGAGATGCGCGCCGAGGTGCCAGTCGCGTGTGCCACCGAACAACAGCTGCGATATCTCGCTGGCGAACTCGAGGCCGCGGCCACGGCGCTGGGCTTCGACGCCGAGCTTGCTGAGCCGGTAGATGTAGGGCTGCTCGTCGGCGATCTTCAGCGTGGTCATGTCCTGCACGATCGGATCGGGCCTGGGCCAGCGGTCCGACATGCCCAGGAAGCGCGCGCGCCGCGGCCAGTCGAGCGCGATGTAGCGTGCGCGCACGGCGTTCTGCGGATTGAACAGCATGTCGGGCGCGCGAATCGCCGCGGGCAGCACCACGCGCAAGGCCACGTCGACATCGAAGTCACGGCCCAGCGCGAGCATGCCCGGCGTGGCCAGATACGAATAGGGGCTGCGAAACGACCAGTAGACGTCGATGGGTTTCGTCATCGGAGAACTCCGGTCATGGAACGATCTTCTCGCGCCGGAAGCGCGTGAGCTGCTCGACGAACATCTGCTCGGTGTCGACCACCTCGTGAAAGCCTGCCCGACGGATCTTGGTCAGATTGGAGATCACGTCCCAGGTGGTGCCGAACACGTAGTCGGCGAACGGCCAGGCGACCAGCTCGTCGTAGCGATAGGGCTGCAGGCCATGCTCGCGCTGCAGGCGCGACCACAGCTCGCCCTTGTCGGCCATCTGTTCGGTCAGCGACAGGCGCTGTGGCTCGCCGACCGACATCTCGAACACCTCGGCGATCCTGGGCCACAGGTGGCACCAGCGAAACAGGTCGCCATTGGTGATGTTGTAGGCCTCGTTGGCGCAGGCGGGCGTTTCGGCCGCCCACTGCGCGGCCCGTGCGAACAGCGCTGACTCGGTTACCTGGTACAGGTTGGTCCAGCCGCCGGGAGCGCCCGGAAAACGTAGCGGCAGGCCGAGTGCCTTGCTGATGGAGGCGTAGACCGCCAGCGCCGGCACGATGCTCATCGCCGTGCCGGGTGCGAAGCCGCACAGGGTTTGCGGACGCAGTTCGACCCAGTCCCAGCGCTTGCCGCGCTGATGCTCGGTCAGCCAGTCGATCTGGTCGAAGTAATAGTCGGGCGGCATGTGCCGCGGGTCGGACTCACGAAACGGCGTCTTCAGCGGGCCCAGATGGGTGCCGTAGTATTTGGTGCCGGTGATCAGCACGACGCGCTCGAGGCCCGGGCTGGCGGCTTCGATTGCGCTCACCGAATGAGCGAGCAGATCACGGTTGGGGCCGACGTTGCTGGCAAAGCCGCTGGCCGCGCCGCTGGCGGGTTGAAAGCCCGCGAAGAACACATGCGTGACGTCGTTCAGGCCGCCAAGCCGTTGCGCACATTGATCGGCATCGAGTAGATCGACCGGGATGTGCGTGTAGCGATCCTGCGCCTCGGCCCGGCGGCGCGACAGACCGACCACCTGCCAACCACCGTCGGCCAGCAGGCGCGCGACGATGTAGCGGCCGATCACACCCAGCGCGCCGACCACCACGGCTTTTCTCTTTCGTATCGTCATGGACGGGCCACCGAACGTCGTGCGAGAGCAAGGAGCATCGTCCGCGTCAGATGAAGTCGAAGCCCTTGAGGCCGTCGGCGACCTTGGCGGTCATCTCGTCCTCCTTGCGGCGCACGTCGGCCAGGCGGGCGATGGTGGCTGCCACGCGCGCGCGCGGCACGATCACGACGCCGTCTTCGTCGGCGACCACGATGTCGCCCGAGGCGATGGCCACGCCTCCGATGACGACCGGCGCGCCGACCGTACCCGGGCCGTTGCGAGCCGGCGAGTTCGGGCTGACGCCGAGCGCGAAACAGGGCAGGCCGACCTCGCGGATGCCGCGGGTGTCACGCACGCAGCCGTCGGTGACGAAGCCCGCGATGCCGTTGTTGCGCGCCATGCCGAGCACCAGATCGCCCACCACGGCGCAGCCGGTGTGCGCACCGGTGGCGGCGACCAGGACGTCGCCGGGCCTGGCCCGCTTGAGGGCGGCCGCCACGGCGAGATTGTCGGCGGCACCGCAATCGCAGGTGAGCACGACCCCGCACAGCGCGCTCTGCTCGGGATCGACCGGCTTGATGCGGAAATCGAGTGCGCCCTGGCCGCCGAGCGCATCGACCACGAAGCCCGACTGCAGGCCGCGCAAGGCATCGACATCCTGATCGTCGGGGCGTTCGAAATCGGTGAAGAACTGGATGGCTGGGGCGTCGTCGATCATCGTGTGTCTCCGGGGCGCCGTCTCGCGAGGCAGATCGGACGGGTCTATGCTGGTGCGGGGCCCGACGGGCGCGCCAGCAAGCCGAACCCTGGCTTCGACGGGCGGCGACGTTCGCGGCCGAGCACGCAGCATAACAGGCCGACGAAATCGCTCGCGCAGCCCTCGATGCGCCCTCGACTACCCTGGTGGGCCCCGAATCGCTCGCCAACGCGGACCGGCAATTTGCCTGGTCGCCTCGGTTGGGCCGGTGACGGGCGGATCAGCGGGTCACACCCGGCGGCAGCAGACCGATGCGCGACCAGCGAATGCCGTCCGCTCCCCGTGAGAAGAACACCTGGCGCACGCGTCCGACGACATCACGAAGTGGCACTGTGCCGAAGCTGCGCGAGTCGATGCTGGCGGCGCGGTTGTCGCCCAGCGTGAATACCGAGCCTGCCGCGACTTTGAAGACCGTCGGTTCTCCTTCCGCATCCGGGGTCCGCCCCGGCGAGTCGGATGCGCCATTGCCCGGGCCGCTGGTGGCGCCGTTCCACGCCACCGTCCAGCAGCGGTCGTCCCAGCACTCGGTCGAAGGCTGCGCCTGGGTGTCGGAGTCTCGTGCGCTCGCGTCGCTGGCGCGGGCCGACAGATCACGGCCATTGACGCTGATATGGCGCCCGTCGATACGAACCTCGTCGCCGGGCAGGCCGATGATGCGCTTGATGTAATAGCGTGTGCGATCGTTCGGCTCGATGAAGATCGCGATGTCGCCGCGCCGCGCGGCATTGGCGCAGCCCGGACAGTTGTATCGCATGTCGGCGATCAGGTAATCGCCGGGCAACACCGATGGCGCCATGCTCGCACTGGGAATGCGGAATGCGCGCACCAGGTGCGTCTGTACCCAGCCGAGCACCAGCGGCAGCGTGATCACGTTGGCGATCAGGAAAACCAGCACGTAGGTGCCGGATCGTTGCCACGCGCGCAAGCGATGGTCAACCCTGGCGCGCGCACCGCGCCAGGCATCGGCGATCGCGAGGATCCAGATGCCGACCGCGAAGATCAGCGCCAGCGCGAGCGCCGGGCCGGTGACGATCGCCGGCAGCCAAAGCGCGGTGGCCGCCGGCACCGGCAACGAGCCGAGTACGAACAGCAACAGCCACCAGATTGCGCGGTTGGGATCGCCGTTGTAGAGCTGACCCAGGCCGGGCAGCACCAGGGAGAGCAGCGCGGCGAGCCACGGTCGGCGCGGTGCGAGCGGCGCGTCGGGCGGCACTTGGTCGTCGGCGCCATCGGGCCGAGGCCAGCGTTCGGGTTGCGGCTGGGCACTCATTGCGCACCCACCGCGATCCAGGCGCCGAGCACGAAGCCGGCGGTCTGCGCCAGACCGTAGGCGCCGGCCAGTGCCATTGCGCATGCGCGCCAGAAGCCGATCCTGGCCGGCGGCGCGACTCCCCGGCGAACGGACGTCATCGCTACCGGCCCGCGGTTTTCCGCCTCTACGGCGGTGATGCGGGTCAGGACTCGCCTGGCGAAATCGGGCGGCGGGGTCGCGACTGCGTCGTCGCGCAACAATGCTTCGAAAGGACCGAGGTCGGGTTTCATGATTCCTCCATCGAGGCGAGAGCCTGGGCGAGCCGGGCGCGTGCCCGGGTCAGGCGGGTTCGAAAGGCGCCGGCCGTGCAATCGAGTACCGCGGCCGCGGCCGCGGTACTCAGACCGTCGACATAGGCGAGCGCAATGACCGAGCGATCGGATTCGGGCAGGCGGTGCAGCGCATCCATCAGGGCCTGGCGTCGCCGTTTCTCGATCAGTCGCGCATCGGGCTGAAGGTCGTCGGATGCCGCCAGCAGATCGATGTCGGCGTCCGGATCGCGCTGGCCGAGGGGGTGCACATGGCGACGCAGGCTGTCGATCGCCTGTCTTCGTGCGATCGTCAGCAACCAGGTGACGAAGCGTGCCCGGCGCGGGTCGTAGCGGTGCCGCGCCAGCCAGGCCCTGAGCAGTGTCTCCTGCGCGAGTTCGGCCACCGACCCGTCGTCCAGACCCATTCGTGCCAGAAAGCCGAACAGGCGCCGCTCGACGCGCGCGACTCGCTCACCGAACTCCCGCGGATCATCGCCGATCACGGTGTCGAGCACCGGGTCGAGCGGCATTGGCGGTTCGGGGGATTCGGCGGTGGACGGGATCTGCATGCTCGCTTATACGGCCGGCGGGCCGTTTCGTTACCGCTGAAAACGTGCCGAGCGTGTCGCAGGTCGGGCGTCGGCCTTCCGGAGCATGGCAGACCACACGGAGTTTGTTGCTCTCGGTATCGCGGAATCAGGCGCCGTAGAGGTCCGGGCGAACCTCGGGGCGCAGTGCCGGCGGGCCCTCGCCATGGCCGCCGACCGCCAGTGCGATCCGGTAGGCGCGATCCACGACCGCCCGGTCGTGGGCGAGGGCGCCGCGCCTGTCATGCTGGTCGACACCGACATCGACGCCGGGGCCTGGGCCGGGTTGGCCATCGCGATCCAGGGGCGACTCCCCGCCGTGCAGATCCCTCCGCTCAGGCGCCGCACGGCACTCTAGATCTCGGGCCCGAGCGCGTCGAAGAAGCGCTGCAGGTCGGCAGCCGTACTGGGGCGCGCCAGGTGAAAGCCCTGAGCCTGTGTGCATTTCTCGACGCCGAGCAGCGTCAGTTGCTCGGCTGTTTCGACGCCCTCGGCGGTGCTCGGTACGCCCAGGAGCGCGCACAGCGTGGCCACCGCCCGAACGATTGCCGTGGCGTCGATCCGGCTGCCCAGGCCTTCGATGAAGCTGCGATCGATCTTGATCTTGTCGAATGGAAAGGTGCGCAAGTAAGAGAGCGACGAATAACCGGTACCGAAGTCGTCCATCACGATCCGCACGCCGAGCGCCCGCAGCCTGTGCAGACCCTCGAGCGGCGCCCCGCTCTCGGACATCAGTACGGTTTCGGTGAGCTCGAGCTCGAGCCGCTCGGGCGGCAGGCCGGAGTCGGCCAGCGCCGACGTGACGGTCTCGTACAGATGTGGGTCACCGAACTGACGGGCCGACACGTTGACCGCGATCCGCACGCTCGACGGCCACGCGGCCGCCGCCGCACAGGCTTCGCGCAACACCCATTCGCCGATCGTGACGATCAGGCCCAATTCCTCGGCCAGTGGAATGAAGGCATCGGGACCGACTCGGCCGCGGCTCGGCGATTGCCAACGCACGAGGGCTTCGGCGCCGCAGATGCGACCGCTCGCGATGTCGAACACCGGTTGGTAGTCGACATAGAACTCTTCATCGCGGATGGCCTTGCGCAGATCGAGCTCCAACTGGCGTCTCTCGACCGCCATCTGGTCCATGTCCGGAGAAAAGTGCTGGAAGCGGCCTCGACCGTGGTGCTTGGCGCTGTACATGGCCAGGTCCGCGCACTTGATCAGTTGCTCGGCGGTGACGCCATCCTGTGGCACGCTGGCGATGCCGATGCTCACACCGACCAACGCCTCCGTGCCATCGATGTCGAACGGCTGGCTCAGCATGTCGGTGATCCGGCGCGCGATGCCATCGGCGATCGCCACCGTGACCGGGCCCTCGACGATGATCGCGAACTCGTCACCGCCAAAGCGCGCCACCGTGTCCTGGCCGCGTACGCATCGACGCAGACGCTCGGCGACCTGCCGCAACAGACGGTCGCCGGCCGAATGCCCGAGTGTGTCGTTCACGCTCTTGAAGCGATCGAGATCCAGGCACATCACGACCGAGGTCTGATGCAGTTCAACCGAGCGCTCGATGGTGCGCGTCAGGCGCTTGCCGAGCAGGTGCCGGTTGGGCAGGTTCGTCAGCACATCGTGGGTGGCCAGGTGGGCGATGGTCTTCTCGGCCCGTCGACGCTCGGTTACGTCTTCGACGGTCTGCACACTGCCGCCATCGGCGGCGATCTCGTGTGCAACCCGCACGATGCGGCCGCTCGGCATCTCGAGTAACGCCGTCGTGGATCGCCTGCTCAATACGAGTCGCATGTAGGGTGTTGCCGCCGGCATGCCGTCGGCGTTCGTGCCGCACAGGACGTCGCTGCTGGCAACCGCCATTTCGAGCGGCTGACCGCGCAAGGCCTCCGGCGGCGGCAGGCCGAGCACGGTCGAGAAACGCTCGTTGCTCAGGATGATGTTCGAGTCGTCGTCGAGCAGGCAGAGTCCCTGGGACATGGTGCTCAGCGCCGTTTCGAGCCAACGATTGTTGCGCTCGAGTTCGCGGATCGCCATGGCGAGTCGCCGCTCGGCTTCGCCCGGGGCGCCGGCGCTTGCGGTGTCCTTGGTGATGTGGCCGGCTATCGACTTCGCCCGGTGCTGCGCGGCTTCGAGGCGCAGGGGCAGCTCGGGAACGCGCTTGCCTGGCCCGCGTTGTTCGTGCCGCCCGGCGGGGCCCGTCACGTCGGCCGAACGGCGCTCGGTGAGAAGCGCTTGCGCAGGTGGGGCAGGGATCATGGGTCGGGTCCGTGGCAGGCGACGATTTCTTTTCGGAGCAGCGAGTCGTTTTACCGGTAGGCGAAGCCTCCGGGTCCGCGCGGACGTCGCAGGCGGACGCACGCCGTACCGTTGCTATCGGCGCGCGAGCGGCGGAACTGACGCCTGCAGCAGGCCGTCTGGCCGCCGGATGGCCCCGTTCATCGCCGCTTCCCGAAACCGGCAGGACGGACCCGACGAGCCCGCTCGCGCGCTGGACACGGGCATGTCGTCCCGCGTATGCAACGGCGCCAGGCGACGCCGCTCGGATCGACGAACCAGTGCTGGTCGATGCGGGCACGGCAGCAGGTAGCGCGGCCCTCGTCGGGTATTCATCCCTGATCCTCGCAGATGGCCGCCAATCCCTGCCGCAGCAGGTTCCAGATGGCGGAGACACGCGGATTGCGGTCGAAGCCGATCAGATCGTGCGTGATCAGCTCCGCGGGCGTCTGGGGTGTGCCGCGCCGTTCGAGATAGTCGGTGCTCGCCACCACCGCGATCGACAGCGCGCCGATGCGACGCGTGACGAGTTCGTGCTGGGTGCTGGCAAAGGTTCGCACCGCGATGTCAGCCTCGCCGTATATCAGGCTTTGCTCGGAATCGTCCGGAACGAGTTCGATCTGGATTTGCGGATATCGCTGCCGTGCCGTGGCAATGATCTCGGGCAGTACCAGGTGCGCCATGAACATCGGTGCCGTGATGCGTACCGTGCCCAACCCCGGGATCAAGGCCTGCGAAGCCCGATTCGAAACCTCGAGGCGGGCCGTATCCGCACAAGGCAATGGCTCAGGCTCTGGTGTTGAGCCCGATGCAACTGATGCAGCGCCTGGCCGCACTGGTGCCGCGGCCCCGGTTGCACCTGATCGGCTATCACGGGGTGCTGGCACCGAGTGCCCGATGACGCGCGCGTGTGGTGCCAACGGGTCGGGCAGAGCAGCAGGTCGGCAAGGCGCGCATGCCTCAGGCCGATCCGGCGTGGAAATCAGCATACGCGGCCTGGTTCTGCTTGAGATAAAGGCTCAGGTAGAGCAGAGGGCTTTTGAGCAATCTCCAATGTTCAAGCAGCAGGGCAATGAGCATACGGCCCAGGCGGCCGTTGCCATCCAGGTAGGGGTGAATGGTTTCGAACTGCACGTGTACGAGCCCGATTCGCAGTAGCGGGTCAAGGGTGTCTTCGGCGTGCATATACCGGTCGAGTTGACCGAGCAACTCGGCAACGTATTGCGGCGGCGGGGGTACGTACACGGCATTGCCGGGCCGGCTGCCGCCAATCCAGTTTTGTGAGCGGCGGCTTTCGCCCGGCTGCTTGTTGGCGCCACGCACGCCTTGCATCAGAATGTTGCGGCAGTTGTTGAGCAGCCGAACCGAAAGTGGCACACCATTAGGTGAATGAATCTGCTCGAAGGCAAAGTTGATCGCGGCGTTGCTCGCACGGGTCCATATCCCCGATATGGACCCGTGCGAGCGCCTTGCGACCGCCCGGTTCTCAGGCCAGCGAACGTCAAGATTCGTATGGGACACGACACGAGTTCCGCTGAACTTACGCGAAGTCCCGCGCCAACTGCCAACCCTTGGACCTCCTGCACCCTAAACGAGCGCACAAGTGACAACACCTCTTTGCGGCGCTGCCCAACGCTGCGGGCAAGTGGATCGCGGCATCGAGACGGTCAGTCGCGCTCATTCGCAAGATCGCGATCGAACTTCCATCCTTCGAGCCGGGCGCCTGAATTCAAACATCTGGACTCGAACCCTTGCCACTCGACTGATGTTCATGGTCTCGAACACCTAGTGAGCGCTCTGACTGCACATATCAAGGTCGCACGTATCCTGTGCCAACGTGGCGCCGCCTCTGGCTTGCGGCGACCACAATGAGCGACCCGAGCGTGACGACCATCAGCCACCCGAACCAGTCCCCATGTCGGGTGTAGGGCGTCGTTCCATTTGCGACGAACGTTTCGCCCACGTTCCAGCCGCGCGCATTGATCTGCCCCTCGGTCTTGATCCGGCCGAATGGGTCGATCACCATTGACAATCCGTTAACGGTTCCGAGCGCGATCGTGATCCGGTTTTCGGCTGCCCGAAAGACGGCATCGGCCGCGTGGAATGGTGGGAATCCCGGCACGCCGTCGAAGTCGTTGTCCATCGGCAGCAGCACGATCCTGGCGCCGGCGCGGGCGAGTTCGCGCAAGATCCAGAGCCTGTGCACATCCCAGCAAACAGCCACGCTCGCGTTGCCGAAAGGTGTCTGCACGACACTGAAGCTCGCTGGGCCCGCGACGATGCCCGCTTCGGTTTCGCCATCCGTGACATTGATCTTCGCGCGGCGCAGGACCTCCCGCCCCGACGGATCGACCATGACAGCGGTATCGTGCAGTCCGGTGGGCGCCTGCCAGAGCATGTCGGCGATCACGTAGGCGCCGGTTTCACGGGCAAGCTCTGCAAGACGGGCGCGGAAATGTGGGTTGTCGGCATCCGCGAACTCATTCTCGGGCAGCACGATGAATGCCGGTTGGTGCACGGCCGCCTCTCGGGCCAGCGTCGCGTCGACCGCGAAGATTGCCTCGGACACTTTGTCAGAGGTGACCATGGTGCCCGCAAACTCGCCTTGCGCCAGCACGCTCGGATCCTGATTGACCATGTCCGTTATGACGCCGATCCGGAATCCGGCGGGGTTCGGGGCCTGGCCGGGCGCGTTCGCCCACAGGGTTGCCGCGATTCCGAAGACCAACAGTGCTCTGGCCGCGAGCGAACGCCACGCACCATTGGCGCCTGCCCGTAGTGCGTTGGCAATGGTCTGGTTCACCAGCATCACCAGGAACCCGAGGCCGAATACGCCGGTCAGCGGCAGGACCTGCAGTGCCGCCGGCGAGCGCCACTGGCTCGCCGCCAGCAACACGAACCACCAGTCGGCGACCACGGGCGTGATGTACTTCAAGAACTCCACCGCCGCCCAGGTCACCGGTAGCGCGAGCCAGGCGAGCGTGGACGGAAGCCGGTGCTTCAGCCAGACGCCCCAGCGGATGAGCGCCGCATAGTAGACCCCGACGGCAGCGATGAGGACCATGCCCAGCGCCGGTGGAAATATCGCCGGGTACCAATGATGAACCCCGATCGAGAACACCAGGCCGAAAGGCAGCGCCGTGCGAAATGCCTGCGCGGCAGGGATCTCCGACAGGGCGAGCAGCAACGGTACCAGTGCCACCCAGCCTATCAAAGGCACGTCGAAGCCGGGCATTGACGCCACCAGGAGCAGACCAGAGAGCGCCGATGCTCCCAGTGCCAACCAGGGGCGTTCGAATACCGATGGCTTGAACTGGATTTCTTCGGCTACCTGGGTCGACATCGGCGTGCTCACGTTCGAAAACCGGCAGTGTCGGGCCGTGTCTTTGCGCTGCCCAGCCCTATGCGACGAAGCGCGCGGATCCGACGTGAACGGGGGCCCACGACCCGCCAGTGGTCGCGAAGCCGCGAGCGGATCGGGCCGGCGCACACCGCGCCGTCGGCACTGGCCTGCACAGCCACCACGGTGAGCAGCGCGGGGCCGGCAAGCGCGAGGCTTGCCACGGATGCGCTCATTCACCATCGACATGAGTCACTGCCCGAACTGCGGGCAGGGCGAACTGAAGATCCTGGCGCCGATCCTCGAGCGGGCGGCCATTGAGAAGATTCTGAATCAGGCCGCCGCCAATCGGAACGATCGGCGAATCGCTTCATGCAACGCTTGACCTTCGAACGAATCGCCAAGATCCCCCGCCATGAAAGCTTCGCCCTGGCGAGCCGATCGATCACCGTTGGCCGGCAGCGGTCCTCCTGTACATCGAGGAGAACGCGGTCGAAGAGGTAACGGAGAAATACCAGAGCGGTCTGGACGTCTTCGCCAGGTCACGGATGGAGCGCCGCCGAAAGTTCCGATCGACTGTGCTCAGCGAGCACCGGCAGATCAGCGTCGAGGCCGTAGAACTTGCCCTGCCCCATGACCGATCATTCGAATCCGGCCAGTTCATCGGCCGTTGCAATTCGCGGCATTTCTTCGACCCAACAAACTGGTATCGTGCCCGCCTGGATCATGGTTGAGCACGGAAGTGTGCGTCTTCCAGCGCACCGTTCGCTGAGGATTGTCGGCCGGACGAAGCGCGCCGATACGCGCATCGCCGCTGCCCTGCTCAGTTCGGGCAGTTGATATTGCCGTAGTTCGCGTCCACCTGGCACAACCCGCGCGCCTGCAGGATGGCGTTGAGCGCCGTGCGGTTCAGGTGCAGATGCGGGCTGCGCAGGGTGCTCTCCGGGGTGTAAACGCCTTCGCGCAGATAGCCATCCGGCGCCACCGCGAAGATCGTGCGCACCCCGGCTTCATAATCGGCACTGGCCGAGGGATTGAGCAGCTCCAGCGCGGTCAGCACCGAGGCGGGCACTTCGGTGATCATCAGAATGGATTGGCCGTCGACCGTCACGAACTGGTAGGAGCCGGTCTCAGGCACCACGACGTCAGGCACATTCGCATCACGAAACGATACCGAGCCCGTGTCGCCGACCAACGGACCGAAGGTCATGGACATACCGGCGTACGTGTCGAGCGCGTTGGTCCAGGTTGGCGGAACCGACGACGGATAGGCATCCGGCAGGTTGCCGCTCAACGGAGTTTGGTTCTGGGCGGTCACCGGCGTACCCGAAAGCACGTAGCGTTTGCTGTTCGACCGGAAACCCAGCAGATAGCCGTTGGCCCCGGCCGGGAACTTCTGCTCGCCGCTGAAGCGGTTCAGGCCGGCGGCGTTCAAGGCCACGCCCTGCAGGTCGAAGCCGCTCGCGCTCATCGCCACGCCGGAGGATCCGTATTCGCCGCCGGTGATTCGGAAATCGCCATCCCCGTGCAACCTGATCGTCAGCTCCGTGTCCAAGGGCTGCCACTGCGAGTCCTTCAGCTCCCAGTAGCTGCGCGGCATGAAATTGTTCGGTACGAACTCCGCCTGGTTGACGGCGTAGTAGTCCTCCGTGTCGAGCATTCCTTCATTGAAGCGCATCGAGGCGACCAGGTAGATACCATAAACGACGGGGCTGTTGCAGTTGGCATCGGCGGCGCACGCCATGGTCATGCCCATGTCGCGAAACGCATTCAGGCCGATGGGGAAGTCGGCCGCCAGCATGGTGTTGGTCGGAACGTCGGCACGAACACGGTCGGGATTCAGAAGTTGGCCGATACGAAGCCGGACCGACTGCAACAGGCGGTCGATCTCGTCGGAATCATCGAAATCCCTATTCAGCAGCACGGAGAGATCCGTCTCGGTGAGCGCCGTATCGACAGTGTATGAAGCCATGAACGCACAATGGGCATACTTGGTGGCATTGTCGGCATCGGCGATTGCCGTCAGGTCCAGATTCATCCGCTGCGCGCAACGACGCAGTTCCTCGCCGATCACTTTGAACAACCGCGATGCGGCCCGGCTCAGCCGTTCGCGACTCGAATCGTTGCCTTGGGCCATGAAGTCGGCGTTGATCTGATCATTGGGCCCCAGTCCAAGCCGGGACCGAATCCACTCCGTGGCCATCACGTGGGTGGCGCCGTCGCTGCGCATGCGCTCAGCCACCAAGGTGGTCAGCGGGCTGATCACATTCTCGCTCTTGGTGGTCAGATTGACGGGCGCCATCAGCCGGGTCGCGCCCTTGCCTGCCTGGGCCAGCGTCAGACCGTTGTCGTCCGCATCCCGGGCGGTGGCCGGGATGTCCACGATCAACATGGCGGACGCCAGCGCGTATTCGTCCAGACCGTCGGTATTCAGGGAGTAGAAGCCACCGACGGTGGTGACCGCGGTACGTTCTCCAGGGTCGCAGACGCCGTTGTTGTTCAGATCCAGGCAGACCGTCGCGCCCTGGATATAGCCATCCACCACCACACCCGAT
The DNA here is from genome assembly GCA_041396685.1 of Burkholderiaceae bacterium. Taxonomy (GTDB): domain Bacteria; phylum Pseudomonadota; class Gammaproteobacteria; order Burkholderiales; family Burkholderiaceae_E; genus JAUIAI01. The sequence continues at coordinate 137,823 of JAWKYD010000008.1, forward strand.
AGCCCTTGGCCGTCTGGCAGATTGCCAGAGGCGCTACCGCCACCGCCGCAAGCAGAGAGAAGCACCGCCGAGACGACGAAGACCAGAGAAGCTGACTGCCGATGGACCATACCAACCCCGAATGTAGACCCGAGGAATCCGGGCGCTTCTTCAGCATACGGTCGAAGCCGGCTCCACGATCGGCGTAATCGAGGCACGAAACGAGCGCTACTCGAGCGTTTGGATGGCCCGGCCCGCGGTTGGCTGGCTGATGCCCAGCTCGCGCGGCTGTTGCCGGACTATCGGGACACTCCCGTCGTGGCGGCGCTGCGGCTGTCGGCACCACTGAACGCTTCGCCAGGGCGGGGCGCACCGACGCTGGCGCGCACGACCTGACCCCGCGCCGCGACGGTCGGATGCGTCGACGCTCAGCTCGGCCGCTCGAGCAGCACGAGCTTGCAACTCGCTCCCTCCTGCTCGATGTAGGGCTCGGTGCGTTGCTCGTGCAGCCGCACCCGGCCGTCGCGTTCGAGCGCGAGCACATGTTCGCGAAAGCGGGTCTCGTCCCAGGTGGTCGATCGAACGGTGAAGCACAGCCAGCCGCCGGCGCGCGTGATGCGCACCAGCTCGGCGAGCGCGTCGGGCTTCACGTGCGACGCGGTGAACGTGCCCACGCAGGTCACGATGTCGTAGCTGGCGTCGGCAATCGGCAGGCTTTGATTCATGTCAGCCTGGCGCAGGTGCCGGTAGACGTTCTTCGCGCGCGCCTGGGCCAGCATGCCCTTGGAATAGTCGAGCCCATCGATCGTCTCGAAACCCTGCTGGCGCAAGATCTGGCCGACGAGCCCGGTGCCGCAGCCGGCGTCGAGCACCAACAGATCCCGTCGTGCGACGTAGCGGGTGAGCCAGCTCACAGTGAGTGCCGGCGCGGGATACCCCCATGACTCGACCAGATCATGGTCGTAGCGCACCGCCCAGTCGCCGTAGGTGTCCATCAGTTCCTGCTGCGTCTTCGCGGTCAGGACCCGCTCGTGAATATCTTCTCTCTGACTCATGCGTGTTTCCGGATGTGGGGGCCGGGGCCCAGGGCATTGCGACACTAACACCGATCGGAGCACCGCCGCGAACACCCCGGCCAGCACATCGCGAGGGCGGTTCAGCCTCCGTCCGATGCGCGCCGCGACCGGACCGCCTGCGCGAGCCGTGCGAGCAGTGGTTCGGTCTGCGCCAGGCTGATGCAGGCGTCGGTCAGCGAAACGCCGGCCCTGGGCTTCTGGCCGGGCACCAGATCCTGGCGGCCTTCTTCGAGATGGCTCTCGATCATGACGCCGATGATGCGTCTGTCGCCACCGGCCACCTGCGCGGCGACGTCGTCGCCGACGGCGATCTGTCGCGTATGCTGCTTGGCACTGTTGGCGTGCGAGCAATCGATCATCACCTGGGGCCGCAGGCCCGCCTCGGCGAGCAATTCGCATGCAGCGGCTACGGCCGGCGCGTCGTAGTTGGGCGCCGGTCCGCCGCGCAGGATCACGTGGCAGTCCGGATTGCCGGCCGTCTCGAAGATGGCGGCGATGCCCATCTTGGTCATGCCCTTGAAGGCGTGCGGTGCGCGCGCGGCCTGGATCGCGTCGGCGGCGACCTTGACCCCGCCGTCGGTGCCGTTCTTGAATCCGACCGGGCACGACAGGCCGCTGGCCAGTTGCCGGTGGGTCTGGCTTTCGGTGGTGCGAGCCCCGATAGCGCCCCAACTGACGAGGTCGCTGATGAACTGCGGCGATAGCAGGTCGAGGAATTCGGTCGCCACCGGCAGGCCGATTTCGTTGATCTCCAACAGCAGCCGGCGCGCCAGTGTCAGGCCCTCGTTGATGGCGTAGCTGCCGTCGAGGTGCGGGTCGTTGATGTAGCCCTTCCAGCCCACCGTGGTGCGGGGCTTCTCGAAATAGACGCGCATCAGCACCACCAGTTCGCGTTCATGCGACGCCGCCAGCGCGCGCAGGCGGCGCGCATAGTCGATCGCCTGATGGTGGTCGTGGATCGAGCACGGCCCGGCGATCACGACCAGCCGGTCGTCGTCGCCGCGCAGCACGCGGGTGGCCGCCTCGCGGCCGAGACGCGTGGTCCGCTCGGCGGTTGCGGTGGCCGGCAGTTGCTCCAGCAAGAGGGCGGGCGAGATCAACGGCCTGACCCGTGCGATGCGTAAGTCATCGGTGCTGGTGGCGTCTTCGGTGTGGTGTCTGGTCATGTGCTCGGTCTGCGCGCGGGTCGGATTCGAGCGACGATTCGATCACAGTTCGGGGACCCGGTCGGGGTCGGCGCGTGCCCCGGCGCGTCGGGGGTGGGGCACGCCACGGCTTCGGGCGCCCCGCCGAATTTGGGGATCGAATGCCTTGCCGGCGTCCGACAGGGCTGCCAGAATCGCGCCGGGCGAGGCTTCGTGGTGCCGATCGGGCATGAAACGCGGACTTCGGGGATGTTTGACTACCAGAACGAGAGAATTGAGAGATAAGCGATGCGAGAACTTCGACGGCAGGTACTTTTGGCGGCCGGTGCGGCATTGGCGAGTGTCGGTCTGCCGGCGGTGGCAGCCAAGCGCTATGACTCCGGTGCGAGCGACACCGAGATCCTGATCGGCCAGACCCTGCCGTATTCCGGACCGCTTTCCATGCTCGGCTCCCTGGGCAAGACCGCGTCGGCCTGGTTCGACAAGGTCAATGCCGAGGGCGGCATCAATGGCCGCAAGGTGCGCCTGCTCTCGGTGGACGACGGCTACTCGCCCCCGAAGACCGTCGAGATGACCCGCAAGCTCGTCGAGCGCGATGGCGTGTTGCTCATGTTCGGCGCGGTCGGCACGGCCTCGAACATGGCAGTGCACAAGTACCTGAACTCCAAGAAGGTTCCGCAGCTTTTGATCATGACCGGCTCGAGCCACTGGAACGACCCGAAGGGCCATCCGTGGACGATCGCCGCGATGATGTCCTACCCGACCGAGGCGCGGATGTACGCGCGCCACATGCTCGCCACGGTCGCCGAGCCGCGCATCGCCATCCTCAGCCAGAACGACGACTTCGGGCGCGACTACGTCAACGGCTTCAAGGCCGAACTCGGAGACCGGGCGGCGCGCATGATCGTGGCCGAGGCCACCTACGAGGTCAGCGACCCCACCGTCGACTCACAGATGGTGACACTCGCGGCATCGGATGCCAACGTCTTCTTCAGCGTCACCAACGGCAAGTTCACGGTGCAGGCCCTGCGTCGGGCGGGTGATCGTGGCTGGAAGCCGCAACTCTACCTGCCGGTCGGCACCACCTCGATCGCCTCGATCCTCAAGCCGGCCGGCTACGACAACGCCAAGGGCGCGATCACGATCGCCAACCAGAAGAATCCGCTCGACCCGCAATGGCGCGACGACGCCGGCATCCGTGAGTACTATGCGTTCGTCAAACAGTGGGCGCCGGGGCAGAACCCCGAGGACACGATCAACGTCTCCGGATACTCGATGGCGCGGGTGCTGACGGAAGTGCTGCGCCGCTGCGGCGACGAGCTCACGCGCGAGAACGTGATGCGACAGATGCAGAGCCTGAGGGGCTTCTCGACGCCGGTGATGCTGCCGGGCGTGTCGCTGTCGACCAGCGCCGACAACTACGAGATCTACGACGCCATCGGTCTGCAACGTTTCGACGGGGCATCCTGGGTGCCGTTTGGCGAGGCGATACGCCGGTAGCGCTCGATGGGCGGTCCGGGCAGGGGATAGTCGCCTGCCCGGCCGGATCGGTGGCGGCGGTCAGTTCAGCCAGTTCCCACAAGACCGGGTCGCGGGGCTTGCCTAAGCTGGGGGCAAGTCCCTTCGAACCCTGGTCATGGCCTTCATCGAATCGCAGCTTTCGCCTGGCAGTGAATCCTTCATCGCCAACCGCAGTGCCACGCTCGCGCTGATCGAGCGCATACGCGCGTACGAGCGCCGCACGGTGGAGAAATCCGCCGCCTCGCGTGAGCGCTTCGAAAAGCGCGGTCAACTGCTGCCGCGCGAGCGCCTGTCGTTGCTGCTCGATCCGGGTGCACCGTTTCTCGAGCTGTCGACGCTGGCCGGCCTGGGTCTGGACAACCCCGACCTCGACATGAGCGTGCCCGGCGGCGGCGTGATTGCGGGCATCGGTCACGTCTGCGGCGTGCGCTGCATGGTCAGTGCCTCGGACTCTGGCATCGACGCCGGCGCGTTGCAGCCGATGGGGCTGGACAAACAGCTGCGGGTCCAGGAACTGGCGCTGGAGAACAAGCTGCCGTTCGTGCAACTGGTGGAGAGCGCGGGCGCCAATCTGATGGCCTACCGGGTCGAGGAATTCGTGCGCGGCGGCAATCTGTTCCGCAATCTGGCGCGCATGTCGGCCGCCGGCCTGCCGGTGGTCACCGTGACCCACGGTTCGTCCACCGCGGGCGGGGCCTATCAGACCGGCCTGTCGGACTACATCGTCATGGTTCGCGGGCGCTCTCGGGCCTTTTTGGCCGGGCCGCCGTTGCTGAAGGCGGCCACCGGCGAGGTGGCCACCGAAGAAGAACTCGGCGGGGCCGAGATGCACACGGCGATCTCGGGCCTGGGCGACTACCTTGCCGAGGACGACCGCGACGCGATCCGGCTGGCCCGCGAGATCATCGCGCAGATCGACTGGCCGCAGGGGGCCGCGCCGGCGCGGCCGTTCAAACCGCCACGCTACGACGTGGAAGAACTCCTGGGCGTGATGCCGCCCGACCACAAGCGACCGGTCGACATGCGCGAGGTGATCGCGCGCATCGGCGACGACTCAGAGTTTCTCGAATTCGGCGAGAACTACGGCCCGGCAACCGTCTGCGGGCATGTGCGTCTCGAGGGATTCCCGCTGGGCATCGTCACGAACAACGGCCCGATCGACCCGGCCGGTGCCTCCAAGGCCACGCACTTCATCCAGGCCTGCTGCCAGTCGCGCACGCCGATCCTGTACCTGAACAACACCACCGGCTTCATCGTCGGCAAGGCCTACGAGGAAGCCGGCATCATCAAGCATGGCTCGAAGATGATCCAGGCGGTGACCAATGCCAGCGTGCCGCAGATCACGATCTATTGCGGCGCCTCGTTCGGCGCTGGCAACTACGGCATGTGCGGGCGCGGCTTCCACCCGCGCTTCTGCTTCAGCTGGCCCAATGCCAAGACCGCGGTGATGGGCGGCGAGCAGGCTGCCGGGACGATGCGCATCGTCACCGAGGCCAGCATGCGTCGCAGGGGCGAGGTGGACCATGCCCGGCTCGATGAGCTGTCGCAGCGCATCATCGATCGCTTCGACAGCCAGATGAGCGTGTTCACCACCAGCGCCCTGGTGCTCGACGACGGCGTGATCGACCCACGGGACACGCGCGCGGTGCTCGCCCAGGTGCTGGCCGTCTGCCGCGAGGGCGATGCGCGCGAGCCGCAGCGCATGCAGTTCTCGGTCGCCCGGCCATGACCGGAAGACGCATCGACATGAACCCTCTCGCCACCCCGTTTCGCAAGGTGCTGGTCGCCAACCGCGGCGAGATCGCCCTGCGTGTCATCCGCAGCGCCCGCGATGCGGGCTATCGCACGGTGGCCGTCTATTCCACGGCCGATGCCCGGGCACCGCACGTGCTCGCCGCCGATCAGGCCGTGTGCATCGGCGAGGCGCAGCCGGCGCAGTCCTACCTGAACATACCGGCGCTGATCGACGCGGCACGCCGCACCGGCGCCGACGCGGTCCATCCGGGCTACGGCTTCCTGGCCGAGAACGAGCACTTCGCGCAGGCCTGCCGTGATGCCGGGCTGGTGTTCATCGGGCCCTCGCCGCGGGCCATCGCGTCGATGGGCAACAAGGCCGGCGCGAAGCGGCTGATGCTCGAGGCGGACGTGCCCTGCGTCCCTGGCTACCAGGGCGACGACCAGCGTCCCGAGCGTCTCGCGGGCGAGGCCGAACGAATCGGCTACCCGGTGATGATCAAGGCGGTGGCCGGCGGTGGCGGTCGGGGCATGCGGCTGGTGCCATCGGCTGGCGAGCTGCCGGAACTGCTGCGCAGCGCGCAGTCGGAGGCACTCAATGCATTCGGCGATTCAACGGTCATCCTGGAGCGCGCGATCGCCGATCCGCGCCACATCGAGATCCAGATCCTGGCCGACCGCCACGGCAATGCGATCCACCTGGGCGAGCGCGACTGCTCGGTCCAACGCCGCCATCAGAAGCTGATCGAGGAAGCGCCCTCGCCGGCGGTCACGCCCGAACTGCGCGAACGTATGGGCGCCACCGCGGTGGCGGCCATCAAGGCGATCGCCTACGAGGGCGCGGGTACGCTCGAGTTTTTACTCGATCGCGACGGCCAGTACTACTTCATGGAGATGAACACCCGGCTGCAGGTCGAGCACCCGGTCACCGAGGCCATCACCGGGCTCGATCTGGTCGCACTGCAGCTGAGCATCGCCGCCGGCGATCCGCTGCCGATCCGGCAGGAAGACGTGCGTTTCCAGGGGCATGCAATCGAGGTCCGCCTGTGCGCCGAGGATGCCGATGCCGGCTTCACGCCGCAGAGTGGCACGATGGCGCTCTGGCATCCGCCGCCGCGGCTGCGTGTCGAGCACGCGCTGGCCTCGGGCACCGAGATCCCGCCGTACTACGACTCGATGATCGCCAAGATCATCGCTCACGGCGCCACCCGCGAAGCGGCGCGCCGCCAGCTGGTCAGCGGCCTCGAGGACACGGTGGCGCTGGGTGTCACGACCAACCAGCAGTTTCTCGTCCGCTGTCTGGCCCATCCGCAGTTCGTCGACGGCGAGGTCAATACCTCGTTCATCGGTGCGCACGCGCAGGCGCTGCAGACACCGGATGCCGAGCTGCTTTCGCGTGCCAGCGCGCTGGCGGCGGTCCTGCTGGTCGAGACCGACACTGGCGCGCGGCCGCGGGTCACGGGCCGGCGGCTCACATTGACGCTGCCCATCCACCTGCGCTTCGAGATCGGTGTCGAGGCCCGCGTGGCGACGCTGCGCCATCTCGCCGGGCATCGCTACGAGGTGCTGTTGGACGCCCACGGCCAGACGGTCGAGATCGTCGATCTCGCCGCGCACCGGCTGCGTTTCATCCTGGATGACATCATGGAAACCGCCAGCTATGTTCGCGAGGGTTCGCGCTTGTTCCTCGGCTACCGCGGCCGGCCCCTGAGGGTGCTCGACACCTCGCGGGCCGCCAGCCGGCGCACCGGCTTCGCCGGCGCAGGTGACGGCCGCCTGCGTGCCACCATGAACGGCCGGGTGGTGGCGGTCATGGTGAGCGTCGGCGATCGGGTCGAGCCCGGTCAGCCGGTGGTCACCCTCGAGGCGATGAAGATGGAGCACATTCACGCGGCTCCCGTGGCCGGTACCGTCACGGCGGTCCATGTCGTCGAGGGGCACCAGGTGCCTTCAGGGCGCATCGTGCTCGAGATCGAACCGGAGGTTCAGGCATGAGCGCCGCACCCGCGTCCGATTCGCCGGTCGTCCTGCACCAGATTCGCGGGCAGGCCCTGTGGATCACCATCAACCGTCCCGACAAGCGCAACGCGATCAATGCCGAGGTCATCGCCGGCATCCGCGACGGCTACCGCAAGGCGCACGCCGACCCGCAGGTGCGCGCGATCGTGCTCACCGGTGCCGGCACGCGCGCCTTCTGTGCCGGCGGGGATCTGCAGCCGGGCCAGGGTTTCTCGTTCGATCTGTCGCGGCCGAACCTCGACTATGCCGATCTGCTGCGCGAGGCGCAGGCCGCCACCTTGCCGACGATTGCCCGCGTCAACGGCGTCTGCATGGCCGGCGGCATGGGTCTGCTCTGCATGACCGACGTGGCGGTGGCGGCCGACGATGTCGTGTTCGGTCTGCCGGAGGTCAAGGTCGGGGTCTTCCCGATGCAGGTGATGAGCCTGTTGCTGGATCTCGTGCCGCGCCGTCTGGTGCGCGAGTGGGCCCTGAGTGGCGAACCGTTCGATGCCGCCGAGGCGCAGCGGGCCGGTCTGGTCAATCACCTCGCGCCCGCTGCGGCGCTGGATGCAAAGGTCGAGTGGCTGCTCGCGCGCATCGTCGACAAATCACCCACCGCCATCCGGCGTGGCAAGTACGCGATGCGGGCGATCGAGGCGATGTCCTTCGAGCAGGCCGTCGCCTACACCGAAAGCCAGATCGCGCTGCTGGCGATGACCGAGGACGCGCGCGAGGGTCTGGCCGCGTTCAACGAAAAGCGAAAGCCGGTATGGACCGGGCGCTGAGGCGTCGCAGTTGATGAAAGCGGTCACGATTCCGCCTGTCGACGCGGGCCGTCTCGGCGCCTGGCTCGAGGCGCATGCACCGGGCTTTGGCGGACTGCGTTCGATGAGCCGCATCGTCGGCGGCAACTCGAATCCGATCTGGCGGCTAGTGGCGGACAGCGGGCGCTACGTGCTGCGTACCCAGCCCGCCGGCACTCTGCTCAAGAGTGCCCACGCGCTCGATCGCGAGGTGCGGGTTCTTCGTGCGCTCGATGGCAGCGCGGTGCCGGTTGCGCGCGTGCACGCCTATTGCCGGGATCCGGACGCCATCGGGGTCTGTTTCTACCTGATGAGCGATGTCGAGGGCGAGGTGCACCGCGATCCACGCCTGCCCGGGGTGCCGCATGAGAACCGCATCGCCATTTTCGATGCGGCGATCGATCAGATGGCCGCCGTGCACCGGCTCGACATCGACGCACTCGGCCTGCGCGACTTCGGCCGGCCGGGCCACTACTTCGAGCGACAGCTGCACCGCTGGCGCGAGCAATACCACACGTCGATGCCGGAGGGCGAACCGACGCTGGATGCGCTGATCGCCCGGCTGGGCGCCGCAATGCCGCCCGACGACGAGGCGCCCGTGCTGCTGCACGGCGATTCGCGGCTGGACAACCTGATGTTCTTTCGCGGCCTGCCGCGAGTGGCAGCCGTGCTCGATTGGGAGCTCTCGACACTTGGGCACCCGCTGGCCGACCTCGGCCAGTTCCTCGCCGTGCAGGCGCTGCCTGCCGACTATCTTCTGCCCGGTCTAAGCGGCGTGGACCGCGCCGCCGAAGGCCTGCCCGGGTCCGCTCACCAGGCGGCGCGCTACTTTGCCGCCGTCGGCCGGCAGCCTCGGGACCTGCGCTACTACCAGGCGTTTGCGATGTTTCGTCAGGCCGCCATGTCAGCCGGGCTGCGCCGCCGCGCACGTCTGGGCACCGCGGTCGCCGAGAGCGCCGCGTTCTTCGGCGACACCCTGGATGTCTTTGCGCGCCTCGGACTGCGGATGCTCGACGGCGAGTTCCTGCCGTGAATGCCGAACCCTTCCGACTCGACGTCCAGGTCGCGCTGGTTTCCGACGCCCCAGCCACTCTTCGCAAGTCCCGGGCGCGGCGCCGGGTTAACCTCTTGGACCCGAAGCTCAACCAGTCGGCGCGCGGGGCCGCGCGCCGCCCCCGCCATGACCTCTGCCGTTACCCTGTCCCGTGAGGGCCGCATCGGCCTGCTGTGCATCGACCAGCCCCCGGTAAACGCGCTTTCGCCGGCGGTCGTCGCCGGCCTCGTCGAGGCGTTCGGTGCATTCGAGCGCGATGCTGCACTGGACGCCCTGGTGATCCACTGCGCCGGCCGAACCTTCGTCGCCGGCGGTGACATTGCCACTTTCGACGCGGCCGATTTCTCCGCCGCGTCGTTCAACCGGCTGCTGGGCCGGATCGAGGCCAGCGCCCGCCCGGTGGTGGCCGCGCTGCACGGTACCGTGCTCGGTGGCGGTCTCGAGGTCGCGATGGCCTGTCATCACCGCGTGGCGCGACCCGACACCCGGTTCGGCATGCCCGAAGTGAAGCTCGGCCTGCTGCCGGGCTCGCTCGGCACACAGCGTCTGCCGCGTCTGGTCGGTGTCGCGCTGGCGCTGGATCTGATCGGCTCCGGTCGCATGATCGGCGCTGAGCAGGCGCTGGCGGCGGGCCTGGTGGATGCGCTCGCCGACGCCGAGCCGCGGCAGGCAGGGCTGGCCGCCGCGCACGCGCTGCTCGCCGCCGGCACGCCGCCGCGCCGGGCCAGCGCGCTGACCGTGGCGGCCCCCGAGGCCGGTGTGTTCGAACGGGCCGAGCAGGCGGCGGCTGCCCGGCCCAACCACCCGGCCCACGCCGCCATCGTGCGCGCGGTGCGGGCCGCCGTGGCGCTGCCCTTCGATCAGGGCGAGGCCGTCGAGGCACGCGAGTTCGAGGCGCTGCGCCAGTCCGCCTCGTCGCGCGCCTTGCGTCATCTGTTCTTCGCCGAGCGCGAGGCCGCAAAGATCCCCGGCCTGCCGCGCGACATCGCGCTGCGACCCGTTCGCAAGGTGGGCGTGGTCGGTGCCGGCACGATGGGCGGCGGCATCGCGATGAACTTCGCCAATGCCGGCATCCCGACCGTCCTGGTCGAAGTCGGCGACGAGGCCCTGCAGCGTGGCCTGGGTGTCGTGCGGCGCAACTACGAAGCCAGCGCCGCCAAGGGGCGGCTCACCGCCGAGCAGGTCGAACAGCGTATGGCACTGCTCTCCGGCGCACTGTCCTACGACGCACTGGCCGACTGCGACCTGGTGATCGAGGCGGTGTTCGAGAACCTCGATCTCAAGAAAGCGGTCTGCGCGCAGATCGGTGCCGTGGCCCGGCCGGGGGCGATCATCGCCACCAACACCTCGACGCTGGACGTGGATCTGCTCGCCCAGGCCACCGGCCGGCCGGCCGACGTGCTCGGCATGCACTTCTTCAGCCCCGCCAACGTGATGCGCCTGCTGGAGGTCGTGCGCGGCGCGCGGACGGCACCCGAGGTGCTGGCCACGGTCATGAGACTGGCCGGCACGATCGGCAAGGTGGCCGTGGTTTCGGGGGTTTGTTACGGTTTCATCGGCAACCGCATGGCCGAGGTCTACATGCGCGAGGCCGAGTTCCTGATCATGGAGGGCGCCGAGCCGTCGCAGGTGGACGGCGCGGTCGAGGCCCTGGGCCTGGCGATGGGTCCGTGCCGCATGCTGGACATGGCCGGCGTCGATGTCGGTGCCAAGACCGTCATCGAATACGGCAAGGCCGGCGGCCTGCCCGACGATCCCGGCTACCGCGCGCTCGTGCGGGCCTTGTTCGAGCGTGGCCGTCACGGCCAGAAGACCGCGCAGGGTTACTACCGCTACGAAGGCCGCAAGCCGGTGCGCGACCCGGCCCTGACCGAGCTGGCGGCCGAGTTGGCGGCGCACCATGGCATCGCCCGGCGCGATGCCATCGAGCCGCAGGAGATCGTCGAGCGACTGCTCTATCCACTGATCAACGAGGGCCTGAAAATCCTGGAGGAGGGCATCGCCTACCGTCCGGGCGACATCGACGTCGTCTGGGTGGCCGGCTACGGCTTCCCGGACTTCCGCGGCGGCCCGATGTTCATGGCCGACGAGATCGGGCTGCAGGTGATCGCCGAGCGCTTGCATCACTACGCCGCCCAACGCGGCAATGCTTTCGGTTACTGGACGCCGGCGCCGCTGTTGACGCGACTGGTGGCCGACGGTCGCCGCCTCGCGGGCTGGCAGCCGGCCTGACGCACGGCCCGCCGGCGTGCCGCGTGACTCAGGGTTGCCAGAGCGAGTGTTGTCGCGCGGTCCCGTTGGCGTGGTCGATGATCACCAGCAGGGGTTCGGGAACCTTGCCGGGCGTCGGCGGGCGCGTGCCGACAAAAACGCTTTCGCGTATGCCCGGCAATATCTGCGTCAGTGCGCGCCGGTCGATGCCGGTACGGGTTTCCCAGACCCGCGTGCCATCGAGTGCCAGGCGCGTGACCACCAACTCGGGCAGCATCATGGTGCCGATGGCATGCACCATCAGCACGCTGTCAGGGCCGTCGAGTCGGATCGGCTCGGCGTCGGGAGCCCGGCGCAGCAGCGCGGCCTCGGCATAGGATTCGTCGCCCAGCGGTGTGATCGATACGATCCGGTGCAGACGATCGTTCGTGTCGGCCTCCAGGCTCCCCCGGTACGGTCGTCGTGGCGGGCGCCCATCGGCCACGCCAGCCACGCGTCGCACCCATTGCCCGGGTCGATAGTCGCGCTGCTGCTCACCGTCGGAGTGCAAACCGAACCAAACGCCGGGGCTGATCACCAGGCCGGCCGCGAGAGCGGCTTCGGGGCGCGGCGGCAGTGGTCCGGGCGTGGCACCCGTCAGGTCGCGAGGCAGCGCCGCAACCGTGCGGTCGACCTTTCCCGTCGCGAGCTCGAGCGTTCCCGGGCCGTTGACGTCGAACCACAGGCGGCGGCCGTCGCTGCCCAGGATCTTCGCCAGTGAGAACTGATTGAACGACAGATGCTCGCGGATCGGGGTCAGCGACGATGGACCGCCGGCCAACGGCACCAGGTGGATCCCGATCCGAAAGCGGTCCTCGCGACCGTCGCGGTGCAGGCTCGGGGTGTAGGGCTCCTGCGTTCGGATCAGCGTTGCGACGTGGGTGTCGATGCGCACGCTTCGTCCGATCGGAACGCCCGGCCCGCTTCGCACGACCAGGATGCTTTCCTTCAGCCAGATCAGTGCTCCGGCGACGATGGCGGCGGACAGCACGACCCATGCCAGGCGGTTGCGATGCCGCTGCAGGCGGGCATACCAGGCAACCGACGCCGGTGTTGCCGGTCGGGCAGGCGAAGGCCGCCGAAAGAGGGGGCTGTCGTCGCCGGCGCATGGTCGGTCGATGCCGGGCGGCGGCGGCGCCGCTGCGCGCGCGCGCACCAGGACATCGCCGCGATCGAAGTCGATGTCGGCCTGCGCGTCGGGCGCCTGCCGGCGGATCACGTCGTCGGCGATGAAGCGCAGGATGGCCTCGCGCCGGGGCAGGGCCCAGGCATACCGCGCGCGCCAGCGATCGATGTCGCCAGCCTGCACGATCGCGATCACCGCGCCGCCGCCGAACTCGAAGTGGCAATCGATCGTACCCTCGGCATCGCGATAGATGACGCGGCCGCTGCGGCCCTGCACCACGATCTCGACCCCTGCGGTCATGACGCGCGGCCGACTGCGGCCCGGCGTCGCGCAGGGGCGTACCTGCCTGGGCCGCGAGGGGTGTGCGCCCACGCCCTGGAAATGCGCAGCGGGCGAAGCGACCGGCACGCTGGCGGGGTCATCGGGTGCGCGAAGGAGCCGAATCCGGAAACCACCCAACCAGGCCCGACACCCGACGTGGGCGAATCGGCATGTAGAACGACAGGGTCGTTGCTGCCAAACTGTTGATTCAAAAAGAAAAAAGGCCGTACGAAGCGGCCTGTCTTTCAGGGAATCCTGGTCGGGGTGAGAGGATTCGAACCTCCGGCCTCTACGTCCCGAACGTAGCGCTCTACCAGGCTAAGCTACACCCCGCAAGCCAGCCGACCGTCAACGATCCCGGTCGATGGCGTAAGCCGCGAAATATAGCATGGCTTCACGGTAGACGGAATCGTGGCTGGCCGTGGTGAGCGTGTCGATCTGGCTGCGCGCCAGATCGGCCTCGCGGCGCGCGCAGTCGCGTGCGTAGTCGAGCGCGCCGGTATCGCGCACGGCCGCCAGAATCTCCTCGAAGCGGTCGGCATCGCCGGTCTCGATGGCCGAGCGCACCAGTTCGCGCTGGCTGGCGCTGCCCACGCGCATGACGTGGATCAGCGGCAGTGTGGGCTTGCCTTCGCGCAGGTCGTCGCCGAGGTTCTTGCCGATGTCGCCGGTGGCGCCCGTGTAGTCGAGCACGTCGTCGACGATCTGGAACGCCGTGCCCAGGTGCCGACCGTAGGCGGCGGCGGCTTCCTCGGCCTTGGGGCCGGCGTCGCACAGGATCGCGCCCAGATGTGCGGCCGCTTCGAACAGCTTGGCTGTCTTGTAGCGGATGACCTGCATGTAGCGGGCCTCGTCGACGTCGGGGTCGTTGCAGTTCATGAGCTGCAGGACCTCGCCCTCGGCGATGGTGTTGGTGGCGTCGGCCAGCACCTTCATGACCCGCATGCGGTCGACATCGACCATCATCTGGAAGGCGCGCGAGTAGAGGAAGTCGCCGACCAGCACGGCCGCCGCGTTGCCGAAGGTGGCATTGGCGGTGGAACGGCCCCGTCGCAGGTTGGATTCGTCGACCACGTCGTCGTGCAGCAGGGTGGCCGTATGGATGAACTCGACCACCGCGGCGAGCTGGTAATGGCCGCGTTCGCCACGATAGCCGAGCGCACGGGCGAGCAGCAGCAGCAACACGGGGCGCATGCGCTTGCCGCCGCCGCCGATGATGTAATCGGCAACGGTGTTGACCAGGGCGACTTCCGATCGCAACTGGCTGCGGATGACCGAATCGACCTCGGCGAGGTCGACGGCCAGGACCGGAAATAGCTCGGCTGGTTTCATGGTATTCGTATTCTACTTCGTCGCAGTAGGGCTTCCGCCACCCATCCTTGCCGAAATGGAATGGGGCGCGCTATACTTCTCTGTTCCCCTGGGTCAGCTTCTGCGCGGGTCTGCTCATTGCAGGACGGCATCGCGGCAATCATCCGGGCCCGGGGTATTCGTTCTTTGAGGTCATCCATGTACGCGGTCATAAAAACCGGCGGCAAGCAGTATCGCGTCGCTGCCGGCGAAAAACTGAAAATAGAACAGATACCGTCGGACATCGGCAGCGTGCTCACCCTGGATCAGGTCCTTGCCGTTACCAACGGCGACCAGTCTCTGGTGGGCGATCCGCTGGTGTCGGGCGCCCAGGTGGCGCTCACGGTGCTCGATCACGGTAAACACGACAAGGTTCGCATCTTCAAGATGCGCCGTCGCAAGCACTACCGTAAGCGTCAGGGCCATCGCCAGCGCTACACCGAAGTCTTTGTCAGCGGCATCAATTCGTCGCTGGGCGCCAGCGAGGCCGATCCGGCGGCGGCGCTGGCCCGTGCCAAGGCGTTGCGCGCGGCGCTCGACCTGGCGGCTCAGGGCGGCAGTCCCGCCGCTGTGGCCGAGGTGCGGCGCAGCTACCGCAATGGTGACGCCGGCTCGGCGCCGGCCGCCGGTGGCGACGATCTCACCCGCATCGAAGGCGTCGGCCCCAAAATCGCCGAGCTTCTGCAGGCGGCCGGCATCCGGTCCTTCGCCGATCTCGCGGCGGCCGATACCGATCGCCTCAAGAGCATCCTCACCGATGCCGGTTCGCGCTTCGCCGCGCACGATCCCGGCACCTGGGCCGAGCAGGCCAAGCTGGCCGCTGCCGGTGACTGGGACGCGCTCAAGACGCTGCAAGACGAACTCGACGGCGGCCGTCGCGCCGGGTAAAGGAGAGCACTCATGGCACATAAGAAAGGGGGTGGTTCCACCCGCAACGGCCGCGATTCCAAGCCGAAGATGCTGGGCGTCAAGGTCTACGGTGGGCAGTCCATCAATGCCGGCGGCATCATCGTGCGCCAGCGTGGCACCCGATTCCACGCCGGCGAGAACGTCGGCGTGGGCAAGGACCACACGCTGTACGCGCTGATCGACGGCACCGTGAATTTCGCCGTCAAGGGTGCGCTGCGCCGCCACACCGTCACGGTGGAACCGAGCGCCTGAGCCACGCCGTGGCCAAGTCCGCGGCCACTCGCAGCGAGTTCTTTCGTAACCCGCGCGAGGGCTTGGGACAGCCCCGGCAAGCCCCGCATCGTCGGGGCTTTTTCGTGCGTGAAGCCTGAATCGCCATGAAGTTCTTCGACGAGGCCCGCATCGAGGTCATTGCCGGCAACGGCGGCAACGGCATCGTGTCGTTTCGCCGTGAGAAGTTCATGCCCAAGGGCGGTCCCGACGGCGGCGACGGAGGGCGCGGCGGCAGCATCTACGCGCTGGCCGACCGCAATTTGAACACCCTGATCGACTATCGCTACGCGCGCCGGCACAAGGCGGGCAACGGCGAGTACGGGCGTGGCTCGGATCAATACGGCGCCGGTGCCGAAGACCTCGTCCTGCGCATGCCGGTGGGCACGGTGGTGCGCGATGCGGACACCGGTGAGCTGATCGGCGATCTTTCCCGCAACGGCCAGAGACTGCTGCTCGCGCAGGGCGGGCGGGGCGGGCTCGGCAACATCCATTTCAAATCGAGCACCAACCGGGCGCCACGCAAGGCCACACCGGGCACGCCGGGCGAATCGCGCACGCTGTCGCTCGAGTTGCGCGTGCTCGCCGACGTCGGTCTGCTCGGTTTGCCCAATGCGGGCAAATCGACGCTGATCCGGCAGATCAGCAACGCGCGTCCGAAGGTGGCCGACTATCCGTTCACCACGTTGCACCCGAATCTTGGCGTGGTCCGCGTCGGCCCGGAGCGCAGTTTCGTGGTGGCCGACATCCCGGGCCTGATCGAGGGCGCGGCCGAGGGCGCCGGGCTCGGCCATCGCTTCCTGCGCCATTTGCAGCGCACGTCGCTGCTCTGGCATGTGGTCGACATCATGCCGGCCGACCCCGATGCCGATCCGGCCGCCGATGCACGCGCGATCGTTCGCGAGCTACGCGCCTACGATCCGGCGCTGGCCGACAAGCCTCGCTGGTTGTTGATCAACAAGATCGACCTCGTGCCCGCGGACGAACGCGCCAAGCGGGTGGCCGATTTCATCAAGCGCTTCCGCGGCCGCGGCCGCGATGCGCTGCCGATCGACGATGCGCATGTCTATTGCGTGTCCGGGTTGTCGGGCGAGGGGGTCGAGGCGCTGTGCGGTCAGACCGAGGCATTCGTGCGCGCGAACCGGCCCGAGCCGGAACCCTTCGAAGCGGACGATCCGCGCGCGCTGGACGAGACCGGTGCTGCCGCTTCCTCGGGCGAGGTCGATCCGGGCGATCCGGGTGCCTCCGTCGGCGGGCACGACACCGCCGGTCGCCGGCGGCACGAATGAGGGTGTCTGCGTGAGCGCGCCAGACGGGTTTCAAGAACCGATCGAACCGCAGGCCGCCGACGCGACGGGCGCCGATCAAACCGATACCCCGGTCGCACCGCGCAAGCTGATGCCGGCGGCCTCGCGCGTGGTCGTCAAGATCGGCTCCAGCCTCGTCACCAACGATGGCAGCGGCCTGGATGCGACCGCGATTTCGGCCTGGGCCGCGCAGCTCGCCGAGCTGCGCCGCATGGGCAAGGAGGTGCTGCTGGTCTCCTCCGGTGCGATCGCCGAGGGCATGTTGCGCCTGGGCTGGCGCGATCGCCCGCACGAGGTGCACGAGCTGCAGGCCGCAGCCGCCGTGGGCCAGATGGGGCTCGCGCAGGTCTATGAAAGCTGCTTTCGCGCGCACGGCATGCAGACCGCGCAGGTGCTGCTCACGCATGACGATCTGTCCGACCGCAAACGCTATCTGAATGCGCGTGCCACGCTACTGACGCTGTTGTCGATGCGCGTGCTGCCGATCGTGAACGAGAACGATACGGTGGTCACCGATGAGATCAAGTTCGGCGACAATGACACCCTGGGCTCGCTGGTCACGAACCTGGTCGAGGCCGATCTGCTGGTGATCCTCACCGATCAGGAAGGCCTTTACACGGCCGATCCCCGCAAGGACGCGTCGGCCACTTTGCTGGGCTCGGTCAATGCGCGCGATCCGCGTCTGGCCGATATGGCCGGAGATGCGGGGTCCAGTTGGGGGCGGGGTGGCATGGCGACCAAGGTGTCGGCCGCGCGTCGCGCGGCACGCAGCGGTGCGCACACCATCGTCGCCTCGGGGCGGCAGCCGGACGTGCTGGTGCGCCTGGCCCGTGGCGAGTTGCTCGGCACCGAATTCATCTCCCGGATGCAGCGGCTGGCGGCGCGCAAACAATGGCTCGCCGGTCATTTGCAGTTGCGGGGCGCGCTGGTGCTCGATGCGGGTGCGGTGCGCGCCGTGCGCGAACAGGGCAAGAGCCTGCTGCCGATCGGCGTCACCGGGGTGCGTGGCGTCTTCGAGCGCGGCGAGGTCGTTGCCTGCGTCGATCCCGATGGCGTCGAGATCGCACGCGGCCTGGTCAACTATGCGAGCGCCGATGCCGCCCGTATCGTGCGCACACCCTCGACCGAGATCGAGGCCAGACTCGGCTACGTGGAATCACCCGAGCTGATCCACCGCTCGAATCTGGTGTTGCGCGAAGCGCTCTGAATCCGGCGGGTCAAACCTCGAGTTCGGCCAGGTCGTCGATCTCGTCCTCGGCCAGCGCGATCATCTCGGCGTCGAAATCCCAGTCGTCCTGCCCGGCGTCGTCGTCATCGATCTCTTCTTCGATGAGCAGCACGCTCGCGTTGCGCTTCAGATTCTCGGTGAAGCGCTCGCCGAGGTCGAAGTCGTCGTCGTGAGGGCGCGCCCGGCGGCGTTTGGCTTCGTGCTCGTCACGCAGTTTGGCCTCGTGCAGGCTCAACACCTCGCGGTGCTCGCAACAGAACCGCAGGCCGTGGTGGCTTTTTGCGTACAGGCGCTGGGCGGCCTCGACGGCAAGGTCTGGCGCGACGAGTGAGCCCATCGACGAAACGGCCCGATTCTGGCGAACCTGCTTCTGTTGGTGACGGTTGTTCATGGCATCGTCCTTTTCGGCGGCGTCGTGCGCCGCGATGACGCCACTCTAGGCGCGCGGTGATCTGCCGCCGTGAACAACGTCATGCCGATGCCGGTCGCAATGTGCGAAATCTCACGACGGCGGAATTTTCGTCAGCCGGACCGACATGAGACAGGCGGGCGAGGAGCCGTTCGCCGGCCGACTGTGCCGGCCCGACGACCAGTACACCGCCGGTCGTCCCGGCTCGAACCGTCCCTGCCACGAGCGCGGCCGAGCGGGCATGCTGATCGACCCGACCAGACGGAGACGACGCCATGAGCACAGCTCGAGCCCTGCCGATTGCCGATTCCGACGCGTTCGCGCACCCGCCCCTTGTCCGCCCCGCGCGGCGTCTCGATCGGCTGCGGTCATCGGCCGTGCGCGATCTGCTCGCGCATGCGCGGCGACCCGACATGATCTCCTTCGCCGGCGGTCTGCCCAGCGCCGACGGCTTCGACGGTGATGGCGTGCGTGCCGCCTTCGAGGAGGTGCTGGCCGATCATCGGCATGCATTGCAATACGGTGAGTCCGAAGGCGAACCAGAGTTGCGCGCCGCGCTCGCCGAATGGATGAGTGGCAATGGCGCGCCGGCCGACGCCGAGCACCTGTTGGTCACCACCGGCTCGCAGCAGGCGCTCGATCTGGTCGCCCGCCTGATGCTCGACGACGGTGATGCGGTCGCGTTCGCCAGGCCCACCTATCTGGCGGCGCTATCGGTATTCCGGCTCGCGCAGGCCGATCTGCTCGGGCTCGCCTGCGACGAGCAGGGCCCGCTGCCCGAGTCGCTCGACCGTGCCGCACGAGCGCACGGCCGGCTGCGTCTGCTCTATCTGGTTCCCGATTTTGCGAATCCCACCGGTGAAACGATCGGCCTGGATCGCCGCCGCGCCTTGCTCGAGGTGGCGGCAAGGCACGGCATCGTGGTGGTCGAGGACAATCCTTATGGTGCTCTGCGCTTTGCCGGGGAGAGTGTGAGATCGATGGCGGCGCTGGCCGAAACGGTTTCGGCGTCGGGTGCAAGCCCCTGCGTGATCAGCGTATCGTCATTGTCGAAGGTGATGGCGCCAGGCCTGCGCATCGGCTGGCTGGTGCTGCCCGAATCGCTGTTCGCGGCAGCCGTGCGCATCAAGCAGGCGCTCGATCTGCACACCTCCACACTGATCCAACTGGCCGCCGCGCGCTACCTGGCCAGTGGCCGGCTGCAGGCGCGGCTGCCGGCGCTGCGAACCTTGTACGGCGAGCGCCATCAGGCGCTCGAGCGGGCGCTGGGTCGTCACTTCGGGGAGGCCTTGTCGCTGAACCGGCCGCAGGGCGGCATGTTCGTCTGGGCCCGCTTGCGCGACGATGCGATCGTGGAGTCGTCCGCCTGGTTGCAGCGTGGCCTCGCGCACGGCGCGATCTTCGTACCGGGCGAGGCCTTCTACGACGCAACGCCCGACACGGCCACGCTCAGGCTGAGCTTCGCGACCAACCCGCCGGAGCGCATCGACATCGGCGTCGCGCGCCTGCTCGCAGCCTGGCGCGAGGCCCGGGCCGCGGGCTGACGCACGCGTTCGGGCATGGCTTCCGCGCGCGTCGCCGGCGTGCGCACGATGGACCCGGGAGGGATTTCGACATCGCATTCGCGGCGTGCGGGCTCTGTATACTCGGGAATCGATGGTGCCCACGCCGTTTTCGGCGTGGGGTAGGACGGTCCGACGGTCACCCGTGCTCGTAACGATGCGCGTGATCGCCTGGCCCGCCCGAAACGGGAAGCAGTGAGGCGCGCGATGCACGCCCAAACTGCGCTGCCCCCGCAACGGTAAGCGGATCGCCGCCGCGGGCTCGAACGGCTCTGGTCGTTCCTGTCCGCCGGCATCGGCTCCCAGTGCCACTGACCTCGCCGGGTCGGGAAGGCGGGAGACCGGATGTCCGCCAGCCCGGATACCGGCCATCGATCAGCGTGCCTGGTGGGCCTGCGGTTGCGGCGCCTGCCGGCACATGCCATTGACGTCCGTCGACGCGCACGGGGCGTGCGCGCAGGGAGTGGTTGCCATGTCCGTCGTTTCATTCGCCCGCGGCGCGCCCGCGGGCTTCGCATCCATTTTCGTCGCGGTTGCACTCGGGTTGGGCGGTGTTTCGCCGGCGCTCGCTCAGGGCAAGGCCCGATCCACCGAACTGCCCGCGATCGTCGTCACGGCCACCGCCACCCCGAAGCCGGTCACAGACCTGATTTCCGACGTGCAGTCGGGCAGCATCGCCGATGCCCGTGCCGCCGGCACCGCCAGCACCGCGGGCCTGCTCGGCTCGCTGCCGGGCTTCGATCTGATCTCCAACGGCGGTCCGGGCAGCACTGCCACGGTGCTCTTGCGCGGCACCAGCGCCGCCCAGTCGCTGGTCCTGCTCGATGGCTTTCGCGTCTCGTCGGTCTCGCTCGGCCAGCCGACTTTCGAGGCCTTGCCGATCATGCTCACCGACCGTCTCGAAGTGCTGCGCGGGCCCGCGTCCGGCCTGTATGGCGCCGATGCGGTCGGAGGCGTCATCCAGTTGTTCAGTCCCGACCTGGATCGGGGTCGGGGTCCGAGCGGCGAACTCGCGTTCGGTGGCCTCGGCTCGCGCCGCGCCTTGGCCGGCTACGGCGCGGGTCAGGGCATCAAGGGTCAGATCCGGCTCAGCCACGAACGTAGCGACGGCTTCGACGTCTCCCGCCCGGGCAGCGTCCAGGCCAACGACGATCGTGACGGTTTCGAGCGTAACGGTGCCATGCTGACGCTGGGGGCGGACAGCGCCTCCGGAGCCAGTTGGCACGCCGTGCTGATACAGACCGACGTCGACACCGACTTCGATGACGGCGCCTTCGCCGACGCACGCGTGCTTTCGCGCATGCAACTGGCCGGTGTGCGCGCCGAGCAGGAAACACCCGACGGCGGCCTGTGGCAACTACGACTGGGCCGTAGCACCGATCGCAGCGAGACCGTGGCGAGCTTCCCCGGTGTGTACCAGAGCACGCAGGATCAGATCGGCCTGGCAAACACGCGCGCGCTGGGCCCGGGCGTGGAACTGCGCTTCGGCGTCGAGGCCTTGCACCAGTCGTTGGAATCCACCGCCTACGACGCGCCGACGCGGCGCACCGTCGGCTATTCGCTCGCAATCTCCGGGCGCGAGGGGCCGCACATCGTGCAGTTCAGCGTGCGCCGCGACGACAGCAATCAGTTCGACACGCAGACCCACGGCACGCTCGCGTACGGCTATGTGCTCGGCGGCGGCTGGCGGGTCGGGGGCTCGGCGGCCACCGGTTTCCGCGCGCCATCGTTCAACGATCTGTACTACCCGAACTACGGCCGCCCGGACATCCGGCCGGAGCATGCACGGTCGTTCGAGCTCGGCGCCTATCTCGATCCAGAGGGCGACAGCTCCCGCGGCTGGCACGCCAAGGCAGTGCTCTATCGCAATCAGGTGGAGGATCTGGTGGTCTACGCGCCGGTCTGTCCCGACCCGTCGCCGCAGTTCGCATTCGGCTGCGCGGACAACGTCAATGACGCGCTGCTGGTCGGCGCCGGCCTTTCGCTGGCGCGCGAGCACGGGCCGTGGCGCTGGCGCCTGGATGCCGATTTCGCCGATCCCCAGGACCGCACGCTCGACAAGCGTCTGGCCCGCCGCGCCACCCGCAAGCTCGGCGCCTCGCTCGTCTGGGCGCCCGGCGACTGGCGGATCGGCACCCGCCTGACGCTCGTCGGGGCGCGCTACGACGATCCGGCCAACACCCGCCGTCTGGCCGGCTACGGTCTGCTCGATTTTTCGGTCGCACGCCGGTTCGGCGGCCACTGGGAGGCATTCATGTCGGTCACCAATGCCGCCGATCGCGATTACACGACCGCGTCTGGCTATGCGCAGCAGGGTCGCCTGCTGATGGCCGGCGTGCGCTACCCGGCACGCTGATCGTCGCTGCGGTCCGATATCGAACCATGGCCGAACCGCCTCCTTCGCGATCGTCCGCAGGGCCGGGCGCATCCGGGCGTGCGGGGTCGCCACACCACCGCGAATCGTCGTTCGGCCGCGGGTCGTCGCCCCGCATCGCGATGGTCGCGTTCGCGCTGTTTCTGCTTGCCGCGCTGACGCTCGTGCTCGGTGTGACCGTCGGCAGCGAGACGATCGCCCCCGGGCGTGCGCTCCGTGCGCTGTTCGTCGATGATGGCACCACCTCGGTGATCGTCGCCGAGCTGCGCTTGCCGCGGCTGCTGGCGGCGGGCGCCTGCGGCGCAGCGCTGGCCATCGCCGGCGCGATGCTGCAGGGCCTGCTGCGCAACCCACTGGCCGATCCGTACGTCCTCGGCATTTCCGGGGGCGCCTCGGCGGGCGCTTTGCTCGCGTTGCTGCTCGGTGGCACGGCATTTGCCGCCGTGGGCGCGCTCGCGGGGGCGGTGGCGATCACGGTGCTGGTATTCACGCTCGGCGCGCGCGCTCTTACCGCACCGGTGGGCGCGCCACCGATGGGCATCGCGCTGGTATTGATCGGCGTGATCCTGGCCGCAGCCTGCGGCGCATTGGTCAGCCTTCTGCTGGTGGTGCTGCCGGCGCAGCCGTTGCGCGCAACCATGCTCTGGCTGATGGGAGATTTCGGTGCGGTGCGGGTCGCCTGGCCGTCCTGGCTCGGTCTGCTGCTGCTTGCGCCGGTGGCGATCGCGTTGGCACCGGATCTGAATCTGATCGCCGCCGGCGAGTTGCGCGCGGCCACGCTCGGCGTGCCAGTCGCAAGACGGCGCGTGCAGATCGTCGCGCTGGCCGCCGCCCTGACCGCATTGGCCGTTTACACGGCCGGACCGGTCGGATTCGTCGGTCTGGTCGTGCCGCACATCGTGCGCTTGGTGGCCGGCAACGATCAACGTCTGGTCGTGCCGTTCTCGGGCGTCGCGGGCGCGATCGGCCTGGCGCTGGCCGACACGCTCGCGCGCTCGGTGGTGGCGCCGCTGCAATTGCCGGTGGGTGCGGTGACCGCCGCAATCGGCGTGCCACTGTTCCTCGTGTTGCTGCTGCGCCGGGGCATGCGATGAGCACGGCCGCGCCTCTTCTCGAACTGCGCGATATCTCGGTCGCCGTCGGCGGCCGCCGCCTGATCGAAGCGATGAGCCTGCGGGCGGCGCGCGGCCAGCGCTGGGCGCTGTTGGGCGGCAACGGGCGCGGCAAGTCCAGTCTGCTGCATGCGATCGCGGGTCTGCTGCCGCTGGCCAAGGGTGAGATATCGATCGACGGCGTCGTGCTCGGTGCGATGCCACCGCTGGCGCTCGCGCGCCGGCGCGCGCTCGTCGAGCAGCATCGACAGGACAGTTTCGGAGCGAGCGTGCGCGAGCATGTCGGCTTGTCACGGCGGCCGTACGTCGCCGGCTGGCGAATGGATGTCGGCGACGCGCCGGAAGTCACGAGCGCGCTGGCGCTGCTGGATCTCGAGCCGTTCGCCGGGCGGGACATTCGTTCGCTCTTGGGCGGCGAGCGGCAGCGGGTGGCGCTGGCCGCCGCGCTCGCGCAGGACACGCCGGTGCTGCTGCTCGATGAGCCGATCGCTCATCTCGATCCGCCGAGCCGGGTGGCCGTCATGCGTATGCTCTCGACGCTCGAGGACCGGCTGATGCTGATGGCCCTGCACGAGCCCGAGATCGCGCTCGAGTTTTGTACTCATGCGTTGCTGCTCGTCGCCGACGGCTGGCATGCCGGCCCGATCACCGATCTGCACGATCCGCAGCGGCTGGCCGCGGTCTACGGTGGCCGCCCGCGGGTGCTGTCGGTGGCCGATGCCGACGGGGTGGAGCGGCGCCTGATCCGCTGGGACTAACGCACCCGTGCCTGCGCCGCGGGCGTGGCCCGGGCGGCGGTGGCGGGCGCTGCACATGACATAATCGATCGCGACCCGGGCGCCGCGCCGACGCTGAACAGCTGCCGGCGGTGCGCACCGCACTCCGTCATGGATGAAGACCCGATGGCCGATCACGAGCACGGCGCGCTGGTGGGTATCGACGTGGGCGGCACGTTCACCGACCTCGTCTTGTTCGAGCCCGATGCGCAGCAGGTGCGCCTGGCCAAGGTGCCCAGCACGCTTGAGAACCAGGCCTATGGTGTGCTCGCCGCGCTCGAGGCCACCGGCATCGCGTTTGCCGATGTCTCACTGATCGTGCACGGCACCACGACCACCACCAACGCCGTGCTCGAGCGCAAGCTCTGCCGCACCGGCCTGATCACCACGCGTGGCTTCCGAGATGTGCTCGAACTGGGCAGGCGCACCCGCCCGCAGGCGTACGGCATGGTCGGCCGCTTCGAGCCGCTGATTCCGCGCGATCTTCGCATTGAGGTCGACGAGCGCCTGCTGGCCGACGGCAGCGTGCGCACGCCGCTCGATCGCGAACAGGTCCGCGCCGCGATCGCCACGCTGCGCGCGGCCGGCTGCGAGTCGGTGGTCGTGCATTTTCTGCATGCCTACGCCAACCCGGAGCACGAGCGCGAGGCGGGTCGCCTGGTGCAGGAGCTATGGCCCGAGGCGCACCTGACACTGGCACACGAGCTGTTGTCCGAGAGCCGCGAGTTCGAGCGCGGCGTGACCGCGGCGGTCAATGCGTCGGTGCAGCCGCTGCTCGAGCGCTACGTGCGGCGGCTGCGCGAGGAACTCGGCCGGCGTGGCTACCGTGGCGACGTGCTGGTCGTCAACGGCAACGGCGGCATGGTCTCTTCGAAGCTGGTCGCGCGCGAGGCCGCCAAGACCGTCATGTCGGGGCCCGCGTCGGGCGTGATGGCCGCCGCCTACACCGGTCGGCGTGCCGGCATCACCGAGTTGATCACCTACGACATGGGCGGCACCTCCAGCGACGTGGCGCTGATCCGTGCCGCCGAGCCCTCGGTGTCGCACGAAATCGAGATCGAGTACGGCATGCCGATCCACGTGCCGATGGTCGATGTGCGCACGGTCGGTGCCGGCGGCGGCTCGATCGCCCGCATCAACGCCGGCGGTCTGCTCGAGGTGGGTCCGCAGAGCGCCGGCGCCGATCCCGGTCCGGTGTTCTACGGCCGCGGCGGCTCCGAGCCCACGATCGCCGACGCCAACCTGCTACTGGGCCGTCTCGATGCCGCCCGCCTGAGCGTCACCGGTGACGGCGATCTCCGCGCACGCGTCGAATCCGTGTTCGCCGAGCGCATCGGTGCGCCCCTGGGCCTGGACGCGATCGGCGCGGCCGAGGCGGTGATTCGCGTCGCCAATGCCAAGATGGCCGGCGCGATCCGCATGGTGTCGCTCTCGCTCGGTGCCGATCCGCGCGATTTCGCGCTGTTCGCGTTCGGCGGTGCCGGGCCGCTGCACGCCTGCGCGCTGGCCCGCGAACTGGGCGTGCCGCGCGTGCTGGTGCCCGCCCGGCCGGGCATCACGAATGCGCTCGGTTGCGTGGTCGCCGACCTTCGGCACGACTTCGTCAACACGCTCAACGTGCCGGTCGACGGGCTCGACGAGGCGGCGCTGTATGCGCTCATCGATGCGCGCATCGCCGAGGGCGAGGCGCTCGTGCGCGAGCAGCCCGTGGCGGTGCAAAGCGTCGCGTGTCGCATCAGCGTGGACATGCAGTTCATCGGTCAGACCCATCTGTTGCGCGTGCCCCTGCCGGATGCACGACCGACCCGCGCCCAACTGCACGACCTGTTCGAGCGTGCCTACCAGGCGCGCTTCCGGGTCGGTCTGGCCGAGATCCGTGCCCAACTCGTCAACGTCAATGTCTCGGTGATCGGCGTGCGCGCGCCGGTCGATCTTTCGTGCCTGATCGACCCTGCGGGCCGTGGCGCCACGCTGGCCGATGCGCAGCGCGGCGAGCGGCCCGTGCACATCGGTGGCCGTTGGCACGACACGCCGGTCTATTGGCGCGACGCCTTGCCCGTGCACGCGTGCTTCAGCGGTCCGGCAATCGTCGAGCAGATGGACACCACCGTGTTGATCGAGCCCGGCGACCGGGTTCGCGCCGACGACGACGGCAATCTGATCGTGTCGCTGGCGAGCGAGCGATGAGCACGTCCAGATCCCGCCTCGATACGTTGCAGGAGAACCATCGATGACCCTCGATCCCGTCACCCTGAGCGTGATCCAGGCAGGCCTGCAGCAGGTCTGCGACGAGATGGACCTGAGCTTCTCGCGTGCCGCGTTCTCGCCTGTGATCGCCGAAGCCAACGATCGCTCCGACGGCATCTACGCCGCCGAGGACGGCGCCTTGATCGCGCAAGGCGCCGGCGGCCTGCCGGTGTTCGTGGGCACGATGCAGTATTCGACCCGGTCGCTGATCGAGATGATCGCCGGCGGGCGGGCGGCCGCGCCGCGCCCGCAGGACGTCTACATCGTCAACGATCCCTATCTGGGCGGCACGCACCTGATGGACGTGCGATTCGCCAAGCCCTATTACCGGGACGGCCGGATCTTCTGCTGGTTGTCGAACACCGGTCACTGGCCGGATACCGGCGGATCCGTGCCCGGCGGTTTCTCGGCATCGGCCACGGCGGTCGAGCAGGAGGGCCTGCGTCTGCCGCCGGTCCGCCTGTTCAAGCAGGGCGTGCTCGACGAGGAGATCTACGCCATCATCTGCTCGAACATCCGTGTCGCCGAGCAGCGCATCGGCGACGTCAAGGCGCAGGCCGCCGCGCTCGCGGTCGGCGAAGACCGCCTGACCGTGCTGCTCGACCGCTACGGCGACGACACCGTGCGCGCCGCGATCGCCGAGCTGCGTGTTCGTGCGGCCGAACAGATGCGCGCACTGATCGCCGCCATTCCCGATGGCTCGTACCGCAGCGAGGCCTGCGTCGACAGCGACGGCGTGGTCGACGAGCCGTTGCGCATCCGGCTTGCGCTGACCAAGGCCGACGGCGCCCTGACCTTCGATTTCTCGGCCTCGAGTCCGCCGTGCCAGGGGCCGATGAATTCCGTTTTCGCCACCACCTGCAGCTCGGTCTACCTGGCGATGCGCCACATCTTTCCCGAGGTGCCGATCAGCGCGGGGGCCTTCGAGCCGCTGCACGTGCCCCGGCCCGAGGGAACCTTCCTCGATGCCCGCTATCCGCGCCCGGTCTCGGGTTGCGCCGCCGAAGTTTCACAGCGCATCGCCGAGGCGGTGTTCCTGGCGCTGGTCGACGTGCTGCCCGAGCGCGTCACGGCCGCACCGGCCGGCACCAGTGGCAATTTCGCGCTCGGTGGCACCGACCCGCGACGCGGCCGCGATTTCGTCATGTACCAGATATCGGGCGGTGGTTATGGCGGCAATGCCGATCACGACGGGCTCAGCAACGGCTGCTCCACGATCGGCATCTCGAAGGCACCGCCGATCGAAATCATGGAGCAGGCGTTTCCGGTGCTCTACCGGCGCTATGCGCTGCGCGAGCATTCGGCCGGTGCCGGCCGTCATCGCGGCGGCTTCGGCATCGACTACGAGGTCGAGCTGCTGCGCGGCGAGGCGCGCGCCAGCTTCGTGATGGACCATGGGCGTGAGGGCCCGCCGGGTGTAAGGGGCGGTCGCCCGGGAGCGGTCAACACGGTCACCGTCTGGCGTGGCGGCGACGCCTTCGTGCCACCGCATTTGTCCAAGGCGCAGGACATCGTCATGGCCGCGGGTGATCGCGTTCAGGTCGGCACCCCTGGTGGTGGCGGCTACGGCGATCCGTTCGAGCGCGAGCCCGCGCGGGTGCTCGAGGATGTCCGCTTACAGCGATTGTCGGCCGAGAGCGCGCGCAACGACTATGGCGTCGAGCTGTCCACCGACGGCCGGAGCATCGACGACGAGGCCACCCGGGCCCTGCGTTCGCGTCGCTGACGCCGGTGTGGTTTTCCCCGCGGTGCGCACTTGAGCCGGATTCGGCAGTTGGCGCGGGCCGACGAACGGAATTGCCGCGCATGTCGGCCCTTTTTTCGCCGAGGCATCACCTGCTTTGACCATGGACAATCCCTGTCGCGCAGCTTAGCCTAATCGGGTGATTCAAAAGCCCGAACCGTTTTCGACGCCGATGACCGCCGGGCCCGACCGCACCGGGCCCCCCGGCTATGCGTCCACGCTCGACGCCAGCGGACAGTTGACCCTGATCGCCGCGGACTACCGCGGTCATCTGCTCGGACAACTGCGCACGTATTCGGTCGCCGGCTTCACCGCCGACCAGTATCGGCGCCTGTTGAGCGCGCACTGGCATCTGCTGGGCGCATTGTCGCAAGGGGCATTCGCCGTCGCCGGTCACGATTTGGCGCGATCCCTGCCGAGCATGCGCAAGCCGATGTTGCGCCTTGGCCTGCGCTGGGAGGCCGCACGGGCTCTCGCGAGTGACGATCTCCAGGCGCTGCGGCTTACGCCCGGGGCCTTGCCGATCGACGTCCACCTCTGGCGAACGCACTTCATGCGTCAGATCGACATCGATCTGCCCACCGCATTCATCGGCGCGGCCGCCGTCCAGGATCAATTGTTCAGCGGCGTCGCCGGCGACGCATTGCGTGAGGCGCTCGCGCGTGCGGCCATCCCGGCCGGCGCCAGTCGCTGCCTCACGCGGCTGATGTCCGATGCCGGCGAGCATTTCGAGCCACTCTGGCGCGGACTCATCCAGGCCAGCACCGATGCCACCGACGACGATGCCCTGTGGCTCGGGGCACGCGTCGGCGGGCTCATGTTGCTGCGCCTGCTTCACGCCTGTCTCAACGACGACTGCCCGAGCCACGAGATCGAGGCCTTGCTCGATCCCGAGGTGTTCTCCGGCTGATGCCGCCGTCGGCTCGTCCGCTCACACCACGGCACACATTCCGCCATCGACATTGATGGCCGTCCCGGTGATGTAGCCGCCCTGGTCCGATGCCAGCAGGCAGGCCATGTTCGCGAATTCCTCGGCCGTGCCGATCCGGCCGAGCGGAATGCGCCGGGCCAGCTCGGTCTGCAGCGATTCGAGCGATCGCCCCTCGCGGGCTGCGCGTCGCACCCACTGATCGCTCTCGATCAGGCCCACCAGCAGCGCGTTGACCAGCACATTGTGCTGGGCATACTCGGCGGACAATGCCTTGGTCAGGGCCATGCCGGCGGCGCGGGTGACCGAGGTCGGTGCGGTGCCGGCGGCCGGCGCCTTGGCAAAGGTGTTCAGCACATTGATCACCCGCCCCCAGCGCCGCTCGCGCATGCCGGGCATGAACGCGCGGCACAAACGAACGGCGGCGAACAGTTTCAGATCGATGTCTTGCTGCCAGACCTCGTCGTCGTGCGATTCGAACGGGCCGGTGCACGAAGAGCCGGCATTGTTGACCAGCACGTCGACACCGCCGAGCGCCTCGTCGGCGGCCGCCGCGATCGCCGCGCAGCCCTCGGCGGTGCTCACGTCGCCGGCGATGGCAACCACGCGCGCGCCGCCGCGCGCACGCGCCATGACCTGTTCGCGCGCGTGTTCGAGAACGTCCGCGCGACGGGCGACCAGAGCCAGATCGGCACCGGCCTCGGCGAAGCGCAGCGACATGGCCAAGCCGAGGCCCTGGCTGGCGCCGGTCACCAGCGCGCGTCGTTGGGTGAGGGTGAGTTGCATGATGGTGTCTCCTGGGGCGAATGAGTTTGAATGCCGTGATTCTAGGGAGAGTGTCGGAACATGAAACGCGAAACGCCGCGTACCCGGCCCCATGAATTGAACCGCAAGCAGCGGAGTGCGGCGCCGATGGACGCTCGCTATGCTGACGGCCTCGATGAGCATAGAGTGAGAACCGAGTCATGAACGCTCCGATCATGCAAGGTCTGCAAGTGAACACCGCTGACGACGATGCCTCACGGCTTGCGGCCGTGCGCGCGCGCGACCCCGCCGCAGACGGCCGCTTCGTGTACGCGGTCACGACCACAGGCGTCTACTGCCGGCCCAGTTGTGGGTCGCGCCCGGCGCGTGTCGAGAACATGCGCTTCTTTGCCGGGCCGGAGCCGGCCGAGCAGGCCGGATTTCGGCCGTGCAAGCGTTGCCATCCGCAGATCGCGTTGGCCGATGCCGGCGAACGGCGCCGCATCGTCGCCGCCTGCCGCCTGATCGAGGGCGCACCGAGTGCGCCTTCGTTGGCCGAACTGGCCGCCAACGCGGGGCTCGGCGAACATCACTTCCACCGGTTGTTCAAGCGCGCGCTCGGCGTGACCCCGCGCGCCTACGCGCAGGCGGTGCGCCGCGGCCGGCTGAACCAAAGCCTGGCCGACGAACCGTCGGTGACCGACGCGATCTATGCCGCCGGCTACAACTCGAGCGGTCGCTTCTACGAGGAGGCGCAGGCGGCGCTCGGCATGCAGGCGCGCACCCACCGGGCGGCGGGCGCCGGCGAGACGATCCGTTTCGCGGTCGGTCAGTGTTGGTTGGGCTCGGTGCTGGTGGCGGCCACCGCCATCGGGGTTTGCGCCATTTCGATCGGTGACGATCCGCAGGCCCTGGTCGACGAACTCCAGGCCCGTTTCGCGAACGCCGAGCTGATCGGCGACGACCCGGCTTTCGCCGATCACATCGCGCATGTGGTCGGCTTCATCGACGGCCGGCGCGACACGCTCGATCTGCCGCTCGACATCCGCGGTACCGCGTTTCAGCAGCGCATCTGGCAGGCATTGCGCGAGATCCCCGCGGGCCGAACACTGTCGTACAGCGCGCTCGCCGAGGCGCTGGGCATGCCGCGTTCGACACGTGCGATCGCGGCCGCCTGTGCGGCCAACACCCTGGCGGTAGCCATTCCGTGCCATCGCGTGGTGCGCGCCGATGGCGGACTGGCCGGCTACCGCTGGGGCATCCAGCGCAAGCGCGCCTTGCTCGATCGCGAAGCGGCCCGCTCGTGAGCGTGGACGGCCGCTGCGATATCGCTGGTCTGCTCGGGCGCTTGCCCGACGCCCAGGCATTGGCCGATGCGATGACCACGCACGGCTACGCGCGAGTCCCGGCGCTGCTGGAGCTCGAGCAGTGTCGAGCCATCCGGGCGCTTTACGACGACGCGGGCCGTTTTCGCTCGCGGATCGTGATGGCGCGCCACGGGTTCGGCCGTGGCGAGTATCAATACTTTGCCCGGCCGTTGCCGCCGCTGGTGGTTACCCTGCGGGAACGCGCTTATGCGCTGCTGGTCGATCTTGCCAACGCCTGGCAGGCCGCACTGGGTCTGAACACCCGCTTCGAATCGGCCCACGCCGCCTTTCTGAAGCGCTGTCATGCGGCCGGGCAGACGCGGCCCACGCCGCTGCTGCTGAAATACGGCGAGGGTGACGAGAACCGGCTGCATCAGGACGTCTACGGCGAGCTGGTGTTCCCCTTCCAGATCGCGATCCTGCTGTCCGATCCCCATCGCGAATTCGACGGTGGCGAGTTCGTGTTGACCGAGCAGCGACCCCGCCAGCAGTCGCGGGTGATCGTGCCGCCGATGGGGCAGGGCGATGCGGTCGTGTTCCCGGTTCGCCATCGACCGGTGGCGGGGGTGCGCGGTTTCTATCGGGCCACCGTGCGCCACGGGGTCGGCGAAGTGCGGCGCGGCGAGCGCTACGTGCTGGGCATCATCTTCCACGATGCGACGTGACGGCCTCGCTTGGAGGCCTCGCATCGGACGAACGTCTCGGATGGTCGCCTCGGACGTCGACGGGCATCGTCCGCCTCGGACGTCGACCAGCGTTGCCCGAGGTCGATCGGCCTCGACCAGTGTCGTACGCCTCGGACGTCGACCAGCGTCGCCCGAGGTCGATCGGTCTCGACCAGCGTCGTACGCCTCCGACGTCGACCCGCCTCGACCAGCGCGCCGGAGTCGTCGAGATCCGGGGTGCGGCCAGACCACCATCGGGCACGGACGCAAACGCCCGCCGCCGGCGCGATCAGATCGAGTAGGTCCCCGCGCGCCAGCGCACCTCGCCGCCCGAGCCCAGTTTGAAGCGCGCGATCCCGGCGCCGCGCTGGGTATCCACGCCGCCGAGGTCGAGCACTTCGACACCTCGGTCGCGCAGCTGTTGCATCGCGCGCCAAAGTAACAGATTGTGTGCGCCGTGCTCCCGACCACGGTCGTCGCTCCAGCCGATGTGATACGTGGCGCGCCGGCCGTGCAGCAGGAACAACATGGCCGCGACCGGCTCGCGACCGAGCTCCGCGCGCAGGCCGAGCAGTTCGGCGCCGGCGCCGTCGCGCGGGCCCAGATCGCGCCAGGCGGTCACGAAACCCGCCGGCAAGGCCATGTAGCCACGCCGTTGCTGTTGCTCCTTGTCGCGTTCGAGCAGCCAGTCGAGCTGACTGCCCTGGCGGGCGATCGGCACGATCTTCAGCGGCGACGCTTCGGCATTGACCAGGCCGTTGCGCCACTTGGATTTCAGGCGGGCGCGCATCGCCGCGTCGCCGCCGCCCAGGTCGACCAGCACGGTCGCCTGGCCGGTCATCAGCGCGCGCCGCCCGGCCAGGCCGGTCGTCGCGGGATCGGCCCCGTCCGGGCTCACCAGCACCAGCCGGGCGGGGCCCAACGCAAGTGACCGAGCCAGCAAGGCGACCGCACGCTCGCGCAACTCACCGGGCAAATGCTCATCGAACAGCGGTGCATTGCCGGCATGGGCGATCCGGAATGCCGCGAACACGCCGCGCACGCCGAACTGCGCCAATCCGACCACACGACCGTCGGCGCGCAGCATGCGCCGTGCTATGGTCAGACCGAGCCGCTGCAGGCTCTCGCCATAGGCCCAGTGCTGCTGTATGCCACCGGCCCGGCGCGCATGCAGCGCCTGCCATGCATCGCGGTCGGGGGCGTCCCAGATCAGGTCCATGATTCGATTCTAGGTTTGCCCGCCGATGTTTTTCGCCGACTGTCGCACCGATGCTTGCAGGCGATGCGTGCATCCAACGAGCGCCTGATGGGTTTTCGCAAGCCGCCCGCCCAAACCGTCTTCGGCAACGCCATCCCCGAGCCGAAGATGACCGCTTACGCCTGGTGGTGGCTGTTCACCCGCGTGCTGCTGCCGATCACGATCGTCGGCAGCCTGCTCGACTTCGCCGCGCAGTGGTTGTTCGGTGTCTGTGTCGGCCTCTGGTGCCTGGGCTAGGGAGACGCCCATACGAGCGTCTTCCTAGCGCGACGTCGCTGCCGCGATGCGGGCGGCAAGTAGCGTCTCCCGGCAGTCTGATCGATGCGGCGGTGCCACCGCATCGCTTGCGCCGAGCCTTCTGTGGAACCATCGATGTCGGCGGCATCGGCCCGACGGTATCGCTTTGACGACATTGCTCCGAGGGCCATGCTCCGCGGGCATCGCGCCCGTGGGCTCACTATCGTTCGAGCCGGGCGCACAGGCGTTCGACCTCGTCGAGCATCGCGACCGTCGGCCGTGCCATGCGGTCTGCATCGAGCACGATCAGGCGGTCCTCTCGCACCGCGGGCAGGTCGGTGAAACGACGCCAGAAGGCCAGCGGATCAGCGTCGTCGCCGGCCGCGCGCGCCGCGATGATCGCCTGCGGGCGGGCGCGCAGCACGTCTTCGGCGCCGACGTGCGGCACCAGGGCGGGTAGAGCCGCGAACACGTTGCGGGCGCCACAGCGTGCCATTGCGTCGCTGATCACATGCTCGCCGTTCAGGGTCATCAGCGGTTCGGGCCAGACCTGATAGAACGCCCGCCATCGGGGGCCGAGGCGGCCGAGCCGCGCGAGCCGCGAGCGCACCTCGGCCGCCAGCCGATCGGCCTGCGCTCGATGCCCGCTCAACCGCCCCAGCGTGACCAGGGCGCTGGCGATGTCATCGAGCGTGCCGACCGATATCACCTCGACGGGCAGCGCGAGTGCCCGCAGGCGTTCGATCCAGAGGGCCGGCGTGCCGCCACCCCAGGCGAGCACGATCGTCGGCCGCAGCGCGACGATGCGCTCGAGATCGAGACCGGCGTGGCTGCCGATGCGCGCGATGGCGCGCGCCTCGGGCGGCCGGTCGCTGAACTCCATCGTGCCCACGACGGCGCCGCCGGCGCCGATGTCGAAAAGGCTCTCGGTCAGCGCCGGTGCCAGCGAGACGATGCGGGTCTGGGCCGCCAGGCTCGCCGACCCGGCGAGCACGAGCAAGGCCAGCAGACCACGAACGAGGCGAAGCGCGGTCATCGCGGCAAGAGCGCGGCGACGCTGGCCTGCTCGGCGCGCGGCCACTCCCTTGGCCGCGTGCCGGCCGGGCCTCAGCCGTTCAGCAGCGCCCAGACCTTCTCGGCGGTGACCGGCATCTGCAGCGTCAGCCGGCGCTCGTCGGACACTCCCGCGCGCACCAGGGCGTCCATGACCGCGCTGACCACGGCCGGTGTGGCGCCAATGGTGCCCAGCTCGCCCACGCCCTTGACGCCCAGACGGTTGTTCTTGCTCGGCACCGACTGGTCCATCTGGGTCTTGAACGCACCGTAGACGTCGGCCCGCGGCATGGCGTAATCCATGAAACTGCCGGTCTGCAACTGGCCGTCCTCGTCGTAGACCACGTGCTCGCAGAGCGCCTGGCCGATGCCCTGCACCGCACCGCCTTCGAGCTGGCCGACCACGATCATGGGGTTGATCACCCGGCCGACGTCGTTGATGTTGGCATACGAGTCGACCTGGACGTGACCGGTGTCGGGGTCGATCTCGACTTCGCAGATATGACAGCCGTTCGGCCAGGTCGGGCCGATCACGGAGCTGGTGGAATCGACGAAGATCTGGCCGCCGTCCTGTTTGCCCGCCAGCTCGAACAGATCGATGCCACGGTCGGTGCCGACCACCTGCAAACGCGGCGCGACGTACTCGATGTCCTGTGGCGCGCATTCGAGTTCGTCGGCGGCGAGTTCCTTCGCCTTGTCGATCGTGCGCTGCGAGGCGACCTCGACGGCCGAGCCGCCGGTGAAGATCGAGCGCGAGCCCGCGCTGCCGAACCCGTTGGCCTTGTCGGTGTCGCCGTGCAGGATGCGGATCTTGTCGATCGGCACGCCCAGGGTGACTACCACCACCTGCGCAAAGCTGGTCGCGATGCCCTGGCCCATCGGCATCAGCGCGGTCATCACTTCGATGATGCTGTCGCCGGTGATGTTGACCGTGACCCGTTCTTCGAACGCATTGCCGCCGGTCCATTCGAGAAAGG
This sequence comes from Burkholderiaceae bacterium, assembly GCA_041396685.1. Taxonomy (GTDB): domain Bacteria; phylum Pseudomonadota; class Gammaproteobacteria; order Burkholderiales; family Burkholderiaceae_E; genus JAUIAI01. Next base: position 173,350 of record JAWKYD010000008.1, read on the forward strand.
TGGCGATGCCGCGGCCGCGCAGCAGGCCTTTCTCGAGGCTGTTCGCCGCGCGCTTGTCGAAGCCGTCCCAGTCGGCCAGCGCGAGGCCCTGGTCCATGATGGACTCGAACGCACCGGTGTCATAGGTCTGCGCCATCTGGTTCTGGTAGGGCATCTGCTCGGGCCGGATCATGTTGCGCCGACGCAGTTCGCGCGGATCGATGCCCAGCTGGCGCGCGGCTTCGTCCATCACCCGCTCGGTGAAGTAGATCGCCTCCGGCCGTCCGGCACCGCGGTAGGCAGCGGTGGGCGCCGTGTTGGTCAGGACCGCACGCAAGTGGAAATCGATCAGCGTGATGTCGTAGATGCTGGTGGCCACCCACGGGCCGATCAACAACTGGATCGCGACCCCGGTCGGATTGGCGCAACCGCCCACGTTGGCATCGGAGCGCAACCGGTAGGCGAGAATCTTGCCGTCGGCGTCGAAGGCCATTTCGGCCCGTGTGCGCACGTCGCGACCGTGCACGGCCGAGAGCAGATCCTCGCTGCGGTCGGCGATCCAGCGCACGGGCCGACCGACCGCCTTGGCCGCGAAGGCCACCGCGCCGTCCTCCGGATACATGCCGGTCTTCATGCCGAAGCCGCCGCCGACGTCGCCGACCAAGACGCGGATGTCCTCGGGTTTCATGCCCAGCACCGGCGCGGCCAGCGTGCCGCGCACGCCGGTGGGCATCTGGGTGCTCATGCGCAGGGTCAGACGGCCGTTGTCCATATACGCGAGCACCGAACGGGGCTCGATCGACGCCGGCGCGAGGCGCTGGTTGTCGAGATCGACGCCGACCACGTGCGCGGCCTTGGCAAAGGCCTCGTCGGCCTTGGCCTGATCACCGTGACGCATCTCGGCGCAGACGTTGTCGGGCGCGCCCTCGGCGATGCGCGGCGCATCGGCGGCCAGCGCGGCATCGATCGTGGTGACCGCCGGCAGGGTCTCGTAGTCGATGTCGACCGCCTCGGCGGCATCGAGGGCGGCCGCGCGCGTCTCGGCGATGATCATGCACACGGCCTCGCCCACGTAGTGGACCTTGTCGACGGCGATCGGGTGACGCGGGCCCGACACGGCGTCGCTGCCGTCGCCGCGCTTCCAGGCGCCGGCCACGCCCGGCAGCGGATTGACGCCGGCAGCCGCCAGATCGGCGCCCGAGAACACCGCCACGACCCCGGGCATGGCTTCGGCTGCCTGTTTGTCCACCGACCGGATCCGGGCATGCCCGTGCGGCGAGCGCAGGAACACGCACACCGTCTGGCCATCCAGCCGGAAATCGTCGGTGTAGCGGCCCTGGCCTTTCAGTAGCTGCTGGTCTTCGAGTCGGGGAACGGCCTGGCCGCTGCCGAACCGTGCGGGAATCGCTTCGGTGCTCATTATCATCTCCGGATTGTCTGGCGCGCCGAGGGCCGTTCGCCAACGATGCCGGTCGGCTTCGCCGGACCGCTACGGGTCGTGAAAGGCTTGCGCTTAGCGACACGAGTCTATCAGGCCGGGCCGGGCTGCCGGGCGGGGCCAGGTGCGCCCGCGATGATCGATAATCGCGTCATGAAACAGGAATCCACGGCGGCGGCCGCACCCGAACGCCCCGCGCTCGCGATACTCGGTCATCTGCTGCCCTTCGTGGCGCGCTATCGTGGCCGGGTGGCAATGGCGGTGGTCGCCTTGCTGATCGCCGCGTCGGCCACCCTGACCGTTCCGGTCGCGTTCCGCTATCTGATCGACCTCGGTTTCGCCTCGCCCGCCGAGGGCCAGGACCCCGGCCAGGTCAATCAGGTGTTCCTCGCCCTGTTCGCGGTCTCGCTGGTGCTGGCGGCGGGCACGGCCGTGCGCTTCTACAGCGTTTCCTGGCTGGGCGAGCGCATCAGCAACGACCTGCGCGAGGCCGTCTACGGTAACGTGCTCCGCCAGGACCCGATGTTCTTCGAGTCGCTCAAGACGGGCGAGGTGTTGTCGCGTCTGTCTACCGACACCACGCTGATCCAGACGCTGGTCGGCACCAGCATCTCGCTCGGGCTGCGCAACACCTTGTTGTTGATTGGCTCGCTGGCGATGATGATCTACACGAGCCCGACCCTGGCCGGCATGATCGTCGGCCTGCTGGTGCTGGTGGTCGTGCCGATCATCGCGTTCGGACGCCGGGTGCGCCGGCTCTCGCGCACCAGTCAGGATCGCCTCGCCGACACGGGCGCGCTCGCCGGCGAGACGCTCAATGCCATGCAGGTCGTGCAGGCCTATGGCCGCGAGCCGGTCGAGCAGGACCGCTACGACGCCGTTGCCGAGCAGGCGTTCGCGAGCGCGATCCGGCGCACCAAGGCACGGGCCTTCCTGACCGTGCTCGCGATCGTGCTGGTGTTCGGCGCGATCGTGTTCGTGCTGTGGCTGGGCGCGCACGCCGTGCTCGAGGGCCGGCTGTCGGCCGGCCTGCTGACCCAGTTCATTCTCTACGCCGGTCTGCTGGCAGGCTCCACCGGCGCGATCGCCGAGGTGATGGGTGACGTGCAGCGCGCGGCTGGCGCCACCGAGCGTCTGATCGAGTTGCTCGATGCGCGACCCGCGATCGTCTCCGGGCCGCTGATGCTGCCCGCCCGGTCCGCCGACGACGCGGCCTCGCCGCGGGGCGCGGCGGTGCGCTTCGAGAACGTGCACTTTCACTATCCGTCGCGACCGGGCGAACCGGCGATCGACGGTCTCGATTTCGCGATCGCACCCGGCGAGACCGTCGCCCTGGTCGGGCCCTCCGGTGCCGGCAAGACCACCGTCTTCCAGTTACTGCTGCGCTTTTACGATCCGCAGTCGGGCGCGATCTCGCTCGACGGCATCGACGTGCGCGAACTGTCGCTCGCTTCCTTGCGCGATGCGATCGGTTTCGTGTCGCAGGACAGCGTGGTGTTCTCGACCAGCGCGATGGAGAACATCCGCTACGGACGCCTCGACGCCAGCGACGAAGAGGTGATCGAGGCCGCCCGTCAGGCACGTGCCGACGAGTTCATCACCCGCCTGCCCGATGGCTACCGCACCTATCTGGGCGAACGCGGCCTGCGTCTGTCCGGCGGGCAGCGCCAGCGCATTTCGATCGCGCGTGCGCTGCTGCGCAACCCGCCGTTGCTGTTGCTCGACGAGGCCACCAGCGCCCTCGACGCGCAAAGCGAGCGTCAGGTGCAGGAGGCGCTGGAGCGCGCGATGGCGGGGCGTACCACCCTCGTTATCGCGCACCGGCTGGCCACGGTGGTCAATGCCGACCGCATCCTGGTGCTCGACCACGGGCGGCTGGTGGAGGCGGGCTCGCACCAGGATCTCAATCGGGCCGCCGGCCTCTATGCTCGCCTGGCGGCCATGCAGTTCGACAACCGGGAGATGACATGAACGATCGCGTACGCGACAAATCCGTTCTGGTGACCGCGGCCGCTCAGGGCATGGGCCGGGAGGCGGCCATCGCGCTGGCCTGCGAGGGCGCCGAGGTGCTCGCCACCGACATCCGCGAGGACTTGCTGGCGGGTCTGTCCGACGAAGCGCAGGCGCGCGGCGGGCGGCCGATCCGCACCCGCCGGCTGGATGTCTGCGACGATGCCGCGATCGAGGCATTGTTCGACGGCCTGGCACCGCTCGATGTGTTGTTCAACTGCGCCGGCTACGTCCACCAGGGCACCATTCTCGAGATCGACGACAAGGACTGGGACTTCAGCTTCGCGATCAACGTGCGCGCGATGTACAAGATGATCCGCGCGGCGCTGCCGGCGATGCTCGCCAACGGTGGTGGCTCGATCATCAACATGGCCTCGGTGTGTTCGTCGGTAAAGGGCTTCCCGAACCGCTTCGTCTACGGCACCACCAAGGCGGCGGTCATCGGCCTGACCAAATCGGTGGCGGCCGATTATGTCGCGCGCGGCATCCGCTGCAATGCGATCGGGCCGGGCACGGTCGATACGCCGAGCCTGGCCGACCGGATGCGTGAACTGGGCGACGTCGACGAGGCGCGCAGGATGTTCACCGCCCGTCAGCCGATGGGCCGACTCGCACAGGCCGGCGAGATCGTGCCGATCGTGGTCTATCTGGCCAGCGACGAGAGCGCGTTCGCCAGCGGCCAGATCTTCAACATCGACGGCGGCATCACGATCTGATTGACGCCACGCGCTGCCGCGGCGCCGGTCAGGCGAGGCTTCGGTGCCGCCTCACGGCGGACGCGGACCCGCCTCGACGTTGCCCGGTCTCGCCTCAGCGCCGACCCTGCAACACGTTGGCCAGCAACACCAGCGCGCTCAGCGGCACCACGAACACGGCCATCACGTACGAGAACGCCGGCAGGGCGTCGTGGTGGGTGGCTGCCATCAATGTGTACAGAATGTAGGCAACACAGTAGGTGAGCAGCAGCGCACCCTCGCCGCGGCTGACCCGCCGGCCGGACACGATGATCGGCAGGCAGCAGGCCGCGGTTGCGACCATCACCCAGATGTCGAAACGCATCAGCGCACTCGGCGCCGGCAGGCCGGTCGACGACACCATGCCTGCCAGACCCAGGCAGCACAGGACATTGAAGATGTTGCTGCCCACGATGTTGCCGACTGCCATGTCGCGCTGGCCACGGATGATCGCCATCAGCGAGGCGGCGACTTCGGGCAGCGAGGTGCCGATCGCGACCACGGTCAGGCCGATCACCAGTTCGCTGACGCCCAATGCCCGCGCGAACGCGCTCGCCGAATCGACCAGCCACTGACCACCGAGCGCCAGCCCGGCGATGCCCAGCACGATCAATATCGGCGCCGGCACCCGGTCGAGCCACGAGCCGGCCAGCGGATCGCCCGTATCGCTCGCCTCGGCTTCACCGCGCCGCTGCCCGCGCCGAGCCTGCACGACCAGGAATACCGTATAGGCGATCAGCAGCAGGAACAACACGGCCGCCTCGATGCGAGCCAGCCCGCCGTCGAGCAGCAGCCCGGCAAGCAGCACCGAGACCGCGATCATCAAGGGCACCTCCTGGCGGATCAACTGGCGGTTCACGTGCAGCGGTGCGATCACTGCGCTGAGTCCGAGGATCAACAGGATGTTGAAGATATTGCTGCCCACCACGTTGCCAAGCGCGATGTCGGTGCGCCCGTCGAGCGCGGCGCCGACCGTGACCGCGGTTTCGGGCGCGCTGGTGCCGAATGCGACCACGGTCAGGCCGACGACCAGCGGCGAGATGCCGAAGGTGGTGGCCACCCGCGAGCCACCGTTGACCGTGAGTTCTGCGCCCACCACCAGCAGCACGAGGCCGGCGACGAACATGAGGGTCTCGACGAGCATTGCGGGCGGCCTGTGATCGATGGGGTGGGAGGGTCGCTCGCGTGCCGCCGGCATCGTCTCGACGCCGGATGCACGCGTGTTTCGCCGATGGTAACGGGACATCGGCAACCGATCGATGGCGAGGGCTCGGAACGACGCTACGAATATCTCGAAGCGATTGCCGGCGCCGTCGACCGCGTCGTCGTCCATCCGCCGCACCGTCGCAGGTTTCCCTGCGCGCACCTGGACCGTACAATCGCCGCCACGGTGCCCGTCGTCGCCCGACGATGCGCCCGCCATCACTCACGAATCCCCTAGGAGGCGACGTTGAAACTGGTCCGCTATGGCAAACCCGGCAAGGAAAAACCCGGCCTGATCGATGCAGACGGCAAGCTGCGCGATCTGTCCGACCGCATCAAGGACATCGGTCCCGATCAACTCTCGCCGGCGTCGCTGGCCAAGCTCGCCAAGATCAATCCTGCCCGCCTGCCGCTGGTGCGCGGTAAGCCGCGCTTCGGTGTGCCGTTCTCGGGCACCCGTCAGTTCATCGCGATCGGTCTCAACTACTCCGACCACGCGAAGGAGACCAACAACCCGATCCCGAAGGAGCCGATCGTCTTCACCAAGGCGATTTCCTGTCTGCAGGGCCCGGACGACGACGTCATGCTGCCGAAGAACTCGGTCAAGGGTGACTGGGAGGCCGAGCTGGGCATCGTCATCGGCAGCACGGCCCGTTACGTCAGCAAACGCGATGCCTTGTCGCATGTGGCCGGCTATTGCGTGGTCAACGACGTCTCCGAGCGTGAGTTCCAGCTCGAGCGCGGCGGCAGCTGGGACAAGGGCAAGGGTTGCGAGACCTTCGGCCCGGTCGGCCCATGGCTGGTCACCACCGATGAAGTGCCCAATCCGCAGCGTCTGGGCATCTGGCTGAACGTCAACGGCGAGACCCGCCAGAACGGCAACACCAAGACGATGATCTTCAACTGCGCGACGCTGGTGTCCTATGTCAGCCAGTTCATCACGCTGCTGCCCGGCGACATCATCACCACCGGCACGCCGCCGGGGGTGGGTACCGGCATGAAGCCGCCGCAGTACCTGAAACCTGGTGACGTCATGACCGTCGGCATCGAGGGCCTTGGCGAGCAGACCCAGCACGTGGTCAAGTTCAAGAAGTAGACGAGTCGGGCCCGCACCGCCGTTGCGCCAGAGCTCTCCGGCGCAACGGCGTGCAAACCATGCTTCGCAATTCTTCACACGGCTTCGTCGGCCGTTCGTGTGCGGCGCGCATGATCGCTCCTGTCTCTTCACTCACTCAGGAGCCCGACATGACCACCCCGCACGAATCCGATCGAATCCAGCCCACGATGCCCGCCGACGACGCCGGCCCGACCACGCCCCCGAAGCGCTGGACGCGTTGGGCGCTGGCCGGCGCCGCGCTCGCCGGCGTCCTGACCGTGGGCGCCTGCAGCCACCAGGGCTGGTCGCGGCACGGTGACGACCCCGCCGAACGCGTCGAGCGCGCGGTCGATCGCATCTTCTCCAGGGTCGACGCCACCGACGAGCAAAAGGCCCGCATCAACGAGATCGCCAACGGCGCGCTGCGCGAGATGGGGCCGATGCGCGAACAACTGCGCGAGGCCCGCGGCCAGGCGATCACCGCGCTGACCGGCGCCACCGTCGACCGCACCACGCTCGAGCGACTGCGCACCGAGCAGGTCGCCTCGCTCGAGAAACGCAGCGCGGTGGTCAGTGCGGCGCTGGCCGACATCGCCGAGGTGCTGACGCCCGAACAGCGCGAGCAGGCACGTGAGCGCCTGAGCCGCCACGAAGGCCGTCGTCACTGGTTCTGATCGATGACCTCGCCCATCGAAGCCGGCGGCCACGCAGGCGCGCCCACGCGCCTGCTGATGATCGAGGACGATCTGCGCCTTGCCGACATGTTGCGCGGCTATCTGGCGGGAGCCGGCTTCGAGGTGGCGCTGGCCGAGGACGGCGCGCGCGGGTTGCGCCACATCGAGCGCGGCACCTTCGACCTGGTGCTGCTCGACCTGATGCTGCCCGACGCCGACGGCCTGGACCTCTGCCGTCGCATTCGTGAGCTGCGGCCGCTGCTGCCCATCATCATGGTGACCGCCCGTGGCGACACGATGGATCGGGTCGTCGGCCTCGAGCTCGGTGCCGACGACTACCTGGCCAAACCCTACGAGCCGCGCGAGCTGCTGGCGCGCATCCGTGCCGTGCTGCGTCGGCGCGCCGGCGCGCCACCGGGGGCCGGCGTCCTGCGCTTCGGACGTCTGGAGATAGACCGCGGTGCCCGCCAGGTGCGCCTCGCGGGCGAGCCGCGCGCGCTGACCGCGCGCCAATACGACATCCTGATCGCTCTCGCCGAGCGCGCGGGCCGGGTGCTGTCGCGCGACCAGATCGTGCTGCTCACCGATGCCGATACCGGCGAGGCGCCCGAACGAGCGGTCGATGTTCACATGGCCCGCATCCGGGCCGCGATCGAGGACGACCCGCGCAGTCCGAAACGCATCATCACCGTGCGCGGTGCCGGCTATGTCTTTGCGCAGGCACAGGATTAGCAGACGCTGCCCCGCCCGTGCCGCGTCGGCTGGTCGCAAACCCGGCCGGCGCGGCATGGGCTTGAACCGGCTGGTGTTGCGCATCTATCTCGCGGTGCTCGCGAGTCTGCTGGTGTTTGCGCTGCTGGTGGGCCTGAGCTGGAAGCTGTTCGTCCCGCACGGCGCGGACGACGGGCGCGCCGACATCGACCAGATCCTGATCGGAGGCCTGGTCGCCGACCTGTTCCCCGCCGACGGTCGGCCGCAGGACTGGCTGCCGACCATGCGTCGCTGGAGCGAGCGGCTCGGTATCGGCTTGAGCATCCACGACGCGCAGGGTCGAACGCTGGTCGCCACGGGCGAGGGCGTGCCGTTGCTGATCGCACGCGAACGCGCGGCCGCCGACACCGGCGAGTTCTGGCACGGATTCGATCGCGAACAGCGCCGCCTGGCCATGCGCCTGCCCGGCAACCGGTATCTGGCCGTGACCGATCCGGATCGCCGCTGGGTCGGTCGCTGGCGTGGCGGCGGTGTGGTTCCGGTGCTGGGCGCACTCGTGTTGATCGGCATCGCGGTGGCGATCGCCGCCTGGCCGCTGGCACGCTGGCTGACCCGACGGGTCGAGCGCCTCGAGCGCAGCATGCGCGCATTCGGCGCCGGTGATCTCAGCACCCGCACCGATGTCCGCGGCCGTGACGAGATCGGCATGTTGGCCGCGAGCTTCAATCGCTCCGCCGATCAGATCGAGCGCCTGGTGCAGGCGCAGAAGTCGCTGCTGGCAAACGCCTCCCACGAGTTGCGCTCGCCGTTGGCGCGCATTCGCATGGCCGGCGCGCTGCTTCGCGAGCGCGGCGATGCCGCCGATCCCTTGCACGAGGAGCTGACCCGCAGCGTCGCCGAACTCGATGCGCTGGTCGACGAGATCCTGCTGGCCAGCCGACTCGATGCCGAGCAGGGCGGCTTCGCCCCGTCGTCGCAGTTCGAGTCGTTCGATCTCGGCGGACTGGTCGCCGAGGAGGCTGCCCGTGCCGGGCTGGTCGCCGACACCGGAGCCCTGGAACTGCACGGCGATGCGCGATTATTGCGCCGGCTGGTGCGCAACCTGATCGAGAACGGCCTGCGCTACGGCCGCAGCGATGGCGACGAGCCGGACCTGACGATCACCCTCAGTCGTGTGGCCGACGATCTGGCCTTGCTGCGGGTCTGCGATCGGGGCCCGGGAGTGCCCGAGGCCGAACGCGATCGCATCTTCGAACCGTTCTACCGGGCGCGCGGCCGCAGCGAGCGCGAAGGCGGCGTCGGTCTCGGTCTGGCCCTGGTGCGCCGCATCGCGCAGCGCCACGGCGGAGATGCCCGTTGTCTGGGGCGTGATGGCGGTGGTTCGTGCTTCGAGGTGCGCCTCGGCGTCGCGAGCCGACCACCACGCTGATCGCCGAACCCGTCGCGAGCGTCGCGCTCCAGGGGCGGTGTCGCGAATCCGACCCACCGAGCGCGTCGCACACCGCTATCATTCCGACAAGCTGCTGTGCCCGCCGACCGCTCGCACGGCATTCAACGACAAGATGTGAGGGGCATCCTGCATGAATCAAATCGATCTGGCGAACAGAACGGCGGTCGTAACCGGTGGCGGAGCGGGCATCGGTCTGGCCATCGCCCAGCGCCTGGCTGCAAGCGGCGCGCGCGTGGCGATCTGGGATCTGGCGGATGCGTCGGCGCGCGCGGCCGATCTGGCGCCGGTGGGCCAGGGCGCACATGCGGCCATGACCGTCGATGTCTGCGACGCCGCCGCGGTGGCGCAGGCGGCCGAGCGCACCGAGAAAGATTTCGGCCGCATCGACATCCTGGTCTGCAGCGCCGGTGTCGCCGGCCCCAGCGCCAAGACCTGGGAGTACGAGACCGAGCAGTGGCACAAGGTCATCGACATCAATCTGAATGGCGTGTTCTATTGCAATCGCGCCGTCCTGCACAAGATGTTCAAGCACGACTACGGCCGGATCGTGAACATCGCGTCGATCGCGGGCAAGGAGGGCAATCCGAACGCCTGCGCCTACAGCGCGTCGAAGGCCGCGGTCATCGGTCTGACCAAGTCGATCGGCAAGGAGACCGCCAAGGCCGGCGTGCGCACCGCGATCTTCGACCAGATCAGCCAGCAGCACATCGACTACATGCTCTCGAAGATCCCGATGGAGCGTTTCGGTGGCGTGGACGAGATAGCCGCGATGGTCGCCTGGATGTGCTCCGAGGAGTGCTCGTTCACCACGGGCGCGGTGTTCGACCTGTCCGGCGGTCGCGCGGTCTACTGAGCGGTGCTCGCGTCCGGGCCGCTGCCAGGAGGCAGCGGCCAGAGCGCGCTCGGACGGTTCAGTTCGCCGGTGTCAGCAGCGGTCGTCCGTCGACATAGGCCTGCACGTTGTCGACCACCAACTGGCCCATGGCCAGGCGCGTGTGCACGGATGCGCTGCCCACGTGCGGCAGCAGCACGCAGTGTTCGAGATCGATCAGGGCCTGCGGCACGTTTGGCTCGTCATCGAAGACGTCCAAGCCGGCCGCGCCGATCGTTCCCGACTGCAGCAATTCGGTGAGGGCCTGCTGATCGACCACGCTGCCCCGCGCGATGTTCACGAAGATGCCCTGCTCGCCGAGCGCGGCCAGGGCCTCCCGTGAGATCAGGTGATGGGTCTGCGGCCCGCCCGGGCAGGCGGCGATCATCGTGTCCGCCCATTGTCCGAGTGCGACGATGTCGTCGAAATAGCGGTAGTCGAAGCCGGCCTTGCGGCGCGGCCCGAAGTAACCGACCTGCACGCCGAACGCCGCGCAGCGTTTGGCGATGGCCTGGCCGATGCGGCCCAGACCCACCACACCCACGCGTCGGCCGCGCATCGTGTGCGTCAGCGGCAGGCCGCCCTTGAGCCAGCGGCCGTCGCGCACCCAACGATCGCCTTGCGGGATCTGTCGCACGGTTGCCAGCAACAAGCCCAGCGCCAGGTCGGCGACCTCGTCGGTCAGCACGTCGGGCGTGTTGGTGACCGTGACGCCACGGCGCGCGCAGTCCGCCAGGTCATAGGTGTCGACCCCGACGCCGAAGTTGGCCACCAGTTTGAGGGCGGGCAGCGCATCGAGCGTGGCCGCATCGATTCCGACGCCACTCGACGAGGCCGCGACCTCGATGTGCGCGAGTGAGCGCAGCAGGGCCGCGCGATCGGGTGCTTCCCAGAGTCGATGGCATCGGTGCGCGTTCTCGAGCGCACGTTGGGTGGGTTCGTAGAGCGGGCAGAGTAGCAGCACTTCGGCGGCCATGAGGTCTCCCGGGAGTCGTGAGAAGTTCGGGCGGGTGCCCGGTCAGGGGGTCAGGTACAGATTGTGGCGCGGGTCGGACAGGCGCGCGAGCATTTCGTCGGTGGTCTGGGTGGCGCGACCGCCGAGCTGGCACACCGCGCCGAACACCGCACGAAACTGCCGGTTTCGGCTTTCGCCGTCGCGCACCTCGCGCCAGGTCGGACGCCGGGCCGGCTGCCAGCGACCGTCGCCGGCACCATAGGCCAGCATTTGATATCGCAGATCTTCGCAGTCGAAACCGTAATAGCCCAGGTTGATCACGCCGCTGGGGCTGCGCGCGGCGATCGTGATCTGGGCCTGGCGATCGCCCGGCAGGAACGAGTTCGGGTCGACCGCGAAGCGCATGCCGCTCTGGCCGTCATTGACGAAACCGACCAGGCTCTCGAACGAGCCGGGGCGCGGGATGACATCGGGCAGCACGAAGCGCGCCGGAGCATTGGCGGCGTCGGAGGGAGCCGCCTCCTCGCTGCCGGCGGCGCCATCGGACAGTGAACTGCAGGCCGCCAGCAGCAGGGCGGCCCCGACGACGGCTGAACGACTGGCGGCCGCGACGACGGCAAAGCGTCTGGCAGCCGCGATCGCCGGGCCCGTGCCACAACCGCTGCCGCAGGCGGGAGCCCGCGCCGACGCGGCGCTCTTCGCCCTCATGACGACTGCGACGGCTCGCCGCCGCCCGGTGGGCGGCCGCGACGGCGCGTTGCTGCGGCACCGACCTCCGCGAACAACAGGGCGGAGAGTTCGTCGAGTGCTCGCTTGTACACATCGCGTTTGAACTCGATCACCGTCTCCAGTGGTACCCAGAAGTCGTTCCAACGCCAGGCATCGAACTCCGGATGCCCGGATGCGCGCAGATCGATGTCCGTGTCGCGGCCAGTCAGACGCAGCAGGTACCAGATCTGCTTCTGGCCTTTGTAGTGGCCACGCCACTCCCGCCTGACCCAGCGCTCGGGCACCTCGTAACGTAACCAATTTCGGGTTCGCCCGATGATGGCCACGTGCGTGTCCCTCAGACCGACTTCCTCGTGGAGCTCACGGTACATGGCCTGCTCGGGAGATTCGCCGCGCTTGATACCGCCCTGCGGAAACTGCCAGGCATGTTCACGTATGCGTTTGCCCCAAAAGACCTCGTTCCTCGGATTGACCAGAATGATGCCGACGTTGGGCCGATAGCCGTCTCGGTCGAGCATGGCATTGACCCCGAATCACTTAAACTGTCAGCGATTATATCGAGTCAACCCCGGAGTCGTTCGACGCCCGGGCGGTTCGCCGGGCCGGCCTGTCAGCCGCTTGCTTCGTGTGCCGCTCGCGCCCTCCCATTGCGGTCGATTCCGTCGCAGATCGGCATTTCTCCCCTTTTCGGTCCCGGAGCCCTCGCGCCATGAAGGCCAGCCAGTTTCACCTGTACACCCGCAAGGAAGCCCCCTCGGATGCCGAGGTCGTCAGCCACCAGCTGATGGCGCGCGCCGGTCTGATCAAGCGGCTTGCCGGCGGCATCTACAGCTACATGCCGCTCGGGATGCGCGTGCTGCGCCGCATCGAGGGAATCATCCGCGAGGAGATGAACCGCGCTGGCGCGGTCGAACTGCTGATGCCGGTGGTGCAGCCGGCCGAACTCTGGCAGGAGTCGGGTCGCTGGACCCAGTACGGGCCCGAACTGCTGCGAATCCGCGACCGCCACGATCGGGATTTCATCGTGCAACCGACCTCCGAGGAGGTCGTCACCGACATCGCCCGCCAGGAGCTGCGCAGCTACAAGCAACTGCCGCGCAACTTCTACCACATCCAGACCAAGTTCCGCGACGAACGTCGGCCGCGCTTCGGCATCATGCGTGGCCGCGAGTTCACGATGAAAGACGCCTACTCGTTCGATCGTGATCCCGAGGCGGCCATGGCCAGCTACCGGGTCATGTTCGACGCGTACATCCGCATCTTCACCCGCCTTGGCCTCGAGTTCCGCGCGGTTGCCGCCGACACCGGAGCCATCGGTGGCTCGGCCAGTCACGAGTTCCAGGTGATCGCCGACACCGGCGAAGATCTGATCGCATACTGCCCCGATTCCGACTACGCGGCCAATGTCGAACTGGCCGAGGCCGTGCCGCTGATCGAGTCCCGCGCACCCGCGACCCGGCCGCTGACCGAGACGCCCACGCCAGGCCAGGCGCGCTGCGAGGATGTCGCCCGGTTCCTGAATCTGCCGTTGCAGCAAACGGTCAAGTCGCTGGTGCTGGCCGTCGACCCCGACTCCGACACCGGCGGCGAGGCGCAGGTGTGGCTGCTGATCGTCCGTGGCGATCACGATCTGAACGAGGTCAAGGCCGGCAAGGTTCCCGGTCTGGCGGGCTTCCGCTTCGCGACCGAGGCCGAGATCGTCGATCACTTCGGCACGCCGCCGGGCTACATCGGTCCGGTGGGGTCGGCCAAGCCGGTGCGGATCGTGGTCGACCGCACGGTGGCGCGCATGGCCGATTTCGTCTGCGGCGCAAACGTGGTCGACGCCCACCTGACCGGCGTCAACTGGGGGCGCGATCTGCCCGAACCGGTGCCGGCGGAAGCCGCGGACGCCGAAACGGCGGTCATCGAGGCCGACATCCGCAATGTGCGCGAGGGCGATCCATCGCCCGACGGCAAGGGCCGACTCTCGATCCAGCGCGGCATCGAAGTTGGTCACGTCTTCTACCTGGGCACCAAGTATTCGCTGGCCATGAAGGCCGAATTCATCGACGAGGACGGCAAGGGGAAGCCCTTCGAAATGGGCTGTTATGGCATCGGCGTCACGCGTCTGATGGGGGCCGCGATCGAGCAGAATCACGACGATCGCGGCATCATCTGGCCGTCGTCGATCGCGCCGTTCGAGGTCGTGATCTGTCCGCTCGCCATGGCCAAGAGCGATGCGGTCGCGTCCTGCGCGAACCGTCTCTACGACGAACTGATCGCCGCCGGCGTGGATGTCATCCTCGATGACCGGCCGGAGCGCCCGGGTGTGATGTTCGCCGACTGGGAGCTCATCGGCGTGCCGCTGCGGGTCACGATCGGCGATCGTGGCCTCAAGGCCGGCGAGGTCGAACTGGTCAGCCGGCGCGGCCTGGAGCTCACCAAGCTCGCTCCGGAGCAGGCAGCGCAGGCAGTGCTGGCCGCTCTGGGTCGTCGCTGAACCGCCCTGGGTCGCCCGTGGTCCGCGCCTTTCGGTGTCGGCCGGGCATCGATCCAGCGACGTCGACCATTCGTCGGATCGCGCCGGCGCGTGCACGCGCCGGCGACCGACCATGATCGTCGTGATGATCCGATTGCCCTCCGTCCTGATCCGCCGCACGACGCGTGTGGCCGCCGTGCTGGCCTTCGTGGCCGCTCCGCTGCAGCCGGCATGGGCCGGCGAACAACGTTACGAACCGCTCGCAGCGGCACTTCAGACGGCCTTGTCGTCTGCCGTGCGCGGGTCGTCGCGCCAGGTTCCCGAGCCTGTGTTCGACTCGGTCATGCACAAGATCGATTGGCTGGCCAGCATGTCGAGCCGGCTGCCGCGCAAGTGGGCGCCCGACGCCGATCAGCGCATCTCGTTCTTGAAGATGGCTCGCTACGAGGCGCAACGCGCGGGGCTCGACCCGCAGTTGGTGCTCGCGCTGATCCAGGTCGAGAGCAATTTTCGTCGCTACGCGGTGTCGCGTGCCGGTGCGCGTGGCTACATGCAGGTGATGCCGTTCTGGACCGAGCTGATCGGCGACGGTGATGCCGCGCGCCTGTTCGACATGCGCACGAACCTGCGTTACGGCTGCACCATCCTGCGCCACTACCTCGATCGCGAGCATGGCAATCTCGTGCGCGCGCTGGGGCGCTATAACGGCTCGCTCGGAAGCCCGGTCTATCCCGACAAGGTTTTCGCGGCGCTCGAGCGCTGGCGATATCGTCCGTCCGCCGCGCTGACCACCGCCAGCCGCTGATCGCCGACAGGCGTCGGCACGCCGTCGAGAGCATCCTGGTCTTGATGCGGGAGCCGGGCGGGTCCGCGCGTCGATGCCAGGCAGTTGGTCCGCACCTCCAGCGTCTTTCCAGGTCAGGTCATGGGTCCGCGCATCTCGTCATGCCCGCCCCAAGTCATCGCCTGGCGAGCCGTAGCAACGGTCTCTTGCTGCCCCGCGTGACATCGACCGTTCATCGTGCGCTGTCCACCGCTGGTGATAAACCCGGGGCGAGGGATGCTTTATTTCTCATTCCTCGGGAGCCGTCCGTCGCGATAATCCTCTCGTGATGACCGCCCCCACCGATTCCGTCCGCCGTTCTTCCGCGTTTTTCGCGCTCGCCACCGCCATCGCGGTGCTCGTGTCGCGACTGGCGATACCGGAGGGAACCTCGATCGGCCTGATCTGGCTGCCGACCTCCATCGTGCTGGTGGGACTGCTGTCGCGCGGTCACACGGTGGTCATCCCGGGAGTCGCGGGCATGGCGCTGACATTGTTCGCTTTCGGCGGCTCATCGTCGTTCATCCTGGCCAGCGCTCTCGCCGCGACGCTCGGCCCACTGGCCTGTTTCCATGCGATCGAGCGTCTGCGGCGGTTTCGCCGCGCGCAGTCGCACCTGGTGCAGACGACCCACATCTTCCTGACCATCGGTCTGGTGCAGGCACCGATCGCCGCCGCCTGCATGGCCGCATCGATGCCGCTGCAAGGCTTCGCCGAGCTCAACCTGGCGCAGACCTTCCTGGCGATCTGGGTCATAGAGGCGACCAGCGGCATCGTCTTCGTGCGCGGCGTGATGACCTGGCTGCCCAACGATGGTTCCGGGTTCTGTCCGGCCGCCGGCATGCGTCAAGGCATGTCCACGCTGTCGCTGAAAATGGTGTCGCCCTACCTGCCGGTGGTGTTGTTCGCCCTGATGGCATGGCTCGCGAACGAGACGGGCCATCCGATCCTGGCTCGCATGCTCGGCGTGCCGGTGTTCGGTGCGGCGGCCGTGGCTTCATTGATTCATTCGCGGCGTGTGGCCAGCACGGTCCTGATGGTCGCGATCCTGTCGATCGCGGTGACGCGCGTGGGGCACGTGAACGTCGGCTCGATGTTCGGCCGCCTGAACGATCTGGGCGAGGTCGCACTGCTGATGCTCAGCGGCGCTGCCCTGCTGCACTTGTTGAACTCCTTGATCGAAGAGCGTCTGCTGCAGCAACGCCGGCTGCGCCGCAAGGCTTTCTCGAACGAAGTCAGCGGCTGGCCCAATCTGCGCGCGCTGACCGCTCGTCTATCGAGTCAGCAAGAACATCAACGCGCGTTGCGGCACGGCTTGCAGCTGGCGGAGCTCGCGATCGCCGATCTCGACAAATGGGCCGATCTGGCCGGCCGTCAGGCGACCATGGCAACGGAACGCGAGATCGGCAAGCGGCTGCAGTCCGTATTCGGAACCAAGGTCTCGATGATCGCGCATATCGGTTCGGGTCGCTTCATCCTGCTGTTCAATGGCCGCATCTCGGACGAGAAGCTGCAGGAGACACTGCGCATCGGCTTCGATCGACATCGCTTCACGATTGCAAACCAGGCCGTGCCGCTGCGCTACTCGATCGGCGTCGTCGATGCACCGGCGGGCGCGCACGAACCCGAGGAACTGTTGGCGTCGTTGTCGCTCGCGCAGCAGCAGGCGGTGGCCAATAGCGGGCACTTCTATCGTCTGACCCTGGACAACGACCAGGTTCGCGCCTACCGGCAGGAACTGGCCTGGGTCGAACGGGTGCGTTCGATGCTGGAGCGCGACCGGCTTCGCCTGTTCGCCCAGCCGATCGCGCCGGCATCGCTGGATCCCGATGCGCCCGGTCTGCACTTCGAGATCTTGTCCCGGATGGCCGACGAGGACGGCGGCATCCTCGCGCCCGGGGGATTCCTCGGTGCCATCTCCAAGGCCGGACTGCAGATCGATCTCGACCGCATGGTGCTCGAGCGCACGATCCGATACCTGAACGACGATCTCGAACTGCTCGATGCCACCGAGCTGTGCGCGATCAACGTCACTGGCCCGACCATTTGCGATCCGGCTTTCAGCCAGTATCTGCTCGGTTTGCTCGAGGGTAGCCGGGTATCGCCGACCCAGCTGGCCATCGAGATCACGGAGTCGGACACGATCGTCGACCTCGATTCGGCGTTGATCAACGTACGTGCCATCGCCGAGGCCGGCGTGCGCGTCGCTGTCGACGATTTCGGTACCGGGCAGGCGACCTTCGAGTACATCCGCCGGCTGAGCCCGCAGGTCGTGAAGATCGATGGCTCGTTCGTGCGCCGGTATCGGGAAGACCCTCTCGATCGCGAGATCGTCGAGTCGGTGGTGCGCATGGCCAAGGCGATCGGTGCCAGAACGGTCGCGGAATTCGTCGAGACCGCCGAGATCGGCGCGGAGATGTCGCGCATCGGCGTCGATTTCCTACAAGGCTACGCGATCGCCAAGCCGATGCCGATTTCGCAGATCAAGGCGTTCTGCAACCAGCGCAGGGAAGAGATCCGCGCCGCCCGCTCCGAAGGACAGGCGATCGAATTCCAGGTCTGATCGACGGCGTCTCCGGTGCGGGCCGTCGATTGCGGCGATCTTTCCAGGGGTGATGCGTCGGTTGCCCGTGCCCGGAACCGCTTCGGTCGGCAAACCGTCGTCATTGCCGGACGCCGGCAGCGCCCGATCATTCCAGGCGCAGCACCTTGCCCGGATTCATGCGGTGCGTGGGGTCGAAACTGTCCTTGATCATGCGCATCATGCGCAGCTCGAGCGGCGACTTGTAGCGTGCTGCCTCGTCGCGACGCAGCACGCCCAGCCCGTGCTCGGCCGAGATCGAGCCGCCCGCCGCCGCGACTGCGTCGTGAACCAGGCGGTTGATCTGCGGTTGCAGCGCCATGAACGCGCGTTCCGAGTCCGGATCGCGCATCCCGGGCCCGGCGGCCACATTGAAGTGCAGATTGCCATCGCCGAGGTGGCCGAAAACCACCAGTTGCACGCCCGGGAAGGCGTGCTCGACCGCTCGTCCGGTGTTCTCGATGAATGCTCCGATCGCCGAGATCGGCACTGAGATGTCGTGTTTGACCGCCTTCGCGGTCGCGGCCTCGCTGGGCGAGATGTTCTCGCGCAGCGCCCACAGTGCCCGGCTGCGGGCGATCGAATCGGCCACCACCGCATCGCGGATCAGGCCATCGTCGAGCGCCTTACCGAGCATGGTTTCGAAGCGTTCGGTGGCGTGCGCCTCGCTCTCGGCGTCCGAACATTCGAGCAGGACGTAGCTCGGCGCCGAGCGCGCAAACGGCTTCGGGCAGTCTGGAAAGTGCTCGGCCACCATCTCGAGGCAGACGTCGCTGATCAGCTCGAACGCGGTCAGACTGGCGGCCAGCTCGCGTTGGGCCAGCACGAGCAGCTCGAGCGCCCGCTGCGGGCTGTCGAGCGCGGCCATCGCGGTCAGCTGGGCGGCCGGCAGCGGGAATAGCTTCAACGTGGCCGCGGTGATCACCCCCAGGGTTCCCTCGCTGCCCACGAACAGGTCGCGCAGGTCGTAGCCGGTGTTGTCCTTGCGCAGTCCGCGCAGCCCTTCCCAGAGTTCGCCCTCGGCGGTGACGACTTCGAGGCCCAGGCAGAGCTCGCGCGCATTGCCATAACGCAGCACCTGGCAGCCGCCGGCATTGGTCGCCAGATTGCCGCCGATGGTGCAGCTTCCCTCCGAGGGCAGACTCAACGGAAACAGCCGGCCCGCCGCGCGCGCGGCATCCTGAACCTGCGCCAAGGTGCAGCCGGCATCGACGGTGATCGTGTTCGAGATGGCGTCGATTGCGCGCACCCGGTTCAAGCGGGCCAGGCTCAATACGACCGTATCGCCGGCCGTGTCGGGTGTCGCCGCGCCCGACATGCCGGTGTTGCCGCCCTGCGGCACGATCTTCAGCCCGTGTCGTGCACACCAGCGAACCACCGCCTGGACGTCGGCAACCGTGTCCGGCTGCGCGATCGCGAGCGCGCGCCCCGTGTAGCGTCGGCGCCAGTCGGTCAGGAAGCCTGCCATGTCGTCGGTGTCGGTGATCAGCCGGCCGGAGAATGCCGCGGCGAGCGCCGCCGGGTCGGGGGGTGAAACGGTCATGGCAGTGGGCGAGGAGCGCAAGAGGGTACGGGTGCGGCGCCCGATCGCGGGGCCGATCCGGCTATGGTGACACGCCCCGTTGGTGGCCGCGCCTGCATTGTAGGAAATGGCGCCGCCGCCGATGGTTTCGATGCCGCCCGGAACGTTCGCAGCCGCCGGCCTGCGGAACTCAGGTCGTGTTGCGACGAACCTCAGGCATGGCCGAAGAACTGCTCGGCGAGCGCTTCCGAGAACCGCACGACACCGACCTGCAGGCGGTCGAGGTAGTCGTGCATCGCCTTGGCGTCGAGCGCCGCCGGCGCCTCGGCCAGCATCGCCTCGAGTTCCTGCAAGGGCTGCAACGGCATGGCGCGCCCTTGCATGTCCGGCTGGGCGGCGAGATCGCCCAACGCCTTTCGTGCCTCGTTGATGCAGTATTGCGTCGAGCGCGGGAAGCGGCCGTCGGCCAACAGGAACTGCGTGACCGAATGCGGGTCGATGCCGCGAGGGTGTACACGCCGATAACCGTGATAGGCCGCAGTGGCGCGTAGCAGCGCGTTCCATTCGCTGGCATCCTGGGCCGGGTCACGCCCTTGGGTGATCAACGAGTGGATCTTGATGTCGAGCACGCGCGTGGTCTGGTCGCAGCGCTCGACCGAGCGTCCGAGCCGGTAGAAGTACCAGAGCTGGTCGCGATACAAGGTGTTCTGGGCGATGCCGCGATGCAGCTGACAGCCTTCTTTCAGGCGTGCGCAAAGAGCCGAAAGCTGGTGCAGCGAGAGATCGCGCGGCTTCAGGCTGAATACCCAGTTCGCGAACACGTTCAGCTGCGTCCAGAGTTCCTGGCTGAGCAGGTGGCGCAGCGTGCGCGCGTTGTCGCGCGCCATGGTCAGCGCGCCAGCGATGGAATCCGGATTCTGCCGGTCGATCACGTAAAAGCGCACGACACCGGCCGGTGTCACCTTCTTGTAGCGCTCGAGGAACTTCGGCATGTCGCCGTGCAGGTGCACGACCGATTCCCAATCGGCGCCACCGTCACTGTTGCGCGCGAACGATTCGGTGATGTCGAGCAGACGCGCGAGATTCTCGGCACGCTCGAGATAGCGCGCCAGCCAGAAGCTGTTTTCAGCGTAGCGTGAGAGCAGGCTATCCAAGGACCCAGGTATCCTTCGTGCCGCCGCCTTGCGACGAATTGACGACGAACGAGCCCTTGCGCAGCGCCACGCGCGTGAGCCCTCCGGGCAACACCCAGCTGTCACGACCGGTCACGATGTACGGCCGCAGGTCGACGTGCCGCGCTTCCACGCCACGGTCGAACACGGTCGGGCACACCGACAACTGGATCAGCGGCTGACTGATGAATCGTTCCGGGTTCGCCTTCAGGCTTGCCCGGAGTTCCTCGAGCTCGGCCTTGCTGGCGCGCGGCCCCACCACCACGCCGTAACCGCCGGACTCGCCGACCGGTTTGACGACCAGCTCGTCGAGATGATCGAGCGTATAGGCAAGCGCGTCGGGCTCGCGGCAGATATTGGTCGGCACGTTGGCGAGGATAGGCTCCTCGTCCAGGTAGTAGCGGGTGATTGCCGGCATATAGGCGTAGATTGCCTTGTCGTCCGCCACGCCCGTTCCGACCGCGTTCGCCAGCGTGACGCCGCCCGCGAGATAGGCGCGCATCAGGCCGGGAACGCCTAGTACGCTGTCGGGATTGAATGCCTCGGGGTCGAGGAAGTCGTCGTCGATGCGGCGATAGAGCACGTCGATGCGCTCGGGCCCCGACGTCGTCTTCATGTAGAGGCGGTCGTTCTCGACGAACAGGTCGCGTCCCTCGACCAGAGCGGCGCCCATCTCGCGGGCGAGGAACACATGCTCGAAATAGGCCGAGTTGTAGATGCCCGGCGTCAGCAGTGCGATATGCGGCTCGCCAGTGGTGGCGGGCGCTACCTCGCTGAGCGCCTTGCGCAGGCGCACACCGTAGTCCGAGACCGGCAGGATGCGGACGCGGTCGGTCAGGTCGGGGAACAGGCGCAGCATCAGGTGGCGGTTCTCGACCACATAGGACACGCCCGATGGCGTACGTGCGTTGTCTTCGAGCACCTGGAAGTTGCCCTGGCCGTCGCGAACGAGGTCGACCCCGCAGATGTGTACGTAGGTGCCGCCGGGAGGATCGAAGCCGCGCATCGGCTCGCGGTAGTTGGAGTTGCCCAGCACCAGTTCGCGCGGCACGATGCCGTCGCGCAGGATGCGTTGCTCGTGATAGATGTCGTGGATGAACAGGTTCAGCACCTGCACCCGCTGGCGGCAGCCGGCCTCGATCTTCTGCCACTCGCGATTGGAGATCACGCGTGGGATGACATCGAAGGGCAGCACGCGATCGATGGCCTCACGGTCGGAATAGACCGTGAACGTGATGCCCATGTTGAACAGTTCGGTGTCGGTGGCGCGCGCGCGTTTCTTCAGCGTGGACAGCTTCATGCGCGACAGCCGCCGACGAATGAGGCGCGTGTGTTCGGCTTCCTTGTCCGTCGCCCCGAACAGCTCGCAGTAGTAATCCTGGGCGTCGTAGTTCGCGAACAGGTCGTCTTGCATTTAAGGGCGGCCGCGTGATTGGTGTTCTGTACACCTTTAGGCTAGCCGAGCGTGGCGGCCTTGACAACTTCGCCGCGCCGCCGGTGCCCGAACCCCTTGAATCGAACCATGCTGGTGCGTGTCTGCCATCGATTCGTGCGCATGCATGCAAGCACCCGGCGCGGACGTTTCCCTCTCGTTCGTGACCCGACTGGCGCCCTGCGCTTGCGGATACACTGTCGCGCAGCAGCCATCACCGGAGCGCATCTTGACCCTGCACGTCGCGCTGACCCACAAGACCCTGTATCGCTATGACCGGCGGGTGCGCATGCAGCCTCAGATCATCCGGCTGCATCCGTCGGGTCATGCGCGCACGCCGGTGCTCAGCTATTCGCTCGCCGTCTCGCCGGCAAAGCACTTCATCAACTGGCAGCACGATCCGTTCGGCAACCGCCTCGCCCGCATCGTGTTCCCCGAACCGGTCGATCATTTCGAGATCGTGGTCGACCTGATCGCCGACATGGCGGTCGTCAATCCCTTCGACTTCTTCGTCGAGCCGCATGCCGAGCGCTTTCCGTTCGACTACGGTCGCTCGCTGAGCGCCGACCTCGGCGCCTACCTGCGTGTGCTGGACGACGACCCCGATGTGCTCGCCTGGGTCGAGCGCCATCGGCCGCGCCAGGAAGTCCCCACGGTCGACTTCCTGGTCGAGCTGAACCGCGTGCTGTCCGAGCAGGTGCGCTATGTGATCCGCGAGGAACCGGGCGTACAGACGCCGGCCGAAACACTGCGGCTGCGCAGCGGTTCGTGCCGCGATTCCTCCTGGCTTCTCGTACACATTCTGCGGCGCCTCGGTCTGGCCTGCCGTTTCGTCTCCGGTTACCTGATTCAGCTCACGCCCGACGTCAAGTCGCTGACCGGCCCGGTCGGCACCGCGCACGACTTTACCGACCTGCACGCCTGGGTCGAGGTGTTTCTGCCCGGTGCCGGCTGGATCGGCTTCGATCCGACCTCGGGTCTGCTCGCCGGCGAGGGACACATCCCGGTCGCCTGTGCGCCCGATCCGGCGCCCGCCGCACCGGTCAGCGGTTCGCTCGAGCCCTGCGAGGTCAGCTTCGCGCACGAGATGATCGTGCAACGATTGGTCGAGTCACCGCGCGCGACCAAGCCCTACACCGACGCCCAGTGGCAGGCGATCGACGCCATGGGCGAGCATGTCGCTCGCACCATCCGTGCGCGCGACATACGCCTGACCATCGGCGGCGAGCCAACCTTCGTCGCCGAGGGCGAGCCCGATTCACCCGCCTGGAACACCGAGGCCCTGGGCGGTGGCAAGCGAGCCTACGCCGATGCGCTGATCCGCCGGCTGCGGGCCCACTTCGCGCCGCAGGGCCTGCTCCACCACGGTCAGGGCAAGTGGTATCCCGGCGAGCAGTTGCCCCGGTGGGCGTTCACGCTGTATTGGCGCGATGACGGCGAACCGGTCTGGACCGACGCCGATCGTCTTGCGGTCGAATCCGACGACCGCCGGCAGGCGCTACCCGAGGCCGCCGGCGAGTTCCTGCGTGCGCTTGCCGACCGGCTCGAGGTCGGCAGTGCCGCCGTGCTGCCCGCCTACGAAGATCCCTGGTATTTCGTCGGCCAGGAGCGGCATCTGCCGCAAGGCGTCGATCCGATCGAGAACCGGCTCGACGATCCGATGGCGCGCGAGCGAGTCGCACGCGTGTTCGAACGCGGTCTGGACGTGGTCGCCGGCTTCGTGTTGCCGCTGCAGGTCTGGCAGGCTGCCGATCGCAAGCGCCGCTGGATCAGCGACACCTGGACGACCCGCGCCGGCCGCCTGTGGCTGGTGCCGGGTGACTCGTCGATCGGCTACCGCCTGCCTCTGCCATCGCTGGCGCCGCTGTCGGCGACCGAGTTCCCCCACGTGCTGCCACGCGATCCGTTCGCGCCGCCCGAGCCGCTGCCGGTTTCCGGCCAGGCCCGGCTGCGAGGGGCTCCCGAAGCGGTCGCGCCGCCCTCGAACCAGGGCTACTTCGGTCAATCGGTCCGCACGGCCCTGACCACCGAGGTGCGCGACGGCGTCCTGTGCATCTTCATGCCCCCGCTGCCCTCGGCCGCCGACTATCTCGCCCTGGTCGCCGAGATCGAGCAGGCCGCGCGCGACGGTGATTGGCGCGTTCGGCTCGAGGGCTATCCGATGCCCGATGATCCGCGCATACGGCAGATCAAAGTAACGCCGGATCCCGGCGTGATCGAGGTCAACATCCAGCCGGCCAACGACTGGGCCGGCCAGCGCGAGATCATCGAGGTGCTGTACGAGCAGGCGCGCCAGTGCGGTCTGAGCGCCTTCAAGTTCCTCATCGACGGGCGTCAGGTCGGCACCGGGGGTGGTGCTCATCTGGTGCTCGGTGGTGCCACGCCCGCCGACAGTCCGTTCCTGCGCCGCCCCGATCTGCTCAAGAGCATGATCGCCTATTGGCAGCGGCATCCGGCCTTGTCGTACCTGTTCTCGGGTTTGTTCATCGGGCCGACCAGCCAGTCGCCGCGCATCGACGAGGCGCGCCACGATTCCCTCTACGAGATGGCGCTGGCATTTCGCCAGGTGCCGTCGCCCGGCCAGGTCCATCCACCCTGGCTGACCGATCGCATCTTTCGCAACCTGCTGATCGATGTCACCGGCAACACCCATCGGGCCGAGATCTGCATCGACAAGCTGTACTCGCCTGACGGTCCGACCGGGCGGCTCGGGCTGGTCGAACTGCGTGCCTTCGAGATGCCGCCTCATTGGCGCATGTGCCTGGCGCAACAACTGCTCGTTCAGGCGCTGGTCGCGATGTTCTGGGAGCGGCCGGACGACGGACGGCTCACGCCCTGGGGAACGGCGCTGCACGACCGCTTCATGTTGCCGGAGTTCATCTGGTCCGACCTGCTCGAGGTGCTCGATGATCTGCGCGCGGCGGGGTTCGACTTCGATCCTGCCTGGTTCGAGCCGCATGCCGAGTTCCGTTTCCCGCGCTTCGGCATTTTCGGCCATGGCGGGGTTCAGGTCACGGTTCGCCAGGCGCTCGAGCCCTGGCACGTGATGGGCGAAGAGGGCGCTGTCGGCGGCACCGTTCGTTATGTCGACAGCTCGGTCGAGCGGCTCGAGGTGCGCCTGAGCGGAGCCCCAGAGGGTCGCTACCAGGTGCTCTGCAACGGTCATGTCGTGCCGCTGGCGATCACCGGCCGCAACGGTGAGCGCGCCGGCGGCGTGCGTTTCCGTGCCTGGCAACCACCGTCCAGCCTGCACCCCGGCATCGGCATCGACGCGCCGCTGACCTTCGATCTGCATGACACCTGGCAGGGGCGGGCGGTCGCGGGCTGCACCTATCACGTCGGTCATCCTGCCGGTCGCAATTTCGAGATCTTTCCGGTCAACGCCTACGAGGCCGAGGGCCGGCGCCTGGCGCGCTTCGAGGCCAGGGGGCACAGCGCGGGCGTCGTCGAGCCGCGCCCAGGCATACACCACCCGGCCGTCGTGCACACACTCGATCTGCGCTGGTCCTGAGCACGGCCGGCGTCAGAGCCGCACTTCAGGCCGGGCTGGAGTCTGCGCCGCGTCTGCCGCGAGGCTGTCGTGGGGCTGCTTCGATTGCGGCCATGACCCGCCCTCGGCGCGGCGCCGTCCACGCGCGGGTCGGCGCGGCCGCCAGCGCGAATGTGTATGCTTGCCGCTGGAGCGAGACCGCCGGTGCCGACCCCGCGCCGGGGTCGAGCCTCGTTCTGCGCGGACCCCCGATGAATGCTCCCGACCAGCCCCCGATGCCGGCCTTCGGCAGTTTGCTCGACGACTATCGCACGTCTGCGGGCGTCTACGACGAGCTGATCGGGCCGGACGGCCGGCCCCGGCCCTCGTGGCGACCCCTGCTCGAACAGCTGGCCGACATGAACGGCGATGCCCGCGCGCGGGCGCAGGCCTATGCCGACGATCAACTGCGCGAACACGACGTCACGTTCCGGGGTGCGGAGGGGGGCGACGGTCGGCCGTGGCGCCTCGACCTGATGCCGTTCACCTTGTCGGCGGCCGAATGGGCCGAACTCGAAGCGGGACTCGTGCAGCGCGCGCGCCTGCTCGACGCCCTGGTCGGTGACTCGCTCGGACCGCAGCACCTGCTCGTCGATGGCGTGCTGCCGCCGCCGGTGTTCTGGCGTGGAGGCGATTTTCCGGTCGCCTGCCAGGGCCTGAGCCGCGAGGACGAACGCCATCTGCACCTGCTTGCCTTCGATCTCGCGCGTGATCGCGACGGCCGTTGGCGGGTGTTGCGCGACCGGGTCGGCACCCCGGATGGTCTCGGCTACGCGCTCGAGAACCGGATCATCGTGTCGCGCTGTTTGCCGGATGCCTTCGATGCCTGCCGGACACGCCGGGTCGCGGACTTCTTTCGCGGCTACAACGACTACCTGATCGGCCTGACCGGTCGCGAGGACTCCCTGTGCCTGGTGATGGTGCCCGGTGCGGGTCGCAGCAGCGACTACTTCGAGCACGCCTTCATCGGCCGCTACCTCGGCTACGGCGTGGTGCACGGCTCGGACCTGACCGTGCGCGATGCGCGGGTGCTGCTGAAGACCGTCGAAGGGCTCAAGCCGGTCGATCTGCTGTTGCGTCGCGTGCCGACCTCCGACTGCGATCCGCTCGAGTTGCGTGTCGATTCCGGCGATGGCGTGGCCGGCCTGATGCAGGCCGTGCGCGCCGGTCGCGTCGTGCTCAGCAACCGGCAGGGCAGCGAGATCGGCGAGAACCCGGCGCTCGCGCAATTCCTGCCGGCCGCCTGCCAGCGCCTGCTTGGCGAGCGGCTCGAGATCGCCAGCCTCGAGAGCTGGTGGTGCGGCCAGCCCGAGGGGCTGGCCCGCGCCCTGGATGAACTCGAGACACTGCGGGTGCAGCGCATCGGTCGACCCAACGCCGGGGCCGGAAATCACCTGCGCCCGGCGGAACTCGACCCCGAGGGCCTGGCGCGGCTGCGTGATCTGATGCGCGCGCGCCCCCAGGAATTCGTCGTCCAACGCCTGCCGGAATTCTCGGTGACGGCGGCCTTCGACGGTCGCGGCCGCCTGCAGGCGGTGCCGCTCACCATCCGTCTCTATCTTGCCGCCACTCCCGACGGGTACCGGCTGATGCCGGGCGGCCTCGCACGCTCGTCACCGGTCGGCGTCGCGCCCGATCCGCTGCGCCTGCCCAATGCCTTCAACAAAGACATCTGGGTCGGGCTCGACGAGCAGGTGCCGGGCCAGCGCTTCGCGTCGCTGCTCGACCGTCCGCTGACCCTTCGGCGCAGCGACCGCAATCTGGCCAGCCGTACCGCCGACCATCTGTTCTGGCTGGGCAACTACCTCGAGCGTGCCGAGGGTGCGACCCGGCTGTTTCGTGCGCTGTTCAACGCCTTCGAGGGCGACAGCCCGGGCATGGCCGGCGCGGCCGGCGCAGATGCGCTGGCCAATCTGCTGGTCACCCTGCAACACCTGTCACCGCGACGCGCGCGGCGGCTCGCCAACCAGGGCCGCTGGATGCTCACGCAGCGCTTCTTCAGTTACGTCTTCGATGCCGACTCCTCCGACGGCCTGGTCAAGGTGCTCGGTGGCGTGGCCCGCAATGCCACGATGGTCCGCGAGCGGCTGTCGCCCGATTTGTGGCGGGTGATCGAACGTCTGTGCCAGGCGCCGTCGCGCGTGGCGCACAACAGCGTGATGCGCGCCGACTATCGCCAGCCGCTCAACGACATGATCGAGTCGTTCGCGGCGATCAACGGCATGATCGTGTTGAACATGACCCGTGCCAACGGCTGGCGCTTCCTGGAGACCGGCCGCCGGCTCGAGCGCATCCGCCATCTGGCCAAGCTGATCGGCGAACTGGCGGTGCGCGCCGGCGAGCAGGATGCGGCGCGCCTGGGCCTGCTGCTCGATCTGGCCGATTGCACGATCACCTATCGCTCGCGCTATCGGTCGGCGCCGCAGCTGGTGACCACGCTCGATCTGTTGATCTCCGATGCCAGCAATCCGCGCGCGCTGATCCACCAGGTCCAGGCGGTGCGCGATCACGTCGAGGCCCTGCCGATGGATCGCCAGAACGAGTTGCTGAGCCCGATCCTGGCCGGTGTGCTGCGTCTGGAGGCGGCCCTGCGCCTGGCCGACCTCGATGAGCTCGATCAGGACCGGGGCCGCACGGGAACCCGGCGGCGCCTGGTTCGGCTGATGGAAACGACCCAGGCCGACGTCGAGTCGTTGATCGATCTGCTGACCAGCACCTATTTCAATCACGCGGTCGAGCGACGCGTCGGTGGCCAGGACCCGGTGGTGGCATTGTGATCCGCTACGAGGTCTCGCATCGTACGACCATCGAATATCGGCAACCGGTCTCCCTGTCGCAGCAGCTGTTGCGTCTGACGCCGCGAACCACGCCCCAGCAGCGGGTCGAGTTCAGCCAGATCGACCTCGAACCGGAGTCGGTCGGCCGCATCGATCACGACGATGTGTTCGGCAACCGATGTACCTATCTGACGATTCGCGAATCGCATCGCCGGCTCAGTCTGCGCGCTCGCTCGCTGGTCGATGTCTCGCCGGCCCGTACCCTGGCCGATGTCGTGCCCTGGGAGCACGCGGTCGATCTGGCCAGCCGGCCCAACGGACGAACCGCCGCGCAGGTTTCGCTGTTCGCCTATCGGTCGCCCTATGTCGACTCGCCGCCCGAGGCGGGCGAGTTGACCTGCGACGTCTTTCTGCCGGGGCGGCCCCTGCTCGAGGCGGTCCGGGTGCTGACCGAACGCATCCACCGCGAATTCCGCTATCAGGGCGGGCTGACCGATGTCTGGACGCCGGTCGCCGAGGTACTTCGCCATCGTCGCGGGGTGTGTCAGGATTTCGCCCATCTGCAGATCGCCTGCCTGCGTCAGCTCGGTCTGCCGTGCCGCTACGTGAGCGGTTATCTGCTCACCCACCCGCCGGCGGGCCAGGCCAAGCTGGTCGGTGCCGACGAATCACATGCCTGGGTCTCGGTCTGGTCCCCGCAGGTGGGCTGGGTCGATTTCGATCCGACCAACGCCGTGCTGCCGGGCGAGGAACACGTGACGATCGGCTGGGGCCGGGACTACGGTGACGTCAGCCCGGTCAACGGTTTCATCGTCGGCGGCGGCGAGCACACGGTCCGTGTCGCCGTGGACGTGATCCAGATTCCGGCCTGAGCCACATCGCCGGCGGCATGGTGCCGGTGACCGCGCGCGATCGGCTCAGCGCATGCCCGGCAGCATGCCGCGCATGCCGCGCAGCATCTTGGCCATGCCGCCTTTCTGCATCTTGCGCATCATGCCGGCCATCTGATCGAACTGCTTGAGCAGGCGGTTGACCTCCTGCACGCTGACGCCGGCGCCCGCCGCGATGCGGCGTTTGCGTGACGCCTTGATCAGGTCTGGTTTGCTGCGCTCCCCGGGCGTCATCGAGTGGATGATGCCGCGCATGCGCCGCATGTCGCGTTCGGCCTTGTCCATGTCGGCGCCGGCCGCGGCTTCGCGCATCTGCGCCGGCAGTTTGTCGAGCATGGCGCCCAGCCCGCCCATCTTGCTCATCTGGCCGAGTTGGGAGAGGAAATCGTTGAGATCGAAGCGCGAGCCGGACTTGATCTTGCGGGCGAGATCCTCGGCCGCTGCCGTATCGACCGATCGCTGCGCCTGCTCGACCAGCGACACGATGTCGCCCATGCCGAGGATTCGATTGGCCATCCGGTCCGGATGGAAGGCCTGCAGGCCGTCGAGCTTCTCGCCGACGCCGACGAACTTGATCGGTGCGCCGGTGATGGCCTTGACCGAGAGCGCGGCACCGCCGCGTGAGTCGCCATCGAGTTTGGTCAGCACCACGCCGGTCAGGGCCAGCGCCTCGTTGAATGCGCGGGCGGTGTTGACCGCATCCTGGCCCTGCATGGCATCGACGACGAACAAGGTCTCAGCCGGATGACAGGCCGCGTGCAGCGCCTTGATCTCGGCCATCATCTGCTCGTCGATCGCCAGCCGGCCTGCGGTGTCGACGAGCAGCACGTCGAAGTAGTGGGTGCGCGCCCAATGGATCGCGGCCTGCGCGATGTCCACCGGCTTCTGGTCCGGGCGCGACGCGAAGAAATCGGCGCCGGCCTGTTCGGTCACCGTCTGCAACTGGTCGATGGCGGCGGGCCGGTAGACGTCGCAGCTGACCGTGAGCACCTTCTTGCGATGAGTCTCGCGCAGCCAGCGCGCCAGCTTGCCGACCGTGGTGGTCTTGCCAGCGCCCTGCAGCCCCGCCATCAGCACGACCACCGGCGGCTTGCTGGCCAGGTTCAGAGGTGCGGCCTCGCCACCCATCAGGGCGACCAGTTCGCGATTGACCACGCCGACCAGCGCCTGGCCAGGCGTGAGCGAACCCACGACCTCCTGGCCCAGCGCCTTCTCCTTGATGCGCGCGATCAGATCGCGCACGACCGGCAGGGCGACGTCGGCCTCGAGCAGGGCGATGCGGATCTCGCGCAACATCTCCTGCGTGTTGGCCTCGGTCAGACGGGCTTCGCCCCGCATCGTCTTGACGACGCGTGCGAGCCGCTGGGACAGGTTCTCGAACATGGTGTTGGTTTAATATGAGAATCGTGCAAATTCTACTGATATCGGCGCTCGTGCTGCCGGTCGTGCTCTACCTGTCGGCATGGTTCCTGGGCCTGCGCGGCGAGCGCGCCACACCGGAGGCCGCGGGCGTCGAGGGCATCGCCACCGATCCCCGTGAGGCCGGCATACGCATTCATTCGGTGCTGCTGATGCTCGCGGTCCTCGCGCATCTGGGCGCACTGCATGTCGCCATCTTTCCGGATCGTGTGCCGCATTTCGGCTTTGCGCACATCCTTTCTGCCGCCAGTTGGGTCGGGGCCTTGCTATTGTGGATCGAGGGCGACAATGCCCATGTCCGCGCGATGCGCGCACTGGTGTTGCCACTGGCGGCGGCCCTCGCCCCGATGCCGCTGCTGTTTCCCGGTTATCCGCTGGCGGCGCTCGAGGGCAACGCCCTGTTCGTGCCTCACCTGTTGGTGGGCGTGCTCGCCTATGCCGTGATGTTGCTTGCCGCGTTGCATGCCTTGCTGATGGCCATGGCCGAGAAATCGCTTCACGATCCGCTCGATGCTCGTCCGAATCCGCTGCTGGCGGGCTCTCTCGAGCGCCTGCCGCCCCTGCTCACCATGGAGCGGCTGCTGTTTCGCCTGCTCGCGATCGGTTTCGCGTTGCTGACCCTCACCGCCTTGTCAGGCATGCTGTTCTCGGAGGAAATCTTCGGTCGACCGTTCCGTTTCGACCACAAGACCGTCCTGACCCTGTTGGCGTGGGCGGTATTCGGCCTGTTGCTGATCGGCCGGCGGTTGTGGGGTTGGCGTGGTCAGCGCGCGTTGCGTCTCACCCTGACCGGCTTCGTCGTGCTCGTGCTCGGGTATGCCGGCAGCCGTTTCGTTCTCGAGGTCATCCTGCACCGGACGGTGTAGGGAGGTTGGGGTTTGGGCAAGCTGCTCTTCTGGGTGTTGGTCGCGGTCGTGATCTTCGGCGTGGTGCGCTTCAACGCGATCGTGCAGCGACGCCAGTCGATGGCGCGCGAGGCCGAGCAGAAGCGCGCCCTTGAGCAAGAGGCCATGCTGCAGTGCGAGCGCTGCGGCATCTATTTCCCCGCCAGCGAGGCGGTCCGTGCCCACGGCCGCGTCTACTGCAGTCGGGAGCACCGAGACGCATGAGCACCGCCGGCGGCGCCGATATCGATATTCCGGCCGGCCCGGAGCCCGACGATGCGGTTCCGGGCTACGGGCACGGCGGCGCGGGGACGCCCGAGTCCTACTGGCAGGCCTTGCGCTGGTACTCGCTGAGCCGGGTGGCGGTGGCCGCGCTGTTATGGTTCGCCGGCGCCTCGGAGATCGGCTCGCGCTGGCTCGAGATGGGCGATGTCGACACTTTTCAGATGGTGGCGCTCTGCTACCTGATCGTCGCTCTCGCCTTCCTGGCCCTGATCGGGCCGCTGCGCCCCAACTTGCAGTTCCAGTTGTTCATGCAGGTCGCCACCGATCTGTTGGTATTGACCGCATTCGTGCACCTGACCGGCGGCGTGCGCGGTGGCCTCGGGTCGCTGATGATCGCATCGGTCGCGGCCGGGTCGGTGCTGTCGTCGCGGCGCCTGGCCGCAACCTTCGCGGCCGGTGCCACGCTGCTGCTGCTGGGCGAGACCGCCTTGCGCGCCGCGACTCTGGGTCCCGACCCCTCGCTGATCGCCCAGGCGGGCCTGATCGGCGGCGCCAGCTTCCTGACCGCCATGTCCGTCAACTGGCTGGCCTCGCGCCTGCAGGCGCAGGAGGAACTGGTGCGCCGGCGCGGGGTCGATGTGCGCAACCAGCTCGCGGTCACGCAGAGGGTGATCGCCGAGCTCGAGCAGGGCGTGCTGGTCGTGCGCCCCGACGGCCGCTTGCGGACCATGAACCGCGCGGCCCAGCTGTTGCTCGGGGTCGACCCGGGCACATCGTCCGAGGACAAGGCGCCGCGGCTGCGCGAGATGCTGCCCGCCGGCTGGTCCGAGCTCATCGATCAGTACGCGCGCTGGCGTCGCGAATCCGCCGGTGAACCGGGCGAGTTCAGCTTCGAGTATCGCGGTGAGGACGGTCGCGACGAACGTGGCCGTATCCGCGTGCGCATGATGTCGGCATTGGCCGACGGTCATTCCGACGCCATGCTGCTGATCGAGAGCCTGCGCGAGCTCGAACAGCGGGCGCAACAGCTGAAGCTGGCATCGATGGGTCGTCTGTCCGCATCGATCGCCCACGAGATCCGCAATCCGCTGGGCGCGATCCGTCATGCCAACAGCCTGCTGGCCGAGCAGATCGACAGCGTCCCTCTGGCACGTCTGACCAAGATCGTCGAAGACAACACCGTCCGTATCAACCGCGTCATAGAAGACGTGTTGTCGATCTCGCGCGGGGAGAAGGCCGTCGACGAAACGGTCGACATGCAGGCTTTTCTGACCAGCTTCCTGCCCGAATTCACCGTCCAGTCCGGTGCCGACCGGCGTCGTATACGTCTGGTACTGGAATCCGACGCGCCGATCCGCTTCGATTCCGGACAACTGCGTCAAGTGCTCGTGAATCTGGTCGGCAATGCATTGCGCTATGCTTCCCAGGAGCCCGGCGCGGTGATGGTGCGCTGGCGTAAGCTCGATGACGAGCGGCTCGAATTGAGCGTGGCCGACGACGGCCCCGGCCTCGGATCTGATGCAATGCAACACGCCTTCGAACCCTTCTTCACCACCGAATCACGCGGCACGGGGCTCGGCCTCTACCTGAGTCGTGAGCTGTGCACGCTCAATGGTGCGGCCATCCGCTATCAGCCGCTGCGTTCCGCCGACCGCTACGGCGGTGCGTTCGTCATCGAGCCGCGACGCGTCGTCGCCGGTGGCGGCTGATGGCTAACGACTCCAATCGTTCGAGCGCACGCGGCCGTCTGATCCCGCGCGTTCTGGTCATCGACGACGAGGCCGACCTGCGCGAACTGATCGAGCTGACCCTGGTCGGCATGGGGCTCGACGTCGACTGCGCGCCCGATCTGCGCTCGGCGCGCGAGTTGCTGGCCTCGAACGAATACTCGCTGTGCCTGACCGACATGCGCCTGCCAGACGGCGACGGCCTCGAACTGGTCGCTCTGATCGCCGACAGGTACGCGCAGACGCCGGTCGCCGTGATCACGGCCTACGGCAGTGCCGAGAACGCGGTCGCCGCGCTCAAGGCTGGCGCCTTCGATTACCTGGCCAAGCCGGTGGAGCTCGACGCGCTGCGAACACTGGTGCGTTCGGCCGTGCGCGAGCCCGAGGCCGGCGACGACGGCGGCGGGAGCACCCAGCAACCGGAGACCGCGTCGCGCCTGTTCGGCGACTCGGCGGTGATGCGCGACGTGCGCGCCCAGATCGAACGGCTGGCGCGCAGCATGGCGCCGGTGGCGATCACCGGAGAATCCGGCTCGGGCAAGGAGTTGGCTGCCCGACTCGTGCACGAGGCCGGTCAGCGTCGCGACAAACCGTTCGTTGCGGTCAACTGCGGAGCCATTCCCGAGAACCTGATGGAAGCCGAGTTCTTCGGCTATCGGCGGGGAGCATTCACCGGTGCCGACCAGGATCGCGATGGTTTCTTCCAGGCGGCCAATGGTGGCACCCTGTTCCTCGACGAGGTGGCCGATCTGCCGCTGGCCATGCAGGTCAAGTTGTTGCGTGCCATCCAGGAAAAGCGCGTGCGCAAGGTCGGTGCCACGAACGAGGAGGCGGTCGATGTGCGCATCATCAGTGCCACTCACCAGAACCTGGCAGAGTGCGTGACTGCGGGCCGTTTCCGGCAGGACCTCTTCTACCGCCTCAATGTCATCGAGCTGAAGCTGCCACCCCTGCGTGAGCGCCGGGGTGACATCCCGGGTCTCGCCCAGGCGGTGCTCGAACGGCTTGCCACACGCTCGGGCCTGGATCTGCCGCCGCGACTGGCCTCGGTGACCTTGCGCTATCTGGAGTCGTACAGCTTTCCTGGCAACGTGCGCGAACTCGAGAACATCCTCGAGCGTGCGCTGGCCTTCTCCAATGGCAGCGTGATCAATGTCGAGGATCTCGGTCTGCGCCCCGAGAGCACCGATGCGGCCCAGAACGAGCGCGACCAGACGCCACCCGCGCCGGTCGTGGGCCCATCGTCGACCGAGGTCGAGATCGAACCGCCGGTCGTCACCGGCAGCGATGCCCAGAGCTTGCTGAGCGAGGGAATCCCGTCGTCGCTTCCGGACTATCTCGACCAGGTCGAGCGCGAGGCGATCGAGCATGCGCTCGAAAAGACCCGCTACAACCGAACGGCGGCGGCCAAGCTGCTCGGCATCAGTTTTCGTGCGCTGCGCTACCGAATGCAGCGGCTCGAGATCAACTGACCGTCGGCGTGGCGCGCGGGCTCGCCTGGGCGGCCGATGGTTCCGGCTGGTTGCACGGTGCTCATCGATGCCCCTCCGCCAACCAGGACGAGCGACCGGCCGGCGTCTTGGTCGATCTGCTCGTCGTGCACTACATCAGTCTGCCCGACGGATACTTTCGCGGCCCGGCGATCGAGCGCTTGTTCACCAATGCCTTGAGCGCCGAGCGCGATCCGGCGCTCACCGGATTGCTCGGGCTGCGGGTTTCCAGTCATTTCCTGATCCGCCGTCACGGTGAGCTGTTGCAGTTCGTCGACGTCGACAGGCGGGCGTGGCACGCCGGCCAGTCCGTGTTTCTGGAGCGCGAGCGCTGCAATGATTTTTCGGTGGGCGTCGAGCTCGAAGGCGATTGGCGGCGACCCTTCACCGAGCGGCAGTACCGTCGCCTGATCAGCCTGGTGCATGCGCTGAGCCAGCGACTGCCGCTGCGCTACCTGGCCGGCCACAGCGACATCGCACCGGATCGCAAGCCCGATCCCGGACCGCAGTTCGACTGGTCGCGTCTGCAGGCCTGCGGCCTGACCCGGCCGTGGCGCGTCGGGCGGATCAGCAAACGGCGCGTGCTCGCCGGCTGCTGAAACCTCGTGCGGTTTCGCGAGCCTTTTCGGCTTGCATCCAGCCTCGAAGCGCACGCGCGCGGCCTGTCGCAGGCGGTTGAAGGCATGGCGTGATTACACTATAATTAGTTACCGGTGCAAATTTGAACACTACATTTAGTGTTCATTCATGCCAGAAGCACGTGATTGAGCAGTTTCGCGGCGTGCACCGGAGCTACGGACACTAAATGTGTACCGGCGAGATCGAGCCAGGCTGGGGCGCGGTTCTCGTGCGATCTGCACGAGCCTGTCTGGGCATCATCCGACCGGTGCATTTCAGGCAGGCGCAGGAGTTAGATGGCACTCGTTCCCCGATCCCGTGATCTCCCGGCAAGCCGCCGGTCCCGATCGTCGTCATCTCGTGGCGGCACGCTTCGTCCACACGGCTGGTTGCCGCAGTCGACCTGACTTCTTCGCCTTGCCGGCGGGATCATCCTGTGAACCCGCCGTCCGTCAACATCCAGCGATGCCCCGCGCCCCCGAGAGTTGGCGGGGCCGCTTTCCGCCATTGAACCGATAACAAGCTGCCAGAGGAACAAAGATGCAAGGGATTGCCGATCAATCCGCGACCGCTCCCGCGATGCCCAAGGGGCCCGGTGAGCACGGTGCACGCCACGACAGGGCCGAAGTGAACGCCTTCGAAGACTTCAAGGTCATCCGCCGCAACGGCTCCGTGGTCCCGTTCGAGCCTCAGAAGATCTCCATCGCCATGACCAAGGCCTTCCTCGCCGTCAATGGCGGGCAAGGCGCTGCCTCGGCGCGAATCCGCAGCCTGGTGGAGTCGCTGACCGAGTCGGTCGTGGCCGCGCTGACCCGCGGCAAACACGGCGCCACCTTCCACATCGAAGACATCCAGGATCACGTCGAGCTCGCGTTGATGCGCTCGGGCGAGCACGAGGTGGCGCGCGCCTACGTTCTCTATCGCGAGCGTCAGGCGCAGAAGCGGGCCGAGCAGAAGGCGGCCGGCACCGCCCCGGCCGAGCCTGTGCTCAACGTGCGCGACGGTGACGTACTGCGGCCGCTCGATCGGGCGGCGCTGCGGTCGCTGATCGAATCGGCGTGCGCCGATCTGGGCGCGGCGGTCAGCGCCGAGCCGATCCTTGCCGACACCATCAAGAATCTCTACGACGGCGTCTCGCTCGAAGAGGTGCACAAATCGGCCATCCTGTCGGCGCGCGCCCTGATCGAGAAAGAGCCTGCCTATAGCAAGGTCACGGCGCGCCTGTTGCTGCACACCGTCCGTCGCGAGGTGTTCGCCGAGTCGGTCTCGCAGGCCGAGATGCGCGAGCGCTACGCCGAGTACTTTCCGCGCTACGTGCGCCTGGGCATCGATGCCGGCCTGCTGGATCCCAAGCTCGAGCAGTTCGATCTGTCCCGGCTGGCCCAGGCGCTCGACCCCGCGCGTGACCTGCAGTTCACTTATCTGGGCCTGCAGACCCTCTACGACCGTTACTTCCTGCACATCGACGAGCGTCGCATCGAGCTGCCGCAGATCTTCTTCATGCGCGTCGCCATGGGCCTGGCGCTCAACGAGATCGACCGCGAGACCCGCACGATCGAGTTCTACGATTTGTTGTCGAGTTTCGACTTCATGAGTTCGACGCCCACCCTGTTCAACTCGGGCACCGTGCGTTCGCAGCTGTCGTCGTGCTACCTGACCACGGTCTCCGACGACCTCGACGGCATCTACGAGGCCATCAAGGAGAACGCACTGCTGGCCAAGTTCGCCGGCGGTCTGGGCAACGACTGGACGCCGGTGCGCGCTTGGGCAGCCACATTCGTGGCACCAATGGCAAGAGCCAGGGCGTCGTGCCTTTCCTGAAGGTGGTCAACGACACCGCGGTGGCGGTGAATCAGGGCGGCAAGCGCAAGGGCGCGGTCTGCGCCTATCTCGAGACCTGGCACCTCGACATCGAAGAGTTCCTCGACCTGCGCAAGAACACCGGCGACGACCGTCGTCGCACCCACGACATGAACACGGCCAACTGGATTCCCGATCTGTTCATGAAACGGGTCCTCGAAGACGGTCAATGGACCCTGTTCTCGCCCTCGTCGTGCCCCGATCTGCACGACAAGGTCGGGTCCGAGTTCGAAAACGCCTACCGACGCTACGAGGAGATGGCCGAGCGCGGCGAGATCGCGCCGACCCGCAAGATCGCCGCCACCCAGCTCTGGCGCAAGATGCTCTCGATGTTGTTCGAGACCGGCCATCCCTGGATCACCTTCAAGGACGCCTGCAACCTGCGCTCGCCCCAGCAGCACATCGGGGTCGTTCACAGCTCCAATCTGTGCACCGAGATCACGCTGAACACCAGCGCAACCGAGATCGCGGTGTGCAATCTGGGCTCGGTTAACCTCGTTGCCCACATGGTCGAGCGCGACGGCCGCTGGGTGCTCGATCACGACAAACTTCGCGCCACCGTCGGCACCGCCATGCGCATGCTCGACAACGTCGTCGACATCAACTACTACGCGGTCGGCAAGGCGCGCAACTCCAATCTGCGCCATCGTCCGGTGGGCATGGGCATCATGGGATTCCAGGACTGCCTGCATCAGCAGCGCATGCCCTATGCCAGCGACGAAGCGGTCGAGTTCGCCGATCGTTCGATGGAAGCGGTCTGCTATTACGCCTACTGGGCGTCCACCGAACTCGCTCGCGAGCGCGGTCGTTACAGCAGCTTCCGCGGCTCGCTGTGGGATCGTGGCGTTTTGCCCAAAGATTCCATCGACCTCCTGGCTGAGCAGCGTGGCCGTCTGTCGGGACCCCTGGCCGAGCGTTCGCTGCTCGAAGTCGATCGTTCCGAGACCCTGGATTGGGATGCACTGCGTGCTCGCATACGTGAGCACGGCATGCGCAATTCGAACTGTGTGGCCATCGCTCCGACCGCCACCATCTCCAACATCATCGGCGTGTCGGCGTGCATCGAGCCCACCTTCCAGAACCTGTTCGTGAAGTCCAATCTTTCCGGGGAATTCACGGTCGTCAACGAGTATCTGGTGCGTGATCTGAAGGAGCGTGGGCTGTGGGACGAGGTCATGATCGCCGACCTCAAGTACTTCGACGGATCACTCGCCCGTATCGATCGCATTCCCGAAGACCTGCGCGAGCTCTACGCGACCGCATTCGAGATCGACACCGCCTGGATCGTCGAAGCAGCCGCCCGTCGTCAGAAGTGGATAGATCAGGCACAGTCTCTGAACATCTACATGGCTGGTGTGTCTGGCAAACGCTTGCACGACACCTATATGCTGGCCTGGTTGCGTGGGCTCAAGACCACCTACTACCTGCGCACGATCGGCGCTACCAGCGCCGAGAAATCCACCGGCAAGATCGGTCAGCTCAATGCCGTGTCGAGCACCAATGCCACCGGTGGTTTTCAATCGCAAGGCGCGTATGCGCGCAGCGAAGAACGCGACAGTGAATCGCAGATGCAGTCGCCGAGTTTCTGTGCGCTCGACGATCCCGACTGCGAAGCCTGTCAGTAGTCGATCGATGTTCACGTCGCAACGAGCATTCGCAACGCTTGAAAGTCGAATGCTTGTTGCGCGTGCGACGAATCGATTGTCAAGACGATAATTCCTATCGTTGCAAGCGATACACAAGGTCCGTAAGATTTCGACTGTGATCAACAGCGAAATCTCGCGCTACCACAACGACGTTCGTCAACGCATGTTTCCTTGTCTTCGAACACGCCCGACGACCCGATGTGTTTCTGACCTTGGCTGAACTCCGAATCGTTTGCACCAATCAGAAAAGAGCGAGAACTGAAATGCTGTCCTGGGACGAACCAACTACCTTTCCGCCGATCGACAAGCAAAGCATCGGTTCACGACTGGCGCCGCAGCCGCGAGTGCTGCGTGAGGCCGTCACCGATGTCGCCGTCGAGCAAACCGCGCCCGTGGCCCCGGTCGTCGATCCGGTGCCGGTCGTGCCGCCGGTTGCTGTGCGCCCGGCCGTGCGCGCCATGCACGCCGAGAAGGAGTCCACCCGTCATCCCACGGCGCCGCTCGCCGCTGACGCACGCCACTCGATGGCAGCACAGGACTCCCGTCGCGTGCGCGCCGAGGACAAGCGCCTCATCAATGGCGCGTCCGACGTCAACCAACTGGTGCCGTTCAAGTACAAGTGGGCCTGGGACAAGTATCTGGCCACCTGCGCCAATCACTGGATGCCGCAGGAAGTCAACATGAGCCGAGACATCGAGCTCTGGAAGAACCCCAACGGCCTGACCGAGGACGAGCGTCGTCTGGTCAAGCGTAACCTGGGCTTCTTCGTCACGGCCGATTCGCTGGCCGCCAACAACATCGTGCTCGGCACCTATCGCCACATCACGGCGCCCGAGTGCCGGCAGTTCCTGCTGCGCCAGGCCTTCGAAGAAGCGATCCACACCCACGCCTACCAGTACATCGTCGAGTCGCTGGGCCTGGACGAGGGCGAGATCTTCAATGCCTACCATGAGGTCAAGTCGATCCGCGACAAGGACGAGTTCCTGATCCCGTTCATCGACACACTCACGAACCCCGACTTCGTCACCGGCACGCCCGAGGCCGACCAGAAACTGCTTCGGTCGCTGATCGTGTTCGCCTGCCTGATGGAAGGCTTGTTCTTCTACGTCGGCTTCGTCCAGATTCTGGCGCTGGGTCGCCAGAACAAGATGACCGGTGCCGCCGAGCAGTACCAATACATTCTTCGCGACGAGTCGATGCACTGCAATTTCGGCATCGATCTCATCAATGCGATCAAGCTCGAGAATCCGCACCTGTGGACACCCGAGTTCCGCGCCGAGCTCACCGGCCTGTTCCATCAGGCGGTCGATCTCGAGTACGCCTACGCCGAGGACACGATGCCGCGCGGCGTGCTGGGCCTGAACGCGTCGATGTTCAAGTCCTACTTGCGTTTCATTGCCAACCGTCGGGCCGTTCAAATCGGCCTCGAACCGATGTACCCCAACGAAGAAAACCCGTTCCCCTGGATGAGCGAGATGATCGATCTCAAGAAGGAACGCAATTTCTTCGAAACCCGTGTGATCGAGTATCAGACGGGCGGCGCGTTGAACTGGGACGCCTGAGTCCCGCCGCGCCATAGCCGACAGACAGGATCGAGATTTGAGGGCATTGCATCAACCGACCACACGACCCGAACGCGGTGAGTCGTTGGTCCATTTGGATCTGCTCTCTGGCATCCGGGGCCCGTCCGCGACGGGCGGGCCCGAAAAGAATTCATTAGCGTTGGACAACTGCAGCGTCTTGCGGGACGTCCTGCGCCGATGAATGGCCCGTTGCGACACATAAATCCGATATGCAGCGGGTCTCCGATACTGCCATTCACTGATCAAGGAGTTCTGTCATGGCTACCGCAAAGAAGCCCGCCAAGAAGGCGGCAAAGAAGCCTGCTGCCAAGAAAGCCGCAGCCAAGAAGCCGGCCGCTAAGAAAGCTGCTGCCAAGAAGCCGGCCGCCAAGAAGGTAGCGGCCAAGAAGCCGGCCGCCAAGAAAGCTGCTGCCAAGAAGCCCGCTAAGAAGGCTGCTGCCAAGAAGCCGGCTGCCAAGAAGGCCGCTGCCAAGAAACCCGCCGCCAAGAAGCCTGCTGCCAAGAAGCCTGCTGCCAAGAAGCCGGCCAAGAAGGCTGCGGCCAAGAAGCCGGCTCGCAAGGCTGCCAAGAAGGCTGCCTGATCGTTCCGGAGCACCGGCCGGCTTGCCGGCCGGTGCGCACATGCAACTGCCATAGCACTCAAGGAGTCTAGAAATGGCAACTGCGAAGAAACCCGCGGCGAAGAAGCCGGCGGCGAAGAAACCCGCGGCGAAGAAAGCTGCGGCGAAGAAGCCCGCGGCCAAGAAGCCGGCCGCGAAGAAATCTGCGGCGGCGGCCAAGAAGCCGGCCGCCAAGAAGTCGGCTGCGGCGAAGCCTGCGGGCAAGAAAGCGGCTGCGGCGAAGAAGCCGGCGGCCAAGAAGCCGGCAGCGAAAGCGCCTGCGGCGAAGAAGCCCGCGGCGCCGAAGGCTCCGGCCAAGAAGGCGGCCAAGAAGCCTGCGACCGAGAAGAAGCCGGCCGCCAAGCCTTTGAATCCGTCGGCGGCATGGCCGTTCCCTACGGGCAATCGTCCGTGACCCGGCGTCGGTTCGTGGGGCGTCCGTCGACGTTCCCGCGATCGACGCCGGTCCGCTGACGGTGGGTCCGAACGTGGCGCGCTTCATCGGCGCCGCTGCCCCGGGGTCTGGCCTTGTGGCTGTCCCCGGGGCGTTTTACTTCTGAGTACTCATGGCTCGTACGCTCTGGTTCCTGATCGATACGCTGGGCAGTCTGCTCGCGATGGCGTGTCTGTTGCGCGGCTACATGCACTGGCTGGGCGTGGCCAGCCGCGACCCGATCGGTCACTTCGTGATCGCCATCACCGACTGGATCGTAAGGCCCTTGCGCAAGCTCCTGCCGCTGTCGCGGCAATGGGATTGGGCGAGCATCGTCGGCGCGCTGCTGGTTGCCGTGGCGATGGCGGTCGCATTCGTGCTGATCGCCGGCATGACGCATGCGCCGGTATTTGGTCTGGTGGTACTGACGGCCGTCTACTGGTTGATCAAGTGGGCGATCTGGATGTTGATCGTCGTCGTGATCGCCCAGGCGGTGCTGTCCTGGGTCAATCCGCACGCGCCGATCGCGCCCACCCTGAATGCCTTGTCACGGCCATTCCTGATGCCCTTGCGCCGCCTCATTCCTCTGATCGGCGGCATCGATCTCTCTCCGCTCGCTCTGATCCTGCTGCTGCAGGTTTTGCTCGTATTCGTGCAGAGCACGCTGGGCGGATACGTCCTGGTTCCTTGAGAGCGCCCTACCGGGCCGCACATCGGGTATGCCACCTTCGTCCAGCCGAGCCCGCCCCGAGATCCGCAGCGCACGTCCCGACGACGCCGACGCGATCGAGGCCTGCGTTGCCGCGGCCTTCGGGCCATGGATTCCCGTGCTCGGCACCCGACCGGCGCCGATGCTCGAGGACTACCGGGCGGTGTTGTTCGCGCGCCAGGTGTTCGTTGCCGAGATCGGCGCCCAGCTGGTTGGCGTGCTGGTGCTCGCCAATGGCGCGGACGGCTTCATGCTCGAGACCGTCGCGGTACACCCGAGCGTGGCGGGCAAGGGCCTGGGGCACATTCTCTTGGCGCTGGCCGAGCGCGAGGCCGTGGCCCAGGGCCATTCGTCGATAACGCTGGTCACCCACGCCAAGATGACCCGCAACGTCGCGCTCTACGAGCGCGCCGGCTACCAGCGCGTCGGCGAGCGCAACGAGGGGCCTTTCGCGCGGGTGTACATGCGCAAGCAGCTCGGGTCGCGCGATTACCAGGGCCGCGAGCCGTAGCTCTGCTCGAAGCGGTCGGCGATCCGGGCGCGGTCGAGCACGTGGTTCTGCGGCCCTTGCTGCTCGATCTTGATCGCGCCCAGCACGCTGCCCAGCCGCGCGCTCTTGAGCCAGCTCCAGCCGTGCGTGAGCCCGTACAACAAGCCGCCACGATAGGCGTCGCCGCAGCCGGTCGGGTCGACGG
Organism: Burkholderiaceae bacterium; assembly: GCA_041396685.1. Classification (GTDB taxonomy): domain Bacteria; phylum Pseudomonadota; class Gammaproteobacteria; order Burkholderiales; family Burkholderiaceae_E; genus JAUIAI01. The sequence goes on from JAWKYD010000008.1 coordinate 216,275, forward strand.
CGTCGGCAATGGCAACCGCTGCGATCGGTTGGCTCTGGCCGCCCACGTAGAGCGTTGAGCCCTCGCCGCCGCGAGTCACGATCAGCGCCTGCAAACGCTCGGCGATCTGCTGCTCCGACCAGCCGGTGCGCTCGACGATCAGCTTGCCCTCGTAGTCGTTGACGGCAACTGCGCTCGCCTGCTCGATCAGCTCGCGCAGCTCGGCGCCATCGAACATCGGCAGTCCCTGGCCGGGGTCGAAGATGAACGGGATGCCCGTCTGCGCCATCTCGCTGGCGTGACGCAGCATGGCCTCCTTGCCGTTCGGCCCGACGATGCCAAGGCAAGGCTCGCTCGAGCGCTGCGCCTGCTCGTTGGCCGAGACCTGGTGCGCCATCGACATCGCGCCGGGGTGGAAAGCGATGATCTGGTTGTCGGCCAGGTCGGTGGTGATGAAGGCCTGAGCCGTGTACTCGTCCTCGATGCAGGCCACTGCCGCCATGTCGATGCCCAGTTCGCCCAGACGCCGCGCGTAGTCGCGTCCGTCGTGCCCGATCGTGCCGAGCAAGGTGCCCCGACCGCCAAGGCCCACCAGGTTGTAGCCGATGTTGGCCGCGCAACCGCCGAATTCGCGCTTGAGCCTGGGCGCCAGGAACGACAGGTTCAGCACGTGCACCTGCTCGGGCAGGATGTGGTCCTTGAAGTGGCCCTCGAACACCATGATGGTGTCGAATGCGATGGAGCCGCTGATCAGCGCGCGCGCGGGTGAGGCAGCGAAACGCGCGAAGGCGGCGACGTCTTCGGTCATGGGGTCTCCCGGGAAAGGTCGGCTCGGCCGCTGGGCGCGCATCGGGCCCCCGCAGCCATGATCGATCAATGATAGAACAGCACGGCCGAGTAACCGCTGGGTGCGATGTCGGCGGTTTCCAGCGTCAGGCGGATCGGCTTCTCGCTGTCGCCCTGCATGCCTGCCTCGACCGTGGCGGTGTCGCCAAGATAGGTGTCGGGCTGCAAGGCCTTGCGCACCAGGATGCCGCCGGTGCTGTCGGTCAGCGTCAGTTCGATGGACGGCCATCGTAGCGCCATGCCCGCCCGGTTGCGCAACAACATGTTCAGACGATAGCGTGACCGACCCTCCGGTGAGCGCGCCAGATCGAATGACTCGATGGTGATCGCCTCGGCCCGGATCGGCACGCCGACATCGAGTCCGAATGGCGCGCTCAGGGTGCTGAGCGCACCGCGCATCGCAGGCACGCGCGCGGCGATGACCTCGCGCGCGCCGATCAGCACCTGGGCCGACAGCAACAGCGTCAGGACCCCGGCGGCGATCCAGACACCGCGCGGAGGCAGGTCGAAGTCGAACGCCGCATTGGTGCTGCGGCCGAAGAAATCGACCGCCTCGTCGGGCTCGTCGGACTCGCCGAGTGCCGCGGCCATGTCCTCGGCGTCGGCTTCGGTCATGGGCGGCGGGGCGGGTTCCGGTTGCCGGCGCCGCGCAATGAAGGCCGGTGGTGCCGCCCGTCCGACGACCGTCGTGCCGGCGGCCGGCTGCGAGCTGGCCGACGACTCGACCACCTCGACGATGCCTTCGTCGGGCGGCCGCGGCCAGATCATCGTGCTCGGCCATTCGTCGTCGGACCCGGCGGTGTCCGAGCCGGCGACGGGGCCCGCCGTCGCGGTCGCGCTCGATTCGGCCGGGATCGGGGCGCCATCGCCCAGATGGCGCTCCGCCCAGGCCGGATGATCATCGGTGATTCCGGGCCAATCGGGGCTGCCGGCAACCGGCGGCGGCGCTTGCCGTGTGCGTGTCTGCCAGCGCCGACGGATCATCCGGGGTTGGCGCCCGGTGCTGCCCAGGCCGTCGAACGCGCCGGGTGCGTCATCCTCGGCAAGCCGGGTTTCCGGTAGGAAGAAGGCCGTATGCAGATCGGCCGCGACGGTCTGAGGATTGCTCGTGCTCTGCGCCGCTGCGGTGCGGGCGTCGTTCACGTAGCGCAGGTACTCCACTCCCGAGAACACCTGCTGACAGATGCCGCAACGAACCATTCCGCGACGCAGCTTGAGTTGCTCCGAGAGCACCTTGAAGCTGGTCTTGCAGGACGGACAGGTGGTTGCGAGTGCCATGAATCTTGATGGGCGGCGCCGGTCAAACCGGGGGCGCGGGCTGGCTCGGCCGCGATCGGGAGACGCCCTCGGGGCATCCTCGTATGGCCATCGTCGCCGAAGGGTACACCATTGCCGAGCCGACGCCACGAGGGACGCGAGGACGGCGACGGTTCGCTATCACATAAGTAAGTATCCAATGACTTACTTATGATGATTCGCCCGATGCCAACGGCCGTTTGAGCGTCCGCACGACGCCATCGGTATCGACATCTACGTTCGAACTCACCATGGCAGGGAGCGCGCTTCGCGCCAAGTCCGGTTCACGCAGCCGCCTGCCGACCCAGGAACGGCGGGCCGAAATCGTCGATACGCTCCTGCGTCCGTGTGCCGACGCGAATCCGGCCACCATCACTTGTGCTCAGTTGGCTCGCGAGACGGGTATCACGCAAGGCGCCGTAGTCCGGCATTTCGAGACCAAGAACCGGCGCACGCCTTCTCGCTGACGCTGCCCGGGGCTCAGCGCTTGGCCGGCCGCCGCAGCTCCTTGCCGAGATTGATCAGGAAACGCAACGAGTCCTGGTTCTCGGGATCGCGCATCAAGGCCCACAGGCCGCCGGCGCCACCGGACGAGCGGGGCTGGCGGGCGGTGTCGGTCGCGGCGGTTTCGAATGCGCCCAGCATGCCCTCGAGCATGTCCATGCGATCGAGTAGCCGTGGCAGGCTTTCGGCAATGCGTTCGAGCGCGCCACTGGCCTCGAGCCGGGCGAGCATCTCGATCAGTCGGCCGGCCCCGCCACGATTGAGTCGGTCGAGCAGCGACAAGCCCTCGGCCATCGTTTCGGCCAGCCGCGACACCATCTCGTCGGTGAGCGCATCCTGCGCGGATCCGTAGACCCTGGCCAGCTGGACCAGGCGATCGAGGTCGCCGTCGGCCACCAGCCGCGAGATGGCCGGCAGCGCCTGCTCGAGTCCGGAGCGATTGACGCGGTCGAGCAGGCTGATGCCCTCGGCCGCGGTTTCGCTGAGCCGGCCGACCATCTCGTCGGTGAGCGCATCCTCGGCGGAGCCGTAAACCCTTGCCAGGCGGGTGACGCGTTCGAGATCGCCGTTCTTGACGAGGTCCGCCAGCGCCGGGATGGCCTCGGCGAGGCCGGAGCGGTTGACCCGGTCGATCAGATCGATGGCGTCGGTGCCGGCGCCGGCGAGCCGCGCGACCATCTCGTCGGTCAGAGAGTCACGCGCTGCCGCCGCCAGCCGTTCGATCTCGGCCGCCGTGTCAGTCGCCGTGTTGGTGGATTCGGTCATGGCGACACCTCCTCAGAGAAGGCCGCGCGCGGACGCCCAGTACAACTTGTTGTACGCGACCTTGAACCAATGCACGGCGCGCGTCGGCGGCTTCGGCTGCGGTGGATTCTGGTAGTCGAACATCGCGTAGGTTGCTCGATCCTTGCCCGCTTCGATGAAGCAGAAGACCTTGCCGTCGTAGTCGCGCACCGGCGCGCCGAGCTTGACGATGGCCGCGATGTTCTCGCCCAGGGCCTCGGCCTCGAAGTGTGCGGTGGAGCCGGCCTTGCTGATCGGCAGGTTGGTGGTGTCGCCGAGCACGAAGACGTTCTCGCGGCCTTCCATGTTCAAACGGTGGCGGTCGGTCGGAATCCAGCCGCGTTGACCGAGACCGCTGTTCTCGACCACCTCCATGCCGCGGTGCGCCGGAATGGCGATGAGCAGATCGTACGGCTCCTCGGTTTCCTCCTCGCTGAGCACGACCTTGCGCTCGCCGTCGACCTCTTTCATGTTGAACAAGGTCTCGTAGGTGATGCCGAGGCGATCCATCTCGGGTGCCGCCCACTTGGCGACGTTCTCGAGCGAGTGCACGCGCCCGATCGGGTAGGTGTAGTGCAGCTGCACCTTGTCGAGCATGCCGCGATCCTTGAAGTAGTCGTGCAGCATGAAGGTGATCTCGAGCGGCGCCATCGGGCACTTGTGCGGTACGCCGACGGTGATCACGACCCGGCCGCCCTCGAACGAGCGCAGGCTGTTGAACATCTTGATCGCCGATGCCTCGGTGTAGAACTGCTCGGCATTCTCGGCCAGCCCGGGGATCTCTTCGGCGACCGGCCGCGAGCCGGTGGCGATCACGATGATGTCGTAACCGATGGTCTTGCCGCTCTTGGTCACGACCTGGTTCTGGTCGAGCTGGAACTGCTCGACCGGATCGACATGGAACTCGATGCCGGGCTCGAGCAGGCTCTTCTGGTCGCGATAGAGCTCGTCGGGCGTCATCCGGCCGACCGCCAGATAGAGCAGGCCGGGTTGGTACATGTGCTTGTCCGAGGCCGACAGCATCGTCAGGCGAACCTTGCCCGAACGCATCTCGCCGGACAGCCTGCGCGCGAGATTGTTCGCCAGGATCGTGCCGCCCATACCGCCGCCTACGATCAGGATCTTCATCGTCTTCTCCTTCGTTCTTGGTGTCAGCGCTGCGGTTGAGGCAGCCGGCGCCGACCGCGCCGTCCGGGGAACTGCGGCACCACCGGCGCCGACTCTGCTGCCGCCGCTACTTGGCCTTGCGCACCAGCACATGCCAGACGCCGGCTTTCTCCTCGGTGCCCAGATGCTCGTGCTTGACCTTGTTGATCCACTCGGGGATGTCGGTCGCCGAGCCCTTGTCGGTCGACAACACCTCGAGTTCGTCACCGATGCCGATGGTTTTCATCGCTGCGATCAGTTCCATCAGTGGGCCCGGGCAGAAGCTGCCCCGGGCATCGACAATCTTGCGTTCCGCCACGCCGTGTCTCCCTGTCAATCGATTGAAACCCGAATCGGACCGCGCTCAGAACGTCCAGACCTGTGCGCCCGACGCATCGTCGAGAAACCTGGTCAGGCCGAGCGGCTCGCCCAGATAGGGCTCGAGCTCGTCCTGTTCGAGCGCGAGCACGTCCATGGCCATCGAACAAGGATGAATCTTGGTATCGCCGAATTCGACCGCGTTCTCGAACAACTGCTTGAACGGCGGCGCCTTCTTCTGCACCAGCAGATCGCCGACCGGCCCCTCGCTCGGCGCCGCCGAGGGGGCACCCTTGCGAAACGGCGGCAACGCGTTCATCGACAGGAAAACCATCACCTCGTGGCCGCTGACGGCGCCGACCGAAGCCACCATTGCCGCCATCTGCAGGCGTTCGATCTCGCCCGACACGACCACGACACAGATCCGGTTGCTCATCGAAAACTCCTCCTCATTCGGCCTCACGGGCATCGGAACCAGACGCCACGGGTCGACCATCGATGGGTCAACGATGAGGATAGACAGAGTTTCCGGGCAAAGTCGATAGTGGCCTTGATCGTGATCAAGTGAATCGGGTCCGCGTTCGCGAAATCGAGCGCGAACCCGCCACTTGCCGGTTTAGCGTCGCTGGCCGCTGAGGCAGGTCCAGCCCTCGCGCGCGCGCCAGGCACTCATCGACAATTGCCGATAGCAGGCGGCGACCTCCTCGGCCTGATGATCGAGCAGGCCGGCGAGTACCAGCCAGCCGCCGGGGGCGACCAGCCGCTCGAGCAGGGGCGCCAGCACCTTCAAGGGGACGGCGAGGATGTTCGCGACCACGATGTCGGCGCACGCCGGGCGGGCGTCCGTGGGCCCCAGCCAGCGCGCCTGCACACCGTTGATCAGGGCGTTCCGGTCGGCGGCCACCAATGCCAGCGGATCGATGTCCAGGCCGGTTGCGCCGCCGGCGCCGAGTTGCATGGCCGCGATCGCCAGGATGCCCGAGCCGCAACCGTAGTCGATGACGTTCTGGCCCGGCCTCAGGTGTTCCTCGAGCCATTGCAGGCAGAGATGGGTGGTCGGATGGCTGCCGGTGCCGAAGGCCAGCCCGGGGTCGATGGTCAGTCGCAGGCGTCCCGCGGGTGCCGGACCGGCGTGCCACGACGGGCTGATCCAGAGACGCTCGCCGACCGCAAACGGTTCGAACTGGGCCTGGGTCAGGCGAACCCAGTCCTGATCGTGTACGGGGCGGCAGTCGCCGATCGCCGGCAGATCGATGGCACAGGCCGCGCAGGCCGAGCGAAGCAGCTCGGCCACCTCGGCGTCGAGATCGGTCAGAATGGTCAGCCGGGAGCGCTGCCAGCCCAGGGGTGGCAAGGGCATGCCGGGTTCACCGAAGACCGGCTGCTCGTGCTCGGTATCGGCATCGGCGTCATCGACCTGCACGCTCAGCGCGCCGTGCTCGAGCAAGGCATCGCTGAGCCGGTCGGCATCGTCTTGCGAGACCTCGATCGAGGTCTCGAGCCAGCGTGGCGTGGGTTCGGACGGAGTGGGCGGACTGGCGTCGGGCGTCATTGCTCGAATCATCGCACGCGTTGGCGGTCACGCGTGCGCCGAAGCGCCCGCTCGACGAACGGCGGCTGGTCAGCGCGTCGGCGCCGGGGCGCGCTGGGCGAGCATCTCTTCGAGGTAGTGGATCGAGGTGCCACCGGTGGCGAAGCCCGGATCTGCCATCAGATGTCGGTGCAGCTCGATGTTGGTCTGGATGCCGTCGACGGCCATCTCCGACAGCGCGATCTTCATGCGCTCGATCGCCTGTTGACGGTGCTCGCCGAACGCGATGACCTTGCCGATCATGGAATCGTAGTAGGGCGGCACCACGTAGCCGGCATAGACGTGGCTGTCGACCCGGATCCCCGGCCCGCCCGGCGAGTGCCAGGCGCTGATACGGCCGGGCGAGGGCGTGAACTTGAACGGATCCTCTGCGTTGATGCGGCATTCGATCGCGTGACCGCGAATCAGCACATCGCGCTGGCGCAGGCGCAGTTTCTGATTGGCCGCGATCCGTATCTGCTCTTGAACGATGTCGACCCCGGTGACCAGCTCGGTGACCGGATGCTCGACCTGGACGCGCGTGTTCATCTCGATGAAATAGAACTCGCCGTTCTCGAACAGGAACTCGAAAGTGCCGGCGCCGCGATAGCCGATCCGCCGGCAGGCGTCGGCGCAGCGGTCGCCGATGCGGTCGATCAGCTTGCGCGCGATGCCCGGCGCCGGCGCCTCTTCGATGACCTTCTGGTGGCGCCGCTGCATCGAGCAGTCGCGCTCGCCCAGGTGGATCGCGTTGCCGTGCTCGTCGGCCAGAACCTGGATCTCGACGTGGCGCGGGTTCTGGAGGAACTTCTCCATGTAGACGGCGGCGTTGCCGAAGGCCGCCTCGGCCTCCGACTTGGTCATCGAGACCGCGTTGATCAGCGCGGCCTCCGAATGCACCACGCGCATGCCGCGCCCGCCACCGCCGCCGGACGCCTTGATGATGACGGGGTAGCCGACGCTGCGCGCGATGCGGATGATCTCCTGTGGGTCATCGGGCAGGGCGCCCTCGGAGCCCGGTACGACCGGCACCTTGGCGGCGCGCATCGCGTCCTTGGCCGAAACCTTGTCGCCCATCATGCGAATGTTCTCGGGCCGTGGACCGATGAACACGAAACCACTGCGCTCGACCCGCTCCGCGAAATCGGCGTTCTCGGACAAAAAGCCGTAGCCCGGGTGGATCGCCGAGGTGTCCGTGACCTCGGCCGCACTGATGATCGCCGGGATGTTCAGATAGCTGTCGCGCGACGACGGCGGGCCGATGCAGACCGACTCGTCGGCCAGCTTCACGTACTTGGCCTCGGTGTCGGCCTGCGAATGCACCACGACTGTGCGTATGCCCAGTTCGCGGCAGGCGCGCTGGATGCGCAGCGCGATCTCGCCGCGATTCGCAATCAGGATCTTCTCGAACATGGCCGCGCCGGTCATTCGATCACGAACAGCGGTTGGCCGTACTCGACCGGTTGGCCGTTCTCGACCAGGATCGCCGTGATGCGGCCGGATTTCTCGGCCTCGATCTCGTTGAGCAGTTTCATGGCTTCGATGATGCAGAGCGTATCGCCGTCGCTGACCTTGCTGCCGATCTCGACGAACGGATCCGACTGTGGATTGGGGGCGCGATAGAACGTGCCGACCATCGGCGACTTGACCGTGAAGCCGCTTGCCGGGGGAGGGGGGGCGTCGCCGCGGGGCTCGGCCGCGGGTGGTGGTGGCGCCGACAGCGTCGTGGCCGGGGCCGGTGCACTGACCATGTGGCCGGCGGGGACCGGGCCCTGCTTGACGATGCGCACCCGGTCCTCGCCCTCGGTGATCTCGAGTTCGGAAATGCCGGACTCCGCGACCAGGTCGATGAGTGTCTTGAGTTTTCTGAGATCCATGGATCGTGTCTCCGATCAGGCCGGCGGCCAGTCGCAACCCTGCAGGCTGGCGGCCGCCCACTGCAGGGCCAGCCGATAGCCGCGCGCGCCAAGGCCGACGATGCTGCCCACCGCCAGATCGCTGAAATACGACTGGTGTCGGAAGGCTTCGCGCCGGTGGATGTTGCTGAGATGAACTTCGATGAACGGGATGGCCACCCCGGCCAGGGCGTCGCGGATCGCGACACTGGTGTGCGTGTAGGCCGCCGGATTGATGATGATGAACGAGACCCCGTCGGCGCGCGCCGCCTGGATGCGATCCACCAGGGCGCCCTCGTGGTTCGACTGGAAGCTGTTCAGCGACAGGCCCAGCCCGGCGGCTTCCACCTGCAGCGCTTCGTCGATATCGGCCAGAGTGGTCCGGCCATAGATGTCGGGTTCACGCGTACCGAGCAGGTTGAGGTTCGGGCCGTGCAGTGCCAGAACGGAGAAGGGCATTTCTTTTCCACGTTTTGGCCGACGTTGTCGGCCGATCGTGGATTCTCAGCCGTGCGTGCGGGTCTGGCAAGCCTTTTTGCGCCGAAATCACAGGCAGTCGGAGTCGCCAAATGCTTCCAACGTCGGCTAAATGCCGCAAAACCTTGGGTGCGTCCGCAGGCGCTCAGGAGCTGCCGGCAAGGGCGCGCTCGACCGCGCGGCGGAGTTCTTCGCGTGAGATGCGCCCCAGTTTGCGAGCGACTTCGCGACCTTGGCGGTCGTAGACCATCGTATACGGGAGCGCGCCCTGCTCGTTGCCGAAATCTCGAACGACTGCGAGGCCGGCCGCATCCATCGCGAAAAGCGGGTAATTGACTTTTAACTTCTCGCTAAAAGCCGTTATTCTCTCGGAGGTGTCCAGGCCGAGCCCGAGCACCGTCACGCCCTGATCGCGATACTCTGCCTGAATGTCGTCGATCTCGGGCATTTCCTGCACACATGGTGGGCACCAGGTGGCCCAGAAATTGAGCACCAGCACGCGGCCGCGATAGACCGACATGTCGACAGGTTGGCCGGTCGCGTCGGGTACCTGCTGCCCCAGCAGATGATCCAACGGCACGGCCGCGCCGGTTGCGGGCGTCTGCCGATGCAGCAGGCCGACGCCGGCGCCGATCGCCAGCGCCACGATGGCCGCGCCGCCGGTCGTCAGCCAGGCCCTGAGCCCCGGTTTCATGCGCGCAGGAGTTCGGCCACTGCCTGGCGCGAGCCGCGCTCGGGCGCGCGCGGACCACGGCGGGGCGCCGAGCGCAGCTCGCGCCGGTCGTAGGTGGCCACCAATACGGGTTCGTCGCGCCAATAGAACGCGAGGGCCTCCGCCTCGCCACGGCCGCTCAGATGCGGAACGGAAACGGCGTCGTAGCGAATGTTCCGGTTGAGCAGATCGATGGCCAGATCCTTGGCGCTGTCGGAGAAGACCTGCAGGTGGATCGGCGCGTGCTCGGCCACGATTCCTTTCCACACCGCGCCGGTCAGCATCGGGTCGTGCTCGGCGAGCATCTCCATGAGCTCGAGCGCGACCTCGCGCCGACGTCGCACGCGTGCTTCGTGTTCGTCATCGAACAACTGCAGGTGCGCGAGCAGCGCGACATCGATGTCGTCGTTGTCGGGCAGCGACTGGCGCGAGGCCCTGGCGCCGACCGCCTGCGCAGCCTTGATCTTGGCGCTCGCGTAGTCGAGCGCGTGATCGGCGATCAGGCGGGCCGCGGCGGCCGCGATTTCGTCTCGCAGGCCGTGCGACTCCCACATGTCGATGGGGTGGTTCGGGCCAGTGGACATGACGGACCGGGTGGAACCCCGCGTGGATGGAGAACATGCCATGTTACCCGTTGGTCGGCGGCCACGCAGGCGGTCGTGCGGGTCAGGCAAAATGGCTCCCCGATCCGCGTGCTCCGTGCACCGTCCGCGCGGCGCCAGTGGCGCGGCCGGTGTCCGCCCCCGACCGGACGATTCCTGACTTGGCGTCCCGACGGGCTCGGCGCGGCGCCCCTGCGACGAGCGTGATCCACTTTGGCAAGAATTCACATCCTCGGGATCTGCGGCACCTTCATGGGCGGCGTGGCCGCCATCGCGCGTGAGGCCGGCCATCAGGTGACCGGCTGTGATACCAACGTGTATCCACCGATGTCGGACCAGTTACGCGCGCTGGGCATCGATCTGATCGAGGGTTTCGGTGCCGACCAGCTGGCGCTCGCGCCCGACGTCTGGATCGTGGGCAACGTGGTCAGCCGTGGCAACCCGCTGATGGAGGCGATCCTGGACGCCGGCTTGCCCTATGTGTCGGGGCCGCAGTGGCTGGCCGAGCAGGTGCTTGCCGGTCGGCACGTGCTGGCCGTGGCCGGCACCCACGGCAAGACGACCACCACCTCCATGCTCGTGCATCTGCTCGACGAGGCAGGTCTGGCACCCGGCTATCTGATCGGAGGCGTGCCCGGCGACGGACGGCCGTCGGCGCGACTGGGCGCGGGGCCGCGCTCGCCGTTCGTGATCGAGGCGGACGAATACGACACGGCGTTCTTCGACAAACGCTCGAAATTCGTCCACTACCGGCCGCGCACCGCGATTCTGAACAACCTCGAGTTCGACCACGCCGACATCTTCGCCGACCTCGGCCAGATCCAGACCCAGTTTCATCATCTGGTGCGCATGATTCCGCGCTCGGGCCTGATCGTGCGCCCGCGCGCAAGCGCCGAGCTCGACCAGGTCCTGGCCAAGGGGTGTTGGACGCCTGTGTGCACCTTTGGAGAGCAGGCCGATTGGTCGGCCCGGCTGGACGGGGACGGCTCGTTCGAAGTGGTCGCCCATGGCGATGTGCGCGGCCGGGCCCGGCTGTCGCTACCCGGCGCCCACAATCGTGCCAACGCCCTGGCGGCCATGGCGGCCGCGCAGGCCGTAGGCGTGCGCCCGGAACAGGCCGTCGATGCGATCGGGCGTTTCGCCGGCGTGCGGCGGCGGCTCGAGGTGCGTGGTCGCGAGGCCGGTGTCACCGTCATCGACGACTTCGCGCATCATCCCAGCGCGATGCGTGCCAGCCTTTCTGCGCTGCGCGAGACCGACGCGCAAGGCCGCATCATCGCGGTGTTCGAGCCCCGCTCGAACACCATGCGCGCCGGCGTGCTGAACGGGGATCTGGCGGCCTCGCTGACGCAGGCCGACATCGTCCTGTGCCTCGCCCAGGGGCTGGGCTGGCAGCCCGAGCCTGTGCTGGCGCCGCTGCGCGCGCACGCCGAACTGGTCATCGCGGCCGATCTCGACGCCTTGGTGACGGCCGCGCTCGAGCGGGCGCGGTCCGGCGACCGCGTGCTCGTGATGAGTAACGGCGGTTTCGGCGGCGTGCACGACAAGCTCCTGAACGGTCTGCGTGCACGCGCCGCAGGCACGGACTGAGACGACCTGAGGGGCGCGGTATGGCGACCAAGCGCGACAAGCATCCGCATCTGAAGACCTATCCGGACGGCACGCCGTTCACGGGTCGGGTCGGGCCCACGCTCGAGGCGTCCGAGGCAGCCTGGCCGGTCAAGGAGAACGCGCCGGCCGACGCGCCGAACGTGCTGTTCATCGTGCTCGACGATCTCGGCTACGCCCAGCTCGGCTGCTACGGTGGCCTCGGTGATCGCATTCGCACACCGCACATCGATGCGCTGGCCGCACGGGGTCTGCGCTACCGCGACTTCCACACCACCGCCCTGTGCTCGCCCACCCGGGGCGCGCTGCTCACCGGACGAAACCAGCACAGTCTGGGCCTGGGCATCATCGTCGAGCGCGCGACCGGCTTTCCCGGCTACAACGCCCGTGTGCCGAAGGACTGCGCCATGCTGCCGCGCGTGTTGGGCGCGAACGGTTACGGCAGTTATTGCGTCGGCAAGTGGCATCTGACGCCCGACGAGCACAACGGGCCCACCGGTCCGTTCGATCGCTGGCCGCTGGGTCAGGGCTTCGATCGCTTCTACGGATTCCTGCCGGGCGAGACCGATCAGTGGCATCCGGATCTGTGGGAGGACAACCACCGCACGGATCCCCCGCCGAGTCCCGAATACCACCTGAGCGAAGATCTCGCCGATCGCGCGATCCAGTGGCTGACCGAGCACTGGGCGGTCGACGAGGACCGCCCGTTCTTCATGCACTTCGCGACCGGTGCACCGCATGCGCCACACCATGCGCCGCGCGCGTGCATCGAAGCCTACCGCGGTGTGTTCGACGACGGCTGGGACGTGATTCGCGCGCAGACCTTCGAGCGTCAGCTCGCGCTCGGCGTGGTGCCGCCTGGCACGGAGCTGCCGGCGCGCAATCGTGGCGTGCCCGCGTGGGACTCGCTCGGTGAACAGGAGCGCGAGCTGTTCTGCCGCCAGATGGAGGTGTACGCGGCTTTCGTCACCCATACCGACGCCCAAGTCGGGCGGCTGATTGCGCACCTCGAGGAATCCGGCCAGTTCGAGAACACGCTGATTTTCCTGCTCAGCGACAACGGCGCCTCGGCCGAAGGCGGGCGCAACGGTCTGCTCACCGAGATCAGCTATTTCAATGGCTTGCAGGATTCGATCGCCGAGATGCACAAGCGGCTGGACGAGTGGGGCGGGCCCTCGACCTATCCTCACTATGCAGCCGGCTGGGCGTGGTTGGGCAACACACCGCAACGCTGGTACAAGGCCTTCGTTCACGAAGGCGGCACGCGTGACCCGCTGATCGTGAGCTGGCCGGCCCGCATCCGCGACCCGGGCGCCGTGCGCGGGCAGTTCCACCACGTCGTCGACATCGCCCAGACGGTGTTCCAGGTCACGGGCATCGACCCGCCACCGACCGTCGACGGCGTTCCTCAGCGTCCGCACGAGGGCACGCCGCTCGACTACACCTTCGACGATGGCGGCGCTCCGACCCGCAAACGGCGACAGTATTTCGAGATGTTCGCGCACCGCGCGATCTGGGCCGATGGCTGGAAGGCGGTCACCCTGCATCCGTCGGCCGGCGCGTTGCGCCGCATCGGTGATGCCTCGATGACCGCGGTCAGCGGCCGCTTCGACGAGGACGTCTGGGAGCTCTACCATCTCGACGAGGATTTCGCCGAGGCGCGCGACCTGGCCGGGCGTCATCCCGGGAAGCTCGCCGAGCTGCAGCGGCTCTGGCACGAGGACGCCGAACGTTTCCAGGTGTTCCCGCTCGACGACCGCATGACCGAGCGGATGAGCATGCCCCGCCCGCGGGTCGTCAAGCGCAAGGCCGTCCATGTCTGGCGTTCGCCGATGCGCCTGGTGCGTTCGGTATCGCCGAGCGTGGTCGATCGCGCGCATCGCTTCGTGGCCCGGATCGACGGTGGCCAAGCGCCGCGCGGCGTGATCGTTTCCAATGGCGGCCTCAACGGCGGCTACAGTCTGTTCGTCCACGAAGCCCGTCTGCACTACGTCTCGAACTTCCTGGGCAAGGAACACTTCGTGCTTCGTGCGGACCAAGCACTGCCCAAGGGAGAGGTCGTCGTCGAACTCGATTGGCTTCGCAGCGCGCGCTTCGCCGGCCAGGCGGTCCTGCGCCAGAACGGCGTCGAAGTCGGCCGCCTGGAGATTCCGCGCACCAATCCGGTCTTCTACGCGGTCAACGAAGGCCTCGAGATCGGCAGCGACAGCGGCGTGGCGGTCTGGCCCGGCTACGACGCGCCGTTCGTGTTCAGCGGCCGCATCATCGAGGTGAGCCTCGATCTGCGCGGTCCCGAACACGTCGATGCCGCCGCCGAGGCACGCGCCGCCAACTATCGTCAATAGGGGCCGAACGCTTGATCGTCTATCTGCACGGATTTCGCTCGTCGCCACAATCGTTCAAGGCCCGCATGCTGGCCGAGCGCATGGCGCTGGCCGGGCTCGCGGGCTCGTTCGTCTGCCCGCAACTGCCGGTTTCCCCGCGCGACGCGATCGCCGCGATCCGCGAACTGCACCCGTTGACGCCCAGCGTGACGCTGGTGGGAAGTTCGCTGGGTGGTTTCTATGCGACCTACCTCGCCGAGCGCTTCGGTTGTCGGGCCGTGCTACTGAATCCGGCGATCCAGCCGGCGCGCGACCTGGCCGCCTACGTCGGTGACCTGCGTACCTACCATGACGACCAGCCGATGGTGTTCCGGCCGCAGTATCTGGACGAGCTCAGGGATCTCGAGGTTCTGCCGCTGACCCATCACGAGCGCTATCTGCTGATCGCGGCCAAGGGTGACGAACTGATCGACTGGCGCGACATGGTCGCCCGCTATCGGCCGGCGCGCATGCATGTGCACGAGGGCGGTGATCATGCGTTGTCGGATTTCGACCTGTACATCGACGATGTGCTGCGCTTTGCGGGCCACCCGGCCGCCGCCCGGCGCTGACCGGCCGTTGCCACGCTCCGTATCGAGAGAGATTCCATGCGATTGAAGAACAAGGTTGCGATCGTCACGGGCGCGGCCAGCGGCATCGGCCTGGCCACGGCCGAGAAGTTCGTGCGCGAGGGCGCGCGCGTGGTGATGGTGGACCTCGACCAGGAGAGACTGTCCGCGGTCTGCGACACGATGGCCGCCCAGGATCAGGCTCGGACGATGCAGGTCGCCGCCGACGTGACCCAGGCGGAATCCCTGGCGGCGATGGCCGCGCGCACGCTCGCCGCCTATGGCCGCATCGACATCCTGGTCAACAATGCGGGCATCACCATGGACGCCCGGCTCGCGAAGATGAGCGAGCAGCAGTTCGATCGCGTCGTCGATGTCAATCTGAAAGGCGTGTTTCTCGCCACCCAGGCGGTTCTGCCGGCCATGCTCGAGCAGAAAGCCGGTGTGCTCATCAACGTGTCTTCCGTGGTCGGCCTCTATGGCAACTTCGGGCAGAGCAATTACGCGGCCACCAAGGCGGGCGTGATCGGCTTCGTCAAGACCTGGGCGCGCGAACTCGGTCCCAAGGGCATCCGTTCGGTGGCCGTCTGCCCGGGCTTCGTGCAGACTCCGATCCTCGAGACGATCCCGGCCGACGTGATGACGCAACTGGTCGGGAAAGTGCCGCTCGGGCGGCTCGGAAAGCCGGCCGAGGTCGCCAACGTCTATGCCTTCCTGGCTTCGGACGAGGCATCCTATGTCAACGGCGCCGTCATCGAGGTGTCCGGCGGCATCATGCTCTGACAGACCTCGGCGAGTCCGCAAGGGCTGCCGGGCGATTCCAACTGCCTCCCGGGGGCGGACCCGGTCCGTATAATCTCCACGCTATGTCATTCGCGTTGTTCGACGAGAGCGGTTCGCTGAAATCGGGCAAGGTTCTGTCCGACAACGGCACGAGCCTGCAGATCGAATTGGTCAGCGGCCGGCGCGCCAAGGTCAAGGTCGGCCAGATCTATCTGCGCTTCGACTCGCCCGAGCCCGAGGCCCTGTTGCCGGCGGCCGAGCGGGCGGCGGGCGACATCGATGTCGATTTTCTCTGGGAGTGCGCGCCCGAGGACGAGTTCTCGTTCGAAACGCTCGCCGCCGACTATTTCGGCGGTCCGCCCGACGCCGTGCAGGCGACCGCGCTGCTGACCTGCCTGCAGAACTCGCCGATTCATTTCCGTCGCAAGGGGCGCGGGCTGTTCCGCGCGGCGCCCGAGGACATGGTCAAGGCGGCGCTGGCCGGCCTGGAGAAACGACGGGCGCGCGAGGCCGAGATCGAGACCATGACCGGCGTGCTCAGCGAGGGCGGTCTGCCCGAACCGATCGCCGCTTCGGCCACCGAGTTGCTGGTCCGTCCGGACAAACAGAGCGTCGCCTGGAAGGCGCTCGAGGGAGCCCTGGCCCGGGTCGGCGGTTCGGCCGAGGCGCTGCTGTTGGCGCGTGGCGCATTCGCGAGTCCGTACGATCTTCATCTGCGGCGTTTCCTCGCCGAATTCTTCCCGGCCGGGCGCGAGGCGCCCGCCATCGAGGGTTGGCGTGATGCCGCCGCTTTCGAGGCGCGCGTTGCCGCGCTGCCGCCGGCCGAGGCCGAGGTGTTCTCGATCGACGACTCGAACACCACCGAGATCGACGACGGGCTCAGCGTGCAGTCGCGCGCCGGCGGCGGCTGGCGGGTCGGCATCCATATCGCGGTGCCCGGCCTCGTGCCCGCCGAACTGATCGACCCGGTCGCGCGCGAGCGCATGTCCACGGTCTACATGCCGGGCGACAAGATCACGATGCTCGACGACTCGCTGGTGGCCGCGTTCTCACTCGATCAGGGGGGCGAGCATCCGGCGTTGTCGCTATATGCCGACATCGATGCCGACGGCGGCAAGGTGCTTGCCGTGCACAGCCGGCTCGAGCGGGTGAGGGTGGTCGAGAACCTGCGTCACGATCTGCTCGACGAACGGGTCACCGAGCAGGCGCTGGAGGACGATCGGTCCGATCTGCCGCACGGCGATGCCTTGCGCGTGCTCTGGCGGCTCACCCTCGCGCAGTGCGCCGAGCGCGAGCGGGTGCGCGGCAAGCCCGAACCGCGTTTTCGCACCGACTACGCTTTTCGCATCGACGGCGAGCAGGTGCAGATCGAGCCGCGCCGCCGCGATGCGCCACTGTCTCGCATCGTTGCCGAGATGATGATCCTCGCCAACAGCCGCTGGGGAGGCCTGCTTGCCGAACACGGCATCGCCGGCGTCTACCGATCCCAGCAGGGCGGACGCGTGCGCGTCAGTACGCAGGCCTTGCCGCACGAAGGCCTCGGCGTGGCGCAGTACATCTGGTCGACCTCGCCGCTGCGGCGCTACATCGATCTGATCAACCAGCGACAGTTGCTGGCCATGGTCGAGGGCTCCAGGCCGCCCCTGTCCGCCAACAGTGCCGATCTCTTCTCCGTGATCCCGGCCTTCGACGCGCGCCTGACCGCCTACCAGGATTTCCAGTCGCGCATGGAGCGTTTCTGGTGCCTGCGCTGGATCGGTCAGCAGGAGCGGCGCCGATACCAGGCCCAGCTGATTCGTGAGGATCTCGTCCGCCTGACCGAAGCCCCGCTCGTGATCCGCATGGCCGGCTTGCCGGAGGTCGCCCCGGGCCATCTGCTCACCATCGACATCCAGGGCTGGGATCTGCTCGAGTTGTCGGTGCAGGCGCGCTACGTCGCGCTCGGCCAGATGCCCGATCCCCTCGATGCGCAGGCCGCCTGATGAACGCCACCGCCGACGCCGTGACCGCAACCGGCCCCGCCCGTTGGCGCGAACCGATGAACATCGGCCTGGCGATCTCGCTGCTGCTGCACGCGATGGTCATGAGTGTGCATTTCACGCGGCCCGACCCGCTCAAGCTGGCACCCATCGACTCCCGGCTGGAGGTCATCCTGCTCAATGCCAAGGGCACCGAGCGGCCGGTCGCGCCCGATGTCGTCGCGCAGGTCGACATGACCGCCGGCGGCGATCAGGACAGCGGCCGCGCGACCTCGCCGCTGCAGGCCGAAAACCAGATCCGCGAGGGCGAGGATCTGGTCGCCAAGCAGAAGCGGGTCGAAGAACTCGAGGCCATGCAGCGTCAGCTCATGTCGCTGGCGGGCAGCCCGGCCACGTTCGTCGACCGGCCCGAGACCGTCAAGGCGCCGACCAAACCCGGCGCCGACGACGAGGACATCCAGTTCACGATCGCGCGCCTGCAGGCGCAGATCGCCAAGAACATCTCGGACTACAACAAGCGTCCGCGCCGCCTCACCTATGGCGTCAATGCGGTCGGCGCCAGTTATGCACGTTATGTCAGCGACTGGGTCGCGCGCATCGAGGAGATCGGCACCGAGCGCTATCCGCAGCAGGCACGCGGCAAGATCTACGATTCGCTCGTGATCACCGTCGAGATCTACAAGGATGGTCACGTTGGCGACATCATCGTCAATCGCAAGTCCGATTTCGACGTCCTGAACAAAGCCGTGCGCGAGATCGTGCTCGCCGGCGCACCTTACGAGCCGTTCACTCCCGAAATGGCGCGCGAGGGCGACATCCTGCAGATCGTGCGTACCTGGACGTTCACCAACCGCACGCTGCAGACCGGCGCGGTCAAATGAGCGCGCAGGCCGACCTGTACGCGGTTGCCGCCAATCCGGTCGGTCACAGTCTTTCCCCGCGCATCCATGCCCGGTTCGCTGCCCAGACCGGCGAACACCTGCACTACGGCAAATTCCTGGTGCCGCGCGAGGCATTCGACGACAGCGTGCGCGCATTCTTCGCGGCCGGCGGCGCGGGCCTCAATGTATCGGTGCCGTTCAAGGCCGAGGCCGCGCGTCTGGCCGATCGGCCGAGCCCGCGGGTGCGTCTGGCCGGGGCGGCGAACACGCTGTGGCTCGAGCGCGGTCGCCTGCGGGCCGAGAACACCGACGGCTCGGGCCTGGTGCGCGATCTGCTCGAGCGTCATCGAATCACGCTCCGGGGACGTGCGCTGCTGCTGATCGGTGCGGGTGGCGCCGCCCGCGGTGTGATCGGGCCTCTGCGCGAGGCCGGCGTCGCCGAGGTGTTGATCGCGAACCGCACGATCGAAAACGCGCAGAGACTGGTCGAGTTGTTTCACGGCGACCGGCTCGCGGCCTGTACGCTCAGCGGCCTCGGCGCGGCTTTGTCCGCCTGGCGCGGCCGCGACTGGCTGGTACTGAATGCCTCGTCCGCGTCGCTGACCGGAGCCTCGCTCGATGTACCGGCCGAGGCCTTCGCCGAGGCGGTGGCCGCCTACGACATGATGTACGCGGCCCGGCCGACCGCATTCATGGCGCAGGCAAACGCGGCCGGCTGTCCTCGGACGCTCGATGGGCTGGGCATGCTGGTCGAGCAGGCGGCCGATGCGTTCGCTTGCTGGCGCGGCACGCGGCCCGATACCGAGTCGGTCTATCGCGACCTGCGTGGCGAGCTGATCGCGGCCGCTGGCTGAGCGGTCGGGTCTCCGCGTGCGGCGAATGGCCAGGCGGCGCGCGCCCGACCGAACCCGCCAGACGCAGCCGGCGCGACCTTGGCGCGGGCGCCTGTGGCGCGGCTTGCTGGTGCTCGTCGCGGGCGTGTCGATCTTCCTGCTGCTGTCCTGGCAATCGGTCTATCTGGTGCACGTCCTGGCGCTGCGCGGCGACGAACCGCAACGATCGGCCTACATGCTCGCGCACGAACGGCTGACCGGTCGCGAGCCTCTGCAGCACTGGGTGCCGATCGACCGGATCTCGCCCGAACTGCAACGCGCCGTGCTCATCGCCGAGGACGCGCGCTTCTATTCACACTGGGGGGTCGATCCCTTCGAACTCGCCGATGCGATCGGTGACAGCATCGAGGCCGGGCGGGTCGTGCGCGGTGCCTCCACGATCACGATGCAGCTGGCGCGCAACCTGTTCCTCAGCGGCGAGCGCCGTGTGTCGCGCAAGCTGCAGGAGATGGTCATCGCGCTGATGATGGAAGCCGTGCTCGACAAGCGTCGCATCCTGGAGATCTATCTGAATGTCGCGCAGTGGGGTGGACGCGTCTACGGCATCGGCGCCGCGGCCGAGCACTACTTCGCGACCGACGCCAGCGCGCTGACGGCGGCCCAGTCGGCTTGGCTGGCGCCGATGCTGCCGGCGCCAGCCTACTATGACCTGCATCGCGACACGCCGGGCTTGCGTGCGCGACGGGCGGCCGTCCTCCGTGTCATGCAGCACGCGCAGGATCCCTGAATCCGGCGAGAATTCCCGGTTTGCGAACCGGCCATGCCGCCAGCGCGGCTTCTTGGACACGGGCTCGGGGATAATTCCAACGATGAATGCGCCGCTGCCCGCCAATGATCCGACTCCCGATGATCCGTCGCGCGGCCCGCGTGCGGTCGCCGAGGCGTCGCCTGGCGCGCACGACGAAAACACCGACATCGAAGCCGATGCCGCGGTGCCGGCCGATCACGAGGTCGCCGCGCTCGGGCTGGACGAGGTGCAGCAATGGCTGCGTCGGCTCGACCTGATTCGCGAGATGGCGCGCTCTTCGCGCGACAGAGAGCGCGATCCAATCGTCGAGCGGGTCAACGAGGCACAGCTTCTCGCGCATCTGCGTGCCACGCTCCAGCCGCTGCACCCGGCCGACATCGCCTACATTCTCGAGGCGCTGCCACCGGACGAGCGCGAGCAGGTCTGGTCATTGGTCGGCCGCCGCGGCGGCGACGTGCTGCTCGAACTCTCCGATTCGGTGCGCGAGTCGCTCATCGTTTCGATGCCGCGCGAGCGCCTGATCGAAGTCGCGAGCACGATCGAGGCGGACGAACTCGCCGAACTCGCCGACGATCTGCCCGAGGGTGTCATCGAGCAGGTGCAGGAGCGGCTCACCGAGCGGCAGCGCCAGCAGCTTCGCGAAGCGCTGCGCGCCGACGAAGACACGGTCGGCGCGCACCTCGATTTCGATATCGTGACCGTGCGCGACGACGTCACGCTGGAGACCGTGTTTCGATACCTGCGGCGCTTCGAAGCGCTGCCGCCGCAGACCGACTCGGTGTTCGTGGTCGATCGCGACAACAAGCTCGAGGGGGTGTTGCCCTTCGAGGTATTGCTGGTCTCGGAGATCGAAGACACGGTCGCCAACGTGATGATCCGCGATGGCCTGAGCTTCGATGCGCCGGACGACATCCACGAGGCCGCCCAGGCCTTCGAGCGCTACGACGTGTTGTCGGCGCCGGTGCTCGATGATCAGGGCCGCCTGATCGGACGGCTCGTGGTCACGGAGGTTCTGGACATCATCCGCGAGCAGGGCGAAGCCGAGATGCTGAACAAGGCGGGCCTGGTCGAGGAGGAAGACTTGTTCGCCAGCGTCTGGCATTCGGCACGCAACCGCTGGCTCTGGCTGGCGCTCAACCTGTGCACCGCGTTTTTCGCCAGCCGTGTGATCGGTTTGTTCGAGGGCACGATCGAGCGTGTGGTGGCGCTGGCCGCGCTGATGCCGATCGTTGCCGGCATAGCCGGTAATTCCGGCAACCAGACGATGACGCTGGTGATCCGCTCGTTGGCGCTGGGTCAGCTTCGTTCCGCCAATGTCGGGCGCTTGTTCGGCAAGGAACTGACCGTCGCCCTGATGAACGGTTTGCTGTGGGGGAGCGTCGCCGGCAGCTTCGCGTGGTTTCTGTACCGGGAGTCGCCGCATGCGCAGATGCTCGGCATCACGATGATGCTCGCGATGCTGCTCAACCTGCTGCTCGCGGCGATGGTCGCGCTTGGCGTGCCGTTGCTGCTGCAGCGGCTCGGCCGTGACCCGGCGATGGGTTCGCCGGTTTTGCTGACCTTCAGTACCGACAGTCTCGGTTTTCTGATCTTTCTCGGGCTGGCGACGGTTCTGTTCGCCTGAGGCCGTCCACCGGCTTGCCTCGAGTCACGTCGCGCCGGATTCGCGTTCGTGACCGGCGAGACGTTTCAACCAGCGGCCTGTTTGCGTGCGGGTGGATGGGCGGAGATCACGTGACCGATCATCCACGGCCGTGCGAGCGCCTGGTGGGCGGCCTTGATATCGGCCAGCCGCGACTGCAGTTCGGCCGCCATCGGCGCGGTGCGCCGCAGCTTGAAATCCACGTGTGCCGAGACCGACTCGTAGCAGGCGGCGAGGTAGCCCTCGGTGGCGTGGAACATCTCCTGATAGAAATGGATCCGCTTGTGATCGAAATCGAGCAGGCGTGCCTCGAAGCGCAGCGGTGCATCCACCGTCACCTCGCGCAGGAAGTGCAGGTGCGATTCGAGCGCGAACGTGCTCGCCCCGTGCTCGCGGCGGTAGTCGGCGGTCAGACCGAGCCATTCGAAGAATGGTTCGGCGGCGATATCGAAGACCACGTGGTAGTAGCCGACGTTCATGTGACCGTTGTAGTCGATCCAGTCGGGAAGCACGGTGGCCGTGGCGCGATTGAAGGGGGTCTCGATGCTCATCTGCTCGTCTTTCTCCTGGGCTTTGGCGGGCCGACCGCGGGTGCTGCCGCCGTGCCGGCGGTCGGTGGCCGCCGCCGGCGTGCGCCGGCTATTTCACCAGACTCAGGCTGCGAGCCTTGTTCCGGTCCGGCCCGCTGCGCTCGCCGGCCTGGTGTGCCGTCGAACCGGCGCGACCCAGCTTGTCCTCGTACATGCGTGCATCGGCGATCTGCAGCAGGCGCTCCAGCGTGTCGGCATCGGCTGGAAAGCAGGCGTGACCGACGCTCATCTCCACGTCGAGGCGGTGAGTGGCCAGATCGAAAGTGTCACGCGTGATGGTTCGCAGGCGGCGCGTGAGCTCGGCCACGCCCTGCCCATCGTCGGGTGTGACTGCGATCACCACGAATTCATCGCCCGCCAGGCGTGCCGCCAGCTCGCCGTCACGCAGACGCGAGGACAGACGTGCACCGAATTCGGTCAGCAGCGCGTCACCCAAGGCATGGCCATGCCGATCGTTGATCTGCTTGAAACGATCGATATCGAAATAGAACAGCGCGCACGAACCGCCGTTCTGCCCGGCCTCTGCCAGCACCACCTCGCTGTGCGCCAGCAGATAGCTTCGGTTCGGCAGGCCGGTCAGCGGATCGTGCAGGGCATCGTGACGAAAGCGGGCACGTTCGGCGCGCAGCCGGGCGATCGCGATCATGGCCTGCTTCTCGTAGACGATCACCAATGTGGCGCAGACGCCCATTCCGACCCCGAGCGCCAGCAGACGGCCGATCGACTGCCATTGCGGGGGCATCGGCGAGGCCGGCAGCAGATCCGTCGCGTCCGACGCACAGATGCTGACCAGCGACGACAGCGCGACGAAGACCCAGGGCCAGAAGGCGCGCAGGCCACACACCGCGATCGCGGCGGGCACGATCATCAGGGCAAGCGGGGCCGACGGCGACTGCATCCCGCCATTGACCATCATGTCGCCAAACACCTGCACCGTCAGCGCAGCGATCAGCCAGTGACCGGCCATGCTCGGGTCCGATCGGATGCGCAGCGTCAGCAGGGCGAGACCTGCAAGCGCCGCCGAGGCTGCGGAGACGGCCGCCATCGAGAACGACGGATAGACGAGCAGGTTGCCGAGCGTGAACACCAGGTAGAGCGGCACGGCCATCGCCGCCGCAACCAGGGCGCGCATGCGCAACGCACGGCGCGGGCCCTCGCCTTCCTCGGGGTCGATGCCGAGGACGATCGCGAGCCGGTTCAGCCGGGCGGCAGCCGCGGACAGGGGCGTTGGCTGGGGGTCCATGGCCTGACAACGGTCGCTGTCCTGGACACTTGAGCGCGTTGCCCGCGCGGCGCGGCGGCGAGCGGTGCGGATGGACCGGCGGAGCCGATATGCGGCCGCTACTCGCGGGGCAGACCGATTGCGCGGTCCCCGCGACGAGTCGGCCGCGATGCGCCGTCGCGGTCGGCTGCGCGCGACGGCGCATCACGGTGGTCTCGCGATCAGGTCGGATCGATGCGGATGTCGCCGTAGTAGCTGAGCGCGTAGCCGTGGGTATCGTTCGCGTCCGTGGTGACCCCCACGTTCAACACGTTGCCGTGTGCCTCACCGAAGGCCTTCACGAAATCGAGCTGCAGATCGCGGTCGTAGTCGACCCACTGACTCAGCCGCTGCGTGCCCGACTCGGCAACCAGGTACTTGATTCGCGTGGTTTCGCCGATGCCGTAGACACTGCCCACCGGCAGATGCGTGTCCCACACGTAGATCAACATGCTGTGCGGCAGATCGATGCCGGCAAACAGCAGTGCCTGCTCGCGAAACAGCATGTCTTTGAACGACAGCGACTGCGCGGGTCCGTCGAACGAGACGATGACCCGCGCCACCGCATCGTCCCGGTCCGGACGACTGACGTCCGCATCGGTGATCAGTTCGCGCGTGCGCCAGCGCCAGCGCAGGCGCCGGGCCCGCTCGGCCGCGATGTGGACGTTGCAGAACAGACCCGAGGCCGACTGCTCGGCCTCGGCCTCCAGGATCGTGACGTCGTTCTCGCTGACCGTGCGAAAGCTGGTGCGGCGCCGGCTGTTCCAGAACCCCGAATTCGACCAGCCGTGCGGAATCTGGCCGTTCGGGGGGCTGGCCGAAAACGGTATGACCTGCTGGCGCGAACCGGCCTCGCCCAACGCGGCCTCGTCACCCGAGCGGTGGCTCTTGAACAATCCGCAACCGCCGAGCCCGGTGGCCAGCGCGACCCCGGCACCGAGCAGACGCCGGCGCAGACCACCGTCGGACGCGGCCTCAGTCGACATCGGCCTCGAAGCGTCCGGACTTGCCGCCGTCCTTGAGCTTCAGCTGCACCGACTCGATGACCATGCCGCGGTCGATCGCCTTGCACATGTCGTAGATGGTGAGCAGTCCGACCGAGACGGCCGTCAGGGCCTCCATCTCGACGCCGGTCTTGCCTTCGCATTCGACCGTCGCCTCGCAGACCACGCGCTGCGATTCGGGCTGGGGCTCGAACGTGACCGCGACGCGCGTCAGCGACAGTGGATGACACAGCGGGATCAGGTCGGCGGTACGCTTGGCGGCCTGGATCGCAGCGATGCGCGCCACGCCGATCACGTCGCCCTTGCTGGCGGTGCCGGCGACGATCGTGGCGAGGGTTTCGTCGCGCATGCGGATTGCGCCACGGGCCACCGCGACGCGCCGTGTGGCGCGCTTGCCGGCGACGTCGACCATGTGGGCGTCGCCACTGGCGTCGAAGTGGGTGAGTCGGGAGCTGGCTCGGGTCATGAATGCGAAAGCGGCACATCGATCGGAGGCCGATGCGCCGTGCAGCGGAAGAACTGTTCGTAGGACGGCCAACCGACGGCGGCGGCGCCGTTGGCATAGTATCGGAAAAATGTTTGCAGATCGTTTACGGGCCCTGGGTTTCAAGCGGGCGGTGCTGCTGGTCGCGATCGCGCTCACGGTGGGCGGGGCGCCTGCGCCCGCTTGTCTGGCGCAGGCGCCAGGGCCGGTACTGCCCAGCCTGGGTGATGCCGCCGGTGATACCTTGTCGCCGCTGCAGGAGCGCAGGGTCGGCGAGCGCATCATGGGCGAGCTGCGGCGCAGCGGCGTCCTACTCGATGACCCTGAGCTGACACACGCGCTCAACCGCTTCGCCCATCGCATCGCCGACGCGGTTCCGACGGGTGGGCAGGACTTCGAGTTCTTCCTGGTGCGCGATGCCTCGTTGAACGCGTTCGCCCTGCCTGGCGGCTTCGTCGGCGTGCACAGTGGCCTGATGATCGGTGCCCAGACCGAGTCGGAGCTCGCCTCCGTGATCGCCCACGAGATCGGCCACGTCACGCAGCGTCACATCGCGCGCATGCTGGCCCAGAACCGGCAGAGCTCGCTGATCTCGCTGGCGGCGGTGGTCGCTGCGATCGTCGCGGCCGGCGCCTCCGACACGCAGGCCGCCGCGGGTCTGGTCGCGCTCGGTGGCAGTGTCCACGAGCAGCAGATGCTGGCGTTTTCGCGCGAAGCCGAACGGGAGGCCGACCGCGTCGGACTCGAGCTGATGCGCGAGGCCGGCTTCGAGGCGCAGGACATGATCTCGTTCTTTGCGCATGCAGCGTGCGACGCGAATCTACGAGAGCGGCGCACCGTCGGATCTGCGTACCCACCCGCTGACCAGCGAGCGACTGGCCGACATTCGCAACCGGCTCGGCGGCATGGCGCCGAGCACGCCGTCCGCATCGGGTCTCGATTTTCTGTTGATGCGCGCCAAGCTGGTTGCGTTCGCGGGCCGTGAGCGCCGCGACCAGCGCAAGGCCGCGCAGACCTTCGAGGTCGCCCTGAGGTCGGCGACCGGTCCCGAGCGTGCGGCCGCCCAGTACGGGTCGGCCGTGGTCGCGCTTGCACTCGAGCAGCCCGCGCAGGCCGCCAGCTGGCTCGCGCAGGCCCGCGAGACACTCGCCCGGACGCCCGGCGCGCAGCCGGATCACCCGTTTCTGGCGTCGCTGGACACGCGCATCGTGTTGGCCCGTGAAGGCGCCGAGGCGGCGCTTGCCACCCTGACGAGCGCAGCGAAGACATTTCCGGACGAACCGGAGCTGCACCAGTTGCACGCCGAATTGCTGCTGCGGCTCGGCCGCAACGAGCAGGCGCTTGCCTATCTCGAAGACCTGATGGCGCTCACCCGCTCGGACACCGACCTCTGGCGGCTGTTGGCGGACGCGCGCGCCGCGCTCGGCCAGACCGGGCTCGCTCACTGGGCCACGGCCGAGCGCTACGCGCTGCTCGGTGGCTGGGCCGCGGCGGTCCAGCAATTGAACCTGGCCGTTCGAGACAGCGGCCTGACCTACTACGAGCTGTCGCAAATCGACGCCCGCCGCCAGCACTTCGAGAGCGAGCTGCTGCGCGAACGCGAGGAGCGCTGACAGCCTGGAATATCTCGCCGGCCCGTGAGGTATTGGAGGCCGCCGGCGCCGACTCTTTCAGGCCCGACGGCAGGCCGGGGGCCGGTTGACGGCTCGGCGTTTCAGTCGCTTCGCGGTCGCGGCCGGAAATCCAGCGCGGTGGCCGGATCGTCACAACGCTGCAGCGCGAAGCGCCGGCCGACGAGCAGTACACCCGATTCGTCGAGTTCCAGAGCACCCAGGTCGAGGTCGTGAATCGCGGCCGGCCCCAGCTCGGTCTGTACCAGCAGCTCGCCCGCCGGCCCTTCGAAGGCCGCATCGACCCGGGCGATCGGCAGGCCGGTGTGGGTCAGCAACTGACCGCCGTCGAGATCGGATCGCACGCGCAGGATCCAGGGTGTCAGATCGAGATCGACGAACACGCGTTGTGGTCCGTTCTGCCAGTACCAGGCGCCGTCGTCGGCCGCCAGGTAGTTGCGCCCGATGAACGCGACGATCTGCCGGTTGCGGATCGGATCGCCGCGACCGTGACGGTCTTCGTCGAATTCGGCCGCCGAACGATCGACCAGATGCCATATGCCTCGCCGGTCCAGGCGCAGCCAGCCGTAGACGGCCGGCACGTTCGGCCAGCGGCGCATCGCGTCGAGTACGGAGGGATCGAGATCGACCTGCATCCGACCAGTTTACCCGCCCGGCGTGGACGCGTTGGCCAGCCAGCGCAGGACCGCCTCCGCGAACCGGTCGCAGCCCGACTTGCCGCGTCGCCCATCGAAGAAGCCGACGTGCCCCCCGCCGGCGGGCGTGGCGAGATGGACCCCTGGTCCGACGGCATCGGCAACCGGCAGCGCGTGCTCGGGCAGGAACGGGTCGTTGCGTGCGTTGACGATCAGCGTGGGTAGCGTGATCGCCGCCAGATGCGGGCGGCAGGAGCATCGCGACCAATAGTCGTGGGCGCCGAGAAATCCGTGCAGTGGCGCGGTCACGGCGTCGTCGAAGTCGAAGAAGCTGCGTGCGCGCAGCACCTGCCGGCGATCGAAGACGCCCGGAAAGCGGGTGAGCTTGTCCAGGCTTTTGCGTCGCAAGGTGCGCATAAAGACCCGGGTGTAGACGCGGTTGAATCCGATCGCGAGCGAGCGGGCACTGGTCTCGAGATCGTGTGGTGCCGAAATCGCGGCGGCCGCCGCCAGCAGCGGCGCCGCCGAGTCACCGCGTTCACCGAGCCACTTGAGCAGGACATTGGCGCCCAGCGAGATGCCTACCGCCAGGCGTTGCGCATCGGGCCAGCGCCGGCGGGCGGTCTCCAGCATCCATTGCACCTCGTCGGAGTCGCCCGAGTGATAGGCCCTCGCGAGGTGATTCGGCCGGCCGGAACAGCCGCGGAAGTGAACGACCGCCGCACCCCAGCCGCGCGCCATCGCGGCCAGGCAGAGCGCCTGGGCGTAGTGGCTGCGCGAGTCACCCTCGAGGCCGTGGAAAACGAGCAGCATCGGGGTGCCCTCGGCCGCGATGTCGACATCGATGAAGTCGTCATCGGGCGTCGTCCATGTCTCGCGGACATATTTCGGCCGACGCCAGGTCGGGCGGAACTTCGGGTAGATGGTCTGCAGGTGCCGGTTGAACAGCAGCGGGCGCGGCCGGTAGTCGGAGATGCCCTCGATCGCGCCACGCTCGCGTGGCGTCAGTGGCGATGACTCGGGCGTCAATGCAGTACGCCACCAGAGGCCGTTGGCACGTCGGCGGGCGCCGATTCGCCCGGCGGACTTGCGTGATGCGAAACCAGCCGCCAGCCCATCGCGTCCTTGGCGAAAACATTGGTGGCGTGGCAGTAGACGGTTCGCGACTTGCCGGTTTCACGGACCTCGATCGCCTCGACCACGTGGTGCACGGCCAGCACGGCACCGGTGACGAAGCGCCGCTGCGTGGCCCGGATCGGCATGCCACCCTCGCGCAGGATCTGCGCCCACGATTCGCGCACCGCGGCCAGACCTTCGTCGCGGCGCCCGCCGGGGTGGATGCAGACGACATCGTCGTCGTCGGCCCAGATCTCCATCAGGGTGGCCAGGTCGCCCTTGCGCAAGGCCTCGTAGAACGCGTCTTCGACCGCTTCGGCCGAGGCGTAGGTGGTGAAGCGCTGCCTCATCGGCCGATTTCCGGTGCAGGTTTGCTGTCGGCGAGCGCCGACTGCAGCGCCTGCATGGCCATGGCAGGGGTCAGTCGGTTCAGGCAATCGGTGTGACCGAGCGGGCAGGACCGAGCAAAACACGGGCTGCAATCGAGCTGCAGCCACAGCACTCGTGCATCGGCGGAGAGGGGCGGCGTGTGACGCGGGTCGGACGAGCCGAACAGCGCCACCACCGGCCGTTGCAGCGCGGCGGCGACATGCATCAGGCCGGAGTCGTTGGTGATCATGGCGTCGGCGAGCGCGATCAGCGCCATCGCCTCGTCGAGGCGGGTGCTGCCACAGAGATTGAGCAGGCGCAGGCCCGACAGTGTGGCGATCTCGGTGGCCAGATCACGCTCCTTGGCCGCGCCCAGCAGCATGATGCGGGCGCGCGGCCACTGCTGATGGATGCGGCCGGCCAGGCTGGCGAAGTGTCGGGCCGGCCAGCGCTTGGCCGGGCCGTATTCGGCACCGGGCGCGAACGCGATCAGCGGCTCGGCTCCGTCGGGCAGGAATTTTTCGCGGCACTGCTGGAGCAGGCCCGTGGCCACGTGCAGACGCGGCTCGGTCGCGGTGACGGGCGCCGCCTCACCGGCCTCGGCGATCAACTGGGCGTAGAACTCGACCATCAGGCGCTCACGCGCCTCGCCGCGCTTGTGCATGCGGTTGATGAGCCCGTAGCGGGCCTCGCCGCGATGGCCGATGCGGTCGGGAATCCCGGCCAGCCACGGCGCGATCGCCGATTTCAGGTTGTTGGGCAGCACGTAGCAGCGTGCATAGCCACGCTTGCGCAGTGCGAGTGCCAGCCGCCAGCGGTCGCCCAGCTGCAGGCTGCCGCGCCGCAGTGGCATCTCGATCACCTCGTCGACCGCGGTCATGGCGCGCAGCACCGGTGCGACGTGTGGCGCCGCGACCGCATCCAGACCCGGGCCGTGGCGTTGCCGGATGAGATCGGTGAGCGGCTGCGCCATGACCGCGTCACCGATCCAGTTCGGGGCGATGAGCAGGGAGCGCACGGTGGTCGTCCGGGGCGGGCGGCCGCGCTTCAGTGGCCGTGCACCACCGCACCGGGCTTGAGCGAATAGACGGTGCCGCAATAAGGGCAACGCGCCAGACCGGTGGTGGCGACATCGAGGAACACCCGCGGGTGATGGTTCCAAAGCGGCATGCGCGGATTGGGGCAGAACGCCGGCAGATCGCCGGCGTCGAGTTCCACGGTTGGTTCGGTGCGGGAGGGTTGGACGGTCTCAGACATCGGTCAGCCAATCTGCATAGCGATCGTTGCGCCCGGCCACCACCTCGAAGAATGCCGATTGCAGCTTCTCGGTGATCGGACCCCGACGGCCCTCGCCGATCGTGCGGTCGTCGAGCTCGCGGATCGGGGTGATCTCGGCGGCCGTGCCCGTGAAGAAGGCTTCGTCAGCCAGGTAGACCTCGTCGCGCGTGATGCGCTTCTGGATCACCTCGATACCCATGTCGCGAGCCAGCGTGAGCACGGTGTCGCGCGTGATGCCGTCCAGGCAGGAGGCGAGATCGGGGGTGTAGATCCGCCCGCCACGGACGATGAAGACGTTCTCGCCGGCGCCTTCGGACACGTAGCCCTCGGTGTCGAGCAGCAGCGCTTCGTCGTAGCCGTTGGCAGTGACCTCGCGGTTGGCCAGGATCGAGTTCACATAGTAGCCGCTGGCCTTGGCGCGAACCAGCGAAACGTTGACGTGATGTCGGGTGAACGACGAGGTCTTGACGCGGATGCCGCGCGCCATGCCTTCCTCGCCCAGATAGGCGCCCCAGGCCCAGGTGGCGATCGCCACGTGAATCTGGTTGCCGACCGGCGAGACACCCATTTTGTCGGAGCCGATCCAGACGATCGGGCGGATGTAGCAGCTGGCCAGCTTGTTGGCCTGCACCGCCTCGATCTGCGCCTTCATCAGCGTGTCGTAGGAAAACGGGATGGCCATCTGGAAGATCTTGGCCGAATTGAACAGCCGCTGGGTGTGGGCATCGAGGCGAAAGATCGCCGTGCCACCGCCGTGGCGCTCGTAGGCCCGTACCCCTTCGAACACGCCCATGCCGTAGTGCAGGGTGTGGGTGAGCACGTGGACCTTGGCCTCGCGCCAATCGACGAATTCGCCATCCAGCCAGATCTGGCCGTCGCGGTCTGCGAACGACATGATGCTTCTCCTTGAATCGATGCGCGATTCTAGCGAAATCGGGCCCTCGCGCGGACGCAGGCATCACAGTTCTGTAGAATCATCCGGTTATGCCAGACGCCTCCGCTTCCACCTCCGCCCCGCTGCTGCGCACGCTGCCGTTCCAGATCGGTCTGCTG
The DNA here is from genome assembly GCA_041396685.1 of Burkholderiaceae bacterium. GTDB lineage: Bacteria > Pseudomonadota > Gammaproteobacteria > Burkholderiales > Burkholderiaceae_E > JAUIAI01. The sequence goes on from JAWKYD010000008.1 coordinate 247,290, forward strand.
ACGGTCATGCAGGCGATGCTGCTCATGAACAATGTGTCGCTGATCGCGGTCAGCGGGCTTGCCGGGCTGACGCTCGCCTCCGACGCCTTGATGGCCACGCTGCCGGTCACCTCCTACGTGTTCGGCGGCGCGCTGTTCGCCATGCCGGCGCAGGCCCTGATGCGCCGGCTCGGCCGCCGTCGCGGCTACACGGTGGCCGGTCTGGCCGCGGTCAGCGGGTCGCTGCTCGCCTGGCAGGCCATGGAGATGCACAGCCTGGCGATGCTTTGCGTGGCCACGTTCGTCTGCGGCATCTACAACGCGTTTGGCGCCAGCCTGCGTTTCGCGGCTGTCGACGTCGCTGACACCTACCGCCCGTCGTTCAAGCCGAAGGCGATCTCGCTCGTGCTCACCGGCGGCATCGTCGGCGGCATTCTGGGTCCCGAGGCGGCCAAGATCACCCGCACCTGGCTGCACACCGAATTCGCGGGCACCTACCTGTCGCTGATCGCCTTCGCGGTGGTGTCGGTGTCGCTCGCGCAGTTCATCCGCCTGCCCGATCCGCGTTCGGCCGCCGTGGCCGAGGGCCCGGCCCGGTCGCTACGCGAAATCCTCGCCCAGCCGAGTTGCTGGGTGGCGGTGCTTTGCGCGGCGCTCGCTTACGGCATCATGAACCTGCTGATGGTGGCGACGCCGCTGGCCATGCAGGTCTGTTCGCTGCCGTTCAACGATGCGGCGTTCGTGCTCGAGGTCCACATCATCGGCATGTTCCTGCCCGGGCTTTTCACCGGCAGTCTGATCGCGCGCTTCGGCGTGCTGCGCATCGTTTTCATCGGCAGTCTGCTGATGCTGGTCTGCGTCGGCATCGCCCTGTCCGGGGTCACGCTGATGCACTTCACGGCGGCGTTGTTCCTGCTCGGGGTGGGCTGGAACTTCATGTACACAGGCGGCAGCACGCTGCTCACCCAGTCGTATCGGCCGCAGGAAAAGAACAAGATCCAGGGCTTCATGGACGCGGTGGTGTTCGGCACCATGATCTCGACCTCGGCGTCCTCGGGCGTGCTGCTGTTCGTCAACGGCTGGGAGATCATCAACCTGGTCTCGTTGCCGTTCGTGGTGCTGTGCCTGGTTACCGTCGGCTGGCTGGCCTCGCGGCACGGCTGGCGCTTCGGGCTCGCTGTGGCCCGCTGAGCGCGGCCGGCGCTTTGCGCCCGCCGGCAGATCGTCGCCGGCCTCAGCCGTCGCCCATCGTGCCGTTCCAGAGTGTCCTGACCGCCTCGCGCTGGGCCTGCGCACGCTCGTGCGTGACCCGGGCGTATTTGGCGCCGCCCATGCGCAGCGCATGTTGCCAGCGACGGTACTCGCGATAGGCATCGGCGACCTGCCTGGCCAGCCCGGCATCGATGAGACCCGCACTGCCTGCGCGGCCCAGTAGCGCGATGTTGCCCGCGTTGTCGAGCAGCTCGGGGTGCGAGTGCGCATGTCCGAGCACCAGGAACTGCACGATGAACTCGATATCGACCATGCCGCCGCTGTCGTGCTTGAGGTCGAACAGTTCCGACCGGTTCGGGTGGCCGTCGTGCATCTTCCGGCGCATGTCGCGAATGCTGGCGGCCAGTGCATCGAGTGCGCGCGGTTCGGCCAGCAACTGTCGGCGAAACTTTTCGAACCAGGTCCCGACCGCCGGGTCGCCCGCGCAGAAGCGCGCACGGGTCAGGGCCTGGTGCTCCCAGACCCAGGCCGATTCGCGTTGATAGCTCTCGAAGCCGCGTACGCTCGTGACCACCATACCGGCGTCGCCGTTCGGCCGTAGCCGTAGATCGATGTCGAACAACTGGCCCGCGGCCGTGCGGGTCGACAACCAGGTGGAGACCCGCTGCGCGAGTCGGCTATAGGCCTCGAGCGCGGCCGGGTCGTCGTCGTCGAACAGAAAGACGAGGTCCAGATCGGACGCGTAGCCGAGCTCCCGGCCGCCGAGCCGGCCGTACGCGATCGCCGCGAAGCGCGGCTGCTCGCGAAAACGTTTCTTCAGCTGGGACCACACCGTGTCGATCGCCACCTGCAGGACCCGGTCGGCGATCTCGCTGAGTTCGTCGGAGACGCGCTCGACGGTGAGCAGGCCGGCAAGCTCGCGTGCCAGCACGCGAAAGAACTGCGCGTGGTGCGATTCGCGCGCGAGATCCATCTGCCGTTCGGTATCGGGCGCGTCGCCCAGACGGGCCATGCCGATCGCATCGGCCAGTTCCCGCTGCCAGGCGGCGAAGTCGGTGGCTTCGAATAGATTGCCGTCGATCAGTTCGTCGAGCAGCACCGGGTGGCGGGTGAGGAAGTCGGCCGCCCACTCGGAAGCCGACAGCATCTCGAGCACGCGCTCGAACGCGAGTGGAAACTCCGCCAGCAGCGCAAGATAGGCCGGACGGCGACAGATCGCCTCGAGCAGGCGTGTCAGACGCAGGGCGGCTGGCGCACTGATGCCCGTCTGTTCGGCTTGGGTCAGCAATGAGCGTATCGCCTGCTGGGCGCTCGGCCGCGCCGCCTGATAGCGACTGCCCGCGAGCATGCTCTCGAAGACCTGCTCTACCTTGGCCCGCTCCTGCGCATCGGATGCCTCGCCTGGTGCCTCGGCGCCGATCGGACGCATGGTCGGTGAAACCTCGTCCTGCGTCTGGCCGTTGTCGGGGCGCAGCAGCGCATCGAACACCTGCTCGACCACCTGTACGGTTTTGGCCAGGCGCGGCTCGAAGTCGTCAGTTGCGATGCCGAGCATGGCGGCGATGTGTTCATGATCGGAGGTCGTGGCCGGCAGGAAGTGCGTCTGCTGGTCGTGCCGGTACTGGATCATGTGCTCGATCCGACGCAGGAAGGCATAGGCCTCGCCGAGCGACGCCGCTTCGCCGTCGTCGAGCAGGCCGCGCGAGGCCAGCGCCCCCAGCGTTGTCAACGTGGCGCGATCCCGCAAACCCGGGTCGCGTCCGCCCCGCACGATCTGGAACAACTGGGCGACGAACTCGATCTCGCGGATCCCGCCGCGGCCGAGCTTGACATCGAGCCCCTCGGCGCGGCGGGCGTCGCGTTTACGGGCCTCTTGACGTATCAGGGCATGCAATTCCCGCAAGGCCTGGAAGATCTCGTAATCGAGATAGCGTCGGAAGACGAATGGCTCGACGATCATGTCCAGCGCGAGCCGGTCGGCCTGATGACGCGCCAGGTCGGCGAACGGTCCCTCGGCGATCACCCGTCCCTTCAGCCATGCGAACCGCTCCCATTCGCGCCCTTGCGCCTGGAAGTAGGCCTCCAGCGCGCCGAACGTGCACACCAGCGGACCGGAGTCGCCGTTCGGGCGCAGGCGGGTGTCGACCCGAAACACAAAACCCTCGGCGGTGGTCTCTGCCAGCAGGTTGATCACGCGCCGCGCGACCCTGTGCGCGAACTCGTTCGCGCTCAGGGAGCTGCGCCGAGACGGATTGCCTTCGCCATCGAGGCCGTCGGTCTCGCCGTCGCTGCGGATCAGGAACACCAGATCGAGGTCCGACGAGACATTGAGCTCGTGGGCACCGGCCTTACCCATGCCGACCGCGATCAGGTCGATCGGACAACCGGCCCCGTCACGCGGCGTGCCGAACTGCTCGCGCAGTTCCAGTGAGGCCGCCCGGATCGCTTCGCCGGTGGTCAGCTCCGCCAGCGCGGTCATCGCGCCGCAAACCTCGGACAGCGGTGCGTCGCCGCGCAGATCGCGCTCCATGAGTGCGAGCATTACCCATTGGCGCAGACGGCGCAGCCGCGCTTCGACATCGGTGATCGCGTCCAGCGACTCATAGATTTCGCCGATCGATATCTTGTCGACCGGCCGCGCGACGAGCTCGTTGAGTGTCCGGGTCGGGTCCGCGCCGCGCGCGACAAGACCGTTGATCGTGCGGACGAAGAAGTCGGAGTGTTGTTCAGCTACAAATGTCATCATGAATTTTCGCAGTCGATCGCGGGCCGGTCGGGCCGCGTCCCAAAAGTTCACGATGCGTGTCGTGCAACACACCCACGGAGGCGGCGCGATAGCCCCTGCCGGCCGGTAGACTCGCGAAGAACGTCCGCGCGGGCGGCCGGTGAGCGCCCTCGCGGATGTTCAACGGCAGTCTGAATCGAACTTCCTGCACGAACACCCGGGCTCGCTCCCGATCATACCCGTCGGGTGGCGCGTTCGCCGGCCGATGAATCGCCGGTCCGAACGTCACACCCGATGCACAATCCGCCCCTCGAGCAGCGCAGACCGGCCCATTCGGGCACACGACGTTGGCTGCGTCGCCTGGCCTGGGCGGGGCTGATCCTGATCGCGCTGATGGCAGCGCTCCTGCTGCTCGTTCGCAGTTGGGTGTTGCCGGATCTGGAGCACTTCAGGCCGGCGCTCGAGTCGCAGTTGTCGCAGCAGCTCGGCGTTCAGGTTCGTATCGAGAAGTTGTCGGGCCACCTGGAAGGCTTCTCGCCGGCGATCGCGCTCGACAAGCTGCAACTCGAGGACGGCGGTTTGCTGACCATCGACGGCATGGCGGCAATCGTCGACTGGCGCGGTTTGCTGCGGGGCCGCCTGCGTTTCGAAGAGTTGCAGGTCGAGCACGCGGCGGTGTCGATCGAGCACCTGGGCTTTCGGCGCTGGCGCATCGCCGGCCAGATACTCGATCTGGCCGGGCCGCTGTCACATGTCGACGAAGCCCAGCCGTGGCGACTGCCGGATTGGCTGACCGTGCAGGGCAACTTGCGGATTGCCGATCTGAGCGTTCGCTATCGCGATCGCGTCAGCGACGAACGGGTGGCGATCGAGCGGGTGCGCATCGATGCCCAGGGGCGCGAACGGAGCCGTCGCGTGGCGATCATCGTGCCACCGGTGCCGGGGCTCAGTGGGCCGGCGGCGATCAAGGCTTCGTTGCGACGGCGGGGCGACCCCGACCCGATGCACGATGCCAACTGGGACGGTCAGATCTTCATCGAAGCCGGCGCGGTCGATCTCGAGCGTCTGACCCGGCTGACCGGCGGTCCGATACGCGCCGGTGATGGGTTCGTCGATCTGCGTGGCTGGGCTGACATCCTGTCGAACCGATTCTCGTCGGCGCGGCTGGCGGTGGCCGGGCACGATCTGCAGCTGCGCGCCAACGAGGCCGAGGTGCTGTTGCCGACCGCCGACCTGGATCTCGACATCTCGCCGCGTCCGAGCGGCGGCATCGAGATCGCGGCGCGCCGCGCGTGGGCCACCGACCGCGCGGGCACGCGCATCGAGATCGGTTCGGGTCCACAGCGCCTGATCGTCGATCGCTCGGGGCGGCCGGTGCTCGGCCAGTTTTCGCTCAAGCGCTTCGATGCCGAACGGCTGTTGGCGTTTGCCCGCGAGCTGCCGTTTCCTGCCGATATGCGTGCCGTGATGGAGCCCCTGCGCGCCAGCGGGCAGGTCGACGGCCTGACCCTCTGGTTCGATGCCAGCGTGGGCCGCACCCGCTATCAGATGCAGGCCGCATTCAGCGGTCTGACCGCATCCTACTGGTCGCCCGAAGCTGGCGCGCCGGCGCTCAACCGCTGGGATCCTCGCCTGCCGGCGTTCGAGAATGTGTCCGGTTCGATTTCACTGACCGACCGGGACGGTGCGCTCGACATTGCGGCCGACGATGCCGTGGTGCTGTTTCCCGGCGTGTTCGTCGAGCCGCGCATCGCGCTGTCGCGCCTGGATGCTCAGGTCGTCTGGCGAGTGCGCGAGGGCGCCGTCGAAGTCGCCAGTGGCCGGCCACATGTCGATGTCGAACTGCAGCACATCGGCTTCGCGAATGCGCATGGCAAGGGCAGCGCACATGGTCACTATCGCACTGCCGATGCCGGGCCGGGGGAGATCGATCTGCATGCGGAAATGGCGGATATCGATGTGCGTCAGGTGCACCGCTATCTGCCCCTGACCATGATCCCCAAGGTGCGCGCCTGGTTCCGGCAGGGGCTGCGTGCCGGCCGCGCGAAGCATGCGTCGCTCGAACTGCGCGGCAATCTGACGGATTTCCCGTTTCGCGCCCAGGGTAGTGGCGAATTCGATCTGGTCTTCGACGTCGAGAAGGGCCGTCTTCGATATGGCCCGGACTGGCCCGAGCTCGAGGGCTTCGAAGGACGCGTTCGTATCCGCCGCGGCGGCATGGCCTCCACCGTGGCGCGCGGCAGCGTCTCCGGCATGCCGGTGTATTCGGCGAGCGCGCGAATCACCGATTTCCGCACGCCCGTGCTGGCGATCCAGGGCCGGTTGGGCGGACAGGGTGCCGGGCTCGTGCGCTTTCTGAACGGTAGCCCGCTGGCTTTCAAGCTGGGCGCGTTGACCCGCTCGGCGCGCATCGACGGTGCGGTCAAGACCGAACTGTCTCTGCAGTTGCCGCTGGAGGATTTCGATGCCTTCAAATTGTCGGGCGTGACCCGCCTGAGCGGTGCGCGGGTTCAGGTCGCACCCGATCTACCGCGCTTCGAGCAGGTCGACGGAGAGGTTCGTTTCTCCGAACTCGGCCTGTCGTTCGAGGATCTCTCGGCAAGTCTCTACGGCGGGCCGGTCACCCTGCAGGCGAGCAGTCCCCGCCGCGGCCAGTTCGAGCTGCGCCTGGCCGGCACGGCAACCGCCGCCGGGCTGCGGGCGGCGTTCGACAATCCGGCGATGCGCCGTCTGGAGGGCCGCACCCGTTATCGGGCCGAACTCTCGTGGCGCGACGGCAGGGTCCGGCTCGGTGTCCACAGCAATCTCGCCGGTTTGAAATCCGGCCTGCCGCCGCCTTTTCGCAAGTCCGCCACCACGCCGGCGATGTTCGAAGCGGTGCTCGAACCGCGCGAGGATCGGAGCGGCCGTCTGCTCGGCGATCGCCTGCGGGTGCGTCTGCGCGACGACGTGCGCCTCGTGCTGGAGCGCAGCGCCGCCGACGATCGGCGGTGGCGGGTGCAGCGCGGCACCGTCGCGATCGGTGCCGAGCCGGTGCTGCCGCAGTCCGGTCTGTCGGTGCACGGGCATCTGGCCGTCCTCGACGCCGATGCCTGGTCGCGTCTGCTGATCGACGAGGTCTTGCCGTTCGCGCGTGGCCAACACGCCTCGGGGGGTTACTTCGAGGGTTTCGAACTCAATCCGTCGGCGGTCAGCCTGACGGCCGACCACGTCCGCTTCATGAGCAAATCCTTCAGTCAGGCGGTGCTGGGCGGCACCCGCCTGGCCGACCTGTGGCGGATCAATCTGCACAGCGAAGAGCTCGACGGCTACATGACCTGGCAAAGCGACGGCGGGGCCGGCCGCCTGATGGCCCGTTTCAGCCATCTGCACGTTCCGCCCGATACGGTCGGTGTGATCGAACAGGCGATCGAAGACCAGGCGACCCGCGATCTGCCGGCGCTCGACATCGTCGCCAACGACTTCCAGTTCTCCGGCATGGCCCTGGGGCGCCTGCGGTTGTTGGCGGCGCGACAACCGCGTTCGCCCAGTTGGACGATCCAGCGCCTGTCGCTCGAAACGTCGGCCGCGCGGCTGGCCGCCAGCGGTCGCTGGACCACGCCCGCGACCGGTCGGTCCGGGACCGAGCTCGATTTCGACATCGACCTGGCCAACGCGGGCGAATTCCTGACGGAACTGGGATTCCGGGACACTCTGGCCGGCGGCTCTGGCAAGCTCTTGGGTCGCCTGGGCTGGTCGGGTTCGCCGCTGCGCCTGCACAAGCCGTCGTTGCACGGCAAGGTGGCGGTGTCGATGCAGCGCGGGCAGTTCCTGAAGGCGGATCCGGGCATCGCCAAGCTGATCGGCGTGCTGAGCCTGCAATCGATCCCGCGTCGCCTGAGTCTCGATTTCAGCGACGTCTTCGAAAAGGGATTCGCATTCGATGCCATTGTCGGCGAGGCGGACATCGCCGATGGCGTGGCCCGAACCGACAGCCTGCTGATGCACGGCCTACAAGCGCAGGTCTTGATCGCGGGTGAGGTCGACATCGCCGGCGAGACGCAGAAGCTGGCGGTCGACGTGTTGCCGAACATCAATGCCGGCATCGCCTCGATCGCTTACGCCGCGATGGCCAACCCGGCCGTGGGCATCGGTACCTTGCTCGCGCAGATGCTGTTGGAGAACCCCTTGCGCCGGCTGTTCGCCTACGAGTTCGCCATTACCGGCCCGTGGGCCGACCCGACGGTCGAGCAAACCAATCGCAACGAGCCGGAGAAGCCGACCGGCACCGAGTACATCAACGGCTGAAGGTGAACTGAAACCCGGTTGCCGGCAAGCACGCGCCAGCGCATTGCGGGCGTCGTGCACCGGCGCGTTGCGCGAAACAGCCGCGGGCCACCCGGGCCCTACGGACAATGCCGATCGGCACCCGTGATTGCGCTACGATGCCGGCATGAAACGAGATGACGATCCGGCGCTGCGCGCGCCGATGGAACTGGCCCGGGCCGCCTTGCTCGAGCCCAATGGCCTGGACGATGCGGCCCTGCTGCGTGCACTCGGCCTGGTGTTCGCGCACAAGGTCGATTACGCCGACCTCTATTTTCAGTTCACCCGCAACGAGGGCTGGAGCCTCGAGGAAGGCATCGTCAAGAGTGGCAGTTACAACATCGAGCAGGGGGTCGGCGTTCGCGCGGTCAGCGGCGACAAGACCGCCTTCGCCTACTCCGACGAAATCAGCGCTTCGGCGTTGGCCACCGCCGCCAAGGCCACCCGCACGATCGCCGCGCGCGGCGCGGGTCGCCAGAAGGTCGCGCGCCGCACGCGCCCCGCTTCGGCACACGCGCTTTACGGTTCTTCCGACCCCATCCTGGGTATGGATGCCGCCGGCAAGGTGGCGATGCTTCAGCGCATCGAAGCCCTCGCCAGGGCACGCGATCCGCGCGTTAGGCAGGTCATGGCCAGCGTCGCTGCCGAACACGACATCGTGCTGGTCGCGCGCCACGACGGCCTGATCGCCGCCGACGTGCGTCCGCTCGTGCGCGTGTCGGTGACCGTCATCGTCGAACAGAACGGCCGCCGCGAGCGGGGCTACGCCGGCGGCGGCGGCCGCTACGACCTGTCCTGGTTCGACGACGCCCGCCTGGAGTCTTACTGCGAAGAGGCCGTGCGCTCGGGCCTGGTCAATCTCGAGAGCCGGCCGGCGCCGGCCGGCACGCTGCCCGTGGTGCTCGGCCCCGGCTGGCCCGGAGTGCTGTTGCACGAAGCGGTCGGCCACGGGCTCGAGGGCGATTTCAACCGCAAGGGGTCGTCGGTGTTCTCCGATCGCATCGGCGAGCGGGTCGCCGCCCGCGGTGTGACCGTGGTCGACGACGGCACGATCCCCGACCGGCGCGGTTCGTTGAACATCGACGACGAAGGCAATCCGACCCAGCGCAACATTCTGATCGAAGACGGCATCCTGCGCGGCTACATGCAGGACGCCATGAACGCGCGCCTGATGCGCACGCCGGTCACCGGCAACGGCCGGCGCGAATCGTTCGCGCATCTGCCGATGCCGCGCATGACCAATACCTTCATGCTCGGCGGCGCGCACGATCCCCAAGAGATCGTCGCCTCGCTCGATCGCGGTCTCTACGCGGTGAACTTCGGCGGCGGGCAGGTCGACATCACCAACGGCAAGTTCGTGTTCTCGGCCTCCGAGGCCTACTGGGTCGAGAACGGCCGCATCCAGTACCCGGTCAAGGGCGCGACCCTGATCGGCAACGGCCCGCAGGCGATGCAGCAGGTCACCATGATCGGCAACGACATGGCCCTGGACGGCGGCATCGGTGTGTGCGGCAAGGATGGCCAGAGCGTGCCGGTCGGTGTGGGTCAGCCAACCTTGCGCATCGAGGGTCTGACGATCGGCGGCACTGCCTGAGGGCGGCGCGTTTCGGCGCCGTCGTTGGCCGGCCGCCGCCCCTGAGCCACATCTGAGGTCTGCCGTTGTTCTTGCGCGCCGCAGCCTATGCGCTTACACTTTGCGGCGATGAAGCGTTCCGTCTACTTTTTCAGCTTTTATTTTTACGGCTTTCCTGCCACCGGCGGGCTGAGTTGGAGCTGAATTCGAGGTAAGAAACCCTTCACCCAACCAAACCGCCGGCGCAGACCGGCGGTTTTTTTTCGCTGGTTCGAGGCGGCACCCAGGCCCGATGGCAGGAAACCGAGATGAACTCCAAGACCGACGACACCCGAATCGCGATGATCAACGACATCGCGCCGCCCGCGCATCTGCTGCGCGAATTCCCGTGCAGCGGCGCGGTTTCCGACACCGTCGCGTCGGCTCGTGAGCGCATTCACCGCATCCTGAGCGGCGAAGACGACCGGCTGCTGGTCATCATCGGGCCCTGCTCGATACACGATCTCGACGCCGCGCGCGAGTATGCGCAACGGCTGAGCGAGCAGGCGCGCCGCCACGCCAACGATCTCGAGGTGGTGATGCGGGTCTACTTCGAGAAGCCGCGTACCACGGTGGGCTGGAAGGGCCTGATCAATGATCCCGACCTGGACCAGAGCTTCAACATCAACAAGGGGCTGCGCCTGGCGCGCGAATTGCTTCTCGACGTGGCCGAATTGGGGCTGCCGGTGGGCAGCGAGTTTCTCGACATGATCACGCCGCAGTACATCGCCGACCTGGTCTCCTGGGGTGCCATCGGCGCGCGCACCACCGAATCGCAGGTGCACCGTGAGCTGGCCTCGGGTCTGTCGTGCGCGGTCGGCTTCAAGAACGGCACCGACGGCAATCTGCGCATCGCGCTCGATGCCGTCAAGGCGGCCAGCCATCCGCATCATTTCCTGTCGGTCACCAAGGGTGGCCATTCGGCGATCGTCTCCACCAAAGGCAACGAGGACTGCCACGTCATCCTGCGCGGTGGCACCGAACCCAACTATGACGCCGCCAGCGTCGATGCCGCCTGCGCCGAGTCGGCCAAGGTCGGCCTGCCGTGCCGGCTGATGATCGACGCCAGCCACGGCAACAGCCGCAAGAAGCCGGAGAATCAGCCGCAGGTGGTGGCCGACATCGCCGCGCAACTCGCGGCCGGTGAGCGGCGCATCTTCGGCGTCATGATCGAAAGCCACCTGGTCGCCGGGCGCCAGGATCTCGGCGGTGAGCTGGTCTACGGTCAGAGCGTCACCGACGGCTGCATCGGCTGGCAAGAGAGCGTGGCCGTGCTCGACACGCTCGCCGAGGCGGTGGCGGGGCGTCGTCGGCAGGTGCGGAAGGCGGCCTGACGGCGGCCAACCCCTTTGGCTTGGCGCGGGCGACCCGGTTGCGCCGGGCCCTTGCGCTGTTCATCCTGCCGTTGCTCGGGCTAGACCGTTGCGCCACGGACGCAATCCGTCGATGGCGCGACGGCAACCGCTCGTCGGACACCCTTACAGCGTGCTTCCCCGTGCTATAAATTTCCTTGAAACACGGAGAGTTACATGGAAGCGGCTGATACCAAGTCGATCAACCAGGGAACCGCGAACCCTTCCTCTGGCCAGGGCGCGAAGCGCAAGACCCCGCACGAACGGCTGCTGGCGCTCGGTCTGAAGCCGGTCGGACGCGCGAGCGAGTACTCCGAGCAGATCTACAACCTGATGGCCAAGACGCCGTTGTTCTCGGGGCTCGATCCCGAAGAGACGCGCAAGCTGGGGGCCTTCATGTACGTCTACGAGGCACCGGCCGGGGTCACCCTGATCCAGGAAGGCGAGGTCGGCGACTTCATGATGTTGCTGATGTCTGGCATGGTCGATGTTCTGCGCCGCAACCGCTACAACTATCCGTCGCGCATCGCGGTCGCGCACTCGGGGCATGCGCTGGGCGAGATGTCGATGTTCGACGGCGAGCCGCGCTTTGCCTCCTGTGTGACGCTCGAGCAATGCCGGGTCGCCGTGCTGACCCGCGACGCGATGATGCTGGTGCTCAGCGACGAGCCGAAGCTGGGCAACAAGATCATGCTCAAGCTCGTGCAGCTGCTGTCCGAGCGCCTGCGCCAGACCAGTGCGAAGTTGGTGTCCTATCTGGAAGCCGCACGCGAGACCTGATCCGCGCTGCGCTTCGCCGTCGATCGTCATCCCTGCGATCGATCCAGGGCCGGTTTTCGAACCGGCCCTGTCGTTTCCGAGGCGCGCTCGGTCGGACGCCAGCGGTCTGGCGCCGTCCGAACGGACCTTACTTGAGCCGCCAGGGCGAATCGCCGAAGCGCTCGGCCAGATAACTCATCATCGCTTGGACACGGGGGGTGTTCTGGCGACCGGGTGGGCACACCGCCCACAGCGGGATGGGTTCCGCCACGTGATAAGCAGTGAGCAGGGGGATCAGCTCACCAGCGCGAATCGCGGGCCCTGCCATCAGATCGGGAATGCGCGCGATGCCAGAACCGGCCAGAGCCCATTGCATCAGCATCTCCGCGTTGTTGGCGCTGTACTTGCCGTGCAACTCGAGCGTGATCGTGCCGGCCGTGGCCTGCTCGTATTCGTTGGGCTCGCGAAACGTCCAGCGGCGCAGCGCCGGATTGGTGGTCATGGCCATGCAATTGTGTTCGAACAGATCGCGTGGCCGGGTCGGCGTGCCGAACTGGCGCAGATAGGCCGGCGAGGCGCAGATGACGCGTGCCATCGAGCCGATGCGCCGGGCCACCAGGGTGGAGTCGGGCAACGGACCGGACCGAACCCCCAGATCGCCACCGGCATCGATCAGGTCCACCAGGGTGTCGCTGATCGACAGCTCGACCTGGACTTCCGGATAGCGCGCGCTGAAATCACGCATTGCCGCCGGCAGCTGATAGTGCGCAAATGCGACATTGCTGTGCATGCGCAACAGTCCCCGTGGCTGGGATGCGGTCTCGGCGATCTCGGCCTCGGCATCGGCGATGTCGGCCAGGATCTGTTCGGCGCGGGCGAGGAAGGTTTCGCCCTCGGGCGTCAGATGTAGTTGGCGGGTGGTGCGATTGAACAGACGCACGCTCAGGCGCTGCTCGAGCCGGCCGACGAGCTTGGAGACTGCAGAAGGCGTCAGGCCCATGCCGCGCGCGGCGGCCGAGAACCCTTGGGAGTGGGCCGCCTGCACGAAAGCCTCCATCTCTCCGGTGCGGGCCGCCGCCGATGCTGATTTGATCTGTATTGGCACAAATATTGTTCCGTTCGCCGTATTGTATTTCGATCGGATAAGAATAAACTGCGAACAATGCTGCAGTGAAGCAAACGAGCGGATATCCTCCCCGCTCGTGGTTGTCTCTCCTCCAAAATCCTCCTCGATGAACACGCAGCAGATCCTTTAGGGATCCATAATGAAAACGCAAATCGTTCGTGTTAATGAAATTGATACGCTGGCCATCGCCCGACAAGCCCGTGGCCGGCGTGATGCCGTCGTAGGCATGGCGCTTCGTCGTCTGTTTACCCGAACCAACAGTGCCGCCGAGGCGCGTCGCGCGAGCGACATCTGGGGCAATGCGCTGGCACCACTGGGGGCTGCGACCCGTTGAGTCCCCGATCGTCGCGCCGGCCCCGGCCGGCGATGGCATACGCGAAGGCCACCCACGGGTGGCCTTTTCGCTGTGTGTGCGATCGGATCCGGGCCGCGCGTGCCCGGCTGCCTTGCCGACGCGCGGCGGCGGTCGCCGCCGGGGCCGCCCGCAGAACGGCCACCCGCAGAACGGGCCGCAATCCGGTCCGCAGCCTGCGCTGACCGTGACTCAGTCCGCGCTGCTCCCGTCGGCGCCGTCCGCGTGGCGGCGCGGGCGCCATTGCACGTCGCCCCGGCCGGCCGCGCGGTTCAAGACACGTGCGAGCACGAACATCAGATCGGAGAGCCGGTTCAGGTATTGCCGGGGCAGGGGGCGCACACCCGTGTCGCCCTCGTCCGCGCCCAGGGCCACCACCGACCGTTCGGCGCGGCGGCAGATCGTGCGACACAAGTGCGCGATGGCCGACGGTCGTGCGCCGCCGGGAAGGATGAATTCCTCGAGGCGGGGCAGGTTGGCGTTGTAGTGCGCGAGCCTGGCGTCCAGGCGCGCCAGCTGGGGCGGGTGGATGTTCTCGAAGCCCGGAATGCTGAGCTCGCCGCCGAGATCGAACAGGTCGTGCTGGATCTCGACCAGATCGGCTTCGATCTCGGCCGGCATCGGTTCGGTCAGCAGCAGGCCGATCATCGAGTTCAGTTCGTCTACGTCACCCATCGCCTGCACGCGCAGGCTGGTCTTGCTGATGCGGCTGCCATCGCCCAGGCCGGTGCTGCCGTCGTCGCCGGTGCGTGTCGAGATGGCGCTCAGGCGCTTGCCCATGTTGATCTGCTCGTGAATGGTGGCTCCTCAGTGTGCCATGTCGGCGCGGGCTCCGTTCGACGCGGGTCTCGCGCCGCGATCGCGTGCGACCGTGCCGCAAACCGGGCCTTTCGAAGATAGCGCGCGCTACACTTGCGGGCTCGATGCGGCTGCCCACTCGTGCGCCCGTCACCCCGAAACGAATGCGAGGAGTCCGCTCATGAATCATCCCCACCCGACGCTCGGCGCCATTCGTCGCCCGATGCCGCAGGCGCTGACCGATCAGCTTCGCGAGCGCTTCGGTGATCGTTTCAGCACCGCCGAGGTGATTCGCGAGCATCACGGCCGCGATGAATCGCCGTTTCTGCCGGTGCCGCCCGACGCCGTGGTGTTCGCCGAAAGCACCAACGAAGTCGCCGAGATCGTCAAGGCCTGTGCCGCCCACAAAGTACCGATCATTCCGTTCGGCGTGGGCTCATCGCTCGAGGGCCATCTGCTGGCGGTTCAAGGCGGTGTCTCGGTCGATCTGTCGCGCATGAATCAGGTGTTGTCGATCAACGCCGAAGACCTGACCGCCACCGTGCAGACCTGCGTCACGCGCAAACAGTTGAACGAGGCGCTGCGTGATACCGGGCTGTTCTTCCCGATCGACCCGGGTGCCGATGCCTCGGTGGGTGGCATGGCGGCCACGCGGGCCTCGGGTACCAATGCGGTTCGCTACGGCACGATGCGCGAGAACGTCCTCGGCCTGAAGATCGTGACCCCGCAGGGCACGATCGTCGAGACCGGCACGCGTGCCAAGAAATCGTCCGCCGGCTACGATCTGACCCGCTTGTTCGTGGGGTCGGAGGGCACGCTGGGCGTGATCACCGAGGTCACCGTCAAGCTGTATCCGCAGCCGGAGGCCATCGCCGGTGCGGTCGTCAGCTTCCCGACCATTCGCGGCGCCGTCGACACCGTGATCCAGATGATCCAGCTTGGTGTGCCGGTGGCGCGCTCGGAATTCATCGACGCCGAAGCGGTCAAGGCGCTCAACAAGTACGCCGACCTCGGCCTGCGCGAGCATCCGACCCTGTTTCTCGAGTTCCACGGTTCGGAGGCCGGCGTGAAGGAGCAGGCCGAAACCGTCCAGGAGATCGCGAGCGAGAACGGCGGCGAGGACTTCGATTGGGCCACCCGCCCCGAAGACCGCACCCGCCTGTGGAACGCGCGTCACAATGCCTACTTCGCGTGTCTGCAGGTGCGCCCCGGCAGCCGGGCCATTTCCACCGACACCTGCGTGCCGATCTCGCGCCTGGCCGACAGTCTGGTCGGCGCTCGCGAGATCCTCGACCGCAGTCCGACGCCCACCATGATCGTCGGTCACGTCGGCGACGGCAATTTCCACTGCATCCTGCTGCTCGACCCCGACAATGCCGAGGAAGTCGCCCAGTGCGAGGGGCTCAACGACGAGATCGTCAAACTCGCGCTGTCGATGGGCGGCACCTGCACCGGGGAGCACGGCATCGGTCTGCACAAGATCGATTTCCTGGTCGACGAGGCCGGCCAGGATGCGATCGACCTGATGCGTCGCATCAAGCTCGCGCTCGATCCCGACAACATCATGAACCCGGGCAAGATCTTCCGGCTGTGACCGCCGTGCCTGGCGATCGGCCCCGACGGGATGGGCCGGGGCGCCCGGCCGCGAGTCGCTCGCGGCCGGCGTTGGCGCGCGCGATCAGCGTTTCTTGCTCGTGCCGCCCGGTTTCTTGCCCGGCCCACCCGGCTTTCTGCCTGCGGCGCCGGGTTTCACGCTCGACCGGCCGGGTTTGACGCTCGACCGGCCGGGTTTGACGCTCGACCGGCCGGGTTTTGCGCCCGCAGGGCCGGGTTTCGTGTCACGGGTTGTCGCGCGCTGTCCGGTGATGCGCGTCTTCGCGCCGTCGTAGCCTGCTCGCGCACCGGTCCCGCGTGGCTTGTCGCCACGCGCCGCGCGCGCCGTGCGTTCGACGGATTCGACCACGTCGCGCAGCCGTCTGACCGGCTTGGCGGGTGCGGTTTCGGCGCTCGCCGGTCGGGTCGCCCTGGCCGTGGCCGCGTCGTCGAATGGCTGCTCGAACGAGTCGCCGGCCGGCCCCGCGTCGATGGCGTCTCGCGACGGGTGTGCATCGTCGGCGCGCTTGCCCTTGCCCCGGGCGGGCCGGGGCGACGGCGCGGCGCCGGCCAGCCGCGAGATGCGCAGCTGACGCTGGCAGACCCAGACCTTCTGCAGGTGCAGGAACACCTGACGCGGCATGCCCGCCGGCAGGTCCACCAGGCTGTGATCGTCGAGGATGTCGACCCGGCCGATGTGGGCTGAGTCGAGGCCGGCTTCGTTCGCGATCGCGCCGACGATGTTCGCCGGCCGCACGCCATGCGTGAAGCCGACCTCGATCCGATAGCGCTCCATGCCGGCCTCCGGCTCCGACGGCGGGCGCGGCTCGCGTGGCGCCTGCGGCGCCGATGATGTCGGGCCGCGACTCGCGTGCGGCATCGCCGCCGATGGGCCGCGTGCCGATGCATCGCGCGACGCCGGGTCGCGCGAGGTGTGCGTTCGTGCGGAGGCGGCGGGCGCATCGCGGTTCTCGAGCAAGAGCGGTCGGTCGCCCAACACCATCGTGGCCAGCGCGGCGGCGATCTCGAGCGCCGGCACGTCGTGCTCGAGCTGGTATTGCTCGACCAGACTTTGCATGAACGCGTAGCGGCCCTTGGCCAGGGTGTCGCTGATGTTCTGCTTGAATGCCGCGATGCGCTTGTTGTTGACCATCTCGGTGGTGGGCAACTGCAGCTTCTCGAGCTTCTGGCGGGTGGCGCGTTCGATCGCTGTCAGCATGCGTTGCTCGCGTGGCGTCACGAACAGGATCGCCTCGCCCGATCGGCCGGCGCGTCCGGTACGGCCGATGCGATGGATGTAGGCCTCGGTGTCGTAGGGGATGTCGTAGTTGATGACGTGACTGATGCGCTCGACATCGAGGCCGCGTGCCGCGACGTCGGTCGCCACCACGATGTCGAGCGTGCCGCCCTTGAGCCGCTCGATCATCTGCTCGCGCTGCTTCTGCACCATGTCGCCATTGAGCGGTGCGGCCGCCAGGCCGCGGGCCTGTAGACGCTCGGCGAGTTCCACGGTGGCCAGCTTGGTGCGCACGAAGATGATCAGGGCGTCGAAATCTTCGACCTCCAGGATGCGGGTAAGGGCATCGAGCTTGTGAAAGCCGCTGACGTACCAGTAGCGCTGGCGGATGGTCTCGGCGGTGGCCGTCTTGCTGGCGATCGTGACTTCCTGCGGATCGCGCAGGTGACGGCGGGCGATGCGCTGCACCTCGCGCGGCATGGTCGCCGAGAACAAGGCCATCTGATGCTCGGCGGGGGTCTGCTCGAGAATCCACTCCACGTCTTCGATGAAGCCCATGCGCAGCATCTCGTCGGCCTCGTCGAGCACCAGCGCCCGCAACCCGTCGAGCACCAGCGTGCCCCGGCGCATGTGATCCATGATGCGGCCCGGCGTGCCGACCACCGCATGCACGCCGCGCGACAGCTGGCGGATCTGGCCGCCGTAGTCCGAACCGCCGTACACCGGCAGCACCTTGAAGCCGGGCAGATGCGCTGCATAGCGCTGGAAGGCCTCGGCGACCTGGATCGCCAGCTCGCGCGTGGGCGTGAGCACCAGGATCTGCACGTGTTCGCGCTTGAGATCGAGGCGTGCGATCAGCGGCAGCGCGAACGCGGCCGTCTTGCCGGTGCCGGTCGGCGCATTGCCGAGCAGGTCGAGCCCCTGCAGCAGATGGGGAATGGCCTGCTGCTGGATGGGCGAGGGGGTTTCGTAGCCGACGTCGTCGAGCGCGCTCAGCAAGGTCTTGGGCAGGCCGAAATCGCGAAAGCTCGCAACCGGTTCGTCTATCTTGGACATGAATTCTTCTACAAACGGGTGAGGCGGGGATGGTCCGAATGCGGCACGGCTGCTGCGCGCGGGATCACACGCGGGCCATCCGTGGAACGTCTTCGAACTGTGGGGGGACGGTTTTTGAGATTGCTTCGCGTTGGCGCACCCGGAGATAGCGCCGACCGCGCGTCGCCTGTGATCGCTCGAGGCGGGATGTCCGGACCGTGCAGACTGGCGCGCCGGGGGCCGAAAGGACGATCGCTTCGAGACCCGCCCATGATCGTACGGCCAATCGTCTGCGCGCGGTGTGATTTCCACATCGCTTTGCGCCCGCGTGCCGCATGGGGGAAGCACGCCGCGCGCTCGACGGACTCCGGGTCCCCGAACGGGGCCGCCGCGGTCAGCGCTTGTAGCGTTTCGGCACGAAGGGTAGCGGCGTGACCATGACTGCCGGCGTCTTCTGGCGCACCTGGGCGCGCAGACGTGCACCGCTGGTCAGCGCGCCCGCATCGACATAGGCGATCATCACCGGCCGGCCCAGACTCGGTGACACCGTGCCGCTGGTGACCTCGCCCACCACGGCGTCGTCGGCGTCGACGATCGCTGCGTGCGCGCGGATCGGTACCGGTTCGTACGAGGTCAGACCGACCAGCTTGCGCTTCGGCCCGTGCGCGAAGGTGTCGAGAATGGTCTTGGCGCCCGGAAAGCCGCCGGCTTTGCCGCCGCCCGCGCGGCGTGACTTGGGAATCGCGAACGGCAGGCCCGCCGACACCGGGTCGGTGTCCGGGCCGATGTCCTGGCCGTGCAGCGGCAGGCCTGCCTCCAGGCGCAGGCTGTCGCGCGCGCCCAGGCCGATCGGCGCGACGCCCGGCTGCGCGAGCAGCCGCTCGAAGATCGTGGCCACCGCTTGCAACGGCACCGAGATCTCGTAGCCGTCCTCGCCGGTGTAGCCCGAGCGTGTCGTGAAGCAGGCCGCGCCGTCGAGCTCGAGCGTGGCGGCCTGCATGAACACCAAGTCGGCCGCGCGCGGATCGAAGCCGGCCAGCACAGTCTCGGCCAACGGACCCTGCAACGCGAGCAGCGCCGCATCAACCCACTCGATCGAGAGATGCGGGCAACGGGCGCGCAGCAGCGCGAGATCGGCGTCGCGATTGCCGGCATTGACCACCATGCGGACCGTGGTTTCGGCGACATTGACGACCATCAGATCGTCTTCGATGCCGCCCGCATCGTTCAGCAGCAGGCTGTAGCGTTGCTGACCGAACGGCCAGTGATCGAAATCGAGCGGCAGGGCGGCTTCGAGTTCGCGGTGCAGCGTGCTCTGCAGGCCGTCGCGCGGACGGATCACCAGTTGGCCCATGTGGCTGACGTCGAACAGGCCGGCCCGCTCTCGCGTGTGCAGGTGCTCGGCCTTGATGCCGCTTGCATACTGCACCGGCATGCGCCAGCCGGCGAACGGCGCCATGCGCGCGCCGAGTTTCTCGTGCGCGGCGTCCAGCGGCAGGATGCGCAGATCGGTCGGGTCACTCATAGTCGCTCACCGGTGGGCAGGTGCAGATCAGGTGGCGGTCACCGCCGGCGTTGTCGATGCGCTTCACGCTCGGCCAGAACTTGGCCTCGCGCAGATACGGCAGCGGAAACGCCGCCTGCTCGCGCGTGTACGGATGCGGCCAGTCGCCGGCCAGTTCGGGGGCCGTGTGCGGCGCGTTGCGCAGCGGGCTGTCGGCCGCGGCCACGGTCCCGGCCGCGATCGCCTGCAACTCGCCGTGGATTGCGATCATTGCGTCGCAGAAGCGATCGAGTTCGGCCTTCGATTCCGACTCGGTGGGCTCGATCATCAGCGTGTCGGCCACCGGAAACGACAGCGTCGGCGCGTGGAAACCGTAGTCCATCAGCCGCTTCGCGACATCCTCGGCGCTCACGTTGAAGGTGTTCTTGAGTTGGCGCAGATCGAGAATGCACTCGTGCGCCACGCGACCCTTCTCGCCGCGATAGAGCACGTCGAAGCAGGGCGACAGGCGCCTGGCCACGTAGTTGGCGTTGAGGATCGCGACCTCGGAGGCCATGCGGATGCCGGGCCCGCCCATCATGCGGATGTACATCCATGAGATGGTCGAGATCAGCGCGCTGCCAAATGGCGCTGCCGACACCGTGCGTGGCGCGCCGTTGTCGTGACCGGCCGCGCACGGATGGGTGGGCAGAAAGGGCGCCAGGTGTTCAGCCACGGCGATCGGGCCCATGCCCGGCCCACCGCCCCCGTGCGGGATGCAGAAGGTCTTGTGCAGATTCATGTGGCAGACATCGGCGCCGATGTGGCCCGGACTGGTGAGTCCGGCCTGGGCATTGAGATTCGCGCCGTCCATGTACACCTGGCCGCCGGCCGCGTGCACCTTGGCGCAGACATCGCGGATGCCGGCCTCGAACACGCCGTGCGTGGACGGATAGGTGACCATCAGCGCCGCCACCTTCGCGCCGTGCTCGGCCAGCTTGCGGTCGAGATCGGCGGTGTCGATGTTGCCGGCGCCGTCGCAGGCCACCACCACGATGCGCATGCCCATCATCTGCGCCGAGGCCGGATTGGTACCGTGCGCTGACGACGGGATCAGGCAGACGTCGCGCGCGCCTTCGCCATGCGCGTGCAGATACGCCCGTATCGCGAGCAGGCCCGCGTACTCGCCCTGCGCACCCGAATTGGGCTGGAACGACACGGTGTGAAACCCGGTGATCTCGGCCAGCCAGCGGCCGAGTTGTTCGTGCATCTGCGCGTAGCCGCGCGCCTGCTCGGCCGGTACGAACGGATGCAGTTCGGCGAACGAAGGCCAGCTCACGGGCGCCATTTCGGCCGCCGCATTGAGCTTCATCGTGCACGAGCCGAGCGGGATCATCGAGTGCACGAGCGAGATGTCGCGGTTCTCCAGGCGCTTCAGGTAGCGCATGAATTCCGTTTCGCTGTGATAGCGGTTGAACACCGGGTGAGCAAGCACGGCGTCGGTTCGGCGCAGGCCGGCCGGCAGGTCTGCAGGCTCGACATCGAGTGCGGCGGCGGCCTGCGCCAGCGCCTGCCGGTCGCAGGCCTCGCCGCCGAGCACGCCGATCAGGTCGGCGACATCGTCGAGCGTGACCGTTTCGTCGAGGCTGACGCCGACCGCCGCCGGTGACCCGTCGGCATCGTCGAAGACACGCAGGTTGATGCGCACGGCGCGCGCACGCTCGAGAATGGCCGCGGTCTGCCCGCCGCTGTCGTAGACCAGGGTGTCGAAGAACTGCCCGTGACGCGGCGCGAGCCCGAACTGGGCGTTCAGACCGTTGGCCAGCAAACGGGTCAGCGCATGAACGCGCAGGGCGATGCGCAGCAGGCCCCGGGGACCGTGATAAACCGCGTAGAAACTGGCCATGTTGGCGAGCAGCGCCTGCGCGGTGCAGATGTTGCTGGTGGCCTTGTCCCGCCGTATGTGCTGCTCACGGGTCTGCAAGGCCATGCGCAGCGCCTGCTTTCCGGCGGCGTCCTGCGATACCCCGATGATGCGGCCCGGCATCATGCGCACGAGTTTCTCGTCGACGCTCATGAATGCCGCATGCGGGCCACCGTAGCCCATCGGCACGCCGAAGCGCTGCGCCGAGCCGACGGCGACATCGGCACCCATCGCACCGGCCGACTTCAGCAACATCGAGGCGAGCGGATCGGTGCCCAGCGCGACGCGCGCGCCGGCCGACTTCAGGGTCGAGATCAACGGGGTGAAATCACGCACCCGGCCCTCGGTGTCGGGCGTCTGCAGATAGGCGCCGAACACGGAGGCGGGATCGAAGTCGTCGCCGAGTGAATCGACATCGGCAACATGAAGTTCGATGTTCATCCAATGCGCGCGCGTGGCCAGCACCGCCAGCACCTGTGGATGCACGGCCCGATCGACCAGGAATCGCCCGGCCTTGTTGCGCGACGCGCGTCGGCACACGGTCATTGCCTCGGCGGCGGCCGTGGCCTCGTCGAGCAGCGACGCATTGGCGATCGGCAGGCCGGTCAGATCGATGGTCATCTGCTGGAAGTTCAGCAGTGCTTCCAGGCGGCCCTGCGCTACCTCGGCCTGATAGGGCGTGTAAGCGGTGTACCAGCCCGGGTTCTCGAGCACGTTGCGACGGATCGGCTCGGGCGTGACCGTGCCGTGATAGCCGCAGCCGATGTAGCTGCGCCAGCGTTCGTTGCGCTCGGCGATCTCGGAAAGCTCGCGCAGCGCACCGGTTTCATCGATCGGTGCGCACAACGCCGGCCGGGCCGGCAGGCGCAGCGCCGCCGGAATGGTTTCGTCGATCAGCGCCTGGCGCGAGGCGACGCCGAGCTCGGCCAGCATGCGGCCCTCGTCGTCGGCCGTCGGGCCCAGGTGTCGTCCATGGAAGGTATCGTGGCCGAGCAGGCTGTCCAGCCCGCGGCCGACGGGTTCGCTCGCGTGCATCGCGTCGCTCCGGTGGGGCGCGGGAGGGAATCAGTGGTCGTCGAGACCGGCTTCGTAGTCGGCGGCGCTCAGCAGCGCATCGATCTGGGCCGGATCGGCCGGCCGCACCCTGAACAACCAGCCCTCGTCGAAGGCCGATTCGTTGACGGTCTCGGGGCTGTCGGCAAGCGACTCGTTGACGGCCAGCACCTCGCCGTCGATGGGGGCGTAGATGTCGGAGGCGGCCTTGGTGGATTCGACGACGCCGCAGGTCTCGCCCCGGCTGACGGTGCCGCCGACCTCGGGTAGCTCGACATAGACCAGCTCGCCGAGCGCGGCCTGGGCGTGATCGGTGATGCCGACGGTGCAGCTGCCGTCGGCTTCCTGGCGCAGCCACTCGTGGGAGGCGGCGTAACGCAGATTGTCGGGATTGCTCAAGGCGGACTCCAGAGTCGCTAGAACGCGCCACGCGGCGCGGGTCGTGAACGGAGCCCCCTCTGTCCTTGGTGCCTGAGAGATTCGGCGCGCGGGCGCACCTGCTTCCTTCGGCGAGGCGCTCGCGCGCCTACTCTCCAGAGAGCCCTGTTCCGCCGCGGTCCTTTGGCCTGAGAGTTTGCTGGGGCGATACCCCTTCGGCGCCGGTGCCCGCCGTCGCGCGGATGCGTGCCGCGACGACCACCAGTCTCTCCCACTGCGGAATACGGAGCGCGCGCCACCGAGATGGCCACGCGACCCTGAAAGGCTAGGCGCGATCGTGCCTCGCGGTCCCGGTGCTGTCAATCCGTCCGACCACGGACCGGTCCGGGATCGCGCCGCGCGGCGGGGCCGACGGCCCCGGCCGGCCGCCGCCGACCGCCGCCACGACCGCCGCCACGACCGCCGCCACGACCGCCGCCACGACCGCCGCCACGACCGCCGGCCCCGGCGATCAAGGCGGGTCGGAGCGCGCGGACCGGCCGAGCGTGATCAGCGCGATGCCGGCCGCGGCGAGCGCGAACGCCAGCCCGTGCGGCCAGCCGAAGCGCTCGCCCAGGAACAGCACGCCGACCGTGGTCGCCGCCAGCGGCATTGCGATCGTGAACACCCCGCTCTGGCTGGCCGGCACGTGGCGCTGACCGCTCAGCCACAACCAGGTGGAGAACATGCTCGCCGATAGCGAGTAGAACACCAGCAACAGCCACAGGCCCGGGCTCAGCGACGAGAAATCGAAGTGCAACGCCTGCACCGCCGCCAGCGGGGTCATCAGCGCCAGGCCGATCAGATTGATGATCGCGGAGATGCGCCGCGGCGACACGGTGACCGTCAGCCGCTTGCCGAGGATGACGTAAGTGGCCTCGCAGAACACGCTGGCCAGCACGAGCAGGTTGCCGGCCGCGCTGACGGCCCCGGTGGCCTGGCCGCGCGCGAGGCTCAGCACCGCGATACCGGCCACCGCCAGCCCGACCGCCAGCCAGTTGCGCGCCGACATGCGCTCGCGCAGCACCGCCCAGGAGAGCAAGGCGACCGCGGCCGGCATGAAGCTCAGGATCAGGCCGGCCGCCGAGGCGGAGGTCATCGACACGCCGTAGAGCATGCAGATCGAGAACAGGAAGTTGCCGAACAGGGATTGCAGAAACAGCGTGGCCAGCCGGGGCCGGTCGAGCGGCGCCTCGCCGGGCACGCGGCGCAGCCAGGGCAGCATCGCCGGGACCGCGATCGCAAAGCGCAGCCAGGCCAGCAGGAACACCGGAATCGCCGCCGTCAGGGGCTTGGACAGGGCCACGTAGGAGCCGACCAGCGCCATGCCGGCGAACAACAGGCCATAGCCGAACACCCGCCGATCGGTCGCCGGAGGGTCGTGATGCACGGTGCGAGGGAGGGAGCTGCGGGTCGTCATCGCATGGGGAGTTCGGGCCGGACGCGGGCGAAGCGGCCCTGGGATTGTCACGGACGCCGCGCGGCCCGCCCTCGTGCGGCGGCGGCCGCACGAGGGCACGATGCGAGGCGGCCGTGGGGCATTCGCGGCGGTGCAAGTAACGGGGGGCCGGCGGTCACGCCCGCCGCGGCGGGCCGCGGCTGGCGATCGATGTTCGATTGGCCGCAGAATACCGGCTTTGGGCGAGGTCGAACGATTCGGCGCGGCATCGCGCGAGGTCGGAGTCGACCACGACGCGCCGCTGCACACGCATCGACCGATCGAGCCCGTTTCGACCGGGAGTCGCCCATGTCCGAATCACTGTTGGTGCCCGCCGCCGCGCCCGCGACCGGCGAGGCCGGGCGCGCGCAGCCCGAGCTGAGCCACGCCGACATCACGGCCGCGCCCGAGGCGGGCCGGCGCGCGGCGATCCATGATCGGCTGCGCGCCATCCTGCCCACCGGCGCGTTGCTGATCCGCGAAGAAGACACCCGGCCCTACGAGTGCGATGGTCTGTCGGCGTTCCGGCAATTGCCGATGATGGTCGCGCTGCCCGATTCGGAAGACCAGGTGCGCGCGATCCTGCGTGCCTGCCACGAACTCGACGTGCCGGTGGTCGCGCGCGGCGCCGGCACCGGCCTGTCCGGTGGCGCCACGCCGCATGCGTCCGGTGTGCTGCTGTCGCTGGCACGCTTGAACCGCATCGTCGGCATCGATGCGCTGGCGCGCACGGCGGTCGTGCAGCCCGGCGTGCGCAATCTGGCGATCTCGGAGGCCGCCGCGCCCTACGGGCTTTACTACGCGCCCGATCCCTCGTCGCAGATCGCCTGCTCGATCGGCGGCAACATCGGTGAGAACTCCGGCGGCGTGCACTGCCTGAAGTACGGCCTGACCGTGCACAACGTGCTGGCTGTGCGCGGCTATACCATCGATGGCGAGGCCTTCACGCTGGGCAGTGCCGCGCTCGATTCACCGGGCCTCGACCTGCTGGCCCTGATGATCGGCTCGGAGGGCATGCTCGGTGTGGTCACCGAGATCACGGTCAAGCTGCTGCCCAAGCCGTTGCTGGCCCAGGTGATCATGGCCTCGTTCGACGACGTCCTCAAGGCCGGCAATGCGGTGGCCGACATCATCGCCGCGGGCATCATTCCGGCCGGCCTCGAGATGATGGACCGCAAGACCACGCAGGCGGTCGAGCCCTTCGTGCAGGCCGGCTACGACCTGGGCGCCGAGGCCATCCTGCTGGCCGAGTCCGATGGCACGCCCGAAGAAGTCGCCGACGAGATCGCGCGCATGAGGGCAGTACTCGAACGGGCGGGTGCCACCGCGCTGGCGGTGTCCAACAACGAACTCGAACGGCTGCGCTTCTGGTCGGGCCGCAAGAACGCGTTTCCGGCCGCCGGACGCATCTCTCCCGACTACTACTGCATGGACGGCACCATTCCGCGCAAGAGCCTGGGCCCGATGCTGGTGTCCATCGCCGAGATGGAGCACAAGTACCGGTTGCGCTGCATGAACGTGTTCCATGCCGGCGATGGCAATCTGCATCCGCTGATCCTGTTCGATGCCAACGACCCCGACCAGTGGGCGCGCGCCGAGGCCTTCGGCACCGACATCCTCGAGACCTGCGTTGCCTTCGGCGGCACGGTCACGGGCGAGCACGGCGTGGGGATCGAGAAGATCAACTCGATGTGCGTGCAGTTCTCCGATGCCGAGCGCGCCGCGTTCTTCGCGGTCAAGCGGGCATTCGATCCGGCCGGCCTGCTGAACCCGGGCAAGGCGATTCCCACGCTCAACCGCTGCGCCGAATTCGGCAAGATGCACATCCATCACGGCCGGCTGCCGTTCGCGGATCTGCCACGGTTTTGAAGTGGGCATCGGACTCGGTGCTTTCGGCCGACCCGCCCCGATTCGCGAACCCGACACCCTGATCTTCACACGGACCCGATGACCGAGACCCAAACCGATCCAGCGTTGCTGGCCATCCGCGAGCGCATCCGGACGGCCGCCGCCGAGCGCACACCGCTGGCGCTCACCGGCGGCGGCACCAAGGCTTTCTACGGTGAACATGTCGGCGTTGGCCTGCCGCTCGATCTGCGCGACTACCGCGGCATCGTCAGCTATGAGCCCACCGAACTGGTGGTGACGGCCCGTTGCGGAACGCCATTGGCCGAGGTGCAGGCCACGCTCGCCGAGCACGGGCAGTGGCTGGCCTGCGAGCCGCCACGGTTTGGTGAGGGTGGCACCGTCGGCGGCATGGTCGCCGCCGGTCTGTCGGGGCCCGGCCGGGCCGCGTTCGGCTCGGTGCGCGACTTCGTGCTCGGTGCACGCATGATCGACGCCCGCGGTCAGTGGCTGGCCTTTGGCGGCCAGGTCATGAAGAACGTCGCGGGCTACGACATCTCTCGCCTGCTGTGCGGCTCGTTGGGCGTGCTCGGTCCGATCGTCGAGGTCTCGCTCAAGGTGTTGCCATTGCCGGCGTGCGAGCGTTCCTGGCAGCTCGAACTCGAGCAGGGTCCGGCGATCAGGTTTTTCAACGAACTGGCGGGCCGGCCGCTGCCGGTCACGGCCACCGCCTGGCTCGACGGGCGCGCGCATCTGCGTCTGGCGGGGGCCGAGGCCGGCGTGCGGGCGGCCGAGACCGAATTGCGCGACCACCACGGCGCGCAACCCCTGGATGACAGCTTCTGGCGCGAACTTCGCGATCACCGATTGCCGTCGCTGGGCGCGCCGCTGGCCGACGGCGAACGGCTCTGGCGTTTGTCGCTACCCTCGAGTGCGGCCGCGCTGGCGCTGCCGGGACAATGGACGGTCGAGTGGGGCGGCGCCTTGCGCTGGCTGCGCACCGATGCCTCCGAGGCGGCCGTGCGGGCCGCCGCACGCGCGGCCGGCGGCAGTTCCACGCGTTTTCGCGGCGCAGGCGACGGTCCGGTGTTCGAGCCTCTGCCCGCGGTGCTGATGCGTATTCACAAGCATCTGAAGACCGAGTTCGACCCGCTCGGACTGTTCAATCCCGGGCGGCTCGTCGCCGGCCTTTGAGACCCGACCATGGAAACCCACCTTGCCGACTGGCTCAAGGGCACGCCCGACGGCGAAACCGCCGAGAGCATCCTGCGCAAGTGCGTGCACTGCGGTTTCTGCACCGCCACGTGTCCCACCTATCAGCTGCTCGGTGATGAGCTCGACGGCCCGCGTGGCCGCATCTACCTGATCAAGCAGATGGTCGAGGGCGCGACGCCCACAGTCAGCACGCAGCTGCATCTCGATCGCTGCCTGACCTGCCGCAACTGCGAGAGCACCTGTCCGTCGGGCGTCGACTACGGCCACCTGGTGGACATCGGCCGCAAACTCGCCGACGCCAGGGTGCAGCGTCCATTCGCCCAGCGCGCACTGCGCACCGTGTTGCGCGAATCGCTGACCCGGCGCTGGATGTTCGAGCCGGCAATGTCACTCGGCAAGCGATTGCGGCCGGTGCTGCCCGCCGCCCTCAGGCGCAAGGTGCCCGCGCCCAGACCGCCGGGAGCGTGGCCGCGTGCCGCGCGCGAGCGGCGCATGCTGATGCTCAGGGGCTGCGTGCAGCCGGCCATGGCACCCTCGATCGACGCCGCCACCGCGCGGGTGCTCGATCGGCTCGGCATCCAGGTCATCGTCGACGATCGCAGCGGCTGCTGCGGTGCGATTCGCCACCACCTCGATGACCACGAGGGCGCGCTCGCCGATGCGCGGCGCAACATCGACGCCTGGTGGCCGCACCTCGAGGCCGGCGTCGAGGCGCTGGTCATCAATGCCTCCGGCTGCGGCGCGATGATCAAGGACTACGCGCATCTGCTGCGCAACGATCCGGCCTACGCCAGCAAGGCCGCGCGCGTGGTTGCGCAGACGCGCGACCTGGCCGAGTTGCTGCCGCCCTTGCTCGAGCAGATCAGGCCGCTGGCGCGCGGCATCGACGCGGTGCCCACCGTGTTCCATCCGCCCTGCACGCTGCAACACGGGCAGAAGGTGCGCGGTCAGGTCGAGGCCTTGCTCATCGGACTGGGGGTAAGGCTGGTGGCCGCCGACGAGGCGCATCTGTGCTGCGGCTCGGCAGGCACCTACTCGATCACCCAGCCCGAATTGTCGATGCGGCTGCGTGACCGCAAACTGCGTGGCCTCGGGGCCAATGGTGCCAAGCGCATCCTGTCGGCGAACATAGGCTGCCTCACGCACCTGGAAACCGGCACCGCATTGCCGGTGCGCCACTGGATCGAATGGCTGGACGAGGTAACGACATGATTGATCATCGCCGACCAGTTTGGATGGCCGCCGTGCTGGCCCTGGCCTTGAGTTGGAACGCGCTCGCACGCGCCCAGTCCGATCGCGCGCCGACGGCAACGGCGCAGGACGGCCGGAGCGCTGCCCCGGCGGTCACCGATGCATCCGGACGCGATGCGAACGAGGCCGACCAGACGCGGCCCGCCGCCGCTGCGAATCCAAACGCCGATTCCAAGCCTGCAGGCTCTGCAGGGCAGGGTGCCGTGTCCGAGCCAGCACCTTCGGCGGAGCAGGACGTCGAGCCCAAGCCCGCCCCTTCGGCGGAGCAGGACGTCGAGCCCAAGCCCGCCCCTTCGGCAGAGCAGGACGTTGAGCCCAAGCCCGCTCCTTCGGCAGAGCGGGGCGCCGAGCCCAAGTCCGAGCCATCGACGGAGCCAGGCACCGAGTCCGCGGCCGTGCCGCCGGCGGAACCGGGGGAGCGGCCCGCACGCTCGCCTGCAACTGCGTCGCCGGCTACCTCGGCCGGCCAGCCGGCCGCGTCCGACTCCGCCACGACGCCAGTGCCGGCCGCGCCGACATCGGCGGGCGCTGCTGATACTTCGGCCGGAGCGGACGTCCCGGCTGCCACGCCGTCCACGGCCGGCACGCCGACGGCGGCTGGTGCTCCGACGGCGGCTGGCGGCCCGACGGCGGCTGGTGGCCCGACTGAGGCTGGTGGCCCGTCTGCGGCTGATCCGATCCTGGCAGGGTTTTCCCGCCGTCTGGATCCGCTCGTCGAGCAACTCCAACGCGCTGCCGCCGAAACCGGCCTGGCCGGCGTGTTGGCGGTCGGCAGTGCCGACCAGACCGTGCGCATCGCTTCGTTCGGGCGTTTCGCAGTCGATGCGGACGCCCCGATGCCGGTCAATGCGCTGTTCGCGCTCGACACGCTCACGCAACCCGTCGTGGCGGCCGGCGCCCTGATGATGCAGGAGCGCGGCAACTGGTTGCTGGCCGACCGGCTCGGCCGCTATCTGCCGCCGTTCGTGTTCAGTGAGGTGAGGCTGGTCGATCTCCTGCGTCACGGCTCCGGCCTGCCCAACGATCTTGCCGCTTCGGGCCGGGCGCGCAAGGCCGACGCGCCGTCGTTCGACCATTCGATGCGTGTCGCACGCAGCCTCTCCGGTGCCACGGTCGAGCGTCTGCTGGCCATGGCCAAACCCGACTACGGTCCCGGCCAGATCTCGCGCAGCGGTTTCGACTTCGATCTGCTCGGGCTCGCGCTCGGCGCGCGTGCCGGGCGCTCGCTGGGTGTGTGGCTGTTGAGCGAGATGTTCGTTCCCCTGGAGCTCTGGGACATGGGCTTCTACGTCGATGGCGATCGGGTCGAGCGTTTCGTCGCGCCGCCGCCGGCCCGCCCCGGTGACCCGCGCGCGTGGCGGCGCGCCGGCGACACGCTGGGCTTCGAATGCGGTGGTGCCTGCCTGGTCGGCACCGCCGCCGACATGCTGCGTTTCGGACAGTGGCTGCTCGTCGGCGGCGAACTCGGCGGCCGCCGCCTGTTGTCACGCGAGAGCATCGAGCTGATGACCCGTGATCATGCGAACGGGCGGGTCGAGAACCGTATCGGCACCCTGGGCCTGCCCGTCGAAGTCGGCGGCTCGCGGGCCGGAATCGGCTTCGGCGTGGGCACGGTCGGCGCGCAAGGGCAGCCCGATCTGCCGGCGCGTTACGGTGCCTACGGAGTCACCAGTCCGCTCGGCCATCTGTTCTGGGTCGACCCGGCCAGCTCGTTGGTGATCGTCTTGCTGACCCGTGCGCCGAGCGCGGATGCGGCCGAACGTTTCGCGCGCCTGACGCAGGCGATGGTCTATGGCGCCGTTCCCTGATCTGGCGCGCGCGGTGCCAGCTCAGGGATACAGATACTCGGCGCCGATCTCGACGTAGTCGAAGCCGCCCGATCTTCCGCCCAGCGTGCGCGCCAGGAACTCTTCCAACCGGCGGCCGAGGCGGACATTGGTCTGCCAACGCTGGAAGGCGTGCCCCTCTTTCTCGAAGTAGTAGGCCTCGACCGGCTTGCCGAGTTCGCGAAGACGGCGTTCGAGTCGTTCGCAGTCGCTGCGATCGACGACCCGGTCGACGATGCCATGCGCGAGCAGAACCGGCACAGCGATGTTATCGACCCGGTTGATGGGCGAGTGCTCGCGCATCTGGGCGCGATCGTCGTCGTTGGCTGGATCGCCGATCACCCGCGTCCAGTAGGTCTTGTCAGGCCCCCAGAAGTGCGGTGCGTTAACGGTCTGGTATTCGAGGTCGGAGGCGCCGGCGATCGAAATCCCCGCCGCGTACAGCTTCGGGTCGCGGGCCAGGCCCATCACGGCCGAATAACCGCCGAAACTGGCGCCCATGATCGCGATGCGGCCCGGGTCGGCGATGCCTTGCGTGATCGCCCATTGCACCGCGTCGGCGATGTCGTCCTGCATCGCGCGGCCGTATTGATGGTCGCCCGCGCGCTGAAACGCACGTCCGAAGCCGGTCGAGCCGCGGTAGTTGACCCGCAGCACCGCGTAGCCGCGATTGGCGAGGAATTGCACGAAGCGCGTGTAGCCCCAGCGATCATGCCGGCCCGGCCCGCCGTGAATCAGGGCGACCATCGGCGTGGCGCCAGCGGCACCGGGCACGCGGGTGAGCAGGATCGGCACTTGCAGGCCGTCGCGTGCCTCGATCACGCGGGCCTCGGTGTCGGCCAGGGTGCCGGCGAATCGTCGCATGGGGTGTTCGGAAATCCACTCGAGCGTTTTCGCGCCGGTGTCGATGAACGCCGTGCGAAAGCCGTCTTCGCGTTCGTCGATTTCGACGGTCAGTTGCCGGCCGCCGTGTGTGCGCGACAGGATACGCATGGCGAATGGCGCCCGCAAATCGGCCAGTGTCTCCAGCAGGTTGCGACCCAGCTCGCTCTGCGCGACGTATCGCGGTGCGCCGCCACCGAGCCGGACGACATCCGGGCGCGGCGCGTCGGGATCGAGCATCAGGACCTCTTCGACCGAGCGCTCCGGATCACCGGCCATGACGGTCTCGACGCCCGTTCGAAGGTCGATTCGAACCAGCGCGACGTGTTCGCGGCCGCGGTTCGACAGAGCATAGAGTTGCGTGCCGCCATCGTCCGACAAGGGGCGCAATACGTCGGTCGAGTGATAGTCGAGCACGGCTTCCCAGGAGTCGTCGGGCATCGCTCGCTCGAATGCGAACGCACCCGGCGCCGTGTTACGGATCCGGGCCAGCACCGGCTGGTGCAGGCCGATGACCCAGGCTTGCACGTCGCCGGGGTTCTGAAAGGCCAGCTCCCGCCGAAGTCCGTCGGCGTCGACGCGATAGACGTCGGTGAACTGTCCGCTGCGATCGTGGGTGGTGAAGTAGTAGGGATCCGCGTCCGTGACCGGGCGCCGGGCCACGTACCACGACTGAAAACCGCGCGGCGTGACCTCGGTCCACGACGCATCGGGTTGCTGTGCATCGATGCGCCAGATCGCCGTGCGGTTGTCCTTGAACTGAACCAGGCGAAGATGCCGTGCGTCCGGCTCCCACCAGTAGCGGGCGTTCTGCCCCTCGTGCGGCCGGATCACGAATTCCCGGCCCGTGGCGCGATGCCGCACGTGAATCACCGTTCGCGCCGATTTGACCGCATACCAGCTTAGATAGGCGCCATCCGGCGACAGCGTGTGCTCCCATTCGCTGTCGGTGTTGGCCCAGAAAGCACGCAGGGGAATCAGCGGCGGAAGTGCGCTGGCCGCGAGCACGGGATGGCTGGGACCACGATCACGCGCGAGCCAGGCATAGGCGGCGGTGCCGGACAGCACGACGAGCGCGACGACGATCGACAGTGTGAGGAGGGCTTTGGTCATGGGGTGGTTCGGGTTGTGAGGCGGCGATCTTGATCGACGGCACGATGCGACGCAAGGCGCAGGCACGCATCGTTGCATCGCGATCGCGTGCAATGCACACCTGCGAACCAGATGCCCCCCGATCGGGTTCGCCCCGATTGATGACGAGCGCGCGGTGCGGCGTCCGTGTCCTGGTCGATAATGGTCTCGGGGCCCTGATTCGCGCGAGCGCGGCGCAGCGCTTCGAGCATCATCGCCGCATGGGCGGACGGATCCATACCGAGGAGGGCTTCGCATGAACGCATCTCATGACGCAGCACCGCTGGCCGTGATCGCCGGCGTGGGTGACGGCCTGTCGGCCAGCCTGGCCAGGCGGCTGCACGCGGCCGGCTATCGGCTGGTGCTGGCGGCGCGCGACATCGACAAGCTCGCTGCGCTGGCCGCGCAGACCGGTGCGCAGCGTGTCGCCTGCGATGCTGCGCAGCCGGCCTCGGTGGCGCAGTTGTTCGATGCCTTGCCGGCGCCGCCGCGGGTGGCGGTCTACAACCCGTCCGCGCGGGTACGCGGGCCGATTACCGAGGTCGATCCCGAGGCGGTTCGCCGCGCGATCGAGATCACGGCCTTCGGGGCATTCCTGTTCGGTCGGCAGGCGGCGCGCCGCATGCTCGCGCAGACGGCGGATGGGGACGGCGTGCGTGGCACCATCCTGTTCACCGGTGCGTCGGCCGGCGTCAAGGGCTTTGCGCAATCGGCCTCGTTCGCGATGGGCAAGTTCGCCCAGCGCGGTCTGGCGCAGTCGATGTCGCGCGAGCTGCATCCGCAGGGCGTGCACGTGGCGTGGATCAACGTCGATGGTGGCATCCGTAGCGCATCGAGGCCGGTGCCGGACGACGCGCCCGATTCATTGCTCGACCCCGACGCGATCGCGCAGATCTATCTCGATCTGATCAACCAGCATCGGTCCGCCTGGAGCCACGAAATCGTTGTGCGGCCCTGGGTCGAGCGCTTCTGAGACACCGCTCCGGTCAGCCCGCATCGGAGACCGGCATGCCTGCATAGATCACTCGCGAACGTCTCGACACCTTCGCCGACGCCTGGAACCGCCACGATGCCGATCCGCAGCCCACGCCATCGCGCGTCGGGTATGGAAATTGCCTGACTCCCTCCGAGATCGCGGACCCACCGCGACAGAACTCTTTCAAACTCGGAGAAAAACGATGAAACGCCTGCCCATGTTGCTGGGTGCCGGTGCGGCGCTCGCGACGATACAGCTTTCGATGATCGAACCGGCCGCGGCCCAAGGCGCGCTCTATGGCCGGGGTGACAACTCGCTCGATCGTGCCCCCTCGCGTGGCTATGTCAGTCTGAATGTGGGCAGTTCGAGCTTCGATGTCGATTGCTTACCGGGCTCGACCTGCGACGACAAGACGACCGCTGGCCGGATCGCCGTCGGCACCATGCGCTCGCAGCGCGTCGGATTCGAGCTGGCCTATCTGAATTTCGGTGAGGCGCAGACCGGTCAGGCCGGACAAAAGGCGCAGGGCCTGAACCTCAGTGTCCTGTTGCAGCATCCGTTCGATAACGGGTTTCTGGTGTTTGGCCGCCTGGGCGGCACCTATGGCTACACCGACACCAGCGCCAGCCTGCCGGGCAATGCCTCGGGTACCGAGCAGGGCTTCGGATTCGCCTACGGCCTGGGGGTCGGTTATCAGGTGAATCGTGCGCTGGCCGTCACGCTCGAGGCCGACCGCCACCGCTTCAAGTTCGCCACCGGCGACCAGGACATCGACATGGTGTCACTGGGCGTGCGGTTCAGCTTCTGAGCGACTGCGCCGACACGCCCGAGCTCGCGATCAGGAATCGACCGCGCCGCGCCGGTCTCGGACGGCGCGTGCGTCGATGCCGAGCCGGGCAATGCGCGAATAGAGGGTGGTCGGCCGCAGGCCCAGCAGGGCGGCCGCGCCACGGCTGCCCGATACCCGTCCGTGGCATTGCTCGAGTGCGCGCAGGATGTTGTCGCGATCACGGTCGCGCCGCTGGTCCTCGCTGATGATGCCGTCGGCTGCATGACCCGTGGTGCGCTTCGGCACCGGCAACGCGACTGACGCTGGCGCAGTGACGGGCATGTCCAGCCGCAGGCGCGTATCGTCGGACACGATCACCGCGCGTTCGATGATGTTCTCCAGTTCGCGAATGTTGCCGGGCCAGGAATAAGCCTTCAAGCGCTCGACGTCGGCCAGCGAAATCGGCAACTCCGGCCGGTGCGCACGCGCACAGGCGCGGCGCACGAACTGCGCGGCCAGCAGGCCGATGTCTTCGAGCCGTTCGCGCAGCGGCGGCGATTCGATCGGGAACACATTGAGCCGGAAGTACAGATCCTCGCGAAAGTGGCGTGCCTGTACCTCGGCGCGCAGATCGCGGTTGGTGGCCGCGATCACACGCACGTCGGTCTCGCGGGTGCGGGTCTCGCCGACCCGCTCGAATTGCTGCTCCTGCAGCACACGCAGCAGTTTGCTCTGCAGTTCGATCGGGATCTCGCCGACCTCGTCCAGGAAGATGGTGCCGCCGTCGGCCAGTTCGAAGCGGCCGACGCGTTCGGCGATCGCGCCGGTGAACGCGCCCTTGGCGTGGCCGAAGAATTCGCTCTCGAATAGTTCGCGCGGGATCGCCGCGCAATTGACCCGGATCAGCGGCCGGCCGCTGCGCTGGCTGGCCTGATGGATCGCGCGCGCGACCAGTTCCTTGCCGGTGCCCGATTCGCCGGTGACCAACACCGTGGCGTCGGTGCGTGCGACCAGCTCGATCTGACGCAGGATGTGCCGCACGGCTGCGCTCGCGCCGACGATCTCGTGGTGCTGACCCTCGGCGGCCAGCTCGTCCTGCAGATAGGCGTTCTCGAGTTCGAGCCGGTGCTGGAGCGTGCGCACCTCGGTTAGTGCGGCCTCGAGGTCCTCGCGCACCTTGCGCTGTGCAGACACGTCGCGAAACACGATCACGGCGCCCAGCGCACGGCCTTGTTCGGTGATCGGCGTGCTGGTGTACTCGACCGGGAAGCAGCTGCCGTCCTTGCGCCAGAACACCTCGTTATCCACCCGGTGGATCGTGCGGTCCTTGAAGGCGGCATAGATCGGGCAGGCCTTGTGCGGATACGGGTCGCCGTTGGCGTGACTGTGGTGGATCAGCGTGTGGCCATTGCGGCCGATGACCTCTTCGGCCGCGAAGCCGAGCATGCGCTCGGCCGCCGGATTCATGAAGGTGAAGCGGCCGGTCGCGTCGACGCCGTAGATGCCCTCGCCGGCAGCCTGCAGGATCAGCTGATTGCCGCGCTCGAGTTCGCGAAACACGGTGTCGAAGCGCTGACCGGGCGGTGCGTCCAGACCGTGCCGGCGCTCGATCGCCACCTTGGCGCGGCGCACCTGCTGGCGCTTGTGATCGAAAGCGATCAACAACAGGAAGCGGCGCCCCTGGCGAGACCATGCCGAGCCGAACACCTCGACCGGGCGGGGGCCACCGTGCACACAGTGGATTGCCAGGGCGCTGCTCCAGGCGGGCCCCTTGTCCTGGCATTCGAGCGTGAAGTTGGTCAGCGCCGCGAGTTGCCGCGGAAACAGGTCGCTGGCCCGCATCGGCGCGAGTTCGTGACCGGCCACGCCGGTCAGTTCGAGCGCCCCCCGGTTGAACCCGACGATCCGGTTGGCTTCGGTGTCGATGACGAACGTCCCGGCCTCGCTGCTGTCGAGCGCGGCTTCCCAAAGGGCCGATGCCCGCGGACTTTCGGTGGGCGCAGGCCGGTGCAGGAGGTCGTCGTGCATCCGGTCAGGATATACGAAGGTACGTAATTCCGGCCGCGGCCGATGGTTACGAGCCCGCGTAATGCCGGGAGTCGACCGGCCGGGCGGCAGACCGGACGGCGACTGCGCACCGCTCCCCCACCGCCAAGTCCGTGGCGGCGGTTCACGGGCGCCGACGGGCGGCGGGCACGATAGCTGCGAGTCGCCAGGTTCCTGCGGGCCAGTACCCGCCTGTGCCCCGAGCCTCTTCGCCATGGCCCGACCCCAGACGTCCGACAAATACCGCCTGAGTGACGTCCTCGACCGCATGCGCGCGGCCGAGGAGCACGACGGCAAGATCGCGCTGTCGGCCGTGCTGCAGGCGGTCGGCGACCGTTCCTTCGGCATGGCCATCCTCGTGCTCGCGCTGATGATGGTCTCGCCGCTCAGTGCGGTCCCGGGACTGCCCAGCGTGCTGGGCATCGGCATCCTCGTCACCGCAGCGCAGATGCTGGTCGGCCGGCACCACTTCTGGCTGCCGCAATGGCTGCTGAGGCGCTCGGTCGACGCCGATCGCGCGCGTACGGCGATCGGCTGGCTGCAAAGGCCCGCCCGTTGGATCGAGCGCGTCAGCCACCCACGCCTGCGCCTGCTGACCCGGGGCCTGGGCTCGCGCGTCAGTGCGGCGGTCTGCCTGGTCCTCGCGCTGGCGATTCCGCCGCTGGATCTCGTGCCCACGGCCAACACCATCACCGGCATCGCAATCTCGATGATCGCGCTGTCGTTGATTCTCGACGATGGCCTGTTTCTCGTGATTGCCCTGCTGATCGTGATCGGCGGCGCCGCGGCGGCCGCCGTGGCGTTCTTCTGAGCGCCCGGCCCCGGGTGTCACTCGGCCTGCGGGCAGGCGCGGCAGCCGTCGGTGTTCGCGCCGGTCAGCCGCGCGCCGTCCAGGCGGGCACCGTCCAGGATCGCGCCTCGTAGATCGGCGCCATCGAGGCGTGACATGCGTAGATCGGCGCCGGTCAGGTCGGCCCCGGTCAGGCGCGCGCCGCGCATGTCGATGCCGTGCAGGTCCGTGCGCTTCAGGCTCGCGCCGTCGAAGCGTGCATCGGTGGCTTCAGCATTGCGTAACGACGCACCATCGAGCGTGGCCGCGCTGAAATCGGCACCGCTCAGTTTTGCATCGTTCATCTTGGCATTGTCCAGCCGGGCCTCGGTCACGCTCGCGCCACGCGCCTGCGCCAGTTGCAGATCGATGTCCTGCATCTGGCCGCCATCCAGTTGCGCCTGATCGAGATTGGCACGCTTCAGGTTGGCGCCGCGCAAAACGGCGCCGACGAGATTGGCGCCGCTCAGATCCGCGCGCGTCAGTTGGCTGCGCGACAGCGATGCGCGGCGCAGATCGGCATCGGCCAGATTCGCGTTCGCGCAAATCGTCCCGGGCCGGATCGTGCAGTCGTTGACCTGGCGCGACGTGGCCGCCTGCCTGGAGGCCGGGGGCGCACCCGATTCAGGCCGAGATGCGCCAGCACGATCCGTTGTCGGCTGCGCCTGGCCGGAGAGCGAGGGCGTGGCCATCGATCCGAGCGCGATCGTCACGGCGAGCGAAGCGACCCACGCCCAGCCGTCGAAGTGATGATTTTTCGGCATGCGCCGTCTCCTTTCGTCCGATGTCGTCCATGCAGTTCACGCCGGGCGCGAACAAACCGCCCGAGACACTGACGCGGATCACACGGGCAATCGTCTCCTTTTGCATTCGGATCTCCTCCTGAAGGTCAAGCGCTGGAGCGCCCGACGCGCCTGCAAGTCGCGTGCCCGTCCGGCCACTTCGAACGCTGCACCGCACCGACGCCTGCCGGCGTGGAGGCGGCGGACGGTGGCGTTTCCCGTTCGGGCGATCTTGTTTACGAGAATGCGCAATTTACGAAATTCCGAGCGAAGGTTGCGTAAATTCGTAATTCCGTTATGTGGAAATTCCATAACGCATTGAATACACGAGAGAAAGTTCTTATCGACGCTGGCACGCAATTTGATTAAAGAGCTTGCACCCGCCTGCCAAACGAACGAGAGGAAGCCCCATGGGTCTGTTTACGAACCCCTACGATCCCAATGCCGTGCTCCTGCGCTGCGCCTGCGGCCGCCACGGCTCGCAGGCCGAGCACGACGCCCAGTCCACGGACCCGGCGCGCGCCAGCCAGGAAGAACTCCTGGCCAATGCGGTCGAACAGGCGATCACGATCGGTATTTTCGGGTCGGACGCGCGCCGGCGCCGCTTTCTGCGCCACGCAGGTTCGGCCACCGCCGCCGCTGCGATCGCTCAGTTCGTGCCCATCGACAAGGTGAAGGCGGCCGTCATCGACGCCAAGGGCCCGCTCGAGAAAACCGATCTGAACATCGGCTTCGTGCCGATCACCTGCGCCACGCCGATCATCATGGCCGAGCCGATGGGCTTCTATGCCAAGTTCGGCCTGAACGCCAAGGTGATCAAGACCGCCGGCTGGGCGGTGGCGCGCGACAAGTCGCTCGCGGGTGAATACGACGCGGCCCACATGCTGACGCCGATGCCGCTGGCGATCACCGCCGGCGCCGGCTCCACGGCAACCCCCTGGACCATGCCCGCGGTCGAGAACATCAACGGCCAGGCGATCACGCTGGCCATGAAGCACAAGGACAAGCGCGATCCGAAACAGTGGAAGGGCTTCAAGTTCGGCGTGCCCTTCGAGTATTCGATGCACAACTTCCTGCTGCGCTACTACGTGGCCGAGCACGGCATCGACCCCGACCAGGACATCCAGATCCGGGTCGTGCCCCCGCCCGAGATGGTCGCCAACCTGAGCGCCGGCAACATCGACGGCTATCTCTCGCCCGACCCGTTCAACCAGCGCGCGGTCTACGACGGCGTGGGCTTCATCCACATGCTCACGAAGGAGATCTGGGACGGCCACCCGTGCTGCGCGTTCGCGGCCAGCCAGAAGTTCGTCGACCAGATGCCCAACACCTTCCTGGCCCTGTTCAAGTCGATCATCAGCGCCACGGCGTATTCGTCGAACCCGGCCAACCGTAAGGAGATCGCTGCCGCGATCTCGCCGAAGAACTATCTGAACCAGCCGACCACGGTGGTCGAGCAGGTGCTCACCGGCACCTTCGCCGACGGCCTGGGCAAGGTGCAGAAGGTGCCCGACCGCATCGACTTCGACGCCTTCCCGTATCACGAGTTCGCGATCTGGATCCTCACGCAGATGAAGCGCTGGGGCTACCTGAAGGGCGACGTCGAATACCAGGGCCTGGCCCGTCAGGTGTACCTCGCCACCGACGCCACCGCCGTCATGGCCGACATGGGCATGAAGCCGCCGGCACCGGGCAAGCGCACCTACGTGCTGATGGGCAAGACCTTCGACCCGGCCAAACCCGAGGCCTATGTCGAGAGCTTCGCCATCAAGCGCGGCTGAGACCGACCGCCCAGTCACGACCCGGAGGAACGATGAACGCAGCCAAGAACGGACGCACCCGCGCGATCGTGTTGTCGCTGTCCATCCTGGCCGTGGTGCTGGCGGTCTGGCAGCTCAACGTAATGGCCGACGGCGGCCCGGCCGCCGACATGGATCCGGAGTACGCCAAGCTGATGGGCGCCACCGCCAAGGGCGACTCCGCGTTGCCCACGCCCGTCGACGTCGGTCGCGCGATCGTTGGTCATCTCGCCGATCCGTTCTACGACGCCGGCCCGAACGACAAGGGTATCGGCATCCAGCTGGGCTGGTCGCTGTACCGCGTGTTGGCGGGCTTCGGCCTGGCCGCGCTGGTGGCGATTCCGCTCGGCTTCGTGATCGGCATGTTTCCGGTGCTGCATCGGGCCTTCGACCCCTTCGTGCAGATGCTCAAGCCGGTCTCGCCGCTGGCCTGGATGCCGCTGGCGCTCTACACGATCAAGGACTCGGGTGCCTCGGCCATCTTCGTGATCTTCATCTGCTCGATCTGGCCGATGCTGATCAACACCGCGTTCGGTGTGGCCGGCGTGCGCCGCGAGTGGCTGAACGTGGCGCGCACGCTCGAGGTGTCGAACTGGCGCACCGCGTTCGCTGTGATCCTGCCCGCGGCCGCGCCCACGATCCTCACCGGCATGCGCATCTCGATCGGCATCGCCTGGTTGGTGATCGTGGCTGCCGAGATGCTGGTGGGCGGTACCGGCATCGGCTACTTCGTCTGGAACGAGTGGAACAACCTGTCGATCACCGGCGTGATCTCGGCGATCTTCTTCATCGGCCTGGTCGGCATGCTGCTCGATCTGGCCCTGGCCCAGGCCGCGCGCGCGGTCGCCTACGTGGAGTGACGGACATGGCAGGTATTCCCGCACTGAAGCCCACGCAGGCAACGGATGTGTCGCCGAGCCCTGCGCCGCTCGCCTCCGGCTCGGCCGCGCTGGCCGGCGCGGGTGGCGAGACGAAGTCGCTCGAGGCGGGTGGCACGGTGAGCACCAACGGGGGCGGCACGGCGCCCGGCGCCAGACCCGACCGTCAGATGATCTCGGTGCAGGGGCTGCGCAAGTGCTTCCCGCTGCCCGATGGCCGGATGGACACCGAGGTCTTCGGGGACGTCTGGTTCGATGTCGCCGAGGGCGAGTTCGTCTGCCTGATCGGCCACTCGGGCTGCGGCAAGACCACCTTGCTGAACATTCTCGCCGGTCTCGACGCCGCCACCGACGGCGTGACCATCGTCGACGGTCGCGAGCTGGCCGGCCCCAGTCTCGATCGGGCGGTGATCTTCCAGGGCCATGCACTGATGCCCTGGCTGAGCGCCTGGCGCAACATCGACTTCGCGGTGCGCTCGCGCTGGCCATCGATGAGCGCTTCGCAACGGCGTGCGCACTGTCAGCGCTACATCGACCTCGTGCACCTGACGGGCGCCGAAGACAAGAAGCCGTCCCAGCTGTCCGGTGGCATGCGCCAGCGCGTCGGCATCGCGCGCGCGTTCGCGATCGAGCCGCGCATCCTGCTCATGGACGAGCCGTTCTCGGCGCTCGATGCGCTCACCCGGGGCGCCTTGCAGGACGAACTGCTGCAGATCATCGCGCAGACCCGCCAGACCACTTTCATGATCACCCACGATATCGACGAGGCGCTGCTGCTCGCCGACCGCATCGTGCTGATGACGAACGGGCCGCGCGCGCGGGTGTGCGAGATCGTGCAGAACACGCTGCCGGCCGGCCGCAGCCGCAGTGACATGCACCTGCACCCCAACTACTACCCGATGCGCAACCACCTGATCGAGTTCCTGGTCGAGCGCTCCGACGCGCTGCGCGCCCAGGTGCAATCCGACACCTACGACCCCCGCAATCCGCCCGTGGTCCGGCCGCAGGCCGGTGCGCTGGGCGCGGGGATTTCCCGCTGATGAAGCCTCTCGCAACGCGGTCGTCATCGTCCGCCTGAATCCACCCGCAGTCATTCGAACCCGATACCCGGGAAAGGAAACCGACCATGAGCACCGATATCGCCATCCCGATGTCCAAGCTGGCAATGACCGAGATCATCCTGGCCGTCAAACACAACAAGCGCCTGAGCTGGGCCGCGATGGCCGAGGCGGCCGGCAAATCCGACGTGTTCGTGGTCTCGGCCTGTCTGGGCCAGAACACGCTGCCGGCCGCCGCGGCCGAGAAGCTTTGCGCCTTCCTCGGGCTCGGCCCGGAGTTCGTCGAAGCGCTGCAGATGGCGCCCAAGAAGGCGCAGGAGGCCGAGACCGTCAGCAAGGATCCGCTGATCTATCGCTTCCACGAGATCACCTACGTGTACGGCGACACGATCAAGGCGCTGATCCACGAGAAGTTCGGCGACGGAATCATGAGCGCGATCGACTTCGACATGTCGATCGAGAAGGAAGCCAACCCCAAGGGTGATCGTGTCAAGGTGACCATGTCGGGCAAGTTCCTGCCCTACAACCAGTGGTGATCCACACGTGCGCGCGGCGGCGTCGGGCTGGGCGTGTCCGGTCCGGTCACCGCCCGGCAGCGATGGCGACACGCCCGCCACTGAGGTCGAACCACCGGAGCAAGGCATGAAGCGGCAAGGAGCACACATCGCGCTCGAGGGCGTCGGCCATCAGTATCGGCGCGGCGCCGAACCGGTGCTCGAGAACATCGCCTTCGAGGTGCAACCCGGGCAGTGCATCGCGCTCGTGGGGCGTTCGGGCTGCGGCAAGTCGACCTTGCTGCACATCCTGTGCGGCCTGAGCCTGGCGAGCCGGGGCAACGTCTACATCGACGGTGCACGCGTCGCGGACCCGTCGCCCGACTGGGTCATGATGTTCCAGGCGCCCAGCCTGCTGCCGTGGATGACCGTGCGCGGCAACGTCGGGCTCGGCCTGCGCTTCGCCGGCCGGCGCGACGGGCTCGATGCGCGCGTCGACGAGATGCTCGCGCTGGTCGATCTGTCACCCTTCGCCGAGCGCAATGTGCAGGATCTCTCGGGCGGCCAGCAGCAGCGCGTGGCGCTCGCCCGCTCGCTCGCCCCCGAACCCGATCTGCTGCTGCTCGACGAGCCGTTCTCGGCGCTGGACACCTTCACCCGCCACGCGCTGCAACGCGATGTGCGCCGGATCGCCAAGGAGCGCGGCCTCACGCTGGTGTTCGTGACCCACGACATCAACGAGGCGGTGACCATGGCCGACCGCGCGCTGATCATGGCGGCCAATCCGGGGCGTGTGGTGGCCGACATTCCGATCGACCTCGATGCCGAGCGCTCGAGCGGCGACCCGGCGTTCGTTCGTGCCCGCGAAACGCTGCTCGCGGCCTACGAGGATGCCAGCGGTCAGCCAGGCCTGTCGGCACGTCGCTCGTCGCAGGGCCGGCGCGATACCGCCGGTGCAATGCCACGGGCGCTCGAACGCGCGAGTGGCTGACCCCGGCGGCGAGCCGGCACCGAACAGAAACCTCCCGCTGGCCCCGCGCCAGCCCTCCCAGCAAAGGATCCGACCATGACCCGCAAGACCGCCAGACCCGCATCGGAACTCGCCGATGAATACGCCTTCGCGATCGATCACGGTCGTCGCCGCACGCTCGACATGTTCGCCGCCGGCGGTCTGCTGAGCGCCCTGGGCGGCACCATCGGCGGCATGCATTCGCCGGCCTACGCCGCCGAGGACGGCGTGGTGCGCATCGGCTATCTGCCGATCACCGATGCCACCGCGCTGCTGGTCGCCTACGGCATGGGGTTCTTCAAGGACGAGGGGCTAGAGGCCGAGCGTCCGACCCTGATCCGCGGCTGGTCGCCGCTGGTCGAGGGCTTCGTCGCCAACAAGTTCAACCTGGTGCATCTGCTCAAGCCGATTCCGGTCTGGATGCGCTACAACAACGCGATTCCGGTCAAGCTGATGGCCTGGGCGCACACCAACGGCTCGGGCCTGGTGGTGGGCAGGCACACCACCATCGAGGGCTTCTCGCAGCTCGGTGGCAAGCAGGTGGCGGTGCCGTTCTGGTACTCGATGCACAACATCGTGCTGCAGTACGCGCTGCGCAAGTCGGGTGTGAAGCCGGTCATCAAGAACGCCGGCGAGCCACTGGCCGCCGACGAGTGCAACCTCAGCATCCTGCCGCCGCCCGAGATGCCCGCCGCGCTCGCGGCCCGCAAGATCGACGCCTACATCGTCGCCGAGCCGTTCAATGCGATGGGCGAGATCAAGGCCGGCGCCCGCATGCTGCGCTTCACCGGCGACATCTGGAAGAACCACCCCTGCTGCGTGATCTGCATGCACGAAGAGGCCACCACTGCGAACCCCGAGTGGACGCAGAAGGTCATGAATGCGGTGGTGCGCGCCCAGGTCTATGCCTCGCAGAACAAAAAGGAAGCGGCCCGGCTGATGTCGAAGGACGGCGAGGGTTTCCTGCCAATGCCGGCGGCCATCGTCGAGCGCGCCATGACCCGCTACGCCGACGACGATGGCTATCTGAAGTCGGGTGCGATCAAGCACGCCGCCAG
This sequence comes from Burkholderiaceae bacterium, assembly GCA_041396685.1. Taxonomy (GTDB): domain Bacteria; phylum Pseudomonadota; class Gammaproteobacteria; order Burkholderiales; family Burkholderiaceae_E; genus JAUIAI01. The sequence continues at coordinate 291,538 of JAWKYD010000008.1, forward strand.
CTGGAGCAACGGTCGCATCGACTTCCAGCCCTGGCCGTATCCGTCGGCCACGAAGATGATCGTCGAAGAAATGACCCGCACGGTGGTCGGCGGCGACAAGACCTTTCTGGCCAAGCTCGATCCGGCCCATGTCGCCGATGATCTGGTCGACTACCGCTTCGTACGCCGGGCGCTCGAGAAGTATCCCGACTGGATGAAGGACCCGAGCGTCAACCCGGGCGACCCGTTCAACCGCGACGAGGTCGTCGCGCTATGAGCGCCCGGCCGATCGATGCGCTCGCCGACACGCCGGTCGTATCCGAGCTGTCAGGCTGGCTGCACAGTGCCCGCGCGCTGCGCCTCGCGGTCGGCCTGGCCGGCATGGTGGCGCTGCTGGGTGTCTGGTGGTTCGGCGGCTGGCTGATCGAGCGCAGCGACGATCTGCAGGCCTTTGCCGACTTCGCACCGGCGCCGACCCTCGACCGCCTCACCGACATGCTGCGCTCCGGTGAGGCGGTCGACATGGCCGTGCCGAGCCTGTTCCGGGTCGGCCTGGGGCTGCTGTGGGCGGTGGTGATCGGCGTACCGGTCGGCATGGCGGTCGGCTACTGGGCGTCGTTGCGGGCGCTGACCAATGTGCCGTTCCAGTTCCTGCGCATGATCAGCCCGCTGTCCTGGATGCCGGTGGCCGTGATGACCTACGAGACCTGGGACGGCGCGATCGTGTTCCTGGTGTCGGTGGCCGCGATCTGGCCGGTGATCTTCTCCACCGCGGCCGGTGTGCGGCGCATCGATCCGGCTTGGTTCAAGGTGGCGCGCAACCTCGGCGCCCGCGCCTGGCACCTGCTGTTCACGATCGTCGTGCCGGCGGTGACCCAGGACGTGCTCAACGGCATCCGCCTCGCGCTCGGTGTCGCCTGGATCGTGCTGGTGCCGGCCGAGTACCTCGGCGTCACCTCGGGCCTGGGCTACGCGATCAACGATGCCCGCGACACGCTCGAGTACGACCGCCTGGCCGCCACCGTCGTAATCATCGGCCTGATCGGCTTCACGCTCGACCAGCTGCTGCAGTGGGCGATCGCGCGGGCCAACTGGATGCGCGAAGGCCACTGAAGACGCGCATCGCTCTCACAACCCGCCGCCGCACAGGCGGCATCCGAAAGCCAACCCAGACCCGACCGAGGAATCCCGTCATGAACGACCCAGTCATCGCCCCCAACACCGCACTGACCGGCTGCCTGGCGCCGATCGACAAAGACGGCCTGAACGCGCTGATCGCCAATGGCAAGGCCAATCCCAAGGCCATCAAGACGCTCAAGTGCAAGACCGTGGCCGAAGGCCGCTTTCGTCATGCGAACTACATTCGCGACCTCGAGCCCTACATCGTCGACGAGCCGCCCGGCCTGCTCGGCGACGACACCGCGCCCAACCCCTCCGAGGCCTCGCTGGCCGCGCTCGGCTCGTGCATCGCCGTCGGCCTGCACGCCAATGCGGTGCATCGCGGCATCACGATCGAATCGCTCGAGGTGCAGCTCGAGGGCGACCTGAACATCACTGCGGTCTGGGGCACCGGCGACATCAGCGAGAAGCCGGTCGGCTTCACCGACGTGCGCATCATGGTCGACATGAAGGCCGACTGCCCGCAAGCGACCATCGACGAGCTGATCGCGCACGTCTGTCAATGGTCGCCGGTGTTCAACACCTTCAAGCGGCCGGTGAACATGGTCGCCACGTCGGTCTGATCAAACCCCAACGAAGGAAGCCATCGTGAGTGCCATCCTGCAGTTGCATCCCGACGCGCCGGCCGTGCGCGCGGGCTTCTCCGAGCCCGATCGGTTGGTCGAGCAGGTGCGCGAGCTGACCCGCACCAAGCTGGTCGGACAGGCCGATTCGATCGACGCCGACGGCGCCTATCCCGAGGCCTTCATGCGCGAACTCGGCGCGATCGGCGCCTACGCGCCGCACATGAGCCCGGCGGCCGTCAACGGCGGGGCACCCGACCTCGAAACCACGATCCGCGCGATGAGCGTGGTCGGTCAGACCTGCCTGTCGACCGCCTTCTCGTACTGGTGCCAGACCGCGCTCGGCTGGTACGTGGCGAGCACCGACAACGAAGCGCTGCGGGCCGAGCTGCTCGAGCCGGTGGCCGACGGATCGGTGCTCGGCGGTACCGGATTGTCCAATCCGATGAAGACCTTCTTCGGCATCGAGAAACTGTTGCTGCGCGGCGAGCGCGTGGACGGCGGCTGGCGGGTCAGCGGCCGCCTGCCCTGGGTGTCGAATCTCGGCGCCGGCCACGCGTTCGGCATCGTGTTCGAGGACACCCGCGACGCCGCCCACCGCGTGATGGCGATCGTCGACTGCGACAGCGACGGGCTGGCGATGTTCGCCAACGACCGCTTCCTGGCGCTGGGCGGCACGCGCACCTTCGGCCTGGCATTCAAGGATGTGTTCGTGCCCGAGGCGCGTATTGCGGCCGACCCGATGGAACCCTTCCTGCCTCGCATCCGGGCCGGCTTCATCCTGCTGCAGGCCGGCATGGCCTTCGGCATGATCGAATCGTGTATCGACATGATGCTCAAGCTCGACAAGCCGCTGGGCCACGTCAACTGTCACCTGGGCGAGCAGCCGGGGCAGTTCGAGGAGGAACTCTCGGCCATGAAGGAGACGGTGTTCGAGCTCTGCCGAACGCCGTACGACGACAGTCGCGGGTATTTCGCCTCCGTGATCCGCGCACGGTTGATGGCGGGCGAGGTGTCCGTGCGCGCCGCGCACGCCTTGATGCTGCACTCGGGCGCGCGCGGCTATGTCACCGGTGCGGTGGCGCAGCGGCGGCTGCGCGAGGCCTACTTCATCGCGATCGTCACACCGGCCACCAAGCAGTTGCGCAAGATGCTGGCCGACATGGGCGAGCCGGTCGTGGCAGTGGCCCACTGATGCATGCGCGCCCGCGCCGGCCCGGACCCCGAGGGCGCGCGTGTGCCTATTGCTTGCGCCCGTAGAACGACTGCACGGTGTCCCAGGCCACCCGTTGCAGGAACCTGGCCATCTCCGGTTCGATCTTGCCGTAGTAGTCGTAGGAATTTCCCACCGGCGACTTGCCGTAGATGGCTGCATAACTGGTCGCGGCCGCCAGGTAGGTGCCGATCAGCTCCGGGTGGCTGCCGTCGTAGTCCTTGTGCAGCTGGATGCCGGGCTTGCGGCGATAGGCCTCCTCGAACGCCAGGCCCACCGGGATCACCAGCGCGTTCACCGCGTTGCCGGTCTCGACGTACAGGCTCGCGGTCAGGCCCATGTTCTCGGGCGCGGCGCGCTTGTGCGGCGGCACGTACACATGTGTCATGTACAAGGCCACCTGCCCGCCGCGCGCATGGATCAGCTCCGCATACTTCGCTACCGTGTCCTTGAAGGCCTGCCGGCGCTTGTCCGACAACGGCGCGACGCTGCCACCTTGCAGCACGACCAGCTCGAACGGTTCCTTGACGCCGATCTGACCGGGTGTGGTGAGCCAGTCGATGTTGTGGTGTTCGAGGCGGGCGCCGCCGATCGTTGCAGATTTGTATTGAAGCTTCTTTTCGGTGGACGGGTCGGCGGCCATCACCATGCGCCGTAGATGGTTGTGCAGGCTGTCGCCGTAATACAGGTAGCTGTTGCCGACCAGCAGTACCCGCATGGGATTCTCGACCTGCGGGCCCTTCACGGCAGGGGCGGGTGCCTCGGCCCGCGCGGGCGTGGCGGCGATCAGGAAGGCCGAGGCAAACGTCGCGAGGGCGGCGTGACGTATCGAACGCATGATGTGTCTCCGACTGTGGTTGTCGCGGACGCCGGACGACGCCCGGCGCGATGATTGCACGACGCGCCGGCCCCCGGCGAATACACCCGCGAGCTGTTCGCCGCAGTGGTCTGCGACATCGCGGCGATCCGCATTCCGCAGCGGCGACGCGGCGCGCCGACGCCTGCTCGTGATCCGGGCCAGCAAGCGCAGGGCCAGCGCCAGCCGGCCGTTGGCCTCAGGGCCCGTACAGATCGACCACGTCGTCTCTGAGCATCAACACACGCCCATCGCGCAGTCGCACCATCGACGCATAGCTGATGGTCGCCTGGGATCGAGAGCCCGTCACCGCGAACTGGCCACTCGCCGGGTCGTAGACCTCGGCGTTCGCGGTGTAGTTGCTGCCGTCGTAGCCGCCGGCCAGCAATACCCGACCGTCGGGCAGCAGGGCGGCCGTGCCGCCGTCGCGCGGCGCGTTGAGCTGTCCCGTGCTGGTGAATTGCGCCGTCTGCGGGTCGAAGATCTGCGCCGTGCGGACGGACGATGCGTTTTCGTAACCGCCTGCCACCAGGATCCGTCCATCGGCGAGCAGCACGCTCGCGCTGCCTGACCCGGCGTGGGCCATCGTGGGACCAGTGCCGAACGTGTTCGACTGCGAATCGTAGATCTCCGTGCTGGCCAGCGATCCGCCTTGCCCTACGCCCCCCAGGATAAGCACGCGCCCGTCCTGCAGGGCGATAGCTGCGTGCCAGCGCCGTGCGACGGCCATCGCTGGTCCGCTCGTGAACGACTGCGTCGCAGGGTCGAAGATCAGTGTCTGCGCGGTCACGGCATTGTTGGCGAGCCCACCGGCAACGAGCACGCGTCCGTCGGGAAGTGGCGTGGCCGTGTGTTGCATCAGCGTGTAGGGCAGATTCGGCCCGGCGACGGTGCTGTTGGTCTGGCTGTCGTAAATGAAGGTTTCGTTGGTGATCGTCGCGACACCGCCACCGACGTAGCCGCCCGCGATCAGCACCTTGTCCTGTGGCAGTGGGGTGAGTGTGCTCGCGGCCCACAGGCGGCCGGTGGGTGAGGCCACCTGCGTATAGCTGTCGGTCGCCGGATCGTAGACATCGGCCGGAACCGAGTCGTCCATGAAACTGCCGACCATCAATACCTTGCCGTCGGGCAGGCCGATCGCGACCGATTCAATGTTCGCCGACGGTGGCGCGCTTGCGCTGGCGAACACGCCCGACGGTTGCCCGGCACCGTAGACATAGGTGAACACTTCCTCGGAGAGCGCCTCGACGTCGCCGAGCATGGCAGCTACCCGATACGCGTAGCGGCCACTGGCCAGGCTCGTCTGTACGTGGCCGCTCTGCACGTTCTCGATCGCGTTCGACGCCGCGGTGACGCCCTGGCCGTCCAGGACCCAGTAGATCTTGTAGCCGGCGGCATCGGTAACCGGATTCCAGCGCAAGGTGGCCGTGCCGTTGCCGCTGCCGGAGTCGGCCGTGGAAACAGGCACGTGCACGGCCGGTGCGGGGAGCGTGATCACATCGACCGCGACGGCACTCGCGGAGGCCCCGGCGAAGCTGGCGCCGATCTGGGCGGTGCCCGCTGCCAGCGCGGAGAGCTGACCGGTCGTGGCGTTGACGGCGAGCACCGAAGGCGCGGTGCTGCTCCAGCTGGCCTGCGCGGTGACGTCGACGGTCGAGTTGTCCGAGTAAGTCGCGGTGGCCACGAGCGCATGGCTGCCGCCGACCGCCATCTTCGTCGGCGCCTGGCCGATGCTCAGCCCGGTCAGCGTCGCCTGCGGCGCTGGTGGCGGATTCGTGACCACCACGTGACCAGTGGCGGCGATACTCTGCAGGCTGCCGTCGCCGACCACCAGCGACACGGTGTAGGTGCCGGCGACATCGGCCGTGAACGTGACCTGGTTCGCGTCGGACCCCGACAGAACGACCTGGCTGCCCTGGGGCTTGGCGGATAGCGTCCACTGGAAACTCAGGTCGTCGCCGTTCGGGTCGCTGCTCTGCGTGCCCGAGAATGTGATCGACTGACCGGTCTGAATCGCGCTCGCCGACCCGTTCGCGACGGCAATAGGGGCGAGATTGGGCGGGTTCGCCAGACCGCTCAAGGTCTGCAGCAGATGCGCACGTGCGGTGTCGGCATCGACCGGCGTGCGCCCGCCCGGGTTGGCATCGCGCACCAGCGCGATCAGGTTCGCGTTCTGCTCGAAGGTCGTGACGGGCACATTGAAGTCGATGCCGCCATTGGCCAGCGCCGCGGCGGCGCTGGGTATCGAGATGCCGTTGGCCGGATTGGCATCGGCGTCGAGCGACTGCAGGAACGTGGCGATGTTGAGCGCGATCCGGTCGTTGGAGTCGCTGCTGTCGGCCAAAGTGAAGGGGGTCACGGTGCCGGTGGCGGGCACCGGGGGCAGCGTGACGTCACCGACGAAGAAGGTGACGGTCTCGCCGGGCAGATAGCGGTACAGGCCATTGGCGTCCGTCGTGCCCGACCGGGTTGCCGTGCGATAGCCGATGCCCGCCACGGGCGAGTCGACCAGCACCCCGGTCAGCGCGCTGGCGTTGGCGTCATCGTTGCCACTGCCCCCGCTCGCAGCCGACCCGGAGCCTCCGCCGCAACTGCTCAACACCGAAACCGCCATGCAGGTGAACGCGGCGGACAAGATGTGTCGTGTTCTCAAGATCGTTCGCTCCAACGGTCGACAAACGGAGTGCTCATTCAGGGCCCGTACAACTCGATCCGGTCGTTGGTGATGAGCAGGATCCGTCCATCGCGCAGCGGTGTGGCCTTCGGGCCGAATCGGTTGTGGCTCAGATCGATGTGCGGCGCGCCCGATGCGACGGACTGACCCGATGCCGGATCGATGATCTCGCTGCTGTAGATCGTGTCGCCGTTCATATCCGCGCCGCCGGCCACCAGCACCTTGCCGTCGGGCAGCAATGCCAGGACCGGATCGACCCGCAATGTGCCCAGCGTGCCGATCTGCGTGAACGCCGCGGTCTGTGGGTCGAACACCTGGATCGTGCCGGCTGCCGGATCGGTGCCGATCGCCGCGCCGGCCAGCAGAACCCGCCCATCGGCCAGCAGCACGGAGCTGGCCGGGCCGTTCGCCACCACCATGGCACCGGCCGGGGTCACGGTATTGGTGGCCGGATCGAAGATTTCCGCCGATGTCAGCATTCCCGCGTTGCCCATGCCGCCGAAAAGCAGTACCCGTCCGTCGCTCAGTCGATGAGCACCGTGAAGGGCGCGGGCGACGCCCAACGCAGGGCCGTCCGCAAAGATCTGGGTATCGGGGTCGTAGAGATAGGTGTGGTTGCTCCAGTCGGCGGCGATGTCGCTGGACTGGCCGCCGGCGATCAGCACCCGGCCATCGAGCAGGGTGGTCGCCGTATGGATCAGCAGCGACACGGGCAGACGCGGGCCCGACGAAAAGCTCTGCGTCTGAGGGTCGTAGAGAAAGGTCTCGTCGCTGGTCACCTGCGCCAGATCCATATCGCGCCCGCCGGTATAGAACACCTTGCCGTCGTCGAGCACGGCCGCTGCCGCGTACGAGTAGAGCCTGCCGCCTGGTGAGGGCACCTGGGTGATCGTGTGCGTGGCCGGGTCGACCAGGTCGGCGGGCCGGGTCGCGGAGATCTGGTGCCCGACCAGCAAGACCCTGCCATCGGCGAGCAGAACGGGGTTGGCGCCGTTGCTTACCGTCGGCGTGGCCAGCTGCGAACCGAACGACCCCGACGGCTCTCCGTTGCCGTACACATAGGCGAAGACCTCCGGCGAGAGGCGCTCGGTGCTGCCCAGCACGGCGGCCACCCGGTAGGTATAGGTCTTGCCGCCGGCCAGGCCCGTTTGCAGGCCCGGCTGCGCGTTGTCGACACGGTTGGGTTCGCTGTCCTCGGCGTGGGGTTCCTCGCGCCAATAGAGCACATACGATTGCGCGTTGGCCACCGGTTCCCAGGCGATGGCGACGCTGCCCGGCCCCGAAACCGGTGGATGCACCGACGGTGCGGTCAGCGGCACGGCTTCGATCTGAACCGCGTCGGCCGTGACGCCGGCCAGGCTGGCGGCGATCTGCGCGGAACCGGCCGCCATACCGGTAACGGCGCCGGTCTGCGCATTCACGGCCACCACACCGGGCGCGCTGCTCGTCCAGCTGGCGAGCGCGCTGACATCGGCCGTGCTCGAGTCGGCGTAGGTGGCCATGGCGATCAGCGCGGCCTGACCGCCGATCGCGACCTTCGCCGGTGCCGTGCTGATGCTCAGGCCGGTGATCGCAGCGGGAATGACGGGTGTCGCACTCAGAGAGACGCTTGCCGCCCGGCTGTCCAGGCTGCCGTCGCTGACCACCAGCGAGAATCCGTAGAGGCCGGCGACGTCGGGGGAGAACACGAATCCTGGCAAGGCCGTGGCCGGGAGCCCCGCCTGGCTGCCGACCGGCTTTTCGGTGAGCGTCCATCGGTAGGTGAGCGCATCGCCGTTGGGGTCGATGCTCGTCTGACCGGACAGACTCACCTGAGTACCCACCGGCGCCGCGGCCTGTGAAATCGTCACGCCCGCGACCGGTCTCAGGTTGCGCCGGTCGGCATCGGAGATCCGGCCGATCGACTCCAGGAGATGCGCGTAGGCCTGTTGCGGATCCACGGGTGTGCGCGCGCCCGGGTTGGCGTCGCGCACCAGCGCGATCAGGCTCTGGTTATTCATGAAGAGCGAAGACGGCTTGTTGAAATCGATGCCGTCGGTCGCCAGCGCCGCGGCGCCGGCGGGAATCGTGATCCCGTTGGCCGGATCGGCATCCGCGTCCAGCGACTGCAGGAAACACGCGATATTGATCGCGAGCGGGTCCTCCGGATCGGTGCTGTCGGCGATGTCGTAGGGCGTGACGGTGCCGGTGGCGCGCACCGGCGGCAGGGAGACATTGCCGACGAAGAACGTGACGGTCTCGCCGGGGCGATAGTGATACCGGCCGTTGGCGTCGGTGGTGCCCGTTCGAGTGGCGGTGCGGTAGCCGATGCCTGCCACGGGCGAGTCGATCAGCGTTCCGCTCAGAGCGGCGTCATTGGCGCCGTTGCCGCCGCTGGTATCCGTCCCCGATCCGCCGCCGCATCCGGCCATGAGCAGACACGTGACGCACGAGACGGCGGTCAATCGGTGTGGAACCCTGCGCATGGTGATGTCGCTCGGTCATTGGTGTTCTTCGGCGGCGACGTCGCTATCCGCCCGGCTGCCGCACCTTCGACCGAGGATAGGCCGGTGCCGATTCGCGCAAGCCGGGAAAAAACACCGGATCGAACCGTGGTTCGTGGTCGCAACACCGCTCGTGGGCCGGGTGGGTCCGCTGGTGGCGTGGTGGCCGATGTCGGCGTTCACGCTACGATCCTGAATGTCCGGTGCGTTCCCGCCGCGATGGCGGCTTCGAGCGCGGGCGTGCTTCCACAACCCTCAAAGAGACGGATCCATGTTTTCACATGTCATGATTGGTACCAACGACCTCGAAAAGGCCAAGGCGTTCTATGACAACGTCCTGGGCGCCATTGGCGTTGCGCCCGGCGTCGTCGATCGTCACCGCGTCTTCTGGCGTACCAAGACCGGCACATTTGCCGTGACCGTGCCGATCAACGGCCAGGCTGCAACCTTCGCCAATGGTGGCACGCTGGGCTTTCTCTGCGATTCGCCCGCGCAGGTCGATGCCTGGCATGCGGCCGGCTGCGCCAACGGTGGCTCGAGCTGCGAAGACCCGCCGGGCGTGCGCGAGGGCGCGGCCGGCAAGATGTATCTGGCCTACCTGCGCGACCCCGATGGCAACAAGATCTGCGGGCTCCATCGGATGCCGCGCGAGGGCTGAGCACCAGCTTTGCCGTGGGCGTTGAAAGCGGCACCGACGCGGGCGGCCGGCCGCCCTGCGTCAGCGCCGGCCGGCCAGCGTCGATGCCAAGGCGTCGAATGCCGCGATCAACAATGCCTCGGCCTCGTCGTCAACCGCGATCTGCTGAGACCCGAACCGCGCGACGACTAGCCCGGCATCGGCTGCGACGTAGATCTGCTGGCCATAGATGCCCAGGCCGCGAATCGCGCCGACGCCGTCGTGCGACACCCACCACTGGTTGCGATACGACCAACCGGCGAAGATGTCATAGCCGGCGTGCTCGAATTTTTCGCGATCGCCACCCCGGCGGATGTCGTCGATCACGGCTTCGGGCACGACCTGATCGCCACCGACACGGCCCCGGTTGCGCACCATCTCGCCGAAGCGTGCCAGATCGCGCAACGTGACCGACAGCCCGCCACCGACCTCACCCGTGCCGACGGGGTCGAGCATCAGGTCGCCGTCTTCCTCGGCACCCAGTCGCTGCCAGAGGCGCTCCGAGAGCAGCCGTGCCAGTGACTGGCCCGTGGCCCGCTGCAGGATCCAGCCCAGCACGTGGGTGTTCGAGGTCACGTAGTGAAAGCCGCGATCGTGGGCGCCGCCCGAGGGCAGCGTGGGCAGGTATTCGTAGATGGAGGCCGGCCCCGCATAGCCCCGTGGCCGCGGCAGGGTGCCCGCGGCGCGCCGGGATCGCACCACGTCACCCTCGGGGTCTTCGTAGTCTTCGACGAAGCGCAGACTGGTGGTCATGTCGAGCACATGGCGTAACGTGGCCCCGGCCCAGCCGCTGCCGGCCAGATCGGGCAGCAGCGCATCGACCCGTGCGTCGGGGTCGAGCACACCGTCATGACAGGCGCTGGCCACCAACAAGCCAATGAACGACTTGGTCACCGAGAAACAGCGGTGCGTCAGATGCGGCTCGAGCTCGCCCAGATAACGCTCGAACAACACCTTGCCATCGTGCAGCACGAGCAGGCCGTCGGTGGCTGTGCGCAACAGCGCCTCGTCGAGCGTGCAGCGCCCGCCGGCCTTCGCATCGAACGACAGATCGCCGAGCGGACGCTCAGCGCGTGGCAGCGCACGCGGGCCGCCCGCGCCGCGCCAGACACGGGCCGACGGCACCACCTCGCGCCAGTGGCTGTACAGCCATCTGTGCGCGGGGTAGGGCAGCGTGGCCAGATTGTCGAAACGGATCTGACGTTGCGCCGGTGGCGGAAAGCCCTGCATCCAACGGCCGCCCGCATCGTCTCGTTGGCCCATGCCGTTTTCAGAACACTTCGAACAGGCCGGCAGCGCCCATCCCGCCGCCGATGCACATCGACACCACCACGTTCTTGGCACCGCGGCGCTTGCCTTCCATCAGCACATGGCCGGTCAGGCGCGCACCCGTCATGCCGAACGGATGGCCGATCGCGATCGAGCCGCCGTTGACGTTGTAAACCGACGGATCGATGCCCAGCGTGTCGCGGCAGTACAGGCACTGGCTGGCGAAGGCCTCGTTCAGTTCCCAGAGATCGATGTCGTCGATCTTTAGGCCGTGGCGCTCGAGCAGGCGTGGCACCGCGAACACCGGGCCGATGCCCATCTCGTCGGGCTGGCAACCGGCGATCGCCCAGCCCTTGAACGCGCCCAGCGGCTGCAGGCCGCGACGCTCGGCCTCTTTCGCCTCCATGAGCACCACGGCGGCCGCGCCGTCCGACAGCTGGCTGGCGTTGCCCGCCGTGACGAACTTGCCCGGGCCCTTGACCGGCTGCAGCTTGGCCAGGCCCTCGAGCGTGGTGTCGGGCCGGTTGCACTCGTCGCGATCGACCACGGTGTCGACCACCGACTCCTCTTTGGTGCTCTTGTCGACCACCTTCATCTGGGTCTTGACCGAGATGATCTCGTCCTTGAACTTGCCGGCCTGCTGGGCGGCGGCCATCAATTGCTGCGAGCGCAGCGAGTATTCGTCCTGATATTCGCGGCTGATGTTGTAGCGCTCGGCGACCACGTCGGCGGTGTCGATCATCGGCATCCAGAAATCCGGGTACATCTGCGTGAGCCGTTCCTCGCGCCCGCCACCGGCCGCGCCCTGGAACGTGATGGAATCCACCCCGCAGCCAACCATCACGCTCGCGCCTTCCTCGACGATGTGATGCGCGGCATTGGCGATTGCGTTCAGGCCCGACGAGCAGGCCCGGTGCACGGTCGAGCCGGCCGTGGTGACCGGCAGGCCGGCCAGCAGGGCGGCGGCGCGGGCGACGTTGCCCGAGGCGGCCACGCAGCCGGCGATCACGTCTTCGACCTCGGCCGGGTCGGCGCCCGAGCGGGCCACCGCATGCTCGATCGCGTGACCGAGCATGGTCATGTGCGGGGTCATGTTGAAGCCGCCGCGGGCGGCCTTGGCGAGCCCGGTACGGGCATAGGAGACGATGACGGCCTGGCGCATGGGGTGCCTCTGTGATCTCGTGTGGAAGATCGACGAGTATGCCCGTTCGGGCGGCAGGCCGCCATTCGGGCGGCCGGGCACGAAGGCCCGGCGACCTGGTCAGGGCCCGTAGACGTTGACGGCGAGCGTCCAGCCGAAAAAGTACACGCGCCCGTCATGGGCCGTGACCGCGCTCGCCCAGTTCACTGCGCTGATCAACGATCCGGTCGTAGAAAAGCTGAGCGTGACCGGGTCGAAGACCTCGCCACCGAGAACGGGCGAGCCGGTGTTGCCTCCCGCGTAGAGCGCGCGTCCGTCGGGAAGACGGGCGAGCGCGCCGTCGCGATGGCGCAGGGTGGGTGCGGTCGCGTTGGTGATCGAGTCGTTCGTCGGGTCGAAGATCTGGGCGCGTTGTTGTATCAAGCCGCTCGGCAGTACGTTACCGGCAATCAGTATGCGCCCGTCGCCAAGCTCGACGGCCCGGACTTCATTGGTCGTCACGGCGGTGGAGCCCGCCGATGCGAAGCTGTTCGTTGCAGGATCGTAAAGGGTCGCGCTCGCATCGAAGCCGTTGGCGTTCTGGCCGCCAAAAATGAATACGCGCCCGTCGCGAAGCGCGATCGACTGATGACCGATGCGGACCGACGCCATGTCCGGGCCGCTCGTGAATGCGTTCGTCACCGGATCATAGAAATGACTTGACGCCGAGCGGCCGCCGTTGGTCTGGCCGCCGGTAAAGAACACGCGACCATCGGCGAGGCGCACCGCCGAATGATCGTAGACCGGCGCGGGGAATGGTGGGCCGCTGATGATCGAATTGGTGGTCGGGTCGTAGAGATAGGTCTCGTCGGTAAGCTCTTCAATGAGACCCATGCCGGTGGATTGGAAAATGTGGCCACCCGCGATCAGCACCTTGCCGTTGAGAAGTTCGGTCGCCGTCGACTTTCCCCAGAGTCGACCCGTCGGAGAGGCGACTTGCTCGTAGGTGTTGTTCGATGGATCGAACAACAATGCTGGCAAGGTGTTGTCACCGAGGTGTCCCACCAACAGGATCTTCCCATTGTTCAGCAGCGTCGGGGCGGAGTCGTCACGTCGGCTCGGAAGGGGGGCGGCCAGAGAGAACGTTCCGGAGGGTTGCCCCGCGCCATAGACGAACGAGAACACCTCGTTGGAGGGCATCTCGGCATTGCCGAGCACCGCGGCCACCCGGTAGAAATAGGCTTTTCCGCCCGTAAGACCGCTGTGCTGGTAGCCGGGCTGCACGTTCTCGATCCGGTTCGATCCGCTGGAGATTCCCGGTGTGTTCTCGGCCCAATAGAGGTTGTAGGAAGTGGCGTTGGCTACCGGCGTCCAGCTGAGGCTGACGGTGCCGGCGCCCGAGACGGGGCGATGGAGCGTGGGCGCGGCCAGCGCGAGCACATCGACCGTGCCCGGGGCTGCGTGGACACCATTGAGGCTCGCACCGATCTGCGCGCTGCCCACCGCGACCGCGGTGACCAGACCGGTGTGGGCATCCACGGTCGCGATGCCCGGGGCGCTGCTGGTCCAGGTCACCTGGGTGGTGACATCGGCCGTCGCGCCGTCGGAGTAGGTGGCAACCGCATTCAGCGCGTGCGTGCCGCCGACGGCCATCGCCACCGGAAGCATCGTGGTGCTCAGCGTGCTGAGCGTGGCCGCGGGCGGTGGATTCGACACTGCCACGCTCACCGTGGACGCTGCACTGGCGAGTGTTCCGTCGTTGACCGTGAGCCCGATCGTGTAGGTGCCTGCGACATCGACTGTGAGCATGGTTTGGGCGTCGCTGACCGAGCTCAGCGCGGCCTGGCTGCCATCGGGTTTCGAGACGATGCCCCACTGATACTGGAGCGCATCGCCGTTGAGGTCTTCGCTGCCTTCGCTCAAAAGCACGATGGTCTGGCCCACTTGTGCGCTTGCCGGGGTGGCGCTGGCACGGGCGGTGGGGGCCAGCGCGCCCTTGCCCGTGGCGGGCAGATTGCGCACTGTGCTCAACAGATGATCGCGCGCGGTATCGGCATCGACCGGCAGGCGTGCGCCCGGGTTGGCGTCGCGCACCAGATTGCGCAGGTTGGTGTTCTGCCCGAACGAGCTCGCTGGTACGTTGAAGTCGATGCCTCCGGTGGCCAGGCCGGCAGCCTGTTCCGGAATCGTGATGCCGTTGGCTGGATTCGCGTCGGAATCGAGCGATTGCAGGAAAGCGGCGATGTTCAGCGCGATCTGATGGTTCGTGTCGCTGCTGTTGGCCAGATCGAACGGTGTCACCGTGCCCTTGGCCGGCACGGGGGGCAGGGTGACGTTGCCGACGAAGAACGTCACGGTCTCGCCCGGCAGATAGCGGTAGTTGCCGTTGGCGTCGGTGACCCCCGACTGCGTCTGCGTGCGATAGCCGATGCCGGCCACGGGCGAGTCGATCAGCGTGCCGGTCTCGGCAACGGCCGTGTTGCCGTCGGCCGGCCCGCTCGCCTGGCCATCTGACGAACCGCCGCCGCAGGCGGCGAGCAGGAGCGCGCTGGTGAACACGACGGCGGCGCGACGGGCACGGGTGACGATCATTGCTTTTTCTCGGTGGTTATTCCGTGATCGCGGCACGGCGCATCTGTTCGCCTGCGCACAAGGATCGAGGGTAGCCGCAGCCTCGCGCGTTGAAGGGCGGGTCAGGCCGGCATAGCACGCGTTGTTCGGGTCGCGCCGCCGCACGATCCACGCAAGGCGCCGTCCGTGGTTTCCCGCGCACGCCTGATCGCGCTTGCGTGGCTTGATCGGAGGTCGCGATTGACGCACCATGGCCGCAGCGGGTGGAACAGTGGCAAGCTCATGAATCGACTTCGTGGCCCCCAGGTGGCGTTTTGTCTGTTCTGCTGGACAGGCATTGCCGGCGCCGCCGATGCGTTGCACGGCGGGCGCCTGCCGGTGGCTGGTGCAATGCCGCCGCATCTCGAGCCGCCGCCGTCAACCAGCATCGCGCTCGATCGCAGTCCGGCCTCGGCCCAGGCCATCGCGCTGTATCGCAACCGCGATTTCGCGCAGGCGCGCGACGCGGTTCGGGCGGTGGTCGAGGCGCATGCCGACGATGTCGTCGCCCGTTTCGTCTACGGCGCGGCGCTGAAGCAGACCGGTGACTGCGAAGAGGCGCGCCGGCAACTGTCGCTGGTCATCGCCTGGAACCCCGCGATGACCCAGTTGTTCACCACGCGCGCCACCTGCGCGGCGCGCATGGGCAACGAGATGCGCGCCCGCGCCGACCTCGCGATCGCGAAGGCCCTGGACCGCGACGACCGCGCCGGTCTTCGCCAGGCGGCCGAGCGCGAGGTGGACGAAGCCTTGCGCGATCTGCCCACCGAACCGGTCGATGCGCTGCAGCGGCGCCTGCTCGACCAGGCGGGCGCGCGCGTGCCGTTCGAGGAACTCACCAAGACCGCGCAGGCGCTCTTGAAAGCGTCGAATCGCGCCCGGTTGGTCGGCGACGAAACCTACTCCGAGCGTCGTCGCCGCTTGAGCTGGTGGCTCGCCGAGGCGCCGGCCGACCCCGACCGCCTCGCGCGTTTCGGGCGCATGCTGCTCGATGAGCGGACGGTCGATTCACACTGGATCGAATCACCCAACGATCTCACCGCATACCGCCTGCAGGGCCCCCGCATCGCGCAGATCGAGCAGGACCGCGCGCGCGAGTATTTCGAGGCCGCGCTGCGGTCGAACCCGAACCATGTGCTCGCGCTGGCCGGGCTGGCGCGCATCGCCTACGAGCGCGCCCGCTATGGCGACGCCGAACAACATCTGCGCCGCGCGATGGCCGCGGGCGAGCCCGACGCCGAGGTGCTCTACCTGATGCGCAACGTGCTGGCGCGCGCGGCCGGCCAGAACATCGCACGCTCGATGGCACTCACGAAAGTTTCTCGATGGACCGAACGCTACGGCGGCACCGTTTACGAGTACACGCGCAGCCCGACTGCGGCCGGTCTCGCGCGCGCGAGCGAGCATGACGCTCAGGCCTCGCGTCTGCTCGCGCTCTCGACGCAGTACCGCCACCGGGTGCTGGAGCAACGCCCCGACGACCCGCGCACGCACGACTACATCGGCACGCTTGCCTACGAAATGAAAGACTGGGCCGCCGCCGAGCACGCCTATCGTCGTGCGATCGCGCTCGACCCGGACAACGTCGACTATCAGACAGCGCTCGCCAATGTGTTCGCGCGCCAGGGCGATGTTGCGCGGTATCTCGAGCAGGCGTCGCGCGCGCGCAATCTCGTGCACACCAATGCCGGCACCCACCTGCATTGGGCCTGGGGACGCATCGCCAGGCGTGACTGGGACGGCGCGCGGCAGGTGCTCTCCCAGGCGATGGCGATCGACCCGGGCGACCCGCTGCCCTACGCCTATCGCGGCGTCATCGCCGAGAGCCTCGGCGACGCGCCCACGGCCCTGGCCGAGTATCGCGCCGCCGTGGCGATGGAAGAGGCACACGCACACCAGCACGGTGCGAGCTACGTGAATGATCGCGGCCGCTGGCTCGTGGCACGCATCGCGCGGGTGGTCGAACTGCGCATGCGCATCGCGCTGCTCAGCGAGGCCGGCGACCCGGCCTATGCGCTGCGTCTGTACCAGGCGAACCTGCAACTGGAGTCGTCGCTGACGGACGCGGCGCTGCGGGAGAAGTGCGCCCGCGCGTCGTTTCCCGCGCCCGGCACCGATGCCGACCTGCGCCCGCGCGAGCCCCTGTTCGGCGAGTTGATGCGCACCAACCGCGCCTTGCTCGCCTACCGGCTGTACGCGGCGGGCCGGTTCGGTGACGCGCTGGCGCACTTCAAGGCGCTGCGGGACTACGACCGGCGAATGAAGGCCGGCGGCGCCAAGGGCTTCGAATATCTCAAGGACACCGTCTGGCAGTCGCAGCCCGTCGTGGCGGCCGCGCTCGATACCTTCGAGCGGGTGGGCGAGCGGGGCGAACTCGCCTGGTGGGCGCGCAAGGCGCGCGGCCCCTTCGATGCAGCGGCGGACTGGCGGCGCAACGTGCCGCAGATGCCGCCGCGGCCGATGGGGCTTGGCGGCGGCAAGGGTTAATGCTTCGGCGGCGAGACCGCGGCATCCGGTGGCGTGGGCAGATGGCCCGCGTGACCCACCTGATCGGTGAACTTCTGCGTCAACGACTTGCCCAGGAGCCGTCCGGCCGTGCGCCCGTTGGCGTAGGCCGAATACGGGTCGGTCGTGGTGGTGGCGACCGTCTGCCAGTCCTGCAGGTCTTGCTGCATGTCTCGGATGACCGAGTCGCGACCCGTATATCCCAGGACCCGCTGGGCCTCGACTGGCCGCCCGGTCATCAGGTAATAGGCGGCCACCTGGGTCCGCGCCATCGCGCCGCTCGCCTCGCTGGCACCATCGAGCAGACCGTGCAACACCCCCTGGGTGAAGAAGTACGAACGGGTGAAGTCGTTGTTCACCGCGGGACCCCGGGCCGCCGCGTCCGGTCCCTCCGCGGACAGGCGTCGCGCGGTCTCGCGAACCTGGTCGTCGCCGGGCGGTGATTCGTTCGACGAACCCAGGATCGTGCCGGTGACCGAGGTCGTGGTGCGCGAGCCGCTGCCGCCGCGGCCGATGCCGGGGTCGCCCCCGGCCGCGCCGTTGCCGCCCGCTGGCGCGGGTTTCGTGCGCGGCAGCAAGGTGCCGTTCACGTCGCCCGTGCTGCGCGACGAATCGCCGCCCGTGCCCGGTGCCGGCGCGCCCCGCGGGTCGAGTTGCGGCACCTCCGGCGTCAGGACAGGCGGCCGGTCGGTGTCCGTGCCGGATTGGTCGACCCCGCCGGTGAGCACCGTTTGCCGGGTGCCACCCTGCAGCGGCGGGCGGCCGGGCAGCGATCCGCCGCCTGGCCCGCCGGCCCCGCTGGCTCCCGAACCCCCTCCCGAACCAGAGCCAGATCCGGAGCCAGATCCGGCTCCCGGTTCCGCCGCAGTGTCGGCCGGTACCGGCGCGCGACCGTCACCGGCGGCAAAGGCTTCGTCCCGCGCGCACTCCCGCTCGAGCCGGGCGCGCTTCTCATCGAGTGCGCGCTGACGATTGGCCTTGTAGGGCTCGGTCTTCATCTGGTCGATGCTTGCCTGCTCGCGCGCGTAGTTGGTGCGGTAAGACTCGCAGATCGGGCTTTCGGCCAGCCCGGCGACCGGCATCAGGAGCATCCAGGCGACCAGGAGCAAGCGCTGCCTGGGCACGAGGGCGAGCGCAGCGGGCGGGAGCGGTGGCATGCTGTCTCCGTGGGCGGGTCGCGTTCAGGACACCCCGACCGCCCGCGCCCGCTGCAGCGCCTCGCGCGCTTCGAGGCGCTGACCGTAGCGCTGCAGGTTCGGCAGCGCCGAGACGTCGCCGCCCAGCCGTGCCGACACCAAACACGCGTGACCACACATGATGTCCGCCCCGCTGAACTCGCCGGCCAGGTAGTCGCGCCCCTCGAGCCAGGCATCGACCGCCACCAGCATGCGTGAGAGCAGCTTCTGCGCACGATCGACATTGGGTTGATGGCGTTTTTCGGGTGGCAGAAAGCGGGTCTCGACCATGATGATGTTCACCTGCGGCATCAGCATGCCCTCGGCATAGTGCAACCACTGCAGATAGGGGGCGAAATCCGGCGAGTCGACGGCCGGGCGCAGCCGGCCGCCGCCGTGGCGCTCGATCAGGTACTCGACGATGGCCCCCGATTCGAACAGCTTCGTGTCGCCGTCGATCAGCACCGGCACGCGCCCCAGCGGGTGCAGCTTCTCGAGGTACTCGGGGCTGCGCATCGCCTTGTCGCCGAGCTTGTACAACTCGAGTTCGTAGGGCAGGCCCAGTTCTTCGAGCATCCACAGGATGCGTACCGAACGGGTGTCGGGCGCGTGGACCAGCTTGAGCATGACGGTACTCCTTCAGGAATGGTTGTCGGCAGGCATCGCGTACTGGATGGCGTTGATGACCGCGCCCTGCGGATCACGGATCACGCAGAAGCGGCCGACCTCCGGAATCTCCTGCGGACCCATCATGACGGTGCCGCCCAGTTCGGAGGTCTTGCGCGCGATGGCGTCGATGTCGGCCACCGTCACGTAATTGAACCAGGACGGCGGCATGCCGGCCGCCTGGCCGGGAATGGCCATGATGCCGCCGATCGCCTGCCCGCCGGCCTTGACCACCGTGTAGCGCATCTGCGGGTTCGACATCTCTTCGGTTTCCCAGCCGAACAGCTGGCTGTAGAACGCGATCGCGGCATCGGGATCGCTGGTCATCAGCTCACCCCAGCTGAGCGCGCCGGGGGTTTCGAAGGCAGAGGCCATGGTGATCTCCAGAGGGGTTGAATGTGAGGACCTGGCCGCCGATTCCGTGAGCCGGCACCGGCCGGTTTACACGTCGGCCATGTCGCTGACCATCAGATGGTAGCCGTCGGGGACTCGGACCGTGAACGATGTTCGTCCACAACCGTTTCACTGTGCGCTCCCGGTGAAGGCGGCAGGCTCGCGCGTGACGCGGTCGGCAACCCTGCCGTGGGTTGTGGCTTGGCGCGCCGCGTCGCGCCGCAGCCACCACTCTACTGCCAGCAGGTTCGGTAGCCAGGCCAGCCATGCCAGCCAGAGGGATGCCTCGGCATAGTTGTACCCCGCGGCGAAGAAGAACGGCAGGTACAGGCGCAGCGTGACCGCGGCGAAGGTCAGCGCATACGAGCGGATCATCCAGCGGCGGTGTTCGACGAAGCGCCGCAACATGGCCAGACGCACGGCCTGTCCGGTCACCGCCACCCAGACCACCGCCAGCAATCCGAAGCCCCAGGCGGGAATCGGGCCGCCCACCGACGTGGGCGCCATCACCAGCCCGGCCAGGCCGCCGGCCAGGATCGCCAGCCCGTAGAGCCGGCCGAGCCAGCGGTGCAGCGCCGGGCGCGCCGCGCGCAGGCGCGGAAAGAACTGGATCGCGCCCACGGCCAGCGCGATCGGCGAGGCCACGACATGGATCAGGAACGCGAGCGGAACGGCTTCGATCTGCGGTACCAGCTCCGGAAACGATGCCGCCAGGCTCAGGAAGAGGAAGCGGAACGAGACCAGGGCGACCCCGATGCTCAGGACGGCCATGGTGACCAGCCAGCGGCGCGAGGCCTTGCCGGCAGGGCGGGATGCGGGCGTGTTTGCACCAACGGACATGAGAGAGGCTCCTTAATTTGACGCTGTCAAGATAAGATCAAAACTTGACATTGTCAAGTTAGCGCTATACTTTGGCCATGCCTACGAAAAAGTCCCACCATCACGGCAATCTGCGCGCGGCATTGATCCAGGCCGGCATCGATCTGATCGCCGAGGGCGGCGCCGAGGCGCTGTCGATCCGACAGGCCGCCGCACGCGCCGGCGTCAGCCACGCCGCCCCGGCCCATCACTTCCCGTCGCTGGCCCACCTGCGCGGCGCGATCGTGACCGAAGGCTTCCGGCGGTTCACGCAGGCGATGGAAGACGAGATCGCGCGTTCGCCCGACACGCCGCACGGACACCTGGTCGGTGCCGGGCGCGGCTATCAGCGCTTCGCCCGCGAGCACCCGGGTCTGTTCATGATGATGTTCGGCTCCCACTGGGCCGACGATTCGGCCATCGACACCGAGCTCGAACAGGCGTCGGCCGAGTCCTACGGCGTGTTGCGCCGGGTGTGTGCGCCGATCGCACCCGGACCGGCCGGCAGCGACGGCAACGAGCTGTTCATCTGGGCGCTCGCCCACGGGCTGGCCAGCCTGACGGCGGTCGGGCAGGGCACCGACCTCGTGCCCGGCACCGACGAAGAACGCTTCGAGGCCGTTCTGCCGGCGCTGCGCTTTCGCAAGCGCTCGCGAACGGACGGCGGGCGCTGAAACGTCACGGCGCGGCGCGAGCGGCGCGAGCCCGGCCTCGTCTCGCGATGCCGTGAACCGGCCTGCGGATGTGAGCCCGCTCAGCCTCGCCCGCGCGGGCTGGCGCAGGCGGCACCAGCGCGGGCGGCCCGGGCGATGCCCGCTCAGGCCCCTCCGCGCCCGCCGCCGTCTTCCAGGAAGCGCGCGAGCCAGCCCATGACCAGCGCCCCGTCGGTCGGCCGGTCGAGCGACGCGCGCGCCGACGCGATCACCGTCTGGCGCTGCGCCGTGCCTGGCTGGCGCCCGAGCAGATCGAGCACCGCGCTCAGATGGGCGGCCGGCATCTCGGGATGATGCTGGGTGCCCAGCACGTGCCCGCCGACACGAAACGCAGCCACGGGACAGTGCTCGGCACTGGCGATCACCTCGGCCTCGGCCGGCGCGCGCAGCACCTGGTCGTGATGCATGGCGCGCAGCACCACCTCCGTGCGCGGGGGCTGCATCCAGGGGGCCTGGTCCGACCAGTGCACGGGCACGGGCCCGGCGATCAGCCCGGCCGGGTTCGGGCCCACCGCACCGCCCAGCGCCTTGGCGATCAACTGATGGCCGAAGCAGATGCCTACCATCGGCACGCGCTTCGCGTGCAGCCCGCGAACCTGCTCGAGCAAGGTGCCGATCCACGCATCCGGATCGTTGACCGACGACGGGCTGCCCGAGAACACGACGGCGTCGAACGCGCCGAGATCGACGGGCCGTTCATCGCGCGCCGGGTCCAGGCGCACGAAACGCCAGCGCGGCCGCAGCGAGGCGAGCCCCGCTTCGATCTCGTCGAACTCGTCGGGGATCGGCCCGAGCCGGTCGCGCGGGCCCGGCACGCAGACCACGATCGCCAGCGTGCGCGGGGCGGTGGATACGGTGTCGGTCGGGGGCGGGGTCATCGGTCAGGCGCGATTGCCGGGACGGGTTTCGGCACCGTGGCCCGGTGCACGCACAAGCATACCGCCGCCTCCTACAATCGTCGGCGACGAAACCCCACGGACCACGATTCCATCATGAGCAGCATCCGCACCGAGAAGCTGACCGGCCCCGCCGTCTGGCTGGGCAGCGACTTCGCCGACGACGACAGCTGGATCCACCATCTGAGCGGCGACGAGATCGCGGCGATCGACACGGCGCTGGCCGGTCTCAAGCAGCGCGGCCTGCGCTTCCCGCACTTCACGCGCGAAGACTTCCGACTCGGCCCGCTCGAGCCGGTGCTCGCGCGCCGGCTCGACGAACTGCAGAACGGTCGCGGCTTCTGGCTGATGCGCGGGCTGCCCGTCGAGCGCTACAGCGACGGCGACATCGACACCCTGTACTACGGCATCGGCCAGCACCTGGGCACCCCCGTCGGCCAGAACCCGCGCGGTGACCTGATCGGTGGCGTGCAGGCCGTGGGCGACCCGGCCGACAAGCGCACGCGTGTCTACGAGACCAACCTCTATCTGCCGTATCACAGCGACCCGTCGGACCTGGTCGGCCTGCTGTGCGTGCGCCAGGCCAGGCGCGGCGGTGTCAGCAGCTTGGCCAGCGTGGCGGCCATTTACAACGAAATCCTCGAGAACCACCGCGAGTTCCTCGGCCTCTATTACAAGCTCTGGTGGTTCGAGCATCTGTGTGAACCGCAGCCGAGCCTGTCGCCCATTTTCAGCGTGCACGAGGGCAGGCTGAGCTGCCGCTATCTGCGCCAGTACACCGAACTGGGTCACGAGATCATGGGCCAGCCGCTGTCGGCGGTCGAGCGCGAGGCGCTCGATCTGTTCGACCGGATCATCGGCCTCGAACGCATCCGCCTCGACATGATGCTCGAGCCCGGCGACATCCAGTTCGCCAACAACTACGTCGTGCTGCACTCGCGTACCTCGTTCGAGGATCACGACGATCCGGCCATCCGCCGCAAATTGCTGCGGCTGTGGCTGAAGGCACCGAACCCGCGGCCGCTGGCGCCAGAGTTCCCGGGGCGCAACGGGTTTCCGCTGCCGGAAGGGGCACCCGCCTAGGCGGCTTGCCAGAAACTGCCCGACCTCAAGGCTTTAGCATGCGCCGCGGCGCTTCCCCTCCGGCTTTCGGCTCCGACAGTGTCGTTCGACGCATCGACGAGGTGCGGCCGATGGCGTCGACCGCCCGTGTCGGCGGCGCGCTGTTGCTGCTGCTGTTGCTCTGGTCCGCCGGGCGAACCGCGCCCTGGGCGCTCGCGCTGCTGGTGGTGTACATCCTCTGGGCCGGGCTGAACCTGTGGCGCGAGACCACCGGTCGCGGGGGCACGTCGCACCCCGTTTACTTCATGGCCACGGCGCTCTTGATCGTCGCGCTCGTGCGCAACACGGCGGACGGCGACTTCATGGCGGTGCTGTTGCTACAGCCCATTCTGATGAGCGGAGCCGTGCACGGGCCCCTGACGGGCACCTTGGTCGGGGCGGCGTCGGCCCTGGGCTTGCTGATCCGCTTCGTGCCGCCCGGCATCGACCCGGGCTTGCTGGTGCCGGCCATTGGCGCCCTGTTGCTCGGGCCGATCTCCACGCTCATCGCACGGCCGATGGCCGCACTGCGGCTGCGCACAGAACTCGCGGCCGAGCTCGAAGAGCAGCTCGAACCCCGGCGCGGCCTGCGCACCACCGGGCTGGCCGTGGCCCACCGGCTGCGACAGGCCACCGACGCCCATCGCGTCCTCATCGTCCATCGCGACGCCGAACAGCCCACGGTCCTGGTTTCGGACAACGACGACGGCGCCTATGTGGCGGGTGCCGGCATGTCCGATCGGCTGCTGCGTCTGCTCGCGCAGCTGCCCCCGGCCCCGATGCAGTTCGCCGGCGCCCGGACCGCAGGCGGCTTTCTGGGGCTGGACGATGCGCCCGTCGACCGCGACGCGGTGGCCGCCACGCTGGGCGAACTCGCGACTTTGGTCGAGGCCTCCGTCCTGCAGGCCGTGCCCGACGCCGGGGAGCCGGCCCGTTCGACCTGGTTTCTGGTGGTGCACGATGCCGCCCGCAGGCTCGGGCAGCGGCCCTGGCCGCTGCGCCCGCTGGCCGCATTCGCGGCCGATATCCGACCGATGCTGCAACTGGCCTCGTACGCCGATTCGCTGCAGACCGAGATCGCGGCGCACGAACGCGTGCGCATCGGGCGCGATCTGCACGACAGTGCCCTGCAGCCCTATCTGGGCCTGAAATTCGCCATCGAGGGCCTGGTGCTCAAGAGTGCGCCCGACAATCCGCTCTATGCCCAGATCCGCGAACTGCAGCGTCTCTGCGATGCCGAGCTGGGTGAGCTGCGTGAAACGGTTTCCGCGCTGCGCGTGGGCGAAGCCAGGGGCGAGAACACGCTCGTACCGGCCATGCGTCGTCAGGCCCGCCGCTTCACCGGCCTGTTCGGCATCGAGGTCGTGCTCGAGGTCGCAGACGACATCGTGACCACCCGCGCACTCTCGGGTGCCCTGCTGCACATGATGAACGAAGCGCTGAGCAACGTGCGCCGTCACACCAATGCGCAGCGGGTCTGGGTGTCGCTCGAGCGGCAGTCCGGCCAGTTGTTGCTGACCGTGCGCGACGATGCGGGGCAGCTCAACGGCCGGCCCGTGCCGGCCTTCGAGCCACGCTCGCTCGTCGAACGGGCGCGCGAGCTGGGCGGCGCCCTGCGGCATCGCCGGCACGACGGCCTCGACACCGAAATCCAGATCACCGTGCCGATATGACCCCCCACGCTTTGGATATCCCGCGTTGAGCGAGCCCACCAAGGTCTTCCTGGTCGAAGACCACGCGATCACCCTGTGGGGCCTGCAGCGTCTGATCGAGAGCCGGCCGGGGCGGATGACGGTCGTGGGCACGGCCGACTCGCCCGCCACGCTGCTCGCCCATCCGGCGCTTCCCGACGCCGACGTCCTGGTGCTCGATCTCGACCTCGGCACGGACGACGGGCTCGACGCCTTGCCCGCCGTGCGGCGGCTCAGCCGGGCGCACGTGCTGGTGCTGACTGCCTCCGACGACAGCGCACGGCACGTCAGGGCCATCGAGCTGGGCGTCAGGGGCGTGATGCACAAGTCCGAGGCGCCTCAGAAGATCCTCGAGGCCATCGGCCAGCTGCGCGCCGGGGCAGCCTGGATCGACCCCGGCCTCATGGGGCAGGCACTCAGCCGGCTCACGGGTCAGCCCGGGCAGCGCGACGCCCGCCAGGACCCCAACCAGTCGCGCATCGCCGCGCTCACTCCCAGAGAGCGCGAGATCGTGGGCGTGCTGTCCGGGCGCCCGGGCGACAAACTCCTGACCGTGGCCGGGTCACTGGGCATGAGCGAGAGCACGCTGCGCAATCACCTGACGACCATCTACGCCAAGCTCGGCGTCAGAGGCCGGCTCGAACTCCACGTCTTCGCCAGCGACAACGGCCTGACCAACGGCTGAGCACCGTCGCCGGCCCGGCGCGTAGGAGTTTCGTACTGGTCGGGCAGGTGCATTGCACCGGTTCGCTTTCGCGCAGGCTCCGATGCGCGTGCCGGTGCGCTCGCGCAGACTCCGGGCCATCCCCTGCACCCGCCGCGACAGTCCGTCGCCGGCACGCGGGGCCGGTGATCACGGAGTCCACGATGCCCAAATCCCTGCTGCGCGCGCTTGGCCTGGCCCTGGCCGCACTCGCCAGCGCCAGCGCTTTCGCGCAGGTCGTGGTCGGCGCCCCGTTCGCCCTCACGGGCTCGGTGGGCGCACTGGCCAACGAAATGCGCAAAGGCGCCGAACTGGCCATGCACCAAGTCAACGAGCAGGGCGGGCTGCTGGGCAGTCCCTATGCGCTCGCATTCGCCGACACGGCCTGTGACGCGGAGCAGGCGGTGCGCGCCGTGCAACGACTGCTCGACGATCCCAAGACAGTGGCCCTGATCGGGCCGGTGTGTTCCGGTGCCACGCTTCGCCAGGCACGCTCGGTCGCCATTCCGGCCGGCGTCGTGACCTTGTCCGTTGCCTCGGCGTCGTCCCTCATCTCGCGGCTGAACGACAACGACCTGGTGTTTCGCACCGCACCGTCCGATGCCCTCAAGGGCCGGGCGATGGCCAGGGTCGCCTACGACCAGGGCATCCGGGAGATCGCGGTGTCGCACGCCAGCGATGCCTACAACACCGGTATCGCCGAGGTGTTCGCCGAGGCGTTCAAGGCCTCGGGCGGGCGGATCAGCGTCATGCAGACGCACCAGCCCGGACAGCGCGACTACCGGGGCGAGGCGGGCGCGGCCGCCCGCGCGTCGTCCGATGTCGCCGTATTTGCCTACTACGGCTCGGGGGGCGTCGAGTACCTGCAGGCGCTGGCTGAGTCCGGCCGCGTGCAGCGGGTGATCGGCACCGACGGCCTGATGGCCAAGACGCTGGACAAGGCCGTACCGGCCGGCCTGCTGTCGCAACTGACCATCGTCACCGCGGCCGCCGATCGCAGTCGCCCGGCCTACCGGCTGTGGGAAGGCTTTGCGCGCGACCGCGCGATCAAGGCCGACGGGCCCTATGTGGCCAATGCCTACGACGCGGCGTTCATGATGGCCCTGGCGATCGAAGCGGCCGGCAGCGCCGATCGCGGCAGGATCGCCGCGGCCCTGCGGTCCGTAGCGGGGCCTCCCGGGGTGAAGATCCTGCCTGGTGAGTTCGCAAAGGCGAAGGCGCTGCTCGCCAGCGGCCAGGACATCGACTACGACGGTGCCTCCGGGCCAGTCGACTTCGACGAAGTGGGCGACATCGTCGGCCGGCTCAGTGTCAACCGCTTCCTTCACGGCAGTTGGCAAGAGACCCTGCTCGACTGAGGCGCGTCGTGCACGACCACCGCAATCGACCGAACCCGGGCCAGCGTGCCGTATCCCGCTTCTGGTATCGCGCCTCGGTGCAGACCAAATACCTGTTGATGACGGTTCCTCTGGCGCTGGCCCTGACGGTGGGCGGCCACGCGCTGCGCCAGTACCACGCGGGCGAGCGGGCCATCGCCTCGGCCGTCACGGCGTTCGATCTCGTGGGCAGGCGCACCGCCGACGCTCTGGCGTCCGAGATCTGGAACTACAACGTCACCCAGGCCGCGGCCATCATGCGTTCGCTGATGCTCATTCCCGATGTGGTGCAGGTCGCCAGCGTCGAGATCGCGAACGGCAGGGTCGTTGCCGAGAGCCCGTTCGCCTTCGAAGCGAAGAGTCCAGGCTTCGACAGCCCCGATGCGTCGTGGGTCCGCCGCGTGCAGTTCCCGATCCAGGTGCAGCGGCCGTCCGCGCAGCACGACACGGTCGGCCTGCTCACCATCACCTACAGCCTCGCCAACCAGGAGAGCGAGAATCAGCAACTCTTCGTGCGGACCGTCCTCAACGCCCTGGGGGTCGCGCTGCTGCTGATCCTGGGGGTGGTCTTCGCCCTGAACCGCGCAATCCTGCGACCGATCGAGTGGGTCTCGGCCAGCGCGAAGCAGCCCGACGACGCGTTCGAGCCGATAACGCTCAACTCCGGCGACCAGCTCGGCAGGCTCGTGTCGTCGTTCAACGAGCTGCGCCTGCGGCACATCGAGAGCACGCGCCAGTTGAAGAACGCGCGCGACGAAGCCATCGAGGCCAATGCCGCCAAGTCCCGTTTCCTGGCCATGATGAGTCACGAGCTGCGCACGCCGCTGAACGCCGTGATCGGCTACAGCGAGATGCTGCAGGAAGAGCTGGCCGAAGAGGGGGTCACCGACACCACCCAGGACGACTTGAACAAGATCAAATCGGCGGGCCGTCATCTGCTCGAGCTGATCAACAGCGTGCTCGACCTGTCGAAGATCGAGGCCGACAAGATCGAGCTCGAGATCGCCGAGCTGAGCGTGCACCAGCTGGTCGACTACGTCAGCTCGACCGCGCAGCCGCTGATCGAGACCAATGGCAACCGCCTGGTGCTGGCCGTGCCCGAAGACATCGGCCCGATTCACTCCGACGCCACCCGGTTGCGCCAGGTCTTGCTCAATCTGCTCTCGAACGCGGCCAAGTTCACCCGGGGCGGGGTCGTGACACTCTCCGCGCGCCTCGAGCAGGCGGCCGGCGCCCCTGCGCAGATGGTGTTCGACGTTCGCGATACCGGCATCGGCATGAGCCAGGCGCAGCAGGACAAGCTGTTCGAGCCGTTCGTCCAGGCCGACTCGGCCACCACGCGCAAGTACGGCGGCACGGGCCTCGGCCTGGCCATCAGCCGCCGCCTCTGCCGCCTGCTCGGCGGCGACGTCACCGTGGCGAGCAGCCCGGGGCAGGGCGCCTGCTTCACCGCGCGCGTGCTCGCCGACGCCAGGCCGGTCGTGCGGCACGAAGGAGAGGCCGTTGCCGAAAATCCTGCTGGTTGAAGACAACGACGCCAATCGCGACATGCTCTCGCGGCGCCTGAGCCGCAAGGGCTTCGATGTCGTGCCCGCCGTGGACGGCCTTCAGGGCGTCTCGCTGGCCTCTGCCGCCGCGCCGGATCTGATTCTCATGGATCTGAGCCTGCCGGGCATCGACGGCTGGGAGGCCACGCGTCGCCTCAAGGCCGACCCCGCCACGCGTGCCATACCCGTCATCGCGCTGACCGCGCACGCGATGTCCGGTGACCAGGAGCAGGCACTGGCCGCCGGCTGCGACGATTTCGACACCAAGCCGGTCGATCTGGTGCGCCTGCTCGGCAAGATCAGGCACCTGCTGGACAACGGGGCGCAAGGCACCGGGACCGGCACCACGACACGACCCGGGGACACGACGGGAACCAGGACCAGGACCACGACCGGAACCACGGTCGCCGCGCCCCACGACCGGCCCGCCGAGATCCTCTTCGACGAAGTCCTGCCCGCGCAGCGCGCTGGCCTGGCGGCCGCCAGGGCCGCGCTCGACGACGTGTGCGCGAAGGCGGGGATCGCGTCCGATATTGGCGCCGACCTTCACGTCGTGCTCGACGAAGCCTGCGCCAACATCATCGCGCACGCGTACGCGCCGGCGCTGCCCGGGCCATTGCGCGTCACCCTGCGGGTGCTGCCCGCCATCGTGGTCGACGAGGTGGCGCTGCCCGCCGCGATCGAGATCGTGGTCGCCGACCAGGGACCGCCGTTCGATCCGCTGGCCCTGCCCACGCCCGATCTCGGTCTGCCCTGGGACGAGCGGCCGCTGGGCGGCGTGGGGGTGCACCTGATCCGCAGCCTGACCGACGAACAGTCGTATTCGCATTCGGAGATCGGCGGCAACCGGCTGACATTGCGCAGACACCTGCCCTGAACCCTTGTCATCACCCCTCGAGGACCGACCATGGAAGTCCGCGTCACCCACCACGAACTCGTCACAGTGCTGGCCATTGCCGGCAGCGTGGACAGCCTCACGGCGGAGCACCTCACCAATGCCCTGACCGAGCAGGTCGACGCCGGCCGCATCCGCCTGGTGGCCGATTTCAGCGAGGTGGCCTACACCAGCAGCGCCGGGCTTCGGTCGCTGCTCGGCGCCCTGAAAGCCAGCCGGCAACGGGGGGGCGATCTGCGAATCGCGGCGCTGCAGCCGGCGGTGCAGCGCGTGCTGGCGCTGTCGGGATTCACCAGCATCGTGCAGATCTTCGACGACGGCCTCAGTGCGGTCGCCAGCTATGACGCAGGACGCTGACATGCCGGCACCGGCCCTTCAGGACGTGTCCTCCCCGATGGTGTCGCTGGTCATCGGCTCGGGTAGCGTCAAGTGTGCCGCGGCCATCGGGGTCGCCAGGGTATTGGCCGAAGCCGGCATCGGCATCGAACGCGTGATCGGCTGCAGTGGCGGCGCGATCTTCGCGACCCTCATCGCCACCGGCCACGATGCCGACGCCGCGCGCGAGGCCACGGTGCGCCTGTGGACCTCGGAGATCACGGCCCGGCGCAATGCCCGTGCGATGCTCAGCGCGCTGGCCCCCAGGCTCATGCGGTTCTCCGCCAGCCGTTTCGGCCTGCGCGACGACCGCCAGATCAACCACCGGCTTGCCGAGGCCTTTGGCGAGACCCGCATCGAAGACACGGCGATCCCCCTGCACATCACCGCCACCGACTTCGGCAGCGGCGATCTGGTCGAGCTCTCGAGCGGCTCGGTCGCACGCGCCATTCGCGCGAGCCTGGCGATCCCGTTCGCATTCTCCCCGGTGGAGATCGACGGCAGGCTGCTGGTCGATGGCTACGTCTCCGATCCACTACCGATCAGCGTGGCAATCCGGCACGGTGCCCGCGTGATCGTGGCCGTCGGCTTCGAAAGCCCCACCATGGAAAACATCGGCAGCGCCGGTCGGTTCGCGATGCAACTCAGCTCCATCATGTCGAACAACCTGCTGCGCGCGCGCTTCGCCTTCAACAGCGTGGCCCATCACGCCGAGGTCATCACCGTCCTGCCCGAGTTCGGCCAGCGCATCCGCCTGTTCGATACCGCAAAACTGCCGGACATCATCGAGGCCGGTGCCCGGGCCGCAGGTGAGCAGATCGGCTATCTGCAGCGGCTGCTTGCCGCGCAGCCCACCCGGCAGGGGGCAGGGCAGTGACGCACGCGCAGCCACCCAGGGTCGCCATGGTCATCGGCTCCGGCGGCCTGCGCTGCGTCTCCGCGTTCGGGGTGCTGCAGGTGCTGCAGCGCGAGGGCATCGCCATTGACCTGGTCGTCGCCTGCAGCGGTGGCGCGCTTGCCGGCTACTGGATCGCCAGTGGCCGCGACGACCCGGCCGAGGGCATCGCCGAGTTCATCGACGGCTGGCTCGGCGCATTCGACAGACTCGCCTACCGCAAGATCCTCGGCGCCGTGTTCCCGCGGCTGCTCGGCTTCGACGCCCGCTTCGGCGTCATGAGCGACCGCGCCATCAACGCGGCCCTGGCCGGCTATGTGGCCGACACCCGTTTCGACGACCTGGACATGCCGCTGCACTTCGTGGCCACCGACGTGCACAGCGGCGAAAAGGTCGTACTCGCCGACGGACCCGTCTTCGACGCCATGCGCGCCACCATCGCCATTCCGCTGGTGATCCCGCCCTGGGCGGTGGACGGCCGGCTGCTGATGGACGGCGCCCTGTGCGACCCGATGCCCGTGGACGTGGCCATCCGCGAAGGGGCGGACATCATCCTGGCGGTCGGCTTCGAGGAAAGCCTGCAGACCGAGATCGGCTCCGGCATCGATCTGAGCAAGCAGGTGATCGCAGTGGCCACCAATCATCTGCTGCGCGCGCAGTTCGCGTTCCAGAGCATGGTGCACCACGCCGAAGTGATTGCCATCCTGCCGGACTTCGGCCGGCCCGTGGGGCTGCGCGACACCCACCTGATCTCGCACCTCGTCGCACGGGGCGCGGCGGCGGCCGAAGCCGAAATGCCCTACCTGCGCAGATTGATCGAGCACGCCGCCGAGGTTCGCGCATGAACGTGTCGCATGGGTCCGGCAGTGCATCGCCCGAGGCCGGACCGTCACCCGAGGCCAGACCATCCCCCGAGGCCGGGCCGGCAGCCCAGACGGCGGCCACGCCCGCCCACGTGCTGATCGTGGACGATCTCGAGGTCAATCGTGAACTGCTCGCGCGGCGCGTCAGGCGCCTGGGGCATAGCCACGCCTTCGCGCACACCGGGCGCGAGGCGCTACGGGCCTTGCACGAAGCCGCGTTCGACCTGGTGCTGCTCGACATCACCATGCCGGACATGGACGGCTACGAGGCACTCGCCCGTATCAAGGCCGACCCCCGGCTTCGGCACGTGCCGGTCGTGATGGTGAGCGCCATCGACGGCCTCGAGAGCGTCGTGCGCTGCCTCGACCTGGGCGCCGACGACTACATCACCAAGCCGTTCAATCCGGTGCTGCTGCGCGCGCGCATCGAGTCGTCGCTCACCAAGAAGCGGGTCGCCGATCTGAACGCCCGCCTGCTGCAGTCGCTGTCGCGCGAGATGGCGATTGCCGAACGTATCCAGATGGGTTTTCTGCCCGAGCGGCTGCCGCAGATCGCGGGCTGGCCCATGGCCGCCTCGTGCACGCCGGCCAGGCAGGTGGGCGGCGACTTCTACGACGCCATGACATTGGCCGACGGCCGGCTGGCGTTCGTGCTGGCCGACGTCTGCGACAAGGGTGTCGGCGCGGCGCTCTACATGGGCCTGTTTCGCAGCCTGCTGCGCATCAGCCTGCAGCAGGCCGGCGAGCGCGAATCCGCCGACCAGGTGCTCGTGCGTGCCATGCGCTTCACCAACGACTACATCGCCACCGTGCACGGGCGCGACAACATGTTCGCCACCGTGTTCGCGGCCATTCTCGACCCCGGCACCGGCGATCTGCACGTCGTCAACGCCGGGCACGATGCGCCGATGCTTTGGCGCGCCCGCGCGCCGGAGATCGAACGCCTATCGCCGGGCGGCCCGGCCCTGGGCATGATGGCCGGCGTCGCCCACGAAGCGCAGTGCACCCGTCTGCAGGCCGGCGACCGCCTGCTGGTGTTCAGCGACGGCCTGCCCGAAGCCCGCAGCCCGCAAGGCCAGCCCTTCGGGGAACGTTCATTGCCGGCTCAGATCGCCAGCGCGCCCACACCGGAATCGCTCATCGACACCCTGAGTCGGGCGCTCGCCGCCCACGCGGGCGACGAACCCGCGCACGACGACGTGACGATGCTGTGTCTGTTCGCCGGAGCCGGTTGACGATCGTGCTGGGTCTGAGCCAGCGCGTCTCGACTGGCTCAGCGAACCCCTTCGGACACCCCCGGCGTGTGGTTGCCTCGTCGGGCCGCTATGCCGCGGTTGCGAGCCTGGCCCGGGTCGGTGTCGCAGGATGCGGGAGGCGGCCGCATTGCACCCCGAACCGGGATTGCACGGCATCGAGCGACGCGCGCATTTGGCTGAGCTTTCCCGATTCTCCCCGCTTCGCGTTGATCAGGGAGAGTAGCCGTCGGTGCAGGGGGTGCCATCGGTCGAGATCCAGACCACAGGCGTCGAGAACCTTGAAAGGCACGGCCTGCATGAACAACAGCAAGTTCATGGTCGAGAGCGTGGTCGCGGCCATGATCCAGGCCTTGCGGTCTTTGTCGTAAAGCGCCGGCATATCCAGCGCGTAGAGCGGTACATCGCGCAGCCGGTCTGACATGAACAGCTCGGTGAGGAAATAGGCAGACACCGACGTCAGGAAGTGAACTGCAGAGCGCGTGGTGATGCGCAGAATCAACCCCCCCTCGGAGAGAAAAGGATGTGAAGGACCCTTGTCGCGGATCAGGTGGCCGGTACAGTTGACAACCAGCGCGCCTGCGGGGATCGGGCACAGAGAGCCGTCTTGCATCAGTCCTTGTGGCCCATCGGGTGTGTCGATGACATCTCGGAGGTAGCCCCTCGTAAACCGACTCACGCCTTCGGCAATGGTTTTACTCTCGGCTTCAGACAAAATCCCGAAGAAATAGCGTTCGCCCGCCATCGGCTCAGGGCTGATCGTGAATTTTTCACGAAACGCGGCGAAGGCCTCGTCGTCGTTTTGACCGTTGTAGTCGGCACAGGTATCCAGAAACGCGGTCAGGGTGGTCATGCCCGACCACCATTTCGCGGCTCCGCCGGGAAAGAACTGCTCGCGGCGTGCAAAGACATTGCCCGAGCCGGTGATCATGTTCAGTTCTCGGCCGGGCTTCTGTTTCAGAAGTGCCAGGGCCGTGTCCATTGCGGTCTTACCGAAACCGACGATGAAGACTGGCGCATCTGACGCGGCAGCGGCTTCAAGTACCTTGGATGGAGCGACAGACACGACGTTTTCGCTGGAGAGAGACAGCGGCTCGAGGGCGTCGACCTCATAGCCTGACGCCACGATGACCCGCTTGGCAATCACCGTTCGAGACCCGCCATCGGGCTCGCCGCGCTCGCAAAGCAGTTCACAGAAGCTTTCACCGCCGACAACGCACTCGCTGGGTTCGCGAGCCTCATAGCCAAAAAGCTCCACGAGCGTCACCTTCTTGCGCAGTTGCGCCAGGCAATACTCCAGATGGGTACGAACCTCTTGCTTGCTCGCCAGATGCTCGGGCGCGAAGCCCTGCGTCCAGCGAATGTTTCCCACCGTGAACATGCCATGAGGCTGATGCAGGCGAACGAAGTCGTAAGCATCCCGCCACATACCACCCGCCGCTTCCCGACGATCGACCAACACCACCCGTGCGTTCGCATCGAGATGTCTGGCCGCTGAGAACAATGCGTTCAACCCTGCGATCCCCGCTCCGACAATGCAAAGATCACAGCGTATTGCGTCGGCGGCACAGGGCGCAGCGATGGCTTCGGTCACGCGCTTCTCCACGGTGAAACGATCATCAAGTGGATCACGCGTTGGTGGGGCAGGCAATCGTCAAGAATGGCGAATTCGGATGACAAATGGCGGATCTTCCCGATTCAGCCAAGGCCCCTGGCCTGGCATGAGCCTTGACCGCGAGCGATGGGGCACCAGTGCGAGGATCGGCGCGGTCCTTACTCGTTGCCGGCGATTGCACCGAGGAACTTGCGCATCCGGCCCGATGCGGCTTCTTGATCCTTTCTTGACACCTTGCCGGTCGACTTTCATCCTATGCCGACCCAACGCTGATGTTTCGCAGCCGCGGGGTTCAACAATCGCAGTTGATGCGTCGGCCCGGGTCGCGCCCCGGGCCGTTTTCGAACAGCCGGTCCCCTGCTATGTCAATGGCATTGCGTGTTCGTCTGTTCGGGCGCCTTCAGGTGGGCACTGACCACGGGCCAGACATCGAGATCCCTGGCGATCGGGCCCGTTCCGCCTTGGCGTACCTAGTCTTTCATGCCGGCGATCCGGTGCGACGCGCCACACTCGCTGACACGATCTGGGCCGATCTCGACAGCCATCGGGCCCGGGCAAATCTGCGTCGTACGCTGTTCGATATCCGGCAGTCGAGCCCCTATGTCGCCGCCCGGCTGGGAGCCACGCGCGAGCATCTTTGCTGGCAGGCGCCCGAGGGAGAAGAGACGGACGTCCAGCGGTTTGTCGGCGCCACGCTTGCCTTTGAACGCGCCTCCGAAGCGCGGACCCGCATGGTCTTCGGGCTCGAGGCAGCCACCCTCTACGCGGGCGATCTGCTGGCCGATCTCCCGGATCCCTGGATCGTCCTCGAGCGTCAGAGGCTGATGCTCAAGTGGCTGGCATTGACGAGCGAATTGGTGGGTCTGCTGGCTGGCAACGGCGACCTGACCGGTGCGATCGCACTGGCGGAGCGCATCGTGACGGCTGATCCCGGTCGCGAGTCAGCCACCCTGATGCTGATGCGGCTGCATCGCGACCGGGGCGATCTCGGGCTGGCGTTGCAGACCTACGATCGATGTGCGCAGCATCTTTCCGAAGCGCTGGGTGTGGAGCCGGGGGCGTCCCTGAAAGCGTTGCGGGCAAGCCTTACCGCACGGGTTCCCGACGACGCAACCGGTTGGTCTCCCGCGCAGGCCGGCCTCGACGGGGACGGTGGGCCGCCCTTTGTCGGCCGAAGCGCCGAGTTGAAGCGCCTGCTGGCCTGGGGCCGGGCGGTGGGTCAGGGCGGGACACGGCTGGCGCTGATCTCCGGGGAACCCGGCGTGGGCCGATCGCGCTTGGCCGGCGAAGGCCTCGACCGCCTGGGCGAGTCAGGCATCGCCTCCCTGCGTGTGCC
Source organism: Burkholderiaceae bacterium (assembly GCA_041396685.1). Taxonomy (GTDB): domain Bacteria; phylum Pseudomonadota; class Gammaproteobacteria; order Burkholderiales; family Burkholderiaceae_E; genus JAUIAI01. The sequence goes on from JAWKYD010000008.1 coordinate 327,016, forward strand.
CTGTGACCGCTCCTGGCGCTCGTTGCCGTACGCAATGGTCGCGCAGTGGCTGCGGGCAGTCGATCTCCATCGGGCATTGAATCGCCTCGCGCTGCCGTTGCGATGCGAGATCGTGCTCGCTTTCCCCGATCTGGTGGCATGGGAAGAACCCGTGCCCGCCCTGTTTTCGTGGCCGGCCAACCGGTCGCGGCGACGGCTGTTCGAGGCGCTTCTCGAGGTCTTTCGAACGGCCGCAGGGCCCCGCATCTTGTTTATCGACGAGTTGCAGGACGTCGATGCCGATTCATTGGATTTCTTGCGCTTCATGCTGCACCCAGGCGCCGGGCTGCCGGTCGCCGTGCTGGCCGCGACCGAAGCGCGGTCCGGTCCATCAGACGCGGGCCCGGCGCCGAGCGCCACGGCATTGGCGCAGCACCTGAACCCCGTGGAGATCGATTTGTCGCCGCTGTCGGCGACGTCGATCCGCACCCTGGTCGCGCGCCTTCGCGGCGGCGCCCGGTCAAAGCCGCCGGGCGGTGCCGCGCCGGGCGACGCCGCGCGGGTCGAAGCGGTGGTGCGTCTGGCCCAGGGCGTGCCTTTGTTCGCAATCGAACTTGCCAGACTCGACGATCGGGCCCTCGACTCACTTTGCCGCTCACCGGTGAACGCCGCGCTGCCCGATCGTTTACGTGCGGCCTTGTCGGATCGCCTCGCCGACCTGCCGGGTCAGGCCAGGTTGCTCGCAGAACAGGCTGCTGTCTTCGCGGGTGACGTGCCGCTGACCGTGCTCGAGCACGCCTGCTGATCGCACGCCATCGATCTCGCCGAGTCCCTGCGGCACCTGGAAGCCTGCCGCATGATCGACGGGCGGCAGGTCGGGGTGTTCGCGTTTCGCCATGCGCTGTTGCGCGACTACTGCTACCGTGCGATTTCGCCGCAGCTGCGGGCGGTGCTGCACGCCCGGGCGGCCAGTGCCCTGGTGGGTCAGACAATAGGTGGACTCGCACGAGGGGTTGCCGGGCAGGTCGTCTGGCATCACGAGATGGCCGGGGATCTGGCGGCCGCCCTGGCCGCTGGCAAGGCGGCCGTCGATCTGGCCGAGCGTGCCCTGGCGTTACGCGAAGCCATTCTCTTTGCCGACACCTGTCGCCGCCTGCTCGATGCCAGCGATCCCCATCGGCGCCGCGTGGCCGAACACGTACAGCTGCTGCTGCGGCTGTCGGCCCTGGTTGCGCTGGTCGAGGGGCATGCCGCTCCCCGTGCCATGGCGATCTGCAATGAACTGGAGCGCCTGGGCGCTGGCCTCGAAGACCCGGCACTTCGCTTCAAAGTGGCACTTCGGCTGCGCGTGCTCTATTCGTTCGCCGGCGCGACGCGTCGGGCGTTGCGCGCAGCGCGGCAACAAGTTGCGATCGCCGCGGTCAGAGGCGAGCCGGCCGATCAGATCGAAGCCCTGCGCAACGAAGGCGTCGCGTCGTTCCAGCTCGGCCGGTTCGCGCAGGCCGAGACGGTCTTGGAAAGGGCCGTCGAAATCGTCGAACGGGCCATCGCACGTGGCGTGATCGACCCGGCGCGTCCGCCGTTCCAGGTGTCGCTGCTGTTCGGCGTGCGTGCAATGAACCACGTCGTTCTCGGGCGCTCGATCGACGCTGCGGCGGGGATGCAACGCGCGACGAGCAACGTACAGACGCAGTCAGACATTTTCTCGCAGACGCTTTTCCTCCTCGTGCGGGCGAATGTGTTCCAGCATCTGCGCCAACTGCCCGAGACCCGCGAGGTCGCCCGGGATCTGTCCGGTCTGGCCAGACGCAGTGGCATGCCGCGAGTCCAATCGATCGCCGGGTATTTCGAGGGGTGGGTGCAGGCCGAAACCGGTTCGCTCGATGACGGCATCGCGGCCATGCGCGACGCGATTGCGCGGTACCCGGCAGAGGCCGACCATCACCTGTTCCCAACCTGGTTCGCGCATCTGGCGCAAGCGCAACTCCGGGCAGGCCAGCCGGATGATGCCGCCCAGAGTATCAGCATCGCCGAGCGAACGATGCGCGAGACCGGTCAGCTCACCTGGGCCGCCGACATCTATCGCGTGCGCGCCCGCGTGCAGGCGGCTTTGTCCGGGTCCGCGGCCGTCGTCGAGGCCTCCTTCAATCAGTCATTGGCCGTGGCCCGCCGTCAGGGCGCGCCGATGCTCGTGCTGCGCGCCCTGGTCGACAAGCTCATCTGGCTCGACGAAGCCGGTCGCGATTCCGACGAGGCGAGAGCCGCGGCAAGCCGCTTTCTGGAGCGTCTACGACCCCTGGGTGAGAGTGCGGAGATACGGGCAGCCGAGTCTGCCCTTGGCGTCGCGCGCAGCGGCCCAACGCTTCCCCAACGCATCGCTGACTAGGATGCTTGCGTCGCCACCGGCCCAGATTTGCCCGCCGCGATTCAGGGCTGCGTGCCGACGCTCCAACCATCCAATGTCCAGGGGACTCATCATGAACACGCATTCGTTGTTGGCGCTCGGGCGCAATCGCATGCTTTCCGGCCTGTTCGTATTGCTGGGGGCTGCGCAGGTTGCCCAGGCCGGGCAGTCCGATGATCTCGCCCAGATCGGCGATCTGTTGAGCGTTCGCTATCCGGCCGTGGTCAATGCCGGCGACGCGCCCGGCTACGCAGGGCTGTTCACCGAAGACGGTGCGCGGATTCCCCCTGGCCGTGCCGTCGAAGGTGGACGTAGGGCGATCGCCGCGGCCGTGGAGAAGCTCTTCAAAGCGATCACGCTCGACGTTGCGTTGCGTGTGACGGAGCTTGTCGTGGACGGTAGCCTGGGGTTTGCCAGCGCGGACGTCACCGGTACCCGCACCGTGAAAGCGTCGGGCGAAGTCGGGCGCCAGGACGCGCGCGTCATCTTCGTGCTGCAACGAGCCGGTGGCCATTGGCTGATCCATCGGCAGATCTGGAATGGCGGCCCGAAGCCGTGATTCACAAGGGGGCTCGTCCGGGCAGGCCACCGCGCAACGGATGGCGCACCCGGGCAGGCCACCGCGCAACGGATGGCGCACCCGGGCAGGCCACCGCGCAACGGATGGCGCACCCGGTTTGCATCAGAGCGAGGGCTTTGAAGACATTTGATTCTGGCGGCCCGCGCGCCCGGCCTCGATAGTGGGCCGACGCCGGGGTTTGACCGGGCCCGGTCAGACCAGCGTCGGCGTCGGGCGCCGCACCGATCGCGCCAACGCAAGGCCCGGACATGCCAAGCGCCCCGGACCTCGTCCTCAAATCAAACGACGACAAAGGGTCGAAGCCGTGGCACATGTCGGCTTTCGAACGCCCGGCTGATTCGAGCCCCGGGCTCGCCAACGGCCGTTCGACGAGCGCCGCGCCCACCTGGCGAACCCCGATGACTGCTTGCATCCCGCCTTTTCGCCGCCCCGGGCGACGCCTACCATACGATGCATGGCAGCTCCACCCGCGAGTTTCGCCGTCCCGCCGCCGCGACGGGCGGTCCGGCCAATTCAGCGGTGCCGCCAAAGGCAGTACCCTCATCTGAAAAGTGCGGCTGGATGGGGTTATCCTGGCGCCAAAAGGTCATGGCCCGGGCGGGCCATACGAGCGTCCTTGCCGGACGCAACTGCAACTGCCGGGTCGTCAGGTCGCCCACGCGCGGCTCAGACTCCGGTAACGGGAGACAAACGATGAGCGAAGTCCAGGTACAGACCGCGCAGCAACCGGGCGAGGCGAAACCCGCAGTCGAAGACAAGCCGCGCCGCAGGCGATTCCTGGCGGGCGCGACGGCGGCGGGTGCCGGCGCCCTGGCGTTCCCCATGATCGGCCGCACCCAGTCGCCGATCGTGTTCAAGATGCAGGGCTCGTGGGGCGCCAAGGACATCTTCAACGAGATGGCCGAAGAGTACGTCAAGCGCGTCAACGAGATGGCCGGTGGCCGCCTGCGCATCGATTACCTGGTCGGTGGCTCGGTGGTCAAGCCGTTCGAAGTGATGGATGCGGTCAACAAGGGCGTGCTCGATGCCGGCCACACCGTGCCGGTCTACTGGTACGGCAAGAGCAAGGTGGCCTCGCTGTTCGGCTCGGGCCCCATCAACGGCTGCGACGCCCAGCAGACATTGGCCTGGATCTACCGCGGCGGTGGTCTCGAACTCTACCGTGAGCTGCTGCAGAAGCTGCAGCTGAACGTGGTCGGCTTCTTCGCGATGCCCATGCCGACCCAGCCGCTGGGCTGGTTCAAGAACCCGGTGAAGACGGCCGAAGACATCAAGGGCCTGAAGTACCGCACGGTGGGCCTGGCGGCCGACCTGATGCAGGAAATGGGCGCGAAGGTCACGCAGCTGTCGGGTGGCGAGATCATCCCGGCGCTCGAGCGCGGCGTCATCGATGCCTTCGAGTTCAACAATCCCACGTCCGACTCGCGCTTTGGTGCACAAGACGTCATCAAGAACTACATGATGGGCAGTTTCCATCAGGCGATGGAGTTCTTCGAGATCATCTTCAACAAGCGCAAGTGGGACGCCATCCCGGCCGACCTGCGGGCCATCCTGCAATATGGTGTCGAGTCGGCCAGCGCGTCGAACTTCTTCACCGCGATGGACAACTACTCGCGCGATCTGCAAGACCTGATCAACAAGTCCAAGGTCAATGTGCAGCGCACGCCGTCGTCGGTCTTCCGCGCCCAGCTCGAGGCCTGGGATGTGCTCACCAAGAAGCTCTCGGACGAAGACCCGTTCTTCGCCAAGGTGGTTCAGTCGCAGCGCGACTGGGCCAAGCGCGTCGCCTACTACTGGTTCATGAACGACGCCGACTACCGCATGGGCTACGAGCACGTGTTCAAGACCAAGTTGCCGACGGCCTGAGCGCCATCGCACGCCGCGACGCCGGGTCGGCGCGCGGCGGCCATTCGATTCGTTCGCGTGCTTCCGGGGCCGGCCTGTCACGGCCGACCCCGGAAGCACCCGTTCGTTGGGCAGCACACCAGGAGCCTTCAGTTGATACGCGCGTTCGTCAGGCAGGTCGATATCCTGAGCAAGACGGTTGGCCACGCTTTCGCGTGGTGCATCATGATCCTCACCATCGGGACCTGCTACGAGGTCTTCGTGCGCTATGTGCTGAATGACCCCACGAGCTGGGCGTTCGACATGAGCTACATGCTCTACGGCGCGTTGTTCCTGATGTCGGGCGCCTACACGCTCTCGCGTGACGGCCACGTGCGCGGCGATGTCATCTACCGCACCCTGCGGCCGCGCGTGCAGGCCCGGCTCGAGTTCGTGCTCTATTTCCTGTTCTACTTCCCCGGCGTGCTGGCGCTCGTCTGGTCGGGCTACGGCTATGCATCCGACGCCATCCGCGTGGGTGAAGTCAGCACCAACAGTCCGATCGGCGTGCCCATCTGGCCGCTGAAGATGCTGATCCCGCTGGCCGGGGTGCTGCTCACCCTGCAGGGGCTGGCCGAGGTCGGCCGCTGCATCATCTGCATTCGCGAGGGTGCCTGGCCGGCGCGCCTGCACGACGTCGAAGAACTCGAGAACCAGCTGCTGCGCGATCAAGCGGGCAAGACCGGGAGCGCATCATGAGCGACCCGGTCGTGGCCATCCTGATGCTTGGCCTGTTCATCTTTGTCATTCTGCTTGGTTTCCCCATCGCGTTCACCCTGATGGCGATGGGCGTGGCCTTCGGTTTCTACGCCTACTACGACCCCTTCTTCGCGTTCTACGAGAACCGGGTGTTCTATCTGTTCACGCAGAACACCTTCAGCGTCATGAACAGCGATGTGTTGGTGGCGGTGCCGCTGTTCCTGTTCATGGGCTACGTGATCGAACGCGCGAACATCCTCGACCAGCTCTTCCACAGCCTGCGCCTGGCGCTCAAGAACGTACCGGGCTCGATGGCCGTGGCGGCACTGCTCACCTGCGCGCTGTTCGCAACCGCCACCGGCATCGTCGGTGCCGTGGTCACGCTGATGGGCCTGCTGGCGTTGCCGGTCATGCTGCGCGCCGGCTACGACCAGCGGCTGAGTTCGGGTGTGATTTGTGCGGGCGGCACGCTCGGCATCCTGATCCCGCCCTCGATCATGCTGATCGTGTATGCGGCCACGTCGGCCGTGTCGGTGGTCAAGCTGTATGCCGCGGCCATGCTACCCGGCTTCCTGCTGGCCGGGCTGTACGTCATCTACGTGATCGTGCGTACGATGTTCAATCCGTCGCTGGCGCCCAAGCTCTCGAAGGCCGAATCCGACGTTTCGCTCGTGCAGGTGGTGTTGCTGCTGGCCAAGGCCTTCCTGCCGCTGGCGCTGCTGATCAGCTCGGTGCTGGGCTCGATTCTGTTCGGCCTGGCCACGCCCACCGAGGCGGCGGCCGTCGGTGCGATGGGCGCGCTGCTGCTGGCCGCCGGCTACCGGGCTCTCACCTGGGGCCGTCTGCGCGAGGCCGTCTACCTCACCGCGCGCACCACCGCGATGGTGTGCTTTCTGTTCGTGGGCTCGTGGACGTTCTCGTCGGTGTTCTCCTACCTGGGCGGCGAGGGCCTGATCAAGGAGTTCGTGCTAGGCCTGCCGCTGAACACGGTCACCTTCCTGCTGCTGTCGCAGGTGATCATCTTCCTGCTCGGCTGGCCGCTCGAGTGGAGCGAGATCATCATCATCTTCGTGCCCATCTTCCTGCCGCTGCTGCCGCACTTCAACATCGATCCGATGCTGTTCGGCATTCTGATCGCGCTCAACCTGCAGACCTCGTTCCTGACACCACCCATGGCGATGTCGGCCTACTATCTGAAGGGCATCGCACCACCCAACATCCAGCTGGTCACCATCTTTCGTGGTTGTTTTCCGTTTCTCAGCATGGTGTTCGTGACCATGGCGCTGGTCTACATCTTTCCCCAGCTGGTGTTCTGGCTGCCGAGCGTGTTCTATGGCAACTGATCGTGCCGACGAGCGCCTGACGGCCACCCGCATCGTCGCGCTGCTGCGTGCCGGCGAGGCCAGCGCTGAAGACATCGCCCGCCTGCATCTGGCGCAGATCGAGCGGGTCGAACCGTCGGTGCAGGCCTTCACCACCTTCGACGCCGAGCACGTGCTGGCGCAGGCGCGCCAGGTCGATGCGCGGCGCAGCGGCGGCGCGCCCGTGGGGGCCCTGTTCGGCGTGCCGGTCGGCATCAAAGACGTGTTCGACACCGCCGACCTGCCCACCGAGAACGGCACGCCGTTGCAGGCCGGGCGTCGCCCGCATCGCGACAGCGCGGCGGTCGAGCGGCTGCGGCGCGCCGATGCCATCGTGCTCGGCAAGACCGTCACCACCGAACTCGCCTACTACCAGCCGGGCAAGACCCACAATCCGCACGACCCCTCACGCACGCCCGGGGGCTCGTCCAGCGGCTCGGCCGCGGCCGTCGCCGCCGGCATGGCGCCGGTGGCCATCGGCACGCAGACCAACGGCTCGGTGATCCGGCCGGCCGCCTACTGCGGTGTCTACGGCTTCAAGCCCAGCCATGGCCTGATCTCGCGCCGCGGCGTACTGCAGCTCTCGCGCCGGCTCGATCACGTCGGCGTGTTCGCCGCCACGCTCGACGACATCGCGCTGATGTGCGACGTGCTGGCCGGCCACGATCCGCTCGACGAAGACACGCGGCCGCGCGCCGTGCCCGACTTCGTCTCGCTCGCACAGTCCGAGCCCCCGATGGCGCCACGCTTCGCCTTCCTGCGCTCGCCCTATTGGTCGCGCGCCGATGACGACACACGGCAGGCGTTCGGCGAACTCGTCGACGCGCTCTCGCTGCCCTGCGAAGAGGTCGAACTTCCCGGCTGGGCCGACGACATCGAGCGCTGGCAGGCCGCGATCATGGCCGCCGACATGGCCCACAACCTGCGTCAGGCCCTCGATCACGGCGCCGATCGGTTGAGCGAGCGCATGCGCGACCAGCTCGCGCGCGGGCGCCAGGTGCTCGCCGCCGACTACCTGGCCGCCCTCGAAGCGGCCGAGCGGCTCAGGCAGACCCTGTCCGCCATCTTCGACGAGTACGACGCCATCATCACGCCCGCCACCACCGGTGTCGCGCCGCGCGGGCTCGATGCCACCGGCGACCCGATCTTCTGCTCGCTCGGCTCGTTCACCGGCCTGCCGGCACTCAGCATGCCGCTGATGACCGGCACCGACGACATGCCGCTGGGCGTGCAGCTGATCGGTGCCCGGCACGACGACGCGCGTCTGTTGCGCAGCGCCAATGCCCTGATGCGCAGCCTCGCATGAAGCGCACCGACATCATCAAACCGCCCGGCGGACCAACCCCACGCGGAGCCCTCCGATGAGACCCCTCTACGGCCTGATCGCAATTGCGTTGATGTGCGCGCTGTTCGTGCCCATCGCCTACAAGCTGCACACCGAGACGGCCTTGCTGGTCGTGATCGCCCTCGGTTTCGTGTTGATGCTGGTCGATCTGGTGCAGACGATTCGCGAAGACCGCTGACGCGTTGCGGGTGTGGTCGCGTCATGCCGGATGATGGCAGTGGCAATGCGCGAGTCGTCGCCGTTTTCGAGATCGCCGGTGGCGATATCACCGCGTGTGGCGTTGCGGGCATCGTGATCCCATGGTGGCGACATTGGATCTGTGTCTCCTCGGGCGGTTCCGCCTGCTCATCGACGGGCAAGAACTCGACACCCTGACGCGCGCGCGATCCGTCTCACTGCTCGCCTGCCTGAGCATCGCTCCGGGCGGTATGCTCGACCGCAACTGGCTGGCCGCGATGTTCTGGCCTGCTTCCACGCATGAGCAGGCGCGAACCAACCTGCGTCGCGAGCTGCACGAACTCAGGCGCCTGCATCCGTTGATCGATGCTTGCATTCGCACCAACAAAGCCCAGGTGCAATGGGTCGATCCGGCATCCTGCCGAATCGATGTCCGGGAGTTCGAGGCGATGCTTGCCCGCGCCGACGGCGACGCGCGCGACGAAGACAACGGCATCACGGAAGCCCACGGCAACGCTGGCGCGGAAGTCGATTCGGGCGCGCGGGCCCTGGCTCTCCGCGCAGCGTTCGATCGTTACCACGGTGAATTGCTGCCGGGCCTGAATGACACCTGGGTCCTCGCGCGTCGGGAGGCGCTCAGTCGCAAGTATCGCGAAGCGGCATACGCCCTGGCATCGCATCTGGAGACAGCCGGTCGGCTGGATGCGTCTGCCGAGATATTCGAGCGCTTGTTGGCGGCCGACCGTCTTGACGAGAAGGTCTGCGAGCGGTTGATGCGCCTGTACCTCGACGCCGGCCATGCGACGATGGCTTTGCGCGCCTATCGCGCCACGGCAAGGGCGATCGAGCAGGATCTGGGCATGGCCCCAGGCGCGGAGCTGATCGCGCTGCAACGTCAGGCGCTGAGCGGGAGCGAGACAAATCCGCGAAATGCGCTGCCGCTGGCCGCACCGCCGGGTCTGGTCGGGCGTCAACAGGAATGGAATCGGCTGACATCCTTATGGCGTCGCGCAATGACCGGACGCGCGCAGTTCTGCCTGGTGCAGGGCGCGTCGGGAATCGGCAAGACGTGCCTGGTCGAGGCGTTTGCCGAATCCGTGCGCGCATGCGGCCTGACGATGGCGCAGGCACGCACCTGGGATGCCGCGAGCCTGCCGGCGTTCTCGCCGCTGGCAGTCTGGCTGGGCTCGGCCTCGCTGCGTGAGCGTCGTCGGCGCCTCGATACACGAGACAGGGCAATGGTCGATGCAGCGATGCCGTCATTGGTCAACAAGGATGATCCGGCGGAGCTGGGCGCGGATAGCAGAGCGACGAATCCGCAGCGGGGTCGCTTGTTCGAGAACATTGCCAGTATGCTGGCGCCTAGCGATGAACCGACGCTCCTTGTGCTTGACGACATGCAGTGGTGTGACGGTGATTCGTTCGATGCGCTGAGTCACTTGCTGGATGGCCACTCCGATAGCCCGCTGCTCGTCCTGGCCACCCTGCGCGATGAAGAAGCGCACGATGACGCACCGATTCATGCGTTTCTGAATTCGCTTCGCCGGCTAGACGTGTTACATCGCATCGCGCTCGATGAGTTGGGGCTCGACGATACAGCGGCGCTATTCGCACTCGAGTGTCGACGATTGTCCCGCGATCCGCTACCGGTGGCAGCGATCGAGGCGTTTCATCGGCGGTTCGGCGGTAGCCCGCTGATCACCGTGCAGTGGTTGCAGGCGTCGGCGGAGGGGATCGGTTCGTTCGGCATGGGCGACGAGGATCCGATACCCACGGCAATTGCCGAGATCATCGCCACGCGCATCGAGCGCTTGTCTGCGGACGCACTCGAAACTGCTCAGATTGCCGCCGTGGCGGGCAACCGGGTTTCTCTCCCTGTATTGGCGGATGTCGCGGGCCTGTCCGCCAGTGATGCCGGTCTGCGCCTGGATCGGCTTTGGCAAGCGCGATTGATGCGCGACCCTGAGCCGGGGATCTACGAGTTCGAGCATGATGCGATTCGCGAGCTCTTGTATCAGCGCTTGCCGCCCTCGCGGCGCGGCCATTGGCATCGTGCGATCGCCGTGGCAATGATCGCGATCGACGGCCCCGAGGCCGATGTCAACGGCTTGCGAATCGCCTTTCATTTCGAACAGGCGGGCGATCGGCCGGCCGCACTCGATTGGGCGTTGCGCGCCGCTGAAGCCGCGGAACAGCGGCGCGGGTACGGAGTTGCGATCCAGGCTCTGGAGGCGGCCTTGCGTTTGCTCGATGCGGAGCCACCAAGTGCGCGCGTGATCGAGAACCGCAGCCGCTTCCTGTTGGGCATCGTCAACAATGCCACGATCGCCTACGGCACCTCGGGAGCGGAAATCGCCTCGGCGCTCGGCCGCCTTGGCGATCTGGCGGACCAGATACAGGATCCCCTGTTGAAGGTCCAGGTCTGGAATCGGGTGCGCTTGCACGAGATGGACCACGACCTGACTCGTGCGCGTGACACGGCGAAGCACGTGGCCGCGCTGTGCGCACAAACGCCGGTGCCGGTGCTGCGCGTCGAGGCGCATCGGGCAATCGCGGCAATTCATCTGCTCGCGGGCGAGTTCGACATGGCCCGCCAGCAGGCCGACGCAGCGCTTGAGATCCATCAGGCCGCGATCGAAGCTGGTACGGCCGATGCGGCAGCACCTCCGTGGCCGGCGCTGGGCGCCATCGGCGTCGGCGCCCTGGCGGCATGGATTCGGGGACAGGCCGAGATCGCCGCGAGCATGCTTGAGGCCCTGTCTCGGTTCTCGCTGCTGCATCTGCGGCCCACCGACCGCGCACCGATTCTCGCGATTGCCGCCGAACTGGATGTGCAGTGGCGGCGCGTGCCGATGCTCCGACGCCGCGTGGCTGCACTTGAACGCGCCAACGAGACGCCCGACCATCCGTTGGCGGTGGGGGTCACGAATCTGTATCGTGGTCGGCTGGCTGTACTCAGCGGCCAGGCGGCCGCCGGTGTGGGGCTGCTCGAGCAGGCCCAACGGTTGCTGGTGAACGGACGCGCCGGTCCCACTTTCGAGACCCGTTGCCTGCTGGGGCTGGTGGAGGGGCTGATCGCCTGTGGCCATTTCGAGCGGGCGGTGCGCGCAATCGATCGCGGACAGGCGGCAGGGGCGGCTCGCGGCGAGTTCTGGTGGGCGGCAGAGTTCCATCGCCTGCGCGCGTCGTGCCTGGCCCGAACAGAAGCTGCTGATGGCCGGGTGATCGCCGAGTTGGCTGCTGCCAAGTCCGTCGCACGTGAACAGCAGGCGGTGACCTTCCTGATGCGTGCATTGGTGGATGAGGCAGCCTATCATCTGCAACGGGGCGGCCGCGCCGAGCTGAACGAGCTGGACGCCGTCGCTGGCATGAATGGCCAGGGCCTGGCGCCGCCAGAGCGCTTGGCATGGCAACGGATTCGCCGCCAGCTTGCCGCCAGGTCAATGTCCGTTCACCGACCGCAGGAAACCAGCAAATGAAGACGACACGAACCTTTTTGGCATGGGCTTGGGTTTTGGGCGGCGTGAGCATGAGCCTGTCGGCGCACGCCTTGGCCGAAACGATCGAGCTTCGACTGCAGGCCACGCTGAGCGTTGCCCGCTTGCCGGCCGGCGACGCATTGCCCGCGCCGTGGCAAGCCGATCAGAAGATCGAGGTGGTGATCGATTTCGAATCCGAGGATCCGGGGCTGTTGAAGCGTCGGCCGGAAATAATCTCGAACGTGCTGGTCAAGAACATTGCCTTCCACAAGATTGGCTACCGGGTACGGTTCGGTGAGCCATTGGTCGCCAGCTTCAGTGGCGGCGCCTTCTCGGTTGGCAACGGCATGGTGGCGTTCGGGATCGATCCCTTCGGTTGCGGCGATGGTTATCGGAACCGCCTGCTCACCAGCCAGGGGCAGGGGCCGGCGATCGAGACGGCAGCCGGACGGACGTATTCTCCCGGTCGCTTCGTCATGACACAGGCGGGGTTCGACAATCCAGATGAACCTCTGGGCAAGGTGTTGGAGCGCTTGGCGCAACAGGCCGCCCGGGGCCAGACGAAGCTCGCGGTGCAATTGTTCTCCGGCGTGGCGGCCACCACCGGGCCGGCCATGGTATTCGCGCTTTCCGAACCGAAGCTGAGCCTGAACCCAGGCACCGACTGAGGCGCGCGCACCCTGAGTGCGCGCGCATTGCGTCAATGCCGGCGAGCACCTTCGCCGGACAACACCATCGAACGAATTTCGAACGCGGCCTTTCCTACAGTCTTCGGGACAACTCTGCGGCCGGTGGCATACCCATACAGCGAGAGTCGGGCTTGGTGAGCGCGCCTGCTTGCACTGGACGGTGCCCCCCGTGCCCGTCAAGGCCGGTGTCGGATTGCCGCCGTCGATTCAGAGCCGCGAGCCCTGGTCGTCGTCAATCGGGGCGGAGAGTCAGAGTCTACCCACGACCCACCGAGCCACCTCGATGCCGAGCTTTTCACCGGCATCGGTCGCAGCTCGGAAGTGCATGCCGCCGACGATTCTCGCCTCGCGAACCTCGGTCACCATGTCATCCACCGACGCCCAATGATGGGTGGTGCCGGTGGCCTTGCTGTCGAATGCGAAGGCGAGCTCCCGGGTGCCGAAGAACAGCGCGAGGGATTCGGCCAGTGCTGCCGTGGCGCACGAGTGCGCGGCCGGGTACTCGGGGTGATTCGGTGTGCGCAGGCGCGGCTTCCAGGCCTTGTCCGCCTGTGCGATCACGGTTGCCGGACGCCAGCGGTAGTAGTGGTACTTCGCCTCGAAACAGGCGATCGTTGCATCTGCCTGAGTGACCCACAACACGGCCATCAGACGCGCGTTCGCCGCGAGCGAATCCTGGCTGCGGGCGAAGCGGACCAGGTTGCGCGTCCAGTAGGGCGGCGGCGGCTCGGTGTGAAAGCGGGCGTCCTCGATCTCCCGCTCGCTGGCCGGGCTGGCTGCGCCGCCACGGGCCCGGGTTTCCGCCAGGTCCCTGGCCCACTGGTCACCGTCGAGGGCGGGCGGCGGCGGACCGCGAAACTGTGCCGCTGTTGCCAGCGCAAATGGCCTGATTCGCGGTACGGTCTGATTGATCGGCTTGATGCCGCGAAACGCACCGGGTGCGGTGCCGGGCTCCGCGGGTGGAACATCGGCCCACCGTCCGTCGCCGGCGCGCCGGGCGAGCAGCTTGCCGGCTTCGGCGCTGCCAAGTGATTCGCCGCGCGCCACGGCTGGCCCGTCGTGAAGCGCCGACATGGCGGTGCTGTAGGCCTCTTCGTAGTGTTGCGCGCGCTGCGGATAAAGCGTCTTGAGCACGGTGTAGGCAGCGGCGTGCGCCGCGGCGGCCTGTGACTCGGCCGGTGCCTGACTCACGGCCGCGTCGATCGCCCTGTGCAAGGTGGCCATGTCCAGAAAGACGATCGGACGGCGTTCCTGCTCGGTGCCGGTCGGGTTCGGCTTTTGCAGGATCGTGGCCGCGCCACGCTCGCTCCAGAGCGAAACGGGGTTTGCGCCATGGTCGGCAAGGGTCGTCTGAGCGACGCTGGATTCGGTTGGCCAGCCGATGGCCGCGAACACCGCACAGGTTGCGGCGAGCATTTTCGTGTTGCGCACGAGATGTCTCCTGAAGTTGGACGAGATGCCCGGACGCAGCGGCCGGCAATGCCGGCACGTGGCCCGAACGATTCCATGCTGCACGCCCTTGCTTGTCCCTGCAGACGTATGCGACGGACACGGCCCGAATGGTGGCGAACGCGCCGTGGCAGCGACGAACCGGTCTGCTTACATCTGCCGGAACAGGGATTCGTGAGCCTCGCTGACGGGCAGCGTCTCATCACGGTGCTTTAGCTTCAAGTAGAGCCGGCCTCTGAACGTGCGCCCGACGCTGGCGATCTCACTGGCATTGACGATCGTCGAGCGATGCACCTGCCAGAACTGCGCGGGGTCGAGCCGCTCGACCAGTTCCTTGAGTGGCTTGCGAATCAGCGCCTCGCCGTCGGCGGTGACCACCACGGTGTACTTGGCATCGGAACGGAAGTAGCAGACCTCGTCCACCGTGATCAGCTTGACCTCCTGGCCCGACGAGGCATTGATCCATCGCAGGTGGTCGCGTGGCCGTGCGGCGGCGGCCAGCTCGCGAAGCACGCCCTCGAGCGCAGGCGCGGCCTGCGTCATGCGCTGCTGGAGCCGTCGCACCGACTCGGCGAGGCGCCGCGGATCGTAGGGTTTCAGCACATAGTCGATCGCGCCCTGCTCGAAGGCTTCGACCGCGTGCGAGTCATAGGCCGTGATGAAGACGATGTGCGCGCTGGCGTGCGCCTGGCGGGCCACCTCGATACCGGTGAGTCCCGGCATTTCGATGTCGAGGAAGAGTACATCCGGCCGGTGGCGCTCGATCAGATGCAGCGCCTCGAGGCCTGTGACCGCACGCGCGAGAATGCGCAGTTCGGGCCAGAGCTCGCTCAGATGCATGCACAGCTCGTCGCCGAGAACCATCTCGTCCTCCGCGACCAGCGCGGTAGGGTGCGCTTGCATGTGCCGGCCGCTCAGGCCTGTTTGAGTTCGACGATCAGCGCGCGCACATTGCGTCCGCCGATGTTCTCGACCTCGTGCGTGCCGGCCTCGCTCCAGAACACGTCGCCGACCTCGTTGCGAACGGTGACGATCTTGCCATCTTCGCGAGTGACTCGCGCATTCGCCTCGGTGAGTGTGATCGTCAGATGGGCCGGATGAGAATGCATGCCCTCGCCGCAGATTCCCATGCCGGGGCGACTGACGTACTCGAGCACGCGCAAGTGTTCGTTCTCGAAGACCGTCTTGTAGGCGTGCGGCTGCACCTTGGTGGCGTCTTGCGCCAGCGCGGCCGGGGCGACCGCCAGGGTCGGGAGCAAGGCGGTGAGCAAACGGCGCAGATCACTGACCGTTTCCGGGCGAGGCGGGGTTGCATCGATCATGAACGATCTCCTGGTGTGGTGGGGTTCGTGGGGAGTGTCAAGGTAAGCGCGGAGCAGGCGCCGGTGCCGGTCGGGCAGGTGGCGGCGCCCATCACGCCGCGGAGTTGGTGTTGCACACGTTGCAACAGGGTGTCATTCAGCCAGCCCGGCGGTGCAGTGGCGTCAAGGGTGAGCATCAGGCCGTTCTGTGTGCGGCGGGCGGTCAACCGTGGTTCTTCGGGGCTCGTGGCACCCGCGGCTTCGACCAGCGGCACGAGCAGCAGCGGCGGGAACGTCGTATCGCCGAACGCGTCGTCGATCTCGATCCGGCACCGGCTGTGCCGCGGGTCGAGCAGTACACAGAGTGCATCGTGGGCGCGCAGCAGGCCAAGCTCGGCCCGCAATGTGGATCGACCGCCGCGCACCGCCGGCATGGCAAGGCGCAGAAAGGCCACCAGGGCATCGAGCAGGGCATCCGCCCGTTGCCGATGTTGCCCGTAAGCCTCGCGAATGGCCGTCAGGGTCTTCAACATCAAGGCGGGATCGAGTCGTGCAGCAATCGCCCGCACGCGCTCGTCGTCCAGGGCCGCCGCGCTGCGTTCTCGCGCCAGCGTGGCGCGCGCCATCGTGGCCCGGACACGCAGCGCGCGTTGCGAGTTCAGACAGTAGATGAAAAAGGCCCCACCGTAGGCGAGATTCAACCAGAGCATCATCGGGAAGCCGACGTTCCAGGGGCCGTCGAACATGCGCAGGATCGCCAACGAGGCAATCGTCAGGATCAGGGTCTCCGTCACGAACACCACCACGATCATGCGCGTCGAGAGCCGCTCCTCGACCCACTGCGCGGTCCATGCCCAGACCACACCGCGCGCCATGCTGATGATCGTGACCAACGCGAGAAAGCGCAGCGCGTGGGGCGCACCGAGCGCCGCCATCGTTGCCGGCAGCGGGAGATCCACGATCAGCGGCAGTGTTCCCACGATGCAGCCTTGCACCAGCCCGCGCTGCCAATCGATGGCCGTCGGCCGGAGCATCGCGCTCAACGGTCGCGGCAGATGACGCCGGATGGTGGGCGCTCTCATGCGGGCCTTGCCGGCAGGCGCAGGCTTGCCACCACGCCGGTCGGCGTGTTGCCGCGAAGCTCCAGTGCTGCGGACTTGCCATACAGACTCCGCAGTCTGGCGCGCGTGTTGGACAGACCGATGCCCGTGCCGGTGCTCGCTTGAAATCCAACGCCCGTATCCGCGACCTCGAGACACAAGGCATCGTCGCGGCGACGCGCACTGACCGTAATTCGACCAAGGCCGGGTAACGGCGTGATCCCGTGTTTGACCGCGTTCTCCACCAACGTGCCGAGCGCCAGTGGAGGCACCTCGAGCCCGTGCAGAGACGGGTCCACGGCGAACTCCGCCGTCAGCCGGCCGTTCATTCGCAAGCTCACCACACCGAGATAGGCACGCGTGAGTTCCAGCTCGTCGGCCAGCGACCAGCGCGGCGCATGCGGCTGAGCGGCCTGCGACAGGCGCACGAAGGTGTGAAGATTCGCGAGCAGCTCGCGGCTGCGCGCGGGATCGATATCGCCCAGGCGCTTCACCGTCGCCAGGGTATTGAAGAGGAAATGGGGCTCGAGCTGTGCCTACAGCGCCTGAAGTCGCAGGGCGTTGCGCTGGCGCTCGGCCGCCGCCTGAGCCTGCGAAATGTCGCGTGCGGCGGCTTCGGCGGTGAGTGCACGCGACCAGGTCAGCCAGATCAACGCCAACCCGCCGGTGAACACGCTCCAGCGAACGACCCGCTCGACGGCCTCGAGCCATGTCGATGAGGCGCTGGGCACGCCTAGCGCAACCAGCAAGGCCTCCCCGCTCGACGCGCCCAACGCGATGGCGGCCGCCGTCGCCGGCTTTTGCAGGCGCGGCCGACGAACAGGCCCGGAGGCCAACCAGGCAACCGCCGCGACCACGCAGGCGGCCACCAGCAGCCGATCACGCAGGATCTCGATCCAGCCCATCAGCACGATATCGACAGGCCAGTGGCGCCAGACGAACGGCTGGAACAAATACTGGCTCGAGAACACCAGAGCGAACAAGGCTGCCAGGGGCAGAAGTTGCCGCAGCGACCGCAACAGGTTGTTCGACCGAGTCATGCGCAATGTCGCGCTCCTCCACGTGCCGGCGGTGTCGCCGAACCCAGCGTCGCATGTCGATCGGGCTTTGACAACAACGGATCATGGCTGGCCGCCGGTGACGACCTTATCCGAGGCGCGCGGTCGCTGCCGGAGATTGCGACGAACGCCCGCGAGGCGGGCGTGAAGCTGCCGCCAGCGGGCACGAACGCGGCGCCAGGGCACGCATCCCGACCGGCCGGGTCACCGGGTCGAGGACGACATCGGCAGTACCCCCAATTTGGGAACGTGCAACGCCGTGCTTTGCTCGGCTGTCACGCTGCTCGAGGCAAGTGCCCCGGCAATCCTGCGCCTTAGGCGTCCGACGCCGCGCCAGGGTGCGCCATCTTGCGCCGCCGGGCCAGTTCCTTCTCACTCGGTTCGCTCTCGACGAACGAGCCCGGCCGCACATCACCGTCCGGCTCGTAGGTACTCATCACCACCCCGGCCGCCGACGTCTGCGAGCGCACCAGCCGCAGCGCCGAGGGCCTGATGTGCTCGCCGAACAGCCGCTTGCCGCGGCCCAGCAGCACCGGGTAGGTCCAGACGTGAAACTGATCGACCAGCGAGGCAGCCTGCAGCGTCTGCAGCAGGTTGCCGCTGCCGATCACCTGCAGGTCTGGCCCGGCCGTGGCCTTGAGCGCGGCGATCGCGGCCGTGACATCGTCACCAAGCAGCGTGGCGTTGTGCCAGTCGAGTGATTTCAGCGTGCGCGAGGCCACATGCTTGCGCGTGGCATTAAACGAGGCCGCGATCGGATGGTCGGCCGGTTGATACGGCCAGTAGGCTTCGAAGATCTCGTAGGTGCGCCGGCCCAGTACCAGTTCGCGGCCCGGGGCATCGAAGCCGGCGGCCGACAGGTCCATGGCGTCATCGAAGTAAGCGAACGTCCAGCCGCCGAACGTGAAACCACCCGACGGGTCTTCGTCGGGCCCGCCCGGGGCCTGCATGATGCCGTCGAGCGAGACGAAGGTGGCGGCGATGAGTTTGCGCATGACGAGGCTCCTGGGCTGGACGTTCAGCGGCTGATGATTGGTGGGCGCGACTTCGGCCGATCTGCGCGCTTGACCTCCGAAAAGGCATGCACGAAGGAGGCGCCCAGAGCTGGGTCGGACCGCGCGATGCGCACGATTGGTTGCATGGTCACGGGGTGGCACCCGTTCTTGGTGAATGCTCAGGCGGATTCTAGAGCTGACCTCGGGTGGCGAGGAGGCCGGCACCGCTCGAGCCATACCGGCTTGCCCGAGAAGCGCGTGAGGATGCCTGCCAGCGAGGCATCCCCTGCCGTCATACTGGTGGGCGACAGCCATCGTTGAGGGCGACAGCCATTGGGCAGGCTTGCACAGGCGGCCGATCATCGGCCATGGCCCGCGCGATGGCACCCCCGATTGCACCGCACCGGACATCATGTTGAATCCAGTCGCTGATCATCGAGCGACTTCGCGCAGACGATTCATTCAGACGACGAGCACTGTGGTGGCGGCTGCATGGCTCACGGGCTGCAGCAATTCACGGGCGGTGCCGGCAGCTTCGGGCCAGGATGCGCGCGGGCCCGCTGACGGGCAGCGCCTCGTGCTTGAAGCGGCGTCGGCGCGCGCCCAAGCCCCTGACACCCAATCCGCTTGCCGAACCTGCGCGTGACGACCGTCAGCGTGTGCACATCACCATGCGGGGCGGCGGCATGGGCACGCAATTCAGGGTGACGGCCTGAGTCGTGTCGCGCAGGGGAGCTCAGATCTCCATCTGCATGATCCAGGCATCCTTCAAGTACGGTTTGAGCAACTGCACGGCCGCATGGTGATTCTCATGCGCGCCGTAGGTCTGCAGGCCCTCGTAGTTGTCGAACACCATGGTCAGCCCCATCAGCCGCCGCTTGGGATCGCGGTTCACGTTGGGTCCCGACTGGTATTGCTGAACGCCCGGTATCGCGTGCAGCAAGGCGTCGACCTCGCGTGAGATCTGCGCGAAGGCCTCGCCCTCGGCGTCGTCGGTGAGCTCGAAAAGCACAATGTGGCGAATGGTCATGGTGGGTCTCCCGTTCGTTGCTACTCGTGGCGAAGAGTCAGAGTCTACCCACGACCCACCGAGCCACCTCGATGCCGGGCTTTTCACCGGCATCGGTCGCCGCCCGGCGGCCCGACCCCATCCGGAGCCCCTCGATGAGACCCCTCTACGGCCTGATCGCCGTTGCCCTGATGTGCGCGCTGTTCGTGCCCATCGCCTACAAGCTGCGCACCGAAGCCGCCTTGCTGGTCGTGATCGCGCTCGGCTTCGTGATGATGCTGGTGGATCAGCGCAGCGTCGGCAATCAGGCAGGCCACACCGCCCGGGCCCCGAACCGACCGGCTCAATGGCCCGCCCACTGCTTCAGGCGGACCTTCATCGACGTGAATCCGTGGATGATGTTCGAGTAAGTCCTGGCGGGTTCCTCCAGGACTTCGACCTGGATGCCCCGCTTGATCAACTCGTCCCACAGGATGTTCAGCTGTAACTCCGCCAGCCGATTCCCCACGCAACGGTGAATGCCGAAGCCGAAGGACAGATGCTGTCGTGGACGTGCCCGATCGATGATGAAGGCATCCGGGTTTTCGATCGCTTCGTCGTCACGATTTCCGGACAGGTACCACATGATCACTCGATCTCCTTCCCGGATCCGTTGACCCTGTAGCACCGTGTCCATGGTCGCGACGCGCTTCATGTGTGCAAGCGGCGTCTGGTAACGGATGACCTCGGGCACCATGCTCGTGATCAGCCTGGGGTTCGAGCGCAGCTTGGCCTGTTCCAAGGGATGCCGATCCATGAAGTAAACGGAGGCACTCATCGTATTGCGCGTGGTGTCGTTTCCACCCACGATCAGCAGCTGCAGGTTGCCCAGGAACTCGCGCGGGCTGTCGGGCAGGTGCCGGGTGGCATCCGCGTGCGCCATCATCGAGATGAGGTCCGGCTTCATCGGCCTGGCTGCGCGCTCCTCCCAGAGACGGGTGAAGACTTCGAGCATCTTGGAGAGCTCGTCGTCACGCTGTTGCTCCGATTTGATCGGGCCGCCCGAGTTGATGTCCATGTGTGCGACGTCAGACCACCAGGTCAGCCTGGCGCGGTCCTCGAACGGAAAATCCATCAGCGTTGCGAGCATGCGCGTCGTCAGCTCGACGGACACGACCGGGACCCAGTCGAATGGCTCGTCCAGTGGCAAACGCCCGATGAGATCGGCGGTCCTCGCACGAATGCCCTCCTGCAGCTGGACCAGATTCTGGGGGGCCACGATCGGGCTCACGGCCTTCCGCTGTTCGTCATGCCTGGGCGGATCCATCGTAATGAAGGCGGGGCGATCCAGATGCTCCGGTCGATCATTCAGCGTGATACCGGTATGGGTCTCCGAGGAAAATATCTTGTGATTGGTGTCGACGTGAACGATATCCTGGTACCGCGTGACGGACCAGAAGTCGCCGGAGTAGCCGCTTTTACGGTAATGAACCGGGGCCTCCTTGCGCAGGCGGGCGAAATATCGGCCGATCGTGTCGTTCCTGAAGAGTTCCGGATGACTCGTATCGATTTCGGCGAGCGGAACCGAAAGGGCGGTGTGCTCGGCATCGGCCGTTTGATACAGGGTTGACATGTGCATTCTCCCGATTTCGAAGACTCGATACTGACCTGGCGGCAGTCGCACCGTGATCCCGTCGTGCAGTTTCCGGCGCCCCGTGTGGAGATGCTCCGGTTTGGTCGCACGAGCGAATCCGCGGTTCGGTGATACGGAACTCGGACGGAATCCGGCGTGCGAAAGCAGGTTGGTGGCCAGGTTGAACGAGGCTGCCGAACGTCATCCCGCATACGCTGCGGGTTCTGATGATCTCGTGTCGCAGTCGAATCGAATCCGCCTCGATCTCGATCTTCAAGCCGGCTGCCTCGTTGCTCACGACTTCGTCCAGCATGGATCTGACGGTGTGTGGCCTGCCGGAAAGAAAAAGCGGAATGCCACTGACCTCTTTGAAGCGGATGAAGCGACTGGCCTATGATTCCGGGGTTCCCGGCGGTCCGGCGCTGTCTCGGCCATAGCGTGTTTGCTATCGACGGGGCACGAGAACCGGTCGAGTCACGTCCGTATCGCGGCAGGCATAAGGTCGACGCCGTGCTCGGATGTTTGACCATGGAGAAAGTCATGTCAACCAACGCCAATATCGTCGTCCAGTTCGAGAAGGACGGCGAGCTGCGCTTTGCTGAAATCCGGCTGGGCGATCCCGGCCCGCATCAGGTCATCGTGAAGATGTTGGCAACCGGGCTGTGCCAGAGCCAGATCTACTGGATGCACCGGGAGCGTACGGATCCCGTGCTGTTCGGACACGAGGGCTACGGCGTGGCAACAGGGGTAGGCTCGGATGTGAGCGGCATCCGGGAAGGCGACCCCGTCCTGGTCACTTGGATTCCCCGTCGCGATCCCTCGGGGCGGCAGGCGCAGGTGGCGACCGCGGAAGTCTCGCCGGGTGTCATCGGGCGATCCCCGAACGTCTACACCTGGGCGGACCACTGCATGGTGGACGAACTCTACGTCAGGCCGATCCGTGGCCCGGCTCACGACCCGCTGATGTCCATCATCGGCTGCGCCGTGATCACGGGCGCCGGCGCCGTGCTCAATGCCGCCGAGACTCGCAAGGGTGAGTCGGTGGCAGTCTTCGGCGTCGGGGGTGTCGGACTCTCGGCGGTTGCGGCCGCCCGGGTTGCGGGCGCCGAGCGCATCGTGGCGGTCGACCTGGACGATGACAAGCTCGCCCTCGCGCGCAGGTTCGGCGCAACGGATGGCATCAACAGCCGCCACGGCGACCCGGCGGGCGCCATCCTTCGGCTCGGCCCGGTTAGATGCGGCTGCCACCCGGGTGTCGATGTCGCGATCGACTGTGTCGCGATCCCCGAGGTGACGCTGCAGGCGCTTGCGTCGCTGCGGCAGGGCCGGCTCGGCATCGAACGTGGCGGTCGCTGCATGGTCGTGGGCATCCCCAAGCAGCCGTTCGCCGTCGATACCGCCGATCTCATGATGAAGGAGAAGTCCCTGGTCGGCGTTCTCGGCGGATCGGCGCCGCAGGAGCGCATCGACGACTTCATCGATTGGTACCGTGATGGCGTCCTCGACCTCGAAGCGCTGGTCACCGATCGATTCCGATTCGATCAGATCCCGGCAGCCGCCGACGCCCTCGCGCGGGGCCAGATCGTCGGCAGGGCGATCGCCATTTTCTAAGAAGGCCCCAATGTCCCCCGCCGCGCGCCCTCGGTTCGAGCGGCGCGGCACCGAAAGACGGACCGATGCAGGCAGTCACGCCCGGCGTCAGAGCCGTGAGCCCTGGTACGCAGGATCGCGCCATGTCTGAGCCGTGAGGATCTCGTCGAGCACGCTCACGGCGCGCCAGAGATCTTCGCGGTTGTGATACAGCGGCGAGACCCCGAAGCGGATCGCGTCGGGTGCGCGGAACGACACGGTGACGCCGTGGGCCACCAGTGCATTGGCGATCGCCGCCGCGCCCTCGTGCGCAATGGCGGCGTGGCCGCCTCGGCGTGCCGGATCACGCGGCGAGAGCAGGCGTACGCCGTGACGCGCGCAGCGTGCATCGATCAGGGCCACGAGCAGGTCGCCGAGCTCGCGGTGCCGGGCGCCGAGCGCGGCACGGTCGACCTCGGCCCAGAGATCGGCGGCGGCCGAGAAGACCGCGTTCGCGATCACCGGCGGTGTGCCCGTCGCCAGCCGTAGCACGCCCGGCGCCGGATCGTAGTCGGGTCCGAAACCGGGGCGGCCTGCGTGTCCCATCCAACCCTGGATCAGGGGCATCGCGTCGCGATGACGCGGATGCACGAACACCGCCGACGGCCCGCCCGGGCCGCCGCACAGGTATTTGTAGCCGCAGGCCACTGCGAAATCGGCGTCGGCGCCGAGCAGGTCGATATCGAGCGCGCCGGCCGAATGCGAGAGATCCCAGAGGGTCAGCGCACCGGCCGCGTGGGCCCGCGCGGTGGTCGCGGCCAGATCCCAGCAGTCGCCGTGGCGGTAGTCGGTGTGCGTGAGCATCAGGATCGCCACCCCGCCGTCGCCCAGTGCCGCCAGCACGGCCTCGCGTGAATCCGCGCGCACCAGCTGGCAGCGCCCGCCGCTCTCGCGGACGAAGCGCGCGAAGCCGTCGGCCACATGCAGATCGGTGGAGAAGTTGGCCGCCTCGGTGACGATCACATGGCCGTCACCCCTTTGCCGCCAGGCATGGCCCAGCAGCTTGAACAGGTTGGTGGTCGTGTTGTCGCAGACGAGAACGTCGTCGGGCCCCGCGCCGATCAGCGGGGCGATACTGGCGCCGAGCCGGGCCGGCATGTCGAGCCAGTCGGCTTCCGACCAGCCGCGCCGACCGAGCCCGCGCCAGCCCTCGTTCAGGATCGCCGCGGCACGCGCGGGCGCGTCGGCCGGCATCGCGCCGATGGAGTTGGCCTCGAATGCGACACGGCCGTCGGCGGGCAGCGCGAAGCGCGCGCGAAACCCGCGCATCGGGTCGGCCGCGTCGCGCGCGCGCGCATTGGCCAGCGATTCTAGGGGGGCGGCAGGGGTCGGTTCCATGGGGTCGGCGCGTGAGGATCGGTGTTGCATTTTCGGCGCGTTCTTGCATACTTGCAAGAACGCTGCAGAAACGACGTTATCAATCCTGCCCGCCCAACCGTGGATCCAACATCGCCCGCCGAGTTTGCCCGCCCTGACGTCGTCCGGCTCGCCGTGGACATCGGCGGCACCTTCACGGACGTGGTGCTCGAGCATTCCGCAGGCCGCGATTCGCTGAAGGTGCTGACCACCCCGGGTGAGCCGGAGCAGGGGGTCCTGACCGGTGTCGAGCGGATTCTTGCCCGCACCGGCATCGCGGCCGCCCGCGTCGGCCTGTTCGTTCATGGCACCACACTGGCCACCAATGCGCT
>JAWKYD010000009.1:0-342713 GCA_041396685.1 Burkholderiaceae bacterium
CCGAACAGCACGAGCAACAGCACCATCGATGTCAGTGGGCGCGCGCGAATGTTGCTTGCGCTGGCTTCGAGCAGGCGATAGAACAACATCAACGGCATGACGATCGCCGTGGCGATCCAGACCGTCTGCGACTGCGCGGTCAGAACCACGGCCGCCCCGGTGGCCGCGCCGGCGATTGTCAGCAGCTTGCTGTGAAACGGCGTATGCACGCACAGCCCGAGCAGGACGAGGCCGAGCGCCGCGATCGAATTGGGGTTCGAGCCCAGGCCCCACAGCCGAACGCCGATGAAACTGGCGCGCGTGTTGTCGGTGACGACCGCCACCTCGGGCGCGACCAGGGCCACGATCAGGCTTGCGCCCAGCATCAGGAGCAGGCCCCAGCGTGCGACGACGATCACCCGATTGGGGTCGACGTCGCGTGCCCAATAGGCCGCCAGGCCGACGATCAGCACATAGCCGTATTTGGGCAGGAGATGAGGCTGGGCACCGAACAGCCCGGGCAGCAGGATGTTGCCCAGCAGAAAGGCGACGAAACCGCTCAGCAACCAGACCGATGCGGGCGCGCGGGCCGTCGAGAGCAGTTCGCGCCGGGACAGCTGGCGTCGACGCATGTGCCGAAACCAACCCGGAAACATCCGGCTCGTGACAATGAGCAGGGCGGAAAGCAGCGCCAGACCCGTGGCGATCCGGGTCACCCAGCTCGACAAGGCGTTCGGATCGGTTTCGCCAAGGAAATCGATGGTATCCAGGTCGCGCCAACTGACCAGGATGCCCAGTGGCGGCCCGAGCAGGATGACCAGGAGCGTGAACTGCCAGAGACGGGATCGATCGGGTAGGCGCATGAGAATGAGGAGCCCGGAGCGGATCCGCTCACCATCGCATGTTCAGGGCGGGTGGCGCGGGAACTAGGTGCGCCGACGCCAATTGCTCATGATCACCCGTGCGACGAAGACCGAGTTGGTGACCAGATAGCGCTTCCAGAGCCGGCGCGGGTCGTTCACCAGACGAAATGCCCATTCCAGCCCGGAGCGCTGCATCCAGCGCGGGGCGCGCCGCACGTTGCCCGAATAGTAGTCGAATGCCACGCCGACGCCGATCATGACGGCGTTGATGCGGCCGACGTGCTCCTGCACCCATTTTTCCTGCTTGGGGCAACCCAGCGCCACGAACACGATGCCCGCACCGCTGGCATTGATGAGTTCGACGACACCGGCGTCTTCGCTTTCGGTCAATGACCGAAACGGGGGCGCGAGGGTGCCGGCGATGCGCAGCTTCGGAAAGCGACGGTACAGGCGCCCTTCGAGGCGCGCCAGGGTCTCGGGCGTGGTGCCGTACAGAAAAACCGATTGCTGGTGCTGCTGCGCCCAGTAGCACAGCCGAATCATGAGGTCGGGCCCGTTGATGCGGGTTTGCGAGGGCACGCCACGCCCGCGCATGAACCAGACCAAGGGCATGCCGTCGGGCACCGCGAGATCGGCCTGCCGCAAGGCGTCGGAGAACGCAGGGTCCCACTTGGCGGTGACGACGGAGTGGACGTTGCAGACCGCAATCGAGCGGGAATCGCGCCGTTCGACCCAGGTTGCGATGCGACTCAGGGCCTCGGCCCAGGTGATTGCGTCGATATCGACACCAAGGATGTCGACACGGGATAGAACCGGTTCTTGCGAGGTCGGGATCAGCGTTGCGGCACTGGAAAGTTCGACCGTTTCGCCAGAGGAAACGGCGGACATCTCCCAGTGCGACAGCTCGGCAGAAGACCGCAGTGAGGCCTGGCTTCGAGAATCGTTGGGCTGGGACCGAGCGGGCATTGTGTTATTCAAGGACGCCGAGCATGGCGCACGGACGACACTGCACGCGCCAGCCCGCCTCGTGAACCGTTTCGAGGCCGAGAATACCAGTGGCCGACCTGTTTCTCGTGCTTAATATCACGTCGGCCAGCCGCAGCGGGCCCGCGCACCGAAAAACCCCGAACCCAAGAACATCGTCGATACCCAAAAGACTTGATCCTGCTGGCCCTGGCGGTGCGCAACAGACCGTTGACGGCGTGCAAGCGTACAAATGTCCGACAGCGCTCGGCAGATCCGGGAATACCGGGTTAACAATGGCTCTCCGGGGATTTTGCCTGGCAGGTGCCAGGGCGCGAGCCCCGACCGATTCTGGACTTCCGGAGACGATTCGTGTCCGACACCAAACTCGCCCGATGGCCGGAACCCATCGCGTTCATCGACCTGCAGGCCCAGCAGGCCCGCATCCGCGCCAGCCTCGATTGTCGCATTGCCGCCGTTCTTCGCCACGGCCGTTACATCATGGGCCCCGAGGTGGCCGAACTCGAGGCGCGGCTCGCCGAATTCGTCGGGGTGCGCCATGCCATCGGTGTCAGTGACGGAACGACGGCGCTGATGCTGGCGCTGATGGCCTTGGAGATCGGGCCTGGCGACGAGGTGATCACGACGCCGTTCACGTTCTTTGCCACCGGCGAGATGATTTCACTGCTCGGCGCGGTGCCGGTGTTCGTCGATATCGATCCGGCCACCCTGCATATGGACATCGCGTCAATCGAAGCGGCGATCACGCCGCGCTCGCGCGCCATCATGCCCGTCAGCCTCTACGGGTTGTGCTCGGATATGGTCGCGATCGAGGCGGTGGCCGCGCGGCACGGCCTGGCGGTGATCGAAGATGGCGCGCAAAGCTTCGGCGCAACGCGCGACGGCTACCGCTCGTGTTCGCGCGGCACGATCGCCTGCACGAGCTTCTTTCCGTCCAAGCCGCTGGGCTGCTACGGCGATGGCGGTGCCTGTTTCACCAACGACGATTCGCTCGCTGCCGTGCTGCGTGAGCTGCGTGTTCACGGGCAGCGCCAGCGCTACGAACACGCACGAATCGGTCTGAACGGCCGCCTCGATACTTTGCAGGCGGCGATTCTGCTGGCCAAGCTCGAGATCTTCGAGACCGAGATCGGTGAACGCGCCGAGAGCGGGGCTCGCTATACCGAGCTGATTCGCTCGCGACTGACCGCGCCGGAGGTGTCGATCCCGGTGGTGCCGGACGGCTGCGTCAGCGTCTATGCGCAGTACACGATCCGGGTCGCCGGACGCGATGCGGTTTGTGCGAGGCTGGAACGGCGCGGCGTGCCGGTCGCGGTTCACTACCCGCGCTGCCTGCACCAGCAGCCGGCCTATGCGGCGGCACCGTTTCAGGCGGGGCCCCTGCCCGCCGCGGAGCGCGCGGCGCGCGAGGTCATGAGCCTGCCGATGAGTCCGGCGATGGACCCCTCGTTGCAGGCCTTCATCGTCGATGCGTTGGCGGATGCGCTGTGAGCCCGTGCGCGCGGGTATGACAACCTGCTGTGGTCTGAAGGCTTGGGGCCGCGGGCGGGAGCTCAGGCCGCGATATCAGTGGCTCGGCGGGTGACGGGTCCGGGGTCGGACAGGTCGGACGGGAGCGGCGCAGCCTGGGCCGCCTGGTGTTTGCGCCAGAATTTGATCGAGAAGCGGGTGTACATCGCGAACAGCAGGACCAGCGCCCACAACATCAGATACTCCGGTAGGCCAAGCCAGGTGCCACCGACGCCAACCGCGCCGCAGAGCAAGCTCAGCAGCCACAACAGATAGACCGCACGCCTTGCCGGAACGCCCATCTCGAGCAGCATGTGATGAAGATGATGCCGGTCGGCCGTCATGGGGGTCTTGCCTTCGCCGATGCGCCGGATCATGCAGGTGAACATGTCGGCCACCGGCACGGCGACGATCCAGACCGCGGCGGCGGGCGACAGCGCCGATGCCTGATAGGGTTGGCTGACGGTGATCGCCACCCAGGCGACGATGAGACCCAGAACCATGCTGCCGCCATCGCCCAGGAAGATGGCGGCGCGGGCGCGCCATGGCGCGCGCGCATTCAACGCGAGAAACCCGAGCAACGCACCGATGGACGGCAGAACGATGGGGGCCAGTTCCGCGAACGCGGATGAATCGGCACCGGCGAAGAAAAGTGCCGCAGCGGTAAACCAGACGAGTGCGATCAGGGCATGGCCGCCGCAAAGACCATCGAGGCCGTCCGACATGTTGTAGGCGTTGATCAGGCCGGTGATGCAGACCATCGTGAACGGAACGGCGAGCAGGCTCAAGCCGACGTTGAATGGCGCGAAACACTGACCCAACTGATGCACGACGGTGCCGCCGATGAAGGTGATCGCGAATGCCGCCGTGAGTTGCGCCGCGAAGCGGTAACGGGCTCGTACCGGACGAACATCGTCGAAGGCGCCGACCATCAGCATGAGCGGAATCGCCGTGATCAGGCCTTGTGCATGAATGGGCCACGAACCATTGAGCGCCAGCACCATGAGCAGGCTCGACGCGAACGCGGCACCACCGACCAGCGGGATCTCGCCTTCGTGCTGCTTGCGGGTGGTGGGCCGGTCGACCCAATGAATCACATGGGCCAATGGCATCAGCGCTCGGGCGACGGCCCAGCAAAGCAGGGCCGATAACAGAATGGTCAGAAAGTGATCCAAAGCGATTCCCGGCAGGACGACCATCGATACGTAGGTGTTCGACGAATCCTTGGACCGACATCGCTAGATCGAAAACCGATGTCGCTGCGGCTGGGGTCAAGGTCGAAAAACGTGAAATCGATTATAGGAGTGGCCCATTTACGGCCCGTGAATTTTTCGCGAGCCAGACCACCCGAACTAGGCGACCCCGCGGGGGCGGCGCCGGACAAGCGGCATTCGTGTCGCGAATCATCCGAATAGATCAGATGACTCCGGTGGCAGGCAACCGGGCACCAAGGGAGCGAGTTACTTTTTGTGGACGGCGTTAGTCTCGCCGCGAGCCGGCGTGGGCCTGCCCCGTGCGGCATTTGCTGAGACTGGCCGTGTTCGACCGGCCACGCATGGTGCGCCGTCGGCCGTTTCAATTTACAAAGCAGCGAAAAGGTTACATTGAAGTTACATATCTCGCGGCCGTGCGAGCCGACCGACACGATCCCCTCGAATTAGTCAATTCGTATCAGGGAATCGCCAAGACCATCGTTTGGCGCATCTCCAGTAGCGCCCCGACAGCGCTCTTCGAAGCCAAATCTGCGAATACCGTTCTCGAACCGTCGCCGGGGGCAGCCGTCTCAGAACGCTCGCCGGTCACCGCCCGCGCCCCGATCACCGACCGCTCGCCACCCGCCAGCGCCATGCGCGGCTTCCGTACTAGGATGAAAGGCATCGTGCCGCCGCCATGGGTCGTCGCAGCCTGGCGCGGTGGTCGCCCGTTTACCGAGACGCCGCGACGCCGTCCCCTGGGGCCGGCGCCGTCGGTTTTCCGTTCGCTCCATGTCCCGCATCCTGCTTCTCACCCACCGCCTGCCCTTGCCGCCCAACCGGGGCGACAAGATCCGGTCGTATCACCTGTTGCGCCATCTGACGCGCGGCACCAAGTTGCGGTGGCCTGCCCGATCGATGATGCGTGACCTCGCGCATCTGCCGGCGCTGGCCGAGATCTGCGAGCAGGTGCTGAGCGTACGCATCGATGGCGGCCTGGCCAAGTTGCGTTGGCCGCAGGCCTTCGTGCGCGGCGAGGCGATCAGCGCGGTGCACTTCCACAACGCGCCGAACTGCAGGCGCAGATCGACGACCTGCTCGACCGGACGGCGTTCGATGCGGTGTTCTGCTGGCGCGCCGATGGCCAATTACGTGTTTCGCTCGCGCCATCGCGAGCGCCTGCTCAGTCAGACGACGCTGCTCGCCGATCTGATCGACGTGGATTCCGAAGTGGGCCGACTATGCGGCCTCGGCGCGCCCGCCGGTTTCCTGGGTGTATCGGCGCGAGTCGGCGCAGTTGGCCCGACTGGAGGCGGAGATCGTCGCGCGCTTCGATGAGTCTATCTGACCACGGCCGACGAGGTCGGGCTGCTTCGCAGCCGGCTGCCGGATTCGCGCACCGTCCAGGTGTTGGCCAATGGTGTCGATCTCGCGTTCTACGATCGTGCCCGCGCGCCGGTGCCGCCCGCCGGGCGTCCGCCCGGTCCGGCGATCGTGTTCACCGGGGTGATGGATTACGCGCCCAATGTCGATGCGGTCTGCTGGTTCGCCGACGAGATCCCGCCGGTCGTGCGGCGGCGTGTGCGCGATGCGCACTTCGTGATCGTGGGCTCGCGACCCAATGCCGCGGTGCCAGGCCCTGGCCGGGCGCGCGGCGGTCACGGTGACCGGCTTCGTCGACGATGTGCGCGGCGATCTGGCGGCGGCGGCCGTCTGCGTGGCGCCGCTGCATCGCGCGCGGCGTGCAGAACAAGGTGCTCGAGGCGATGGCGATGGCGCAGCCGGTGGGTGTACCTCGACGCCGCCACCGGCATCGATGTTCTTCCTGGTCGCGATCTGTTCGTGGCCGATGACCCGGCTGGTTTCGCCGACAAGGTGTGCAGGTGCTGGGCGATCGAGCCTTGGCGGCGCGCGCAGGCGATGCCGCACGTGCGTTCGTCGAGCGGCATCACCGCTGGGAGCCAATCTTGCCGTGCTCGATCGCGTGCTGCCGGTGGCCGCCGTGGTGTCCGGACGAGGTCGTCGCCAGTCATGGGTGAGCGGGCGTCGGTGATGGCGTCGCCGTTGGGCGTAGCCGATGGGCGGGGAGAAGCGCCCGATTGGCGCGAGCTGGCGTCGTTCACGCTGGCCGATCCGATGGCGGAAGCGGCGGGGGGCGGCGGGGGGCGGCAGGGCGCGCGGGGCCGGCGGGAGCGGCGGGGCGGCGGGAGCGGCGGGGCGCGCGGGGCTGGCGGTAGGGCCGGCCGTGCGTTCGGTGAGCGTGCCGCTGGCGCGCGGTGCGCTGGATGCCCACGCGCCGTTCAGGGTTTTCTGATCGGCGAGCGCAGGCTTGCCCATTCAGACCGAAGGTGATCGCGCGTTGGCCGGATGCGTCGGTGCGCTGGTTGCGGGTGACGATGCTGCTTGCCGCAGAGCTCGAGCTGCCGACCGCACTGCGCTTGTTGGTGCGCGACCCGCCGGCGCCGAGGACGACGCCGAATACGACGCCGAGGACGACGCCGAGGACGACGCCGAGGACGACGCCGAGGACGACGCCGAGGACGACGCCGTCTTTCGCGCCTTCGTCGCTCGCCGCGCCGATCACCGAGCCGATTACCGCGCCAGTCACCGAGCCAGTCACCGAGCCAGTCACCGAGCCAGTCACCGCGCCAATCACCGCGCCAATCACCGCGCCAATCACGCCAATCACCGCGCCAGTCACCGCGCAACACGAGGGCGACTTGATCCGCGTCTCGCGCGCGAAAGCAGCACCGGTCTTTCGCGCCGGGCGTGCCTGCTGACCGAGCATCGCTCGGGCCCGCGAGCGCTTCCATCCGGGCGGTGCGCAGTCGTCTTTGCGCGGTGCCGATGGCGCGGTGCGCCGCGAGTGGGGCGAGACGCTAGCGTTGGAAGCGGTGGGGCCGTTGTCGGCCACGGTCTGCATCGACGGTTTCGGCGCCGATTGTCCGGTGTGCGCTTCGGCTGCGCTGGACCTTGACCGCGGCGGGCGGGGCCTGGCTGGGCGAATTGCGTCTGCGTAATACGCGCGCGGCGCGCATCCGGGGCTGCTGCGGTTTGGGCGATCCAGGGTCGTGGTTGATTCACTGACTGTTCGCTGGTGGTGCCGGCTGCCGCCACCTGCGGACGCGCCGATGCGTCCGCGACCGCTGGCGGCGCGACGACACAGAAGGTGCTGCGCAGACGCGGGCACCGTTGCGTCCGGCACGGATGTGCGGTCGTCGGTCACGCTGTGGCGTACGGAGCCAGGCGCATCTCGAACGGCGCCGGCAAACGGCGGCTGGCGAGGTCGCCACCGACGACGCCGGCCACAGCGATCTGGTCGTCTATCAGGATTCAGCGGCGGCGAGCGCTGGGATTCGCCGAATCACGTCGGTGCCGACGGCGCGCTCACGGTGCGTGTGCGCGGCTACGAGGTTCGCGATGCCCGCTGCGCGGGCACGTCGACGCGCGGTGATCGCGCGCAGCCGGCGATCGTGGTTGTGGCGAACCCGAGACGGCGAACGCCACTCCAGACGTCGGTGTCACCGGCGGGGGTTTACGCGCGGCACGACACGCCATCCGTGGACGCGCTCAATCGCGGGCGATGCTCACCGGCATCGCCGTGGCGATTTCTGGCAGAACTTTCCGCTCGCGCTGCCTTCCAGGGCGGTCGATTGTCGATCGGCTTCTTCCAGCCGAGACCGTGCAGCCCGTCGAACTGCAGGGCGGCGAGCAAAAGCCGTTGGACGTTCGCGCTCGGACTGGCGGGCGCCGCGCCCGCTGCGCTCGAAGCGGTGCTGACGGCGCGCCACCCGCTGGCGGTGGATGCGGCGACGCGCTCGATGCCAGCGGCGCGCTGCCGGGTTTCGTGGCCGACGGCCTGCCGTCGACTATCTCGACACCACATCGAGCGCATCGTCGATGCCGGCGATGGTTTTCGAGGCCCGGCGCGAGACGATCGACTGAATTCGGTTAACGCCACTTCGGCGAGGTGGCCGACCCTGGTCGGTCAACACGACGGACCCACGCCGTTCATCACCCACTACTGCTTTCAACCAGTACGACTTCCGTGCTCGGTGCGGCCTTGCATGCATTGCGCACGGGCGATGCGCGCTGGTGGCGGCTGCATCCTGCAGGCCGCCCGGCATCTGGTGGACATCGACATCTACCACACCGATGGCGACCGGCCGCTCTACAGCGGCGGCATGTTCTGGCACACCGATCACTACTGCCCGGCGGCCCGCGCGACGCATCGCACCTGGCGTCGCAATGCCGGCGCGGGCGACTGTGGCGGCCCGGCCAACGAGCACAACTACAGCAGCGGGCTGCTGCTGCATCACTGTCTGACGGTGATCTGGATTCACGCGGGCGTTCTCGCTGGCCGACTGAAGATCGCGATGGACGACGGCGCGGGCACGATCTGGTCGTTGTTCGAGCGTGGCCCGACCGGGCTGGCGAGCATGACGGTCGAGCCCGGCTATCACGGTCCGGGGCGGGGTGCCGGCAATTCGCGCTGCTCAATGCTGGCGCCGGCTCCGAAGGCGCGCCGGCCCTACATGGACAAGGCCGAGGCCCTGATCCGGCGTTGCATTCATCCTCGTGACGATCTGGCCGCGCGCGGTCTGGACGACCCCGAACATCGCTGGTCCTATCTGGTGTTCCTGCAGGCTTTGGCGCAGTATCTCTGGCTCAAGGAGTGCGCGGGCGAGTTCGATTACATGTTTCATCACGCGCGCGCGAGCCTGCTCCACTATGCGCGTTGGATCGCGAAACACGAACGCCCGTATGCCGAACAACTGCACAAGGTCGAGCTGCCCACCGAGACCTGGCCGGCGGCGCAGGACGTGCGCAAGCCCCATGTGCTGCACGCGGCCGCGCTATGCGTCGGCCGATGAGGCCGAGTTTTTTCGCGAGCGGGCGCTTTCATCTGATGCGCTGCTTGAGCGATCTGCGTGGTTTTTCAGACCTGGCGGCTGGCGCGACCCTTGATCCTGCTCGCGGTGTTCGGTGGCTGGTCGGCCTGGTACGAGCGTCTGGCCGCCGAGCCGTCGTCAGCGCGCTGCGGCCGAGCGTCTGCGTCATGTGCACGAGTTCGGCGAGCCGCAGGCGCTGGCCCGGTCGCTGGGCGCGGGCGGGCTTCGCGAGGGCGTGCCTGGACGCGTGAGTTCCGTCGTCTGGCGGCCGACCGTCTCGCGCCGGAGGCGCCGTTCATGACGCGTGGGGGCGGCACGCGGCGGACTCCGCCGCGGCATTCCGACGGAAGCCGCCCGGCGCCCGCAGATGCGCACGGGGCCGACGGCGGCATGGGCATCGATGGCCTGTCAGGCGACCCGTTCGAAGTCATTCGGTTCGATCAGGCGCCGCCACGCCGCGGCACGGGCCCGACCATGGCGGCCGGCGCAGGCGCGGATGCGGGCGAAAACGATGCCGCGGCAGGGGCAGGTGCCGATGCTGATTCGTCCGCAAAGCGGCGAGTCGGCACCTCTGGCGGTGAGCGAAGGTGCGTCGCCCGGCCAGGCGCGGCGCGTCCGGACGGAGCAGGCCGGGGGTGCGCCGAGAATCGGTGCTTTGGGCACTCCGGCCGGCAACGACGATCACGCCGGCCTGTCCCGACCGCCCGACCAGGGGCCGCCGCGCTTGGCGGCCTGGCCGCGGCTGGCGTACATCGCGGGCGCCGGGCCGGCGGCGCGACGATGCCGACGGCGGTTTTTCTGAGCGCCGCGGCCGCCATCGCACCTGACCTATGTCGTGCACAGTCTGAACCCCGGTGGCACCGGCGTCTGGCGCTGGACATGGCGCGCACGTTTGCGCGCAAGGCCATGAGTCTCGGTGCTCTGCCTGGATGCGCCCGGCATCTGGGCCGCGCACGCACGCGCGGCCGGCGTGGAGGTGCTGTCTGTGGCGCCAGCCCAGCGTCGACCTGTCGTGCGCCGCGCGCATCGCCGAGTACTGTCGGCGCGAACAGGTCGATCTGCTGCATGCGCACCAGGCGACGCCATGGTTCTACTGTGCGCTGGCGCGCACTGCGCGCGCAGCGCCGGCCCATCTGCTGTTTCACGAGCACGGTCGTTTCTATCCGGAGACGGACTCGCCCGCCCGCGTCTGGCTGAACCGTCTGCTGGTGGTGCCCAACACGCATCGGGTGACCACGGTGTCGGACGTGCGCCAGCGGCTGGCGCGCTACGAGGGTGTGCCGGCGCGCCGTACCGAGGTGGTGCTCAACGGCACGATCGCCGAGCCGCCGGTCGCGTCACGCGCCGCGCCGCCTGGCGCGCATCGCTGGGCTTCGGGCCCGAGCACCGGCTGGTCGGCACAGTCGGCGGCTCGATCCGATCCAGAACCTGCCGATGTGGATCCACGCCTTCCGGGCGCGCGGTGGCGCGGATGCCGGCGCTGCGCGGTGTCGTCGGCGACGGCCCGGAGCGCGATGCCGTGGCCGCGTTGGTCCGGCGCCAGGGAGCTGACCCATCACATCCGCCTGACGGGCCACCGTGACGACGCCCGGCTGATGACCGGCATCTTCGACGTGTTCGCCCTGGCCAGTCGCGGCGAGGGCGTGTCGATGGCGATTCTCGACGCCATGGCCGCGGCCGTGCCGGTGGTGGCGACCGCGGTCGGCGGCACGCCGGGATCCTGCGTCGCGCGAGCAAGCTGGCTGGTTCCCGACAACGACGGTGAGGCGTTCGCCGAAGCGCTGCTCGACGCGGCGCGCGACAGCGATGCCGCGCGCGCGGTCGGGCCAGGCCGGCCAGGTGCGCTATCTGGAGGCGTTCACCTACGAGCGGATGATCGGCCACTACTCGCGCATCTGTGCCGACATGCTCCGTCTCGAGCATTCCCGCTCGATCCGCTGCGGCCGCACGCGAGGAACAGGCGATGAACGCGGCCAAGCGAATCGTGTTCGCGCTGGCGTGGCTGCTGGTGCTGCGCTGATCGTGCCGGTGTGGCTCGAGAAGTCCTCGGACTCGGCGAGCGGCTGTTCGTGCTGTTGCGCGCAGCTGATCTCGCTGGTGCCGGGCTTCGTCGGTGCATTGCTGCGCGCCGCGTTCTATCGGGCCACGCTCGACGATGCCTCGGGAGACCGGCATCGGCGGCAGCGTGTTTGGCCATCGCCAGGTGAGTCTCGGTGCGAACGTCAGCACGGGCAACTATTGCGTGCTCGGTCATGTCGCCATCGGCGCGCACCCGCCTGGCCAGCCGGGTCAGCATTCCAATACCGACGGCAAGCGCCAGCATCTGGACGAACACGGCGCGATCCGTCACGGCGAAACGCACTACACGCAGGTGCGCATCGGCACCGATTGCTGGCTCGGCGAGGGCGCCATCGTGCTCGACGACGTCGGTGACGCGAGCATCGTCGCGGCCGGCGCGGTGGTGGGTCAGGCGATGCCCGGCGGTGTCCTGATCGCCGGCAATCCGGCGCGGGTGGCTCGCGATCTGCCGGCCGCGGCCGCCGCAGCCGATCGGCGCACGGCCGCCGGCGATGCGACACGGGAGCCCGCCTGATGGCGCGGCATCGCCGGCTTCGTTTCGTTCGACGGGCATGATCCGGCCAAGGCCAGGCGCTGGTGTGCGCCGAGCGGCACGCTCGTGCACCGCGGCAGATGCCGAGGGCGTGTTCGTCGATACGCATGTCGCGCTCGGTCACCGGCGCCTGTCGATCATCGATCGCGCAAGCGTGCAGCCGATGACCGCCGCGCCGACGATCCGCTCGCGCCGCCGCTGACCCGTCGTGTTCAATGGCGAGATCTATAACTTCGGCCAGCTGCGCGAGGCTCGAGGCGCTCGGCCACCGCTTTGCGACCCGCTCGGACACCAGTGATCCTGCGCGCGTGGGCGAGCTGGGGCGAGGACAGTCTCGCCCGCATGAACGGCATGTTCATTCGCGCTGTGGGATCCGCGTGCACGCCGTCTGGTGCTGGCGCGCGACCGGTCGGCAAAAGCCCTTGTACTGGTTCCACGACGGCAAGCGCGTGGCCTTCGCCTCGAGCTCCAAGGCCTTGCCGTGCGTTGCCCTTTACTTGAGCACCATCGATCCGCAGGCGCTCGACTGCTATTTCAGCCTGGGTTTCATTCGTCGCGCTGACCATCCACCGCAATGTGGCCAAGTTGCCGGCCGCGCACTGGATGGTCGCCGAGCGTCGTCAGTCGCCCCCCGGCGCTACTGGCGGCTGGACGGCGGCGAGCCGCGCACTGAACCTCGACGAGGCGGCCGAGGCGCTCGAGCGCTGCTCGACGACGCGGTGCGTTGCCGCCTGGTGAGCGGTGCCGCTGAGCCTTTTTGTCGGGCGGCATCGATTCGTCGCTGGTGGTGGCGTCGATGCTCCAGGCCAGCGCGCGGTCCGTGATCACGAACACGATCGGCTTCGACGACGACGCCTTCAGCGAGACCGAAGTCGCGCGCGCCACGGCCGGCCACCTGCAAACCAACCATCATGAGTTCACGGTGCGGCCCGACGCAGTGGATGTCCTGCCGCGCATCGCCGCCACTGTGACGAGCCGCTGGCCGATGCCAGCACCGTGCCCTGGTACGTCAGATGGCGGCGCAAGTCGGTGACCGTGGCCCTGTCCGGCGATGGCGGCGACGAGTCGTTCGGCGGCTACACCTTTCGTTATCGGCCGCATCGCGCCGGGGGCCCGCCTGCGTGGCGCGTTGCCGGCACCGCTGCACCAGCATGGCCTTCGGTGCGCTCGGCAGCCTTTGGCCGGGCGCCGCCGCGGCTGCGCGGCCGCTGCGCCTGAAAACGATCTTCGAGAATCTGGCGGTGGCGGACGTCGAGGCCTATTACCGCGACCTGGTCTGGCTGCGCGACGACCTGCGCGAGTCGCGTACGGTCTGCGTCTGCGCAAGGCGCTCGGTGGTTTCACGCCGCGCGAGCTCGTCTATCCGTTGTACAACGGCCATCGCAGCCACGATGCGGTGGCGCGCGCGCAACTGGCCGACGTGCACGGCTACATGACCGATGACGTGCTGGTCAAGGTCGACCGCATGAGCATGGCGCACTCGCTGGAGGTGCGCTCGCCGCTGCTCGACTACCGGGTGCTGGAGTTCGCGGCCACGCGCCCGATGGCTCCATTGGGCGACGGGCGCGTGGCAGGTGCTGCGCCTGAGTAGCGCGCCGGCTGCCGGAGACCATCCCTGAACATGCCCAAGCGCGGCTTCTCGATGCCGATCGCGCGCTGGCTGCGCGAAGCGACTGCGCGAGGCCGGCGAACCTGGCTGTTCGCCAGCAACGGCCCGCTGCGCGACCTTGTTCCGAGGACGCCGTGCTGCGCCGCGTGTGGGCCGAGCATCAGAGCGGTGCGCCGCGACCACCACGTGCTGTTGTGGGCGCGATGATGTTCGTCGTCTGGCACGAGCAGTGTGTCACGGGAGCCTGAGATGCGCGTGAGTCCCCACCCCGCCGATCGCGACCCGGCCGGCGCACCGAGATCGCGTGCTGCAGCTCGGCGGGCCGATGGCCGTGCTGGGTGCCGAGCGCTGGATCCTCGCACTGGGCCGGCATCTCGATCGCGATCGTTGTCAGACCACGGTCGGTGTGGTGCAGGATCGGCGGCGGTGAGCCGCCTGTGCGAAGCAGGCGGCCGCGCTCGGCCTGTCGACCGAGGTTTTCACCGCGCCGGGCCGGCTGAGCCGGGCGGCGGTCGCGCAGATCCGCGCGTTCGTGCGCCACCGAGCGCATCGACATCGTGCACACGCACTTCTACAAGACCGATCTGATCGGCGCGCTGGCCGTACGCGGCACGGGCGCGCGTCTGCTGAAGCACGCCGCACGGCTGGAGCGTGGATGCGGGCCTGGCCTTGCAGATCTACGAGGGGCTCGACCGGCTGGCGTTCGGCGTCTGTGATGCGGTCGCGCCGCTGTCGGACGATCTGTACGACGGGCTCGCGCGAGCTGCCCTGGGTGCGAAGCCGCGCCTGCACATGATCCGCAACGGGGTCGATCTGCACGAGGTCGAGAGCGCGCCGGTCGGTGGCGAGCCCATCGTGCCTGGAAGGCGCAGGGCCGGCGCGTCGTCGGCTACATCGGCCAGTTGATCGGGCGCAAGCGCATCGACGTGTTGCTGCGCGCGTTCGCCGCGCTCGACGCGCCCCGAGGCCATGCTCGTGCTGATCGGCGACGGCGATCGGCGCCAGCCTGCAGGCGCTGGCCGGTTCGCTCGGCCTGGGCGAGCAGGTGCACTTCGCGGGGTTCCGCGGCGACCGGCTCATTAGCTGAAGGGCTGGATGCCTTCGTGCTGCCGTCGTCGCTGGAGGGCATTCCCCGTTGCCTGATGGAGGCCATGGCGGCACGGGTGCCGATCGTGTCGTCCGACATTCCCGGCAGCCGGGATCTGGTCACCCACGACCAGACCGGCCTGCCGTTCGCGCTCGACGATGTCGCGCGCTGGTGGGCGCAGCCTTCCGCCCGGCCGCTGGCGGAACCGGGCTGGCCACGCGTCTGACCGAGGCCGCCCACCGGCGGGTGTATCGCGATTTCTCGGCGGCGCGAATGGCCGACGAATACCTGCGGCTGTACGAACGGTCAGATGGCCGCAGCGGGCGGCGCCGGCCGGCCCCGGCGCCGGCCTCGCGCACGGCTGATGGGCGTCGTCGCGCAGACCGGGTCTCGGTTCGGCGTCTCCGGGCGTCGCGCGATCCTGCTGATCGCGGCGCCGTGCTTATTTGTTCTATGCGCAGTTGCTGGGCCGGGGCTTCGGCATCGAGCACCTGAGCAACGATGGCATGCGGTACGTGGTCAGCCTGCCGGCACATCATGGCCGGGCGGGGCGTCACCACCGGCTTGCAGACCTATCCGGCGCAGCAGGTCGCACCGCCACCGGTTGCGCAGCGCGTCTGGCCTCCGGCTCTCCGGTGGCTGGCCGCGCTCGCGAGCGTCGTCCATCGCCCGGTCGAGGCATTGGTGGGTCCGTTCACTGTGGTGCGTGTTCATATCCGGTGTGTTGATCCTGGCTGATCGCGCGCGACTTCGGTGCCGGCTCGTGGGCGGGCGCCGTGCCGGCCCTGATCTGGTGGCTGCTGCCGATGCCGATCGTCGGCGCCGGCGGTGGCAGAAGCGGTCACTGTTCACCTTGTTCACGCTGGCTTTCGTGGCCGTGCTCGGCTGGCGGGGGCAGGGCGCCGGCGGCCATCGGCGGTAGCGCCGCGCTGCTGGCCGGTCTGTTCCTGTCGCTCGCCTTTCCTGACCCGCTATCAGGGTCTGGCGTTCGTCGCGGCCATGGCCGTGCTGTCGCTGCCGGTGCTGCTTCTCGAGGGCCGCAAGCGGCCGCGCTTGCTTGCCCGCCGCCTTTCCGTTTGCCTTGGTCTCGGCGCAGCTCGCGTTGAACTGGTGGGCCACCGGATCGGTGCGTGCCGGCTCGGACAATCGCGGCGACTGGCAGTCGGAGAGATTCTCTGGCAGGTGCAGTTCGGTCTGCGTGCGGCCTTCGGGCTCGACGCCGACTGGCCGGCGCCTCTGCCGGCCATGCTGGCGCTGTTTTCGTGGCTCTTGCTGGCGGCCGCGTTGGTGCTGACGCGACGTCGCCGGCCCTGGCTGTCGCCGACCCTTGGCTGGCTCGCCGCCTGGCCGGTACCCTGATCTGCGCCGCCATGGCCGCCGCCCTGTTGCGATGCACCTGCTGATAGCGGCCACCAATGGCGCCACCTATCCGTTCGAGCCCCGCTACATGGAGGCGAGCGTCGCGCTGGCGCTGTTGGCCGGCACGGGCCTGGGAATGGCCTCGCTGCGGCGCCGCAGACGGTTTCGGACGTCGTGCGGTGGCCGCCGGCACGACGGTCGTACTCGCGCTGTGGATCGTGGCGATCACCGGGTCCAGCGCGCGATGCCGGCCTGCCGTTCGAGACCGCCGGAAGACGTCGCGCACCTTTTGGCGGTGATGAAATCGCCGGTACAGGGGCGTTCGCTGCTTCACCAGTTCCTGCGCGAACACACCGACGCGCATCACGGTCTGCTGGCCGCCGACGGCCAGGTCTGCGACTTGCTCTCCTGGAGCGACCGGTGGCGGCGCTGACCGAGCCGGCGTATGCCGACCAGGTCTGGCACGGAGGGCGGCACCGGGCGCTGGCGCTGCCGGCTGAACGCCCGCTGGCTGGTGGTGTTTCCGGCGCTGCTCGCTGCCAGGCAAGCACGCGCCAGCCCGAGGACGTGATCGCACGTCTGAGCCGTGGCGACGGGCCGGCCGGTTGGACGCCGGTGGTCGACAACGACGATGTTCGCATCCTGACCGTCTGCCCGTCGGCGCAGCGCTGAACGACGTTCATGGCGGCGGCCCGGGCCGCGGCCCGAGGAGTGGCTCTTGACACGCGACACGGCGATGTCGGGCGGCTGCACGAAATGGCCGCCTCGGCGTCGGGCTCGTCGATGTTTTTCCCGCGAATTGATGAACGGCGAATCCGGCCGCGACGCCGGTTACGTCGACGTCCGACGCCGTAGGCCTTTAGGAGCCGTGGTTGCGAGCCTGCGACGCCTTTGGTGTGCGCTGTGGCGGCCGCAACATGCGTCGCGCAGACGCTGGGGTGGACCCTGGGACGGCATGGACACGAAGCGGGCGCAGGTGTCGGAACCGACACACGAAGGTGTTGCGGCGCGGGCCGAGCGGCCGAAGCGTCGCCGTCGCCGGTCGCGACGACGAATTGCGCGATCGATGCTCTGATCGGCGGTGATTCGTTGAAGGCGGCGACGACGCATCCGCTCTCCGATACATTGGGCCGGACTGCGCAACGCGGCGCCGCCATCGGGCGAACGCGGGTCGCTTCAATCCAATGACGACGAACAGGGCCACGCACCAGATGCACGGGCGCGCTCAACGCCAGGCAACGTGCGTTCATGCGCACGCTGCCTGTCTGCGCTGATGCGCTGGCGTCGCTTTCGGGAGAAAAGATGAAACGGCTGCTGATGATCGAGTTCAACGGGGTCTGCCTGTCATAAAGTCGATCGCTGGGCCAACAGGGCCTGCTGCGAATTTCTCCCCGGCTGCGTGAGCAGTCGCACTGCCTGGTCACGGCCAGCGACACCGACGACCCGGTTCATCTCGAACCCTGGATCCAGTGGTACTCGATTCACACCGGTGTGCCGTGCACGACCGACATGGCGTGTTCCATCTCACCGATGGCCCCGGCGCCGGCTTCGACGATGTCTGGACGATGCTGCGCGCCGCCAATCGCACGGTGGCGTGCGGTGGCAGCATGAACGCGAAAGGCTTCGCCGATCCGAACAGCTTCTTCCTGCCGGATCCGTGGTGCAACAGCGAACCCGCCGATCCGCCGGCGCTTAACGCCTATCAGCGCTTCGTGTCCGCGCTGGTGCAGCAATACACGAACACCACCACCGGTCTCGACGCGACCGACTACGCCAGGGTGATGGCGTTTCTGGCCACGCACGGACTCAAGCCCGGCACGGTGCGCGAGATCGTCGCGCAGCTGGCCAGCAGGCGGCTCGGCGATTCACGGGTCTCCTGGCGCTGTTGCTGCTCGATCGCCTGCAGTTCGATGTCTTCAGCCACTACTACCGTTCCCGCCGACCCGACTTCGCGACATTCTTCGTGAACAGCGTCGCCCCTGCAGCGCACCTATTGGCGCAACATGGCGCCCGAGCAGTCGCGAGCGCGCCGACGCCTCGGAGCAGGCTGTCTATGCGCATGCGATTCGCGATGGCTATCAGGCCATACCGCCTGTCGGTGATTTGACTGGCATGGCCGGCCCCCACTGCACGATCGTGCTCGCCAGCGCGCGCTGTCGCAGCAGCCCTTCCTGCGCCACGAGGGCGACGGCGGGCAGCGTTTCTACTGGCCTCAATGAGGCGCGACATGCTCGCGCGGTCTTCGATCGTGCCGCGTGTCGTGCAACCCACGATGACCCATCAGTTCATGCTGCGCTTCGACACGGACGCCTGCCGCGATGCCCGCCAGCGCCTGGCCGATTGCCGGCTCGAGGGGCAGCCACTGTTCGACATCGGCCCGGAGCTCGCGCCGGACTGCCTGCACTTCGGCAACGGCCTGTGGCGCGAGGTGGATCCGAACGCGATGATCTCCGACCCGCGCAACATGCGCAGCCATCGCTTTGGCGATCTGTTCTATCAGATGGAGGCGATCAAGAGCGGCTGCCATCATCCGGACGGCCTGCTATGGCTGCGCACCGAGCGTCCGATCGCGGCCGGCGAGGGCAAGGTGTCCATCCTGGACATTCTGCCCACGGTGCTCTCACTGCTCGATGTGCCGGTGCCGGCGCAGCTCGATGGCCGCAGTCTCGTGCACGACGCTGCGATGCCCCTGGCGGCCTGAGGTCAGCGCTTCAACCACTGCTCGGGAATCGGCACCGAGCGGTCGGCCCGGTTGTCCACCAGGCGGTGGCCCTGGCCGGGGCTGGTCTGGATCGGCCGATTCGCGATGTTGTCGATCACCAGCACATTGCGGGTGAGCGGTTCGCGCAGTTCGATTGCCCACGGATACTCGTGCGCCAGAAAGATCTTGTTGCCCTGCACCACCGCGCCACCGGCGTCGATCAGCGAGATGCCGGTGTCCGCGAACGGGTCGCCGTTGTCGGCATGCAGCACCAGGTTGCGGCGAATGATGCCGCCGCTGTGCGGGCGGCCGTGCAATCCGAAGCCGATGCCACGGTCGCAATCGATGATGGTGTTGTGCTCGACGAGCGTGTCGGACGACGCATCCCAGAAGTGGATCGCATACTCGGCGATCTCGCCCTTGGGGCTGGCGATGTCGCGAAACACGTTGTTGCGCACCACCCAACGGCGTGCGCCGTGGGCGTCGATGCCGCCCACGTAGTACTGGGGGGCGATGCCGGCCGTATAAGAAAACTCGCAACCCTCGATGCGGCCATCGTCCGAGTAGCTGTCGGGACGGGAGCCCTCGTCGCGGCTGACCTTGACCATCTGTTGATAAGAATCTTGCAGTACGCAGTTCTCGAGCACGACGCGGTTGACATCGAGTTCACCGGCCACCTGCACCAGGTGATTCCCGGCGCGGCGCAAGGTGATGCCGCTGAGCGTGAAATCGGAGGCGCCGACCCAGATGAGATTGCCGATCAGCGCGTCTTCGGCCATGCGGTCACCCTCGATGATCACCTTGCGCGGATCACCGCTGGCCGAACGCAGACTGACCCCGGCCGAGCGCACCTGCAGGGTGGCGCGCAGCTGATAGACACCGTCGGCGAGTTCGATGATCACCGGATCGTTGCTGCGGGCCGCTTCGTCGAGCGCGTCGGTGATCTCGAAGGGGTCGCTGACCCTGACCGTGTGAGTCGCCCAGGCCGGCGCCGGCGACAGGGCCAGCAGCGTCAGCATCGCGCCGGTGAACAGTGCCCCCCAGCGGGCGCGCAGGGTAAGGAAGGAACGAGACATATAAGCCGAATTCGAAGGAGGTTTTCACGGCCGGCGCTCGAACTCGTGTCACGATCGCGTCGAGGTCGAGGTCGAGGTCGAGGTCGAGGTCGAAGCGAGACGAGGCG
Organism: Burkholderiaceae bacterium; assembly: GCA_041396685.1. Taxonomy (GTDB): domain Bacteria; phylum Pseudomonadota; class Gammaproteobacteria; order Burkholderiales; family Burkholderiaceae_E; genus JAUIAI01. Next base: position 19,971 of record JAWKYD010000009.1, read on the forward strand.
GCCGGCGCCGCGGGAATCGTTGCGGCGATTGTCGCCGTCCTGGCGGCGTCTGCCAAGCGCCCGCTGTCGGCACGAGGGCGTGTGCGGCGACCGGCGGCTCGCCGCCCGTTGCAGCGCGACCCGGGCCGGTCGGGCGGCCGCCCGCCGGGGTGCGCGGCGATCGGTCGCCTGGCTGCCCGTCGGCGCGCTCGGCGATCGGTCGTGTGGCCGCCCGTCGGCGCGCTCGGCGGATCGGTCGCGTCGCCGCCCGTCAGAGCGCATGCCCTGACTACAATCGAAGGTGAGTCGAACCGTATCCCCGCGATGAACAGTTCCGTCCTATCGCCTGCCCCGGCCATCATCCTGGCGCGGGCCGCGCCGCCACCGGATACCTTGCCGGGTGCGCAACGCCATCGGACGCCCGGCGGCGCCAACGCCCGCTGTCAAATCCGCAATGCGTTCACGATCGACGTCGAGGAGTGGTTCCAGGTCTCGGCGTTCGAGCATCGCATCGGCCGCGATCGCTGGGACGGCCTCGACAGCCGCCTGGCGGGCGTGATCCATCAGATCCTGGCGTTGCTCGAGGCACGCGGCGTGAAGGCCACGTTCTTCACCCTGGGCTGGATCGCCGAGCGTCATGGCCGGCTGGTGCGGGCGATCGCCGACGCCGGCCACGAGATTGCCAGCCACGGCTACGATCATCGCCGCATCGCTACGTTCACACCGCAGACGCTGCACGACGATGTCGCGCGCACCCGGCGCCTGCTGCAGGATTGCTCGGGTCAGCCAGTCATCGGCTACCGCGCGCCGAGTTTCTCGGTCACACGCGACACCTTGTGGGTCTACCGTGTGTTGGCCGAGACCGGTCATCGCTACAGCTCGAGCATCTTCCCGATCAGCCACGATCACTACGGCATTCCGGACGCGCCGCGCTTCGCGCATCGGCGCGAGGCGGGGGTGGTCGAGATCCCGCCAACCGCCGTGCGCATTGCCGAGCGCAACCTGCCCGCGGCCGGCGGCGGCTATTTCCGGCTGTTGCCGTATCCGCTCAGCCGCGCCGCGATCCGTCGCGTGCATGCCCGCGATCATGAATCCACGGTGTTCTACTTCCATCCGTGGGAGATCGACCCGACCCAGCCGCGCATGTCCGACATCCCGATGCGCACCCGGTTTCGCCACTACGTGAATCTGTCGCGCATGCTCGGTCGGCTCGACCGCTTGTTGACCGATTTCCACTGGGGCCGCATGGACGAGGTGTTCGCCGACCGCATGCTCTCCGAATGAGTGCGGCATCGGCCGACGGTGACGGCGGGGGCGAACCCCTGCGCACCGGTTCACTGGTGGTGTTCGCGGACGACTGGGGTCGCCATCCGTCCAGTGCCCAGCATCTGATCGCGCGTCTGCCGGCACGCATTCCGGTTCTGTGGGTGAACACGATCGGCACGCGCGCGATGCGCTTCGATGCCGGCTCGATCCGTCGTGCGCTGCAAAAGCTCGTGCAGTGGCTGCCCTTCGTGACGCGCGCCGATCACGGGTCGGCGGACGTCGAGCCCGGCAGTGGCCAAGTGCCGTCGGCGCCGGCCTTCGTGGCGGACGACGAGTTGTCGCCGCTTGTGCGAGCGGGCCGCCTGCAGGTGGTCGCGCCGATCATGTGGCCCGGCTTCGCCAGCGCCTGGAGCCGCCGTCTGAACGCCTGGCTGCTGGCGCGCCAACTCGCGCCCCGCCTGGCCGCGATGCCCGCGCCGTTGCGCGTGCTGACCACCTTGCCGCTCGTGGCCGATCTACCCCCGCGTCTGCCGCCCGCCCACTGGCTCTATTACTGCGTCGACGACTTCGGTGTCTGGCCCGGCTACGACGGCGACACGATGCGCACGATGGAGCGCGATCTGGTCCCGCAGACGACTGCCTCGGTCGCGGTCAGCGAGCACCTGGTCGAGCACTTGCGCGCGCTGGGCGCGACGGCGCAGTGCCTGACCCACGGGGTGGATCTCGCGTTCTGGCGTCGTCCGATGCCGATCGTGCCGTCCGGGTCCGATGGCCTGCCCGACGACCGCCCGTTGGTCTGCTTCTGGGGCGTGATCGACCGGCGCCTCGACGCCGCCTTCGTTCGCGCCTTGGCCGAGCGTTTGAACGGCCATGCCTGGCTGGTGTTGATCGGCCCGCGCGAGGATCCCGATCCCGCGTTGCTCGCGCTACCGGCGGTGCGCTGTCTGCCGGCACAGCCGCTGTCGCGGCTGCCGTCGGTGGCGATGCGATCCGCGGTGCTGGTCATGCCCTATGTCGATGCCCCGGTCACGCACGCGATGCAGCCACTCAAGCTGAAGGAGTATCTGGCCACCGATCGGCCGGTCGTCGTGCGCGCGCTGCCGGCCACCCGGGCCTGGACGCAGGCTTGCGATGTGTGCAGCGACGCCGACGAGTTTGCGCGGGTGGTGCTGGCGCGTCTGCAGGCGGGGTCGGCGCCGCGCGAGCAATTGCGGGCGCGAGAGGCCCTCACGGGTGAGTCATGGCGCGCCAAGTCGGCCTGGCTTGCGGACTGGATCGCGCGAAACGGCGGCGAGCGAGCGACCGGGAGCGGCGTTTCCGTGGGGCCAGTCGGCGTACAAGACACAATCGGTCACCGGCATCGATAGGCTGGCCATATGATTGGCCGATGAAGATCATCCGCCATCTGCCTCTGACGTTGCTGGCCGCCGCCATGATCACCGCCTGCGGTGGCGGCTCCGGGTCGGCCGCCGACCCGAATGTCGAACCCGCTTCCGACGCCGGCGCCGGCAACCCCGCGACCGGTGGCGATGGTGTCACCGCGACCAGTGGCTCGGGCGGTTCCACCGCCGTCCCGCTCGCCACCTCGATCTCCGCCCAGGTTCTCGCTGCCGCCTTGTGCGCCGACTCGCAGCCCGTGCAAGGCACGCCGCTGGCGGTCGGCATCCCGGTCGATGCCGTGCCCGGCGTGCCGTCCACGGAGGTCTTCGTCAGCTCGGTCTGCGCGGGTGACCCGCCCCAGCTCGCGCTGAGTTCCGGCGGTCAATCCAGCCCCACGCCGTCGGCAGCCGTGCCGCATTTCGGCGTCGCGGTCGGCCTGAGCGCCACGGTGCCGCCGCTCGCGCCCGTCGGCGATCCGCGCGTGAACGTGGGCGGTCCCTTCGGCACCGAGCTCGTGCTGGTGGCCAGCAGCGCCGACACAATCGACGCCGATCGGACCATCGCTCTCGGCGACGAGATCTGGCGCTGGAACGATCCCTTCCAGATCGATTCGGTGCTCTCGCTCGCCACCGAGCCCGAGACGGCCTCGTCGCCCGCCGGGCAGGCGGTGTTTCGACTGTGCTGGCGGGCCAGGCTCACCCAGCTCTCGCGCGACACCTGCCATCTGCACGCGATCGACGATGGTCGATGGCTGGGACTTCGTACGGTGCTCGAACCCGGCAGCGCGTCCGAGCGCGTCTATCTGGGCTGGCGATGAATGCGATGGTTCCGCTGCCGGGCTCGCGATCCCGAACCCGCCGGTAGGCAGACCCGTTTGCCGATCAGCCCAGGCCTGCCACGACCCGGGGCCCGAGGCGGTCGACGACCGGCCTTGGCAGGCGCCGCCAGACCGCGATCGCGGCCTGGTATTTCGGATTGAGCGGATTGGTCTGCGGCACTTCGCCCGCGGGCAGCCACGGAAACTCGTAGGCAAGCGTGGCGGGTTCGAAGCCCCACAGCTTTTTGAACTGAAATGAGCCGGTGCCCGCCTTGCTGCGACCGAAGTCGAAGCGTGTGCAGCCGCGATCGCGCGCGTGGCGCATCAGCGACCAGTACTTGAAGTCGTTGGCGTTGGTCTTGCGGGCGGCTTCGACCTCGCCGGCGAAATAGGCCAGCACCTCACCGTGGTGGTAGAAGTTCAGGATCGCGCTCAGATCCTGGCCGTGCCCGTCGCTGACGGTCAGCACGTCGGCGCAATCGGGAAACGCTGCCAGCAGCGCGTGAAAGAAGCGTCGGCCCAGTGCCGGCGTGCCGTGCGCATGGGCGTTCTCGGCGTATTGCTCGAAGAAGCGATCGGCGTCGCGATTGACGTCGGCCTTCAGCCCGTTCGAAATCGCCTTGCGCACCACGTTGCGCCGCTTCTGCGGAATGCCCTTCATCGACTCCAGCTCGTCTGGAATCGCGGCGCGGAAGGTGCTGTACAGATCCTGAGCGGGCGCATGCGCGCAGACGGCTTGCAGCCCGCGCAGTTCGAGATGGGCAGCGCCAAGCGCGCGGGCGCGTGCCACGGCGGCTTCGATCAGCGCACCGGTCACCGCAGGGTCGTTGGCCAGCGGACCGGCGTAGGCGCAAAACGGCAGGCTGCACAGATGCCGTGCGCCGAGCAGACCGCGTACGGATACCAGCGGCAACAGTCCGACCAGCCGCTCGTCGTGGATCGCCACCAGACTCTCGTCACGGTAGCCGAGCGTCTCGCACAGTAGCGACGGCCACTCGACGCGGTGAAAGAAGGTGCTGTCGGCGTGTTCGAGGCACAGCGCCTGCCAGGCGTCGCGGTCGCCGGGCAGGGCGCGGCGTACCGTGACGGCGCGGCCGGCTTCGACCGGCGCCGACGCCGACGCGCTGGCCTTGGCCGGACCCTGCGCAGGGTCGTGGTTGGTGCCGGGCGCGGCCTCGTTCAGCGTCGGTGCATGAATCATGAAGCGGTCAGGGCTTTTCGCGCTGACGTTCGCGCTCGCGCTTGCGCGAGGCCAACAGACGGCGCATCTCGCGCACCAGCACGCCCATGCCTTTGCGAATCTCGACGTTCGATTGCTCGAGGCTGGACAGACGGTTCTCGAGTTCGAGGACCTGTTGTTCCGCCCAGGCCTGGTTCGCAGGCGGCCGCGCCGCCACGGCGAGCAGGTCGGCAGCGGCAGTTTCCGCCGGCGCCGAAGCATCGGCCGCGGCGCCGTTGCCGTCGCCGGTTCCCTGGGTGAACTCGGCCTGCAGCTCGGCGAGCGCCACTGCCACGTGCTCGTCATCGAGCGTGTCCAGCTCGTCGAGGTAGGCCGTGATCAGCAAACGGTCGCAGATCATGTTCAACAGGCGCGGGATGCCGTCGGTTGCCGCATGCAGGGCACGGCAGGCCGCCGGCGTGAACGCGGGACGGTCGGCCGCCCCGCCAGCGCGTTGCAAGCGATGCGCGATGTAGCGGCCGACGTCTTCTTCGTCCATGCCGCGCAGATGATTGGCCGCGCCGACCCGCTGGCGCAGGCGGCGCAACTCGGGCCGGCGCAGCGTGTCGCGCAGCTCGACCTGTCCGATCAGCAGGCACTGCAGCGGTGATTGATCGCCTTCGTCGAAGTTCGACAACATGCGCAGCTCTTCGAGCGACGCGACCGGCAGGTTTTGCGCTTCGTCGATGATCAGCAGCACCCGCCGTCCCTGGGCCCGGCATTGCATGAAGAACTCACGCAACGCGAGCAGAAGGCCGGATTTGCCGGCGCTGCCCACGTCGAGATCGAACTCCAGCGCGATCAGGCGCAGCAGCTCGTCGGGCTCGAGATGCGTGCTGACCAGGTGCGCGATCGCGTAGGGGCCGCCCATGATCTTGCGCAGCAGACCGCGTAGCAGGGTGGTCTTGCCGCTGCCGATCTCGCCGGTGACGACGATGAAGCCCTCACCCTGGTGCAGCCCGAAATCGAGATACGAACGCGCCTGCTTGTGCACCCGGCTCGGAAAGAAATAGTCGGGATCCGGGGTCTGCTGGAACGGTTTCTCCGATAGGCCGAAGAACTGTTCATACATGGTCAGAACCTGTAAGTGAAGAAGAGCGAAACCGCATTCTCCCTCACGCCATTTTGATTCGGAGTGTCCGATTTCTTATATGTCTGCACGACGATGGTGGTTGCGGCCGATTCGGTCAGCCGATTCGTGAATGCCAGGGCGACCGTGGTGGACTTGCCCGATTGGTCGGGATCGATCGAGTTCAGGTCGCGCAGTTCGACCGTGAAATCCAGCGACTGACGCAGTGTGAATTTGTGCCCGAGAATCAGCTTCAGGCCCTGGATGTCCGCTTCGTTGCCGAAGTTGCCATCGAAATCGGCGACCGCGTTCTTGACCCGGTTGCGAAAAACCGCCAACACCGCGGAGTTGCGCAGGCCGTCGTAGCCACCCGCGATCACGGCTTTTTCCTGATCGACCAGCGCCGTTCCCAGACCGCCGGTGGCGACCAGCACCGAGATGTCCTCGATGCGCTCCCACGGCGGGCCTTCCTCGTTGTCACCGGCGAGCGTGCGGGCGATGCGGTTCTTCGGGCGCAGGAAGTCCCGTGTGTTCAGCACCAGCGTATCGGCCGCGTTGCCGTCCTCGATGCCTTTCGTGTATTCGAACCCGCCGATCCAGTTGCGTGACCGCAGCCAGCCGTTGGCGCTGGCCTCCGTGCCGTAATAGGTGTCGGTCCAACGCAGGCCGAGGTTGCGTCGGTTGTTGAGCGCATGGTTCAGATACACGGTCGGGCCGAAGCCCGAGGTATCGCCGTCGGCGTTGGCGAGAATGTCGATCTCGGTGGCATTGACGCCCACGCCCATGCGCCAGGTGTCGTTGAGCCGGTAGAACGCCATCAGGTCGACGTTGTTGTTCTTGTAGCTGGTGTTTACCTGGAGCGGGTCGTTGGCGTTCTCGTAGCGCGCGCGCATCAGGTCGGCATAGATGCCCCAGCCGAGGTTGCTTTGCGCATCGGGGTCGGAGCGCAGTTCGAGCCCGAGTCGCTGGATCAGGTTGCTGGGCTCATCGTTGCCCGGGTCGATGCCGCGCAACGAGTAGCGCGCTTCGTAGAAGTGGCCGCGGTCGAATCGGCCGGACAGATACGGCGCGATGCCGATGTTGGTCAGTACCGTCGGTTCGCGGCCGAGGGCGTTCTGGGCGCCGAGCAGTTCGTTGCCAGCGGTACGGGCATAGACCGCGTCGGCCGCGACGCGAAGATCGCCGCCGACCAACAGGTCGGCATCGGTTCGCAGGTCCGAAACGACCTGGTTGCGGGTTTCGCCCTCGCTGCGACCCTGGCGGCCGCCCGCCGAGGCGCGGATCTGCGCGCGCGAGCGGCCGTTGTCGAAGGTGCCGGTCACGAACGGCGAGACCTCGATCAGCGTGCCCTTGGACTCCGAACCCTCGGGCTGTTGCAGCACGTTGTCGGAGTAGGTCGCGCCCACGGTCACGCCGAATTCGAAGTCGATATTGCGGCGGCGGTTGATCTGCTCGCCCCCATCGGGCGCATTGAGCAGCGGCGGTTGCTGGGGCAGCGGCTCGAGCGGCTTCAAGGGCTTGAACGCACCGGCCGGCGGTACGCCAGGAGGCTCGTTCTGGGCGATGGCCTGCCCGTGGGCCACGGCCAGAAAGGCGGCCAGGGCGAGCCGGGTGCGCACCCGGCGTTCCGGCGACAGATCAGTAGCCATAGCTCGAATAGACCTTGTCGGGCCGGAATTTGTTCATGATCAGGCCGACCACTTCAGCACCCTGCACGTATTCGAGCCCTTCGGACACGGCGCTCGCCGGTGTCTCGCCCGCCGCGACCACGAATGCCACCTGACCGACGTAGTTCGGCAGCACGCGGGCCTCGCTGGCGGGAATCACCGGTGGCGTGTCCAGGATGATGAAATGTCCCGGGTAGGCCGCGCGAAGTTGATCGAACATGTTCTCGAGGCGCCGGCTGGCCAGCATGTTGGCCGCGCTGGAGGCACCGCTGCCCGACGGCAGAATCTTCAGGTCGCGCACGTTGGTGTCACAGACGAAGTCGCGGATGTCGGCGTCGCGCTCCTTGAACCAGTCGGTGATGCCGTGCCGCGGCGAGACGCCGAGCGTCTTCAACAGCGAGGGCTTGATCAGATCGAGCTCGATCAACACCACCTTGCAGTCGAGCTCGGACGCGATCGCCAGTCCGAGGTGGATCGAGCAGAAGGTCTTGCCTTCGCCGGGCATGGCACTGGTGACCATGATCGTGCGCCCGTTGTCGACGGCGGGCAGGCCGCGCCCCTGCGCATTGGCGATCAGCGGCCGGCGGATACTGCGAAACTGTGAGACGACGGCCGGCGCCGGGCCCGAGCGGTCGAGATAGTACTCGCCCTGGATATTGGACAGGCGCAGCTTGAGGCGCTTGACGCTCGAGCGTTTGCCGCCGCGCTGGCCGTCGGACGCATCGGCCGCGATTTCGGCCGTGTCGTCGGCATCGGCTCCGTCGGTCGACGTGGCGTCGGTTTTCAGGACAGGCCCGGCCGAGACGGCTTCGGCGGCAGCGCTCGCCCCGCCTGCATCGGGGGTGCGCACGCCTGCGTCGGTCGCCGCGACGGATGGCGGCGAGGATTCGCCGGGATCCGGCGACGCGGCCGGCGTCGGCGCCAGGCCGGTGCTGTCGACGGATGTGGCCGCCAGCGCTTCGCGCTCGGTCGACCTGCTCGCCGCGGCACGGGTGGCGTCGGTGTCGCCGCGGGCCTTGCCGTCGGGACCGGCAATGGCGGGGTCTGGCTTGGCAGGTGCCTTGCCGTCGGGACCGGCAATGGCGGCGTCCGGCCTGGCACGCGCCTGTCGCGCCAGATCGGGATTGGCGGCCTCGACCTTGGCGCGCGCCTTGGCCAGTCGCCGACGCTGTTCGCGCAGCGCTGCGTCGGTGAGTCGACTCGCCTCGCTCGCCGCCACACCGGATTCGGCAGCACCCTTGCCGGCCGCCTGCTCTCGTGCGCTGTTCTCGCTCAGGCGCGCGGCCGCTCTCTCGATCAGGCTCACGTTCAGTTCCTTGTCACGGATTCGGCCGCAGCCGGCGCTGCGGAGAGGGTCGCGGGCTGCGGCGCATCAGGGCGTGGAAGTCCGCCGCCGAGGCGCAGAAACAGCCACAGGGCGAGCATCAGCACGACATGCAGGGCGAGCAAGGCCATGAAGCCGTAGGCACGTCGTGCGCCATCGAGGCCGTTGAGTTCACCGTTGGACATCGGCACCGAGCCGAGCACGGGCGTGCTGGTGATGCGGCGCAGGGCCTTGACCGTGTAGACGCGCGGCGAGCGCTGCTCGAGCAGATAGGCGGCGAGCATGCCGACGACGATCGATCCGGCCAGCAGCGCCAGCGCCATCAGCGGCTTGGGCGGCGACACCGGGCCGGCCGAGACCCGCGGCGGATCGACGATGCGGAACTCGCTGCCGGTCGCCGAGGCATCGATATTGCTGGCCAGTTCGGCGGCGTCGCGACGGCGCAGCAGTTCCTCGTAGTTCTTCTTGCTGACGTCCTGATCACGCGTCAGGTCGGTGAACTCGGCCTCGACCGTGGGAATCACCCGGGCCAGTTCCCGTGAGCGGGTCAGCCGCAGGCGGGCTTCGGCCAGCCGCACCTGCAGCCCGGCCACCTTGGCCTCGGTGTTGGCCAGTGCGATCTTGATGTCCTGATAGACCTTGTTGGGCGCCATCGCGGTGGGCAGACCGCTGCGGTTGCGACCCGACGCGATGTCATCGATCTCGCGCTTGCGCTGGGCCTCGAGCTCGGTCAAGCGCTCGCGCGCATTGCGTACCTCGGGATGAATCTCGGTGTACAACAGGCGTACTTCGTCGAGCTGCTTGCGCGCGGCCGCCAGCCGCTTCTCGATCTCGGTCTCGCCGCCGCCGGCCTGCACGATGATGGCGCGCTCGCCAGACGGGACCATGGCCGGAATGGTCTCGAGCTGGCCGCGCAGCGCGGCCCGCTGGTTGCGCGCCTCCTGCAACAGGAGTTCGGCGGTTTCGAGATCGCGCTGGGCTTCCGCCGCCTGCTTCAGATAGTCCACCGCCAGGTTGGGCATGAACTCGATGTTGCGGACCTTGAAGTCCTTCAGGGCTTCTTCGGACTTGCGCAGGCGCTTCTCGTACTGGGTGATCTGCTCGTTCAGGAAGCCGATGGCCTCGCGCGTGTCGCGGCGCTTGTCGCCAAGTGTGGTGTCGACGAACATCTCGAGAATGGCGTTGACCACGCCCAAGGCCCGAGCCTGGTCCTTGTTCTGATAGCTGATCAGGTACAGATTGCGCGCGCCTTCGGGGCGGAAGTCGATCGCCTTGCCCAGTGCCTTGACGCGGCCGTCGATCTCGCCCTGGCTCATGCCGTCGTTGACCTCGCCAATCGCGCGCGCCACCTTCTCGAGATTCGGACGCGACAGCAGGGTGCGCGCGACCATCTCGACCTGTTGCTCGGCGTCGGGTTTGACGGTCATGCCGACCATCAGCGGCCCGATGATCGACTGCGTCTCGAGATTGACGCGGCTGGTCGCCTCGTACTTGCCCGGAATGATGATGATCGCGATCGCACCGACGATGCCGAGCACGATCGCCACCAGCAAGCCGAAGTAGCGGTTTCGCCAGATGCCGTGAATGTTGTAGGCGATGTCTGCGAGGGCGCTGAGCAGGTCTTTCATGGGCGTTCGGTCGGTTGGGCGGGCTGCGCTGGGATCAGAGCGCGCTCTCGGGAATCATGATGACGTCGCCGGGCATGATCTGGACGTTGGCGGACACGTCACCGCTACGCAGCAGGTCCTGGATGCGCACGCTGTACTGTTTGTCGCCGTCGCTCTGCCGGATCAGCACCGCACGATTGCCGGCGGCGAAATCGGTCAGACCGCCGACCGCGATCATCACATCGAGCAAGGTCATGCCTTGCCGGAACGGCAATGCCGCGGGCTTGCGCGCCTGGCCCACGACGCGAACCTGGCTGCGCGGATTGCCGACGAATTCGGTGACCAGCACCGTGACATTGGGATCGCGGATGTATTTCTTGAGTCCGGCCTCGATCTCGCGCGCAAGCGCTTCCGGGGTCTTGCCAGCGGCGGTGACGTCTTCGATCAGCGGCGAGGTGATCTTGCCGTCGGGGCCGACCGGCACCTTGGCGGACAGTTCCGGATTGCGCCAGACGGTGATCTCGAGCTTGTCGCCCGGGGCGATCTCGTAGCGATAGCTTTCGCTGTCGACCGTTCGCGGAGCCGGGGGTAGCGACGAGCAGGCCGTAATGATCAGAGTGGCGGCGACGATGACGATGCGCTTGAGCATGGTGTACTCCTAGGCTGGATTCGAGGTTGCTGGTGCGCGCAAGTCTAACGTCCGGGTCGAACGCAAATGCGTTGCGCCCGACGACGGCGACCGGGTCGTGGCCGATGACACCTCGTGCAGTCCGGTGACCATTCTATGGAGCGAGGCGGCACCATCGTCCAGGTCAATTGCTGAAAGGTACGATCCGGCCGACCGGCTGAGACGGGTGTTGGTCGAAGGTCGAATCGAGCCGTCGACCGGCGGTACGGAGACGTGGATCATGCGAATTGCGGCTCCATTCAGCTTCCTTTGCGAAGCAGGATCACCTGTACGGTTTCGAACAAGATGATCAGGTCGAAGGCCACCGAATGGTTCTTCACGTAATAGAGGTCGTACTCGAGCTTCTCGCGTGATTCCTCGACCGAGGCGGCGTACGGCAGGGACACCTGCGCCCAGCCGGTGATGCCGGGCTTCACGTTGTGGCGCAACTCGTAATAGGGAATCGACTCCGCGAGCTTGTCGACGAAGTAGGGCTGCTCGGGCCGCGGGCCCACGAAGCTCATGTTGCCCAACATCACGTTGAACAGTTGCGGCAATTCGTCGATGCGGACCTTGCGGATGACTCGTCCCACACGGGTGATGCGGTCCTGGTCCTGCGCGACCCAGCTCGCGCCGGCCCCTGGCGCCTTTCGGCGCATCGAGCGGAATTTGAAGATGCGGAACGGTCGACCACCTTCGCCGGCGCGCTCCTGGATGAACAAGACCGGGCGGCCGTCCTCGAGTGCGATCAGGATCGCGGTCAGCAGCATGATCGGCGCGGTCAGAGTCAGCAGCAGTGCGCCGACCACGATGTCGAACAGGCGCTTGGCCGAGCGACGCATCATGCTCTGCTCGAAGCCCGGACCAAACACCAGCCAGCTGGCGCGCAGATTGCCCAGGCGAACCAGGCCGAGCTCGCGCTCGAAGAACGACACCAGATCCCACACCGGTATGCCACGCACCCGGCACTCGAGCAGGCTGCGCATGGGTATCGGCGATTTGCGTTGATCATGCGAGCCGACCACGATCTCGGTATAGCCATGTCGACGCACGATGTCCATCAGCGCATGGGGCTCGTGCAGCTTGTGGAACTCGGCCTCGGGCATGATGCTGGGCAGTGGGTCCAGGCTCGAGAACCGGCCGCTGGCGCGCGAGTTGTGCTTGCGCAGCGTCTGCAGGATGTCGTCGGCGTCGGCCTGCGTGCCGATGATCAGCATGCGCCGCGAGGGCGAGGAGGTGCGCGCCTGGTAATCGGCCGCCCAGCGCACCACCAGGATGCCGCTCAACGCGATGATCGACGCGATCGCGAAGATTCCCCGCCCCACCAGTGCCTCCGGCACCCAGTAAAAGAGCACGCCCAGCAAGGCCAGCGACATCAGATAGGCCATCAATACACGCTGGGCGGTCAGCCGGAACGGTTCGTCGCGCTCCTGATAGAGCCCCAGGGCGGTCATCGAGAACAGCATCAGCGCGGCGAAGATCAGCCCTTGAAAAGTGGGCAACACGCCGGCCTGATCGATCAGGCGCAGCTCGTAGCCGGCCGTCATCGACAGGAACAGAACCAGGCCTTCCACGACGGGAAGCAGCAACAGTCGGGCTCTTATGTAGTCGATGATGGCGCGCACGCGGCGGGGCTCGGGACGAATGAAAGTTGACGGATCGGCGCCCGGGCGACTCGGGCAGTCATGGCGCCGGGCAGGACGGCCCTCCGATCACCGCGCCCGAGGCAGGCAGGCACGACAGAATGTCGGGCGACCGGAAGATGCCTGGGGGAAGAGCTAGGTCACATCGACACGCAGGCCGGCCCTCGGACGGTAAATTACGCCGCCGTTGGCCAGAGGAGTGTGACGTAAAGCCGCGGGAAGCAAGACGAAACCGGTCATGGCTACCAGCCAGAGCGGCCAGCTGACCAACTGTCGGGCATCGAGGGTGAGCAGGAGCGCACCGATGCCGGCCATCACGAGCGTGGTCAGCGGCAACAGCATCGGCGCGATCTGGAACGCGAGCATCCGGTCCAGCCAGATCACCGCCGGCGACAACGCGGCGGGATGCTCACGCTCGGCCAGCGCGCCGACCAGCCGGGTCAGCTGATGACGCGCGAAATAGAACAGCGGTACGCCGACGGCCCACACCAGCGCCGCCGGCGAGCGTGCGCCGTCGCTGGAGGTCAGCGCGAGCTGAAGCGCCACCCAGACGCAGGCCACCGCGAGCATCATGTGACCGCCGGTGCCGGCGAACACGACGGGCCTGGTGCGCCACGGCAACCGGATCATGTAGAACGCGGCCGCCAGCAGGCCGCCAGCGGCGGGCACCGTGATGCTGACGATCAGGGCGTAGGTCGACGGACTCATCACCGCATGCCGGCTGCCGATCCAGCCGAGCAACAGCAGGCCGATCATGAGGGCGATGGACAGATGCACCGTCAGGCCGGGATGCGTGTCTTCGTAGTCCTGACCGATGCGGGCCATCGACACCAACATCATGATGCCGGCGGCGATCAGCAAGAACATGCCCAGCGGCCACGACGGCCAGTGCTGGAGATCGATCCATACGCCGGTGATCGCCACGGCCGACAGGCCGGTCTTGACCGGCAGGTCGAATTTCACCAGTCGGCCCTTGCGCTCGAGGACATCGATCGCCGTTCCGGCCGCCAGCACGAACATGGCCGAGAGCGCCAGTCCGCCCGCCCCGTCCGGCCAGGCGTCGAGATAGAACGATGAGATCGCCACGCCGACGAACAGACCCAGGCCGGCGGTCTCGAGGGTCTTGTCGTCGGCCGCGCGATGGGTCAGGGTGCCCAGCATCTGGGCGCACAGGGGCACCGCGCCAAGCGTAACGAACATGGCGACGAAAAACGCCGCCAACATGAAGACGTCAGACGAAAGAGTCATGGCAATGGGCAAACCAGCATAGCCTAAGCGGGGAGCCCGTCTTACCCAGTAAGTATGACAGCGCTTAGGATGAACGCAGAGCTTCGCACAGCTGGCGCGCGCACATTGTTAATTGCTGCACGGCGGCACCGCCGGGCCGATATGCGGCCTGAGGGAGAACGTGATTATTCCGACCTTTTTGCTTGGCTGGTCGGCTGGCGGGCAGGAAGCGGCGCCGGCGCGTCAAGCAGTTCGACACACCGCGCATTCGGGGTCGCGCGGCACCGCGACCGTATTCCACGACAGATCGCGCGCGTCGAGCAATATCAGCCGACCGACGGCCGCTTTTGCGAATCCGCCAGCGAGCTTGATCGCCTCGGCGGCCTGCAGCGTGCCGATGATGCCGGTCAGCGGCGCGAACACGCCCATCGTGGCGCAGCGCACTTCCTCGACATCCTGTGCTTCGGGAAACAGGCAGTGATAGCACGGCGAGCGCGCATCGCGCGCGTCGAATACCGCGAGCTGGCCGTCGAAGCGGATCGCCGCGCCCGAGACCAGCGGAACGCGATTCGCCACACAGGCGCGGTTCACCGCGTGGCGGGTGGCGAAGTTGTCGGAGCAGTCGAGCACGACATCGGCCGCCGCCACCTCACGCGCCAGCGAGTCGCCCGCGAGGCGCTCGGTCAGTGCGGTCACGGTGATCTCGGGATTGATGGACAGCATGCGATCGCGACCCGATTGCGCCTTGGCCCGGCCGATCTGGGCGGTGCCGTGCAGGATCTGACGCTGCAGATTGGTCGCGTCGACCGTGTCGTCGTCGGCCAGCACGAGATGGCCGATGCCGGCCGAAGCGAGATAGAGCGCCACCGGCGAGCCCAGGCCGCCGGCGCCGACGATCAGTGCCCGGGCGGCAAGCAGCCGCTCCTGCACCGGCTCGCCCATGTCATCGAGCAGGATGTGGCGGCTGTAGCGGAGCAGTTGGTCGTCGTTCATCGGCATGGGCGCGCGCCGCGGGCGCGGATGGGGGTCCGTCGGCCGCCATCCTAGCAGCTTGCCCGTGCACGCCGACCTGGTCGAAGGAGACGGCCGTCGATCGGCGCCGTGACGCCGATCCCGCACGACACCCGCCTCCTGCCGGCTCACGCTGGCAGTCGGCTGGCGACCATGATGTCTAGGGAGACGCTTATATGAGCGTCTGCCTAGGGCGCGTCGGAACCGACCCGGGTCGAGTCGCCGGCGACCTTGCCTGTCGGCTTCAAGGCCGACAGCACGGTGCGGGCCGACAGCGCGGCGATGGCGCGCCAGGTCGCGTAGTCGGTCGGCCGAAACAGCTGTGCCAGCAGATACCAGCGCAACGCGAAGAACGGCCGCTCGCGCTCGGCGAACCACGCCGACGTGCGGCACACGCCGTGCAGAGCCTCGCGCAGGGTCGACCAGCCGATGCGCGCCAGTCCCGAACGAACGACCGCGCGCTTGACCACCCGCAGACGGTTGCGCGTGTTCAGACCGTGGTTGCGGCGCGAAGTCGTGCCTTGATCCCAGCGGTAGTAGACCAGCACCTCCGGCACGCCACGGAAGCGGTAGCCGGCGTGTGCCAGGCGCAGCCACAGGTCCCAGTCGCAGGCGGTACGCAGCGCGGCGTCGTAGCCGTCGACGGCGAGCAGCGCGTCACGGCGCACGAGCACGCTCGAGTGCGTGATGAAGTTGTCCAGCATCAGCGATCGTAAGGGATCGTCCGGCCTGCGCAGGTCGGTCAGATGAGTGATCTCGCCAACCGCTGAGCAGTCGCCGAAGTTGCGTGTCACGCTGTAGATCACATCGGCGTCCTGGCAATGCCGGATCTGCCGCTCGAGCTTGTTCGGCGCCCAGATGTCGTCGGCATCGAGCACCGCGATCCAGTCGCCGCGGGCTTCGTTCAGCCCGAGGTTTCGTGCGCTGGCGTTGCCGCCGCGGTCCTGTCTCAAGACGCGGACCAGCTCGCCGAAGCGTTCGATCCGCGCCAGGGTGTCGTCTTGCGAGCCATCGTCGACGACGATGATCTCGATCGGCGTCAGAGTCTGGTCGAGCGCGGACTGAATCGACTCGACGATGGTGGCTGCACCGTTGTAGACCGGCATCACGACCGAGATCAGCGGCGTGTGGGCGCCAGCGGCGCCAGACGGTATGCGGTTCGTGCGAACGGCCGAAGCCTCATCGCCCGCGCTGGCGAGCGGGCTCGCTGCGACCGCCTGCTCTTGTCTGACCGCCCAGGAAGAATCGAGACTCATGGACGCGCACCCCCGGCCAGTTCCGACTCGAGCTGCAACAGCACCACCAAGCGGCTGAACAGGATCGGCATGCGCGTACCGTAGTCGGTCGACAGCGCGGCCTTGGTCAGGCGCGCGAGCAGGCTGCGCCGTGTGACACTGGGCGCAGTGTCCGCGCCGGCCACCTCGAGTGCCTCGCGGCCGAGCCGATAGGCGAAGCGCCAGATCCGGTCGCGCCGTTCGGGAACGAAACCTTCGTGCACCGACACATACGGAAAGCGCGGTAGCTCCGGATAGAACGCGTCGATCGCCTCGCTGTGGAACAAGCGCCCGCGAAAGTAGGACAGCGGCAGTCCGATCAAGGTGTCGAACAGGTCGTGATCGAGATAGGGCGCCAGCACGTGGGTGCCGCGATCGAGCATGCCGAAGGGCGAGAGCGCCAGTTTTCGCCGCACGCGGTTGAGAAAGAAATAGGGCGCGATCGGGTTCGGCAGATCGCGGTAGTTGGCGAGCTCGCGCCGTAATCTCTCCTCGGCCATCGCGCGTGGCCAGCGGGCGAGGGCCTGCGGGCGCAGCATCAGCTCGAGATAGCCTTCGTCGCCGAGTTCCGAGTCCACCACGGCGCGCATGGCGGGGTCGCGAAAGCCGGTGATGAACTCCTCCTTGTCGTAGACCCCGCAGGAGAAGATGTCGCCGGCGATGCCGTCCCAACTCACGTCGATGCGGTTCGATTGCAGCCAGCGCACGACCGGCATCATCTGCACGTGCTCGTCGGCGAAGTAGCCGGTGAGCAGGTTCTTCTCGCGCTCGTCGCCGTAGCGGTCCTCGGACTGCTCGATGATCGTGTGCCGCAGGCCCAGCGCGGCGGTGATCTGGCTCGCGATGCGGACGTCGTTGTCGGGCCGCGGCGCCATCGAACGGGCGGTGATCACGTCGTCGGGCGCGCGTCCGGCGCGCACCAGTGCATACAGGATGTGGCGCGAATCGCGTCCCGCCGACAAGGGGACGCACATCCGCGTTTCGGGCGTCGGAATCATCCGCTCGACCGCGATCTGCATCAGTTCGCCGTAGCGTCGCACCGCCTGCTCGCGGCTGATGCTCACCGATCCCTCCGGCAGCACGGTGCTGTGACGCGCGAGCGAAAGCCGGCCGTCTCGCCAGGTCAGGCGCGTGCCGGGTGCCAGCGAACGGATCGCCTTGAACGGCGTGTCCTCGCCGAGGTACTGGCCAAGACGCAGAAAGACCGCCAGTGCCTCGTCGTCGAGGCCGCGGTCCACACCCAGCGCGAGCAGTTCTTGGATCGAGGTGGCGACACGGATGCCGTCGCGGTCGGCCGCGTAATAGAGCGGCAGGAAACCGAAGCGGTCGTTCTCGACCGTCAGGGTGTCGCCCTGCCAGTGCCAGCGCACCCAGGTACCTTGTTTGGAATCGACCCCATAGCCGAAGCAGGCACTGGGCTTGCCTTCGGTTCTGAGCCGACCGTCGTCACCGCGGACGACGCTGAACGTCCCGTCGAAATCAGGATGGAGTTGCAGCGACACGAGCGCTCCGGAGGAGGGTTTTTTTTGTGCTTTCCCGAGCCTTTTCGGCCTTGGCCAACAGTACCGCCGAGCCGCCTGGTGCGGTTGACCACTCGTCCGGTGTGCTGCGCCGACTGAGGAAATGACCCTGCCTGGAGACGCCGCTGCCCGGCGGCCACAATGAAAAACGGCGCCTTTCGGCGCCGTTCGTGAGGAGGTCGGAACCTCGTCGGGATCAGCGGGTGTCGGTCTGGGCCGGCACCTCATCCTGCGAATGCTTGGCCACGACCACCGGCTTGCCCTTGAGCAGATTGACGGCCTGTTGAAGCTGGTAGTCGTCCTCGGAGCCATAGACGATCGGCTTCTGACGGGCCGCGGCCGCCTGGGTGGCCGACGGACGCCGGATCTCGGCTTCCTTTTCCTTGTCGTTGCTGAGGTGGCCGCTGAGGTCGACCTCGCGCACCCGGAACTGATTGATGTCGCCTTCGGGGGTTTCCTCGACCTTCAGATCCGGGGTGATGCCCTTGGCCTGGATGGAGCGGCCCTTGGGCGTGTAGTAACGCGCGGTGGTCAGCTTGATCGCCGTGTTGTTGGTCAGCGGCAGGATCGACTGCACCGAACCCTTGCCGAAGGTCTGGGTGCCGAGGACCTTGGCCCGGCCGTGATCCTGCAACGCGCCCGCGACGATTTCGGATGCCGAGGCCGAACCGCCGTTGACCAGCACGACCATCGGGATGGTCTTGGCGATCTCGGGCAGGTCGGCCAGCAGGTCCGAGCGGCTGCCGCGCATGTAGTCCTCGGCGGTGGCGAGGTAGTCGCGCTGGGCGTCACGGGTGCGGCCATTGGTGGACACCACGGTCACGCGCGGCGGCAGGAAGGCCGCCGACACGCCCACCGCGCCGTGCAGCAGGCCGCCCGGATCGTTGCGCAGGTCGAGCACCAGGCCCTTCTTCATGCCTTGTTCGGCGAGCTCGGTCAGGCCGCGCACGAGGTTGGCGACCGTGTGCTCCTGGAACTGCGTGATGCGGATGTAGCCGTAGCCCGGTTCGATCGTCTTCCAGCGCACCGAGCGCACCTGGATGACGTCGCGGATGATCTCGATGACCAGCGGCCCGTCGACGTCCTTGCGCGATACGGTCAGCACGATGGACGTCTTGGGCTTGCCACGCATCAGCTTGACCGCATCGGCCAGCGACATGCCCTTGGTGGGTTTCTCGTCGATTTTGACGATCAGGTCACCCGCCTTGATGCCGGCACGCGCCGCCGGGGTGTCCTCGATCGGGGCGACCACCTTGATGAAGCCGTCCTCGACGCCGACCTCGATGCCCAGGCCGCCGAACTGGCCCTGAGTGCCGACCTGCAACTCGCGAAAGGCCTCGGTGTCCAGATAGGTGGAATGCGGGTCGAGACCGGCGAGCATGCCGGTGATCGCTTCGGTGATCAGCTGACCATCTGTGACCGGCTCGACGTAATTGGCCTTGATGGCGCCGAACACGTCGGTGAACTGACGCAGCTCGGTGAGCGGCAGCTTGGTCGGGGTCTCTTTCTGAGCGAGCGCGGTCATGCCCACGCTGACCAGAATGCCGGCAACGGCGCCAGCCGAGATCAGACCCAGGTGCAGTGCTTTGGTTTTCATGGCGTTCAGGGCCTCAGCCCGTTCAGTCCGAAGGGGATATCGGGCGTGCGCATCTCCGGGCGCATCCCGTCAGGGCGAACCAGTATAACCGGCCGGGCCGGCAGAACCGAGTCGACCCGACCGGCGGGCAGGGATGCTCGGTCGCACCGCTGCCCGCGCGCCGGACTCAGCCGGCCTTGCCCTGGTTGGCCACCGCGGCCATCGCGGCCTCGATTTCGGCGGCGTCGCCCAGATAGTAATGACGAATCGGCCGCAGGTGGTCGTCGAGTTCGTAGACCAGCGGACGTCCGGTGGGGATGTTCAGCGCGACGATGTCGTCGTCGTTGATGCCGTCCAGGTGCTTGACGAGCGCGCGCAATGAATTGCCGTGTGCGGCAACCAGCACCTGGCGTCCGGTGCGGATCGCCGGCGCGATCGAGCTCTCCCAATAGGGCACCACCCGCTCGACGGTGTCGCGCAGGCACTCGGTGCGGGGAATCAGGCTGGTGTCGAGGCCGGCGTAGCGCGGATCGCTCTCCGCGCCGCGCGGGTCACCGGCCGGCAGGGGATCGGGCGCGATCGCGTAGGCGCGGCGCCAGATCAGCACCTGCTCCTCGCCGTGGCGGGCGGCGGTTTCGGCCTTGTTCAAGCCCTGCAGCGCGCCGTAGTGGCGCTCGTTCAGGCGCCAGTCTTTGACCACCGGGATCCACAGCCGGTCCATTTCGTCGAGCGCCAGGTGCAGCGTGCGGATCGCGCGCGTCAGGACCGAGGTGAAGGCGAGGTCGAAGGCAAAGCCCTCGGCGGCCATCAGGCGGCCGGCCTGGGCAGCTTCGCCGCGGCCCTTCTCGGTCAGATCGACGTCGGTCCAGCCGGTGAAGCGGTTCTCGAGGTTCCACTGGCTCTCGCCATGGCGCAGAAGTACAAGTTTTGTCGTCATATGGAAAAAGGCTCGCGTGCACCCGGCGCTGGCGGCGAGCCCGGCGCGGCGGTGCGACGCGCTGGATTCGACCGGCGACCGGCCCGGGTGCCAATCTTGAACACGCAGGAACCTGGCGGCCAGCTTCCCAACACATTCTATAATCGCCGGCTTCAGGAGATCGTGCCGTGGCCTTCGTCACCGAAAACTGGATTCTCATCGTGATCGCGCTGGCGTCTGGCGTCATGCTTGCCTGGCCGACGCTGATGGGCCGCGCGGCGGCCGGAGCGGGGCTCGATCCGCTTGCCGCCACCCGCCTCATCAACGACCGCAATCCGGTGGTCGTCGATCTGCGTGCGGCCAACGAGTTCGCGGGCGGGCATCTGCGCAATGCGCGCAACATTCCGCCCGAGCAACTCCCGCAGCGCACGACCGAGCTGCCGCAGCAGCGGCCCGTGCTGCTCTATTGCCGTTCGGGCGTGAACTCGGTGCGTGCCGTCCAGCAGCTCAAGCGCGCCGGCCGCGACGAGGTCTTTTCGCTCACCGGTGGCATCCAGGCCTGGCAGCAGGCCGGCCTGCCCACGGTCAAGGCCTGAATCGCGCGCCTGCTGCGCGCCGTTGCGCGGCCCGATCGCCCGCCGACCGCCCCAAACGTCTGCCCGTGCCGGCGAACCGCCGGTCTCATCGGAGTCCCTGCTCATGAACACCGCCGAAGTCGTCATCTACCGGACCGATTGGTGCCCGTACTGCCGCCGTGCCGAGGCACTGCTCGAATCCAAATCGCTGCAGAACCTCAAGGTCATCGACGTCGACGTCACGCCGGGTGCGCGCGCCGAGATGGTCCAGCGCGCCGGCGGGCGCACCTCGGTGCCGCAGATCTTCATCGGCGATCGGCACGTCGGCGGCTGCGACGATCTGGTCGCTCTCGAGCGTGCCGGCCGGCTCGATCCCATGCTGGCCGCCTGAGCACGCTCGCCCATCTCGCCCGCCGTCCTCCGCGGGACGGCGCCAACCATCGGGGCGCCGGCCGGCGGCCGGCTCTCCCCACCAAGGAATTCCATGGCTGAACAACAGGCTCCCGTCTTCGCGATCCAGCGTGTCTACCTGCGCGACATGTCGCTCGAGATCCCGCACGCACCCAGGATCTTTCTGGAAAGTGGCCAGCCGACCGTCGATGTCTCGCTCGGCGTCGAGCACGAGCAGGTCGCCGACGGCATCATCGATGTCACGGTCACGGTCACCGTGACCACCAAGATCGGCGAAAAGGTGATGTTCCTCTGCGAGGCCAAGCAGGGCGGCATCTTCGAGGTTCGCAACATTCCCAACGAGCAGATGCCCATGTTGCTCAACGTCGTGTGCCCGAACATCGTCTATCCGTATCTGCGTGCCAATGTCGCCGATGCCGTCCAGCGCACCGGGTTCCCGCCGGTGAACCTGGCCGAGATCAATTTCGAGGCCCTCTACCAGCAACGGCTGCAGGAAGAGCAGGCGCAGGGCAAGGCCTCGCCCGGCCTGATCGTGCCGCCCGGCGTGGCCTGATCCGCGCGGTGCGTCGTTGAACCCTCGTGTGCTCGGTGCGGGCGCCTGGGGCACGGCCCTGGCCTGCCATATCGCGCGCCGGTTGCCGGTCGCTCTGTGGGCACGCGACGCCGGCGCGTGCGAGCGCATGGGGCGCGAACGTCGCAATGCACGCTATCTGCCGGAGACCGCGTTCCCCGATGCGCTCGCGGTGGTCGCCGACCTCGAGCGAGCGGTCGCGGGCGCCGATCTCCTGATCGTCGCCACGTCGGTGGCCGGATTGCGGCCGACCCTGTCGGCCGTGGCGGCCGTTTCCGCGCTACCCGTCCCCTTGATCTGGTTGTGCAAGGGTCTGGAGGCCGACACCGGGCGGCTCGCCCATCAGATCGCCGCCGAAATCGTGCCCGACTGGCAGGTCGGCGTCCTGTCGGGGCCCAGCTTCGCCCAAGAGGTGGCGGCCGGCCTGCCGGTCGCGCTGGTCTCGGCATCGCTCGGCCCGGCGGTCAACGAGCGCGTCATCGAGGCCTGCCACCACGGTGCGATGCGTATCTACGCGAGCACCGACGTGGTCGGTGTCGAACTCGCCGGTGCGCTCAAGAACGTGGTTGCGATCGCCGCCGGGCTTTGCGATGGCCTGGGCCTGGGTGCCAATGCGCGTGCGGCGCTGATCGCTCGCGGTCTGGCCGAGATGGCGCGGCTGGGCGAGGCCATGGGCGGGCGCAGCGAAACCTTCATGGGATTGGCCGGTGTCGGCGATCTGGTCCTGACCTGCGCGGGCGACCTGTCGCGCAACCGGCAGGTCGGCCTGCAACTGGCCGCCGGCCGTTCGCTGGGCGATATCGTCGGGTCGCTCGGCCACGTCGCCGAGGGCGTGCGTTGCACGCCGGCCGTGCTGGCCCTGGCGCGGCGCCTGCGGGTCGAGCTGCCGATCGTTCAAACGGTCGCCGCCATCCTGGCCGGCGAGATGACGCCGCGCCAGGCCCTGGCCGAACTGCTGGCGCGTGAACCGAGGCGCGAATGAAGCGAATCTGTGTATTTTGCGGTGCCAAGACCGGCCACGATCCGCGCTGGCGCGACCTGGCCGAACAAACCGGGCGCGAGCTCGCCAGGCGCGGGCTCGGTCTGGTCTACGGCGGCGGCGGCATCGGCCTGATGGGCGCGATGGCCCAGGCCGCGATGCGCGAGGGCGGGCAGGTCAACGGCATCATCCCGCGCTGTCTGATCCGCCAGGAAGTGGGCTCGTTCGCGATCAGCCAGCTCGAGGTCGTCGACACCATGGCCGAACGCAAGACGCTGATGATCGCGCGGGCCGATGGCTTTCTGATTCTGCCCGGTGGCCTGGGCACGCTCGACGAGTTGTTCGAGGTGCTGACCCTGCGCCAGATCGGTCTGCACGCCAAACCGGTGGCGGTGCTCGACCTGGACGGCTATTTCGCACCGTTGCGGGCCATGCTCGACAGCTTCACCGGGGCCGGCTTCGTGATGGCCGAGCACACGGCCTATGTCGGCTGGCACGCCGATCTGGCCAGCGCCCTGGATCAGCTGACGGCCTGATCCCCGTGCCCATGGCCAGTGCGGCGCGGCTCACCGCATCCGCTTCGCGCAGCCCCTGCACGCTGCCGCGCGTTCATCAACCGGCACCGGCGAAGCCGAGTTGGCGCCAGGCCTCGTAGACCGTGACCGCCACGGCATTGGACAGATTCAGACTGCGGTTGCCGGCGCGCATCGGCAGGCGCAGCCGGTGCTCGGGCGCGAAGCTCGCGAGCACCGGCGCCGGCAGGCCGCTGGTTTCGCAGCCGAACACCAGATAGTCGCCGGCCCTGAAGCGGGTGTCGTGCATGCGTGCATCGGCGCGAGTCGTGAGCGCGAACCAGCGGGCGTCGGTCGCCGCCGCCGCCCGGCAGCTGGCCCAGTCGTCGTGCACCCGCACCGTGGCGAACTCGTGGTAATCGAGCCCGGCGCGGCGCAGGCGCGCGTCGTCCAGCTCGAATCCGAGCGGACGCACCAGATGCAGGCCGGCGCCGGCATTGGCGCACAGCCGGATCACGTTGCCGGTGTTCGGGGGGATTTCGGGGTGCACCAGAACGACGTGGATCATGAGCCCGTGACATGCCAGACCAAGCCGCTATTGTGCGCGTGCCGCGGCCGTCTCAGCCGCCGACTCGCGGCCGGTCGATCGTGCGCGCCAGCACCCAGGCGTCGACCCGGTTCGCGCCGGCGGCGCGAACCGCCCGGGCGGCCGCCTGCAGGGTGGCGCCGGTGGTCATCACGTCGTCGACCAGCGCCACACGGCAGCCCCGCAATGCGGCCGAGCCGTCGAAGCGGCCGAGGTCGGCGCTACGGCGGGCCTGGCGCGAGCGGCCGGCCTGGTGTGCGAGCACCGGCTCGCCGCTGCGCGACAGGGCGGACGGCAGCACCGGCAAGTCGAGCGCCTTGCCGAGCGCGCGCGCCAGCCGTGAGGCCTGATTGAAGCCCCGCTCGCGCAGGCGCGCATCGGTCAGCGGCATCGGCACGATGACGGTCGGCCAACAGGGCAGCGGTTCACGGGCACGGATGGCGTCGACCAGCGCATCCGCGAGCGGGCCTGCCAGGGACGGTCGCTGACGATACTTGAAGGCCTTGATCGCCTGATCGAGCGGCGGACCGTAGTCGGCCAGGGCGATCGTGGCGTCGATCGGTGAGGGCTCGCGTCGGCAGGACGGACAGGTGCCTGCCTGCGGGCGCGGCAGCGCGCAGCGTGGGCAGCGGTGGCTCAGGCGGCCGGGCAGGGCGGCCAGACACCAGGCGCACAGGCGCGCGCGGCCGGCCGGGTCGGGCATGGCGCACAGCGGACAGGCGACGGGCAGCAGATCGGCGAGCCAGACGCGACACACTGCGGGAAGTTGGAACGGCATCGGGGGCTCCCGGTTGCGCCGGCGGCGCGGCGGGGGCCGTCGGCCGGACCGCCGGGGGTGGCCGGCCGGACCGCCGGGGGCTGCCGGGGACACCCGGGGGCAGCCCGGGGGCAGCCGGCCGGACCGTCGGCCGGACCGCCGGGGACAACCGGGGACACCCGGCCACGAAGGCGGAATGCCGGCCCGCAAGCGGCACAAGCGGCGCGAACGGCGAGCATCGCATGCGCGGCCTCCGTATACTGAGCACATGCACGCGACCGAAGGCCTAGATCCGCTGGCCGCGCGGCGTCAGTTCGCGCGCCGTGGCGCCGCGCTCGCGCGTGCCGACTTCCTCTATCGCGAGGTCGAGCGCCAGATGCTCGAGCGCCTCGACGTCATCCGCCTGGCGCCCGAACGCATGCTCGACGTCGGTTGCGGGCTCGGTCGTGGCCTGCTCGCCCTGGCCCAGCGCTACGCACAGGCGCAGGGCGTCGGTGTCGATTTCTGCGCGCCGGTGCTCACCGAGGCGGCGCGGGCGCTGCGACCGGCGGGTTCGGGATGGCTGGCCCGCCTGCTCGGCGGGCGGCCGTCGTCGGCCAGCCGCCTGCACCTGATCTGCGCCGACGCCGCCGCCTTGCCGCTGCCGGCGGCGAGCGCCGATCTCGTCTGGTCGAACCTCTGCCTGCACTGGGTCGCCGACCCGGCGGCGGCCCTGCGCGACTGGTATCGGGTCATCCGACCCGGCGGGCTGGTCATGTTCAGTCTGTTCGGGGTGGATACGCTCAGGGAGATTCGTGGCGACGGCAAGGCGGTGCAGCCGTTCGCCGACATGCACGACATCGGCGACGCCTTGCGCGAGATCGGCTTCGCCGATCCGGTCATGGACACGCAGTGGATCACGGTCACCTTCGATTCACCGCGCCAACTGCTCGCCGATGTCAAGGCCCTGGGCGGCAATGCCTGGCGGCTGCGTCGTGGCGGACTCAGCGGTCGCGATCGTCAGCGCCGCTGGCTCGAGGCTCTGGCGCAGCAGCGCGACGACAACGGCCGCATCGCGCTCACCTTCGAGATCGTGTTCGGTCACGCCTGGTGTCCCGAGGAGAAACGACGCGCCGATGGATTGGTACCCATCCGGCTCGAGCGGCCCGGGCGCGCGCCCTGATTGACCGAGGTCAAGCCGGGCGTTGCCGATGGCAGCGAGAATCGAACGGCGCGCTCCGTCCTGCAACATGTCCGTTTGCCGCAGCGCGGTCTGAGAACTACAATCTCCGGTTCGTTGAAAGGGGCGGGTGAGAGAGCGGCGCCGTCATGCAGGTCATGCGCCAGGTTGCGGACTCGGTCGAGGCCGAGCATGAATGGCTGTTCAAGCGCAACTGTGCGTTGTCGCCGGCGCAGTTCGGCGGCGCATTGGCGTTCATCGGTGGCTGGTCGCTGATCATCGGCCTGGTCTTGGCCTGGCGGGGAGCCTGGTTGGTTTTGCCATTCACATTCATCGAGATTCTGGCGCTCGTGGCCGGGTTCGTGTTCTATGCACGGCACGCCTGCGACTACGAACGTCTGGTGGTCTCGCGCAGCCGGCTCCGGGTCGAGACCCGTCTGGGCCCGCGCCTGCATTGCGAGTCCGTCAACAGCCCCTGGCTGCGTGTCCACTATCGTGGCCGCGCGGGCGACCTGCTCGAGCTCGAGTCGGGCGTGCAGCGATTCACTCTCGGTCGTTTCGTTCCCCACCACAGGCGCGCGGAACTGGCCCGGGACCTCAAGCGCGTGATCGGCGGTTTGCCGGTTGCATGAAATCCGAACCCAGACCAACCAGACAGGCAATGAAGATCAAGACATTTGGCATCGCGCTCGCCACGGCGCTGGGCACCACGCTGGCCAGCGCCAGTGCCTGGGCCGTCAACGACATGCCGGGCGGGCCGGCCGTGATGGGGCTCAACCTGCAGGAACCGGCCACCGCGATCGCGGCCGGCCAGCATTTCGTTCACAACTTCCTGCTCTGGCTGTGCCTGATCATCTTCGTCGGCGTGTTCGGCGTGATGTTCTATTCGATCTTCGCGCATCGTCGCTCGCGCGGTCACAAGGCCGCCGACTTCCACGAGAGCACCGCGGTCGAGATCGCCTGGACCATCATTCCGTTCATCATCGTGGTCGGTATGGGTGTCGTGGCCACCGGTGAGGTCATCGCCCAGAAAGACACCTCCAGCCCCGACATCACGGTCAAGGCCACCGGCTACCAGTGGAAGTGGGGCTACGACTACATCAAGGGCGAGGGAGAGGGCATCGGCTATCTGTCCACGCTGAGCACGCCGCGCGCCCAGATCGAGGGCACCGAACCCAAGAGCGAGACCTACCTGTCCGAGGTCGACAACCCGCTGGTCGTGCCGGTCGGCAAGAAAGTGCGCGTGATCACCACCGCGAACGACGTCATCCACTCCTGGTACGTCCCCGCTCTTGGCGTCAAGCAGGATGCCATCCCCGGTTTCGTGCGCGACACCTGGTTCAAGGCCGAGCGCGTCGGCACCTTCCGCGGCTACTGCGCCGAGCTCTGCGGCAAGGATCACGCGTTCATGCCGATCGTCGTCGACGTGAAATCGGCCGAAGACTATTCGGCCTGGGTCAAGCAGCAACTCGGCGCCGGCGCTCCGGCCGCCGTCGCGGCCGCGCCGGCCAGCACCGCCGCCGGTGCGCCCGCGGCGCCCGCAGCGGTTGCGGCTGCGGCGCCGGCAGCGACGCCCGCAGCCGCGCCCGCCGACAAGGAATGGACCAAGGACGAACTGGTCGCCAACGGCGAGAAGGTCTACATGGCCAACTGTGCCAGCTGCCACCAGCCGACCGGCGCGGGTCTGCCGCCCACCTTCCCGGCGCTGCACGGGTCGCAGGTGGTTCTCGGGCCGTCGGCCGGTCAGCTCGACATCGTGTTGCACGGTCGCGCCGGCACCGCGATGGTCTCGTTCGCACGGTTGTCGGATGCCGACCTCGCCTCGGTCATCACCTACACACGCAACGCCTGGGGCAACCAGGCGGAGCCGGCCGTGGTCAAGCCCGCCGACGTCGCGGCCGCCCGCTGATCGCCGGCCAGTCCGAATCGCATCATTAACAGGAGCATCTGATGAGTGCAGTCATTGGCGGTCACGATCACGCGCATGATCACGACCACGCCCACGGTCATCCGCACGGCTGGCGGCGCTGGGTCTACGCCACCAACCACAAAGACATCGGCACGATGTATCTGCTGTTCTCGCTGACGATGTTCTTCGTCGGCGGGATCAACGCGCTGATCCTGCGCTCCGAGCTGTTCCAGCCGGGCCTGCAGATCGTCGATCCCGAGTTCTTCAACCAGATGACCACCATGCACGGCCTGATCATGGTGTTCGGCGCGATCATGCCGGCCTGGGTGGGCTTCGCCAACTGGCAGATCCCGCTGCAGATCGGCGCCTCGGACATGGCGTTCGCGCGCATGAACAACTTCAGCTTCTGGCTGTTGCCGCCTGCCGCGCTGCTGTTGGTCGTGTCCTATTTCGTGCCGGGCGGTGCGCCGGCGGCGGGGTGGACCGTCTACGTGCCGTTGGCCACACAGATGGGCCCGGGCATGGATCTGGGCATCTTCGCGCTGCACATCCTGGGCGCCAGTTCCATCATGGGCTCGATCAACATCATCGTCACCATCCTGAACATGCGCGCGCCCGGCATGACGCTGATGAAGATGCCGATGTTCGTCTGGACCTGGCTGATCACGGCCTTCCTGCTGGTGGCGGTCATGCCCGTGCTGGCCGGCGCCATCACCATGATCCTCACCGATCGTCACTTCGGCACCGCGTTCTTCAATGCGGCCGGCGGCGGCGACCCGGTCATGTACCAGCACATCTTCTGGTTCTTCGGCCACCCCGAGGTCTACATCATCGTGCTGCCGGCGTTCGGCGTGGTCTCCGAGATCATCCCGACATTCTCGCGCAAGCGCCTGTTCGGCTACAGCTCCATGGTTTACGCCACGGCCTCGATCGCGGTGCTGTCGTTCATCGTGTGGGCGCATCACATGTACACGGTGGGCATGCCGGTCACCGCGCAGCTGTTCTTCATGTATGCGACCATGCTGATCGCCGTGCCCACGGGCGTGAAGATCTTCAACTGGATCGCCACCATGTGGCGCGGCGAGCTCACGTTCGAAACCCCGATGCTGTTTGCCTCGGGCTTCGTGTGGGTGTTCACGATTGGCGGCCTGACCGGCATCATCCTGTCGATGGCGCCGCTCGATATCGCACTGCACGACACCTATTACGTGGTCGCGCACTTCCACTACACGATGGTCGCCGGCGCCCTGTTTGCGCTGTTCGGCGGCACCTACTACTGGCTGCCCAAGTGGTCGGGCACGATGTACGACGAGAAACTCGGCAAGTGGCACTTCTGGCTGAGCATGATCTTCTTCAACGTGACCTTCTTCCCGCAGCACTTCCTGGGTCTGGCCGGCATGCCGCGTCGCTATGCCGACTACGCCACGCAGTTCACCGACTTCAACGTGGTCTCGACCATCGGCGCGTTCGGCTTCGGTTTCTCGCAACTGCTGTTCGTGTACGTGGTCTGGAAGTGCGTCAAGGGTCAGGGTGCCAAGGCCACGGACAAGGTCTGGGAGAATCCCACAGGCCTCGAGTGGACCGTGCCGAGCCCGGCGCCGTTCCACACCTTCGAAACCCCGCCCACGGTGAAGTAAGCGCGGCGGCGGGCAGCCTTCCGGGGCCGCCCGCCATCGTCGCAGACGACCGATGAAGCAAGCGCAAGAGAAAGATTCCGCCGACGCCGCCTTGAAGCGGCGTAACCTGCGCACCGCGCTGGTGTTGCTGGTGCTGGCGGGAGCCTTCTTCGTCGGCGTGATCGCCAAGTACTGGTAGAGCCGCGTCCCTCTCATGTCCGAATCCCAGACCGACCCCCGCGAGCAACCGGGCGCCAGCAATGGCGCCATGATGCGACGGCTGCTCATCGTGGTCGCACTGATGGGCGGCTTCGGCTATGCAATGGTGCCGCTGTACAAGGTGTTCTGCGACATCACGGGCATCAACTTCCTGACCAAGCCCGACTCGGCCGGGCAGCGTTTCGTCGGCAACACGCAGGTCGACGTCAGCCGCAGCATCTCGGTCGAGTTCGATGTCAACAGCCACGGTGCGTGGCGTTTCCTGCCGGATCGGCGCAGCGCCGCGGTGCACCCGGGCGAGTTGGTCACGATCGAGTACGAACTCGTGAACACGCTCAATCGCACGACCACCGGCCAGGCCATTCCGAGCTATGCGCCGCAGCAGGCGGCACGTTATTTCAAGAAGGTGCAGTGTTTCTGCTTCAACCAGCAGACGCTGGGCCCGAACGATCGTCAGAAATTTCCGGTCACCTTTGTGATCGACCCCGATCTGCCCGCCGACATCAAGACCATCACGCTCTCGTACACCTACTTCGAGATCGAGGGTTTGCAGGGCAAGCAGGCAACGGCGGGTGGTTCGCGTGCGGCGGGCAGCTGAGATGGCCGGACCGCGGCCCTCCGGTCACGAACCGCCGCCCGAAAAGGCCGCGGGTGGTTCGTTTCTGGCCACGGTGAAGGCCGTCGCCTGGTCGTTTTTCGGGGTACGCCGCAGTCGTGACCACCAGGCCGACTTCGAGCGGCTGAGTCCCGTGCATGTCGTGATCGTCGGCGTGCTGATGGGAGTCTTGTTCGTGCTGACGCTGCTGTTCGTGGTGCGTCAGGTCGTTGGATAGTCAATCGTTTCGTCAGAGGAAGTCGTTATGAGTGCAACCACTCACGGGTCTGAGCCGTACTACTACGTGCCGGAGCCTTCGCGCTGGCCGATGATCGGCTCGATGGCGTTGACGCTGTTCGGGTTCGGCATGGCCGGTTGGGTCAACGGTACGTCGTGGGGGCCGTGGGTGTTGGCAGCGTTCCTCTGCGTGCTGGCCTTCATGATGTTCGGCTGGTTCAGCACGGTGGCCGGTGAATCGGAAGCGGGCCGCTACAACATGCGGGTCGACGCCTCGTTCCGCTGGTCGATGGGCTGGTTCATTTTTTCCGAGGTGATGTTCTTCGGTGCATTCTTCGGCGCGCTGTTCTATGCCCGCACGATCGCGATGCCGTGGCTTGGCGACCTCGATCACAAGGCGCTGCTGTGGCCCGACTTCTCGGCAGTGTGGCCGAATGCCGGCCCGTCGGGCGCATTCGAGGGCTTCACCTCGATGGGCCCGTGGCCGATTCCCACGATCAATACCGCACTGCTGCTGAGTTCGGGCGTGACGCTGACCATCGCGCACCACGCGCTGAAGGACAACCATCGCGGCAAGGTGTTGTTCTGGCTGCTCCTGACCGTCATCCTGGGCGCGGTCTTCATGGGTTTCCAGGCCTACGAGTACATCCACGCGTATCAGGAACTGAACCTGAAGCTCACCTCGGGCATCTACGGCTCCACGTTCTTCATGCTGACAGGCTTCCACGGCTTTCACGTGACCGTGGGCGCAATCATGCTGCTGGTGGTCTGGTTCCGGCTGGCGCGCGGTCACTTCACGCCGGAGCGTCACTTCGCGTTCGAGGGTGCCGCCTGGTACTGGCACTTCGTCGACGTCGTCTGGCTGGGCCTGTACATCGTGGTGTACTGGCTCTGACGGTCGTCGCGGGCGCCCTTGCGGCGCTCCGCATCGAGCGCGTGCGGCCGTCGGACGTCAGTCCGGCGGCCGCTTCGTTTTTCGTTCGTTCAACCGCATGCCGGCGATGACGCGACTGCGACGCCCCCGAGTGATCCCGACCTTGGCCATGCTGGCCGGTGTGGCGCTGACGACCAGCCTGGGTTTCTGGCAGCTGGATCGCGCCCGCCAGAAGCTGACCATCGCCGACGCCGCCCGGGCTGCGTTGGCGGCCCCGCCCGTCGAAGTGCGCGGCGCCCCGATGGCGCCGGCCGAGGTCGCTGGTCGGCAACTGCGCGCCCGGGGCCATTGGTTGCCGGAGCGTGCGGTCTTCCTCGACAACAGGACACACGAGGGGCGCAGCGGCTTCCAGGTGTTCATGCCGTTGCAACTCGACGGCCATGCCGAAGGCGCCCCTTGGTTCCTGCTGGTGCAGCGTGGCTGGGTGCCGGGCGATCCGGCCCATCGGGGCAAAGCGCCCGTGCTCGAGGTGGCCGGCGACCTCCAGGACGTGACGGGTCTCGCGGTGCTGCGCCTGCAGCAGGCTCTCCAGATCGGCGAGCCGGCACCACCTGCGCAGCGCGGACGGATCTGGCAGGCCGTCAGCCTCGAGGACTTCGCGACGTGGTCGGGACTGCGGCTTCAGCCGTTCCTGCTGCGCGAAAGCGAGGGGCCTCGGGACGGCATCGTCCGCGAGTGGCCGCGGCCCGGGGACGACGTCAGCATGCACCGGGGCTATGCGTTTCAGTGGTTCGCGATGGCGCTCGCCACCGTGGCCTTCTGGGCCTGGGCCAGTTTCTGGCGGCGCGAGGACGATCGACTGCCCCCGTCGTGACGGCGATCGAAGGCCCACGTGCCGCGCGCCGGACGCGAATCGTCCGGTCTGACCATCCGGTCACCCGCCCTGCGCTCGTACCAAGGTTTCGACCCTGCGACAGCGGGATGTCTGCGTCTCAACGATTCACGCCGAACTCGGCGTAGATCTGCTCGAGTCTCTCGCCCTGGCGCCGGGGAGAGTAGTCTGTTTCGGCCCGGGCTCGCGCTGCCATGCCCATCTCGCGAACATTCGAATCGGGCGCAGCGGCCAATTGCGAGAGCGCATCGGCCAGGGCATCGGCATTGCGCGATTCGAAGACCAGGCCGGTCTGCCCGTGTGCCACCATCTCGGGCAAGCCGCCAATCGCGGCAACGATCACCGGTTTGCCCGTGGCATAGGCCTCGAGGACGCTGATGGGGGCATTCTCGTACCACTCGGCGGGCAGCACGAGCGCGCGGGCACCGCGAAGGATGTCCCACAGCGCCTGGCCGGTTTGGAAGCCGTGAAAAACGATGTCGGCGTTGGAGTCGGCCACCTGGCGGCGTAGCGCCTGATCGAGCGGCCCCGTACCCACGACGTCCAGACCAACGCCCGAGCGTGTCGCCGCGTCGATGAGCGTGGTCATGCCTTTCTCGTGACTCAGGCGACCGATGTAGACGAATCGCGTGCCGACCTGATCGGCGAGCTCGTGTTCGTGGGCATCGATGCTGTTGTGCACCAGAGAAAAGCGGTCACGGTCCCAGCCGAACTCGACGCATTTGTCGATCAGGAACTGGCTCGGACTGACGAAGCGGTTCACATGCCGCTGATACGCGCCGGTGATTCGATGGACGGCCGACTCGACCGCAATCAGGCCGGACAGCGCGATCGAGCCCTTGATGCACCGGTTGCGAACCACGTTGTGCAGGCGTCCTCCCTTGCACGCCTCGCAGACTTCGCCATTGGCAAGCATGTTGTAGGCCGGGCAGATCAGCTTGTAGTCGTGCAGGGTGAGCACCACCGGCACATCGGCTGCGGTGGCCGCGGCGAACACCGATGGCGACAGATGATGGTAGACATTGTGAGCATGCATGAGCCTCACGTTTGCCGCTTCGATGATGCGTTTCGCCTGTCGACGGGCATGGCGTGAATAGATGATCGTGCCAGCCATGCCCAGCTTTCGCGGCAGCGAATAATTCTTCCCGAACTCGATCTCGTCGATGAAATAGTCCGACCAGCGGCTGTCGAGATTGTTCTCGTGTCGCATCGAGAGTTGGGCGGTATCCCACCCGCGTTCTCGCAGAAGCTGGTCTTGCTGCAGGTAGACGACGTCGGCACCACCACGTCTGTAGTGGTAGTTGTTGACGAGCAGAATCGTGGTCATCTTCCGGCCCAGACACCAATCGGTTCGCAGATCGGCACGCAACCGGCTGCCCGAATCGCCGTCATGCGTGCCGGTCGGTCAGGCAATGGTCTCGATCCTGCATTGCGGGCATCGCGCCAGGATCATCGGCGGCATTCGCGCGCAACTCCTCGTTGTACGGGCTCGGGCTGCCCTCGAACACGACCTCGTGCGCCTCGGTTACCCGCGCCCACGAGAAGTAGTCCCTGGCACGGCGCCGACCCCGCTCACCGTTTTCGCGCAGGCGTTGCGGAGACGCCAGCGCAACTTCCAGTTGGCGGTGGAGATCGTCGGGATCGCCCTGGCGGAACAGCAGCGCGCTGTCGTCAACAACATAGCAGTTCTCTTCGATGTCACTGCAGATCACCGGCGTTCCCAGCCCCATGTTCTCCAACAGAACCGGCGAGAGACCTTCGATGTCCGACGGCTGGATGTAGGCATAGGCATGCTTCATCAGCGCATGTACCTTCGGGCCGTAGACGAAGCCGGGAAAGAGAATCCGCGGGTCACGGGTGCTCCGGATGCCTTTCTCGAAGGCCGAGGGATTTGGCGCACCTCCGACCAGTACGAGCTTCTTGTCTCCCGAGGTCTTCTCGTACGCCGGCACCAGATATTGCAGACCCTTGTCCGGAATGAAGCGGCCGACGAACAGGAAGTAGCCGCCGGGCTCGAGGCCGAGCTCGGCAAGGATCGAATCGTCGGCGGCGGCGGCATCGACCTCGCTGCCAAAAGGAATGAAATCGAACCGCTGGTCGAACCGGGCCTCGAAATCACGCCGACAGAAGACATTGTCGAAGATGACCGAATTCGGGCCATACGCGGTCAGGTACGACGAAAGCCAGAGATAGGCCTTGCCATACCACGGCCATTTGTCGCGTTTCCAGTCGACACCGTCCTGGCTGACGAAAACCTTCTTGCCGAACAGGCGCAGAAGCAAGGCAAAGATACTGTTGCCGCCGTTCTGGATATGCACGACGTCGGCCGTGTTGTTGCGCAGGATGTCCCACGTGCACTTGGCCGAATGCAATAGCGTGTCGAAGCCTTTTTGCTTGATGGTGCGCAGATTGCGCAGGCGTACGCCTTCGTAGGTTTCCGCGAGCACGTCCTGGTCCGGATACAGGCGGTTGTATCCGACGACCTGGTGGCCACGCGAGGCCAGGCGCGGAAGCAATTCGAGCGCAAACTTGTCAGCACCCGCGCAGCCCGGGCGTAGCGGTATCGACCGAAAGCCAAATGCCGCGATTCGCAATTTAGTCACTATCTGCCTCGGTACGACTTGAAAAAGAACTATTGGCCCGATCGCGATGAAACGACCGCGGAATCGGCGCTCCGACAACGCCGGGGTTCATCGACGCGCGTCCTGGCATCGACCCGGGGGGTCGTGAGTCCGGTCAGTCGCGCGCATTCGACATGGCAACGCCCGGACCGGACTCGCGCCGGTGATGGCGCGATCAGGCGCGGCCCAACCAGACGCGCAGGTAGCCGCGTCCCAAGCCGGCGATGTCACGCAGGTCGGTGTAAGCGTCGCGTCGCCATCGCCAGCTCACGCCCAGCATGCCACGAATAGCGCGAACAAGGCCAGGCACGCCGCGGGCCGTGCGCAACGCTATCGCCCAGAGCTTGGCCTGATTGCGGGTTCGATGCAGGACGTATGCCTTCAGACCATCGACGGGCTCGTAGTGCGACACGCGTTGGTGCGGTGGAATCTCGTGGGTGACCGTTCCAGGTGCATGTCGCTCGAAGTAGTAGGGTTTCTCGTCGAGGAGCACCACCTTGCCCTGCGCGGCAACGCTCGCCACCAGCATGATGTCCTGCCCGAATCGCGAGCTCAGAGGGACCATCCCGCGGATGACGTCCGGGCGGAACACGCCCGGAACATCCGGCCGTCGCGGAGCGTCAGGCACTCCATGAAGCGATCGATGTCATCGTCCGGGCGACCATCGATGCTCGCCGGATCCACCGTGCAGACACCGCGATCGTTCTCGAAAACCGCGATCTGGGAAGCGACCAGGTCGATATCCGGGTCTTGCTGCATCGGCGCGATGCATCGTTCCACGAAGCGTGGGTGGTACCAGTCGTTGGCCGAAGCCCAGCAGAAGTACTCACCGGTGCCAAGCGAGAAGGCGCGGTTGAGATTGGCCGCCACGCCGACGTTGCGGTCCGATGTCACGATGCGGATTCGCGCGTCACGGGCCGCGTATTCCTTGCAGATCTCGACCGTCCGGTCCGGCGAGCCGCTGTCTGAGATCACGATCTCGAGATCGCTGATGGTCTGGGCGAGCAGCGAGTCCAGGCACTCGCGAATGTATCGTTCGGCCTTGTAGGTGGTTAGCCCGATGGTCACCAGCGGACGCGTCGCGGTGTCCGGAGGGCTCTTGCGAGCGGAAGCGGCGGTATCCGCGCGGCGCATCCCAGCATCCGAGTCCGAGTCCGAGTGGGGGGCGGCCGCCGGAAGGTCTTGGTTCATCGCAAATCGTGTGTCGCAGAGGGAGGCAGCCCAGCGCCGCAATTAGCCGAAGAACGCGCCGCGGGCAGTGCTTTCGCACAGTCTATCCGAAGCTTGTCCGCAACACCGTGACTATTCGGCCACGCTCGTCGGCGCATGGGCGCCGAATAAACATCCGTGAGCTGTCGCGCATGGCCCGAAACGCCCTTGCGCAAGCCGCGCGCCAAAGGCACGCTGATCCATTCGCCACGCGCGTGACTTCGGACCATCCCGTCTCATCGCCACGCGAACGATCAGGCCGACCCGTCCATCGCGAGCGGCCCGCCGTTCGAGCGGTGCCGGGTCGGTTTGCCGACACCGCGCCTAAATTGATGCTATATGATTGTTTAGAGCGAAAAAGCGCGCTACTCCTCACGTGCAATTCGTCTGCGTCCGATACTCGGCGTGGCCTGCTCGTCGCGTCCAATCACGAACCTACCGGCCGGATTTGCGCGC
The DNA here is from genome assembly GCA_041396685.1 of Burkholderiaceae bacterium. GTDB lineage: Bacteria > Pseudomonadota > Gammaproteobacteria > Burkholderiales > Burkholderiaceae_E > JAUIAI01. The sequence goes on from JAWKYD010000009.1 coordinate 56,311, forward strand.
CGACCGGACACCATCATCACGATGAACAGACCAGTCCCCCTCGCCTCTCTCCGCCCTGGTGCCGGCGGTCGACCCGCCTCCGGAATCGACCTCTCCCGGATTGCGCAGCGTGCATCGCCCACCATCATCGAGATGTGGCGCGTCATCACGCTGCGCAAGTGGTGGATCATCTTTGCCGCGGTGATCATCACGGTGTCGGCCGTGTTCGTCGCAACCCTGATGACGCCGCAATACAAGTCGACGGCAACGATTCTGTTCGAGCAGACGGGCAAGGGTGGTCGCGTCGTTTCGATCGAGCAGGTCTACTCGGGCCTGGGGGCCAAGGGCGAGTCCGCAACCAACCAGCTCGAATTCCTGAAGTCGCGTGATGTCTCCATGCGCGTGATACGCAAGCTGGGGCTGGCGCAGCATCCGGACTTCGACCCCACGCGCCCGGGAATGCTCGCCCCGATCGGCAATTTTCTGCGTGGCTACGGCATCCTGCCCGAGCGACCGACGCTCGATGATGAACACATCGAGGGCATCGTCCTCGACCGCTTCCAGAAGCGCCTGACGGTCGAGGCGATCCGCCTGAGCGACCTCGTGACCACCACGTTCGAGTCCTCCGATCGCCAGCTCGCGGCGACCGTTGCCAACGAACTGACCGCCGCCTATATCCAGGCCGACCTGGACGCGCGCTTTGCGGTCACCCAGCAGGCGAACGAGTGGCTGAACTCGCGGGTTTCCTATCTCAAGGCCAAGCTCGACTACGCCGAGGCCGCGCTGCAGGACTACCGCGAGAAGCAGGGTCTGGTCGATACCAAGAACGTCGCCATGGGCGGCACCGGTATCCAGCTCGAGCAACTCAATCAACAGCTGGTCGAGGCGCGCGTCCGCCGCACCGCGGCTGAACAAGCGTACAACCAGGTGCGTCCGGGTGCGCGGGGCCTCGCGCAGGTGCCGGCGATCATCGGCCACCCCGCGGTTCAACGTGCGCGGGCCGCCGAGATCGAGGCCGAGCGCAGGTTTACCGAGATCTCGACACGCTTCGGCCCCGCCTACCCCGCCTACCAGGCGGCCGAGCAGGAACTCCGGATCGCCAGAGACACCACTGCGCGCGAGGTCAATGCGGTGGCGGCGAGCATTCGCAAGGAGTACGAGGCCGCGCGGGCATCCGAGGTCTCTCTCGAGCAGACGCTGGCGCGCACCCGTGGCGATGTCCAGGAGATCAATCGCAAAGAGATCCAGCAAAGCTCGCTGGAGCGTGAGGTCGATGTCAACAAACAGCTCTATCAGCTGTTCCTGTCACGCCAGCGTGAAACCGCGGCTGCGTCCGATCTCCAGATCAGCCCGGCACGGGTAATCGATCCGGCGATTCCTGCCCTGGTTCCGTTCAGCCCGAACCTGCCGATGATCGGCGCTGGCGCACTGTTCCTGTCGCTGTTGCTGGGGGCCGGGTTGGTCGTCGCCTGGCACCGGATCGACGACACGATCAAGCGCGCCGACGACATCGAGGAGCGCCTGGGCTTGCCGCTGATCGCTTCCGTGCCGAAGCTGCCGTCGCGTGACGCTCGGAGCGCTCACAAGCTGATGATCACGTCGCCGACGTCCCAGTTCTCCGAGGCGATTCGCTCGATATCGTCGGGGGTGCAGCTGGCCTCGCTCGATACGCCCAACAAGGTTTTGCTGGTCACCTCGGCGATCCCGGGTGAGGGTAAGTCGACGATTTCCTGCAATCTCGCCTTGATGCAGGCGCGTCTGCGCAACACCTTGATCATCGAGGCCGACCTGCGCCGGCCCGTGACGGCCGGACGCCTGGGCCTGGATCCCGGCCTGCCGGGCCTTGCCGAATTCGTATCCGGTGCCCGCCCGCTCGGCGAATGCGTGCACCAGATCCCCGACGGCAAACTCTGGGTCATGCCTTGTGGTCAACGTGCGCCCAACGCAGCGGAACTGTTTGCGACCAAGGCGTTTCGCGATGCGATGGAAGCTCTGAAGTCGCAGTTCGAATACATCGTCATCGATTCGGCGCCGGTCCGGCCGGTGTCCGATGCGCAGTTGCTCTCCGCCTACGCAACCGGCGTGGTTTTCGTCGCGGCGGCGAATTCGACACCGGCGCCGCTCGTGCGGCTGTCGATCAAGCGGCTCAACGATGCCGGCGCTCACATGTTCGGCGTCGTGCTGAATCGCTATGACTTCGATACCGCCGAGAAGTACTACGGCGACTATTCCTCGTACAAGGACTACGCCGAATCCACCAGCGGGCGTGCGGCGGGCAGGCGCGCATGAGCGTCTCGCAGTCTGGCGGCGCACCTCACGACGGACTGGAAGTGTCGCCCTTCGAGGATAAGGCGGCAGATCGTTCGCCGCCTGGCAAGCCGGGGCCTGCGCGGTCACGATCCGGCAAGAAGGCTGCGGCCGACGGGAAAGGGCCCCGTCTGGGCGCGCTGATGCGGCACTCGGTAATCCGCAATACGGCGATGCTGTTCGGCGTCACGGTGCTCAACTACGTGATGCCGCTGGTTCTGATTCCGTTTCTGACGCGCGTCCTGGGTGTCGAGCAGTACGGCGTCTATGCGTTCGGAATGTCGCTCTACCTCATCGGCATGCTGGTGATCGACTACGGCTTTCCGGTTCATGGCCTGTTTTCCGTGACCGAGAGCCGCGACGATCCCGAGCGGGTCGGGCGCTTGCTGGGCAGCATGCTGATCATCAAGCTCGGCCTGTTCGCCGTCCTGAGCGCCGCGCTGGCCGCGTTCGTCTGGTTCAGCGGGCTGTATGTCGAGCACCGGCTCTTCCTGATGCTGACCGCGTTGCCTGTGCTGGGCGCTGCACTGCAGTTTCGCTGGGTATTCCAGGCGGTCGAGCAAAGCGGCTCGATCTTCCGGTACACCGTGGTCGGACGCGTGCTGCAGGTGGTGCTGGTCATCGGCCTGGTCGCCGGGCCGAACGATTACCTACTGGTACCCATCTTCCACGGGGTAGGCACGATCCTTTCCGGCGCCCTCTGTATCGCGATGATCTATCGCCTCGGCTACCGGCTCCGTATGCCCCGGTGGAAAGACGTCAGCGAGCAACTGCGCGGTGCGTCGAGCTACTTCTGGGCCAATGTCGCCGGCGCGCACCTCGGATTCATGGGCGTGTTCGTTCTCGGCCTGGTCGCCTCGCCGGCAGCCCTCGCGATCTATGCGGCCGCAGAGCAGCTCTTTCGCGCGATTCGCTCGCTGTACTACCCGCTCGCCGACGCGCTGATGCCGTACATGAAGCGCTCGAACGACACCAGATTCCTGAAGCGGCTGTTCTTGATCGTGTGCGGTGGTACCGTCGTTGGTGTCGGCCTTGGTCTGGTGCTCGCCCCGCAGGTGGTCCGACTGCTGTTCGGCCCCGGCTTCGAGGGCTCGGCACAGTTCCTTCAGATCCTCTTGCTCGCGTTTCTCGTGTGCGTCCCTTCGATCCTGATCGGCTATCCGTTGCTGGGCACGATGGGCTACGGTCCGCAGATCAACCGCGTCGTCGTCTTGACGGCGATCATCTCGATGTCCCTGCTCGGATTGCTCTGGTACGTCGATGCGCTCGACGGAACGTCCGTCGCATGGACGATCGTCGGCAGCGAGACCTTCATCTTCGTCGGGCTCATGTTGCTGTTGTGGCGTGTGCGCGCCGATCGCCGCCGTACCGACCCGGTCGATGCGATGCATCGGGGTGAATCATGAGTGCGACCGGGCCGGTGCCCCGCGTGTCCGTGGTCGTGCCGGTGTTCAACAAGGAACATTACCTGCATCGCGCGATGGACTCGGTCCTGGCGCAGACGTTCCGCGATTTCGAACTCATTCTGGTGCCGGATCCACGGACGGCAGCCTTGCGGTCGCCAAAGGCTACGACGACCCGCGGGTGCGCGTGTTCAGTCAGACCAATGCCGGTACAGGGGCCGCCAGGAATCGTGGCATCGCCGAGGCTCGGGCCCCCATGGTCGCGCTCCTCGACGGCGACGATCAATGGGCACCGACGTTCCTCGAGGAAATGCTCTCGATTGCCGACGCGTTCCCCCAGGCCGGCATCTACTGTGCGCCCTACGTTCGCCGGTTCTGGGCCAGCCGCACGTTTTGGCGCGTACTCGTCGCGACGCGGGGCCTGATGAACATTTCCCTCGCCGCAATGGACATGGTGCGTGAGCGCAGCGTGACGCAGCCTCTGCGCCGATATGGGCTGACCCCATGGAGTCGCTAAAGTTCCTGAGACTGCTGGCGGTCTATGTGATGATCGCCGTGCTGGACCACCTGAGCGGCGGCGGACCGCTGCGGTCGGTGCTCAACGCGCTGGCCGTCGCCATGCCGCTGATCCTGCTGAGCGGCTACTTCAGCAGTGGCGTCCGGCTGATCGTGCCGACCGGCTTCGGCATCGCCTATGGGGTTCTGGTGTTCGCGCTGTTGCTGTCCTATGCCGTGGTCGGCATGTACAACTTCGCCGCGCTGACCAAATTTCTGCTCGCGCCGCTGTTCGCGATCCTCGGCTACAACGCCACCTACGTCGATCGGCAGGACACGGAAACCATGGCCGCGCTGCGTCGCGTCGGCCTGTTTCTGGTGCTTCTGCCGATCGGTTATGCCGTCTCGCGTGGATGGACCACGGTGGCCGGCGAACAGGTCGGCATCTTCGTCAATCGCAACAATGCCGCGCTCTACGTCGTCGTGCTGAGCAATGTCCTGTTTCTCATGGGCGCCGGCGTCGCGGTCGTCGTGGCCGCCTTGACCATCACGGCACTGGTGTTTTCGACGCTGGGCGTCTTGATGGCCGTCGTCGCCGCACTGGTCCTATCGCTCAATTTCCGTCGCTACCTGCCGGCCTATCTGCTTGCCGGCCTGCTCGGCGCGTTTCTGCTGCTGGGGCCGATCGAACTGCCGATCGGCGAGCGCCTGGGGCGGCTCGGCGAGAGCGTGCAGGCCGTGACCGAACTCGGCTTGTGGACGCGCCTGGCCGACCTCAGTTACGCGGATCTCTATCTGATCACCGGTAAGAACACCGATCTTTCCTTGTTCTTTCGAATCAAGCACTGGGAAGACCTGATCTATGCGTGGACGTCCCATGGCTGGGTGACGATCCTGTTCGGCCTGGGCATCGGATCGGCGCCGTTTCACACGGATATCGGTCTGGTCCCGCACAACGACTATGTCCGCTTCCTGGTCGAAGCCGGTCCGTTGGGCTTGGCAGGCTTCGCCGGAATCACCGGCTGGCTTCTCTGGTCGATCGGCCGGCGTGCGTTGCTGATCAGTACGGCCGCGGTGACCATCTATTTCTTCTCCGAGAATCTGGTCGACAACTTCGCCGCGATGGCCTTGTACTACTGGTTCGGCGGCTACTGGGCCCGATACGCCGAGGAGCCGCAGGTCGACGAAGACATGGTGGACGAGTCGGAGGATGAATACGACGAGTATCTGGCCCAGGGCGCGACCCCGCCTGGTTGACCGAGAGGCACGCCGGGCGGGAGCCCGGCGCGCGACGTGCGTCCGATCGCATGGACGTCGACGCAGCGCGACGCAGAGGTCGTTGCGATTGCATCGGCGGCCCGGCCCGCGCCCGATCATCGATTGAACCATCGCCGCCGAAGGCCCGACTGACAACGGATTCGCGGCTCGATCGTTGAAATGCCAGAAGGGCTTCCGGATCGCGTCCTGGTCACAGAGATCGGCCGTGCGTCAGCGGAACCAGGATCGCATCTTGCGGCCCTTCCCGGACTCATCGTGGTCGCTCGGAACAGCCATCCGGGCGCACCGAAGTGTCGTTTGCCTGACCATTCCACGGTGGCCAGGAAACCATTCCTTGCTCAGGGAGTCTGCAATCTCTTTATAGTAAGCAAATAACCGTGTACGACTTACATTGCCACTATCTTCCCGCCGTCGATGACGGCGCCGCCGACGTCCAGGAAGGACTGAGGCTGGCCACCGCTGCGGCCGCCGACGGAATCCGCGGAGCCGTTCTGACGCCCCATGTGCATCCCGGCCGCTACGACAACACGTTGTCAGGTCTGATGCCGCACTTCGACGCGTTCTCGCGTGCGGTCGAGCAGGCCGGTATCCCGATCGAACTCAGGCTTGGCTGCGAGATGCGCCTGAGCCCCGAGTCGATCGAGTTGATTCTGCGCGACGAGGTGCCTTCGCTAGGGCGTTGGGGCGAGCGGCCGGTCCTGCTGCTCGAACTTCCGCACGATACGGTACCGGTCGGGGCCGTCAAGGCAGCGACGTATCTGGTTTCCCTGGGTTGGGTGCCGATGATCGCGCATCCCGAGCGAAACAAGGCGCTGATGCGTGACCCGATGCGCTTGGGGGAATTCGCCGAGGTGGGTTGCCTCGCGCAGCTGACGGCGGCCTCCGTCTGTGGAATGTTCGGGCCGGGCGCGCAGCGCGCGGCCTTTGCCATGCTCGAACAAGGTTGGATCACGGTTGTCGCCAGCGATGCGCACAATATCGAGCACCGGCCGCCCGTCATGACCCACGCACGGATCGCACTCGAGGATCGTTACGGCGCCGATGTGGCTCATGAGCTCGTACACGCATCTCCCGAAGCCATTTTTCGTGGCTGAATGACGACGCCCGCGTTGGCCGGGGATTCGAGGCCGTTCATCACTGACTGACGCTGCTGACACAACAGCCGGCGCGCACTTGGGCGATCGACTGCCGAGTGGGCGACCTCGTCGATGGCGTGGGCTCAGGGCCCGGCCGGCGCGCCAATAACGTCGAAGCGTTCTCGGCTGTCCGGCACCAACGAAAACGTCCACCATCATTCGTGGTGGACGTTTTCGTCATGCGCGTCGCCGCTCCGGGGGGAAAGCGTGATCGGCGGGCGCCGATCCGTCGTTCCAGGCCTTGCCGCCCGGCCCCCCGGATCACGAAGCGTGGGTGGGTCAGAGCGGCTGTGCCTTGGCCCAGTTGATGTACTCCTGAAACTGCGCGTCCGAGGACAGGCCGAGATGCGCGGTGATCGTGCGCCACTCGCGTCCGATCTGGCGGAACCGGCCGATCGGTGCGTGGCCGTTGACCCAGGAGTCGCCGTTCCATCGCGCGGTCATCGACTGATAGATGTCGCCGGCCGACACGCCGTAGATCCGCGCGCTGTCGATGTCGTCGACACCGTTGGGGTTGTCTTTGATAAGGCGAACGTCCATCGAGACGACCAGACCCTGCAGGTCACGGTGGAACGGCACTCGGAACGATGAGTAGAAGTGGAAGTGGCCGCCGCTTTGGATGACCTTGACGGCGAGTCCTTCGTCACCGAGCTGAATGACGTCGGCCGCCGAGTTCGCGTTGGTCGTGTAGTCGGTGTAGTTCGCGCCGCCGAAACCGTTTTTCTCGTACTGCGCCCGATACCAGCTGCCGTTGCGTTTGAAATCGGCGCGCAGCCGACGGATTTGCACCCGCACATTGGTTGCAGGGCTGCCAGAGTCGGCCGGCCCGACGATGCCCCACATCGTGTATGCCGGAGAGGTCCAGCTGGCGGGGAATCCGCTCAGGCCGTAGCCCGGGTCTGCCTGGCTACCCCAGGACCACGCTGCCGGTACACCGACGATCGTTGCCTCGTGTGCACCGGTCATGTCGGCTCTCATGCCGGCGACGGTGAGGTCGAGACCACTCGTTGCCGTCGTGTTCGGCACATTCGTCGTCGTGGTCGTCGTGGTCGTCGCGACGTTCGATGTGTTCGTCGAGGTACTCGTCGGCGTAGTCGTCGAGGTGTTGGTCGCGGTGCTCGTCGATGTCGAGCTGCCCGAACTCGATGAGGACGAGCCCGAGCCGGTGGCCGCCGTCGTGCCCGCGCCGGCAGGTTGGCTGGGTTGCTTGTTCAATTCAAGTGGCGTGGCTTGCGCGCTCTGGGTGTCCAGGGCGGGCTGGCCGGTCGGAAGGTCTTGATTCGACGTCTTGCCGGCGACGACCATGTCGCCGCCCGCAGCAGCGTCGACGGGCGCCCCGTTGGACACCTCGTTCCAATCACCACAACCACTTGCGGCGAGGCAGAGGGCAATCGAGAAGATCATTTTCGAAGACGCGGCGCGCGGGCGCGCCGGATGCTGGATGGATAAAGCGAGCGCCCTGGGCGCGGTGTGCTGATGCGGCTTCACGCAGTCTCTCCGAGTATGACCGGTTCTCGCCGCACCCCACGGCTAGCATGGAGATGGCTTCCGGTCAACGATGAACGTCGCGAAAGTTAGCGATTTGTGGCATCCGAAACGACTCGGGGGAGACAACCGGTCCTTTTCCGCGGATTGCCGATAGCGAACGGTCGATGCGCCGGTACAGAAGGTCGGATCGCGCCCTTGGTCCAACCCGAATCCGGCAGAGTCGAATGCGGATCCCGGCAATCTGACGGCGCGCGCAAGCACACGGATGGCAGAAAACGGATCTGCGAAGGCGTCGCAGGCGATTCGTCAACGTGCCTGGCTTCCTACCTCGGTGCGCGATCGGGCGACGGTGGCGTCGTCTGTCCGGTCGAGCGGCAACAGAGTCGCGTTCGCGAGTCGAACGCGCGGTCGACCTCGGTGCGTGGGCCCCGATCCTCGGCAATGCGCGCCGGACGACATGGTCGCGACGCGAGGTCGACACAACTGTTCACGATTGCGCGTCGGCCGCGGCTCGACCGTGCAACGCCTTGGCCCGACGGTCGAGCAGGTCTTGCGGTGCGGTCGTCGCGCTGGTTTCTGCGGCTTCGACCAGGGCAATTGCGCCACCACGGAGACGCATATCTATTTGCGCGATGCGCCTGGCGAACAGCGTCTCCCAGAAGCTAAAGCCTCCGTGGTTCGGTAGCAGTCTCCGTGATTCCGGCGGCGTCCGGAGCGGCGAAGCCAGCACGAGACATCGCTCTGCGAATCACGCAAATCCAGTGCTGCCGGGGGCACGGTGCTCGCGTTGAATCCATGCAACAAAACTGGAGATCGCAGTCGCGCCGGCAGGAATTTTCGGAGCAGAATCGATGACGATTAAGATGCGCATCGGCCGAACGCTCTGCGACGTTACGTTCGGCGCGGGGCGCCTCGTTGGCTCGCAATCCTTTCGAGCGTCGCGCATCTGGCATTCATGCTCCATCGCCCTTGAATGCCTTTACCTGTGCATCACCATTACAAGGTCCGTCAGAGGGTAAGACATGACACTGAAGCTAGAGATTTCCAATGCAAACGGGGTAGTCGCGACACGCGACCTCGACGCCGCGCATGTGCGTATCGTCGCGCAGGCCGGGGACAGGTTCCGCGTGATCGACGGTGACACGGGTCAGCCGGTGGACGGTCATTTCGTGCAGAACGGAGCCGACCTGCTGCTCGATGGTTTGCCCGATCAGGCGATGCTCGAGATCTGCGGCTTCTTCGGTTTCGACCGCGAAGACCAGTGTGAGCTGCAGCTCTCGGAAGGCCACACCATCTCGTCGGTGCCGGCCATGGACATGGCCCAGGGCACGCCCTCGACCACGACCGATGCAGCCGCTGCCGGCACGGGCGACGCTGCCGCCAAGGCGGCGGCGGCCGCGAACCCGGCGCTCAGTACCTCAGGTATCGCCCTCGGCACGCTTGGCGCGATCGGTGTCGCGGCCGCCGTCGGCGGCGGCGGGTCAGATTCGCCGCCGGCTGCGGCCGATACCACGGCGCCGGGCACGCCGGTGCTCGATGGCGGCACGATCGATCTCGCAGACGGTCTGTCCGTCGCGGGTACGGCGCAAGCCAACGAGACCCTGACCGTCGCCGTGCGCGACTCCAACGGACAGGTCGTTGCGAACAGCTCGCAGACGGTCACGGCGGGGGCCGATGGCGCCTACAGCGCAACGATCGCGCCGTCGTTGATCAGCGGCCTGGCGAGTGGCAGCTATTCGGTCGTGGTCACCGACGCAGCGGGCAATGCATCGACAGGCGCAGCGTTCACCGTCGCGCCGTCGGGCTCGTCCGACACGACGGCGCCGGGAACCCCGGTTCTCGATGGTGGCACCCTCAACCTGGCCGACGGTCTGAGCGTCACGGGAACGGCCGAGGCCAACGAAGCGCTGACGGTTACCTTGCGTGACGGAGGCGGCAGTGCCGTGACCGGCGGAACACAGTCCATCACGGCGGGTTCGGATGGTGCGTACAGCGCGTCCTTTGCTCAGGCGCTGACGACCGGGCTGACGGCCGGAAGCTATTCCGTGGTCGTGACGGACGCGTCTGGCAACGCATCGCAGGCTGCCGCGTTCACGGTCGGGTTGGCTGCACCGACCCTGAACGCGCTCGATGGCGGCACGGTCGATCTCGCTGACGGACTCGCCGTGTCCGGTACCGGCACGCCCGGTGAGACCGCGATCGTGCGGATCGTCGCCGAGGGCACGTCGAATGTTGCCTACACCGAGAATGTCACGGTGGGCGCGGGTGGGACGTACTCGACGACGATCGCGGCCAGCGTGTTCGACGGCACCGGCGGAAATGCCATTGCCGCCAACAGTTATGTAGTCGAGGTGACCGGCGACAACGGCCAAGGCGGGCAGTTCACGCCGGCGCAGTCGGCAGCATTTCTGGTCGATGCCGGTGGCACGATCGGCACCGGCGGCGCGGACGTGCTGATCGGTGACGGTGGCAATGTCGCCTTGCTGGTGAATGGTGACTTCGACTACTGGAATGGTCTGCAAGCCGAGATCAACCTTCCGAGCGCTGGCGCACCGAGCGCCAACCAGATGGGCTTCACCGCGCTCAGTGGCAGCACGGGTCTGGGTTGGACCATCACCTCCGGGAACACGCCAGGGGTCGCGGTTGGTGCGAGCAACGTCGGCCAGAACGAGTCGGTGTATTCCAACAATCCTCCCGGCGTCGACGGCTCACAAGGTCAGATCGAGCTGTGGGCACCCGGTGCCGATGGCGACTTCAACTGGGAAACGGTCTACAACGAATACTCCGGCGGCGGTGGGCTTTCCCAGACCGTCGACACCACTGCGGGGGCCACCTATAGCCTGACCGTCAATGTCACCGGCTTCAATCCGGCGCTTGCCGACCAGTCCGGAACCTCGTTCGAAGTGCGCTGGGGCGGCACGACCGTTGCATTCTTCGATGCGCAACCCGATGGCGTTACGGGCGTCTCGACCGGATGGCTGACGACGGGCGGGCTGGCAGCACCGGCGATCACGGGCAATCCCGCGGGGCCGGACCAGACCTGGACATTCAGCCTGCCGGCTGCGGCGGCCGGCCAGACCGAGTTGTCACTCATCGCCTACGAGCAGTACACGTTCGATGCCGACCTCGTCGTCGGTGCGAATCCAACCGTCGCGACCGGCGCTCTGAACGGCGTCGGCGACGGGACCGGTATCCAGGTCGTCAGCGTCAGCCTGGCTGCCGATGTCTCTACCGTTGCCGCCGACGTGATCGGTGGCGCTGGTGGCAACGACGTTCTGTTCGGCCAGGGTGGCAACGATACCCTGACCGGTGGTGCGGGTGCGGACACCTTCGTCTACGCGATGGGCGTCGACAACGGCACCGATACCATCACCGACTTCGTTCTGGGCACCGATCGCCTCTCGTTCGTGAACGCGAGCGATGTCTCGGCAGGGACGAGCGACTATTCGGGTACCTCCAGCGACGTCAATCTCACCGAAGCCGACTTCATCGGCGGCGGCGCCGGTGCCCAGCAGCTCACGTTCGCCGTGAACGGCGCGGACCTGGTGGTCACGCTGGGAGCCAGCAGCGGTCAGGTCACGCTCGAAGGCGTGGTCGTCAACGGCGTCAACGATACCTTTACCGACTCGCAGTGGTACGGCGCCACCGTTTCCGGCGTCACGGGTGGCCTGCTCGACGACATTCCGGCGATCGTCTGATCGTTCGCGTGGCAGTAAACCTTGCGAAGGGGGCCCGGAGCAGTCGCTCCGGGCTTTTTTTCGGTGCGCCCGGCACGGGCGCACTTCTGCGGGCAGCACGGGCAGCGCGGCGCTCGTCGACGATGACAACGCGCGGGCACCGTCGTCGTTCTCCAGGCTCGCGCAGCCACGGCCCACGCCTCGTGAGTCGGACTGCCGCCCGACAGCGAGGGGTCGCCGTTTGACGGCCGATCGGACGAGTCTATTGCCTTGACCGTGGGTCCGAAAGCTATGATCGAAGCTGGCAATGCTAGGTATGGGCACAAAGCCAGTGGGCAGCGTGTCTCGCCGGCTATTTCACAATTTTCTGAAAACCGGGATCAATGGTGAAGAAAATCTATATCGCCGGCTGCGGCGGCATGCTCGGTCAAGCTTTTCAGTCGGTGTTCTCCAAGGGTTACGAGCTGCGATGCACGGACAAGGACGTCAACGAGGAATGGTTGTCGTTCCTGGACTTTCGCGACCTTGATGCCTATCGGAAGGATGTCGCGGCGTTCAAGCCCGATTTCCTGTTCCACCTCGGTGCGCATACCGATCTGGAGTACTGCGAGAAGCAGATCGAGGATGCGTACGCGACCAACACCATGGCCGTCGAGAACGCGGTGTGGATCGCCAATGCGATGGACATCCCGCTGCTGTACATCAGCACCGCGGGAATCTTCGATGGTTCGAAGGACACCTTCGACGACTGGGATACCCCGAACCCGCTGGGCCACTATGCGCGCTCGAAGTTCATGGGTGAGCGCTACGTGGCCGAGAATGCACGTCGCCACTTGATCTGTCGTGCCGGCTGGATGATGGGCGGAGGCCCGCGCAAGGACAAGAAGTTCATCTCCAAGCTGATGAAGCAGCTCAAGCAGGGTAAGACCGAGCTGAACGTGGTCAGCGACAAGCTGGGTACGCCGACCTATACGTTCGATTTCGCGGCCAATGTCCAGGGGTTGCTGGAGGCCGAGTACTGGGGCCTGTACAACATGGTCTGCGAGGGTGTCACGAGCCGGCTGGAGGTCGCGCACGAACTCATCAGGGTGCTGGGTCTTACGGATCGTGTGCGCATCAACGAAGTGACCTCAGACTTCTTCAAGAACGAGTTCTTTGCCCCGCGGCCCGACTCGGAGCGGCTCATCAATCGCAAGCTCGCTCTGCGCAATCTGAACCAGATGCGCGATTGGCGTGAAGCGCTTGCCGAGTACGTGAACTCCGCGTACCGCGACTATCTCTGATCGCGCCGCGCAGGGGGCGGTGCGCCTTGCTCGCACCGCCCGGCTGCACCGGGGCCGGACGGCACCAAGAGCGCAACGCACCAGGGGCGCAACGCCTCAGCGTTCGCGCAGGGCCTCCTGGGCCCGGTTCAGCGGCTTCACCAGGTATTGCAGGACCGTCTTGCGGCCCGTGAGCATCTCGACGCTGGCCGTCATGCCGGGAATGATCGGCATCTGGCGGCCGTCGGGGGTCGCGATGGCGTTCTCCTGGGTTCGCACCAGCACCCGGTAGAAGGCCTCGGACTCGTCGGTCACCGCGGCCACGACGCTGTCGGCCAGGCGCTCGTCGCGCACCGTGTTCGGGCTGATGCTCTCGACCGTGCCGTCGAGACCACCGTAGATCGCATAGTCGTAGGCGCTGATCTTGACCACCGCCCGCTGGCCGGCGTGCAGGAACGCGACATCGGCCGGGCGTACGAACGCTTCGACGATCAAGGTGTCCTCGCTGGGCACGATGGTCATGATTTCCTGCCCCGCCTGCACGACCCCGCCAATGGTGCTGACCCGGATCGACTTCACGGTGCCCTTCATCGGCGAGTGGATCTCGGTGCGCTTGAAAGTGTCGGCGCGCGCGGTCAGGGACTCCCGGGCTTGCGCCAACTCGCTCTCGAACTTGATCAGATCTGCCGCGGCGTCGGCGCGAAACTTGTCGAGCCGGTCGGAGATCTGCAACGCGGTGTCGTTGCGCTGGCGCTGCAGGCGTAGTAGTTCGACCTCGGAGACCAGGCCGCGCTCCACCATGGGCGCGGTGATGCTGATCTCGCGGTCGAGCAACGCGGTGCCGCGCTTGAGGCCTGCGAGGCTGTTCTCGAGCGCACTGCGGCGCGCCTCGAAGGCCTGCTGTTCACGCGCGAGCACCTCTGGCGCCGCCCGCACGTCATCGGGATACGTCGGTTTGCCGCCATAGGCCTCGGCCCGCAAGCGCGCGGCCGAGGCTGCGAGCGCGACCGTCTTGGCCTGCAACTCACGGTACAACGCCGAGGCGCGGGTGTCGTCGATGCGCAGCAGGAGCTGGCCCTTGTCGACGGCATCGCCTTCGCGTACGAGCAACTCGGTGAGGATGCCGGGGTCGAGGCTCTGGATCACCTGCTCGCGGCTGGACGGAATCACCCGTCCCTGACCGCGGGTGACCTCTTCCAGTTCGGACATCGACGCCCAGCCGATGAAGGCCGCCAACAGGCTGGCGAGCAGGATGATCGACGTGAATGCCAGCCACGGTTTGTCGTCGTTGCCATAGCCGGCCGTCAGGGTCGCCTGGCTCATGCGCCACCTCCGTCAACCGAGATCGTGATGCCCTTGGCCAGCTTCTCCATGACCTCGGCGCGGGGACCGTCGACCACGATGCGGCCGGCTTCGAGGATCAGCACCCGGTCGACGATCTCGAGCACCTGCGGCCGGTGGGTGACCACGACCAGCGCTCGACGGGCGCCGCTGGCGGTGGGTGTCTCGGCCCATTCGCGCAAGGTGTCCAGGATCATGCGTTCGGTGCTCGGATCCAGCCCGCTCGTGGGTTCGTCGAGCAGGGCCACCGTGGGATCGCGCAAGGCCAGGCGCGCCAGCGCAACCAGTCGCTTCTGGCCGCCGGACAAACCCATGCCGTCCTCGCCCAGCAGCATGTCCAGGCCGCGCGGATGGCGCGCGATCATCTGGGTCAGGCCGAACTGCTTGAGCACACGCACCAATTGCTCGTCGTCGCCGCGGCGATCGATGCGTGCGATGTCGAGGTTGTCGCGTAGCGTGCCCAGAAACAGGCGGGACTCCTGCGGTACCAGCGCCACGGAGGCGCGCAGCTCCGCCGGATCGATCTGGCGCATGTCGATGCCATCCAGGCCGACCATGCCCGCGGCGGGCGCATACAAGCCGGCCGCCAGCCGCAGCAAGGTGGACTTGCCGCTGCCGGTGCGACCGAGGATCGCGACGCGTTCGCCGGGACGCACGCGCAGATTGAAGTCGCGGAACAGGTCCGGCCCCTGGGTGTCGTGCTTGAACGTGACATTGGCCAGCGTGATCGCACCCTGCGGACGACTGACGCTCAGGTAGGCGCGATCGTCGTCGCGCTCGAGCGGCTTGTCCATCATGGCCTGCAGGCCGTCGAACGCCGCACGCGCCTGTTGCACGCGCACGGCCAGGCCGGCCACCTGGGCCAGCGGGCCGATGGCCCGACCGCACAGGATCACCGTGCCGATCAGGCCGCCCATCGACAACTGGCCGGCGTGAATCAGATAGACGCCGATCGTGACCGTGGCCACCGTCACCATCTGCTGGATCAGCGCGGTGGCGTTGATGACGAAATTGGACAGATTGCGCGAGCGGGTCGAGGCGAGCGCGATCGTGGCCGTGTACCACTCCCAGCGCTGCTGCGCATGGCCGAGCGCATTGTTGACCTTGAGCGTTTCGAGGCCCTCGACCGTCTCGACCGCCAGGCCCTGGCGCTGCGAACTCTCCTTCATCATGTCGGCGATGTTGCGCGCCAGTGGTCGCTGCACCACCAGGCCCGACAGCACCACGAGCAAAGCGGCGACGATCGGCACCACGGCGAGCGGCGGCGCGATCAGGGCGATCACGCCCACGAACAGCAGGAAGAAGGGCAGGTCGATCAGCGCGGTCAGGCTGGCCGAGGTCAGCACCTCGCGAATCGACTCGAAATCGCGCAGGTTGTTCACGAACGAGCCCGACGAGACGGGTTTGCTGATCAGCTGCATCGAGAGCATGCGCTGGAACAGCGCGGTGCTGATCTCGAGGTCGGCGCGCTTGCCGGCAGCGTCGATCAGCCAGCCGCGCAGCATGCGCGCGCAGAAATCGAAGCCGAGCGCGATCAGCGTGCCGATGGTCAGCACCCACAGGGTTTCGTAGGTGCGGTTGGGCACGACGCGGTCATAGACGTTCATCACGTACAGACTGACCGCGACCGCGAGCAGGTTGGTGATCAGCGTCGCCAATGCGACGTGGATGTAATAGGACCTGAGGCGCCAGAGCACCTGCCAGAACCAGGCACGCGCGTTGCGGCGTGCCGGCAGCTCGGAGCGCCGGTCCGGGGCCGGCTGCAGGGCCAACGTCAGGCAATAGCCGCCGTAGCCGCCGGGGAGGTCGCCGTCCTGCAGCTGGGCCGGATCGCTGACCACCTTGAACGAGCCGTCGCCGCAGGCCGCCAGCGCCGGCAGCTGTTCGCGGCGCAGGCCGAGCAGCGAGCCGTCGTGGCGCGCCAATACCAGCCCGGCGCCGGCCACGGCCGCGCGCAGCGAGGCCATGTTGACCGTGCCGTTCGCGTCGAAGGTCAGCTGGGCCTGCATCGCCACGACCGACACCGGCCGGCCACGGGCCTGAGCCAGTTGTGACAGGCCTTCGAGCAGCCGGGGGGGAGTCTTGGTCATCGGGATCCGGAAACGAATAGGAGCGTCAGTCGACCGATCGCGTACTCGATCTTGTACCGTGCCAGCGAAGCTTCGAGTCTACTGCGCACCGCCGCGCTTTCGGCATTGGCCAGTTCGGCATAGGCGTTGAGAAGATCGAGCAGATTGCGCCGGCCGATGCCGAACTGCTCGCGGTAGACCTCGACGAGCTGGGTCGCGACGCGAATCTGGTCGGCGGCGATCGCGGATCGCTGGCGGGCGGTCCGCCATGCATGATCCGCGCTGCGCAGGCGTTCGGTGACGATTCGTCGTTCCTGCTCGACATTGGCCTGCGCGCCCGTCAGCGAGGCGGCCGCGGCGGCCTCGGTGGCGGCCGCACCCGGGTCGAACGCCGGCCAGGACAGGGTCACCTGCGAGAAGCTGTTGGCGCCCGTGCGGGTCTCGAGATCGAGGCGCGGGCCGCGGCTCGCGCTCGCCAGCCCCACGTTGGACCTGGCGCTACGCAGATCTCGCTGAGCGGCGAGCACCGCCGGATGCTGGTCGATCAGCGCCTGCATGCGGGCCGCGGTCATCGGCTCCGGTTCGGAGAGTTCGGGCGGGTCCGTGATCGCTTCGGCTTCGACACCGGGCGGATAGAAGCGCACGAGCGCCTCGCGCGCCTGCGCCACCTCGGCCTCCGCCTCGGCCACCTGGAAGCGCAATTGCTCGAGTCGTGCGCTCGCCTGGACCAGGTCGAATCGCCGGCCCCGGTCGATGCGCACGATCTGTCGGAAGTCGTCGACCAGTTCGGCGTGACGGTCGAAGTTCTTGCGCTGCGCGGCGAGCAGTTCGCGGGCGGTCAGCAGGCGCACGTAAGCGCTCAAGGTGTCGAAGGCCACCGCCTCGCGCTGCTCGGACAAGCGGCTCACGAGCGACTGCTCACGCCACGTCTCGCGCTCGATCTCGGCATCGATGGCGCCCGACGCCCACAGATTGAGACGGACGCGCGGGCCCAGACTGTTGTCGGTATCACCGGCCAGCCGCCGCGATCCGGCGAGATCGACCGTCGGCATGTGCTTGGCCCGGGCACGATCGATCTCGTAGCCCGCCGCGGTGCGGTCTGCGCTGGCGGCGACGATCGAGGGATCGTTGTCCAGTGCGTAGCGCACGACCTGGCGCAGCGATACCGCGTGGACCGAAACGCTGGTCGCCAGCGCCAGCGATGCCGTCATGCAGGTGACCGCAAGTCGGATGCGGGCCGCTCTGCTACGACGGGGGTGGCCAGACATCAGAAGACGTCGGACGGCGCCACGATCTGGATCGAATACAGCCCGCTTGCCGGGCCGTTCAGACCGGCGCCATCGACGACCACCGCCTGGTAGGTGACCCCGGTCGGGGCAACACCGGTGTTGTCGGCGATCTCGTAGATCAGGGAACTGGCGCTGCCGTTCACAGGCACCGCCGCACCGAGACGGATTACCTCGCGCGAATCGGTGCGCAGGACGTTGATCGATTCATTGCCATCGAGCACGTTTTCGAGTGAGACCCGCACCAGCAGGGTGGGGTCGGTGGTCGAGCTGCCGTTGGGAACGACCGTCTGGGTCGGATTGTTGTCGGCCAACACCGCGCTGATCGTGGGCTGTTGGGTGGGTGCGACCGTGTCGATGGTCAGGCTTTGTGCGCTCGCGCCGTCCGGCACCGCGCTGTTGCCGGCATCGTCCACCAGCCTGAGCGTGAATGTGTGGGTGCCGTCGGCCAGTGGCGAGGGCACCGTGAACTCCCAGTTCGAATCCTGCGTCGTGATCGTGCCCAGTGGCACGCCGTCGGCCAGCATCAGCAACTGTTCGTCGGCGGCTGGCGTGGCGCTGACCGTGCCGCGCAGCGTGGGCGTGGAATCGTTGCTGCTCGCGCCGGGGGCCAGTTCGCCCACCTGCGGCGCGCGATCGTCGACGATCGTGGTGATGCGGGCGTCGAGCGCACTCAGCGTGCGGTCGATATCCAGCCCGACCGAAGCGGCCGGACCGGTGTTGCCGGCGCGATCCGTCACCTGCGCGGTCAAGGTGTATTGGCCGTCGGCCGCCGGCAGCAGGCCGGTTCCGAGCATGACCGAGAACTGGCCGTTGGCATCGATCGTGGCCTGGCGCTGAGCACCGGTCTCGGCAATGCCGATCGTGATGCTCGATCCCGCCTCGCCGACCCCCGAGACCAGCAGGCCATCGGCCAGGTCGATGGCGCTGAGCAACCTGGCCTCTGAGCCGATTGCGCGGTTCTCGATCACCACTGTGGGCGCGCCGGGCGCGATTGCATCGATTTGCAGCGTGCTCCGCACGGTGTCGCTGACGTTGCCGGAGAGATCGACCGCGACGACCTCGACCGTGACCGGCGCGTTCTCGGGCAGACCATCGGCGGGCAGGACGCCACTATTGGGCTGGTCCGAAGCGGTGGCGACACGCCAGTTGCCCTGTGCGTCGGCGACCGTGGCATATCGGACCGCCGAACCGTCGGCCAGCGTGACCGTGACGGTGACGGCGCTGCCGGCTTCGGCCGACCCCGAGAAATCCGGAAAGCGGGAATTGATCGCACCGTCGCTCGCCAGCACGGGGCGAGCCGGAGCCGTCGTGTCGGCAGCGCCGGCACCACCGCCGCCGCCGGCCGCGGCGCTCACGACCACCAGGCCGGCCACACCGGCCATGATCGGGCGCCAGGTCGTTCCGCTTTCGGCCTCGGGTGGCACGGGCAGACTGGCGGTCGGTGCGCCGGGCTCGGCCATGATGAAACCGCCGCCGGTGATCGCGGCAATCGGTTCGCTGGCCGGCGTGATCAGCGCGCTGGCGACCGAGTCGCCGTCCTGATAGACCTCGAGGCGGCAACTTGCCTGCGGCTTGCACGCGGTGAAGAAATTCGTGAGCTGGATTTCCTCGCCGCTGGGCAGGCCGTCGACGACGAGGTCGTCGACCAGACGCAGCACGCGCGGCCGGATCGATTGCCCGGGTTGATCGAGGATGAGTTGGTAGCGAGCGCCAGCGGCGGCGTCGATTTCAATGCGACCGCCGTCGAGCGGCCGCAGCGAGATCCGCCCGTCGGGGCTGATCACCTTGAGCAGCAGTTCCATTGCGTCCTGCGCCGGTTGTCGCACACCCCCGAATCGGGCTGGGCACCATGCGTCGTCGTGTCCGCGGCGACCGGCCCCTGCCGTACCGCAGCGCGTATGCTACCGGAATTCGTCCGGCCGCCCTGCGCGGCCGCGCCTTCGTTGCGCGCGGCGCGCCGGTCCCGGCGTCGTCTCTCACCAACCCGGCGCAAGTGCCACCGGGCATCCGCGCAGCGGCTTCGGCGGTTCAGATGATCGGCGGCGCGGCAGCCATCAAGAGGTCGGCGTCGGCGGTGGTGGGCGCGACGATGACCACGGGAACATTGAACGCCTGGGACACGCTGTCGCCGATGTTGGGATTGCCGACCGCATCGGTCGCCACGCCGCCTTGCACCGTGACTGTGAAAGTGCCGCTCTCGCCCGGCAGCGGTGTCAGCACCAGCGTGAAGTCGTTGGTGCCGCCACCAACCGGCGTGAGGGTGCCGGTATCGAAGTTCGGGTTGGTCGACAGGATGTCGACGTCGGTGAGCGTGAAGCCGGTGACGTCCTCGCCGAAGTCGAACGTGAACTGAACCGCATCGCTGGGCAGCACCTGGGCCGTGAGGTCCAGGGCCGGCGAGACCGTGTCGACGGGCTGGGCGGGTGCCGAGGTCTGTAGATTCGTATTGCTACTCGCATCGTTCACGCTGCCGGCCTCGACCGTTACGGTCAGGTCGGCGGTGCTGTTCGGCGCCGGCGTGATCAGCATCGTGTAAGACGCCCCGCTGCCGCTCAGCGTCCGGGTGATGGTCGGGTCCGCGCCAACGACCGTCACGTCGCCGGCTTGGAATCCGGTGACCGCCTCCGAGAACGTGAAGGTGTAGGTGACGGGCGCGTTGGTGGTGCCGGCCGTGTCGTCGGTGATGGCCACCGTCGGGGCCAGGGTGTCCACCGGCTGCGGCGCCGAGGCGCCGGCGAGGTTGCCCGTCAGCGCGGCGTTCTGCACGGCGTTGGCGCCGATCGAGACCGTCATGTTGCCTTCGATATTCGCGGCCGGCGTCGCATCGAAGGTGTAGGTGCTGGCCAGTCCCCCCGACAGATTGGTGGGCACCAGGTTGCCGGCGGTGCCGTTGACGACGGCGATGTCGCCGAGCGTCAGCCCCGACACGGGCTCGGAGAACGTGATCGTGTATTGGACCGGCCCGTTCGGCGGCGGCGTGATCGCGCCCGCCGTCGGCGCGATCGCGACCGTCAGCGCAACGGTGTTGAAGACCTGCGTGGCGTTGCCGGCCAGGTTGGCGTTGCCGGCCGCGTCGGCCGCGGCGCTGGCGCTGACCGCCACGCTCATGGTGCCGCTCGCGTTGGTCGGCGGCGCGACGTTGAGCGTGTAGACGCTGGCCCCGTCCGCGCCGGTGAATGCGCCGGGCGTGCCGTTCGTGACCGCGATGTCGGCGCTCGTGAAGCCGCTCACGGGCTCGCCGAAGTCGAAGGTGAACGTGACGTTGCCATTGGCCACGCCGGGCACGTTGTCGGTGATCGTCAGCGTCGGTGGCACCGTGTCGAATGCACGGCTGAAGCTGGCCGAGGTATTGCCGTTGCCGACCGCGTCGGTGGCGACGTCGGCGTTCACGGTCACGGTCGCCGTGCCGGCTGCGCCGGTCGGCGGCAACACCACCAGCGTATACGTACTGGCGTTGACCGTGTCGAAGGCGCCGGCCGTGACGCCGCCTCCCAAGGTGATGTCGCCGACCGCGAAGCCGGTCACCGGCTCGGTGAACGTGAAGGTGACCAGGTTCGCCGCGCCGAAGGGGGCGCCGGTGGGGGCGGTGATGGTCAGGCCGGGCGGCGTGCGGTCGAGCGTTTGCGCGCTGGTGGCGGCGGCGCTGGTATTGCCCGCCGCATCGATGGCGACCGCGCTCAGCGTGACCTGGCCGTCGGTGGGCAGGTCCGCCGTCTGGAACACCGTGCTGAAGGTGCCCGCGGCGTCGGCCGTCACGGTGCGGGCGCCGTTGCCCCAGTCGAGGTCGACCCGACCATTTGCCACCGTCGTGCCACTGACCGCGACACCGGCGTTGGCCTCGGCGAGCGTGATCTTGCCGTCACCGCCGGCGATCGGCGCCAGCGTGGGGGCGGGCGGCGCGACGTTGTCGATCACGATCCGGTAAGCGGCCGATGCCGCCGAGGAATTGCCGGCGGTATCGGTGACCCGGGCGGTATAGCTGACCGGCGCTCCATCAGCGGACGGCGTCGCGCCATCGCCCGCTGTGCCCAGCGGCGAATCGGTGAACGACCAGTTCAGGCCGTCGACCGTGGCACTGCCCACCACCGTGCCGTTGCGCAGGATCTCGACCCGCTCGCCGGATCCGAGCGACTGGTCGAGCGTGCCCGCGAGCAGCGGCGTGATGTCGTTGGTGCTTGCATCCTGGGTCAGCGTGCCGGTCACCGGAGCGGTGTCGTCGGTGATCGTGCTCAGACTCGCGACCGCATCGGGCGGTGTCAGGTCGACGGTGATCGTGGCGCGTGTGACGTCGCTGCGATTGCCCGCCGAATTGGTGGCGAGCAGATCGACGACCGTGGCCAGATCCGGCGGCAGGCCGCCGTTGGGCAGGCTGCCCGCGCTCGGGCTCTGGCTGCCGGTGTCGATCGACCAGTTGCCGTCGGCGTCCGCGGTCGTGACGAAGGTCACCCGGTCGCCCGTGCCGCCCGGCGTCAGGGTCATCGTGATTTGGACGTTGGGCTGCGCCTTGCCCTCGATCACCGGGGTGGCGTCGTTGGTGATCGAGGTCTCGAGCGAGGGGGCGTTCGGAATCGTGGTGTCGGGGTTGCCGCCGCCGCCGCCGCCGGCGCCGGCCGCGGCGATGGCCAGGCCGCCGCCGATGCCGGCGATCGGCTTCCAGTTGAACTCGCTGCCCGGCGGCGTTGGCAGCGACTCGGCACTGGAGCCGGGGGCGGCCATCAGGAAACCTCCCTGGGTCAGGGCGGCTGCCGGTGGCGAGGCGGGCGAGATCGTCTCGCCGGGTTGTCCGCCGATCTCCGCCAGCGAGAACTGGCAGGGGGCTTCGGGCGTGCACGCCGAGAAGAAATCGGCGATCTCGAAGTTGTCTTCGCCGGGCAGGTCGGTGACGACCAGGTCGTTCTCGTAGCGCAGCACGCGCGCGCCCTGGCCGGGCACGCCGCCGGCTTCGTCGACGATCCGGTAGACGGCGCCGGGTTGGGCGGGTACGCGGGCCAGGCCGCGGTCGGGGCTGACGCGCGAGACGGTTCCGTCCGGCGCGGTGATCTCGAACAAGAACGGCATGGCTCGTCCCTCGTTGGCTGGCGGCGATGGAGGCCGGCCGTCCGCGGGCATCGAAGGCCCGGGCGACGGCAGCCCATGCGAAGGCAGGGCCGAACCGGGTTGGACACACCGGTTCGGGATGCTGGTTCGCTATTGTGCCGTGCCCGGCCGGGGACGGCGTCGGTGCCGATGCATCCGAGGGCGATTACGCCTCGGATTGTCGCGCGGCGGTCGAAAGTGAGCCTTTGGCCGGCTCGTCGATCACGCGTCCTGGCCGTCCCGTCGACCCCGAGGCCTGGCAGCCTCTCAGTAGGCGTTCGGATCGCGCCCGAACGCCTGCAGGACCGTGCGCAGGATGATGACCAGATCGAGTCGCAGCGACCAGTTGCGCAGATATTCCAGGTCGTAGTTGATGCGTCGCTCCATCTTCTCGATGGTTTCGGTCTCGCCGCGCGCACCGTTGACCTGGGCCCAGCCCGTGATGCCGGGCTTGACCTTATGACGGATCATGTAGCCCTTGATCAACTTGCGGTAGGTTTCGTTGTGCACGACCGCGTGTGGGCGTGGGCCGACCACACTCATCTGCCCGCTGAGCACGTTGAAGAACTGCGGCAGTTCGTCGAGCGAGGTGCGCCGCATGAAGCTGCCCAGGGGGGTGATCCGATCGTCGTCGCGCGTGGCCTGCCGGACCTGGTCGCCGTCCTCGGCGACCTTCATCGAACGGAATTTCCACACCGTGATCTCGCGGCCGTCCAGGCCGTAGCGACGCTGGCGAAACAGCACCGGCCCGGGCATGGTGATCTTGATCGCGATTGCGAGCGCCAGCATGATGGGTGCGGTCAGGACCACCGCGGTGGCGGCGATCAGCAGGTCCGACAGACGCTTGAGCATGCCGGTCGTGCCGTGGAACGGAGTCTCGCAGACCGCCACCACCGGCAGGCCGACGACGGTGTCGACGCGCGCCTGGATCAGGTCGTAGAGGAAGATGTCTGGCACGAAGTAGATCGATGCCGTGGTGTCGCGCAGTTCGTCGAGCAGGCGCAGGATGCGCGGCTGCGATGCCATCGGCAGCGCGATATAGATCTGATCGACCCGGTTCGCGCGGACGAATTCCGCAACTCTCTCGATACGGCCGCTGATCGGCGCTTCGCGAACGTCGCCCAGCCGCTCCTGCTCGCGGTCGTCGAAGAAGGCGCTGACGCGCACGTTGCTGTAGGGGTCCGCCGTGAGCTGGCGCGCCAGGGTGCGGCCCAGCTCGTTGGCACCGATGATGATGGCGGTCTGGCGGCCGCGCAGCGTGTTCAGATGCGGCAGCGCGAGCGGCGCGAGTACGTGCACCAGGGCCTGCACGATCGGCGTGGCGATCACCCAGGTGGCGAGCACCTTGGTATCGAAATCGTCGAGCACGTCGATGGCCAGCCCGAACATCAGCATCAGGCCGAGGACCACGCCCCACTGGCTGAGCAGGTCTCGAATCAGCCCGCGCTGACCGACCGCGAAGGGTACGCTGCCCGGATACATCAGCGAAAACGCGACCAGAGCGGCGATCATCTCGGCCGTTCCCGGCGCATGACCCCAGACCAGGGTGGACAGGAACAGGCTGAGCACGGCCAGCGCAGGGTCGGAAACCGCCCTGGCCAGACCGAGCAACGAATTGTTGCCGGTCTTGATCTGGGCTCGGCGTGTCAGCATTGACTGGGTCTTTGGCTCGGCCATGGATCCGTGTCGTTGGCGGGCCGGGCGGGCGGCCGGCTTGTTGCGCAAACCCACAATTGACCTGGAGTGCAGAATACGGTCAAGTACCATTCAAACCAACGGATCCGTTCCAGGTGACGAACGGCCCATCGGCAGGAGAATCATGAAGCGAGAAGCCCGATTTTTCACCCTGGCCGTTGCCTGCGTGTTCCCTGCCGCGGCCAGTGCCCAGTTCCAGTCGCAGGCGTTGGAGCAGCCCACGCAGGTCGAGGACGTTCTCACGTTCTCGGCCGGCGTCGAGGTGACGCGCGATGACAACATCTTCCGTCTCGCGCCGGGTGTCAGTCCGGCGGCTACCTACGGCAGCACCGCCCGCAGCGATACGGTCGTGACCGGACGCTTCGGCGTCAAGTTCGATCGCAACATCAGTTTGCAGCGCGTGACCGTCTCCGGCGAGGTGCGGCCGACCAAATACCTCGAATATTCACGCTACGACAACGTCGGCTACACCGCACTGGCCAACTGGAACTGGGCCATCGGCCGGCCCTGGTTCGGCACGCTCGGGCTTCGCCTTGACCAGCAACAGTCGTCGTTTGCGGAAGCCACGCAGGCCGACAAGAACCTGGAACGCATCAACAAGTTCTACTTCACCGGCGGCCTGCGGCTGACGCCCAGCTGGGCGGTGGTGGCCGGCATCGATTCGACCACCCTCGACAACTCCACCACGGCCCAGCGCGCCGCCGACTACGATTTCGTCGGCACCGAACTGGGGGCGCGCTTCGCACCGGGCACCGGCACCGAGCTGGAATTCGTCTATCGCCGCACCGACGGCAAGTATCCCAACCGGCAGGTCATCGATGCGGTCGGTGGCGTGCTGTCGGCGGCCGGCGGCATCGACAACGGCTTCAGCCAGGACCAGATCCTGGCCCGCATGCAGATCAAGCCCTCGCTGGACAGCCGCATCGTCGGCGCGATCGGCATGACCGAGCGGAATTTCGACAACCTGTCGCAACGCGATTTCTCGGGCCCGACCGCGCGTCTGACCCTCGACTGGCGCCCCGGCGGCGCGTTCTTCATGGGCGTCGACCTGGTCCGCGACATCTACTCCGAGGAATTGCTGACCGCCAACTACGTCGAGGTCACCCGCCTGAGTCTGCGGCCGAGTTTCCGGCTCACCGGCAAGCTCACGCTCAACGGTACGGCCGCCATCGCCAAGCATTCGTACGGTGGCGACCCCGGCTTCGTGACCTCGAACAACCAGGTTCGCGAAGACGACCTCAACACCTATGGTCTCGAGCTCACCTGGGATTACGCTCGCAATATCCAGTTCGGCATCTTTATGCGGCGCGAGGAACGCGACAGCAATTACGCCAATCTCGATTACACCGCCAACTTATTCGGTCTGAGCGGCAGGCTCGCTTTCTGATTCTCAGTCGCGGGACGGTTTCTTGCACGGCGGGCCTCTTCGGGGCCCGTTCTCGTGCCCGCCCCGTGCCCAACCGGGCCGTTGGTGGGATCCGACGCGTGGCCCGTCGCGCCGTGTGTGTCGTCCGGGCACTCTGTCACAGTGCATCCGAACGCCACGCGATATCATCGACTTGTTAGTTTTTCCGACGGAAACATTGCCCTATGAAGCTGTTGCCCTTTGCCGGCTGGTTCCGGTACTTCAACCCCAATCAGGGCCTGTTCGCCTGGCTGCTGGCCATGATGCTGGCGCTCTCGGTGTCGTCGGCGTCGGCCCAGGGGCGCGACGACTACCTCATCGGTCCTGGCGACGTGGTGCGTATCCAGGTCTTCCAGAATCAGGACCTCACTGTCGAGGCGCGGGTGTCCGAGAGTGGCGTGATCTCGTATCCGCTGCTTGGCGTACTCAAGATCGGCGGTCTGTCGCCGACCGCGGCCGAGCGACTGATCGCGCGCGGTCTCAAGCAGGGCAACTTCCTGCAGAACCCGCAGGTCACCCTGAACGTGCTGCAGTTCCGTAGCCAGCAGGTGTCCGTGCTGGGCCTGGTCGCCAAGCCGGGTCGCTATGCGCTCGAGACCACCGGTATGCGGCTGTCCGAAGTGCTGGCCCTGGCCGGCGGGGTGACGCCCGAGGGCGCCGACTCGGTGACCCTCGTGACCACCCGCAACGGCCGCCAGCAGAAGATCGACATCGACCTGGTCGAGATGTTCGCCTCGGGCGACATGCAGCGCGATCTGCCGATGCAGGCCGGTGACGTCATCTACGTGAACCGTGCCCCGGTGTTCTATGTGTACGGCCAGGTCAACCGCCCGGGCATGTATACCCTCGAGCGCGGCATGACGCTTGCCCAGGCGATCGCCAAGGGCGGCGGTCTGACCCTGCGCGGTACCGACCGCGACGTGCGCGTGCATCGTCGCTACCAAGAGCGCACGGTGCAGGTGCTCGAGCCCCGGCTCGACGATCCGATCAAGCCCGACGATCTGGTTTTCGTGCGCGAAAGCATCTTCTGATCATCGGCCAAGGTTTGGCTGCGTCGAAGCGGCGCAGTCCCGATGAAAACGGCGCCCCGGGGCGCCGTTTTCACTGCTGCACGGTATCGATCGTGCGCACATCGACGGGATCTGCCGCGCGCGTCCGTCAGCGCCCCACCGGAATGCCGGTGCTGTGTATCCAGCCCATCCAGTTGGCGAACAGGATGAACAGAAACAGCGCCACGGAGAAGCTGATGCGCAGGGTCAGTGCGCGCACGACGTTGCGCGTCTGGCCGCGGTCGCGAATCAGATAGACCATGGCCGAGGCGAGGCTGGCGATGATCAGCACGAAGGCGATGACGACGATCCATTTCATGACCGCATTGTGCGCCGTTCGCGTCGTTCGTGGCGGCCACGGCTTCGCCCTACAATCCTGCCGATGAAATCCAACGATGTTCCGAACGACAGCCCGGCCGATGCACCCGAGGGCGTGGCGGCCACGGGCCGTCGCCGTCGCAATCGGCTGATCCTGCTCGCGCTGTTGGCCGTCAGCGTCGCGCCGGTGGTGGCTTCGTACCTGCTGTTCTACGTGTTCCCGCCCGATGGGCGCACGAACTATGGTCAGCTCGTGCAGCCGCAGCGCGACCTGACGTCGGTGCCGGTCACGGCCGAAGAAATTGCCGCCCCGGAGCCCGAGCAGACCGCGATCACGCTCGCGCCGGGCGCGCAGGCCACCTTTTCGGCGTTCACGGGCCGCTGGCTGATGGTGGTGCCGAGCCTGGGCTGCGACACCGACTGCCGCGAGCGCCTGGTTGCGGTTCGGCAGGTGCGGCTGACCACCGGCCGTGAGCGCAGCCGCGTCGACCGCGTCTGGCTGCGGCTCGACCAGAACGCGCCGCCCGCTGACGTGCTGGCCGAGCATCCGGGCCTGCACGTGCTACACATCGATACCGGTACCCTGACCGAGCATTTCCCCGCGGCCGGGGGCCATTCGCCCACCGAGCACATCTACATGGTCGATCCGCTCGGCCACCTGATGATGCGCTGGCCGGTGCAGGCCGATCCCAACCGAATGAAGAAAGACGTGATGCGCCTGCTGAAGGCTTCGCGCATCGGCTGATTCCGTAAGAGCCGGCGGCCTCGGGGCCCGTGGCTCGTCCTGGTGAGAACATGACCGAAACCCCTGTCCGAGACGCGGTGGCGCTGCGCCGCCGCCGCCGCTATGGGCTGCTGGCGGGCGCCACCGCGCTGTTGACCTTCGCCTTGATCATGTTGGGCGCCTACGTCCGGCTCAGTGACGCCGGCCTGGGCTGCCCCGACTGGCCCGGCTGCTACGGCAAGCTGACGCCGACGATGGCTGCCGAGCACATTCACGCCGAGGTGTCACGGCAAGGGGGCGAGCACGGGCCCGTGTCGATGGGCAAGGCCTGGCGCGAGATGGTGCACCGCTATGTCGCCACCTTTCTGGGCCTTGTGATCATCGCGCTGGCTGTTCTGGCCTGGCGCTGGCGCGCCAGTCTCGCCGGTGGTCCCGGGCTACCCACGACGCTGGTCGGCGTGGTGGTGCTGCAGGGATTGTTCGGCATGTGGACCGTGACGCTGCTGCTCAAGCCGGCGATCGTCACCGGTCATCTGCTCGGCGGGCTGCTGACGCTGGCGCTGCTCGTCTGGCTCTGGCAGCGCGAGCGGCTGGGCGGGCCGCGGCGCATCGATGCCGGGGGTCTCACCTGGCTGGTGCTGCTCGCCCTGATCGCCCTGGTGGTGCAGATCTCGCTGGGCGGTTGGACCAGCACCAACTACGCGGCGCTCGCATGCACCGATCTGCCCACCTGTCAAGGCAGATGGTGGCCGGATGCCGACTTCACTCACGCCTTCCACGTGTTTCGAGAGCTGGGCCAGACGCCCGACGGGGCGCCGCTGACCTCGGCGACGCTGACCGCGATCCATCTGACGCATCGGATCGGCGCCGTGTTCGCCTCGATCCTGCTGCTTGCGATGGCCCTGGCGGCGCGCCGCCGCCAGGGACTGGCCGGCCCGGCGAATCTGTTGCTCGCCTTGCTGGTCGCGCAATGGACGCTCGGGCTGTCGAACGTCGCGTTCAGCCTGCCGCTGCCGGTCGCGGTTGCCCACAACGGTGGGGCGGCCGCTCTTCTGGCGGTGCTCGTGGTGTTATTATTTAGGGTTACCACTGCCAAACGAAATCGCTGAAACCGATGTCGAGCGTTGGCCTTCGCCCCACCTTTCGGTCCGTCGCCCACCAGTATTACGAGCTGACCAAGCCTCGTATCGTCATGCTGGCGGTGTTCTGTTCGCTCATCGGCATGCTGATGGCGGCCGATGGCCCCGTGTCCTGGTCGGTGCTGGTGTTCGGCAATCTCGGCATCGGCCTGCTGGCCGCGGCCGGCTTCGCGTTCAACTGCCTGGTCGAGCGTAGCGTCGATGCACGCATGTCGCGCACCCGCGCCCGGCCGATGGCCCGCGGCGAGGTGTCGGTCGGTGGTGCACTGGCGTTCGCCGGCGCGTTGGGCGGGCTGGGCTGCTGGCTGCTGGCCAGCCAGGTCAATCTGCTCACCATGTGGCTGACCATGGCCACGTTCGTGGGTTACGCGGTCGTCTACACGGTCTGGCTGAAGCCGGCCACGCCCCAGAACATCGTCATCGGCGGCGCCTCGGGTGCCATGCCGCCGGTGCTCGGCTGGGCTGCGGTGGCCGATGCCGTGCCCGTTCAGGCGCTTGCCTTGTTCCTGATCATCTTCGTCTGGACGCCTCCGCACTTCTGGGCGCTGGCACTCTATCGCGTCGAAGACTATCGCCGTTCGGGTCTGCCGATGTTGCCGGTCACCCACGGCTCGGCGTATACCCGGCTGTCGATCCTGCTCTACACGGTGCTGCTGCTGGCGGTGAGCCTGCTGCCGTATCTGCTGCGCATGAGCGGTGAACTCTATCTGGTCAGCGCGCTCGTGCTGGGCCTGATCTTCCTTGGTTACGCGTGGCGCCTCTGGCGCAATTACTCCGATGCCTTGTCGCGCAAGACCTTCAGTTATTCCATCCTCTACCTCAGTGCGCTGTTCGGCGCCATGCTGATCGACCGTCTGCTCTGACCGCCCGCGGGCGCATCCCGTGGTGTCTCAGGGTTGCCGACGCGGCCGCGCGATCCGTTTGCCGTGCCGCGCAGGCATTGCGCATGTGCCGTGGCGCCGTGTTGGCCTGCCATGATCCCGATTTCGTTCCGCCCCCTGCTGGTCATTCTGTTGGCTGCGATCGTCGGCCTGGCCGGCTGCCGGTCCGGCGGCCCGTCGTTCAAGAGCACTGACATCACGGGCGCGGGATTCGCACGCGATTTCACGCTCAAGGACCACACGGGCAAGGTGCGACGGCTGGCCGACTTCAATGGCCAGGTTCTGGTCGTGTTCTTCGGCTACACGCAATGTCCGGACGTATGCCCGACCACTTTGTTGCGCATGAAGGAGGTGATGGCCGCACTGACGCCGGAAGAGGCGGCCAAGGTGCAGGTGGCATTCATCTCGGTCGATCCCCAGCGCGACACCGCTGTCGTCTTGGGGCAATACGTTCCCGCGTTCGATCCGCGTTTCATCGGCCTGCTGGGCGACACCGAAACGACCGCCGCCGTCGCGCGTGAGTTCAAGGTGTTCTATCAGAAGGTGCCCGGCAGCACACCTGACAACTACACGGTCGACCACACCGCCGCCAGCTACGTGTTCGACCGCGAAGGCAAGGTGCGCCTGATGGTCAAGCACGGGGAATCGGTCGAGAACATCGTGCACGACCTGCGACAACTGCTCTGAGCCCGGTGACGCGTGCTCCGGAACGCCGGCGCCGCGGCCCGATCTCGCCAGGCGGTCGATCGCCAGGGCAGGTGTGCGTCGAGTCGACCGCCTGCCAGGGCAATTGCCTGTTAGCTCGCCGGCGCCCGGGACTCGCGTGCGCGCCGTGCCGCGAGCGCCGCGGCGAGCGAGGCGCCGATGATCATCGCCGCGCCGGTCAGCGTCCGCCAGCCGGCTTGCTCTCCGCCGATCGCCACCGCCGAGATCGCGGCGATCAACACTTCGCTGATCATGATGACCGAGGTGACATTGGCCGGCAGGCGGGCGGCACCGTATTGCAGGCAGAGGTTGGCGGCGATGAAGACCACGGTCAGCGCTGCGGTGGGACCCAGCCACGGCAACACCGGCATCGCGGGCCAGGGCACGAGCGCGGCGTCGAGGCCGATCGCCAGCGCACCAGGAACCATCAGTCCACCGAGGAACATCGCCATCGAACGCGATTCGGGTGCGGTGTCGGCATGGCGCCTCAACGTGACGTTGGTGGCCGCGAAGCCGATGCCACCGGCCAGCCCGAGCCAGTCGCCCAGACTGCCGGGCCAGGGCATGCCCAGCCCCGGCTGCCACAGCACGAGCATGGCGCCGCCCACCGCCAGCACGATGCGCGCGACGATCGCAGCCGTGATGGGTTCGCCCAGTACCCAGCGCGCCAGCAGAGCGGCCCAGACCGGCATCAGATAGAACAACAGCACCACCCGGATCACGTCGCCGATCAGCACGCCCCAGTTGAACGCCGCATTGGTCACGCCTGCGGCCAGCATCAGCAGCCAGAGACCGCGATGACGCACGACGGCGAGTAGCATGCGCGGCCGCCAGATCGTCAGCCCGACGGTGGCGATCGAATACATGATGGCGGTGGCCCACAGGCTGTGCAGACCAAGCTCGTCGATGCGGCGAAACGGCCACCAGGAAAGGCCGAAGATCGTCGCATTCAACAGCAGCGCGGTGACCGCAGGCCAGGTCTTGTTCTCGTGGGGCAAGGGGATGTCGGCGCCGGGCGCCGCTGATGAAAAACGGGGCGGCCTCGGAAGGCCGCCCCGTCGCGCGAGGCCGGGCGCCCGTTCCGGGCTCAGGCGTAGTCTGCCAGTGCCTCGCGCATGGTGCGCAGCGCCTTGGCCTCGATCTGACGAATGCGTTCGGCCGATACGCCGTATTCGTCAGCCAGGGCCTGCAGGGTCATGGCGCCGCCGTCGTCCTCGTCGCGAAGCCAGCGGGCCTCGACGATGCGTCGGCTGCGCTCGTCGAGCGACTCCAGCGCCTGCACGATGCCCTCGCTCTGGAGGCGGTCGTGCTCGCGATCGGAGAGCATGTGATCGGGTTCGTTGCTGTCGGGCGCGGCCAGGAAGGCAATCGGCGCGTACTGGGTTTCGCTGTCGTCGGACTGTCCTTCGAGCGCGACATCCTGGCCACCGAGGCGGGTTTCCATTTCGAGCACGTCGTCTTCGCGGACGTTCAGGTCGCGGGCGATCGAACTGACTTCGCTAGGCGTCAACGAGCCGACACCGGATTTGAGCGAGCGCAGGTTGAAGAACAACTTGCGCTGCGCCTTGGTGGTCGCGATCTTCACGAGACGCCAGTTGCGCAGGATGTACTCGTGGATCTCGGCCTTGATCCAGTGGATGGCGAACGACACGAGGCGCACGCCGCGGTCCGGATCGAAACGCTTGACCGCCTTCATGAGACCGACGCTGCCTTCCTGGATCAGATCGCCCTGGGGCAGGCCGTAGCCGAGATACTGTCGCGAAATGGAAACCACCAGGCGCAGATGCGACATTACCAGCTCGCGCGCGGCGTCGAGGTCGCCATCGTCGCGCAGACGCTGGGCAAGTTCGGTCTCGCGCTCCGGGGTCAGCATCGGCATGCGATGGACGGCGGCGATATAGGCGTCGAGGTTGCCAACGGGCGGCAGCGCCATCAGGGCGCGGGTCGGAACGATGGCAGTGGTCGAAGCAGTCATGAACACTCCTTGGATGCAATCACACCTTCAGGCCATTTTAGCACTCCAGTCCCAGGAGTGCTAACAATCAATAAGCGAAAGAAGGTTTCTTTTCACAACCGATAGAGCCATTCTATCATGAATAAATTCGAACGACAATGGACGTCTGATAGTTTTTGTGACTTGCGACGGGTGGGTACCATGGTGACCGTGAGCGCTTTTTCGAGCGCGCGATCGTGCCGGCGACATGGGCGCGCCTGGCCGCGCGATCGGGCAGAATGCCGGCAGGCGGGCGGCGGTTCACGATGCCGCCGCCGTCGCTCGACGCACCGTGCACCGGGGCATCACGGCCGGGCGCGCTCTGACCTGCGCGCCGGTCATGCCGCGACCGTGCATCACCTCGGGAACGCGCACCCTCGTCAGCCATCCGGATCGAACCGACCATGCTCAAGCTCTACACCTACTTTCGCAGTTCGGCCGCCTACCGCGTGCGCATCGCACTCAATCTGAAGGGGCTGGCTTTCGAGCCGGAGGTGATCTGGCTCCCCGCCGGCGAGCAATCGGAACACGCCTATACGGACGTCAATCCGCAGGCCCTGGTTCCGACCCTGATCGACGGCGACCTCACGGTTGCTCAATCGCTCGCCATTCTCGAGTACCTCGACGAGCGTTACCCGCAGCGGCCGCTGTTGCCGACCGACATCGCGGGCCGCGCGCGGGTGCGCTCCCTGGCGTTGTTGGTGGCATGCGACATCCACCCGATCAACAATCTGCGCATCCTCAAGTACCTGCGCGGCGCGCTCGGCCAGGGCGAGGAGGCGGTGAATGCGTGGTACCGACACTGGTGCGATGCCGGTTTGAGCGCCTATGAACGCGAACTGGAACGGGGCCCGGGGCCCTACAGCCACGGTGACGCGGTGACGATCGCCGATTGCTGTCTGGTGCCGCAGGTTTTCAACGCACAGCGCTTCGATGTCGACATGAGCCGCTATCCGCGGGTGATGGCGGTCAACGATGCCTGCCTGGCGCAGGATGCTTTCGCGCGTGCCGCGCCGATGGCGCAGCCCGAGGCGGGCGAGTCGCGCGGCTGAGGCTCAGACGCCTAACATCGCGTCGGCGAACTCGGCGGCCGAGAAGGCCTGCAGATCGTCGATGCTCTCGCCGACCCCGATGAAATAGACCGGAATCGGCCGCTCTCGCCGCTCGCGGGCCAGTGCAACGAGCGCGCCGCCGCGGGCGGTGCCATCGAGCTTGGTGATCACCAGACCCGACAACGGCGCCGCTGCGTCGAAGGCGCGTACCTGGGCCAGCATGTTCTGGCCGGTATTGCCGTCCAGGATCAGCAACACCTCGTGCGGCGCCTCGGCCATTGCCTTGCCGAGGACGCGATGCACCTTGGTGAGCTCGCGCATCAGGTGGTCCTGCGTGGGCAGGCGTCCGGCCGTGTCGATGATCACCACTCCCGACCCGCGCGCGCGCCCAGCGTTGACGGCGTCGAATGCGACGGCCGCCGGATCGGCGCCATCCTGGGCGATGACCTGGACATCGTTGCGTTTGCCCCATTCGGCGAGCTGCTCTCGTGCCGCCGCACGAAAGGTGTCGCCGGCCGCCAGCAGGACGGATTTGCCCTCGCGCTGGAGGTGCTTGGCGAGCTTGCCGATCGAGGTGGTCTTGCCGGCTCCGTTCACGCCCGCGACCATCATGACGAGCGGGGCCGCCCGATCGATGTCCATCGGCGCCTCGAGCGGCGCGAGCCACTGCACGAGCAGCTCACGCAGTGCGCCGCGGACCTGCTCGGGTGTTTGCAGCCGGGCGCTACGAACCCTCGCGCGCAAGGCCTCGAGCAGCGCTTCGGTGGCCGCGAAGCCGGCGTCACAGCTCAACAGGGCGGTCTCCAGTTCCTCGTAGAGCGCTTCGTCGATCTTCGTGCCGCCGAACAGGCCGGCAAGATTGCCGCGGGTTCGGCTGAGACCGGCGCGCAGGCGTTTCATCCAGCCGGCGCGTTGGGGCGGGGTGTTGGCCGGCGCAATCGCCGAACTGTCCTGCTCGGCAGGTTCGCGGACCGCCGTCCGGCTTTCGCCGCGGGTCTCGTCGGCCACGTCGCGTGCGTTCGGCGGCGCAATTGACGTAGAACCCGGCCCGGCCACGGGGTTGGCCGGCGCGGGCGGTTGATCGAGGCGGGCCGCCGCCGCTTGCGTCGGCGCCTGCCGATCGGGGGCCGCCGGCGTCGCGACTTCCGGGGCGGCCGCACCTGGCGTTGGCGAGTACGACTCGGTCGATGGCGGGGACTTCTTGCGGCGCAGGAATCCGAACATTGGCGGGCGATCGGCGGGAAGGGAGCAACCCGATAGTGTATGTCGAAGCCAGGCGTGGCCCCGGGGCCTGGAGCGCCGTGGCCGGTCTTGCAAAAACGGCTCCGTCGTACGATGTCGGCGCTGCCGGCCGGCGGCCTGCGACAGGATGCGGTCGGCAACGCGGCGGATCCACGGATACGCCGATGATTGCGCGCGATGCGACGCGGATGGCAATTGCTTGCGCGACCCGCCTGAGCGCAGAGGCGGCGACGACTGGCGCGGGAGGCGCAATGATGGGCGCAGGAGGGGGGCAGGTGAGGATCGTGGGCGGTCTGCTGCGCCGTACGCCGCTGCCGCTGGATGCCGATCGCGACGGTTTGCGGCCGACGCCGGAACGGGTGCGCGCGACGCTGTTCGACTGGCTGGGCGATCGTGTGCGGGGTGCACGCTGTCTCGATCCCTTCTGCGGCACCGGTGCGCTGGGGTTGGAGGCGCTTTCGCGGGGCGCGGCCAGCCTGTGGCTCAACGACCGCCATCCTGGCGCGGTGGCCCGATTGAGAGCCTGGTTGGAGGTGCGCCGTGAGGCTCGCGACGAGCGGGTCGCGGCCGCCATTGCTGCCGTGCGGCTGACCCGCGAGGATGCGCTCGCCCTGTTGCGTTCGGCTGCTTCGCGCGGCGAGTCCTTCGACCTGATCCTGCTCGATCCACCGTTCGGCGGTCCGTCGCCCCAGGCCCTGCTGGCGGCGGCGGGCGCGGTGCTGGCCGACGAGGGCAGGTTGTACTTCGAGGCGGGTCAGGCGCTGGACGAAGCGACCCTCGCGCCCCTGTCGCTGACGCTGGCACGGCACGGCCGGGCAGGGCGCGTCCATTATCATTTGCTGCAACGAGCGGCCATCGAGCCGCCGGGCCCGTGAATCCGTTGCAAGCATCCGGCTCACCCCGATGTGGTCGCGGCCGCTGCGGCGCCACGGGCATCACGATTCCGCTCCGAACAGGACATCCCACGCAATGACACGAGCCGTCTACCCTGGAACGTTCGACCCGCTCACCCGTGGCCACGAGGACATCGCGCGGCGCGCCGCATCGTTGTTCGATACCCTGGTGTTCGCGGTGGCCGACAGCCAGTCCAAGGGGCCGTTGTTCACGGTCGACGAGCGCATCGAAATGGCGCGCGAGGTGTTCGCGGACCTGCCCAATGTGGAGGTCATGCGGTTCTCGGGGCTGTTGGTCGATTTCGTCCGCCAGCAGGGCGCGCAGGTCATGCTGCGCGGCCTGCGCGCGGTGTCCGATTTCGACTACGAATTCCAACTCGCGGGCATGAATCGCCAGCTCTATCCGCAGGCCGAGACCATCTTCATGACGCCCACCGACGAATATCAGTTCGTATCGGGCACCCTCGTGCGCGAGATCGCACGCATGGGTGGCGAGGTCGAGAAATTCGTGCCGCCGGTGGTCATGGCCTGGTTGCGCAAACGCGTGCCGGCCCAGGCCGGGCGCTGAACCGGCTCGAGAGGCGTCGGCCATGGCCTTGATGATCACCGACGAGTGCATCAACTGCGATGTCTGCGAGCCGGAATGTCCGAACGATGCGATCTCGATGGGCCTCGAGATCTATCAGATCGACCCGGGCCGCTGCACCGAGTGCGTGGGCCACTTCGACACGCCACAGTGTCGTGAGGTCTGCCCGGTCGACTGCATCCCGGTGCATCCCGAGCATGTCGAGAGCCGGCAGCAGCTGCACGATCGCTATCTGCGGCTGCAGCAGGCTGCCAAACCGGCATCGGAATCGGAGCGTTCTTGACCGGGCCGAACCATCTGGTGTTGTGGCGCCACGCCGATGCGGGCGAGCCGCTCGATGATCCCGGCGCCGATTTCGATCGCGCCTTGAGCAGGCGGGGCCGTCGCCAGGCGGCGGCGGCCGCAGTCTGGCTCGATTCCCTGCAACTGCCCGATCCGGTTCTCGTCAGCAGTCCGGCACCGCGCGCGCGGCGCACGGCGTTGGCCTTCGGCGTGCCGCGCATCGATCCGCGCCTTGCACCGCAGGCCTCGCTCGACGAGTTGCACGACCTGATCGGCTCGCTGGACGTCGAAGCCGCGATCCTGGTCGGACACCAGCCGGCCATTGGGCAACTCGCCGCCAGGCTCCTGACGGGCGCGAGCGCGCCGTTCGTCTCGATCAGCGTGCCAAAGGGCTCGGCCTGGTGGTTCGTGGCGCGCGCCGGCGGCGCCATGCGTCTGCAAGGTATGCATGCGAACGGGCGCCCAGCCTCGCGCGAGTAGACCGGAGTCGTCCCCGCTGCGGTTGCGGTGGCCATGGCTTTGCGCCATCGGGTAACCGTGGCCGTAACGGGTGCGCAGGGCCGGCACGCCGGTTTCGAGCAGGACCAGCACGACCCGTTCTGCGTCCATCGGGTGGTCCAGGGGCGATGCTGGCGTCGGACCCTCAGTCGCTGGTGACATACGACACGTCGAGGGCGCGGATCTCCTGCCACAAAGCCGATTCGGCCTGCATCGACTGGTGGGTCAGCGGGTGTTCGTCGCACCAGCGAGCCGGTAGTCGCACCTCGAGCCGGCCCTGGCCGACGGTCAGGGTCGGCAGTGCTCGCGGGGCCGCGTCACGGTGACGGTGTAGGATGACCGCGATGCGCAGGCAGGCGATCATCAACCATTCCTCGAGGCCGACCGGCGTGCCCTCCAGCTTGCGCAAACCGCCGGTCTGGCCCAGTGCCAGCATGGCGAGCACTCGCTGCTCGGCCCGGGTGAAGCCGGGCATGTCCGCATGGGTGAGGATGTAGGCGGAGTGCTTGTGATAGCCATCGTGCGAGATCGACAGG
The DNA here is from genome assembly GCA_041396685.1 of Burkholderiaceae bacterium. GTDB lineage: Bacteria > Pseudomonadota > Gammaproteobacteria > Burkholderiales > Burkholderiaceae_E > JAUIAI01. The sequence goes on from JAWKYD010000009.1 coordinate 94,109, forward strand.
CCGATCTCGGCGAGCTCGGCAGCCCACGACAGCAGGTCACGCCGAGCCAGATTGTCTTCGTCGCGCCGGGTCACGAGCTGATCGAACAGGGCCAGCCCCATGCTCGCCACCCGGTTCGCGTGTGCCCGGTCCACCTGATAGTGGATCGCCATTCGTTCGACGGTGATGCGGCGCATGTCGTGGCCCACCTTGCGTCCGAGAATGTCGTAGAGCACCCCTTGGCGCAAGGCACCGTCGGAGTAGCGAATCGACTTGACACCGAACTCCTCGAACACCGCGTGCATGAGCGCGAGACCGCCGGGCAAGACCGGGCGGCGGTCGGCGCGCAAGCCGGCGATTCGTGGCGAAAACGCATTGCCGGCCTCGGCGAGCAGGTTGCCGAGCTTCTCGAGCGTGCCCAGATCGAGCTCGGCACAGCCGAACTCGCGTTCGGCGATCTGCGACAGCGATTTCGCGGTACCCGAGGTGCCAACCGTGTAGTCCCAGCCGAAATCGCGATAGGCGAGCGCGTAGGGCGCCAGCGCATCGCGAGCGGCCAGTCGGGCGCGGCGCAACTGGGCGGCGGAGATCTTGCCGTCGGGAAAGAACCGCTGGGTCAGCGAAACGCAGCCGATGGGCACCGACTCGAACAGGATGGGGTCGTGGTTGTGGCCCAGGATCAGTTCGGTGGAGCCGCCGCCGATGTCGACGACCAGGCGGTGCTGGCCGTCGAGCGGCAACGCATGCGAGGCGCCCAGATAGATCAGACGTGCTTCCTCGCGGCCGGAGATCACCTCGATGGGAAAGCCCAACGCGGTTTGAGCCGGCACCAGGAACGCGCTGACGTTGCGGGCGACGCGCAGCGTGTTGGTACCCACGGCGCGCACGCGTTCGGGCGCGAACGAGCGCAGGCGCTCGCCGAAGCGCGCCATGGCTGCCACGCCCCGCCGGCGCGCAGCCAGATCGAGCGTGCCGTCCGCTTGCAGGCCTGCCGCCTGGCGTACGGCTTCCTTGAGGCTGTCGATCGGGCGTATCTGCTCGCCCATCGGGGCGCGCTCGATCCGACCGATCAGCAGACGGAAGCTGTTGGAACCGAGATCGACGGCAGCCAGCAGTCCTTGCCCCTCGGCGGGCTTATCGTCAGATTCCATGGATGTGCGCAGTATGCATGATCGACTCCCGTCTTCCGAATCGATGACTGATAAAGCATCGCAGCGGCCAACCGACCCCGGGAACCGCAGCTTACAAGGGTTCGGATCGAACGAGCGCGCCGCGTTCGTACGGACCGCGGCCGTCACAGTCGCCTCGCTCGATGGCGAGGGCCGTGTTCAGGACGACCGTTTCCTGAATCGCGAGCAGGGCCAGATCGGTTTCAACGAGCGTGTGCTGACGATGGCCGAGGACGAATCCGTCCCCTTGCTCGAGCGGCTTCGCTATCTGACGATCGTCAGCAACAATCTCGACGAGTTCTTCGAGGTGCGGATCGCGGAGCTCAAGGGACTGCTGGCCACCGGCCACGGTGACGAGTCCACGATACGCGCGACCATGGTCGCGCACGCCGAGCGGGTTCGCGCGCTGATCGAGCGCCAGTATCGCCTGCTCGATGAACGGGTTCTGCCGGCGCTGGCCGCCGAGGGCATCGTCGTGCTGACCGTGTCGGAGTGGACGCCGACCATTCGTGCCTGGGCCGAGGCGGTCTTCTTCGAGGAGATCGAGCCCTTGTTGACCCCGATCGGCCTCGATCCGGCGCATCCGTTCCCGAACGTGCTCAACAAGAGCTTGAATTTCATCATCGAACTCGAGGGCAAGGACGCCTTCGGGCGGCGTGCCGATGTCGCGGTGGTGCAGGCGCCCAGGGTGTTGCCGAGGGTCTTGCGCGTTCCCGGCGAGGTCTCCGGACAGCCGCATTCGGTGATGCTGCTCAGCTCGATCGTGCTCGGCTTCGCCGATCGGCTGTTCCCGGGCCTGACCGTGCGCGGCGTGCATCAGTTCCGTATCACGCGCAACAGCGATCTGTTCGTCGACGACGAAGCGATCACCGATCTGCGATCGGCGCTGCAGGACGAACTCAGCCAACGCCACTTCGGCGATGCCGTCCGCCTCGAGGTCTCGGCGAGTTGTCCGGACAGCCTCGTCACGCGGCTGCTGACCGAGGTCGAACTGGAGATGCACGACTGCTTTCGCGTCAATGGGCCGGTCAATCTCGTGCGCCTGGCCGCGCTGATCGATCTGGTCGACCGGCCCGACCTGAAGTTCCCCGGCTTCGCGCCGCGTCTGCCCGACATTCTGCGTGGCGGCGATCTGTTCGCCGCGATCCGCCGCGAGGACATCCTGGTTCATCATCCCTACGAGTCGTTCGCGCCGGTGATGGAGTTTCTGCGCAGTGCGGCCAGCGATCCACGCGTGGTGGCGATCAAGCAGACCATCTACCGCACCGGCTCAGACTCGCAACTGATGGAGGCCTTGATCGCCGCCTCGCGCGCCGGCAAGGCGGTGACGGTCGTCGTCGAGCTGATGGCCCGCTTCGACGAAGAGAACAACATCAAGTGGGCCAACCGCCTCGAGGAGGCGGGCGTGCATGTCGTCTATGGCGTGGTCGGGCACAAGACCCATGCCAAGATGGCGCTGATCGTCCGTCGCGAGGACGGCCGGCTGGTGCGCTACGCGCATCTGGGCACCGGCAACTATCACTCGGCCACGGCGCGGCTGTACGAGGACTTCGGTATGTTCACCTGCGACGAAGCCATCTGCGCCGATGTGCACGAGGTGTTTCGCCGCATGACCGGTCTCGGGCAGGCCGGGGCCCTGCGCGCCTTGTTACAGGCGCCGTTCACGCTCGCCGATGGTGTGATCGCCGCGATCGGGCGCGAGATCGAGCATGCGCGTGCGGGCCGCAAGGCCTACCTGGCCGCCAAGATGAATTCGCTGGTCGAGGCGACGGTCGTGGATGCGCTCTACGAGGCGAGCCGCGCCGGTGTGAAGATCGATCTGATCGTGCGCGGCATCTGTGTGCTGCGCCCTGGCGTGCGCGGACTGTCCGAGACCATTCGCGTGCGATCGGTGGTTGGCCGCTTCCTCGAACACAGCCGGGTGTACTACTTCCTCAATGATGGTGCACGGGATGTCTGGCTCGCGTCGGCCGACTGGATGGACCGCAATCTCCATCGCCGCGTGGAGATCGCTTTTCCGGTTGCCTCTGCGCCGCTCAAGCGGCGCGTCGTCGAAGAGGCGATCTCGGTGCACCTGCGCGACAACGATTCGGCCTGGCAGATGCAGTCCGATGGCAGCTATCTGCGCCGACGACATCGTGGCGGGAACGCCTATGTTTCACAGCGCGTCTTGCTGAACGGCGCACAGGCCTGATGCGCTGAAGGGCGCACAGTCCTGACGCCGCGAGCGTCCAGAGCCCGCTGCCCGACGCATCGATCGGCACGACCGACGGCTGTGGTTCGATTGCGACGCCCGGTTCGTCGCGGCGGGCCGGTTTATCGGCTTTCGAGAACTGTCGCGAATTTGCCTACGATTGCGGGGTGCGTCGCGGTGATGACTCACGTATGATTGAAATATGGGATGCGGGCATCCCAGTGATGCTGGCTCAGAACAACAGACCTCCGCCGCCCGAATCCACCCGCGCGCCGCTCGGGTTGTATTTGCGAACGCCGGAAGGTCGCGTGATCATGGAGTGTGTCCGGTCCGTGGCTTCGACCCCGCCTCGTTCGATTCCGTTTTTCGATGCGAACGCCGCCGTCCTGCCGACATTCGGTGTTCGATGCCCGTTTCGCGCCCTTGATTAGGCCGACCGTCGGCGCCGGCTGTCGGTTGGCTGATGGCTCGGTCATGATGACAGGCATTCGGTGTTTGCCGAGCGTGCCGTTGCAATCACCAGCGGTGCTTTCCGTGTCCTGCTCAGGACGCTATATGAATCCTCAAGCCCTAGGTCGTCGCAATGAAAATCCTCATCACCGGAACTGATGGTTATCTCGGTTGCCTGGTTGCGCCCGTACTCATGAGCCGAGGCCACGAGCTGGTCGCGGTGGACACGGGTTACTACAAGAACGGCTGGTTGTACAACGGCGTCGGTGCCGCCGCCAAGACGCTCGCGAAGGACATTCGCAATATTTCCATGGAAGACCTCGAGGGCGTGAACGCCATCGTGCACATGGCCGAGTTGTCCAACGACCCGACCGGTGCGCTTGCGCCCAACATCACCTACGACATCAACCACAAGGGTTCGGTGCGGCTGGCCGAGATGGCCAAGCGCGCCGGCGTCGAGCGCTTCGTGTACATGTCGTCGTGCAGCGTCTACGGCGTGGCGACCGGCTCCGATGTGACCGAGGAGTCGCCGGTCAATCCGCAGACCGCCTACGCCGAATGCAAGACCATGGTCGAGCGCGATGTCAGGCCGATGGCGGACGACAATTTCTCGCCCACGTTCATGCGCAACGCAACCGCTTTCGGTGCTTCGCCGCGTATGCGCTTCGACATCGTGCTGAACAACCTCGCCGGCCTGGCCTGGACCACCAAGGAAATCGCGATGACCAGCGATGGCACGCCGTGGCGGCCACTGGTGCACGGCCTGGACATCGCGAAGTCGATCTATTGCGCCCTCGAGGCGCCGCGCGAGGCCGTGCACAACCAGGTGTTCAACGTCGGTTCGACCGAACAGAACTACCGCGTTCGTGACATCGCCGAGATCGTGGCGGGCGCCTTCCCGGGTTGCAAGCTCTCGTTCGGATCCAACGGTGCCGACAACCGCAGCTATCGGGTGTCGTTCGAGAAGATCTACACCAAGCTGCCGGGCTTCTCATGCGACTGGGACGCGGTGCGCGGTGCCGCCCAACTGGCCGAGGTGTTCAAGCGCATCGACATGAGCGCTGCCGAGTTTCAATACCGGGCGTTCACGCGTCTGAAGCAACTGGAATATCTGCTCGGAACCGAGCAGATCGACAAAGACTTCTTTTGGAAGAGCACATGAAGTTCACGCCGACCAAGCTTGCGGGCGCCACCATCGTCGACATCGAAACGCACGAGGACCCGCGTGGGGGCTTCGCGCGCACCTTCTGCCAGAAGGAGTTCGAGGCGCACGGACTGAAGCCGACGGTTGCTCAGTGCAACCTGTCTTTCAATCATCGGGCAGGCACGCTGCGCGGCATGCACTACCAGGTCGCGCCCGCTTGCGAAACCAAGCTGATTCGCTGCACTCGCGGCGCGATCTGGGACGTGATCATCGACATGCGTCCCGGCTCGCCCACGTACAAGCAACACATCGGCGTGGAACTCAGCGCGGACAATCATCGCGCACTGTACGTCCCGGAGATGTTCGCGCATGGCTATCAGGCGTTGACCGACGGCGCCGAGGTGGTCTACCAGGTCGGAGAGTTCTATACGCCTGGTTACGAGCGCGGCCTGCGCTACGACGATCCCGAATTCGGGATCGAGTGGCCCATGGCGGTGACGGTCATTTCAGACAAGGACGCGGCCTGGCCGATGTTCGTCGAGCGGGTCGATGCCTGACGCATGGCCGGCAGTCAACTCGGGGCGGGTCACCGCCCCGATTCGCGCTCTCCCCATGATTGCATGAGTTGAACAATGATCATCATCGATAACGCTCTCGCAGCTCGTGAAGCCGCCGGCAATCCGATCCGCGTCGGCATGATCGGCGCGGGCTTCATGGGCCGCGGCGTAGCCAACCAGATCATCAACTCGGTCCCGGGAATGACACTGGTCGCCGTGTCCAACCGCCATTTGGCCGGGGCCGAACGGGCCTTTCACGAGGCCGGCCGCAGCGACACCGTGGTGGTCGAAACCGCTGCCCAGTTGCAGGCTGCGATCGAGAAGGGCCAGCCAGCCGTGACCGACGACGGCTTGCTGCTCTGCAGCTGTCCGGGCATCGATGTGGTGATCGATGTCACTGGCGCGATCGAGTTCGGTGCGCGCGTCACGATGGCCGCGATCGAGAACGGCAAGCCGATGGTGACGATGAATGCGGAACTGGATGCCACGGTCGGCCCGATTCTCAAGGTGCACGCCGATCGCGCCGGTGTCGTTCTCACCGGTTGCGATGGCGACCAGCCCGGTGTGCAGGCCAATCTCTGGCGCTTCGTGAAGAGCATCGGCCTGACGCCGCTGGTGTGCGGCAATATCAAAGGGCTGCAGGACCCGTATCGGAATCCGACCACGCAGGAGGGCTTCGCCAAGCAGTGGGGGCAGAATCCGTACATGGTCACGAGTTTCGCCGACGGCACCAAGATCTCGTTCGAGCAGGCGATCGTCGCCAATGCCACGGGGATGTCCGTCGCCAAGCGTGGCATGTACGGCCATGATTTCCGTCTCAACGGCCCCGAGCTCATCGAGAAGTATGGCCTGAAAGGAACCAACCACATCGACGATTGCACAAAGCTGTACGACATCGACGAGTTGCGCAGCCTTGGCGGTATCGTCGATTACGTGGTCGGTGTCAATCCGGGGCCGGGCGTGTATGTCTTCGCCACCCACGACGATCCCAAGCAGAAGCACTACCTGAATCTCTACAAGCTCGGCGAAGGGCCGTTGTACAGCTTCTATACGCCTTACCATCTCTGTCACTTCGAGGTGCCGTTGTCGGCGGCGCGCGCGGTGCTCTTTCGCGACGTCGTGCTGGCGCCGCAGGGGGCGCCACGTGTCGATGTCGTCACCACGGCCAAGACCGATCTGAAGGCCGGCACGGTGATCGACGATCTCGGCGGATACCACAGCTACGGGCAGTGCGAGACCACCGCCGTGTCCCGTGCCGAGCGCCTGTTGCCGATGGGCCTGGCCGAGGGCTGCCGGCTCAAGCACGACGTCCGCAAGGACCAGGTGTTGACCTACGACGATGTCGAGCTTCCCGCCGGTCGCCTGGCCGACCGCCTGCGTGCCGAGCAGGACGAGCACTTCTTCGCCTGAGGCGGACGGGGCAGGCCGGCCGTCCCCGCCTGTCCCGGTCGGCGGCCTTGCCCGGGCTTTGGATGGCCGGTCGCGGCGCCTCCGTCCATCCCAGTCGGCCTGACATGTCCCGATTGATCGATTTCCTGGTCCGGCCGTCCAAGGCTTTGCGCGTGGCGGCCTTGCTGGCCGCGATCCTGTTGTTCGGCCTCTTGTTCGTGCTGGGCATCGCTTCCGCGGGCCGCGGCTGGCTCCCCGGCAATACCGACAAACTGGCGCACTTCTCGTACTACTTCGCGATCGCCGCATCGGTGTGGATCGCCGTCGGCGGGCGGCGCTGGCGGGCCGCCCTATGGGCGCTCATCGCCGTGGCCCTGATCGGTATGCTCGACGAAACGGTGCAGATGTGGACCCCGGGGCGAACACCCAGTGTCTATGACTGGCTGGCCGATGTCGCGGGCGCCGCCTGCGCGGTTCTGCTGCTCGGACGTCTGCGAGCGCTTGCCGTTCGCCGGTCGCGACCGACAGACATTAGTGAGCACTCGCAAACCGCGTCGCGCATCATTTGATGTGAATCCCGTCCGAGCGCACCGGCCCCCGTGCGGGGCCTCCGCTTGCCCGCCCAGCCTGTTCCGACGGGTGCACGGGAACACCTCTGCCACGTCACTGCGACATTGCCGCGACCCCGGTGTCCGGATCCGGCGAGAGTGCCCGCTTCGCGCTCGGGCGAGAGGTTAGTTAGCGGCCGCTTCTCGAAAGCGCCTGATTCTCTCGGCGCTGGCAGGATGGCTCGAGAGCAGAACGCCGAAGCCGTCGTCATCGCCGCCGGCCTCGGCGGCCAGTCGCGTCATCATCTCGGCCATGGCTGCCGGCGAGCGGCCACTGGCCAGCAGCATGTCGATCGAGACCTGATCGGCTTCGAACTCGTTGGCACGCGAGTAGGCGAGCTGCGTCATCAGCAGGGGGGCGCCGGTGATCAGGCCGCCGACGTCACCGGTCGCCAGGCCGACGATCGTGCCGAGCAGTGCCGACTGCAGCAGCAGGCGCATGCCGTGGCGGCCGATCACATGACCGTATTCGTGCGCCAGCACACCCAGGATCATGTCGGGATCACCGTCGGCCAGTGCGACCAACTCGTCGGTGACGATGATGTATCCACCCGGCAGCGCAAATGCATTGGGGCCGATCGCACTGGCGCGAAACAACAGGGTGACGGCCTGACCCGGCAGCTTGCTTGCCGCAATCATGGCCTGAAAGCGCGCTTCGAGATCGTCGCGGACGGACTGCGGAAGCTGGCTCGGGCCGATCATGGCGCCGTCGAGCGAGGCCAGCGACACCCGTCCCACTTCGTCGTCGACCGACGCCGGAACCGCGCGCAGGGCCAGGTCCGCCACCCACGGGATGCCCCAGCGGTAGCCGACGACGGCGACCGCCACGAGCAGGGCGATCGCGAGCACACCGCCCAGGGCGTGACTGCGCCATCGCTCCGTCCAGGGTGTTTGCACACCCGCCTGCTCGGCAAGCCTGCGCCAGGCGCCAGGCTGCGCACAATGCAGGCTGCTGCCGTCGGGCAGGGTGAGGATGCGCGACCCATGTCGGTCGACTGGCGGCCAGCGCACGCCGGTCAGATCGATCGCGAAACGCGTGCCGTCGTCGAGCGACGTGATCGACAGGCTGTCGTTCTCGATGGCGACCCGAACCGGTCGGCCACGCGCGTGCCGGCCATCGAACCATTCCGCCCGGACCGTCGGCATCGATGCCGATGCGCTCACAAGCCGATGTCCAGGTCGAACAGATCGGCGGCGGCGTCCGACGCCGCCGACAGTCGCCCACGCTCGGCATCGTCGACCAGCTTCTCGACCGGCACGTGGCTTTCGATCTGCAGAGCGGAGCGCTTCAGTCGCGCCAGACGCACCTCGGCGAACGGCGTGAACAAGCCCAGCGTCAGTGCGATCAGGATGCCGTTGGTCAAGCGCACGAAAAACAGTTTGGCGACGGACAGGCGGGCGTCGCCCAGCAGATGCTGCGAACGCGTGTTGCTCCAGGTCAGGTTGAACAACCATGCCTCGATCAGCGAGCGCAGCAGATGCCAGCCAACAACGAGGAACAGGATCAGCGCCATGACCGCGATCGAACCGATCACTTCCAGGGCCGCCAGTGTGTCGTGATCCTCGAACGACTTGCCCGCGGCCACGCCAAAGCCGGCCAGCACGAGGGCTCCGATCGCGAGCATCGCGGCTCCAGCGGCGACCAGGTAGATCAGATAGAACGACCCCGGGCCCGCCTCGAAGCGGCTTCGCTCGCTGGCGAAGGCCAGATGCTCGTGCTGGTACCGGACCACCCGATAGTGGATATAGGGTGCCAGCGGCACCAGCAGCATCGACGCGATCGAGACGCCGGCCGTGGCGCCCGCCAGCCACCGATCCTGCATGAGATCGTCGGGCATGTCAGCGGGCATCACGAACGGCGCGATGATCGCCACCACGAGCGCTACGCCGGCCAGGGCCAGCAAGGGCACGGCGACCGCGCGATAGGCATCGACCGACCGACCCGTGAACGCCAGGCGAATGCCGCGCCAGCTGGTATTGCCGAGTCGAAAGCGCATCGCCGCGCGCAGCAGCCAGGGCCAGACCAGGCCGAACAGGATGAAGCCCAGAAGGCTGAGCAGCGGGTGCAGGTTCTGGGCCAGCGTATACAGGATGAAGGCAGCCAGGGCGATGGCGAAGCCGCCGAACATGCGCGACGGCACGCCGTGGAAATGCATCGGATAGCCGTCGATCTCGGTGTTGGCCGCGAAGAACTGAAGCTTTCGCACGCGCGCCCATGGGTAATAGAAACCGAGCGTGACGACCATCAGCAATAGATTGACGATCCAGATTCGAAAGTAAGTGCCGCCGCTGCCCAGAAAGCGTACTTCCAGCCATCGCGTGGACGGTGGCGTTGGAGCCGTTGCGTCATCGTTCATCGTCGCTCGCGTCGATAGATTGAAAAGAACAGATCGTCGCCCGGATAGGGCAGGCTCCAGCGGCCGGGCACGGGTGCCATCAGGGCGGCCATCATTCGGCCGGCGAGCGCATAGCGATGGCGCACGAAGTTGCGCAGATGGGCAACCTGCAGGCGCTTTGGGACGCGCGCGGTGTGCAGGCAACTCAGACCGTGACCGGCCATCAGCCGATTCAGGCTCGCACGGGTGAAATAGTGCAGAACGTTGGGCGGGGTGAGTTCCTGCCACTGGGTGCCGAACAGGCGCGCGATGCGGCTTTGGCTGTCCCAGGTCTCGACCAGCAACAGTCCGCCGGGCGCGAGCACGGCCACCGCCTCGGCCACCGCCCGGCCCGGGTCGATCAGGTGCCCGACGACCTGCACCAGGGTGATCAGGTCGAAGCCGTTCGCGGGCACCGCCAGATCCAGCGTACGACTCAGGGTTTCTGCCTGGCCGACGTGGGCATCGAGGCCCAGCGTGTGGCGGGCATGGGCGACCATGCTGGCGTTCGGATCGACACCGCTCGCGCGCCAGCCGGCATCGCTCAGGCCCTGCATCATGAAACCGGCCGCGCAGCCGACGTCCAGCGCCGAGCCGGGCACCGTCAGGCCGTGCGCGCCCGCCAGTGCCTGCAGGCGCTTCGCATAGGCGCGCGCCAGGCGACGCCGAATGTCGGGTTCGGCAAGATAGTCGGGATAGCCGACGCCGCCACCCTTGAAATAGCGGTCGTCGAACTGGCTGGCGGTGTGTGCGGTATCGAAACGGCCGCGGCAGAATGCGTGGCCACAGGCCTGGCAACGGTCGATGGGCCAGCCGTCGATGGACGGGTACAACGGCGCCGCGTTGGCCGAGCAGATCGGGCAACGCGACGGGCTTTCCACGTCAGACGTTGAAGCGAAAATGCATGACATCGCCGTCGTGGACGATGTATTCCTTTCCCTCCAGGCGCATGCGACCCTTTTCGCGTGCGCCGGCCTCGCCACCCAAGCCGACGTAGTCGTCGTAGGCAATCGTCTCGGCGCGAATGAAGCCGCGCTCGAAGTCGGTGTGAATGACGCCGGCGGCCTGGGGTGCCGTGGCGCCGATACGCACAGTCCAGGCCCGGACCTCCTTCTCGCCGGCCGTGAAGTAGGTTTGCAGTCCCAGCAACCGATAGGCGGCACGGATCACGCGGTTCAAGCCCGGCTCGTCCATGCCCAGATCGGCCAGGAAGAGCGCCTTGTCGTCGTCGTCGAGATCGGCGATCTGCGCTTCGATGGCCGCGCTGATCTCGACCACGATGGTGTTCTCGCGCTCGGCGAATGCGCGCACCTGGGCGAGCAGCGGATTGTCGGTGCCCGTGTCCTCGGGAACATTGGCGATGATCATGGTGGGCTTGGCTGTGATCAGGCACAGCGGGCCCAGCACTTCCCATTCCTCGCGGCTGAGGTCGAGGGAGCGCACCGGCATCGCTCGGTCCAACACCGCCTGGCACTTGTCGAGAACGTCGACGATGCGCTTGGCTTCCTTGTCACCGGCGCGTGCCGGCTTGACGGCGCGCGCGTGCGCCTTCTCCACCGTGGCCAGGTCGGCCAGCGCGAGTTCGGTGTTGATGACTTCGATGTCCGAGACCGGGTCGACCTTGCCGGCGACGTGGACCACATCGCCATTCTCGAAGCAGCGCACCACATGGGCGATCGCATCGCACTCGCGGATGTGCGCGAGAAACTGATTGCCCAGACCTTCGCCCTTGGCGGCGCCGGCTACCAGACCAGCAATATCGACGAACTCGACCGTGGCCGGCAGCACGCGCTGCGGCTTCACGATCTCGGCCAGGCGGTTCAGACGCGGATCGGGTACTTCGACGATACCCACGTTGGGCTCGATCGTGCAGAACGGGTAGTTTTCGGCGGCGATGCCCGCCTTGGTCAGCGCATTGAACAGCGTCGACTTGCCGACATTGGGCAAACCGACGATTCCGCATTTCAGAGCCATGAATCGAATGCTCGACAAAAACGACGGATTCTACCCGCCGACCCGACCCGCGAGGGCGCGGAGCCCCGATGGACGGGTGCCATAATGCCTGCGAACGAATGGAGGGCGCATGCCGGCTTCACTGGAAGGCAAACTGGTGGTCGCCATCTCGTCGCGCGCGGTGTTCGACTTCGAGGAGGAGAACCGGGTCTTCGAGTGCGACGACGATCGCACCTACATGGCGCTCCAGCGCGATCGCCTGAACACCGCGGCGGCGCCGGGTGTGGCCTTCGCGCTGGTCAAGAAGCTGCTCGCGCTCGACCACCCCGGTGATCCCGACGAAAGCCGTCGCATCGAGGTCGTCGTGCTGTCGCGCAACGACCCGGTCAGCGGGCTGCGCGTATTCAACTCTGCCCGGCGGGCCGGGCTGCGGCTCGAGCGCGGGGTCTTCACGCGCGGGCGCGAGCCGTGGCGCTATCTCGCCCCGCTCAAGGCCAATCTGTTCCTTTCGGCCAATGATGCCGACGTCGCGGCCGCGACGGAGGCCGGTTTTCCAGCCGCCCGCGTCTATCCCGAATCCGTGCAGGCGTCCGAGTCGCATCCGAACGAACTGCGCATTGCCTTCGATGGCGATGCCGTCCTGTTCTCGGACGAGTCCGAGCGCTTGTTCCAGCGGCAGGGTCTCGATGCTTTCCAGCGGCACGAGTCCACGCATGCCGAGGCACCGATGAGCCCGGGCCCGTTCAAGCCATTGCTCGAGGTATTGCACAGGCTGCAGCGCGATGCACGTGAATCGGCAATGCACATCCGCACCGCGTTGGTCACGGCGCGCAGCGCGCCGGCGCACGAACGCGCGATCCGAACCCTGATGGATTGGGGGGTGGAGGTCGACGAAGCGATGTTTCTCGGCGGCTTGCCCAAGGGGCCGTTCCTGGCCGAATACGAGCCCGACTTCTTTTTCGACGACCAGCATGGCCATTGCGCATCCGGTGCCCAGGTGGGCCCGACCGGGCGCGTCCATCGGCGCGAAGACCCGGTCTGACGGCGTGCCGCCCGCGCATGCGGTCCGGCCGCATCGCCCGAGGCCACGACTGCCGGATCCGATTGCCCGGGTCCGCGATGCGCGCGGCGGACACCGGCGCGTTGAGCCGTTCGCCAAGAAAAACGCCGGCCATCGGGGCCGGCGCGGGTCACTTCGCCAGGGCGGGCAAGGTCTACCAGACCTTCCAGGGTGCCTTGTTCGCGTCCCAGAGACCTTCGAGCACCTGCTTGTCGCGCAGCGTGTCCATCGGTTGCCAGAAGCCCGTGTGCCGGAATGCCGCCATCTGACCCTCGGCGGCCAATCGTTCCATCGGCTCGCGTTCCCAGATGGTGTCGTCGCCGGAGATGTACTCGAGCACCTTGGGATCGAGCACGAAGTAGCCGCCATTGATCCAGCTGCCGTCGCCGTCGGGCTTTTCCTTGAAGCTCGGGACGAGGTTGCCATCTGCCGGCAGCGAGAAAACGCCGAACCGGCCCGGGGGTTGCACGGCAGTCACGGTGGCCAGGCGGCCTTCCTGTTTGTGGAATGCGATCGCTTTCGCGATGTTCGCATCGGTCACGCCATCGCCGTAGGTGCAGCAGAACGGCTCGCCGGGATTCAGGTAGGGGGCGGCCCGCTTGATGCGTCCGCCGGTCATGGTGTGCAGGCCGCTCTCGACCAGCGTGACCTTCCAGGCCTCGGCATTGGTCTGGTGCATGGTCATTCGGTTGTTGGCCAGATCGAAGGTGACATCGGAACCGCCGAGCGCGTAGTTCGCGAAGTACTCCTTGAGCATGTGGCCTTTGTAGCCGCACAGGATGACGAAGTCGTTGATCCCGTGCGATGAATAGGTCTTCATGATGTGCCAGAGGATCGGTTTGCCGCCGATCTCGACCATCGGTTTCGGGCGGACGGTGCTCTCTTCGCTGATACGCGTGCCGAATCCACCGGCCAAAATCACTGCCTGCATCGCTCTGTCCATTCGGTTGTTGAAATCAGGAACCAGCATAGCAATCGCCGTGCGGTCCTCCGTCGCATCCTACCCAATGGCGGTTCCTGGCCGACGAAGGCGACCGATTTCGTGGTGTCGGGGCATCAACCGCACCGACGGCCGGCCTCTCACGGTCGCGGTGGCCTGCCGACGGCCGCGTGCAGGCCTTGCATGGCGGCGTCGCTGTCGCCGGCCACCATCGGGGCAATTGCGTCGAGGCCATGGCCGATGCTGGTCTCGATCAGCCGTGTATCGTCGGGAGAGGGCGGGCGCAGCACGTAGTCGGCCACCGGTTGTCGCGAACCTTGCTCGCGCGGGTGGCCGATGCCGATGCGCAAACGCCAGAACTGCGCACTTCCGCAGCGTGCACGGATGTCTTTCAGACCATTGTGACCCGCGACGCCACCATCGAACTTGAGGCGCGCCTGCCCGGGCGCCATGTCGAGTTCATCATGGACGACCAGGATCTCGACGGGATCGATCTTGAAGAAGTTGGCCAGCGAGGCAACCGCCTGGCCGGAACGATTCATCAGCGTATGCGGCTTGAGCAGCCAGCACGACTGGCCCGCGATCATGATGCGCGTGACTTCGCCGTGGAAGCGCGACTCGCGCTCGAAGCGGCCCGCGTGGCGGTCGGCCAAGGCATCGGCGAACCAGAAGCCGGCATTGTGCCGGGTGTTCTCGTACTGTGCGCCGATATTGCCCAGGCCGACGATCAGCCGAATGCCTGACACGATTCACCCGTAATCGGAACGGCGGCAAGGTCCGGGCGCGCTGGCGCGCCCGGAAGCCTGATCCGACGAGCCGCGCTCAGCTGGCGGCGCCGCTGCCGGCGTCATCGGCCGCCGCATCGCCGCCGCCCTTGACGGTCGCGGTGGCGATGACGGGATCCTGACCATGCTGGAGCGCAACGCTCTCGACCCCGGCCGGCAGGGTCAGGTTGCTGATGTGCACCGAATGCTCGACCGCCATGTTCGACATGTCGACCTCGATGTACTCGGGCAGATCCTTCGGCAGGCAGCTCACCTCGATCTCGGTTAGCACGTGGCTGATCACCGCGTGCTGAACCTTGATGGCGGGCGAGATGTCCTGGTTCACGAAGTGCAGGGGCACGGACAGCGTCAGGCGCTCGTCGGAACTGACGCGCTGGAAGTCCACGTGCAGGACCTGGCGCTTGTAGGGATGCCATTGCACGTCACGCAGCAGCACCGACTCCCCCTTGCCATCGACCTCGAGGTCGAGAATGGACGAGTGGAAGGCCTCGACGCGCAGCGCGTGGTACAGCGCATTGTGGTCGACGTCGATGGCGCTGGCCGAAGCCGTGCCGCCGTAGACGATGCCGGGCACACGGCCGGCGCGGCGCAGGCGGCGGCTCGCACCCGTTCCCTGCAATTGCCTTGAGTTGGCGATGACTTTCATTTCTCTCTTTCTCCGAAAACGAGGCCTCGGCGCCGCGACCAGCGACCGAAGCCAACCATGAAACCGGTTACAGGGACCGACCGCAGGGCGGCCGGCCGTTCGATCAGTCGACGAACAGTGAAGACACCGAATCGGCGCGGTTGATCCTCCAGATGGTCTCGGCCAGCAGCTGAGCCACGCTCAGCACGCGGATCTTCGGGCACGCCTTGCCGTCGCGCGGCAATGGAATGGTGTCCGTGACCACCAGTTCGTCGAGCGCGGAATCGGTGACCCTGGCGACGGCTCCGCCCGAGAGCACCGGATGGGTGCAATAAGCGGTCACCATGCGCGCACCATGCGCCTTCAATGCCGCCGCGCCCTTGACCAGCGTGTTCGCGGTGTCGACCATGTCGTCGATGATGATGCAGCTGCGGTCCTCGACATCGCCGATGATGTTCATCACCTCGGCCACGTTGGCCTTGGGCCGGCGCTTGTCGATGATCGCGAGCTCGCAATCCAGCTGCTTGGCCAGCGCGCGGGCCCGTACCACACCGCCGACATCGGGCGAGACGACGATCGGATTCTCGAACTGCTGCTGATGCATGTCGGCCAGCAGAAGCGGCGCCGCATAGACGTTGTCGACCGGGATGTCGAAGAAGCCCTGGATCTGGTCCGCGTGCAGATCCATGGTCAGCACGCGATCGACGCCGGCGACCTGCAACATGTTGGCCACCACTTTGGCACTGATCGCCACGCGCATCGAGCGCACGCGGCGATCCTGGCGGGCATAGCCGAAATATGGAATCGCCGCGGTGATGCGTCCGGCCGATGCGCGCTTGAGCGCGTCGGTCATGATCATCACTTCCATCAGATGGTCGTTGCTGGGCGCGCACGTGGACTGCAGGATGTAGGCATCGCGACCCCGTACGTTCTCGAGGATCTCGACCATGATCTCGCCGTCGGAGAAGCGACCGATGTTGACGCGCCCCAGCGTGATGCTCAGGTGGCGGGCGACGTCGGCCGACATGTGCGGCAGCGCGCTGCCGGCGAAAATGATGGGGCCTTCCGAAGCCAGGACCTCGGCTTTGCGTCTGAACGGCTTATGCATCTGACCCGGAAGCCCGGTTGTTGACATCGATCGGCGCAACGCTCACCACCGCTGCCCGTTGCTCGGGTCGACGCCTCGATACAGAGGGATGGCTGGGGAGGTAGGATTCGAACCCACGCATGCCGGAATCAAAATCCGGTGCCTTAACCAACTTGGCTACTCCCCATCCGGAGTGCACCCGGGAGCAAGCTCCCGGAAGGCGCCGTTCACCCGTTCAAGGGCGCACGAAAGCCCAATTGCGAAGCGGATGCCTCGCCATCGACCGCACCGCATGCACCTGGCCCACGTCCAGGTCAGCGGCCAGATCGCGGATCCGGCAGGCATCGTCCCAACTGGCAACCGGCAGGAAGACACAAGCCCCGGAACCGCTCATGCGGGCACTGCGCCAGGCCACGGCACCGGGATCCTGCTCGCTGTGACTGCCGCGAGCCGACGCCTGTCGGGATGACCTGCGTCCGTCGGAACGGGCCGCGAACCGGTTCAGCGCACGCAATGCTTGATCCACCGCCGGATAGCGCTCACACGCCACCGGTTCCAGATCGTTCCTGCCGTGCTCGCCAATCAGGCTTCGCGAAAAGACCGAAATTTTGAGGGGTTTCGAATCCCGTGTCAATTCGGGAGCGCCGAAGATTTCGCTGGTCGGAACGGCCGCCGGCGGCGCGACCAGAACATAGAACTGTTCGGGCAGTTCCAGGGGCTGCAACCGTTCGCCGATGCCCTGGGCGTGCGCGGCCGTGCCGTGCACGAACACCGGGACGTCGGCGCCGAGCTGCAGGGCCAGCCGAGCCACGCGGGCGACCGGCCAATGGATGCCCCACAGACGGTTCAGGGCCAGCAGCGTGGTGGCCGCGTTCGAACTGCCGCCGCCCAGGCCTCCGCCCATCGGGATGCGTTTCTGGACATCGATATCGACGCCGTACTGGGTGCCGGTGGCGGCCGCGAACAGGCGCGCCGCTCGAACGCACAGATCGGTGTCCTGCGCCAGGCCGTGGACATTGCCACGGCGCATGATCGCGCTGTCGCTGCGCAATGTGAAGCTGAGGGTGTCCTGTAGGTCGATGAGGTCGAATACCGTGTCGATCTCGTGATAGCCGTCGTCGCGACGGCCGAGCACGTGCAGGCACAGATTGAGCTTGGCCGGCGCCGGGCAATTGCGCAGCGCGACCATGGGTTCCGTGCGCTCGGTCATCCGGTTTCCCCGTCGACGATCACGCGCAAGCGCAGGCGCCGGGCGTCACCACGGACATCGGTGGGCCAGTCGGCCTGCAGCGTGCGGGGCCGGCCGTCGGCGAAGCGGTCCTCGACCCGCACCCGCCAGCCGCCATCGCCCGTGGGCTGGGCGCGAGAGACCAGCCATTCGGGCAACTGACTGACCGGCAGGCGCCAGCCGAGGGCCTGCTCGATGAGGGTGTCGGGATCGGCTGCCGCCAGCTGGCGGCCGTCGTGTGTGGTGAGCGTGGCCGCGCCCGGGTCGCTGCGCGCCTGGGCGAGGGTCTGACCGAAGGGCGAGAACAGGTCCAGCGCGAGGTGGCCGGCCAGCGAGCGTGACAACGTGAATCGGCCCTGCACGCGCTCGACTTTTTCCTGCTGGGCGGTCTGATCGGAGGGTGGCAGGGTCAGGGTCAGGGCGAAGCGTCCGGTCCAGAGGCCGGAGGCAGGCGCCGAAGCGGGAGGCGCTTGCGGGGTCGTGCAACTCGACAGTGTCGCCACGCAGGCGACACCGAGAACCGCGCCGGCGGCGGCGGAGCCAAGTCGCGCCAGCACCATCACAACTCGACGTTCAAGCGGGCGAGCGTCTCGCGCAGGGTTTCGTTGTCGGGGTCCTCGGTCTGGGCCTTGGCCCAGAACGCGCGCGCTTCCGCCTTCTTGCCCATGCGCCACAGCACCTCACCGAGATGCGTGGCGATCTCGGCCTCGGGCGCGGCTGCGTAAGCGCGACGCAGTTCACGCTCGGCCCCTTGGAGGTCGCCTTGGCGGAACAGGACCCAGCCCAGGCTATCGACGATGTGGGCGTCGTCTGGCGAGAGCTGCAACGCTTTCTCGATCAGTTTGCGCGCCTCGGGCAGACGCAGATTGCGATCGGCGAGCGTGTAGCCAAGCGCGTTGTAGGCATGGGCGCTGTCGGGCTGCAGTTCGATGACCTTGCGCAGGCTGCTTTCCACCACCGGCATGCGATCGAGGCGCTCGGCGGCCATGGCGTGGTCATAGAGCAGATCGGTGTTGTCGGGCGAGCGCTTCACCGCATCGTCCAGCAGGTCGAAGGCTTCCTTCAGGCGGCCGTCCTCGCGCAGGATCTCCGCTTCGGCGCTGGTCAGGCGGCCCCGCTCGCGCGCCGAGCGGGCATTGGTCTGGCGCAGCATCTGGCGGCCAGCCTCGACATCACCGAGACGCGCGGTGAGCACCGCCTGGCGGATGCGGGCATCGAGATAATTGCGCCCGGGACCGACCTCGCCGAAATAGGTGACCGCTTCCTTGAGCTGACCGGCCTCCTCGGCAAGCTGGCCAAGGAACAGATAGGCCGGGTCGTTGTCCCGCTGGACCGAGCCGGGCAGCGCGACATAGCGCTCGAGATAACCGCGCGCCAATTTCTTCTGCTGGGTCTGGTAGGCCAGCTGGGCAAGCGAATAGAGGATCGCGGGGCTGTCGGGTTCGCGCTCGAGCGCCGCCTCGAACTGCTTGCTCGCCTCGGTCTTGTCGCCGGCATCGGCGAGCAGGCGGGCATAGGCGAAACGCGCCTCGATGGCCTCGGGCCGGCGGGTCAGGAAGCCGGCCAACAATTCGATGGCCGCCTGTTTGCCGCCTTCGACCGTCGCGAGGGCCCGCGCGGCAGTCACCGCGGTTTCCTCGTCATTGGGGTCCAGTTTGACCGCGCTTTGGGCGTTCTCGACCGCTTCGGTGCGCAGGCCGGCACGGGCCGCCGCCGCAGCCAGCGCCAGCCGGGCGGAACTCAGGCCGGCATCTTTGGCGGCCACGCGGCTGAGCAGCTGGTAGGCCGCATTCTTGTCGGTGACCCGTCCGAGGGTGCGCTCGAGCCCCGCGTAGAAAGCCTCCAGCTCGTTTTCGCTCTTGGCGAGTTCGCGCCGGTGCATGACCTGGGGCTCGGCCTCTTTCAGCCGGCCGGTACTCAGACGCAGGGTCTCGACCGTCTGTTCGGCGATGCGGGAGCCCGGCTCCAGTTCGAGCCAGAGTTCGGCCGCCGGCAGCGCCGAGTCGATGGCCCGTTGCGACAGCGCCAGTTCGGTCGCGCGGCGTGCCAGCCGGGGATCGCGAGTCTCGCGCGCCATCGAGCGGTAGGTGGCCGACGCGCTACCGACCTGGCCGCGCTGGGCGGCGATCTCGGAGGCGAGGATCTGGAACAGCAGCTGCGGTGTCAGGTCGACATCGGGCAATGGCGTGGCGGGATCGGCGGACCCGTCAGTGGCTTCGGCGGCAGGCACGGCCTTGGCCAGCCGGCGGCCCGGGTCGTCGGCGGCCGACTGCATCTGGCTGGGGGACGCCGAGCCACCGGTGAGATCCAGCACCGAGCAGCCGCTCGCGAGCAGCACCACGGCCAACGTAAGCGGTCGGCAGCGCTTGAGGAAAACGGCACAATTCATCAGCGGATATTAGGAGGAATCGCGTGTTGCGGCAAGGAAGCCCCGATGCCTGAATTGCCGGAGGTCGAAGTCGTCGGCCGTGGCGTGCGTGCCGCGGCGCTCGGCCATCGGGTGCGCGACGTGATCGTGCGGGAGCGCCGTCTACGCTGGCCGGTGGCCGCCGACCTGCGTGAACGCGTCGCGGGGCAGGGGCTTTCGGCCGTGACCCGGCGCGGCAAGTATCTCTTGCTCGACTTCGGCAACGGATCCTTGATCGTGCATCTGGGCATGTCGGGAAATTTCCGGTTTCTCGCCGATCCGCCGCCGGCCGGGGCGCATGATCACGTCGATCTGGTCTTCGACCACGGTTTGCTGCGCTTCAACGATCCGCGTCGCTTCGGTGCCATCATCTGGCACGAGGGCGGGGGTGTGCTCGCACATCCGTTGTTGCGTGGTCTGGGCATCGAACCGTTCGACGCGGGCTTCGATGGTGGCCACCTGTTCGCAGCCACCCGCGGACGACGGCTGGCCATCAAGCAATTGCTTCTGGCCGGACACGCCGTCGTCGGGGTCGGCAACATCTATGCGTCCGAGAGCCTGCATCGGGCCGGCATCCGTCCGAGCACGGCGGCCGGGCGGCTCGCCCGGGCCCGTTGCGACCGACTCGCCGGCGCGATACGGGAAACCCTCGCCGATGCGATTCTCCAGGGCGGTTCGACTCTGCGTGATTTCGACGGCGCGGACGGTGCGGGCGGGTATTTCCAGCTCTCCTGCCGGGTCTACGGTCGCGAAGGGCTGGGCTGCCCCACCTGCGGCGAGCCGGTGCGTCGTTCGGTCCAGCAGGCGCGGGCCACCTATTGGTGTCGTCGCTGTCAACGCTGAGCGGCACCGGCGGTGCGCGGGTCGCGAGCGCGACGTCCCCGGGGCGGCGGGTTGCTCGCTCGCGGGGAGGCCGCTCATGGCGCGATATCCGCCGCCTGGCGCCTGAGGGTGCCGATGATCCGGCGCCAGGCGCGAAGCCGCGGCGGGCGGTGCTAGATTGATCGAACGGTCGACACGTAGCCCAACCGTGTGCTCGCCTTCGCGACGACGGTGAGTCCGGCGCAGCGGTGTCGAATCTGGTCCACGCTCGCCGAGGGCAGCCGTGAAGCAGGTCGGCTGCGGTCGCGCGTTCGGCTGGGGCCATCAACAGATCAGCGCAGGCATGAGCGTTTTCGAGCAACGTTTCGACGGCCTCGGTCGTTGGCAGGATGGACTGTCCGACGCATTGGGCCAATTCGCCGAGTGGCTGCGAAGCAACGAACATCTGGACGACATCGGCGCGGGACGCCTGAGGCGCTTGCGCGAGCGGCTGGCGCGCCGCGAGGTCTCGCTGGCCTTCGTGGCCGAGTTCTCGCGTGGCAAGTCCGAGTTGATCAACGCTTTGTTCTTTGCCCGCTACGGCCAGCGCATCGTGCCCAGTTCGGCCGGCCGCACCACCATGTGTCCGACCGAGCTGCGCTGGGATGCGGATCTTGCACATGCGATACGGCTTCTGCCGATCGCCACTCGCGATGACGAGCGCACGCTCGATGCCTGGCGCGGCGAGCCCGATGCCTGGGCCGTGAGAAGCTTCGACCCCCAGGATGTGGCGAGCCTGAAGAGTGCGTTCGCGGCCGTCGCCGAAACCGAGGAAGTCAGTGCCGAGCGCGCCCGTTCGCTTGGTTTGCTGGATGACGAGACCATTGCCGATGGGGCGTCGGTCGAGATTCCCCGCTGGCGCCATGCGATCGTCAATGTCGAACATCCGTTGCTGGCCGCCGGTCTGTGCATCATCGATACACCGGGTCTGAATGCGATCGGCAGCGAGCCGATGCTGACCTTGAACACGATCCCCAACGCCGACGCGGTGTTGTTCCTGCTGGCCGCCGATGCCGGTGTCACGCGAAGCGACATCGACGTCTGGCAGCGTTACATCAGTCCGTCGCACCGTAGCGGCCGGCTGGTCGTGTTGAACAAGGTCGACGGCTTGTGGGACGAGCTCAAATCCGAGGATCAGATCGATGCGGAGATCGGCAGTCAGATCGATCGCGTCGCCCAGACCCTGTCGGTGGGGCGCGAACGGATCTTCGCGGTATCGGCCCAGAAGGGTCTGGTCGCACGTGTGCATCATGACGAGCCGTTGTTGCGCCGCTCGGGTATCGAGGTTCTGGAGCGAGCACTGGCGGACGCCATCATCCCGCAACGCCAGACCTTGCTCGCCGAGCATGTCGAGCGCGAGATCCGTGAGTTGTCGTCGGTGACGGGCGAGTTGCTGCGTCAGCGGATCGGTGGCGCGGAACTCGAATACGACGAACTCGACGGCCTGCGCGGCAAGAATCGCGACATCATGACGCACATGGCCACGCGCATCCGAATCGAGCGTGACGAATTCGATCGCAGCCTGCGTCAGCTCAATGGTCTGCGGGCCGTGTTCGCGCGGCATTCGGCTGCGCTGCACTCGGTGACCGGCGTCGACCGGCTGAAGCGCCACGCGCGTGAGTCGCGCGACATGATGGGTGCGAGCCGGCTGTCACTCGGGTTGAGCGACGGCATGGCGCATCTGTTTCGCAAGGTAGAGGCCGACATGGCATCTGCCGACGAGATCGTTCGCGAGATCGGTGCCATGATGGGTGCGATGTATCGCACGTTCAGTCAGGATCATGGACTGAAGCTGGGTGCGCCACTCAATTTCTCGATGAAGCGTTTTCGCGCCGAGGTCGCCGAGATCCAGGCGCTCTTTCGAGCACAGTTCGGCGCGATGTCGATGATGACGACCGAGAAGTGGTCGCTGATGCGTCGCTTCTTCGAGATGATCGTGTTGCGCGTGCGCGAGGTCTACCGGCTGGCCGGCGGCGAGATCAACGCCTGGCTCAAGTCGGTGATGGCGCCGGTCGAAGCGCAGGTCAGGGAATTCCAGCGCCAGCTCAAGCGCCGGCTCGAATCGGTGCGGCGCGTGCTCGAGGCCAACGAGGGTCTCGAGGAGCGCCTGCGTGATGTCGAGCGAGACCGGGATCACGCCCGCGCAGAGATGGCGGCGTTCGAATCGCTTCTGGCGCGCGTGCGTCGTTGCCAGGCTGGCGAGTACGAACCCGCCCATGGCGCGGCCGCGCGCACCGAGGTCGCTTTGATGGTCTGAGGCTGCGGCCGGCGGCGACCTGCTGCCTGGACGGACTCGAGGACGACCGCGCGGAGTTGGCGACGAAACGCAGTGACGAAACCCCGCGCGGTACCCTTGTTCAGGGCTTGATGTAGGCGTAGCCCTGGCCCTGCAGGATGGCCAACTGCGCGACGCCGCTCGGCACGATGTCGTCTTTGCGGACGTTGTACAGATGCCGGTCGACGTCCACCTTGCGGCCGACCACCGTGTTGTTGCAGACCTGGAACTGGACGCCCTGGTTACGCAGGGCATCGATGCTCGCGGCCATGGTGTCGTTGGCGTTGCCCTGGCTGAAGCCCTTCACCTCGTCGACGGCCGACGGGTCCAGCAGCAGTGACAGACCGTTGCCGTGCAAGACAACCTTCAGGTCGAGCTGGTCCTTGCCGATCGCGTTGATATGATTCTGAATGTTGCGCAGCGCGCCGAGCTGTTGCTTGGCGTTGTCACCGTTGATGTGGTACACGACCTTTTGTTTGCCTTCGGCCCAGGCCGAGCCGGTCGCGAGCACCAGCGCACCGAGCATGGCGGCGAGCCACGAGATCCAGCGACGATTGAACATGAGTTGTCTCCTTGACGACGGGGCACCGCGCGGCGCGCCCGGGAGGCCATGATATCGCCATTTCGATGTCCGATTCGGAGGCGTTGAGCGCCGACTTCGCGGCCCGGGTCGTGCAGTGGCAGCGCCGTGCCGGCCGGCACGGCCTGCCTTGGCAGGGGCAACGAGAGCCCTACCGTGTGTGGCTGTCGGAGGTCATGCTGCAACAAACCCAGGTGGCGACGGCGCTGCCTTACTACCGACGTTTCCTGCAGGCCTTCCCCGACGTCGAAGCGCTCGCCGACGCACCCGATGCCGAGGTGATGGCCCACTGGGCCGGTCTCGGCTATTACTCGCGGGCCCGCAATCTGCTGCGTTGCGCGCGCATCGTCGCGCATGAGCGCGATGGCCGGTTCCCCGATCGGCGTGTCGAGCTCGAATCACTGCCGGGCATCGGCCGTTCGACCGCGGCGGCGATCGCGGTCTTTGCGTTCGGTCGGCGCGAGGCGATCCTCGACGGGAACGTCAAGCGCGTGTTCTGCCGGCACGATGCGATCGACGGTGCGGTCGATGCCCCGGCGACGCTGCAGCGTCTGTGGCAGATCGCCGAGCAGCGCCTGCCGCGATCCGGTCTCGAGACCTACACCCAGGGCCTGATGGATCTGGGCGCGACCGTATGCACCCGGTCGCGGCCGGACTGCGGTGTCTGTCCGCTGTCCGCCAGTTGCCGGGCCCGGGCGCTCGGACGCCAGCAGGATTTTCCCACGCCGCGTCGGCGCGCCGCAGCGCCGAAGCGCTCGAGCTGTCTGCTGATCCTGCGCCGGACCGGTCCGAACGGCGCGCAGGTCTGGTTGCCGCAGCGGCCTTCGACCGGCATCTGGGGCGGGTTGAGATCGTTGCCGGAATGGCCGCTCGACCATACGGAACCACCTCGGGTCGTGGCCGGCGAGGACGTGCCCTGGTCGACGTGGTGTGCGCGGATCGGGTCCGGCGCAGAGATCGACGCCGACGGCCTCGCACGACACGCGGCCAGCCGCGCGCGCGCCTTGCCCGCGCTCGACCATGCATTCACGCACTTTCGCCTGCGCATGTTTCCGTGGTTGCTCGATGTCGATGGTCTGCCGCCCGGCCCGTTGCGCGAGCCGACAGCCGACGAACAAGCGTGGGCCGATCTGGCCGCCGTCACGCGGTTGCCCCTGCCGGCACCGATCGTGCGGCTGCTAAGCGGGCTGTCTTCGACACCAGGGTCTGACCAGGCGACGCCGATCCATTCGCCACCCGCATCGCACGAATAGGTCCGCGTCTCCAAAACACGATGGCCATGTGGCGGCGATCGCCGCCCATGCCGAGGGTCGACTCGCGCCGGACGCGCCGACCGTCAGATGACCTTCTGCTGACGCAGATATTCGTCGAGGATGCGAAGACGCGCGATCGGGTCGTTCAGGGCGAGCAGGCGCGCCTTGGCGGCACCGGTCATCGGCACGAACTCGCTGAGCCGATAAGACACCCAACTCGCCGAGTCGTAGTGGAAGGGTTCGCCGATCGGGCGTTTGATGGGATCGGGTTCGCGCTCGTTCAGGTCCTGCACGATGCGTTCGAGCAGCCGCACGCAATCGATGTAGGCACGCGGCACCGGCTCGTCTGGCTCCGGCGGCAAGGGGGCGACCTCGGCGAGGATCAGGCCCGTGTCCGTGACCGTTCGGCTGACCACCTCGAAGCGTCGGGTGCCGCGCGTCCGGATGTTGAGCAGGCCCAGTTGCGCCATGTCCCAATGCTCGATGCGCGCACTGCAGCCGAGGCTTTCGTGCTCGGCCGGCTGCCCGACCTCGCTACCCTGCGTGATCAGGCAGACGCCGAACTCCAACTGGTCGCGCAGACAGTCGCGCACCATGTCCATGTAGCGCGCCTCGAAAATGCGCAGCGGCAGGACGCCGTCCGGAAACAAAACGGTACCGAGCGGAAAAATCGGCAGGGGTCGGTGGGCCGGTTCGCTCATGGCGTCTGCGCGGTGGTGAGCGACGAGAGCGCGCGCATTTCGATGCCCCGGTGCCGGACCAGCACGCTTTCGCGAGTGCGAAAACGATCGGCCAGACGCTCTGCGCAGTACACGCTGCGATGCTGGCCGCCGGTGCAGCCGATGGCGACCGTCAGATAGCTACGCTGCTCGATCATGTAGCTCGGCAACCAGCGGTTCAGGAATGCTTCGATGTCATCGAGCATGTCGGCGACCACCGGCCGCTCGACGAAGTACCGGTGTACCGCGTCGTCCCTGCCGGTCAGTCGTCGCAGCGTCGAATCGTAGTGCGGATTGGGCAGGCAGCGCACATCGAATACGAGATCGGCGTCGAGGGGGATGCCGACCTTGTATGCGAACGACTGGAATACCAGCGTCAGGGGTGTGCGCTCGGCCTGCACGGTGTCGAGCAGCCATTGGCGCATGATGTTCGGATGCAGGTCGCTGGTATCCAGAGCCGCGCCGATCTCGAGCATGTCGGCCATCAACTCGCGCTCGCCGGCGATGGACTCGATCAGAGCCGGTGGTTCGCTGCCCGGAGGCAGGCTCAGTGCCAGCGGATGACGGCGGCGCGACTCGGAGTAACGGTGGACCAGGACGTCGTCGCGCGCGTTCAGGAAGATCACTTTGACATCGTGTCCGAAGCGCGAGAGCCCCTGCACGATCTGGCGCAGATCGCGAATGTCGCCGGAGCGCGCGTCGATCGCCACCGCCACCTGAGACAGATCGTTCTCCTGCAACGAGACGACGACCTCCTGCAGGAAGCGCAGCGGCAGATTGTCGATGCAGTAGTAGCCCTGATCCTCGAGCGCCTTGACGGCGATGGATTTTCCAGAGCCAGAGATGCCGGTGATGATGACGACCTTCATGGCGTGCCGGTCAGCGGGTCGATCCGCAGTGGTCATTGGAAGTCACGACCCGTCATCCTCTTCCATCATCAACTTGCGCTGCTTGGCGATGAACTCCGCGGTGGTGTCGATACCGCGGAGCTGCATGACCGTCGTCCGAACCGCACCCTCCGTCAACACTGCCAGATTGCGGCCCGCCGCCACCGGAATGATCATCTTGCGAATCGGTAGCCCGAGTACCGTCTGGGTGAGGGTTTGCAACGGGAGACGTTCGGCCTCGAAGGTGGGGTTGGCGCGGGCAAGCTGCACGATCAGTTTCAGGCGCATGCGCCGACGAACGGCGGTTTCGCCGAAGATCGTCCGGATATCGAGCAAGCCGAGCCCGCGCACCTCGAGGAGATTCTGCAGCAATGGCGGACAGCGGCCCTCGATGACGTTCTCGGCGATGCGTGAGAACTCGACCACGTCGTCGGCGACCAGGCCGTGCCCGCGGCTGATCAGCTCGAGCGCCAGTTCGCTCTTGCCGAGCCCCGATTCGCCAGCGATCAGCACGCCCATGCCGAGCACGTCCATCAGCACGCCGTGCATCGAGAGCTTCGAGGCCATGGCGCGATAGAGCACGCTGCGCATGCGGTCGATCACGCCCGCCGCAGATTCGCGAGCCCCGATGATCGGCACGCTGCCGACGCTGCAGAACTCATGCAGCCACGATGGGCATCCAAGCCCCTCGGCGATGATCAGTGCCGGCGGCTCGCCGTCGAGCAGATCCGTGAACAGAGTACGCCGCCGCCGGGGATCGAGCGCCTCGCAGTAATCGAGTTCCGCCGCACCCAGCACGTGGGTACGTTGCCGATGGATGAGGTTCAGATGGCCGACCAGATTGGCCGGCTCGCCGCCGACTTCGGCCGCCTCGCGCTCGCCGCCGACACCCTCCGGCGAAATCCAACTGAGGGTCAGCGATTCGCGGCAGGCGGCTAATAGATCGTTGACCGTGAGACTCATGAACGTGGCTCAGGACGCTGGATGGTAGGGCGTCCAGGTCGTGAGTATGCGATGAATCGCCGCCGGGTCCGTTTCGGTGAGCAAGGCCTGACGGATGCTTTCGTCCGAAAGCAATTCGGCAAGTTCGGAGAGGATCTCGAGGTGCTCTTCATTGGCATTCTCGGGCACCAGCAGAAACACCAGCAGCTGCACGGCGTGACCGTCGGGGGCATCGAACGGAATCGGGTTCGCAACCCGGATCACGGCGGCCAGCGGATCGCGCAAGCCCTTGATCCGACCATGCGGAATCGCCACGGCTTCGCCCAGGCCGGTCGAGCCCAGGCGTTCGCGCGCGAACAGACTGTCGAAGACCTTGTCCCGTTCCAGGCCGTGACTGCCTTCGAACATTTGTCCGACCTGTTCGAACAGACGCTTCTTACTGGTCACCGGAACGTCGATCTGGATGTTTCCCGGCGCGAGCAAACGGGAGATTCGGTTCATCGTGTCATGTGTCCCGAGCCGCCCCAGAGCGCAACCGAACATGATCCAGCCAGAAATGGCGTTCGTCGCGGCATCGTTCGCGCGGGGGCGCGAGCAAGGCCTTGGCGTTGGATGTGCACTACTTGTTCAGCCGGCGCTGGAATGGCGGATTGCCGTCGAAATGCTGCTTTGCAACAAGCAATTGTCGCGCATTTTTTGGTCGCTGTCCCGTGACACACGTCGCGAATAGGCGCTTTGAGCCGGGTCCGAGGCAAGGAAGGCACGGGGAGGGGACGGGGGCTGAGGGCCGCCGAAATGCCGCGCGAGCATTTCGACGGCCGATCCGATCTCGTGAAACGGATCAGGTTTACTCGTCAAGTGTCTGACGCTTCAGCGTCTCGTGACGATGATTGGAGATCTTGGTCTTGTGCTTGATCACCTGGCGATCGAGCTTGTCGACCAGGTCGTCGATCGCGGCATAGAGATCTTCGTCGACAGCCTCGGCGTATAGATCCCTGCCACGCACGTGCAGGTTTATTTCGGCTTTCTGATCATGCTTCTGGACTGACAGCAGCACCTGCATGTCGATCACGTGATCGAAGTGACGGGTGATGCGGTCGAGCTTGCCGACGACATACTCGCGAATGGCGGGGGTGACGCTGACATGATGTCCGGTGATCGAAAGATTCATGCGACCTCCTGAAGCCTGCAACCGGGTTGTCTCTGCCCGGCACGTGAAAGTTTGGCTTGGCGGGCGGGTCGTGTCAGCGGAAGCTCACAACGTCTTGCGCTGTGAAACAGGTGCGATCCGCATTGACTCGCGGTACTTGGCTACCGTACGTCGCGCGACCACGAAGCCCTGCTCGCCAAGTAGTTTGGCGATTTGGCTGTCGGATAAAGGCTGTGTGGCGTCCTCCGCGGAGATGAGTTGTTTGATCAGTGCGCGAATCGCGGTGCTCGAGGCAGCGCCCCCACTGTCGGTGGCCACGTGGCTGCCGAAGAAGTACTTCAACTCGAAGATGCCGTGTGGCGTCAGCATGAATTTCTGGGTCGTGACTCGAGAGACGGTGGACTCATGCAAGTCCAGTATATCGGCAATTTCTCGCAGAACTAAAGGCCTCATACCGACCTGTCCGTGCGAAAAAAACGCCTTCTGTCGGTCGACGATGGCCTCAGCCACCCGCAGGATCGTGTCGAAGCGTTGCTGCACGTTCTTGATCAACCAGCGGGCCTCCTGCAAATGGCCCGACAACTCGCCGTTGATGCCTCTGTTGCGTCGCAGAACATCGGCATATGCATCGTTGACCCGCAGCCGCGGCATGACGGTCGGATTCAGCGTGACCTGCCAGCCGTTGCCGAAGCGGCGCACGATCACGTCGGGCACGACGTAATCGGCCGCATCGTCCGCAAAGCGCGCGCCGGGCCGCGGGTCGAGAGACAGGATCAGACGATGCGCTTCGCGCAGGGTGTCCTCGCTGCACTTGAGGCTGCGCCTGAGCCGTTTGAAATCCTTTGCGGCCAAGGCCTCCAGTTGGTCGGCGACGATTGCCCGCGCGCACTCGACGGTGTCGGACTCGATGCGGGCGTCGCGCGACATCGCGTCGAGCTGAAGCAGCAGGCATTCGCGCAGATCGCGAGCGCCGACGCCGATCGGGTCGAAGCTGCGTAACAGCGCCAGCGATGCGCGCAGTTCCTCGGGCTCGATGTCGAGCTCCTCGGGCAGGGTGGCGTGGATCTCCTCGATCGGCGTCGGCAGGTAGCCGTCGTCGTCGAGCTCGTCGATCAGCAAGGTCAACAACGCGCGGTCGCGGGCCGACAACATGGTGCCGCCCATCTGGTCGCTCAGGTGGTCGCGCAACGAGGGCGCAGCGTCCGCCAGCTGGGGGTAGTCGCTCTCGTCGTCGCGATCACCGCCCGATGCGCGCGACCCGGTGCCCGACCACTCGCCCGCATAGCCGTCGGCCTCGCCGCGTTCGGCGGCCTCGCCGGTCTCGGCGGCACCGCCGTGGTCGCGTCCGGTATCGGCCGGCGTGTCACCGGTCAGCGCACCGTGGTCGGCTCCGTTCGCGGTATCGTGGGAGGTGTGGCCGTTGTCCAGGCCGCCGTTGGGCGCCAGGCGCAATGCGGTGTCCAGGGGGTCGTCGACCCGCTCGAGCATCGGATTCTCGGCCAGCGCCTGTTCGATCTCCTGAGAGAGCTCGATCGTGGACAGCTGCAGCAGCCGGATCGACTGTTGCAGCTGGGGGGTCAGCGACAGGTGCTGGCTGACCCGGAGTTGCAGACCCGGTTTCATGCTCGTGCCGTGCATTGCGAGCCGGAAACCGGCCGCGTCGACGGGCGTCGACTGCCGCGCGAAATTCGCATCACCACCTGTCGGAGGAGCTACATCGAGAAGTGTTCGCCCAGGTAATAGCGGCGAACGTCTTCGTTCTTGATGACCTCCTGCGGAATGCCGGAAGCAAGAACGGTACCAGCTCGAATGATATAGGCCCGATCGCAAATGCCAAGGGTCTCGCGCACGTTGTGGTCGGTAATCAACACTCCGATGCCGCGTTCCTTGAGGAATTTCACGATGCGCTGAATCTCGATGACGGCGATCGGATCGACACCGGCGAACGGCTCATCGAGCAGCACGAAGCGTGGCGAATTGGCCAATGCCCGCGCGATTTCCACCCGCCGGCGCTCGCCGCCGGAGAGCGACATGGCCGGATTGGAGCGGATGTGCTCGATCTGGAGTTCGCCGAGCAGCTCTTCGAGTCGCGGCTGGATGGCGGCGCGCTTCAACGTCCGCCCACGTGCATCGACCTGCAGTTCGAGTACCGCGCGGATGTTCTCCTCGACCGAGAGCTTGCGGAACACCGAGGCTTCCTGAGGCAGGTAGCTGAGGCCCAAACGGGCCCGGCGGTGAATTGGCAGCCGCCCGAGCGCGACGCCGTCGAGCTCGATCTCGCCGCCATCGCTGGGCACGAGGCCGACGATCATGTAGAAGCAGGTGGTCTTGCCCGCGCCATTGGGCCCGAGCAGGCCGACGACCTCGCCGCTGGCGACCGACAGCGTCACGTCCTGCACCACTTCGCGGCCGTGATAGCTCTTGCGCAGCGAGCGCACGGCCAGAGTGCTCGCCGGCGTGCTGACGACGGGTGGGGCGGGAATTGCGCCTGCGGCGATGCTGCTCGCGGCGTCGATGCGGGGAGTGACGAGTTCGGCGATCGCTGGATCGTTCATGCGCATTCGGGGGCTCAGGGCTTTCCGGATCTGCCAGCCGGCTTGAGCGGCAGGCCCGGTGATGCCCGGCCATCCGAGCGTGGCTGGATGATCACGCGCACCCGCCCGGGTTTGTCGCTACTTGGTGCGGCCGCGCCTTGAACCGTGAAGTGATCGGTATCGCGACGATAGACGATGAGGCCGCCCTGGACCTCGTCCGCCAGCTGCCCCGCCACGCTTTTGCGCAGTTTGGCGCTCTGGATGAGTTTCAGTTCCTGGCTCGCGTCGTCATAGCGAAGTTCGCGACCCGAGCCCTCGATCAGTTCGCCGCCGGGATCGCGCACCTGGCGGAAAGTGGCCGGTGAACCGCTCGCCTCCGCCTGCGAGTTGCCGCGTGCGTCCTGACGCAGGATCAGCTTGTCGGCGCGGATCTCGAGCGAGCCGCGTACCAGGACGACGTTGCCCGAGAATACGTTGACCTGGCGACGGTCGTCGTACTCCATTCGATCGGATTCGATCTGGATCGGCGCTTCGGCCGCGGTCGGCTGCGCGGCCGGGCCCCCGAAAGGCGCAGCGGCGATCATGGCGGCAAGGAGAAGGGCGGACGTCGGGCGGCGGGTCATTGTGTGCAGAGAAACAACCGGATTCGTCACGCGGGGGCGGCGCGGACCGGTTCGCGCAGGGATCGGGCCCGGGCTATTGATCGATGGGCGAGGGCGGCTGGGCGGGCGTTGGTGACAACGTGGCCCGGACCTGGGACGAAACCTGTAGCGCCCGAGAAACATTATCAAATTCCATGCCGACCCCCGTCAAGCGCGTACGGCCCTGCAGGATTTCCACCGGGCCGTCGGATCTTGCGGTTTCTTTTTCGCCATCGACGACCATCTGTTGAGCGCGCACGATCAACTCGGGGCGCTCCTCGGTGGCGCCGCGGCGCAGCCTGACATTGCCGTTCAGGATGGTCTCGTTGCCGCCGGGCAGCAAGGTCGCGCGCTCGGCGACGACCGTCATCGTCGGCCGGGCGGGATCCAGGCTGACCAGCACCGGGTCGTGAAACTCGCTGGTTCCGTCGACCGGATAGTGGCTCATGTCGCGGGCCGACATGCGAAACACGGCGCGGCCCTCGGAATTGACTTCGGTCAGCAGCACGTTCTCGACGAACACATCGGGCTCGTTCGGCCGGGGGATGGCGGGCTTGTCGGGTTCTCTTGCAGCCCAGACGGCCAGATAGTAGCTGCCAGCGGCCAACGCCAGCAGGAATGCGATCGACAATACCGCGGCGACGCGGTCGTAGACGCGCGCATCCATCGGGCCCTCAGGCGGCGTCCCGCCGCTCGTCGCCGGCGTAGGCCGCCACGGCGATCGCCAGTTTTCCCTGGGCGTGCAGGACGAAGCGGCACAGCTCGCGCACCGCCCCGTCGCCGCCCGGCCGCTCGCTGCGCCAGTGCGCTTCCGGTAGCAGCATGGGCTCGGCATTGACGACGCAGGCGGCAAAGCCACTGGCGCGCATCGGTGCCAGGTCCGGCAGATCGTCGCCCATGAAACCACAGGCCGCGAGATCGATGCGCAGCTTGGTGGCGAGCTCGCGCAGGGCGCGGGTCTTGTCGCGACAACCCTGGATCACGAACGGAATCTTCAGTTCGCTGGCCCGTCGTTTGACGATCTCGCTCTCACGCGCCGTGATCCAGGCGACCGTCACGCCCTGATCCATGAGCAGGCGCAGGCCCTGGCCGTCGTGAACGGAGAAAGACTTGGCCAGTTCGCCCTTGGCGCCGATCACGATGCGGCCGTCGGTCAGTGTGCCATCGACATCGAAGGCCATCAGTCGTATCGCGGCCGCTCGCTGTCGGGCACCGGGTTTGAGCGCGACCCCGAAACCCGGTGTCGCCTGGTCGGTGGCGTCAGGCAATTTTCGCCGCCAGCAGGTCTTGGAAGTTGAGCGCCCCGAGCACGCCGCCGGCCTCGTCGGCAACCAGCAACTGGCCGATACGGCGGTCCTCCATGATGCGCAGCGCCTCGGCGGCCAGGGCGTCGGCAAGGACCGTGACCGGCGAGCGCGTCATGATGTCGTGCACCCGCCTGTCGCGGGCGTCGTCGCCGCGCTGCAGGAGGCGG
The DNA here is from genome assembly GCA_041396685.1 of Burkholderiaceae bacterium. GTDB lineage: Bacteria > Pseudomonadota > Gammaproteobacteria > Burkholderiales > Burkholderiaceae_E > JAUIAI01. Next base: position 127,375 of record JAWKYD010000009.1, read on the forward strand.
CGCAGATCCCCGTCGGTCACGATGCCGACGAGCCGGCCGGCGGCGTCGATCACGGCGGTCATCCCGAGCCGCTTGCGCGTCATCTCGACGATGGCATTGACCGCCGGTTCGGTGTCGGTGACGCAGGGCACATCGTCGCCTGCATGCATGATGTCGCGCACGCGCGTCAGCAAACGGCGGCCCAGCGCCCCGCCCGGATGCGAGCGTGCGAAATCGTCGGCATCGAAGCCGCGCGCATCGAGCACGGCCATTGCCAGCGCGTCGCCCAGCGCGAGCGCCACGGTGGTGCTGGCCGTGGGGGCGAGATTGAGCGGGCAGGCTTCGCGCGTGACCGAGGCGTCGATGTGCACGTCGGCCAGGGTGGCCAACCGGGAGGCCGGATTGCCGGTCATCGCAATCAACCCCGCTCCCAGGCGCTTGATCTGTGGAACGATGGACAGCAATTCCTCGGTGCTGCCCGAGTAGGACAGGCACAGGCAGACGTCGTCGGAGGTGATCATGCCGAGATCGCCATGGCTGGCCTCGGCAGGGTGCACGAACAGGGCCGGCGTACCGGTGGAGGCGAAGGTGGCGGCGAGTTTGCGCGCGACATGGCCCGACTTGCCGATGCCACTGACCACCAGCCGGCCCGAGCAGCCATGGATCATGGCGCAGGCACGGACGAAGGCGTCGTCGATGGCGCGGTCGGCGCCGTTGATGGCCTCGGCCTCGATGGCCAGCACCTCGCGGGCGCGCCGGATGACGGCCTGGGCGTCGATGTCGAGGTGGCGGGGAGCATTGGCTTGCATGGGCGCAAGTATAAAGACCCTGCGGATCCAGGTCGTGCCCCGCCGGCCCGGGCAAGCGTCGTTTTCACGTCATGTCGCCATCCTGGGAACACGGTAATCTCGCGCCATGGGCGCCCTCGAACTGACGATCGTGTTGCTTGCCGCCGCGGTCATGGCGGTGGTGGCATTGCGCTCGGTGGGCGCGCCGCCGATGGTTGCGTATCTTGCGGTCGGTGTGTTGCTGGGCCCCCACGTCGCGGGTCTCGATTCCGAGGCGGGCCCGGTCCACGGGTTGGGCGAGATCGGGGTCGTTTTCCTGATGTTCTCGCTCGGGCTCGAGTTCTCCCTCCCCAAGCTGCTCGCGCTGAGGCGACACGTCTTCGGTCTCGGGGCGGCCCAGGTTTCGAGCACGATGCTGGTGGCGGTGGCCGCCGTCACGCTGCTGCCGTTCGGGGTGATCGATTGGCTGTTTCCGGGCGGATTGGACTGGCGCGGGGCGGTGGCCGTGGCGGGCGCGGTCGCGATGTCGTCGACCGCGCTGGTCAGCAAGTTGCTGACCGAGCGACGGGAGCTCGAAACCGACCACGGACAGCGCGTGTTCGGCGTGTTGCTGTTCCAGGATCTGGCCGTGATCCCGCTGCTGGTGCTGATTCCTGCCCTCGCCCAGGGCAGCGGCCAGTGGGCGGTGCCGCTGAGCCTGGCGTTGATCAAGGCGGCCGGTCTGTTGATCCTGTTGCTGCGTTTCGGTCCGCCGCTGATGCGCCGATGGTTCATGCTGGTCGCAAGACAGCGTTCTCACGAGGTGTTCACGCTGAACGTGCTGCTGGCCACCTTGCTGTTCGCGTGGCTGACCGAACAGTTCGGTCTGTCCCGGGAACTCGGTGCGTTCGTGGCCGGAATGCTGATCGCCGAGACCGAGTTCCGCTATCAGGTCGAGGAGGACATAAAGCCCTTTCGCGATGTGTTGCTGGGGCTGTTCTTCGTCACCATCGGCATGCAGCTGGACCTGCCGGTTCTGGCGACCGCCTGGCCGCAGGTTCTGATCCTGCTGTTCGTGCCGCTCGTCACGAAGTTCGCCCTGATCGCCGGACTGGTGAGGGCGCTTGGCGATTCGGCCGGTATCGCGATACGCACCGGAATCTGGCTGGCGCAGGCCGGTGAGTTCGCGTTCGTGTTGTTGTCGCTGGCGTTCAGCACCGGGGTGCTGAGCGAGCCGACCCTGCAGCCGGCGCTGGCCGCGATGCTGCTCTCGTTGATGCTCAGTCCGTTCCTGATCGCGCAGGCGAACCGGATCGCATTGCGGGCGAGCTCACAGGAATGGCTGCAGCGCTCGCTGCAGATCCAGCGGATCGCCTCCAGCAGCATGGGGCGCAGTCAGCACATCCTGATCGCCGGGTTCGGGCGCAGCGGCCAGGCGCTCGCACACGTGCTCGATGCCGAAGGGGTCAAGTACATGGCGCTCGATCTCGATCCCGATCGGGTGCGCGAGGCCAGCGCCGCCGGTGAGTCGGTGGTCTACGGCGACGCCAGCCGTCCGGATGCCCTGATGGCCGCCGGCCTGCACCGCGCGCGCGCGGTTGCGATCACCTTCGACGACAAGCATGCCGTCTATCGTCTGCTAGAGCGGCTGCGCACGCTGGTGCCGAACATGCCGGTACTCGTACGCGCCACCACCGACCTGGAGTTGGAGAGGCTGCGTGAACTCGGCGCCACCGAGGTCGTGCCCGAGATCGCCGAGGGCAGCCTGATGCTGGCCTCGCATGCGCTGGCACTTGCCGGCTTGCCGCGCGCGCGCATCATGCGCCGGGTGCAACTCGTGCGTGAGGGGCGGTATCAGCTGTTGCAGGGCTTCTTTCATGGCGCGGACGACCCCACGGTCGATGGCATCGAGTCGGAACACGTCCTTATGCACGCGGTGGGACTGAGCGCCGGGTGTGCGGCCATCGGGCGCCGGCTCGGCGAGCTCGATCTGGGCCAGGTGCGGGTCACGGCCGTGGTGCGCCGTCGCGGCCGCACGCTCGACCCCGCACCGGAGTTCGTGCTCCAGGCCGACGACACCTTGGTGCTCACGGGCTCGCCGGATCAGATCGGCCAGGCGGAGGCCGTCCTGCTCGCCGGATGACGCCACGAAATCGCCGCGACGGCCGGTTTTCGTGGGCTGCATCCGACACTGACCCCTGGCAATCGGCGGGCTGAGCGTTGCGTGCCTGATGAATTGTTAAACTGGCCGAATTGTCGTTTCCGCCCCGGGCGACCCAGAATCGGTCGGGTCGCACCTCCTCCGAGCCCGTCGTTGACCTCCGAACAAGCCTCGCCAGCCGACGATTCGATCCTGCGCATCGACAAGCTTTCGTTCGGCTATGGCGAACGTCTGCTGCTGAAAGACATCTCGTTGTCGTTTCGGCAGGGCACCGTGAATGCGCTGATGGGTGGCTCGGGTTGCGGCAAGACCACGCTGTTACGTTTGATTACCGGTCAGCTCAAGCCCGTCGCGGGACGCGTCGTATTCGACGGTCATGACGTCGGCTCGCTCACGCGGACCGAGTTGTACCGCATGCGTCGAAGCATCGGCATGTTGTTTCAGTTCGGCGCCCTGTTCACGGACATGACCGTGTTCGAGAACGTCGCGTTCCCGCTGCGCGAGCACTCGGAGCTGGAAGAGCCGCTGATTCGCGACCTGGTGCTGATGAAACTGCAATCGGTCGGCCTGCGCGGGGCGGCGTCGCTTTTCCCGGCCGAGATCTCGGGCGGCATGGCGCGGCGTGTCGCGCTCGCCCGCGCGATCGCGCTCGATCCGCCCTTGCTGCTCTACGACGAGCCCTTTGCTGGCCTGGATCCGATCTCGCTGGGCACGATCGCGCAACTCATCCGCCGTCTGAACGATGCGCTGGGCGCGACCTCCATCATCGTCAGCCACGATGTCCACGAGACCTTCGAGGTCTGCGACCAGGTGGTCGTGCTCGGCCATGGCGGGGTGCTGGGACAGGGCAGTCCGGCGTCGTTGCGAGAGACCGACGACCCGGAGCTGGATCAGTTCCTGAACGGCCGCCGCGAGGGGCCCGTCGCGTTCCACTATCCGGCGCCGGACATGGCGCAGGCGTTCGGCCTGGGGCGGCGTGAATGAACCGCCTGCTCGACATGTTGGCCGCGATCGGCTCGGCCACCTTGACCCTGTTGGCCGGTGTCGGCAACGGCACGCGCTTCTTCCTTCGCCTTTGCATGGTGTCGATACCGGCACTGCGGCGGCCGCGGCTGATCATCGATCAGATTCATTTCATCGGCAACTATTCGCTGTCGATCATTCTCGTGTCCGGGCTTTTCGTCGGCTTCGTGCTCGGTCTGCAGGGCTACTACACCCTGCAGCGTTACGGATCCGAGGAGGCTCTCGGACTGTTGGTCACCTTGTCGCTGGTACGCGAGTTGGGACCGGTGGTCGCGGCGCTCTTGTTCGCAGGACGCGCCGGTACGTCGCTGACCGCGGAAATCGGCCTCATGAAGTCCGGCGAGCAGTTGCTGGCCATGGAGATGATGGCGGTCGACCCGATGGTGCGCGTACTCGCACCACGTTTCGTGGGCGCGCTGATCGCGCTGCCGATGCTGGCCGCGATGTTTTCGGCCGTCGGCGTGATGGGCGGCTATCTGGTCGGGGTGCAGATGATCGGCGTCGATCCGGGTTCATTCTGGTCACAGATGCAGGCCGGCGTCGATGTTTTCGCCGATGTCGGCAACGGTTTGATCAAGAGCGTCGTGTTCGGTGTGATCTGCGCTTTCGTCGCGTTGTTCGTCGGTCACGAGGCCAAGCCCACGCCCGAGGGTGTGGCCAGAGCCACCACGACCACCGTGGTGGCCTCGTCGTTGGCGGTACTGGGCTTCGACTTCCTGCTCACCGCCCTGATGTTCAGCACATGAAGCCCGTCCGGTGGTCGTGGGCGGGTGCGCCAAGCGGAGTGCGCAAGCAATGAAACGAAAGTTGACGGATGTTCTGGTTGGATTGTTCGTGCTGGCCGGGTTCGGCGCACTGTTCTTTCTGGCATTGCAGGCGGGCAATCTGGCCAGCTTCAGCACCGAGCCGACGTACACCGTGACGGCGAACTTCGACAACATCGGCGGTCTGAAGGTGCGAGCGCCGGTCAAGTCGGCAGGCGTCGTGGTCGGTCGTGTGCAGGCGATCGGTTTCGACAGCGAGGCGTTCCGCGCCAAGGTCACGTTATCGATCGACGAGAGCTATCCGTTCCCGAAGGATTCCTCGGCCAAGATCCTGACCTCCGGCTTGCTGGGCGAGCAATACATCGGTCTGGAGCCGGGCGGTGACCTGGCCAATCTCGCCAATGGCGACCGGATTTCCCTGACGCAGTCGGCAGTGGTGCTCGAAAACCTGATCGGCCAGTTCCTGTATAGCAAATCGGCCGAAGCGGGGGCCAAATGAATCCGCTCGGCCGCCTCGTGCGCTCGTCGGGAGCGGTGGGTCGACGAGGGAGTCTGACGATGGTTTTCGCGCTCGCCGTGCTGGGCTCGGGCTGCGCGACCACCGACGGCGATCCGCGCGATCCGTTCGAGCCGTTCAATCGCAAGGTCCACGCATTCAACATGGCACTGGACGATGCGGTGCTGGCACCGGTCGCCCGCGGCTATCGCGACAACATCAATCCGGTGTTCCGCTATTCGATTCGCAGCTTCTTCTCGAATCTCGAGGATGTGTGGATCAGCGCCAACAATCTGTTACAGGGCAAGCCGGTCGAGGCGCTGCAGGATCTCACCCGGGTGATGTTGAACACGACCTTCGGCCTGTTCGGGCTCGCGGACCCTGCTTCGGAAATGGGCTTTCCGAAACATTCGGAAGATTTCGGCCAGACCCTGGGCACCTGGGGCGTGCCGGCGGGTCCGTATATCGTCCTGCCGTTTTTCGGCCCTTCGAATGGTCGCGACGCCGTTGGCTTTGGCGTGGATACGGTGGTTGATCCGATCGGCGAGGTCTTTCCCGTGACGCGCGACGCGGTCGGTGCAGCGGCTGTGCGCATCATCGATGCGCGCGAGGCGCTGTTGAACGCCAGTCAGATGCTGCCGGGTATCGCGTTGGACGAGTATTCGTTCATTCGTGATGCCTACCTGCAGCGACGGCGCAGCGAGATCTACGACGGCGACCCGCCGATGGACGAGGAACCGGTGCCCCGTTATGACGACGACCCGGAGGAATCACCGAAGCGGGCCGACTGAGGTCGCACCCTGAGCATCCCCCGCAGAGGCGCCGTTCGTCGACCCGGCGTGCCCGGCGACGTGGTGAAGACCCTGTTCGCGTCAGCTTTTGAGGGGGGGCGCACGTTATCATTTTCGTCAGTTCTCGAAACGGAGCTCACGCTCATGCATCAGACCCGCGGTATCACCCGACGATTGTTCCTGGCACTTGGCGCCATCGTGTTCGCCGGTGCCAGCGTTGTCGTCTCGCCCGCACGCGCCGAGCCGGTCGCACCCGATCAGATGATCGAGAAGCTCAGCACCGAGGTGCTCGAGACGATCAAGTCAGACCCGGCCTACCAGAACGGCAATTTCGACAAGGTGTCGTCCCTGGTCGACTCCAGCATCATGCCGCACGTGAATTTCGAGCGCATGACCGCTCTGGCGGTCGGGCGCGGCTGGCGCTCGGCGTCGCCCGAACAACGCGAATCGCTGATTCGCGAGTTCCGGGTGCTGTTGCTGCGCACGTATGCCGGCGCGCTGACCCAGGTCCGGGACGACCAGCGCATCGAGGTCAAGCCGCTGCGTGGCAAGCCCGAGGACGAGGCGATCGTCAGGACGCAGGTGGTCGGCAGCGGTGAGCCCATCCAGCTCAGTTATCGGCTCGAGCGCAACGGCGATTCCTGGCGCATCTTCGACCTGAACGTGCTGGGGGTCTGGCTCATCGACACCTATCGCAACCAGTTCAAGCAGATCGTCAATGCGCAGGGCGTCGACGGCCTGATCCAGACGCTGGCCGAGAAGAACGAGCAGTTCGCCAAGGCGGCCGGGCGCGGCTGATGGGCGAGTTTGCGGCGCCGCAGCGCCTGACGCTCGCCGAGGCGAACGCGTTTCTCGACCGGGCGCGCGAGAGCCTGCGCGCCGGCGAGCGGACCATCGATCTGTCCGCGTGCCGGACGGTCGATTCGTCGGCGCTGGCGGTGCTGTTGGAGCTCAACCGCCAGGCCGCGCCGCAGCGTCTGACGTTCTCCAATCCGTCCGATAATCTGCGCAAACTTGCCGATTTGTACGGTGTGACCGACTTGCTGTTTTAATTCGATCGGTCGCCGGATCGCTGCAGGTCCGTCGCCGTCCCAACCCGACAGGGTCTTTCTGGAGGCACCGCCGCGAATGCGACGGTGCCTTCGTCTCGTTTGAAGAGTCCAAGCAGCGATGCATCCTGCCATCGACATCGAATCGATCAGCAAACGCTACGGCAGCTTTCAGGCACTGGATGCCGTCTCATTGCGCGTCGAACCCGGCGAGTTCTTCGGCCTGCTCGGTCCCAACGGCGCGGGCAAGACCACGCTGATCTCGATCGTCGCCGGACTCACCCGGGCCAGCGACGGCCGGGTTCGAATCCTCGGTCACGACGTCCGGCGCGACTATCGCCAGGCGCGCCGGCTGCTCGGCGTCGTCCCGCAGGAACTGGTTTTCGACCCGTTCTTCACGGTACGCGAGACCTTGCGGATCACCAGCGGCTACTACGGCATCCGTGACAACGACCGCTGGATCGACGAGGTGCTCGAGAATCTCGGCCTGACCGACAAGGCGGACACCAACATGCGCGCGCTCTCGGGCGGCATGAAACGGCGGGTCCTGGTTGCCCAGGCGCTGGTGCACCGGCCGCCCGTGATCGTGCTGGACGAACCTACCGCGGGCGTCGACGTCGAATTGCGGCAGACGCTCTGGCAGTTCATCCGCCGCTTGAACCGGGACGGCCACACGATCGTGCTGACCACCCACTATCTCGAGGAGGCCGAGCAGCTCTGCACCCGCATCGGCATGCTCAAGGCGGGCAGGGTCGTGGCCTTGGAGCCCACACGGGCATTGCTCGCGCGCTTTTCCGCGGGGCGGCTCAGGATCAGGCTGTCGGGAGCCCCGCTGCCCGATTCACTGCGCGACGCGCTGATCGCACAGGGCGACGGCGAGGTTCAGCTGCGGGTCGACGGCTACGAACTGGTCGAGAACATGCTTGCCCAGTTGCGTCGCGCCGGATGCCGCATCGACGACATGGAACTGACCCGGGCCGACCTCGAAGACGTATTCCTGAGCATCATGGGGGAGGACGCAACATGAGCACGGGCATGCTCGGTTTCAGAACCCTGTTCGCCAAGGAACTGCGACGCTTCGCCAAGGTGGGCTTCCAGACACTGGCCGCGCCGGTGATCAGCTCGCTGCTCTACCTGATGATCTTCTCGCACGTGCTGCAAGACAAGGTGACGGTCTTTGCCGGCGTGCCTTACACCCGTTTCCTGGTGCCCGGACTGGTCATGATGGCGGTTCTGCAGAACTCGTTCGCCAATGCAGCGTCATCGATGGTGCAGAGCAAGATCACAGGCAACGTGGTGTTCGTCCTGTTGCCGCCTCTGTCGCCCGGAGAGTTGTTCGCCGGCTACGTGCTGGCGGCGATGGTGCGCGGGCTGGTGGTCGGTCTGGGTGTCTGGGTCGTGACCTGGACATTCGCGGCTCCCCACCTGGCCGCGCCCGCCTGGGCGCTGGGCTTCGCGGTCTTGTGCAGCGCCATCCTCGGTACAATGGGGCTGATCGCGGGGATCTGGGCGGAGAAGTTCGACCAGATGGCGGCCTTCCAGAACTTCTTCATCATGCCGATGACCTTCCTGTCGGGAGTGTTCTATTCGGTCGATTCGCTGTCCGGCTTCTGGCAGGCGGTCTCGCACCTGAACCCTTTCTTCTACATGGTCGATGGTTTTCGCTACGGGTTCTTCGGCATGTCCGATGTCGCGCCCTGGACGAGCCTGGCGGTGGTCGCCGCCGCGCTCGTCGGCCTGGTGTCGGTCGCGCTCACGCTGCTGGCGAGCGGCTTTCGCCTGCGCCACTGAGCGGGCGTCCCTCCCGCCGAAAGGCCCCGCGCAGTCCTGGCGGACGAGCGCCTGAGCCGACTACCGCCGTTCAACCTTGCCGAGTACCGCCATGGATTCCGTTTCCCCAGACGACGTCAAACGCTACATCGCCGACGGGCTTGCCTGCGAGCGTCTCGAGGTCGAGGGCGACGGCCGGCATTTCCAGGCCTTGATCGTCTCGCGCCAGTTCGAGGGCAAGCGGCTCGTGCAACGACATCAGCTCGTCTACGCGGCGCTCGGCGAGCGCATGCGCGAGGAGATTCATGCGCTGTCCATGAAGACCCTGACCCCTGACGAGTACGCGGCCGGCTGATGGACAAGCTGCGAATCGTCGGCGGGCGCCGACTCGGCGGCGAAGTCGCGGTGTCGGGCGCGAAGAACGCCGCGCTGCCGATCATGTGCGCCTCCTTGCTCAGCGCCGAGCCGCTGGTGCTGAGCAATGTGCCAGCCTTGCGCGACATCGCCACGCTGGGCAGCCTGCTCTCGCGCATGGGGGCGACGCTCGAGCAGACCGGCGATGGCGTCGTGGTCGATACCGGCCCCTTGCGTGAGCCGGTCGCGCCTTACGAACTGGTGCGCACCATGCGTGCGTCGATTCTCGTGCTCGGCCCGCTGCTGGCCCGGTTCGGCGAGGCCCGTGTCTCGCTGCCCGGCGGCTGCGCGATCGGTCAGCGCCCGGTCGATCAGCACATCAAGGGCCTGCGCCAGATGGGCGCCGAGATCGAGATCAGCCACGGCGACATCGTCGCGCGCGCACCGCGCCTGCGCGGCGCCCGCCTGATCACCGACATGGTCACGGTCACGGGGACCGAGAACCTGATGATGGCGGCCACCCTGGCCGACGGCGAGACCGTGATCGAGAACGCGGCACGCGAACCCGAGGTGATCGATCTCGCCAATGCCCTCATCGCCATGGGCGCGCGCATCACGGGTGCCGGCTCGCCGCGCATCGTGGTCCACGGGGTCGAGCGACTGCACGGCGCCGAGCACCGCGTGCAGCCCGATCGCATCGAGGCGGGCAGCTACCTGTGCGCCGCCACCGCCTGCGGGGGCGACATCCGCCTGACCGGCGCCGATCCCCGCATCATGGATGCCACGCTCGAAAAACTTCGCGAAACCGGCGCCGAGATCGATTGCGGCGATGACTGGATCCGTCTGCGCATGAACCGCCGGCCGCTATCGGTGGGCATTCGGACCGCGCCGTATCCGGCATTCGCCACCGACATGCAGGCGCAGTTCATGACGGTGAACTGCGTCGCCACGGGTGCGGCCGTCATCACCGAGACCATCTTCGAGAACCGCTTCATGCACGTGCTGGAGCTGCAGCGGCTGGGCGCCGACATCACCATCGAAGGGTCGACCGCCCTGGTCAAGGGGGTACCACGGTTGACCGGCGCGCACATCATGGCCACCGATTTGCGTGCCTCCGCATCGCTGGTCATCGCCGGGCTGGTGGCGGAGGGCGAAACCGTGGTCGATCGCATCTACCATCTCGACCGTGGCTACGAGGGCATGGAGCGCAAGCTGACGGCGCTGGGCGCCGACATCACCCGGGTGCACGCATGATCACGCTTGCCTTGTCCAAGGGGCGCATCCTCGACGATACCCTGCCGTTGCTCGAATCCGCGGGTATCCGGCTGACCGGCCAGCCGAGCGGGCGCGAACTGATTCTGCCCACCACCGATCCGGACGTGCGCATCATCATCGTGCGCGCGACCGACGTGCCCACCTACGTCCAGTATGGCGGTGCCGATCTGGGCGTGGCCGGGCGCGACGTGCTGATCGAGCACGGTGGCGAGGGGCTCTATCAGCCGGTGGATCTCGGCATCGCCCGTTGCCGGATGAGCGTCGCCACCTCGGCGTCGTTCGACTATGCGGCGGCCGTCGGCCGCGGCGCGCGGCTGCGCATCGCCACCAAGTACCTGAACGCGGCGCGGCGCCATTTCGCGGCCAAGGGTGTCCATGCGGACCTGATCAAACTGTACGGCTCGATGGAACTGGCGCCGCTGGTAGGCCTGGCCGACGCCATCGTCGACCTGGTGTCCACCGGCAGCACCCTGCGCGCCAACCGCCTCGTGGAGGTCGAGCAGATCATGGACATCTCGGCGCGCATCGCCGTCAACCAGGCCTCGCTGAAGCTCAAGGGCGGGCGTCTGCGGCCCTTGCTCGAGCGCCTCGACGCTGCCGCCAGGGCCAATCACCACTGATCGCCCCGACTTGCCGCCGCGCGGTCCGGCGGTGAGGCGCCGCCCGCACCCCGATCTCCTTCTCGCCGACACGATGAACGCCCGAGCCCCGATTCGCCGCCTCGACACCCGCAAGGCCGATTTCGACGCCGACCTGGCCCGGCTCGTGCATTACGAGGCGGCCCATGACCCGAGTCTCGTCGAGACGGTGACCGCGATCCTGGCCGATGTCCGACGGCGGGGCGATGCGGCGGTGCTCGAATACACCAAGCGCTTCGATCGTCTGCCGGTGTCGGCCATGTCCGAGCTGGTGGTCGGGGCCGAGGCCCTGCGACAAGCGCTCGAGACGCTGCCGGCGGCACGGCGCGATGCGCTGATCAGCGCGGCCGCGCGCGTGCGGCGTTTCCACGAAGCCCAGCGCGAGCGCGACTGGTCCATCCGCGACGAACACGGCTCGCGGCTCGGGCAGCGCATCATGCCGCTCGACCGGGTGGGCCTCTACGTGCCGGGCGGCAAGGCCGCCTATCCGTCGTCGGTGCTGATGAACGCGATTCCGGCGCGCGTGGCCGGCGTGGGCGAGCTGGTCATGGTCGTGCCGACCCCCGATGGTCAACGCAATGCGCTGGTGCTGGCAGCCGCGGCCCTCGCCGGCGTCGATCGCGTGATCACGATCGGCGGCGCCCAGGCCGTGGCCGCGCTGGCCTACGGCACCGCGACCGTGCCGGCGGTCGACAAGATCGTCGGTCCGGGCAATGCCTGGGTGGCCGAAGCCAAGCGGCAGGTGTTCGGCACGGTCGGCATCGACATGATCGCCGGGCCGAGCGAGATCCTGGTGCTGGCCGACGGCTCGGTCGATCCGCGCTGGGCGGTGATCGACATGTTCTCGCAGGCCGAACACGACGAACTCGCCCAGGCGGTGCTGCTCAGCCCGGACGAAAGCTATCTCGACCGGGTCGCACTGGCGATCGACGAGCTGCTGCCGGGCCAGGCGCGCGCCGCCGTCATCGGCCGGAGCCTGGCCGACCGCGGCGCCCTGATCCTGGTACGCGACATGAGCGAGGCCTGCGCGATCGCGAACCGGATCGCGCCCGAGCACCTCGAGATCCTCGCGGCCGACGGCCAGCGGTGGGTGGAACACATTCGCCACGCCGGCGCGGTGTTCGTCGGACCTTATGCCTCCGAGGCGCTGGGCGACTACTGCGCAGGCCCCAATCACGTGCTGCCGACGATGCGTACGGCCCGATTTTCGTCGCCGCTGGGTGTGTACGATTTCCAGAAGCGCTCGAGCCTGCTCGAAATCTCGGTCGAGGGCGCACGCGCGCTTGGGCCGGTGGCGGGCGAGATCGCCGATGCCGAAGGGCTGGCCGCGCACGCGGCCAGCGCCCGCGCGCGCATCGCCCCGATGGCCGACGACGATCGCGCCGACGGGCGGGGGACGCCGGGGCGGGCCGATGCCGTGCGCGAGTTCGCGATCGGTCCGGCCGTGCGGGCCATGCACGCGTATCCGGTTGCCTCGTCCGAGGGGCTGCTCAAGCTCGACGCGATGGAAAATCCCTACGAGTTCGACGAACCGCTGCGGCAGGCTCTCGCGCGGCGTCTGGCCGCGTTGTCCATCAACCGCTATCCGGTGCCCAGCTATGCGCGCCTGAAGGCCTTGATCGCGCAGCGTCTCGAGGTGCCGGACGGTTTCCCGGTGGTGGTCGGCAACGGCTCGGACGAGTTGATCTCGATGCTCGGCCTGGCGGTGGCCGGCTCCGGGCGGCCGATCGTGGCCCCGCAGCCGACTTTCGTCATGGTCGAGCTGGGTGCGGCGCTGGCGCGTTGCCGTTTCGTCGGCGTGCCGCTGCACGCCGACTTCAGCCTCGATGCCGAGGCGATGCTGGCGGCCGTCGAGCGCGAGCAGCCGGCGCTGGTCTACCTCGCCTATCCGAACAATCCCACCGGCAACGCCTTCGACGATTCGGCCATCGAGATGATCATCCGGCGCGCGCCGGGACTGGTCGTGCTCGATGAGGCTTATCAACCGTTCGCCCGGCGCAGCTGGATGCCCCGGCTGGCCGAGTTCCCGAACCTGGTCGTCATGCGCACGGTGTCCAAGATCGGCCTGGCCGGCATTCGCATCGGCTATCTGGCGGCCGACCGGGCGATCGTCGACGAGCTCGAGAAGGTTCGCCCACCCTACAACATCAGTGTCCTGGACGAGGCGGCGGCCGAGTTCGCGCTCGAGCACCACGAGGTGTTGGCCGATCAGGCGCGTCGTCTGTGCGACTCGCGCGACTGGCTGGCCCACGAGCTGAACGGCCTGGCCGGTGTCGAGGTCACGCCCAGTCTGACCAACTTCCTGCTCGTCCGTGTCCCCGATGCCGACGTCGTCCACCTGGGCTTGATCGATCGCGGTATTCTGGTGCGCAATGTCGGTCGCATGCATCCGCTGCTGGCCAACTGCCTGCGCGTGTCGGTCGGTACGCAGCCGGACTGCGAGCGTCTGGTCCGCGCGCTGCGTGAAGTGCTTTCCTCTGCCGTCTGAACGTCGTCCTTTCCATGAGAACCTCCGAAGTCACCCGACAAACCGCCGAAACGCGCGTGCGCGTGCGCGTCGGGCTCGACGGCACCGGCCTGGCCAGGTTGGCCAGCGGCGTGCCGTTTCTGGACCACATGCTCGACCAGATCGCCCGTCACGGGCTCGTCGACCTCGACATCGAGGCCGACGGCGATCTGCACATCGATGCCCATCACACGGTCGAGGACATCGGCATCACGCTCGGCCAGGCGCTTGCCCAGGCGTTGGGCGACAAACGCGGCATCCGCCGCTACGGGCACAGCTACGTGCCGCTGGACGAAGCCTTGTCCCGCGTCGTAATCGATCTGTCGGGTCGGCCCGGCCTGATTTGGTCGGTGCCCTTTACGCGCGCAATGATCGGCGCATTCGACGTCGACCTCACGCGCGAATTCTTCCAGGGCCTGGTCAATCACGCGCGTATCACCGTCCACGTCGACAATCTGCGCGGCGAGAATGCCCATCATCAGTGCGAAACCGTGTTCAAGGCTTTCGGTCGTGCGCTGCGCATGGCCGTCGAGGCCGACGAACGCCTCGGCGGCCGGCTGCCGTCCACCAAAGAGGCGCTCTGAGACGCCAGGCGCCACCGCTTCGTTGCCTGTCATCGCCCGCCGAATCTCTTTTTTCTCCCCCCCCCGTCGAGATGCCTGTCATTGCCGTCGTCGATTTCGGAATGGGCAACCTGTTCTCGGTCGCTCAGGCGCTTGCCCATGTGGCACCGCGCCATACGGTCAGGGTGACCAGCAGCGCGGCCGAGATCGATGCCGCCGAGCGGGTCGTGTTCCCTGGGCAGGGCGCGATGCCCGATTGCATGCGCCATCTGCAGGAATCCGGCCTGGAGCCCGCCGTCCGGCGCGCCGCCGCCTCGCGTCCGCTGTTTGGCGTGTGCGTCGGCGAACAGATGCTGATGGAGGTCAGCGACGAGTCGCGTAACGGTCGGCCCACGCCGTGCCTGGGCCTGTTGCCGGGCCGCGTCGAACGGTTCGCGCGCGATCTTCGCGATCGGGACGGCAAACGGCTCAAGGTGCCTCACATGGGCTGGAACCGGGTGTGGCAAAGCCGGCCGCATAAGCTCTGGGAGGGCATCGCAGATGGCAGCCACTTCTACTTCGTGCACAGCTACCACGCCCATCCGGCGCTCGCCGAGGACTCGGCCGCCGAGACCGACTATGGCGGTCGCTTTACGTGTGCGCTTGCCCGCGATAATATTTTTGCAACACAGTTTCACCCTGAGAAGAGCGCTGCCCACGGCCTGCGGCTCTACGAGAACTTCATACACTGGAATCCCTGAGCCGATCGCACGGGCGTCTGCCCGTCGGGCCTGCCGGCGGGTCGCCAATACCGCCTCATCCCACTCGGCCTCTCCGGCGCGCCGCCCCGATTCGGCTCACTCTCTCGACCGTCCCCGCTTCGACTCGCACCCGCTGCTCCTATGCTGCTGATTCCCGCTATCGACATCAAGGGTGGCCGCTGCGTGCGGCTGCGCCAGGGAAACATGGATGACGAAACCGTGTTTTCCGAAGACCCGGCCGCCATGGCCCGCCACTGGCTCGACAAAGGCGCCCGGCGCCTGCACCTGGTCGACCTCGACGGCGCCTTCAAGGGCCGGCCGGCCAACGAGGCGGCGATCCGCACCATCATCGACGAGATCGAAGACGAGATCCCGATCCAGCTCGGCGGCGGGCTGCGCGATCTCGACACGATCGAGCGTTTTCTCGACATGGGTATCGCCGACGTGATCATCGGTACCGCCGCCGTCAAGAACCCGGGTTTCTTGCAGGACGCCTGTGGCGCCTTCGTCGGCCAGGTGATCGTCGGGCTCGATGCGCGCGATGGCAAGGTCGCCACCGATGGCTGGAGCAAGATGACCGGCCACGACGTGCTCGATCTGGCCAAGAAGTTCGAAGATTACGGCGTCAAGGCCGTGATCTATACCGACATCGGCCGCGACGGCATGCTCACCGGCGTGAACATCGATGCCACCCGGCGCCTGGCCAACGAGCTGATCATCCCGGTCTATGCCTCGGGCGGGGTCGCCGGCATGGCCGACATCGATGCCCTCTGTGAAATCGAGGACGAGGGCGTCGAGGCCGTGATCCTCGGCCGCTCGCTCTACGAAGGTGCGCTGGACTTCGAGGCCGCGCAGGCGCG
Organism: Burkholderiaceae bacterium; assembly: GCA_041396685.1. GTDB lineage: Bacteria > Pseudomonadota > Gammaproteobacteria > Burkholderiales > Burkholderiaceae_E > JAUIAI01. The sequence goes on from JAWKYD010000009.1 coordinate 143,111, forward strand.
CGCCGACGCGCGCGGCGCGGCCGCCGGCTGACGCTGTCTCCGGGCCGCCGCCGCACAAGCGGTTCGCGCATTCCCGATCGCACGCCGGCCGCTCAGGCCGGCGTGCGGCACCGACCGATCGCCCCGTCCGCCTCGGCACTTTTTCCGGTCCAACCCCATGCTCACCAAGCGCGTCATCCCCTGCCTTGACGTCACGGCCGGCCGTGTCGTCAAGGGTGTCAACTTCGTCTCGCTGCGTGACGCCGGCGACCCGGTCGAAATCGCGCGCCGCTACGACGAGCAGGGTGCCGATGAACTGACCTTTCTCGACATCACGGCCTCGAGCGACGAACGCGACATCATCCTGCACGTGATCGAAGCCGTGGCCACGCAGGTCTTCATTCCGCTGACGGTCGGCGGCGGCATTCGCAAGGTCGACGACATCCGTCGTCTGCTCAATGCCGGCGCCGACAAGGTGTCGATCAACACCGCGGCGATTCAGAATCCCGGCCTGGTCAGCGAGGCCAGCGGACGCTTCGGCTCGCAGTGCATCGTTTGTGCGGTGGACGCCAAGCGCGCCGACGATGGACGCTGGGAAGTGTTCACGCACGGCGGGCGCAGGCCAACGGGTCTCGACGCCATCGAATGGGCCGGTCGCCTGTGCGAACTGGGCGCGGGCGAGATCCTGCTGACCAGCATGGATCGCGACGGTACCCGTCAGGGCTTCGACCTGCCGCTCACCCGGGCCGTCAGCGAGGCAGTGCCGGTGCCGGTCATCGCCTCTGGCGGCGTCGGCAATCTGACGCATCTGGTCGAAGGCGTGACGCAGGGCGGGGCGGACGCCGTGCTCGCCGCGAGCATCTTCCACTTCGGTGAATACACCATCGCGCAGGCCAAGCAGTTGATGGCCGAGCACGGAATCCCGGTACGATTCGCCGATGACTGAGCCCGCTCCCCCCGCCGATCCGGCCCGGCCCGGCTCCAACTACGATCCCGCCTGGCTCGATGCGGTCCGCTTCGATGCCCAGGGCCTGGTGTGTGCGATCGCCCAGGATGCTGCCACCGGTCGGGTCCTGATGGTTGCCTGGATGAATCGCGAAGCGCTCGCCGAGACCGTCGCCACCGGGCGGGCCGTGTACTGGTCGCGGTCCCGCAAGGCGCTGTGGCGCAAGGGTGAATCCTCCGGGCACGGCCAGCGGGTGCGCGAGATCCGGCTGGATTGCGACGGCGATGCGGTGCTGATGCTGATCGAGCAGCAGGGCGGCATCGCCTGCCACACCGGCCGTCAGTCATGCTTCTTCAAGGTGCTCGAGGATGGCGTCTGGCAGGCGCGCGATCCGGTGCTCAAGTCACCCGAGGAAATCTACGGTTCGGGGAGGAAGCCATGAACGATGCCACGCTCGACCAGCTGGCCGCGGTGATCGCGGCCCGGCGCGGCGAAGACCCCGACAAGAGCTACGTGGCGCGACTGTTGTCCCGCGCGCCCGATGCGGTGCTCAAGAAGATCGGCGAGGAGGCCACCGAAACCGTGATGGCCGCCAAGGACGGCGATCGGGCACGCATCGTTGCGGAAACCGCCGATCTCTGGTTCCACTGTCTGGTCATGCTCGCCCAGTATGAACTCGGCCCAGGTGACGTGCTGGCCGAACTCGCCCGTCGCGCCGGGGTGTCCGGCCTCGACGAGAAGGCCTCGCGACGCGCGCGCGAGCGTGGCGACTGAGACGCCGCGACGGCGGCGGCAACGAACCCGTCAGGAGAACCGATGAGTGCTCACGATCCCGATTGCCTGTTCTGCAAGATCGCCGCCGGTCAGATTCCGGCCGACAAGGTTTACGAAGACGACGACATCGTCGCCTTCCACGATATCAATCCGGGCGCTCCGGTCCACTTTCTGATCATCCCGCGCGAGCACTTGCGCAACCTCTACGATGTCGAGGACAGGCATCGTCAGCTGATCGGCAAGATTTTCTCGATCAGCAGCCGGCTGGCGCGCGAGCAGGGGCTGGATGACGGTTTTCGCATCGTGGTCAACAACGGCAGGGTGGGCAGGCAGGAGGTGTATCATCTGCACGTGCATGTGCTGGGTGGGCCCGAGCCGTTGCGTGCCGCCGCCAAGCCGGCACATTGAGCGCGTCAGTCGTTCGGGTGCCGCGCGCGTCGGCGGTGCGTCGTTTGGCAAATCGAGTCGGCGTCGGGAACGGGTCGCGCGTTCCACCACATGTCGGGGTGGTGCCCTCGGTCAGGGCTCGTGCCGTCGATGATCCAAGGAATTCCGTGTCCTGCCGCGACCGGCCTCGATGACGGGGCGTGCGGGCAAGGCACATGAACGCGATAGGAGAGTTTTCATGGGTGCAATGAGCATTTGGCACTGGCTGATCGTGCTCGTCATCATCATGCTGGTCTTTGGCACCAAGAAGTTGCGCAATATCGGCTCCGACCTCGGCGGCGCCGTGCGCGGTTTCAAGGAAGGCGTCAAAGAGGGCTCCGAGCAGGCGGCGGCCGGCAACGATCCCAAGACCATCGACGTCGACGCCGAGCGCAAGAGCTGAACACGCCATTGATGCCGCCGGCGCGGGCTTCGTGCCGGTCCCGTTGGCTTCGTGCCATCCGAGTCGTGCCAGCCGGGGCCTGATCCCGGCGTTTTGCCATGTTCGATATCGCCTTCAGCGAAATGATCATCGTGGCGGTCATCGCGCTGGTGATCGTCGGGCCCGAGCGCCTGCCGAAACTGGCACGCCAGGTCGGCGAGTGGATGGGCAAGCTCCAGCGCTACGTCGCCGACGTCAAGACGGATCTGAACCGCCAGATGGAACTCGAGGAACTGCGCAGCCTCCAGAAGGAGGTCAAGAGCGCGGCCTCCGACATCGAATCCTCGATGCGCGAAACGATCGACCGCACCCAGAGCGACTTCAACGAGGTGTCCAGCGCACTCGGCAGCGATAGTGGATCGAGCGGATCCGTCAGCGCCCCCGCCACCGATTGGGAGAGGGTCTACGAGACCCGGCGCGTGCGTGACCGCCTGCGCGATCGTCGCCTGGAGCGCGACAAGGAGCTCGGCCGTAAGCGGCCGAAAGCTCGTAGCAGGTTCTGACGATGGCGGCCGACGACCATCCCGAAGAAAGCTTCATGTCGCACCTGATCGAGTTGCGCGATCGCCTGATCCGCAGCCTGATCGTGGTGCTGATCCTGTTCGGGGTGTGCTTCTATTTCTCGGGCGACATCATGAAGTTTCTCTCGCTGCCGCTCTACGACGCCTTGCCGCCCGGCAGCAAGCCGGTATTCACGGACCAGGCAGGCGCATTCTTCACGCTGACCAAGGTGTCTTTCCTGGCCGCCGTGCTGGTCTCGATGCCATGGATTCTGTATCAGGCGTGGGCGTTCGTCGCGCCCGGCCTCTATGAGCACGAGCGCAAGTTCGCGATGCCGCTGATCGTCTCGAGCGTGTTCTTCCTGGTGCTCGGCATCGGCTTTGCCTACACCTTCGTGTTGCCGGCTGCCTATCGGTTTTTCATCGCGATGTCGTCCCAGACTGGCGCCGACATCCTGCAGGATCTGCAGAAATACTGGGATTTCACGCTCGCGATCTTCTTCGGCTTCGGCCTCACCTTCGAGGTGCCGGTGGTGCAGATGCTGTTGGTCAAGGCCGGCGTGGTGCAACCCGACCAACTGCGCGCGGCGCGCCGCTACGTGGTGGTCGGCGCCTTCGTGGCTGCAGCTGTGCTCACGCCGCCGGACGTGATCTCACAGTTCATGCTGGCCGTGCCGCTCATCCTGCTCTACGAGTTCGGCATCGTGCTGGCGGGCTTCATCAAGGCGCGCAGCCGCAATCCGGAATCGCTCGACGAGTCGGCCTCGGCGACTGCGCGTAGTCCGGCCTCCGAATGACGGTTTCGCGTGAACGTCTGGCGCGCTGGTTCGACCAGACGCTCGAGGTTGAACGCTTCTCCGACTACTGTCCGAACGGCCTGCAGGTCCAGGGGCGCGAGCAGATCGCGCACCTGGTCAGTGGCGTCACCGCCAGCGCGACGCTGATCCGCGAGGCGGTCTCGGCCGGTGCCGACGCGCTTGTCGTGCACCACGGATACTTCTGGCGCGGCGAGGATCCGCGTCTGATCGGTGTCAAGGGTGCGCGCATCGCTGCGCTGATGCGGGCTGATCTGAATCTGTTCGCCTTCCATCTGCCGCTCGATGCGCATCCGGTTCTCGGCAACAATGCCTGCCTGGCGCAGCGCCTGGGGCTTCCGGTTCATGGCCGGGGAGGGGATCGGGAGCTGATTTTCTGGGCCGATCTCGAAGCACCGGCGAGCGCGCAGGGACTGGCGTCGCAACTCGAGCAGCGGCTCGGTCGTGCGCCTATGCTGGTTGGCGCGGCGGGCCCGATCGTGCGGGTCGCCTGGTGCACCGGGGCCGCTCAGGATGCGATCGAACAGGCGGCTGCACTCGGAGCCCAGGCCTTCATCAGCGGCGAGATCTCGGAGCGCACCACGCATCTGGCGCGCGAACTCGGACTGGCCTACCTGGCCGCGGGCCACCACGCGACCGAGCGCGACGGCGTGCAGGCGCTGGGTGAGGCCGCCGCCGCCGAGTTCGGCCTGCGGCACACGTTCATCGACGACCCGAACCCGGTTTGAGCTGGCCGCCGTCGCTCCCGGAGCGAATCCCGCAGGCGGCACGACTCGGCGTCGCCGATCGCGAGCCGCCTGCGCTCCCGGGGGTGGACCCCCGGGAAACCGGGCCGGGTCAGGCGCGCTTGAGGCTGTCGCGGATCTCGCGCAGCAGCAGCACGTCTTCGGGGGTGGCCGCGGGCGTGGGGGCCGGCGCGGGGCCTTTGATGCGATTCACCATCTTGACCATCTGGAAGATGATGAACGCCAGGATCACGAAGTTGATCACCACCGTGAGGAAGTTGCCGTACGCGAGCATCGGCGCGCCAGCCTTGGACAGCTCGGCGTAGTTCATGGCCACACCGGCGGGTGCGTCGCCGAGCAGGATGAAGTAATTGGAGAAATCGAGCCCGCCGAAGATCGCGCCGACGATCGGCATGATGATGTCGCGTACCAGCGAATCGACGATCTTTCCGAACGCGGCGCCGATGATCACGCCGACGGCCAGGTCCATCACATTGCCCTTGGCAATGAAATCCTTGAACTCCGACATCATGGACATGCGAACTCTCCAGGGTTTGATTTTTTGTTCCGGCGAGCCGGCCGGCCGGGCCCGACGGGCTTCTGCCCGCCATACGGGTGATGCGAAGTGTGCCCGTTTTTCGGGCTACTTTTGTTGCGCCACGGCCCATCGTTTGTTAACGACTTCAAATTGGTTCGACGGGTAGGCTAAAATGTCGGGTTTTCATCACGACCAATCCGCATCGGCAACCATGAGCAACCCAGAAGCGTCCGGCCACGCCAGCGACACCTCGTTCCCGAGCACCAACGGCCCGCTGGATTCGTCCAAGCGCGCTGCCATCGCGACCACGGCGGCCGTGGGCGGGCTGGGCGGCCTCGCGACCGCGATTCCGTTCATCGCCACCTTCACCCCTTCCGAGCGCGCCAAGGCGGCCGGTGCCCCGGTCGAGGCCGACATCTCGGGCCTCAAGCCGGGTGAGTTGATGCGGGTCGAATGGCGCGGCAATCCGGTCTGGATCGTCTACCGCACGCCCGAGATGCTCGAGTCGCTCAAGGGGCACGATGACGAGCTGGTCGATCCGAACTCCGAGAAGTTCTATCAGATCCCGACCCCGGAGTACGCGCGCAACATCTATCGCGCCCGCAAGGAGCAGTTTCTGGTCGTGGTCGGTATTTGCCCGCATCTCGGGTGCTCGCCGTCCGAGCGCTTCGAGCCCGGCGCCCAGCCCTCGCTGCCGTCCGACTGGCCCGGTGGATTCCTGTGCCCGTGCCATGGCTCGACCTTCGACATGTCGGGCCGGGTCTTCAAGAACAAACCGGCCAATGCCAACCTGGATGTGCCGCCCTACATGTACCTGGCCGACACCAAGCTTTTGATCGGTGAAGACGAACGGGCCTGATCCGGGCAAGAAGACTGACCTGCGGTGGCCTGCCACCGCCCGCGAAAGAGAACAACATCCATGGCACAGGACAAGACCGTCACCACCACCGGCCTGATGGGCTGGATCGATCAGCGTTTCCCGGCCACGACGCTCTGGAAAGAGCATCTGTCCGAGTACTACGCGCCGAAGAACTTCAACTTCTGGTACTTCTTCGGTTCGTTGGCCATGCTGGTGCTGGTGATCCAGATCGTCACCGGCATCTTTCTGGTCATGCACTACAAGCCGGACGCGGCCAAGGCGTTCGAGTCGGTCGAATACATCATGCGCGAGGTGCCGTGGGGCTGGCTCGTGCGCTACATGCACTCGACCGGCGCGTCGGCGTTCTTCATCGTCGTCTACCTGCACATGTTTCGCGGCCTGATGTACGGCTCGTATCGCAAGCCGCGCGAGTTGGTCTGGGTGTTCGGCTGCCTGATCTTCCTGTGCCTGATGGGCGAGGCCTTCTTCGGCTATCTGCTTCCCTGGGGTCAGATGTCCTATTGGGGCGCCCAGGTGATCGTCAACCTGTTCTCGGCGATCCCGTTCATCGGCCCCGACCTGTCGCTGCTGATTCGTGGCGACTACGTGGTGTCAGATGCCACGCTCAACCGCTTCTTCTCGTTCCATGTGATCGCGATTCTGCTGGTGCTGCTGGGTCTGGTGGCCGCTCACATCGTGGCGTTGCACGAGGTCGGCTCGAACAACCCCGACGGCGTCGAGATCAAGCGCAACAAGAATGCAGCCGGCATCCCGGTCGACGGAATCCCCTTCCATCCGTATTACTCGGTTCACGATATCGTCGGAGTGGTCGGCTTTTTGATCATCTTCTCGGCGATCATCTTCTTCACCCCGGAGATGGGCGGCTACTTCCTCGAGTACAACAACTTCATCCCGGCTGATCCGCTCAAGACGCCGCCGCACATTGCCCCGGTCTGGTACTTCACGCCGTTCTACTCGATCCTGCGTGCGACCACGGCCGACTTCCTGAGCTCGATCGCGATCCTGCTGGTGGTCTGGCTGGTCGTGCTCTGGTTCTCGCGCGCCAACGGCATCGCCAAGCTGATCGGCACGGTAGCGGTGGCCGCCTACATCGGCCTGTACATGGCGTTCCCCGACCAGTTCAGCGCCAAGTTCTGGGGCGTGGTCGCGATGGGTGCCTCGGTGATGGTGTTCTTCGCGCTGCCCTGGATCGACAACAGCCCGGCGAAGTCGATGCGCTACCGGCCGGCCTGGCACATGTGGTTGCTGCTGCTGTTCGTGGTCGCGTTCGTGGTGCTGGGCTATTTCGGTGTGCAGGCGCCGTCCCCGGTCGGACAAAACCTGTCGCAGATCTTCACGCTGGTCTACTTCGGATTCTTCCTGTTCATGCCCTGGTGGAGCCGAATGGGGTCGTTCAAACCGGTGCCCGAGCGGGTCACCTTCAAACCGCACTGAGCCCGCACGATGACCGTGACCCACTCATCCAGGAAAGCCATGAACCTCGGACTGATTCGGCGTGCGGCGCTGTTGGCCGCCCCCATTCTCACCGCCGTCGCGATGCTCGCGCCGGCGCCCGCCAGTGCGTCTGGCGAGGAAGTAGCCCTCGACGCGTTCCCGACCGAAAAGCTCAACGACCGTGCCGCGCTGCAGCACGGCGCGCAGTTGTTCGTCAACTACTGTCTCGGTTGTCACAGCCTCAAGGCGGTGCGATACAACCGCCTGAAGGATCTCGGCCTGACCGATCAGCAGATCAAGGACAACCTGATGTTCACCGGCCAGAAGGTCGGCGACATGATGACCATCGCGATGCAACCGGCCAACGCCAAGGACTGGTTCGGCGCATTGCCGCCCGATCTGTCCGTCGAGGCGCGTGCGCGCAGTTCGGGGGCCGGCAGTGGTGCCGACTGGATCTACACCTTCCTGCGCACCTTCTATCGTGACAACGGTCGGGCGACCGGATGGAACAACGTCGTGTTTCCGAACGTCGGTATGCCCAATCCGTTCTGGGCCTTGCAGGGCACGCGCCCGCTGGTGGTCACCGACATCAAGGGCGAGGGCGACGGGCATGGCGGCGCTCTGACGCAGACGGTCACGCATTACGGTGCGGACGGCATGGTTACCGTCAGTGAGGGTAAGCCCAGTAGTGAGCATCCTCACATCGGCCGCCACTTCGAGTTCGAGCCGGCAGTCGGTGGGACGCTCAACCGCCTGCAGTTCGACGACACGGTTGCTGATCTCACCGCCTTCCTGACCTATGTGTCCGACCCTTCGGCGAAGACGCGCATCGCCCTCGGTGTCTGGGTACTGATCTTCCTGGCCGTGCTTTTCACCATTGCGCTGTGGCTGAACCGCACCTACTGGAAAGACATCAAGTAATCCTTCGCGCGTGACGGCCGGCGTTTCCGGCCGAACCGAATTCGTGCGCGGCCAGCCGTCGGGCTGGCCGCGCTCATTCCGTTTCAGGAGACCAAGACAATGATGGTCCTCTACTCCGGCACCACCTGCCCGTTCAGTCAGCGGTGCCGCTTCGTGTTGTTCGAAAAGGGCATGGATTTCGAGATTCGCGATGTCGATCTCTACAACAAGCCCGAAGACATTTCGATCATGAATCCGTATGGCCAGGTGCCGGTGCTCGTCGAGCGCGACCTGATCCTGTACGAATCGAACATCATCAACGAGTACATCGACGAGCGTTTCCCGCATCCCCAGCTCATGCCTGCCGATCCGGTCATGAGGGCGCGGGCGCGTTTGTTCCTGTTCAATTTCGAGCGTGAGTTGTTCGTGCACGTGCAGGAGCTCGAGCGCCGCGATTCGGTCGTCAACGACGCCTCCGTGCTCGAGAACGCCCGCATGCAGCTGCGTGACCGTCTCACCCAGCTGACGCCGATCTTCGTCAAGAACAAGTTCATGCTCGGGGACGAGTTCTCCATGCTCGATGTCGCGATCGCGCCGCTGCTCTGGCGGCTCGATCACTACGGCATCGAGATGCCCAAGTCGGCGGCGCCGCTCCTGCGCTATGCTGAGCGGATGTTCTCGCGACCGGCCTATATCGAGGCGCTGACGCCTTCCGAGAAGGTGATGCGCCGCTGAGGCGGTGAGTGGATTCATGCCTGAACTGTCCACCAAGCCCTACCTTTTGCGCGCCATTCACGAGTGGTGCTCGGACAGCGGTCTGACGCCTTACATCGCTGTGTCCGTCGACGAGCGAACGAAGGTGCCGGCCGAGTTCGTGCAGAACGGCGAAATCGTCCTCAACATCAGCCTGACCGCCACCCACGATCTGCTCATCGATAGCGACTGGATCGAGTTCCAGGCGCGTTTCAACGGCCGGGTGCGCGAGCTGCTGATTCCGGTCGGCAATGTCACGGCCATCTACGCGCGCGAAAACGGGCACGGGATGGCATTCGAGGTCGAGCGCCCGGCGCCGGGTGCCGCACCTCGGCGGTCCGGTGAGGCGCCGGCCCGGGGTCTGCGTGCGGTCCCGAACGACGGCGAGACCGAGGCCGCGGAAGACGCGCTCTCGGACGGCGACGAACTCGGCGCCGCCAGGCGCCAGCAGGCGCGATCGGGTCGGCGCCGGCACGATGGTCCGCGGCTGCGGGCGGTGCCCGCGTCACGCGCCGGCGATGACGCCGCCGCCGCACCGGACTCGAACGCCGGCGAGGCTGCCGGGCCGGATCGTTCGGCCGATGGGTTTCTGTCCGACGAATCGGCTGGCGAGCAGCGGTTCGATGACAAGCCGGTCGGTTCCGCGACGGCACCGGCCGCCGACGCATCGCGCGGCTCGGGGGCTGCCCCGTCGCCCGATGCGGAGGCTGGAAGCGATCGGACGTCGGGTGCCGATTCACCGCTTGGGTCGGCGCCGGCAGGCGATGTATCCGCTCCGAAGCCGGCCGAGGCGCGCGCCCGTGACGGCGATGGTGCCGAGCCCGCCGAGGCGTCGGGCCCGGACATGGCCGATCCAAAACCGCCCAAGGCAGGCGCCCGCGACGTCGTTGGCCCGGCTTCGGCCGATGATCCCGCTCTCGCCGATGGCGCTCCGGCGCCGCGCCCCGGGTCGCGCCGACGCGGCGGCAGCAGGGTGCGGTCACGAAAGAGCGAGGCTGACGAGGCCGTGCCGACGGCTTCCGAGTCGGTGCAGCCGCCCGCCGATGGATCGGATGCCGACAAGGGCGGCGGGTGGCCGCCGGCCGAGGCCGGTCTTGCGCCGGCGTCCGCCGATGACGTATCGTCGAACGACCGGCCCGACGGCGACGACTCGCCGCCGGGGCGTTCGCGCAAGGGGCGTCCCACCCTGACGCGCATCAAGTAGCCGTTCCAGCAAGCAGTAATGCCGGCTTAGCTCAGTTGGTAGAGCAACCGCCTTGTAAGCGGTAGGTCGTCCGTTCGAGTCGGACAGTCGGCACCATATGCGAGCGATTTGCCAGCGCACTCGAACTTCGACGTCGCCATCGTCGGCGCGGGGCCGGCCGGATGCCTGTGTGCGATCCTGCTCGCGCGCGCCGGTCTGCGCGTCGCGCTGATTGGCGAACCCGGCTCCGAGCGACGCATCGAGGGTGTGTCCGCTCGCACATTGAAGATCCTCGCCGACACGGGTCTGCGGGCGCACGGCCTGCTCGGGCAGGGGCCGCGGCGCGCACACTGGCCGGGTCTGGCCGGCACGGTCGGAGACGAGGCGTTGGTCATGCGCCCACGGTTCGACGCCGGTCTGAGGGCGGATGCGGTCGCGGCGGGTGTCCAGGCCCTCGCCGCGGTCGTGCGCGGTCGAGGCGAGCGCGCATGGTTCAGCGATCGAGGGCCCATCGGGGCGGCTCTGCTGATCGACGCCCGCGGCCGGCGTGCGCCAGTTGCCGCGGACCGACGGCGTGCGCCGGTTGCGATTGCGATCGCGGGAGGCGGCCAGGGGCAGCTGGCGCGGACCCGGCCGTCGCGGCGCTCGCGCGACGACCCGGCAGCGGTGGCGTACGCCACATCGTCCGTGCCGAGCGCAACGATGACGCGGGCAACGCCGCTGGGTTGGTGCTGGCAGGCCGAGTGGGGTCGGCGCGCGCACTGGACGCAGATGGTCGTCGACGCAAGCGAGTTCGGCCAACCCAGGGGCGGCGGCGGGAGCGAATTCGGCCAACCCAGGGGCGGCGGCGGGAGCGAATTCGGCCGACCCATGGGTGGGGGCGCGAGCGAGTTCGGTCAGCCTGCGGGCGGGGGCGCGAGCGAGTTCGATCAACCCAGGGGCGGTGCCGCGGCCATCTGGCGGCGATTCTTCGAGCAGCCCGAGGCCGGCGGGTTCGTCCCGATGCCGCGTCATTGGCGGGCCCGCGCCGCTTCGATCCAGCTCAATCCGTACTCGCTGGTCGCCGGCGATCCCATGCGCATCGGTGATGCCGCGGTCGCGTTCGATCCGTTGTCCGGTCACGGATTGTTCTGGGCACTCGCATCGGCGCGCATGGCGGTGCCGGCGGTGCTCGCCAGTCTCGATGGCCAACTGGCGCTGGCCGATCGCTTCCTCAGCCGGCGGAGCCGCGAAACCTTCCTGCGCCAGGCGCGGATCGGGCGCGATTTCCATCGCTTGGCCGCGTCCGAGTTCGCGACTGCTTACTGGTCGTCGCGTTGCGAGTGGCCGGACTCGCAGGCGGCCCATCCGCCATCCACCGGCCCCCGCTGCGAGCACCGCGTGATCGTGCACGACGGCCGCCTGCGCGAGGCAGAAGTGCTGCACACGATGCAGGAGCCGGACGGCGTCGCCTTCGTCCGTGGCCTCGAAATCGCGCCGCTGGCCCGCCGCCTATGGGCGCGGCCGACGGACGATGCCGGCCGTGTACTGGCGCAGGCGCTGCCGGGCGCGGATTCCGAGCTCAGAAGTTTTCTGTTAGGCTGGCTGCTCAGCCGAGGGGTGATCGCCGACTCGCCGGGCCACGATCCCGGCCATTGATCCGGGTAGGTGCCGTCCTTTCGGGCCGAATCAGAACGATCGGAGGATCAGCATGAACCTCATGCGCAGCGCAGGCGCCGTGAGCCGTCGTTTCGCGGGTCTCGGCCGGGCTCTGTCCACCGCCGTGCTGGCAGTCCTGCTGTTGCAGGTGAGTCCGGCCGCGATCGCCGATCCGTCGCTGCTCGAGGCGCGATGCGGCGCCTGCCACACCCCGGAAGGCACCGGACTGAGCCGAATCGTCGGCCAGCGCAAGACGCCCGAGGGTTGGATGATGACCATCGTGCGCATGCAGCGCAATCACGGGGTGCAAATCTCGGTCGACGAGCGCCGTAGCCTGGTGCAATGGCTGTCCGATCATCAGGGGCTGGCCCCCAGCGAAACCGAGGGGCAGCGATTTGCCCTCGAGAAAGCGCCGAACGTCATCGAGGCCGTGCCGGCGCCCGTGGGCGAAATGTGCGCGCGCTGTCACACCGGTGCCCGCGTGGCATTGCAGCGGCGGTCTGCCGACGAGTGGCGGCTGCACATGGACTTCCACGTCGGGCAGTTCCCGACCGTCGAATATCAGGCGCTCGGTCGCGACCGACCGTGGTACGACATCGCGGTCAACGAGATCGCGCCGCTGCTCAGCGAGCGCTATCCGCTCGAGACCGACGCCTGGAAGGCCTGGTCCGGCCGCACGCACAAGGCGCCCGACGGCGAGTGGATCGTGATCGTCGACCTGCCGGGCAAGGGCGAAGCGTATGGCCGGCTGACGGTGAAGGGCGAGGCTTCGCCGTTCGCGATCGCCGGACGTCTGATGCTGGCCGACGGGTCCGTGCTGCCGGTCGAGGGCAGCATGAACCTGTATACCGGCTACGAGTGGCGCGCCAATCTCGAGGTCGGCGATACCGTCTACCGCCAGGTGCTCGCGATCAGCGAAGACGGCAAACGGCTGTCGGGACGTCAGTTCGAGCGGCAGCGCGACAGCATCGGTGCGCCGCTGCGGGGGGTACGCGTCGATGCCGCGCCGGTCATGCTCGGTCTCGTGCCGTCGACGGTGCCGGCCGGCGAGGCCGACGTGCAGGTCGTCGGTGCCGGCATGTATGCGGTCAAGGCCGATGCCGAGGGCGCCACCGTGCGGGCGAACAAGGTCGGCGCGCGCGTGCGCCTGACACGCACCGAGAACGGCGTGGTACGGATCTCCCAGGGTGATCAACATGCCGACCTGACCGTTTACGCGAATGTGGACCGCATTGCGGTCGAGCCCGAATTCACGATCGCGCGCGTTGGCGGCGGAACCGAGCTCGGTCCGGATCGGGTGCCGGCGTGGTTCCACGCGATCGGCTACTGGAACGGCCCGGACGGCAAGCCCGGCACGGAAGACGACGTGCGAGTCGGCCGCGTGCCGGCACAATGGAGCGTCGCCCCGGAAGGTGAGGCCGCAGCCGCGATGGACGACGCCAGATTCGCCGGCAAGATGGGCGACGGAGGTTTGTTCACACCCGCCGTGGCCGGCCCGAATCCGGAGCGTCAGTTCTCGACCAACAACGCCGGCGATCTCAAGGTGACGGCCACGGCCGGTGAGCTCACCGCGCACGGCCGGCTGATCGTCACCGTGCAGCGTTTCAACGATCCACCGATTCGCTGAGCGCGATGGAATCCACCCTGGTCAGCCGGCACGACAGCGACATTGCTCCGGCATCGTCCTTGCACTTCGTCGCCGCCAACGGGCATCGGGTGCAGGTCGGCGGCCGCGACCTGCTGTTCCATGTGCCGAGTACGGCAGTGTTCGAACTCGATGCGCTCGAGGCAGCCGTCTTCGGCTGGCTGGCCGAGCGGCAGGTCACCAGCGAGAGCGCCTTGCTCGCGCGCTTCGCCGCGCACGATCCGGTCGAGGTCCGTTCGCGCCTCGTCGGCCTGATGGAACTCGGCATCGTGGTCGACGGCCCGTGGGCGCCGGTTCGGCGCAGCCTGCCGCGCCTGACGCGCTTCCCGCTCTCCACGCTGGTGTTGAACGTCAACACCGGCTGCAATCTGTCGTGCACCTATTGCTACAAGGAAGATCTCGCCAGTCCGGCCGACGGCAAACGTATGTCGTTCGAGACCGCCTGCGAATCCATCGAGATGCTGCTTGCCGAGAGCCCCGATCTCGACGAGTACAACCTGGTGTTCTTCGGCGGCGAGCCTTTGTCGAATCTGCCGTTGATTCGCGCCGTCGTCGAACACGCACGGCCGCGTTTCGCGGCGGCGGGCAAACGGGTCAACTTCACGCTGACCACCAATGCGACGCTGCTCACCGAAGCGATCGTCGACTGGCTGGACGCGCAGCGCTTCGGCATCACGGTCTCCATCGACGGGCCGCGCCGGCTGCACGACCTGCGTCGGCGCACCGTCGGCGGTAAAGGCACCTACGACACCGTACTCGCCAAGTCGCGGATGCTGCTGGCCCGCTATCGCTCGCGCCCGGTCGGCGCACGGGTGACGCTGACCGCCGGTGTCACGGAGATCGAAGAGATCTGGCGCCATCTGAAGCACGACATCGGATTCTTCGAGGTCGGCTTCTCACCGGTGACATCCGGGGAGCTCGATGAATTCAACCTCGGCAGCGACGATCTGGCCCGCGTGTTCGATGGCATGAAGGCACTGGGTGCGCGCTATCTGGAGGCGGCCCGACGTGGCGAAAACATCGGTTTCTCCAATCTGCACCAGCTGATGCAGGACCTGTCGGAGGGACGTTCGAAGGCGCTGCCCTGCGGCGCCGGCGTGGGTATGCTCGCCGTCGACCACGAAGGGGGCTTGAACCTCTGCCATCGCTTCACCGGCTCGACGCAGGCGCGCTTCGGCAGCGTGACCGAAGGAATCGACCGCGAGCCGCTGGCCGAGTTCATCGCCAGCCGCGCCGAGCGCAGTGGCAAGGGCTGCGAAACCTGCCGGATCCGCAATCTCTGTGCGGGCGGCTGCTATCACGAATCGTATGCACATTTCGGCGATCCGCTCTCGCCGACTTATCACTATTGCGAGTTGATGCGGGACTGGGTGGATTTCGGCATCGGCCTGTATGGCGAACTGATGGCGCACGCGCCGCAATTCATCGAGTCGCACATCGCACCAAGGAGGGCATGGGGCAAATGAAACCAGTGGGCAGAAAGGCCGAGCTCGTGCAGCAGGCCATCGCCGAGAACCGGCTCGACGAGGTCCAGGCGATGCAGACCGTGACCGCCGGTTGCACCACGACCTTCGATCCGGGTTGGGAGGTCGATCCCTTTGGCGGCGTGGCCGCGCTATGCCAACCGATGGAGGCCGACCTGTACGGTTGCTCGGATCCGTGCTGGTGGCCGGCGCAGGTGCCCGACACCATGGTCACGTACCCGAACTGGAACGACGGTGCGGACAATGCCGCGCGTGACTGGCGCTCGCTGGGCACCGTCTATCCGTCCGATGCCGAAACCTGAAGCGGAGCAAACGATGAAATCATGGATCCGACGGCTCTGCGCCGTCGCCGTCGCCATGGTCGCGGGCGTGGCCTCCGGCACCGCCCACGCGGCCGGCGATCGGCTGGTCACCATTGCCAAACCCGCCAATCTGCTGGTGTTCGATGCCGCCGAGCGCAAGCTGATCCGCGATTGCCCGCTCGAAGTCAACGTGATGCCCGGCGTACTGGTGCTCTCGCCCGACGGCAAGACCGCGTATGCGCTGGTCAACTACTGGGAAGACGTGATCGGCGTCGATCTGGAAAGTTGCAAGCGGGTGTTCTACGCCAAGCAATCGAGCGGTGACGTTCGTCGAAAGAGCATCGCCTCGCTGACGCTCTCCGCCGACGGCAAGGAGTTGTACACGGTGCGCAATCCCACGCGCATCCGGCCGGACCGCTACGAAGTCATGACACCGGAATTCGCGGTCTACGACACCGGCGCGGGCCTCGAGGCGCAACCGGTGAGGCTCTTCCCCGCACCACGTCGTTCGACGGTGATGTCGGCCGATCAGAAGGGACAGGTGTACATCGCGGCGGCCGACATCCAGCGTGTCGACCCCGGCAGCGGCCAGATGGAAGTGGCGATCGCCAATGCCAATTGGCAACGTCCGCGCCACAGTCCGCCCGACGTCCTGGCGTTCTGGCCGGTGGGCTCGCAGAACAACGAATTCCTGCTGCTGTACACGGCGGCTTTGTTCGAGACCGAGCAGAAGGAGAAGATCGCCGATTACGTGTGGGGCTATCAGAGCGTCGATCTGGCCAGCGGCGAGACGCAGTTGGCCGACTTCGCATCGCTCGAGGTGATCATGTTCAGCGCGGTACGTAATCCGCAGGCCTCGCAGGAGCTCTACGGCGTCTACACGCAGCTCTCCAAGCACGACCTCGAGTCCAAGAAACTGATCAAGCGGGTCGACCTGCCGCACACTTATTACGTGATCAACATCTCCAGCGACGGCAAGGAGGTGTACGTGGGCGGTACCAACGACGACATCGGCGTATACAGCACCGAAACGCTCGAGCGCATCGGTGAGATGCGTACGCCGTCTGGTGGCGACATGGCGGCAGCCACCTTGCAGGTCATTCCGGGGCGCTGACGGTCGCCCCGCTCCAGCCCGCCGGCACGAGCCTGCCAGGGCGCCCGTTCGCGAGCGACGCCGAGGCGGGCGTGTCTGCCACCCC
The DNA here is from genome assembly GCA_041396685.1 of Burkholderiaceae bacterium. Taxonomy (GTDB): domain Bacteria; phylum Pseudomonadota; class Gammaproteobacteria; order Burkholderiales; family Burkholderiaceae_E; genus JAUIAI01. The sequence goes on from JAWKYD010000009.1 coordinate 159,674, forward strand.
GAGCGTGTCTGCCACCCCGAGCGTGGCTGCCACCCCGAGCGTGGCTGCCACCCCGAGCGTGGCCGCCGCCCCAAGCGTGGCCGCCGCCCCAAGCGTGCCTGCCGCCGGCGCGGGTGGCCAGGGCAGCGCTGCACGCGCCGGGTCTTACGACGCCTGGCCGCTTTGGCGCTCGCTACTGGCCGGGCAGGGCCGGGCGCTGACCGCCATGTTGTTGCTGGGGCTGGTGGCGGCGCTGGTCGGGCTCGTACCGCCCTACATCACCAAGCATGTCATCGACGACGGTCTGCTCGCCGGCGACCGGCGCGCGTTATTGCATTGGTCCGCGCTCCTGCTGGCCGTGGGCGCCGGCTCGCTGGCACTGGGCGTGGTGAGCAGCCTGATGCACATGCGGGCATCGGTGAGCATGCTCGCGGGCCTGCGCGCACGCCTTATCGGCGCCGCCTTGCAAGGCTCGGTCCGATGGCGCGCCGAGCACAGCACCGGCGAGTTGCTCAGTCGCATCGACGGCGACGCCGGCGAGGTGCAGCGCTTCGCCTTCAATGCTCTGTTGACCGGTTCCGGCGCGCTCGTACGCCTGCTCGGCGCGATGCTGATGTTGTTCTGGCTCTATTGGCCGTTGGCATTGGTCGCGCTGGCGCTGGCTCCGCTCGAGTTGGCTTTCCTGGCCTGGGCGCGTCCGCGCACCGAGGCGCTGAGCCGCGCGGTGCGCGATGCCCGCGGCGGTTTCGCCGGGCGCTTGGCCGAGGCCTTGCACGGCCTGCGTTCGATCCGCGAGATCGGCGCGACCGAGTCGGTGCGATCGCATCTGCTCGATGGTCAGGGTGCGCTCGACCGACGGCAACTGGCCGCCCATCGTTTCGGCGAACTTACGCGCAACGTGCCGATGCTGATGAGCGCGATCGCGCGATCGGCGGTGTTCCTCGTCGGCGGCCTCGCGGTCATCGACGGACGGATCGCGCTCGGCACCCTGATCGCCTTCCTGGGCTATCTCGGTTTCCTGATCGGCCCGATGCAGTCGTTACTCGGCCTCTGGCACGCGCAGGCGCGCGCCCGCGTTGCCTTCGAACGGATCGCCGGCCTGCTGAGCACGACCGTCGCCGACCCGGGCCGTGCCGTGCTTGCGTCACCGGGAGTCCTGGCAGGCATCGAGACGCCGTTGGCCGGCGAAGTCCGGGCCGTGGCGGTGTTCGAGGCTGGCGACGCGCGCGCGCCCTGGGTGGCCGCGGGTGCGAAGGTGCGCCTGGACGGCCCGAGCGGCATCGGCAAGAGTACGCTGCTGCGTCACTTGCAGGGCCTGGATCCCGAAACCGGGAAACGCTTCTGGCTGCGTGCGCCGGACGGGCGGGAACTCACCGAGAAGGAACGCATCGCGACGATCGTCCATGTGCCGCAGCGCCCGTTCGTGCTGCGCGCCAGCGTCGCGCAGAATCTGAGGTTGCTGGCGCCCGGCGCCGCCGACACGGATCTGCACGCGGTGCTTCGGGCGGTCGAACTCGATCAGCGTTTCGCGCACGCGCAAGGCCTGGCGACTTCCCTGGGCGAGGACGGTCTGAGCCTGTCGGGCGGTGAACGGCAACGGCTGTGCCTGGCGCGTGCGCTGCTGCGCGATGGCGGGCTCTGGCTGTTCGACGAGGCGCTCTCGGAGGTCGACCGGGCCTGTGCCCAGCGCATATGGCATACCGTCGATCAGCGTCTGGCGGGACGAACCCGGATCGTGGTCGCGCACGATCCGAGCGCCTGTGGCGCGGTCGACCAGGTGCTCATCTTCAATGCGAACGACGCTGGCGCTTCGTGATCGCGATCATCGACGGACCGGTGATGAACTGGGCAGGCCCGATCGCACGCTGGCGCGCCGATGACGCGCTCGAGACGGGTGGGCAGGCCGCACGCTTGCCGCCGGTCGCGCCTGCGGAACGGCACCACGCCACCGTCGACGGCGAACGAGGCGATCACACGGTCGATGCCGGGAAGGGCGGTGGCTTGGAAGTCACGCCTGCCCATGCCCACGCACAAGCGCTCGCGGACGGGATGCTCGAGGCGGCATCGGGCGGCGGGTCGACGACCGTACCGAGCGCGTGCTCGCCGCTGCTGAATCCAGTGATCTTCGATGGTCCGTTGCGCACCGGGGTGGCGCGAGTGATCGCCGCGATCGACGCGCTGCTCGCGTACGATGAGCCGATCGCCCTGGTGCTCTGCGCTTTCGGTCTGCCGCGCGAGGATCCGGTACTGGTGGCCCGTCTCGATGCGCTGGCCGACCGCGCAGGCATGCTGGTGGCGTCTGCGCCCGCGCGTGGGCCGGCCGTGTGGCCGGCAGCGCATCCGCGCGTGATCTCGGTGCAGGGCGACGCTCGCTGCCGCGCACAAGAATGGTCGTGGCTGGCGCTGCCCTGGGCCGAATTCGGTGCCGCGGCGTCGGGCGCAGAGCCAGGCGGTCCGGCCGGCGCCAGCATGGCGGCGGCACGCTTTGCCGGGCTTGTGCTGGCCAGGGCGCAAGGGCGGCCAGTGGCCGACGTGCTGGCCACCATGCGCGAGCACGCCCGCTTCGTGGGGCGCGAGCATCGGCTGCGCTGAGCGGTGGAGCGTCGGCCGACAAACGAGTCGCGCGGGCGCGCAAGGGCGGGCCGGTGCGGCGACGCCCGCCGCCGGTCCGTCTGCGGACGGCCGGGATCGGACGGCGGCTCACTTCCGGCCGGATTCTCCGTACGCGCCTCTTGCGCCGGCGGCTGGGGTATAGTGGCCCATCGACCCGGGCCGTGGGCGGTGGTCGCGAGTCACGCGGCGCATCCCTAAGTCACGGCGTCCACTTCGAAGACAGAGACATGACATCGTTGAACGATCGCTACGAGCAGGTTTGTGCCGAGCACGATCTGTCGATTCCCGAGCACTACAACTTCGGCTTCGACTGCATCGATCGCTGGGCCGAGGATCCGTCGCGGCTGGCCTTCATCGCGCTCGACGGCCAGGGCCGCGAAACCGGCCGCCAAACGTTCGCGCAACTGCGCGACGACTCCAACCGATTCGCGAACGCGCTCCTCGATCTCGGTGCGCGGCCGGGCGATCTCGCATTCGTGATGATTCCGCGCGTCGCCGCCTGGTACCAGGTGATGGTCGGTTGCTGCAAGTCGGGCGTGGTGGCGATGCCCGGCACCAATCTGCTGATGCCCAAGGACATCGCCTATCGGATCAATCGTGCCGGCGCGCGCATTGCGATCGTCACCGAGCAGGCGGCCGAACGGGTCGACGAAATCCGCAATATCTGTCCGAGCCTGCGTCTTCTGATCGTCGTCGGTGGTCCGCGCGATGGGTGGCAATCCTATGAGCGCCTGCTGACCGATGCCTCGCCGGGTTTCGATCGTCAGCGTGTGCCCGCCACCCGCAGCGACGATCTGATGCTGATCTATTTCACCTCGGGCACGACCGCGATGCCGAAGATGGTGCCGCGCGATCACGGCTACGCGCTCGCCCACCGCATCACCGGGCGCTACTGGATGGACTTGCGCGAGGGCGAAGTCCACTGGACCTTGTCCGACACCGGCTGGGCGAAGGCCGCCTGGGGCTTGCTCTACGGGCCGTGGCAGATCGGCGCCGTCAACGTCCTCATCGATGCCAGCGGTTTCGACGCGCCACTGCATCTTCGTCTGATCTCGCAACTGGACGTCAAGACTTTTTGTGCGCCGCCGACGGTCTACCGGATGTTCGCGCAGCTCGATTTGAGCAAGTACGAACTCGGTGGCCTGCGGCACTCGATGAGCGCGGGCGAGCCCTTGAATCCCGAGGTCATCAAGATCTGGCAGCAGGCGACCGGGGGTCCGATCTACGACGGCTACGGACAGACCGAGACGATCAACGTCGTTGGCAACTATCCGTTCATGCCGGTGCGGCCGGGTTCCATGGGCCGGCCGGTTCCCGGTGTGAGCGTCGATGTCGTCGACGAGCAAGGCAAGCCCGTGGCTGACGATGAAATCGGCCATATCGCGGTCAAGATCACCGATCCCTATCCGCCCGGATTGTTTCGCGGCTACTGGCAGGATGACGAGGCGACCGCCAAGGTGTTTCACGATGGCTGGTATTACACCGGCGACACCGCGACCCGTGACCCCGACGGCTATTTCTGGTTCGTTGGCCGCAGCGACGACATCATCAGCTCGGCAGGCTATCGGATCTCGCCGTTCGAGGTCGAGAGCACGCTGCTCGAGCATCCTGCGGTGGCCGAATCGGCCGTCGTGGGCGTGCCCGACGATCTCCGTGGCCAGATCGTCAAGGCCTACGTGGTGCTCGCCGAGGGTTTTCAGCCGGCCGACGAACTGGCCGTCGACATCCAGGAGTTCGTCAAGGCGAACACGGCGCCGTACAAATATCCGCGTGAAGTCGAGTTTCGAGACAGTCTGCCCAAGACCATCTCGGGCAAGATCCAGCGCGTGAATCTGCGCCGCGAGAGCGAAGCTTGAGCGGTGACGCCGGCTCACCTTTGAACCGATCGGGTCGCTGACGACACTCACCAATCGGGCGCAGGTGGCTGCGGCCACATTCCACGGAGAAAGGCGATGAACACGCGAGCGAGCGCTATCCTGATAATGGCCGCCCTGATGGCCGGGTGCGCGGCAAAGGCAACGTTGCACGGCACGGTCACCAATGAGCGCACGCGCGGCGTGGTGACCGGTGCGCGGGTCACCCTGTCCGAGCAGGTCACACCGGAGCTCGAAGCGCAGGCCAAGGAAGGTCTTCGCGCCGATGGTGAAGTCGGCAGCAAGGTCCCGAGCCAGGGGCCGGGCGATGCCGAGGGCAAGGTCGAGATCAAGAGTGAATCGTCCGAGACCAACTACGTGGGTCAGTACCGGGTCAAGCTCAAGGCCGGCACCTATGATCTGCGTGTCGAGCACCCGACCCTGCAGCCCTGCGCCGACATGCCGACCCAGGTCACGTTGACCGACACCGATGATCGCGAACTCGATCTCTGCCTGACGCAGCCCGCACCCTGAGCCCGCAACGCCGGTCCTCTGGCCGGTGGCTGTGCTACCGTCACGGTTTTCCGGGCGGGTTCTGGCAGGCGACCACCGTCGTGCGGCTGGCGTTCCGCGCTCGTGGACCAAGGGGTGGTCGGCCTTCTGGGGCGGCCGTGCCCGACACGGAGACGGCAAGCGATGCAGCTCAGCGGACAGACGATCGTGATCACCGGCGCGGCCAGCGGTATCGGCCACGCGCTTGCCCGGCGATTCGCCCGCGAAGCACCCGCCGGCATCATGCTCGCCGATCTGGCGGCCAACGGTGAGCAGATGGCGGCTTTGGCCGATTCGCTGCGCGCCGGCGGCGATGGCCTGGCCAGTGTGCCCTGCGAGTGGCGGGCCTGTGACGTCGGCCGCGAAGATCAGGTGCGCGCGCTGGCCGATGCCGCCCTGAAGTCGTTTGGGCAGATCGACCTGTTCTGCTCGAACGCCGGCATCATCCGCGACGGTGACGAGAACACGCCCGACGATCTCTGGCAGCTCAACTGGCAGGTACACGTGATGGCGCACGTCTATGCGGCGCGCGCGGTGGTGCCGAAGATGCTCGAGCGCGGTGGCGGCTACCTTCTCAACACCGCTTCGGCTGCGGGTTTGATCACCTCGTTGCCGTCGGCCACCTACGCGGTGACCAAACACGCGGCGATCGCGTTCGCGGAAACCCTGGCCATTCGTCACGGGGATGCCGGACTCAAGGTGTCGGTGCTCTGCCCGCAGGCGGTCGACACGCCCATGGTGCAGGGGCGTCCCGGTTCGTCGGCCGCCAAGGTCGACGGCATCATGTCGGCCGACGATCTCGCTGAATCCGTGGTCCGGGGACTGGCGGCCGAGTCGTTCCTGATCCTGCCGCACCCGGAGGTCGTCGAGTATTTCCGCCGCAAGGCCAACGACTACGATCGCTGGCTCGGCGGCATGCGGCGTTTTGCTCGAAAGCTGAGCGAACAGCGCTGAGCCGCGAATCGCCAGATCGCTTCGGCGCGCGATTCACCGCCCATCGCTTGCTTCGACAGCCCGTCAGCGCACCAGCAGCACCGGTACCGCGGTCGTGGCCCCGATACGCTGCGCGACCGAGCCCATCAGAAAGTCCCTGACGTTGCTGCGTCCCTTGGTGCCCAGCACCAGCATGTCGTAGGCGCCTCGGGTGGCGATCGCGCCGATCGTCGGCGCCACAGGCCCGCGTTCGACCAGCGACTCCGAGGCCAGGCCGGCGGCGGCGACGCGCTCTCGCGCGGCCTCGAGATCCTGTGCGCTGGCGTCGGCCAGAAACTTCTCGATGCGCTGTTCGCCGATGACGCCGACCGCGTAGTGCAGCGCCTGCGGATCGTGCACCGAGACCAGGTCGAGACGATTGTCGGCTTCGCTTACCCGGCCGAGCAGGGCGATGGCGGCCTCGACCGCACGTAGTGCATTCGGGGATCCGTCGACGGCGACGAGCAGTTTCATGTGACTTTCTCCTGCGGGGATGCCGGCTGGCCCGGGCTATCCGTGGATGGCCACGATGCGCGCACTAGGTGGCCACCGTGGCCACCGTAGCGGCACGCAGACCGCGCCAGCGGGTCATGGCGGGGTGGTCGAGACCCAGGCAATCGAGCATGCGCGCGCAAAGCTGATCGACCAGTTCCTCGACACTTGCCGGATGTGCATAGAAGGCCGGCACCGGCGGAAACACGATGCCGCCCATTTCGGTGACGCTGACCATGTTGCGTAGGTGCGCGAGGTTCAGCGGCGTTTCGCGGGGCACGATCAGCAGACGGCGCCGCTCTTTGAGCGTGACGTCTGCCGCGCGCGTGATGAGATTGTCGGACAGGCCGAGCGCGATGGCCGCGAGCGAGCGCATCGAACAGGGTGCGACGATCATCGCGCCCGTGGGGAACGAGCCGGACGCGACACAGGCGCCGACGTCCCGTACCCCGTGAACCTGCGAGGCGAGCGCTTCGACGTCGCGGCGGCTCAGGGAGAGCTCATGCTCGATGTTCATCCAGCCCGCGGCCGACACGATCAGATGGCGCTCGATACCGAGTTCGGCCAGCATCTCGAGCAGGCGCACGCCGAGTCGGGCGCCGGAGGCGCCCGTGATCGCGACGACGATTGGTGCGGATTGGACCATGGCCCATTGTAGGGCCGGGCGGTTCCTGGCGTCAGGCCGCGCGGCGAAGCGCGCGTGTCCGAATCAGCCTTCGGACTGTGCCGGCAGCATCTTCTGCAACTCGCCGGACTCGAACATCTCGGTCATGATGTCCGAGCCGCCGACGAACTCGCCGTTCACGTAGAGCTGGGGAATGGTCGGCCAGCTTGAATAGTCCTTGATGGCCTGGCGAACGTCGTCGTCGTCGAGGACGTTCACCGTGACGAGGTTCTTGACGCCACATGCGCGCATGATCTGCACCGCACGACCCGAAAAACCGCACTGAGGGAACTGCGCAGTGCCCTTCATGAACAGCACTATCGGGTGATCTTTGACGGTTTGATCGATGAATGCCTTGGCTTCCATGACTGTTGACTCCTGAGCGAAGCAGCGATTGTAGGGACCGCCGGAAACGGTGGTCAATCAAATCCGGAGCGGGCTCGGGTTATGGTCGGCCGCGGCGCCGCTCAGACCAGGCGGGCGCCGCTGAACCGATCGTGCCCCTGGTCATCGGCGAGCGTAAAGGGGTCGACCAGACCGGCGCCGCGCAGGAGCGCCCGCACGGCGGCGGCCTGCCGATAGCCGTGCTCGAACAGGAGGCGTGCGCCTGGCGCCAGGCGTCGGCGGGGCAGGCCGGCGACGATCGCGCGGTAGGCGTTCATGCCATCGCTGCCGGCCACCAGAGCAGAGCGGGGCTCGAAGGGCAGACCGTCGTGCCGCAGATGCGGATCGTCGGCGGCGATGTAGGGCGGGTTGCCGAGGACGATGTTCAACGGGCCGACGTCCGGCAGCCCGGACCACCAGTCGCCGAGGCCGAATCGAACCCGCGCACCGAGGCGACGCGCGTTGCTCGCGGCGAGGGCCAGGGCGGGCGCGCTGTGATCGACGGCGATCATGGTCAGGTCGGGCCGGGCCAGTGCCAGGGCGATCGCGATCGCGCCGCTGCCTGTGCCGAGGTCCAGCACGGTGGCGCCTTGCGGCGCCCGGTCGACGGCCCAATCGACCAGCGCCTCGGTTTCGGGGCGTGGAATCAGGACCGAGCGGTCGACGCTCAGCGACAGGCCGCGAAACTCACGCGAGCCGAGCAGATAGGCGAGCGGTTCGCCGTCGGTCGCGCGCGCCACGAGCGAAGCGAAGCGCCCGTCCGCGCCGGGAGGGCAGCGCTCGTCGGCGTGGGCGATCAACCATTCGCGTGAGCGATCGCAGGCATGCGCAAGCAAGGCGCGCGCCTGCACGCGCGGCAAGGAGCAGGCGGCCAGCAAATCGGCGAGTGTGGGTGTCACGGCGGTGCCATCGCGCGACGCGACGCCCCTTGCGGCGGGCATCAGTCGAGCGCCCCGCGACCGTCGGCGAGCTCGTCGAGCATGTCGGCCTGATGCGCGGCGAGCAGCGCGCCGACCAGTTCGTCGAGTTCGCCCTCCATCACGCGATCGAGCTTGTAGAGCGTGAGATTGATGCGATGGTCGGTGACGCGGCCCTGGGGGAAGTTGTAGGTGCGAATGCGTTCGGAGCGGTCGCCCGAGCCGATCAGCGAGCGGCGATGCGCGGCCTCCTTGGCCTGGGTTTCGCGATCGCGCCGTTCTTTGATGCGCGCGGCCAGCACCGCCATGGCCTTGTCACGGTTGCGATGCTGCGAGCGGTCGTCCTGACATTCGGCGACGATGCCGGTGGGCAGATGGGTGATGCGCACCGCCGACTCGGTGCGGTTGACGTGCTGGCCGCCGGCGCCCGAGGCGCGATAGACGTCGATGCGCAGGTCCTCGGGGTCGATTTCGATCGCGGTGGCCTTGTCCGGCTCGGCAAGCACGGCGACCGTGCAGGCCGAGGTGTGGATGCGCCCTTGCGCCTCCGTCTCGGGTACACGTTGCACGCGATGGCCGCCGGACTCGAACTTCAGGACGCCGAAGGCATCGTCGCCGACCACCCGCAGCACGACCTCCTTGTAGCCGCCGAGATCCGAGGGACTCTCGGAAACCATCTCGGTCTGCCAACCGCGCCGCTCCGCAAAGCGCAGGTACATGCGCAGCAGGGCACCCGCGAACAAGGCCGATTCGTCGCCACCGGTGCCGGCGCGGATTTCGACGAAGCAGGGCCGCTGGTCGTCGGGGTCGCGTGGCAGCAGCAGAATGCGCAGCCGGTCGGATTCGGCGCTCAGACGCGCTTGCGCGCTGGCGATTTCCTCTTGGGCGAAATCGCGCATGTCGTCATCGTCGAGCATTTGGCGGGCGGTGGCGAGATCGCTCTCGGCCTGCTGCCAGGCGTGGAAGTGACCGACGACCTGATCGAGTTCGGCGTGTTCACGGCCGAGTTGGCGAAAGCGGTCGAGATCACTGGCCGCCTGCTCGGAGGACAGCAAGGCCCCGACCTCGGCCAGCCGCTGCTCGAGATCGCGCAGCCTGGCCAGCATGGCCGGATTCATGCGGTGGTGTCGTCCGAACGGGGGTCGTCAGCCGGGTCGGGCAGCAATTGATCGACGATGGGACCGATCGCCCGCCGCTCGTCGGGGCTGCCGTTGAGCATGCGCATGGTGCCGTGCAGGAACTTGGCCGACAGTGCCTGCGCGAGCGAATTCATGACCACGGCCGGATCGGCTCCCTGCGCCAGGGCGCGTTCGGCCCGCGCCAGCTCGTGACTGCGGATCTGTGCGGCGCGTTGTTGCAGGCCACGGATCGCGGGCACGGTCTCGCGTGCCTGTAGCCATTGCATGAAGGCATCCGCACGTGTTTCGATGATCGCCTCGGCTTGCGCGACCGCCGCCCGCCGGCTCTCGATGCCGGCGTTGACGACGCGGCCGAGGTCGTCGACCGTGTGCAGGAAGATGTCGTCGAGCCGGTCGACTTCGGGTTCGATATCGCGCGGCACTGCCAGATCGACCATGAACATCGGCCGATGACGGCGCGCGCGAATCGCTTTCTCGACCGCGCCCAGGCCGATGATCGGCACGCTACTGGCGGTGCACGAGACGACGATGTCGAATTGGTGCAGGTGCTCGGCGAGTTCGGACAGCCGCATCGTCTGACCACCGAGTTTGTGCGCCAGGCGCTCGCCGCGTTCCTCGGTGCGGTTGGCCACCACCAGCCGGCGCGGATGGCGGGCCGCGAAGTGCGTGGCCACCAGTTCGATCATCTCGCCGGCGCCCACGAACAGGATCGAGCACTCGGCGAGATCCTCGAAGATGCGCTGTGCGAGCCGCACCGAAGCGGCCGCCATCGATACCGACTGGGCGCCGACCTGGGTACCGCTGCGCACTTCCTTGGCGACCGAGAAACTGCGCTGGAACAATTTGTGCAGATGCGTGCCCAGACTGCCCACCTGCTGGGCGACGCGCGCCGCCTCTTTCATCTGGCCGAGGATCTGCGGTTCGCCCAGGACCATGGAGTCGAGTCCGCTGGCGACACGAAAGGCATGCTTGACCGCGTCCTTGTCGGGCAGGACGTACCAGTGCCGCGACATGTCGTGCGACTCGATGCCGTGGCGCTGGGTGAGCCAGGAAGACAAAGCCTCGGTGGCCCGCTCCGGGCGCTGTGCAGCGCAGTAGATCTCGGTGCGGTTGCAGGTGGACAGGATGGCCGCTTCGGGAATCGCGTCGCGCATGCCTTGCGCCAGGTCGGTGATCGCCTCGTGCAGGGCTTCGCCCGCGAACGCCACCCGTTCGCGCACCGACAACGGCGCGCTATTGTGGTTCAGGCCCAGGGTGACGATCTGCATAAGCCCATGATTTTAATCGAGTCGCGCGCCCCGGGGCGCGCGATTCGAGGATTGGCGCGGCAAAGTTGCACAGCCGTGGGTATTCGCGCGTCTCTCAGGCTTCGTCGACCGGTAGCAGCAGATCGAAAACGGCGCCGCCGCCTTCTCGGCGGCGCGCCTCCGTCCGGCCTCCGTGCCGTTGCGCGACCAGCCGCACGAACGCCAGCCCGAGCCCGGAGCCGGGACTGCGCGCCCGCCCGGCGCCGCGAGCATAGGGCACGAACAGCCAATCCAGGTCGCCTGCCGGCAGACCCGGCCCGCGATCGGAGACCGTGAGACGCCAGAATCCGCCGTCGCGCCGGATCGTGACCTCGATCGGCCCGCCTTCGCTGCCGTACTTGATCGCATTCTCGAGCAGGTTCGCGATCGCCCGCCGGACCAGATTCCGATCGACTCGCACCGCAGCGGTTTCGCTGCCCGGTGCCGAGATTCGTGTGCCGGCATTGCGCGCGGCGCTCCAACTCGCATCGGCCGCTTCCACGGCAAGCGCCGCCAGGTCGGCAGCCTCCGTTTCGATCGGCTTGTGCTCGGCGGCAGTCCATTGCACGAATGCGTCGGCCAGATCGAGGCTGCGACGCGCCTGGGCTGCGATCTCTTCCAGCGCCTCGTCGCGCTGCCCACCCGGCAGATTCTCGATCGCAGCCAGGATCGACACCTGGGGCGAGCGCAGATCATGCGAGAGAAAGCGCAACATGTCTTCGCGCTGGCGCTGCATCTTGCGCAGTTCGGTGACATCCGAGAACTGGATCAGCCACAGCGCCGGCAGACCGACGGGTCGGACCAGGGCGGCGTCGATCAGCCAGTCACGCTGCAGCGGATCCCTGCATTCGAGCGTCAGCGCCGCCTGTCTCTCGTCCGGCCACTGCGCGGGCAATTCGAAGGTGCGGCGCAGCCATCCCGGGCCGTCGTCCAATTGTTCGGCCAGATCCGTGAACGATTCGCGCGCCTTGCGATTGCTGAGCAGCACCTCGCCGCTGCCCACCATGATGAGGGCGCCGTGCGGCAGCCGTTCGAGGCCGATCGACAGCAGTTCACGCAGCACGCCGGCCGAGGCGGCGCTCTGCTGCAACGCGCCGACCGCGCGCGAGACAGGTTCCTCGGGGGGGGCGTACCAGGCACGTTTGTGATCCGGCGGCGCCGGCAGGACGCGGGCCAGCAGCCCGTCGCCGCGCGTGCTCTCGCGCAGTGCCACCGGCATGTCGCGCAAAACGGAGATCTGCCGGCCGAGTTCGCTCACCACGGCATCCAGGCGACGCCAACTCCACAGTGGATACGCCGTCATCAGGGCGAGCAGGATGCCGCCCGGCGGCAGCCAGGTGCCACGGACGAGCAGCAGGGCGGACAACAGCAGGGTCGCGGCCATGATGATCGCCACCGCGAGCAGGGCTCCGCGCGGTCGGCTCAGGTACAGCACGATCATGGTCGCGACCACGATGGTCACGCTGGCGAGGTTCTGGGCGGTGGCGCCGATGCGGGTCGCCAGCCGCGCCTGTTGGATGCCACCGATTGCGGCGACATGCAGCAGTGCCCCGGGCGCGACCGCTCGATGCTCGATCACCGCATTGCTGTATGCGTCGCGCATGCCGGCCGCGGTCACGCCGATGATCACGGTGCGTCCGCGCAGGGTCGATGCGTCGACGGCGCCCGCCAGCACATCGGCATAGGAAAGACGCTTGCCGTGTGCGTCCAGGCGCGGCAACAGTACGAAGTGGTGGCGCGGCCAGTCGGCGCCGCTGCGTTGCTCGTCGCGGGCCAGCTCCTCGATCGCTTGCGCGGCGCTCGGCTGCTCCGCCCGCCCGCCGGCCAGGGTGGTCAGGGCGAGCGAGAATGCGGGCATGCCACCTTCGACCAGATAGAGCCCCCGTACCAGCCCGTCGGCGTCGAACCCGAAGTGGACGTGCGCGATGCGTGTCACACCCTCGACGCCAATGACCGGATAGAGCGGCCACTGGCGCTGCAACCGATCGGGCTCGCTGGCCGCCGCGAGCACGGTCGGTGGTGCCCCGCGCAGCGCCTCCGTGAGCGCCTGATCGTCGATCGCGCCCTCGGTGAGCAGCAGGTCGAGACCGACGACCCGCACGCCGGCGGTGGTCAGGGACTCGAGGAGCGCGGCGTGGATGGCGCGAGGCCAGGGCCAGCGCCCGATCCGTGCCAGACTCGGTTCGTCGATTTCGATCAGGACCAGATCGTCCGGCCAGCGGACGACGCGCCCGCGGTTGACCAGATCGTAGAGTGCCGCGTCGAGACGGGCGAAACGGCCGGTGACGGAATCAAGCGGCCCGTAGCCGAGCCAGGTTGCCAGTGCAGCCACGATCACGGTCAGGACCAGCCAGTCGACGACCAGGCGCGGAATGCGCCGGCTGTCGGAGCTTGGCGGGCTCATGCTCGAATGGCCGCTTTCGGCCCGCGCGGCACGCATGCCGTCGATCGCGCGGGATTCCTCGCCAGGCCGCGCCGCCGAACCCGCTCGAACCCGACGCCATCGTGTTGGACCGGCACCTGGCCACGCCGCGTCGGCGAATGGATCATGGGCTCGCGCGGGTTCTCAGCAGCCGCTCAAGGCGCAATCATTCGCATCGGACCGGTCGAGCTTTGCACCGGTTGGCCCGAACCGTCGCGCAGTAGCAGCGGAATCGCAAACTGCGTGGCCGGCCCCGGCTGCGAGCGTCGGCCGCCCGCGAAGTCGAGCACCATGCTCGCCCGGTACCGGCCCGGCGCCAGTGACTCGAGGGTCTCGCGCGTGCCCTCCACGCGGTGCTGACGGGCCGGCGACGCGCCCTGGGAGAGTGGATCGATCATCAGGACCGGGTTGCCCTCCGCTGGCAGTGACCAGCTCAGCGTCACGGTCGCGAGGTCGACCTCGGCCGTGACGGCGGGGCCCGTGACCGCTCTGACCAGCTCGCGCGGCCGCGTGAACGGACCGGGGCGTTCGTCGGCGCCGATGCTGGCGACCCGCCAGAACCACGTGCCCGGGCCGGCAGCCAGGAGATCGGTGTCGATCTCGTAGCCCGGCTGGTCGACACGGCGCTCGAACAACGTTCGGTCGAAGGTCGCACTGTCCGACACCTGAATCTCGTAGGCGATCGCGTCGTCGCGCGCCGGCCAGCGCAGCATGGCGACACCGTCGTCATCGGTGTCGTCGCGGCCGGGCTCGATCGGCGGTGGCAGCGGCCGGGCCGAGACCACGAAGCGAACCGGCTGCGAATAGCCCTCGATGCCGGTCGCGCTGACCGCCCTGACATGGATGTAGAACGGACCGTCTTCGGGGCTCTCGAAGGCATAGGCGTTCGTGAGTAGCACCGATTCGCGTACCGCTTTGACTGCGTCGGCATCGCGAGTGATCAGAATCCGATAGGCGCGCGCGCCCGAGACGGGTTCGAATCGGATATCGGCCGTCGGCGTGCGCACCGGATCGTCGCCGGGGGCGACGACCTTCGGTGCCGGCAGCAGCGGTTCCGGTTCGGTGGTGCGGCCCTGGGCGTCGGCGCTCGAGCCGAAGCCGGCCGGCACCAGACGCTCGGTGTCGCGTCCGAGCCAGGCGACCGAGCCACGCAGCACGGCGTTGGTCGCGTTGGCGTCGGTCTCGCGCACACGAAAGCGCGTGCCACGAACGGCGGCGATCGCCTTGGGCGAGCGCAACTCGATGCGGCGCTTCGATCGCGAATCCGCCGGCGCCGGAGAGTCGACGGTAACTTCGCCTTGGCGGATGTCGAAGCCGGCATCGAGCCCCTGGGTGTCGTAGGCCCGGCGCAGGCGTTCGATCAGGACGTCCGATTCCGGGGCGACGCGCACGCTGGTGCCGTCGGGCAGAACCACCACCACGACGCCGTCCGGGCCGGTCACGATGCGGCTGCCGGCCTGCAATCGCGCGGCCGATCGTGCCTGCTGACCGTCGACCTGGGCAGTGCCGCTGGCTTCGCGTACGAAGGCCTGCAGCGATTCATCGCGCAACCACGTCCGCGGCACCCGCAACTGTTGCCCGGGACGCAGGCGATCGGCGTCCGGCAACTGGTTGAAGGCGCGCAGGTGGCGCCAGGTGAAATCGGGCTTGAGCAGGTGGTTGGCGATGCCGGTCAGGGATTCGCCGTCGTTGACCTGGTAGATGACGACCGAGGTCTGCCCCGGATCGCCGGCGACGGACTGCGCGGCCGCCGGTGCCACGACCAGGCCGGCCGCCAGAGCAACGGCGCTCCAGAGGGCTCGCAAGCGCTTCACGACTGATCGGCCTCCAGATGCTCGAGTCGATAGCCGTAGCTGTATACCGGTGCGAGCAGATAGCCGGCATCGGGACGAAGATTGAGCTTGGAGCGCACGCGCGAGACGTGCGTGTCCATCGTGCGCGAGGGGACGTCGGAATCCTGGCCCCAGACCTCGGCACGGATGTGCGCCCGAGACAGCGGCCTGCCGACATTGCGAAAGAAGAGCAGCGCGAGCTGGAACTCCTTCTGGGTCAGTTCGACCGGCTCTTCGGCGACGGTCAGCACCTGTTGGCGCAAATCGAACCGGAACTGCTGGTACTCGAGGGTGCGCTCGACCTCGCTTGCCGGACGCGCCCGCCGCACCAGCGCCCGCAGGCGGGCGACCAGCTCCGCCGCCCTCAGCGGCTTGACCATGTAGTCGTCCGCGCCGGCCTCGAGGGCCTCGACGACGTCTTCCTCGGCATCGCGGATGGTGGCGAACAGCACCGGCACGCCGCGCTGCTGGGTCGGAAGGTTGCGCAGGATATCGACACCGGTCGTGTCGGGTACCGTCCAATCGAGCACCAGGCAGTCGAAGCTGTCGCGGCGCAGCGCGAACATCATGTCCCGGCCCGTGCCGAACAGGCTGACATCCATGCCGGCCGACTCGAGTGCCCGGCCGATGGCGCGCTGCTGCAGCTCGTCGTCTTCGAGAATCGCGACCCGCATTTGACGGCTTCCTCCCATGCTGACTGGCTGTCGGGGCCGCAGCCGCCTCGGCGCCGGCTCGGGCCGACAGCGGTCGGACACACGAGGGCGCCACGCGGTCCCCAGCCCGTGAGCAAACCAATCATTAGACCACGAAACCCCCGTTTTAGAGGGGGGTTGGTCGGCCAGCGCGCCGCTTGCAGCCGGCCGCGCCCCGTTGGATAGCCGGCCGGGGTCGTCGCGAAGGCATCGACCGGCGAGCGCTCACCGGCTCAGGAACAGCTTGTAGCCCGGATGCTGGGTCTCGTCCCAGTGCCGATAGCCCAGCGCGGCAAGGAAGTGCTGCAACTCGTTCTTCTCGGTCGCCGGAACCTGCATGCCGACCAGCACCCGTCCGTAGTCCGCGCCCTGGTTGCGGTAGTGGAACAGCGAGATGTTCCAGTTGGGCGACATGCTCGACAGGAAGCGCATCAGGGCGCCCGGGCGTTCGGGGAACTCGAAACGGTAGAGCACCTCGTTGCGGGCCAGTTCGCTGATTCCGCCGACCAGATGTCGCAGATGCACTTTGCCGAGTTCGTCGTCGGTCAGGTCCAGGACGCCGAAGCCCGCCTCCGAGAAAGTCCGTCGGAAATCATCGGCCTCGGTGCGCGCCGAGATCTGCAGCCCGACGAAGATGTGCGCGACCGCGTGGTCGGAGATGCGGTAATTGAACTCGGTGACATTGCGGTTGCCGACCAGCGCGCAGAAGCGGCGGAAGCTGCCGCGCTCCTCCGGGATCGTGACCGCGAACACGGCCTCGCGCCGTTCGCCGATCTCGGCGCGTTCGGATACGAAGCGCAGGCGGTCGAAGTTCATGTTCGCGCCGCTTGCGATCGTGACCAGCGTCTGATCGCGCAAGCCCTCGCGCTCGACGTAGGCCTTGGCCCCCGCGATCGACAAGGCCCCCGACGGTTCCAGAATCGAGCGGGTGTCGGTGAACACATCCTTGATCGCCGCGCAGATCTCGTCGGTGTCCACTCGGATCACCTCGTCGACGAACGAGCGGCAGACGCGCAGGGTCTCGGTGCCGGCCCGCTTGACGGCGGTGCCGTCGGCGAACAGCCCGACGTCGCCGAGTTCGACCACCCGGCCCGCGGCGATCGACTGCGCCATCGCGTCCGAGTCCACCGCCTGCACACCGACGATCCTGATCTCGGGGCGCAGCTGCTTGACATAGGCGGCGATACCCGCAATCAGGCCGCCGCCGCCGATCGGCGCGAAGATGGCGTGCAAGGGGCCGGTGTGCTGGCGCAGGATCTCCATGCCGATCGTTCCCTGACCTGCGATGACGTCGGGATCGTCGAACGGATGGACGAAGGTGAGTCCGCGCTCGGCCATGACCCGCTGCGCGACCGCGTAGGCATCGCTGTAGGAGTCGCCGTCCAGGATCACCTCGGCGCCGCGCGCGCGCACCGCTTCGACCTTGACGGCCGGCGTCGTGACCGGCATCACGATCACCGCGCGGCAGCCCAGGCGGGCGGCGGCCAGCGCGACGCCCTGGGCGTGATTACCCGCCGACGAGGCGATCACGCCGCGGGCCAGTTGTTCGGCCGGCAGGTGCACCATCTTGTTGTAGGCGCCGCGCAGCTTGAACGAGAACACCGACTGCAGATCCTCGCGTTTGATCAGCACGCGGTTGCGCAGGCGCTCCGACAGGGAATGGGCCGGATCGAGCGGGCTTTCGATGGCGACGTCGTAGACGCGCGCCGTCAGGATGCGTTTCAGGTAGTCGGTGAACATCGGAGGGTAAGAGGCAGTGGCTGCGGCGCGGCGCCCGATGCCACGCGCGGGCCGGCGACCGTGCCGAACGAGATGAGGCGCTATTGTGCCCCCGGGACGGTGCGAACAGGTCGGGCGCGTGGCGTTTGGCCGCGCGCGGGGCGGCGTCGACGAGACGCACGGGTATTCCCTTACACTCTGCGCCGCCATGGAATCCCTCGTCGCCCAACTGCTGGGCTGGTTCGCGCTGCCCCGCAACGGTCTGGCATCGGTGTTCGTGATCGCGTTCGTGTCCGCGACACTGCTGCCGCTGGGCTCCGAGCCGGCCGTGTTCGCCTATGCGAAGCTCAATCCGGACCAGTTCTGGCTGGTGGTCGCCGTGGCCACGGTCGGCAACACACTGGGTGGCGCGGTCGACTACTGGATGGGCTGGGGGGCCGAGCGAGCGCTCTCGCCGACCGACAAGGCGCGCTATCTGCACTGGTTCGAGCGACTCGGTGCCAAGGCATTGTTCTTCTCCTGGCTGCCCGCGGTCGGCGATCCGCTGTGCGCCGTCGCCGGCTGGCTGCGCCTGCCGTTCTGGCCGTCGCTGGCCTGGATGGCGGTCGGCAAGGCCTTGCGCTACACGGTGATGACGGCCCTGCTGCTCTGGGTACCCGACGCCTGGTGGATGAGCCTGATCCGGCCGTTGGCCGGGCAGTGAATGCGGCCGGTGGCGGGCGGCGTCAGGCGGGGCGACAACGTCCCGTCTGACGAGGCCCGACAATAGTCGACAGCGCATCGTGGTGGCTTTGGTGCAACGCACCATGGGCCTACAATCGAGCCGATGAATGCGCCCATCGATCCGTTGGCGATTTCGCTGGCTGCGCGCCCGGGCGCGCGCCTGCGCGAGATCCCCTACAACTACACCTCGTTTTCCGATCGCGAGATCGTCCTGCGTCTGCTGGGTGAGCCGGCTTGGGCGCTGCTCAATCGTCTGCGCGACGAGCGCCGCACCGGGCGCTCGGCACGCATGTTGTTCGAGGTGCTGGGCGACATCTGGGTGGTGCAGCGCAACCCCTATCTGCAGGATGACCTGATCGTCGACGCGCGGCGCCGTGACGCCCTGGTCGGTGCGATGCGCCACCGGCTCGGCGAGATCGAGCGTCGGCGCCGCCCGGATCTCGCCGACGACGGCGATTCCGAGCGCGACGCGGCCGTGGTCGGTCTGCTGGCGCAGGCCCGCGAGGCGGTCGATGCGTTTCGCCGGGCGCTGATCGAGTGCGCGGATCTGCGTGACCGTGCCGAGCGTGCCCTGCGGCGGCACACGGCGCGCGAAAACATCGCGTTCGACCCGATGTCGCGCGTCGCCCATGTCACCGACGCGACGGACTGGCGGGTCGAGTATCCGTTCGTGGTGCTGGCACCGTCCGATGAGCGCGAGATTCCCGGCCTGGTTCAAGCCTGCGCGGCGCTCGGCCTGACGGTCATCCCGCGTGGCGGCGGCACGGGCTACACCGGCGGCGCGATCCCGCTCGATGCACGCAGCGCCGTCATCAACACCGAGAAGCTCGATCACATCGCGGCGGTCTCGCGCGGCCCGCTGCCGGGTGTCGACGGCGATGTCGCGACCGTGTTCACCGAGGCCGGCGTGGTCACCCGCCGGGTGACCGACGCCGCCGAGGCCGCGGGCCTGGTGTTCGCGGTCGACCCGACCTCGCTCGACGCCTCCTGCGTCGGTGGCAACGTCGCGGTCAATGCGGGCGGCAAGAAGGCGGTGCTCTGGGGAACGGCGCTCGACAATCTCGCCTGGTGGCGGATGGTCGACCCAAAGGGCCAGTGGCTCGAGGTCAGCCGCATCGGCCACAACCTGGGCAAGATCCACGACGACCCGAGCGCGCGTTTCGAGCTCGCCTGGTATGCGGCCGATCAGATGCGCGCCGACGGCAGCATGCGCGGCGCGCCCTTGCGCACGGAAACCCTCGAGATACCGGGCGCCCGGTTTCGCAAGGCCGGGCTCGGCAAGGATGTCACGGACAAATTCCTGGCCGGGCTGCCGGGGGTGCAGAAGGAAGGTTGCGACGGTCTGATCACGGCCGCGCGCTGGGTGCTGCACCGCATGCCCGATCACGTGCGTACGGTCTGCCTCGAATTCTTCGGCCAGGCCCGCGACGCGGTGCCGGCTATCGTCGAGATCAAACAGCTGCTCGATACCACCGCGCGTCGCGACGGCGCCGAGCGGGTGCAGCTGGCCGGCCTCGAACATCTCGACGAGCGGTACCTGCGCGCGGTCGGCTACGGCACCAAGTCGCGTCGCGGCGCCCTGCCCAAGATGGTGCTGATCGGCGACGTGGTCGGCGACGATGCCGACGCCGTGGCGCGCGTCTGTGCCGAGGTCGTGCGTCTGGCCAACGCGCGCTCGGGCGAGGGTTTCGTCGCGGTGTCCGCCGAGGCGCGTAAGACATTCTGGCTCGATCGCTCGCGCACCGCCGCCATTGCGCGCCACACCAATGCGTTCAAGATCAACGAGGATGTGGTCATCCCGTTGCCGCGCATGGCGCAATACACCGATGGCATCGACCGCATCAACATCGAGCTGTCCACCCAGAACAAGCTGCGCCTGCTGGCCGAATTGCGCGCGTTGCTGGCGGGCGACTGGCCGCTCGCCGCCGGGCCCGATCCGGATGCCGAGCATGACGATGCCAGCGTCGACCAGGATGTCGACGATCGCCGCCGCCGTGCGCTCGAGTTGCTCGAGCGGGTCGGCACGCGCTGGGAATTCCTGATGGCCCGGCTCGACCAGCCGCTGGCGGGGCTGCGTCCGCTGCTCGGGTCGGTCGGTCTCGATGAGCACCGCCAGCCGCTCGACGATCTCGAGCGACGGCAGCCGGGCTGCAGTTTGTTCCACGCCCTGCAGGAGCGCACGATCCGCGTCTCCTTCAAGCGCGAGCTGCGTGAACCCCTTGGGGGCATCCTGGGCGGCAAGCGATTCGCGCCCGTGCTGGCACTGGTCGACCAGACCCATGCACGTATCCTGCGATCGCGCGTGTTCGTCGCGCTGCACATGCACGCCGGCGACGGCAATGTGCACACCAACATCCCGGTCAACTCCGACGACTACCAGATGCTGCGCGAGGCCGAGGCGGCGGTCGCACGCATCATGGCCCTGGCCCGTTCGCTCGACGGCGTGATCTCCGGCGAGCACGGCATCGGCCTGACCAAGCTCGAGTTTCTGGCCGACGACGAGATCGCCGCCTTTCGCGACTACAAACGTCGGGTCGACCCCGATTCGCTGTTCAACCGCGGCAAGCTCATGCCCGGTGGCGATCTGCGCAACGCCTACACGCCCTCGTTCGGGCTGATGGGCGCCGAGAGCCTGATCCTGCAGGCCTCCGACATCGGCGAGGTCGCCGATTCGATCCGCAACTGCCTGCGCTGTGGCAAGTGCAAGCCGGTCTGCGCGACACACGTGCCGCGCGCCAATCTGCTCTACTCGCCGCGCAACAAGATTCTCGCGACCTCGCTGCTGATCGAGGCGGTGCTCTACGAGGAGCAGACGCGGCGCGGCGTGTCCGACCGCCACTGGGACGCGATCTCCGATGTCGCCGACCATTGCACGGTCTGTCACAAGTGTCTGACACCTTGCCCGGTCGACATCGACTTCGGCGACGTGTCCATGAATATGCGCAATCTGCTGCGCAAGGCCGGTAAGCGACGTTTCAATGCCGGCTCGGCGGCGGCCATGATGTTCCTGAACGCCACCGATCCACGCACGATCAAGGCGCTGCGCGCGACCATGATCGACGTCGGCTATCGCGCGCAGCGCGTGGCGGCCACGGCGGTGTCACGGCTTGGCGAACGCCAGCGCGCCGAGCCGCCGCCGACGGTGGGCGCGGCACCGCTGAAGGAGCAGGTGATCCACTTCGTCAACCGCCGCATGCCCGGCAATCTGCCCAAGCGCACCGCGCGGGCGCTGCTCGACATCGAGGATGCGCGTTACGTGCCGATCATTCGCGATCCGCACGGGTCGGCCGATGCCGAGGCCGTGTTCTATTTTCCGGGCTGCGGCTCCGAGCGCTTGTTTTCGCAGGTGGGTCTGGCAACCCAGGCCATGCTCTGGCACGTCGGTGTGCAGACCGTATTGCCGCCCGGCTATCTGTGCTGCGGTTATCCGCAGCGCGGCGCCGGCCAGTTCGACAAGGCCGACAAGATCATCACCGACAACCGGGTGCTGTTCCACCGCGTGGCCAACACCCTGAACTATCTCGACATCCGTACCGTGGTGGTGTCGTGCGGCACCTGCTACGACCAGCTCGCCGGCTATCGTTTCGAGCAGATCTTTCCGGGCTGCCGGATCGTCGACATCCACGAGTATCTGCTCGAGAAGGGCGTGCGCCTCGATGGCGTCACCGGCAGCCGCTACCTCTATCACGACCCCTGTCACACCCCGATCAAGCTGCATCAGCCGATGCAGGTGGTCAACCGTCTGATCAACGACGAGCTCAACGGTCATGTCGAGCGCAGCGACCGATGCTGCGGCGAGTCCGGCACGCTGGCGGTGACGCGGCCCGACATCGCCACGCAGGTTCGTCACCGCAAGGCCGAATCGCTGCAGGCCGGTGTCGCGCGATTGCGCGAGCGTGGCATTGCCGGCCCGGGCGGCGACAAGATCCTCACCAGCTGCCCGTCCTGCCTGCAGGGCTTGTCGCGCTACGAGGACGAGACGGGCCTGCAGGCCGAATACATCGTCGTCGAACTCGCCCGACACCTGCTTGGCGAGCACTGGCTGCCCGACTACGTCGCGCGGGCCAACGCCGGCGGCATCGAACGGGTGCTGGTCTGAACATGGCCGCGAATCCAGTGCGCAACGGTCTGCCGGCGTTCGCGCCGATGCCGTCGCAGCTGCCCAGGCGATGAGCGCATCGGAGCAGATCGGTGCCGGACCGGCCCGACACGGTGAGGCCACACTGGTCGAATTGTCGGTCATGCTGGCGCGCGCATTCGGTTCGCCGGCCGGCGATGCGCCGATCGCGCCGGACCTGCTGGCGGCCGGTGGCGCGCTCGACGCGCAACGCCTGGCCAGCGTACCGACCGTCGTCCTGATCCTGCTCGATGGTGCCGGCTGCGCCGCGATCGAGCGTCATGTCGGCTCCGGCACCATCGCGGCCGGACGCTGCCTTCGGTTGGACTCGGTGTTTCCGTCGAGCACGGCGCCGGCCATCACCTCGCTGGTCAGCGGTCTGGCACCTTCGGTTCACGGCAACAGCGGCTGGTTCCTGTGGAGCGAGGCTCACGGCCGCGTGTTGCGCTCGCTGCCGATGGACTGGCGCGGTGCCCACGGCGAGGCACCGGCCGACTGGTGCTGGCCGTGGCGCGGCTGGATAGGTGCGGCCCCCGCCGACGCCGTGGCGATCCAGCCGATGGAGATCTACGATTCGGCTTTCTCGCGTCACGCCCTGGCGGGGGCGGCCTTGGTCGGCTACCGCGATCTCGACGGTTTCGTCGAGCAGATCATCGCGGCCGCGCGCCAGCCGCGTCGCGGCCGCCGGTTGGTCTATGCCTATGCGCCGCATTTCGACGCCTGCTGTCACGACCACGGCTGGCAGGGTGAGGCCGCGCACGAATGCCTGAATGCATTGGACCGATCGGTCGGTGCCGTGCTGGCGGCTTTGCAGGGGCAGGATGCGTTGGTGATGGTGACGGCCGATCACGGATTCTGCGACGTGCCCCCCGAGCGTCAGTTCGACATCGCCGATTTCGGTTCCCTGGCCCGTGATCTGCGCGCACCGCTCACCGGCGAACCCCGGGTGGCCTTCTGTCATCTTCGCGCCGGCCGCGAACGGGCGTTCGTCGACGAGGCGCGCGAGCGCCTTGGCGGCATCG
Source organism: Burkholderiaceae bacterium (assembly GCA_041396685.1). GTDB lineage: Bacteria > Pseudomonadota > Gammaproteobacteria > Burkholderiales > Burkholderiaceae_E > JAUIAI01. Next base: position 183,052 of record JAWKYD010000009.1, read on the forward strand.
CCGATGTGCATCGGTCGGCGGATCTGCTCTGCGCCGGTTGGTTCGGCCGCCGGGTGGCCGCGCCGCGCGAGGCTTTCGGTGATGTCACGCTGGTCATGCGGCCGCACACGGCGATCGGCGATCGTCTGCCTGGCGAGCGTCCGCACCGGATGCTGGGCATGCACGGCGGCGCCAGCGACGAAGAGATGGCCATCTCGCTGTCGGTCTTCGACATGCGCGCCTGATACCCCGCGGCGGCGCCCGGAACCCTCGACTATCATTGGCGGCCATCGAATCACGGGAGACGAACATGTATCGACCATTCGACCTGAGCGGGCGCAAGGTGCTGGTCACGGGCGGCAATGGCGGCATCGGCCTCGGTATGGCGCGCGCACTCGCGCAAGCCGGCGCGCGGGTGGCGATCTGGGGCTCGCGGCCGGAAAAGACCGAGCAGGCGCGCGCCACCTTGGCGGCCGAGGGCGGCGACGTGCTGGCCTTCACCTGCGACATCGGTGACGAACAGGCGGTGACCACCACGGTCGAGCAGACGGTTGCGGCGCTGGGCGGCATCGACGCCTGCTTCGCCAATGCCGGCGTCTCGTCGCGGCCCACGCGCATGGTCGACATGACGGCGGACGAATTCCACCGCGTGCTTCGCGTCAATCTGGACGGGGTGTTCTTCACCGCGCGCGCCATCGCCCGACAGATGGTCGAGGCGGGCAAGGGCGGCTCGCTGGTGTTCACCGCGAGTACGGCCGCCGTCGAGGGCGCGGCGCGCAACAGTCACTACGGTGCCTCGAAGGGTGCGGTGACCTCGTATGCACGGGCGCTCGCGGTCGAACTGGCGCGTAACGGCATTCGCGTCAATTCGATTCTGCCCGGCTGGATCCGTACCGACATGACCGATCGATCGATGCACGACGAGAAGTTCGTCGCCAACGTGCTGCCGCGCATCCCGGCGCGCCGCTGGGGAGAGATCGAAGACTTCGGCGGTATCGCGGTGTACCTGGCCAGCGATGCGTCCAGCTATCACACCGGTGAGCAGTTCATCATCGACGGCGGCTACACGAAATTCTGATCCCCGACGGACATCCAACCGAACCCGGACCCTCGCCATGGCAAGCAGCTTCGAACCCGATGACGCCGCCCGCCGGCTGGCGGCACAGGCCACCCGCCCGCCGCGAATCGTTCTGCGTGGCAGCGCTCGTGCGCGCGGTCGTGAATACGGCACGCACATGGCCGAGCGCATCGAACGGTCGCTGCAGGCCTATCGTCTGCTGTTCGAGACCTGCCGGATCGACTGGCAGCAGGCCGTGGCCCTTGCGCGGCCGCTCGAGGTCCATGTCGCCCGACACTTTCCTCATCTGCTCGAGGAACTGCACGGCATCGCCGAGGGGTGTGGGGCCGATTACGGTTCGCTGCTCGCGCTGAACAGCCGAACCGAGATCCTGCCGCCCAATTATCTCGCCCTGGCCACCGAGGGACTGGTCAGCGAATCCGCCGACGAGTGCACGGCCTTCGCGACCGCACGGGCCGGTGAGGCCGTCTTGCTGGCCCAGAACTGGGACTGGGTCGGCATGCAGCGCGACGCGCTGGTGTTGATCGAGTCGCATCCGGACGACGGCCCCGCCCACCTGACCGTGGCCGAGGCCGGCATGCTGGCCAAGATCGGCTTCAACGAACACGGCTTCGGTGTCACGCTGAACATCCTGCGCTCGACGCGAGACGGTTCGCAGGACGGTGTACCGATCCACATGCTGCTTCGTGGACTGCTCGATTGTCGCGATCTCGCGCAGGCGCGCGAACGTGTCGCTGCGATGCAGTTCGCGGGCTCCAGCAATGTCCTGATGGCCGATGCCGGAGGCTCGATCGCCAGCCTCGAGGCATCGCCGGCCGGCGCCCGCTTCGTCGAGGCCGACCAGGGGCGCTTGTGTCACACCAACCATTTTCTCGACCCCGAACTGGCCGAGCATGAAGCCAATCTGGCCTCGAGTCTGTCGACCGAAGTGCGCCTGCGCACCGCTCGGGCTTGCATCGACGCGGTTCATGATGTGCCGACGGCCGTCTCACTCCTCTCGGACACCTCCTGCGGTCTGGAATCGATCTGCCGCTTTCCCGATGCCAGTCTGCCCCTGCACGCCCGAATCGAGACGGTGCTGGGCGTCATCATGGATCTTAGCGATCGCACGATGCATCTGAGCGGCGCTCAGCCGAGCGAGAGCGCATTCGAGGCCGTGCTCTTGTCCGATGCCCCGGACGGCCTGCAGTGAGCGCTTGTCCGCTCTGCAATGACGATGGGGGCGAACTGCTCGTCACCGCGATGCGCTGGCGGATCGTGCTGGCCGACGAACCCGGCTGGCCGGGGTTCGCGCGCGTGATCTGGAACGATCATGTCGCCGAGATGACCGACCTCCAAGCCGACCACCGCCGCGAGCTGATGGAGGTCTTGTTCGAGCTGGAGGCGTTGATGCGGGCCACGCTCGCGCCGGACAAGATCAACCTCGCGAGTCTCGGCAACCAGGTGCCGCATCTCCATTGGCATCTGATTCCCCGCCATCGTGACGACTCGCACTTCCCGGCGCCGATCTGGGCGGCACCCGTGCGCGCCGGGCGGGCCGCCGATCCTGCGCGACTCGCGGCGTTTCGCGCCGCCGTCGCGGCGCGCTTCGCCTGAACTCCGGCTGCCGCGCCACCCGGCGGTCTGGGTCGTCCATCCGGGCAGGAAGGCGTGCCGTTCGTCGGTCGAAGCCGTGGGCCGGTCGGCGCGACTGTGCGTTCGCGGTGGCGCGCGCGGACACTATCGTCGTGGCCGGTTTTGCCGCAGGCGTCGATCGAGTGGTCGGTTTCGAAGGTCGAGCAGCGTCGCGCACGGCCCGTTCCGATCAATGTCGTCGAGGAGTCCATCGTCAATGAGCACGAGCGTGGCGGCCGGCGCCGGGCAGGTGGTGCCGGATGACCGAACCTCCCTCGACTCGGCGCTGCGATCGCCGCGCCAGTGCGAGCGCTGGATCGCGGCGGTGTTGTCCGGCAGTGATCAGTCGTACGACCGCTTGTCCGCACTCGGTCGCTTGCTGGCGGCCGTCGCGGGCCAGGCCGCCGATGCATCCGGACGTTTCGAGCGATTGGAAGCCGTGCGCGCCACGGTTTTACACGAGGCCGGGCGCGTGTTCGCCGCCGCGCGACTCAGACCGCTGCCGTACGGCACGCCGCTCGGCCAGGCACTGCGACTGACCGACACCGTCCTGGCTTCGCTTGCGGAGGCCTATGCCGCCACGTTCGACGCTCTGGAGTCCGAGCGCGCGATGCATCGGGTGATTCCAGGCGCGGCCGACGAGCTCGTCCAGGTTCTCCCGTTGGTGCGGGCGCTCGACGCCCAGAGCCGGCGGCTGGCAGGTCTCATGCTGGCGCGTGTGCATCTCGATGACGGGCAGCTGCTGCGCCTGGCCGAACTCGGCCAGGCGGCGCGGTCCAGCACCTTTCTCGATGCCGTCGTGCGTGATCCGACCGCCGGCGGCCAGCCGTGCACCGCCCGTGCCAGCTTCGTTCGCCCCTTGCTGCTGCGACTGGCGGCACCGTTCGAGTGGACGGCCGAGGAGGCGCATGGAATCGATTGGCTTGCCACGCGCCTGGCGACGCGCGTCGGCTTCCGGGTCGACGAGGACGCTCATCGGCGTCCCAATCCGTACGGACCGACGCTGCGCGTCGGTCTCGGTTGGCGGGTCCGTCTCGATACGCACCGCCTGCTGGCCAGCCTGGCGGGCGACGACGTCGAGTGGCGTGCCGAGCTGACGCGAACGCCGGATGCGCCGGTATTGAGCGAGGCGGCTTGGACGCGCGTTCTCCAGCATCTGCGAGCCTGTTGGAGCGCACGCTGGCGTCGCACGAGGCCGCTGGCGGCGGGAGGGCGCCGGTTGCGTCTGCATTTGGGCTGGCCCGCCCGCGACGAGCTCGATCGGAGTCAGGCGCGCCCCTACGACTGGGGGCGCTACGACGGTAACCGGATCGCCGGCCGCAGCGAGCCGGCCGACCAAGCCGGCGATGGTTTCATGCGCTGGGCCGACCGCGCGCGCTGGGTGGCGATGGACCACGACCGGGTCTGGTTCGAGCGGGGTCCGGCCCAGTCCGAGCTGGTTGTCGGCGGCCTGCTGCAGTTCGCGCCGGAACCCGGCACCGAGTCGCAGGGGCGGGCGGCGCAACGGCCGCGTCGCGACGAGGCGGTCGGGCGCGGGCTGCCCCGCGATGAGTCGACGGCCAGACCCGTTCGCCATGCGACGGCGACCGGCCCCGCACGTCACGAGCCGGCGGCCAGATCGGTCCGCCTGGGGCGCCTGCTGGCTGCCGAGCACCTGCTCGATGACGGCGGGCAGCGGCTTGCGATCGTGCCGATTCCCGGCAATGCCCAGGTGGCCGGTCTCGGCGCGAGCGGCCATGCCTGTCTCGGCGAGGCGTTCTGGATCGACGGTGGCGCCGGCGACGCACCCTCCCTGGTCGTACGCAAGGGCCGTCTGACGACCGGTGAACGGGTCATCGTCGCGCTGGCGGAGGCCGACATCACCGTCAGGTTGATCGCCCGGCTCACTGGCGGCGCCGATTTCGAACACTGGCAGGTCGAGCGGCTCGGCGGGGGGTGACCGTGTGCCGGACGGCGCCGGCGGCGGGATGGCCGACGGCCTGGCTCCGCGCGGGCGGCGGTGGAGCGACCAGCGGTCTCGCGCTGCGCCAATTTGGCGTATCCGCCATGAGGCCATGAATGGCGCGCACACGGCATCGGCTATGATCGTCCGATGGCCAATATGAATGCCTCAGCCGACCCCGTGCCGACCGAGCTGGTCGTGCATCAGAAGTCGCGCCGTCTCGATATCCGCTTCGACGACGGGCGGGCGTTTTCGCTGCCCTTCGAGTTGCTGCGCGTGTACTCGCCCTCGGCCGAGGTGCGCGGTCACGGTCCCGGCCAGGAGACGCTGCAGGTCGGCAAGCGCGACGTCGGCATTCTGGCCGTCGATGCCGTCGGCCACTACGCGATCCTGCCGCGTTTCGACGACGGTCACGATTCCGGCATCTATTCGTGGGACTACCTGTACTGGCTGGGTGATCGGCAGGAGGCCCTGTGGGCCGACTATCTGGCGCGTCTGGATGCCGCCGGCGCCTCGCGCGATCCGCTCCCCGATGCCATCGCCGCCGCCTCGGGCCGTGCGCGCGCCGCGGGTGTCGACACCGGTGCGGCCGCCGGTGACGCGCCGATGCAGGTGCGCAGTGTCAGTCGCCGGCGTGACTGAGCGCGAGCGCACGATGGTGGATCCCAAGACCCATTTCGGTTTCGAGCAGGTGGCCGCCGCCGACAAGGCGCGCCGCGTGGCCGGCGTGTTCACGTCGGTGGCCGGAAATTACGATCTGATGAACGACCTGATGTCCGCTGGCCTGCACAGGGTCTGGAAGTCGTTCACGCTGGCGCGCGCAGGCGTGCGCCCGGGCATGCGTGTGCTCGACGTCGCCGGTGGCACCGCCGATCTCTCGCGAGGTTTCGCGCGGCGTGTCGGGCCGACGGGCGAGGTCTGGCTGACCGACATCAACCATGCGATGTTGCGTGTCGGACGCGACCGCATGATCGACCACGGCATGCTCTTTCCGGCCGTGCAATGCGATGCCGAGCGCCTGCCGTTCCCGAATGGTCATTTCGACCGCGTTTCCGTCGCGTTCGGGTTGCGCAACATGACCAACAAGGATGCCGCGCTGGCCGAGATGCGACGCGTCATCCGACCGGGCGGACGGTTGCTGGTGCTCGAGTTTTCACACGTGCATGGGTCGCTGGCCCGTGCCTACGACGTCTATTCGTTCTCGGTGCTGCCGCGGCTGGGCCGGATGGTCGCCGGCGACGAGGACAGCTATCGTTACCTCGCCGAGTCCATCCGCATGCATCCCGGCCAGCAGACGCTGCGACAGATGATGCTCGACGCGGGCTTCGACCGCGCGAGTTTCACCAACCTGACCGCGGGCGTGGTCGCACTGCACGAGGGCTGGGTTCTCGAGTAGGGTGCGGCATCCGCGGGATTCCTCCCGCCTTGGAGACCATCTCATGAAGTCATTCTGGTTCAAGTTCCTGTCACTGCTCTGCGTCGTGAGCTTCGTCGGCGTGCTGGTCATGCCCGATGCGGAGGCGCGCCGTCTCGGCGGCGGACGCAGCTTCGGCAAAAGTTTCGGCTCGGTAAGCAAGCCGGTCACCCCGCGCAACGCGGGCAGCTCCACGGATGCCGCCAAGGGTGCGGCCGCCGGTTCGCGTCGCGGCGGTCTGATGGGCCCGATCGCCGGTCTGGCCGCCGGTCTGGGCATTGCGGCGCTGGCCAGTGCCCTCGGTTTCGGTGAGGAGCTGGCGAATCTCATCACCATCATGTTGCTGGCCGGGGTCGGCATCTTCGCCATCCGCTGGTTGATGACCCGGCTTGCCGGCGCGGCGCCGACGCCGCAGACCGCCGGCGCCACGAACCGCCCCGGGATGGCGCTGCGCGATGCCGGGCCCGCCCGCCCGCTGTCCGGCGACGCCGGGACCGCGCCGCCTGCCGGCGGCGCCGACGTGCCTGCCGGCTTCGACCAGGCCGCCTTCCTGCGTGAGGCCAAGGTGCAGTTCGTGCGCCTGCAGGCCGTCTACGATGCGGCCGACCTCGCCGATTTGCGTCAGTTCACCACGCCCGAGATGTTCGCCGAGCTCAAGCTCGAGATCGACGAGCGCGGCGCCTCGTCCAACCGCACCGACGTGGTGACGTTGGAGGCCGAGTTGCTGGGTGTTCGCAGCACGTCCGACGAGCACCTGGCCGGTGTGCGCTTCTGGGGCCGTGTGCGCGAGTCCGAGAACGGCGTTGCCGAACCCTTCGACGAAGTCTGGACGCTGAGCAAGCCGGTCTCCGGTGGCGGTTGGGTGCTCGCCGGCATCCAGCAACATGGCTGAACCCGGCGCGCCCGGCCGCTCGGACGACACCAGCGAGCCGGGCCCCGGCATGGGCGTTTGGTCGAACGCTCCTGGCGAGGCCACGACGGGGCGGCGGCAGGAACCGCGTGCGCCGTCCAGGCCGTTTCCGGACGCCGCGCACGAGGCCGAATACACCGCCGGCGGGCGGCCTCTGGAGACAGGCGATGCGCCGCATCCGGACGCCGAGCCGCGGCCCCGTCGGGCGATTCCGCCCGCTGCCCGCCAGTTGGTGACACCGGTGTTCGTGCGGCTCGCCAATCACCTGCTGGGACAGCATCCGAACGCCAATCGCCGGCTGGCGGCCCATGTCGGTCGCCATGTGCGCGTGGGCCTGCAGGACCGCGCGAGCCGCCCGATCGATGCCTTCTCCGTCACGGTGCGCATCGTCGACGGCGGGCGGATCGGTTCCGGTTCCGAAGCCGCGAACACGCCGGCCGATGCCGAACTCTATCTGCAGGCCGGCCCGAGCACGTTCTCGGCGCTCGCCGGCGGGCAACCGCGGGCGGCGCTCGATGCGCTGAGGCTCGAAGGCGATCCGATGCTGGCCGGCCTGGTGGCCGAGATCCTCGCCGATCTGCGCTGGGACGTCGAGGACGATCTGGCCGCGGTGATCGGCGATGTTCCGGCGCGGCGTCTGTCGTCCTGGTTCGGCCAGGCGCGGGCGGCGCTGGCCGACACCGGCCAGCGCACCGGTACGCAACTCGAACGGGTCGGTGCGCGGCTGGTCGAAACGGGTGCGATGACGGCGCCACGGGCCGGCTTCGAGACGCTTTCCGATACGGTGCGAGAGTTGCTCGACCGTCTCGACGATCTGCAACATCGCCTCGACGGATTTCCGCCCGCGAAATCGCGGTGATCAGCCGGCTGGCGAACTGACGCCGATGGCCGGTCTGCGATTCCCGCACACCGCGACACGGGTAGACGCAAGCGCTGGCCTGGGGGCCGTTAGGCTGGCTTTTTGCCCGATCGGGATGAGTTGCGCGCAGGCATTCTGGTGACTTTGGAACCGGGGAAGCCTGCAGTGGAAGCCACCTTGGCCGATCAATCCGGCAGCAATGCCGGCCTGCCGATTGCCACCGGCGTTACGCGCCGCTGTTTCGTCGCGCTCGCCGAGGCTCAGGTGCTGCCGATGTTGCTGGTGAGCATCGACGGCGGTCTGATCATCTATGCCAATCCGGCGGCCTGCCGGTTCTACGGGCGAACGCTGGCGCAGTTGCAGGCCCTGACCGTCGACGGTCTGGCCGTATTGCCACCGGCAGTCTTGCGCGATCTGCGTTCCCAGGCCTCACGTCAGGGGATGCGGTTCCACAGCCGCCATCGCCTTGCCGACGGTGACATACGGGATGTGTTGGTGCATTCGGCGCCGATCTTGATCGACGGCGTGACCCAGCTGTTCTCGATCGTTCACGATGTCAGCAAGCACGAGCGCACGCAGCGGGAACTGAGGATCCAGAAGGAACAACTCGACATCCTGCTGAACACTGCGGTGTCGGGCTATCTCGAGGTGGATTTCCTCAGCGGCGCAACCACCTTGTCCGATGGCATGCGCCATCTGATGGGCTATGCGCCTCACGAACCGCTGATCGGCGGCGACACGATCGCGGCGATCGTCCATCCGCACGACATCGATGCGGTGCGCAAGGCGCGTCGTCAGGCGATCGTGGCCGGAATTCCATTCGAGCGCCGCTTCCGTCTCAGACATAAGAACGGCGGCCATGTGTGGGTGCACGGCAGCGGCCGGCCGCTGAAAGACGAGGGCGGCCGCATCGTCGGATTCGTCGGCACGGTGCGCGACATCAACCTGGCCGTGCGTCTGGAGACGGATCTGCGCGCCAGCGAGGCGCGCTATCGGACGATGTTCGAAGCATCGCCCCTGCCCATGCTGGTGGTGGACGGCAGGGGACAAAAGATACTCGAGGCCAATCTGGCCGCCGTGACGCTCTACGGTCACGTCGACGACGGGCTCGCGCAGAAGCCGGTCAGCGCCATTCTCGAAAGCGGGCAGATCAAGGCGCTGCGCGCGCTGCTGTCCGCGGAATCGTCCGACATGATTCGCTCACGGATCATGCGCCATCGCTGTGCGAACGGTCGCCTGATCGACGTCGAATGCCATGCCAGTCAACTGACCGGCGAGGGACGCAAGACGCATCTGCTGCTGATCTACGATCTGACCGAGCGCCGCGAGGCGGAGGCGGCGATCCACCGTCTGGTCACCTGCGACATGCTGACTCAGCTGCCGAATCGTGAGTCGATGCTCAAGCGACTGCATACGGACATCCTGCGCGCCAAGCGCGGCAGCAGCGCCGGTGCGGTGCTGGCGCTGAACATCGATTCGTTTCGCGCGATCAATGATGCGATCGGTCGCGACGGCGGCGACCTGTTGCTGATCGAGTTCGCGCATCGTCTGCGCGAACAGGTGCGTGGCAACGACGAGCTCGCGCGTATCGGCGGCGACGAGTTCGCCATCCTGCTCGATCTGCAGGGAAACAACGCGCTGGACGTGGCGGCCGCGGCCGAGCGCACCGCATTGCGCATCCTCGATGCCGTCCAGGAGTCCATACGTCTGCAAGGGCGCGACTATCGGATGACCGCCACGATCGGACTGGCGGTGTTCGATGGCGACAGCGATTCGGCCGATACGGTCCTGCGCCAGGCGGAGGCCGCGCTGCTGCGCGCCAAGCAGGTCAGTCGCGGCTCGGTCAGCCACTACGATCCGTCGATGCAGGAGGCGATCGATCTGCGCGCGAGCCTCGAGATGGATCTGCGCGAGGCACTCGACGGCGAACAGTTCCGGGTGTTCTATCAGGTGCAGGTGGATCAGGATGGTCGGCCGGTCGGCGCCGAGGCCTTGCTGCGCTGGTTTCATCCGAGCCGCGGGATGGTTCCACCCTTGCAGTTCATCGACCTCGCCGAGGTCACCGGCATGATCGTTCCGCTCGGACGCTGGGTGCTCGAGCAGGCCTGCCGTCAGCTCGTCGAGTGGGCGCACACGCCGGGCTACGAGACGATGCGCCTGTCGGTCAACGTCAGCGCCCGCCAGTTCAGGCAGGCGGAGTTCGTCGACGATGTGCGCCGCGTGCTCGAGAAGACCGGTGCCGATCCAGCGCGTCTGGTCCTGGAACTCACCGAGAGCCTGCTGCTCGACTATGCCGAGCAGGCCGCCCAACGTATGCACGCGCTGCGCGAACTCGGCATCGGTTTCTCGCTCGATGACTTTGGCACCGGCTACTCGTCGCTCGCCTATCTCAAGGACCTCCCGCTGGACGAGCTGAAGATCGATCGGACGTTCACCAACGACATTCTGGTCGACGCCAGCGATGCGGTGATCGTGCGCACGATGATCGGCATGGCGCGCAACCTGGGGCTGTTGCTGATCGCCGAGGGCGTCGAGACCCGCGAACAACACGAGGCGCTGGTAGCCTGGGGTTGCACCGGATTTCAGGGCTATCTGTTCGGCCGACCGGTGCCGATCGAGTCGTTCACGCTGCCCGAGCCGCTTCAGCGCGAGCCACGCTCCGATCGTGCCACCAGTTTCAGCGCCGACCAGCCGATACCGGCAACCAGTGCGAAGGTCGCCGGGACCGCGTAGTCGACCGACCACTCGATCGCCAGACCGCTGACGATCGGGCCGACCAGGCTGCCGAGCGTATAGCCCACCACCAGCAGCGAGGTCGACATCAGCAATCGGCTGCCCGCGTACCGATGCCCGATCTCGATCATGGCCAGCGTGTACAGCGCGCCGCCCGCCGCCCCCCAGACGAAGGCCAGCGGCCAAGCGATGACGTTCGAGACCGCCACCAGCGGCAGCAGCAGGGCGGCGATCAGGTTGGCCAGCGCACAGGCGCGCATGACTCGCGACGCCGTGAAGCGATCCGCCGCTTCGCCCAGCGGCAGCATGGCCAGCATGCTGCCCAAGCCGCTGGCCGACAGCAACAAGGCCGCGCCGGCGGTGCCGAGTCCGATCGCGAGACCGTAGACCGGCAGCAGGGCAGCGATGCCGAGTTCGAAGAAGCCGCCCGTGAAGCCGGCCACGGCCGCCAGGGGCATCGTGCGCGCCGCTTCGAACAGACCGCGATAGCCCGCCCTTTCCCCGTGACCGCCCGCTCGGGAAAGGCGCGGCGTGCCCAGCGTGATCAACAGGCCGGTGAGCACGAAGGCGATTCCGATCCAGGGGGTGCTCGCCTGCGTCGGCCCGAGCCAGGCGAGCAGCACCGGCGCCAGCACCAGCGACGCGCCCAACAGCGTCTGATAGAGGCCGACGATCCGGCCGCGGCGATGCGCCGGTGCGAGTTCGGCGATCGTCGCCTCGGCCACGACCCAGCGCATCGACGTGGCCATGCCGGCGATCAGGTTCAGAGGGGTCCAGATCCAAAGGCTGGAGGTGCTCGCCACACCGGACATCGTCAGGCAGGGAATCGCCAGCGACAGGATCAGTGCGTTGCGCGGGCCCAGACGTGCGACCAGCCGCGATGCCTGCGGGGTGGCGATCAGGATGCCCATCCAGACGGTGGCGCTGAACAGGCCGATGCGCGACGGCGATACGCCGCGCGCTTGCAGCAGAAACACCAGCAGCGGTGAGAACATGAACTGGCCGATCAGCCCGATCGCGGTCGAGGCCATCAGGGCCACGATGCCGCGCTTGCGTTCGGCGTCGGTCAGGCCCGTGGCCGACCGTGCCGTCTGGCTCATGCGGCGGTGATCGACTCGCGCCGCTCGGGATGCTCCATGTGCGGCAGGTTGTTGAAGCTGAGCACCCGCATGCCGGAGCGGCCGGCGATCAGCTCGCAGAACGCGGTATTGCGGAACTGGAGATTGAGCTCGATCGCCGTGCTGGACGGCGCCTGCAGCAATTCCGCCACCGCGCGGCAGATCGCTCCACCCGAGCTGATCACGAGCACCACGTCGTCGCGCGTGGTGTCCGCGCTGGCGTGGGCGAGTGCGTCGCGCATCCGGGCACCGAACTGCGTCCAGGTCTCGGGCACGTCGGCGAGGCGGTCCTCGGCCCAGGCCTGCATTGCCTCGCGAAACGCCTGCCAGTACTTGCGATAGTCGGCCCGCTGCAAGGCCGCGAAATCGTCGACGCCGAGAAAGGCCTTGACCAGCGGCTCTGCCTGGTACTCATCGAGTCCGGCGTGGGTGCCGATCGGTAGGTCGGAACAACCCATCGCGTCGAGCACGATCGAGGCCGTGTCGCGCTGACGCTGCAGCGTTCCCGCCAGTACGCGCTGCGGACGTACCCCGCGCGCGGCGAGATACTCGCCGAGCCAGCGCGACTGGCGTCGCCCGAGGTCCGAGAGCCGGTCGTAGTTGGACGAGCCGAACGAAGCCTGCGCATGACGCGCGAGAATGATCAATGCCATTGAGTTTCCGAGAGCGTGCCCGGCCGAATGCGCGCGTCTGCGAAGGCGCGCCGGACGCTGCGCGAGTTTACCGTAGGGTCGATGACGGGCCGTGCAGGGCGCGTCGACGATGCCGCTGCTGCCCGCGACGGGCGCTCCGGTCGCATGTCGTACCATCGCGGTCTCCTCCGCTCGCCTGGTCTCGGCGAGGCGCCGGCCGCGTGCGGTCTTGCCGGCGGCCCGCCTGTCACTGGCGACATCGGGGCCAGCCGTCGGAAGACGTGGTTTCTCATCGATGGAACGAAATCCCAGGATGGCCGAGGCGTTGTATCCGGCAATCGAGCCATATCGGACCGAGCACCTGGATGTCGGCGACGGTCATCGGCTCTATCTGGAGCAATCCGGCAATCCCGAGGGCCTGCCGGTGCTGGTCCTGCACGGCGGCCCCGGTGGTGCCAGCACGCCGCGGCTACGGCGTTTCTTCGACCCCGCACGCTACCGCATCGTCTGCTTCGATCAGCGCGGTTGCGGCAAGAGCCTGCCGGTGGGTGAGCGCCACGCCAACGATACCCGCGCCCAGCTGGCCGATATCGAACGCTTGCGCGGCCACCTCGGCGTGGCGCGCTGGCTGCTGTTCGGCGGATCCTGGGGCGCGACGCTCGCGCTGCTGTATGCGGGCAGCTGCCGCGACCGCTGCCTGGGCCTGTTGTTGCGCGGCAGCTTCCTGGCCGAGCGGGCCGACCTCGACTGGTTCTTCCACGGTGCGGCGGGCATGGTCCCGGATGCCTGGGCGGCCTTCGAAGCACGCGTGCCCCGCGGCGACGGAGAGTCCGTGATGGCAGCCTGCCTGCGGGTGCTCGGCGATGATGACGCTCCCGAGGCCGCGGCGGTGGCGGCCGCCTGGTTCGCCTGGGAGAGCACCCTGGCCCGGCCGTGGCAGCGGCCTCCCGTGGCCGCTGCCAGCAGTTCGTCGGGCGCGCTCGCCAGCTATCGCCTGCAGGCCGCGTACCTGACCCGTCAGTGCGACCTGCATGATGGCGAGGTGCTCGAGGCGGCGGCTGCGGCCGGAGATCTGCCGGCGGCGCTCGTGCACGGCCGGCTCGATCTGGTCTGCCGGCCCATGGCCTCGTGGTCGCTCTGGCGGACCATGCCGCAAGCCCGCTTGCGTCTCGTCGACCAGGCCGGCCACGATTCATTTCCGTCCGGCATGGCCAAGGCGCTGACGGAGGCGGCCGACCGGTTCGCCGCCGATGGGCACTTCGCCGGACTTGGTTCAGAATGGTTCAGACGATGACTGCACGCGCGCGATATTTCCTGCTTCTCCTGACCGTGCTCGCGCTGTTGACCGGCGTGCTCGCCTGGCAGCGTCTCGATGATGCACGGGGTCAGATTGCCGCCCAGAGCGCGCTCGCGCAGCGCCTGACGTCGGCCCGCCTGCAGTCGATCGCAGGGACGAATCCCCGTGACCGTGTGGTCGCTTCGCTGCCACCGCTCGAGCCGATACCGGGCCTGGCCGTCGTCGTGCGCAGCCCCGATGGCGTCGAACTGGCCCGCCAGGCGCCCGCCGGCGACACCGGCGGACGGGCGCCCGACTGGTTCCGCGCCTGGGTCGCAATGCCGACGCCGGCCGTGCAGGCCCGGCTCGGCGAGCGCAGCGTGGTGATCGAAGTCGATCCGATCGGGCCGCTGCTCGATCAATGGCAGGCGTTTGGCTATCTGCTGTTGACGGTCATCCCGATCTCGTTGCTGATTCTGGTGCTCATGTGGATTGGACTCGGCCGTCTGCATGCCCCCGTCGCCCGGCTCGGCTCGGCGATGCGTGATTTCGGCCGGGGTGCACACGACACCCGCCTGCCGGCACTGCGGGGGCGCGAGGCCCAGGCGTTGGCCGATACCTTCAATCGCATGGCGGCCGGCGTCCAGGAGGCCTGCGTGGTCGCCGAGAGCCGCGCGGCGCTCGCAGCCGAGCAGCGGGTCAGCGCCGCGCTCACTCACGCAATGCACGAACGCGAGCAGGCGCAACGCCTCGATTTCGCGCGCGATCTGCAGGTGGAACTCGGCCAGCACCTGACCGCCATTCGCAGCATGGGGCAGTCGATCGCACGTCGCGTCGACGATCCCACCGCGCCGATCGCGCAGGCGGCCGACCTGATCGTGACCTCGGTCGACAGGATCGACGCCTCCTCGCGGGCGATCATCGAGCGCTTGCGACCGACCGAGCTCGATGGTGTCACCTTGCCCGATGCGCTGGCGGCATTGGTCGCCGATCTGCGTCGCGCTCACCCGCAGCGGCAGTTCACCCTGCGGCTGGCGCCCGGCACCGAGTCGGTCGATGCGTCGGCTGCCACGGTCTCGTATCGGGTCGCGCAGGAGGCATTGACCAACGCGTTGCGCCATTCGGGTGCGAGTGTGATCGCCTTGAATCTGCGGCTCCAGGACGACAGCCTGGTTCTGCAGATCGACGACAACGGCCGTGGCATCGATCCGCAGGGCGCGTCGCGCGAGGGCCACGGCATGGCCGGCATGCGAGAACACGCGGCCTCGGCCGGAGGCCGCATCGACCTGGCGCGCTCACGCCAGGGTGGCGTGACCGTGCGGCTGACGCTGCCGACGAACGGGCGCGAGGCCGGCAGCGGGCCCGACCAGGGCGCGCGTACCGGAGGCGACCGGGAAAGCGGTGCTGGCGGGGTCGATCGGGCCGCGGCCTGACCCGGCCCGCAGGGCCCGTGGCTCGGTGGGCGCCGGCCGTTCGCCTGGCGAATCACGACGATCCGGGCGTCGGCTCGCCTCGTGTGGGCGATTGCCCACGTTCGGTCGGCGGGACGCCCGACCATCGGCAGGGGACCACCGACCGCGCGGGATCTTTTCCGGCGCGCATGGGTGACCCATACAATTTTTCACGGCGCAGGCATGCTGCCTGCGGCGTCCGACAGGGCGCTTTGCACGCTGTCCGCAGCAGACGGGATCGATGTCGCGATGACGATGGAACGAGTTGATACGGTAGTGATCGGCGCAGGGGTGGTCGGCCTGGCGATCGCGCGCGAGTTCGCCCGCCGTGGCCGCGAGGTGGTGATACTGGAAGCGGAGTCCATGTTCGGCTCGCAGACCAGTTCACGCAACTCGGAGGTGATCCATGCCGGCATCTACTATGCGGACGGATCGCTGAAAGCGCGGCTGTGCGTCGAGGGTCGCCATGCGCTGTACGCCTGGTGCGAACAGGCGGGCGTGCCGCATCGGCGCTGCGGCAAGCTGATCGTGGCCGCGAACGATGAGCAGGTACCGGTACTCGAGAAGATCGCGGCCCAGGCGCGGCGTAACGGTGTCGACGATCTGCAGTGGCTGGAGCAGGACGCCATAGCGCGCATGGAACCGGCCCTGGATGTGGTGCGTGCGCTGTGGTCACCTTCGACGGGCATCATCGACAGCCACGCACTGATGATCTCGCTACTGGGTGACGCCGAGCGTCACGGGGCCACGCTGGCCGTCTGTTCGCGTGTCGTCGCCATGCACGGGCGCTCCGATGGCGTGGTGCTCGACGTTCGTTGCGGCAGCGAGGGCGAGCTCGTCGAACTCGAGCTGCATGCCGGTCTCGTCATCAACTCGGCGGGCCATGGCGCCATCGCGCTGGCCCGCGCGCTGGCCGATTCGCCGGCGGCGCCCGACGATCGCCTGATCGGCGACGACTGGCAGACTCCCGAAGCCTTCTTCACCAAGGGCAATTACTTCCGGCTGGGTGTGCCGGCGCCGTTCTCGCGCCTGGTGTATCCGGTGCCCGAGCCCGGCGGCTTGGGGGTTCACCTGACGCTGGACCTTGCCGGCCAAGCGCGCTTCGGGCCCGACGTGCAGGTGGTGGATTCGTTCGATTACGCGGTCGATCCGGCGCGCGGTGAGCGCTTCTATGCCGCGATCCGTCGCTATTGGCCGGGCCTGCCCGACGCGGCCTTGCTGCCCGACTACTCGGGCATGCGTCCGAGGTTTCGCGTCGATGGCCAGGATGCCACCGACTTCAGGCTCGAGCGCCACGGTCGCCAGGCCGGCAAGGGACTCGTGAATCTTTTCGGCATCGAGTCACCGGGCCTGACCTCGTGCCTGGCCATCGCCGCCCACGTCCATCGTCTGGTCGACGCCTGAGCACACACTGAGTCGGCTTGCGCGCCTCGGCGCCGGCTTGGGCGCTCGTCTGTTCGCAGGCGACGCGGTCGGTATCGGCGACCGGCATCGCGCGGCCGCGCAGCCATGTGCCGTGCGGTCTTCGAGCCTGCCATCATTGGGAGCGAATCGATGAAAACGCACCATGCCGGAGCGCTGCTACTGGCGATCGGTCTGGCCACCGGCCCGGTGCGGGCCGAATGGACCGGGGAGGCCGGTTTCGGTCTCGTGAGCGCCTCGGGCAACACGGATTCACGTTCGGTCAGTGGCACGCTTGCGCTGGCGCGCGAGGCCGGGCGCTACGAGAACCACCTGAATGCCGACATCCACCGGGCCTCGACCGATGGCGAGGAATCGGCCGATCGCCGGGCCGTCGGCTACAAGCTCGATCTGAAGTTCGACACCCGGCTCTACGGCTGGGTGAGCCTGCGCTGGGAGAACGATCAGTTCGCAAACATCGATTCGCGCGCCACGCTCGGCTCGGGGATAGGCGTCAAGCTGCTCACGGGGCCGATTCACGAACTTGCCGTCGAGGCCGGTGTCGGTTCGCACAAGACCACCTACATCGATGCCACGCCGCAAGACCGCGGCGCGGTCGGCATCTTCGCGCTGGCCTACACCGGGCGCCTGAATGAGAACCTCACGCTGCGCCAGCGTATCGGCGTGGAGGCCGGCGGTGACAACACCGCCGTGACGTCGAACACCGGCGTCAAGGTGAAGATGACGAAGGCGTTCTCGCTCGGTATCTCGCACCTGATCAAACACAACACCGACATCGTCGGTGCGCTCGGCAAGAAGCGCGATTCGCTGACCACGGTCAACCTCGTCTATAGCTTCTGAGCCGGTTTGCGGGCTCCGTCGCAGACTGTGTACAGTTCGCGGATGCACCGAACCCACACGACCGATGTCGCGGGACTCATCGACGACAGTCCCGAACGGGGACGCTTTCGTCTGCATCGCGACGTCTATCTCGACCCTGGCGTGTTCGCGCGCGAGCGCGAGCGCGTCTTCTGCCAGTCCTGGGTCTACGTCGGCCACGTCTCCCAGTTGCGCGATACGCACGCCAGTCTGAGCGTGCGCATCGCGGACGTGCCGCTGGTGGTGATGCGAGACGCCTCCGGTACGCTCGGTTGCTTTCACAATCGCTGCCGTCACAAGGGCATGCTGCTCTGTTTGCCCGGACAGGGAAATCGCCGCTTCCACGCCTGCCCTTATCACGCCTGGGTGTTCGATAGCGGTGGCCGCAACGTCGCGATCAAGGATGATCGCGACGCCGCCTACGGCGAGGGTTTCGCGACCCTGTGCCACGATCTCGAGCCGGTGGCGGCTTTTGCCGAGTATCGCGGCTTCCTGTTCGCCAGCCTGAGTTCGCCGCCTTGTACGCTCGACCAGTACCTCGGCGATGCGCGCGTGTTCATCGATCTGATCGTCGACCAGTCGCCCGACGGTGTCGAACTGGTGCCCGGCGCGGTCACCTACACCTTCGGCGCCAACTGGAAGCACCAGATCGAGAACTCGATCGATGCCTACCACTTCACCGCCACCCATCCCTCTTATCTGCGCCTGCTCGATCGGCGTGCGCAGGCGCCGGCCCGCTCCGACGTGGCCGCGGCCGTCTGGCAAGGCGATGGCGGGCGCGAGGTCGAGCAGGCGATGGGCGCATTCGGGCTGCGCCACGGTCACGCGCTGGTCTGGACCGACTCGCCCATCGAGCGCCATCCGCTCTACGAGGGGCGCGAAGCGCTGCGCGAGCGGGTCGGCGACGTCCGCCTGCGCTGGATGTTCCGTACCCGCCAGTTCAATGTCTTCCCGAATCTGCAGCTAGCCTCGAACGCGGCGCTGCAGATGCGCGTGATCCGGCCAATCGCGGTCGATCTGACCGAGATCACCGCGTACTGCGTGGCACCGGTCGGCGAGACGGCCGAGCAGCGCAGACGCCGGCTTCGTCAGTACGAGGATTTCTTCAATCCGAGCGGCCTGGCCACGCCCGACGACACGGTCATGTTCGAGGGGCTGCAGGCAGGGCTCGCGGCCGGCGCCGATCCCTGGCTGCAGGCCGGCGCCCGCGGTCTCGGCCTGGCCCATGCCGGGCCGGACGAGCACGCGCGCGAACTCGGCATCTCACCCGTGCAATCGGTGGCCGGCTCGTTCGCGATGGCCGATGAATCGATCCTGCGCCCGATCTACCGCGCCTGGGCCGAGCGGCTCGGCGGTGCGGGAGGCGGCGATGCCTGAGCACCCGCTTGCACCGACCGGGATGCCGGTTGCAGCACCGGCCTGGGCGAGCGAGCTGATCGCCCGCGAGGCCCATTTTCTCGATCATCGCCGCTGGGACGACTGGCTGGCGCTCTACGCGGCCGATGCACGCTTCTGGGTTCCGGCATGGCTGGACGACGAACGAATCGGGGACGACCCCGACCGCGCCGTCTCGCTGATCTACTGCACCTCGCGCGAGGCGCTGGCCGATCGGGTCTGGCGGCTGCGCTCCGGCCTGTCGGTGGCTTCGAGCCCGCTACCCCGAACCGCGCACGTGCTCGGCGTGCCACTCGTGACCGGGCGCGACCACGAATCACTGAGTCTTTGCAGCGCCTTCAGTTCCCACGTCTGGTATCTGCGCGCGCAGCGCCAGCATGTGTTCTTCGGTCATGTCACACATCGCTTGGTCGGCGAGGGAAGCGAGGCCCGCATCGCGGCCAAGACCATCGTGCTGGCCAACGACCGCGTTCCCACGATGCTCGACTTCTATTGCGTCTGACGGAACGCGGATTCCACGTTCTGGTCTCGATCGGCCGGCCCGCTTCGACGGGTGAATCAGGGGCCCACGAGGTCAGTCGACAGCCATTCGGGAGATCGTCATGTCAGGATCCGTTTCGCTCGAGGGACGCATCGCACTGGTCACCGGCGCCAGCAAGGGCATCGGCCGCTCGATCGCGCTCGCGTTCGGCCGCGCCGGCGCCCAGGTCGGTGTCACCGGCCGCAACGAGGCCGAACTGGAGTCGCTGGCCGCCGAGATCGGCGATGCCGGTGGCCGATGCCAGGTGGTGGTGGCCGACCTTGCGGCGCCGGCCGCCGAGCAGCGGGTATTCGAGGCCGTGCGCAGCACGCTCGGCGATATCGACATCCTGGTCAACAACGCGGGCATCGGCAGCAGCGAGAATCCGCGTCCGTTGGTCGACTACGACGATGCCTTCTGGGACCGCATGCTGTTCGTCAACCTGACCGTGCCCTACCGGCTGACTCGCCGGGTACTGCCGGCCATGCTGAGCAGCCGCTGGGGGCGGATCATCAATATCGCCTCCATCAATGGCAGGATCGGTGCGTTGCACGGCGCGGCCTATGCTGCCAGCAAGCACGGCCTGCTAGGCCTGACGCGTACGCTTGCGCTCGAGGTATCGGCGCAGGGAGTCACCGCGAACGCCATCTGCCCGGGCCCGGTTGCAACGCTGCTCAACGACAAGCGAATCGCCTACGACGCGCAGCGGCTCGGCCGGCCCGTCGCCGAAATCGAGCGCGGGCTGACCCTGCTCGGTCGCCGTCTCGAGGCCGACGAGATCGCGCCCCTGGCCCTCTACCTGGCCAGCGATGCGTCGGCTGCCATGACCGGCCAGGCGCTCAACATCGACGGCGGCATCGTGATGTCCTGAAGGCTTCCGCCGGCCAGCCGGTATCCGGCGGGCCAGTCACCCGGGGCCTGGCGCGCCGGCCGGCTGGGTGCGGAAATGCTTTCCGAACCGGCCGGGGCGGGGGAATTGCCACCACGGCACCACAGTAAATGTGGACGCCGCGGGCGACGCTGCGTATAGTTCGATCAACCGGTCGCTTTGGCTCGGGGGCGTGCCGCGCCTGCCAGCCCGCCTCGGTGACGGCTTCGCCTTCGGGCGACCCGACGCCCGTCCTCTCCTCCTTCCTTTCATGCGCCCGCCCCGGCCGATGCCTGCGCGTCGACGGTATCGCCCACGATGGGCAGCGCCAGGACTTCCTGATGAGTTTTTCCGAGCTCGGTCTATCGAGCGAATTGCTGCGTGCCCTGCAGACGCAGGGCTACGACGAACCCACCCCCATCCAGCGTCAGGCGATTCCTATCGTCCTGCAGTGTCGCGACCTGCTCGCCGGCGCCCAGACCGGCACCGGCAAGACCGCCGGCTTCACCCTGCCGATGCTGCAGCTGCTGAGCGGCAATGCCCGTCAGCCTGCCGCCAAGGCGCCGCGCAAGGTGCGTGCGCTGATCCTCACGCCCACACGCGAGCTGGCCGCCCAGGTCGGCGAGAGCGTGCGCGACTACGGCCGGCACCTGCCCTTGCGGTCCACGATCATCTTCGGTGGCGTGAACATCAACCCGCAGATCCAGCAACTGCGTGAGGGCGCCGACATCGTCATCGCCACGCCCGGGCGGCTGCTCGACCACGCCGGCCAGCGCACGATCGATCTGCGCCACATCGAGATCCTCGTGCTCGACGAGGCCGATCGCATGCTGGACATGGGCTTCATTCGCGATATCCGCCGCGTGTTGGCGCTACTGCCCGCGCAGCGGCAGAATCTCTTGTTCTCGGCCACCTTCTCCGACGAGATCCGTGCGCTCGCGCGTGATCTGCTCGACGACCCGGCCGAGATCCAGGTCGCGCGTCGCAACGCGCCCGCCGAGGCGGTGTCGCAGGTCGTGCATCCGGTGGCGGCGTCGCGCAAGCGTGAACTGCTCTCGGTCATGATCGGATCCAACAACTGGCGCCAGGTGCTCGTCTTCACGCGTACCAAGCACGGCGCGAACCGGCTCAGCGAGAAGCTGTGCCGTGACGGCCTCAGTGCCGCCGCGATCCACGGCAACAAGTCTCAGGGCGCCCGCACGCGTGCGCTGGCGGGCTTCAAGTCCGGAGAGGTTCGCGTCCTGGTGGCCACCGATATCGCTGCCCGCGGTCTCGACATCGACCAGTTGCCGCATGTCGTCAATTTCGAGTTGCCGTCGGTCCCCGAAGACTACGTGCATCGCATCGGCCGGACCGGCCGGGCCGGCGCCAGCGGCCACGCGGTGTCCCTGGTCAGTCCGGACGAGGGCAAGCTGCTGACCGCGATCGAACGGCTGCTCGGACGCCGGCTCGAGCGCCAGCTCATCGATGGCTACCAGACCGAGGCCGAGCATTCCGACGATGCGGACAGATCTTTCAACGAGCGCACCCGGCAGGGTCGTGCGGGTGGGCAGGCGCGCCGGAGCTCCGCCGCGAATCCCGGCGTGTCGGCTTCACCGGCCGGGCGGGGCGGATCCGGACAAGCGCCGCGTTCGAAGCCCGGATCGGTAAAGTCCGGCCCGCCGAAGAGTGGTGCTCCGAAGCGCGGCGCCGTCAAGAACGGTGCGGCTGCCCAGGCGGGTCCGGGCCGGTCGAGTGGCGCGAAGCCAGCGCCGGCCAAGCCCGGCCCGGCGAATCAGGGTTCGGCCAAGCCGGCCGGTGCGCAGGCCAAGCCCGGCTCGGCCGAACGCGCCCGGGCCGGTGGATTTCGCGCCGGCCGCGCCGGGACCGGGCGTGCGCGTCCGCGAACCGAGGCGCGGTGATAGTCTCGCAGCGTCGACTTTCGCCGAGTTTGTCGACGTCGCTCGCCCATCGTTCAAGTCCGACGCCCCGAGACCGTGTTCGCCGCCACGATTCGCCGTGCCCTCTATGCCATCAGCGGGCGGCTTGCCTGTCGCATCATCTCCGACGGCGAGCACCCGTACCTGGAACGCTATTTCCTGTTTCGCGCGTTCGGCCTGACCGCCTATCTGCACCGCTTCGTCGGCTCCGATCCCGATCGGGGCTTGCACGATCATCCGTGGCCATGGGCATTCTCGGTGGTGCTCAGCGGCCGCTATCTCGAACGTCGCCGCGGTGGTGACCGGGTGGTGAGCTGGCTGAATCTGTTGTCCGGCGATACCTTCCACCGGGTCATCATGCTGCCCGGATCGCGGTCGGTCTGGACCCTGTTCGTGCACAGCAATGCGCGCGCCAAGCCGTGGGGTTTCTGGCACGAGAGCGAGCAGACCGGCGGTCTGTCGAGCGCTCGCTGGACCGCGCATCGCAGTCATTCGGCACGCGAATGGTGGCGGGACGCGCCCCCGGGGCGAGCCAGCGAGTCGCGTCAGCCTGCCGACGCCTGATCGCGTTCGTGATCGCGCCGGATCTCGGCGGCACAGGCCAGCAGCTTGGTCATCGCGCGGTCGAGCGCCGCGCGCTCGCCGCTGTTCAGCACGGTCAGCAAGCGTTGCTCGATGGTGAGCACGCGCGGCACCAGGCGCCGATACAGCGCCCGGCCCGCGCGCGTCAGGCGCAGCACATGATTGCGGCGGTCTTCCGGATCCTCGTGCCGGGTGAGCAGGTCCTTGCGTTCGAGCCGCGCAATGGCCCGGCTGGCCTGCACCTTGTCGAGCGTCGTCTGTAGCTGCGCGGCCTTGGTGTTCATCTCGCCGGTCTCGCCCAATGCGGCGAGCACCCGCCACTCGTCGCGCGCAAGATCGAACTCGTCGGTATAGACATCGGCCACGCAGCGGCTGACCGCTTCGGCCGCGACGGCGAGCTGGTACGGCAAAAAATCCGACAGTGCCATGACCGCGCCGCCGGCCTCGGTGCGCGCTGCCCGTCGCCCGTCATGCGAATGCTTCTCTTTCGTTTGTCTGCTGTCGCTCATCGTCGAAGGCGATTCGATTTTTCCAAGATGGTATCACTTGCAACCATGTTGACCCGATTGGTTGCAATTGATACTATTTGCCGAGATCGAGACGGCGCGTCCCGATCGTGGACATCCCACCCACTGGCGGTCCCGCATTCGCGGCGCCGGTCATCGACAGACGGAGGCAACATGGCCCTGCAACGCATTCATCACGTCGCTTATCGCTGCCGCGACGCCAAGGAAACCGTCGAGTGGTATCAACGGGTACTCGGCATGAACTTCGTGCTGGCGATCGCCGAGAACAACGTGCCCTCGACCCACGAGCCCGACCCCTACATGCACGTGTTCCTGGATGCCGGCGCCGGCAATGTGCTCGCCTTCTTCGAGTTGCCGAACTCGCCAGTGATGGGGCGTGATCCCAATACGCCGGACTGGGTACAGCACATTGCCTTCAAGGTGGGCAGCGTCGATGAACTCGCACAGATCAAGTCGCGCCTGGAGGCCGAGGGCATCGACGTGGTCGGCATCACCGATCACAAGATCTTCAAGTCGATCTACTTCTTCGATCCCAACGGCCACCGGCTCGAACTCGCGGCCGACACCGCCACGGCCGACATGCAGGCCAAGCTCGACGAGGTGAAGTGGGCGATGCTCGACGAGTGGGCGGTCACCAAGCGCGCACCGCGCCAGGCCGCGTGGTTGCACGCCGACGAGCTTGCCGGCGTATCGAACTGAGGAGGGCTGCATGCTCGAGACCTACCAGTACCCGCGCTTTCCGTACCGGGTCAGCGACGAGCAGCGCTCGGGCCGGCCGGTGCGGCATCCGGTGGTGGTGGTCGGCGCCGGCCCGATCGGTCTGACGGCCGCGCTCGACTGTGCCGCCCACGACCTGCCGGTGGTCGTGCTCGACGACAACGACACGGTCAGCATCGGTTCGCGCGCGGTCTGCTACGCCAAGCGCGCCCTCGAAGTCTGGAACCGGCTCGGCTTCGTCGAGCCGCTGGTCGAGAAGGGCGTGAGCTGGCAGCGCGGCAAGGTGTTCTTTCGCGACGACCTGGCCTACGAATTCGACCTGTTGCCCGAACCCGGCCACAAGATGCCGGCGATGATCAACCTGCAGCAGTATTACCTCGAGGAGCACCTGGTCGCGCGTTGCGACGAGAATCCCCGCATCGATCTGCGCTGGAAGCACAAGTTGCTCAATCTGCAACAGGCCGACGACCACGTCGTGCTCACGGTCGAGACGCCCGACGGCGTATTTCACATGCAGGCCGACTGGGTCATCGCCTGCGACGGTGCGAACAGCGACACCCGAAGGCTGGTCGGCGCCGGCTTCACCGGCCAGTTCTTCCAGGATCGCTTCCTGATTGCCGATGTGGTCATGAAGGCCGATTTCCCGACCGAGCGCTGGTTCTGGTTCGATCCGCCGTTCCATCGTGGCCAGTCGGTGCTGCTGCACAAGCAGGCCGACGACGTCTGGCGAATCGACTTCCAACTCGGCTGGCACGCCGACCCCGATGTCGAACGCGAGCCCGACAATGTCCGTGCGCGCATCGAGGCGATGCTGCCCGGCGTGCCGTTCGAGCTCGAGTGGGTATCGATCTATCAGTTCGCCTGCCGGCGCATCGACAACTTTCGCTACGGCCGCGTGTTGTTCGCGGGCGATGCCGCCCACCAGGTATCTCCGTTCGGTGCGCGCGGTGCGAACACCGGCGTGCAGGACATCGACAATCTGGTCTGGAAACTGGCCGCGGTCGTGCAAGGCCATGCACCCGAGCGCCTGCTGGACAGCTACCACGAAGAGCGTGCGTTCGCCGCCGACGACAACCTCCTGAACTCCACGCGCTCGACCGATTTCATCACACCCAAGAGCGGCTCCAGCCGCGTGCTGCGCGATGCGGTGCTGGATCTCGCCCGCGACGAGCCGCTGGCGCGGCCGCTGGTCAACAGTGGCCGTCTGTCGATGCCGACGCCCTATCGCGATTCATCGCTCAATGGCGCCGACGGGCCGGGCTTCATCGCGGGCCCGTCGCCGGGCGATCCGTGTCCGGACGCGCCTTTGCAAGGGCAGGGTAGCGACACCTGGCTGCACGATCACGTCGGCGGCGGCTTTCGTGTCCTGGTGTTCGGGCGTCGCCCGGGCGAGCGCGCGCTCGAGAGTCATGGCCAGCGTGCGCCGGTGTTGTCGATCGATGCCGGGGTCGGCGCCGCGCAGGCCGATCTGATCGATGTCGAGGGTCTGGCAGCCGAGCGCTTCGATGCCACTCTGGGCACCACCTATCTGATTCGCCCCGACCAGGTGGTCGCTGCACGCTGGCGCGAGTTCGATGCCGACGCCGTGAAACGCGCCATCGAACGCTGCCTGTCCGTCTGAGTCGGGCGGCCGCCACCAGGAGAATCCAATGTCGTTGATCAGAAAGGCCAACATCATCGATCCGGACGGCTTCTACCAGGAGCTGATCGACAGCCAACGCGATCTCGACGATGCGCAGGCGGCGGCCATGAATGCCCGCCTGCTGCTCGTTCTGGCCAATCACGTGGGCGATCGTGCGACGCTGCGTGAGGCGATCGCGGTCGCGGCAGCAGCGGCCAGGCGCAACGGCTGACGGCAACGCACGGCGGCGCGGGCGGAGAGCCCCTGCCGGGTCGCCTTCGAAAACGCGGCCGTCGCCGCCGGCCTCCGCAGCCGGAGGGCCCGGCGCCGGCGTGCCGCCCGGGTCCGTGTCGGTCAGTCGTCGACCAGGTCGGCGCGGCGTCGCGCGGCGGCCTCGCTGCGTGCCAGCCACACGGTCGCACTGACGATCACGATGCCACCGATCAGCGTGGCCAGCACCGGCGGGTCGCCGAACAGCACGATTCCGTAAAGCGCGGACCACAGCAGGTCGAGGAATCGGACCGGCTGCAATGCCGAGATCTCGGCCAGCGCGAAGGCACGGGTCAGTGCCCAGTGACCGAGCGTGCCGAACAGACCTGCCCCGGCCAACAGCAGGAGTTCGGTCGGTCCCGGCGTCTGCCAGAGCAGCAGCGCGGCCGGCAGTGTCATCGCCGAGATCGACAGGTTCTGCCAGGCGACGATCGTGCGCGGTGGATCATCGCGGGTCAGCGACTTGGTGATCAGGAAGGTTGCCGCCCACAACGGCACCGAGGACAGCAGCACGAGGCTCCAGGCCACCGAGCCGCTGCCGGACAGCTTCGGGCTCAGCACGATCAACACGCCGGCGAGGCCTAGCGCGCTGGCCAGCCAGCGCGACGCATTGACCTTCTCGCCGAGGAACAGCCAGGCGCCGATCAGGACCGCGAACGGAACGGTGAACATGATCGCCACGGCGTCGGCGAGCGCGATGTGGCGTAGCGCGATATTGAACAAGGTGATCGCCAGCGTCTGTGCCAGGCCACGCCAGAGCTGTCCCTTCAAATTGTTGGGCCTCAGCCAGCCGAAACCACCGCGCACCAGTAACGGCAGGGCGATCAGCAAGCCGAAGCCGTAACGAAAGAACTGCGCAACGAACGGATCGACGGTCTGCAGCCCGACCCGCATGCAGGCATTCATGCTGACCAGCGCGAATCCGGACAGGATGGTGAGCATGATGGCGCGTCCGATGGCGGACTGGCGCGCGCGGGGCCGGTCCGACGCCTCGCGCGGGCGCGCCGCATCGGCAGCGTTCGGCGCCGTCGTATCCCGGGTTTTCCGGACGGCCTTATCGCTTGACACGAGGGCGGGTCATATCGGCCATTCGTGTACGGGCATGCCGCTGCGCTGGCGCTCGCAGTAGGCGGCCAGCATGGCCGGGAAGCTGCGGCCATGCTCGCGCACATAGGCGCGCTGCCAGTGCGCGCCGGTCTGCCCACTGGCGACACGTGCCTGTACGATGCCCAGGTAGCGGCGTCGCACGGCGGCCGACACCTGCAGATCGGCCAGCCCGGCGTCGGCCAGCGGCAGCAAGGTGTCGAGGATCAGATCGCGGCAGGAGACGGTCTTGCCGTCCACCCAGTGCAAGCCGGCATCGAGCCCTTCGCGCGCTGCACGGTAGAAGTTGTCACGGGCATCGGCGAAATCCAGGGTCGCCTCGGGCGCCTGCGGCTGGGTCGACAGTGCCTGCGCCAGGCCGACGTAACAGGCGGCATTGGCCATCATGTCGATGATGCTCGGCCCGGCCGGCATGACCCGGTGCTCGATGCGCAGCGACAGGCTGCCGTCGTCGTGCACCGAGACCAACGGCCGGTTCCAGCGCCAGATCGTGCCGTTGTGCAGCCGCAGATGATGTAGTTCCGCGGCCGGATCGTCCATGAGCCTGGGCAGCAGCGGCGGGAAACGCGCGAGGTTGTCTTCGAAGCATTCGGCCGCCGATGATTCGAGCCAGCGCTCGCCGAAGGTGACTCGGTGAGGCGCCTCGCCGGTGATCGGGCTGGTGTCGACCGCCTGCTCGAACAGCGGAATGCGCGATTCGGCCCACAATTCGCACTGGAACAGATATGGCGAGTTGGCGGCCAGCGCGACCATGGGGGCCGAGATCAGGCACGAGGCGTTGAACGCCCGCACCAGCTGTGCGGCCCGGGTCTGGAAGTGCACCTGGAACGAGGTGGCCGCGGCCTCGAGCAACACATTCGGGTGGGCGATGTTGAGCCGGTCCACGCCACGGATGTCGAGTCGCAGCGGGCTGCCGCCTCGCGCCACGAGCACTTGCCGGTTCAGCGCCGCATAGCGGTTGCCCTCGGACATGTTCTCGGCGACCAGATCCTCTTCGCGCAGCGTGGGCAGGATGCCGATCGCGACCAGCGCGCGGGTCAGATCGTGCGCCGAGCTTTGGCAGCGGTGCCAGGTTCGTGCCAGTTCGTTCTCGAGCGTGATGAGGCCCTCGCCGCGCGGCATCTGCGGCGCACCGTTGAGCTCGACATTGAAGCGGGCGAGTTCCGCCACCACCAGGGGGTCGTGGAGCTCGGCCAGCAGGCGCGTGTTGTCGGCGGCGGGCAGGCAGGCGTGGTCGATGAGCCAGGCCTCGAGCTCGAACCCGACCATCGGTTCGGCGTCGTGAGTCTGCCGGCCGTCGAGCCGTCGTCGCAATGACGCCGTCTCCTCGGCAAGGCGTTGGCCGAACGCGCGGAAATCCGCTTCGCAGAATCCGTCGGAGACGATCTCCTCGCCCATGGTCGGTGGCTCGCTCAGGCCATCGTCACCGCGGTGCCGCTGACCGCCACCATCATCATGCCGTTGTTTTCGCCAAGCACCTCGTAGTCGACGTCGATGCCGACGATGCCGTTGGCACCCATTTCGCGTGCCGCGGCGATCATGTCTTCGAGGGCGGCATTGCGCGCGCCGGACAATGCGCGTTCGTAGCCGCCGGCGCGGCCGCCGACGACATCCCGGATCGACGAGAACATGTCGCGGAAGATGTTCGCGCCGATGATCGCCTCACCGTGAACGACACCGAGATAGCTGGCCACCGACGCGCCTTCGCCGCGCGGCACCACGGTGGAAAGAAAGAAGCCTTCGTCCTTCTTCGAGAACCAACCCATGACTGACTCCTGCAGTTCGTTGACACATCCGGGTGCGGTCGTGGTCGGTCAATCATACGATGGCGCGACGCGCGGTGGCGTGCCACCCTCCGCACCGCCCGACCAAACCGACGTCGGCCGCGCCGATCGTCTCAGGGCAGAACCTTGCCCGGGTTGAGCACGCCCGTGGGATCGAACAGGGCCTTGAGTTCGGACATCATGGCGAGCGCGGCCGGTTGCTTGTGCCGGCGCAGCGATGCGCGTTTGTCCAGACCGATGCCGTGCTCGGCGGAGATCGAGCCGTTGCGCGCCACCACCCCAGCGTAGACGCATTCCGCGACCTCATCGTAGTGCTCGAGCACTTTGTCGCCCCAGCGAACGCCGATGTGCAGATTGTTGTCCGCGGCGTGACCGAAGACCGTCGCCAGCGCGCCGGGAAACTGCCGGTCCAGCGCCACCCTCAGCTCGTCGACGTAGTCGGGCATCAATGCGATCGGTACGCTGATGTCGAACGAGGCGCGCGGTTTCCAGCGCTCGGCGAAGTAGCGGACGTCATTGCGGATCAGCCACATCGCCGCGCGTTCGGCATGCGACTGGGCGATCGCAGCGTCGTCGATGAGGCCGTCCTCGAACAATTCTCCAAGCGCGCGTTCGAAGCGTTCGGCATCGGTGGCCGGGTCGCCGCCCTCGGCTTCCATCAGCACGTACCCCCCGGCATCGTGGCGAACCGGCGGCCTGTGCTTGGGCGCCTCGCCGCCGCACATCGTCTCGTAGAACTCGGGCCATAGGAGTTCGAAGGCGGACAAGGTGCCGCCCAGGCGCGCCTCGATCCGGTTGAGCAACTCCGCCACACGGCGGATGTCGGGCAGCGCGAGCATTGCGGTCTGGGTCGAGATGGGGGCAGGGCGCAAGCGCAGCACGGCCCGGGTGACGACGCCGATCGTGCCCTCCGTGCCGATGAAGAGTTGCTTGATGTCGTAGCCGGCGTTGTTCTTGACCACTCGGTCCATCAGATCGACGATTCGGCCGTCGGCAAGCACCGCCTCGATGCCGATCACCTGCTCGCGCATCATGCCGTAGCGCAGGACGCGTTCGCCACCCGCATTGGTCGAGATCATGCCGCCGATCGTGGCCGAGCCGCGCCCGCCGAGGTCGACCGCGAACTGCATGCCATGGTCGCGCGCGGCATTGTGCAGGTGCTCGAGCACGACCCCGGCGCCCACCACGGCTACCCGCGACGCCGTGTCGATCTGTTCGATGCGGTTCATGCGCTCCAGGGACAGATACCATTCCCGCCGTTCGGTGGGTTTGGTGGAGCCGGCGTAGTTCGTGCCCCCGCCCAGCGGAATCAGGCTGCGGCCGGCCTGCGCACAGAGCCTCAGGCAGGCGGCCACCTGCTCGGTGCTGGCCGGGCGCAGGATCGGCACCGCGGGCATGGTATGACCCTGGGGGGAAATCGATCGCCCGGCCGCATCGGCCGGCTCGATCACGCAGCCGTCATCGGTGCTGGCACGCACGCTGGCGATCAGGTCTTGGTCGGTCATCGGAGCATCTCCTGGTCGGGCGGCCGCTCCATGCGCTCGCCGCTCGAATTTCGAATGCGCGCTATTGTGCGCTAGCAGGTTGCATCGCAACGTCGGGCAGGAACGTCTCAGCCCCTCGGCTCGCCCCGGCCCGGGCAAGCCTTATCATCGGACGATTGGAGACCCCTTCGCGCCCGTTACGAGCGCGGGGTGCGAACGGCCTGTCGGCGGGCGGCCGCATCGGCTCCTCCCGGACTCAGGAGAACGACCATGAACGCTGCACCCGAAACCGTATCGCTAGACGACAAGTACACGCGCCAGGGTGGCCGAGTCTTGCTCAATGGCGCCCAGGCGCTCGTGCGGGCGTTGATCCTGCAGCGCGAACTCGATCGACGCAATGGTCTGCGTTCGGCCGGTTATGTGTCCGGCTATCGCGGCTCGCCGCTGGGCGGGCTCGATCAGGCGCTCTGGGCGGCGCGCAAGCATGTGCAGGCGGCCGATGTCACCTTCCAGCCCGGCGTCAACGAGGACCTGGCGGCAACCGCGGTCTGGGGCAGCCAGCAACTCGCGGTGATGGGCGACGCCACCGTCGATGGCGTGTTCGCCATGTGGTACGGCAAGGGACCAGGCGTCGACCGATCCGGCGATCCGCTCAAGCACGGCAACTACACGGGCACGCATCCCAAGGGTGGCGTGCTGGCGGTAGCGGGCGACGACCACCCCGGCAAGTCCTCCACGGTCGCCCACCACAGCCAGCAGGCATTTGCCGCCCATTCCATTCCCACCCTCTATCCGGCCGACGCGGCCGAAGTGGTGCCGTTTGCCTTGCTGGGTTGGGCCATGTCGCGGGCCAGCGGCTGCTGGGTCGGCTTCAAGATGGTCAACGAGACGGCCGAGCAGACGATCAGTAGCGATTTCTCTCTCGACGATTTCACGATCACCGCGCACGAACCGGTCGAGATGCCGCCCGAGGGGGTGCATTTCCGCGGCGTGTTCGCGCCCGCGCGCGACGAGCAGATCCTGCGCCGTCACCGGCTGCCGATCGTGCAGGCGTTCGCCCGCGCCAACGGCATCGACCGGGTCACCTACGGCGGTACCGGGGCGCGGCTGGGCCTGGTCACCGCCGGCAAGGCCTGGCACGACGTGCGCCAGGCACTGCGCGCACTGGGCATCGACGAGGCGCGCGCGCGGGCTCTTGGCGTCTCCGTCTACAAGGTCGGCCTGCTCTGGCCGCTGGAGCCGCAGGGACTGCGCGAGTTCGCCCAGGGCAAGCAGGAGTTGTTCGTCATCGAGGAGAAGTCGGCGTTCATCGAGACGCAGGCGGCGAGCCTGCTCTACAACGCGGCCGAGCGACCGCGTATCACCGGCAAGCTCGACGACACCGGCAAGCCGCTGCTACCGGCCGACGTGGCGCTCGAGTCGCTCGATCTCGCGCTCGTGATCGCCGAGCGCCTCAAGGCCAACGGCATCTGGGACGATGCGCTGGCCGCGCGCGCCGATGCCACTCGCTCGTGGCGGCGCACCTTGCTGACGGTCATCGCGCCGGCCGAGGCCGCTCGTCTGCCGTATTTCTGTTCGGGTTGCCCGCACAACACGTCGACGCGGTTTCCCGAGGGCAGCCGCGCGATCTCCGGCATCGGTTGTCATGGCATGGCCTTGTGGGCACGGCCGGGCACCTTGCTCGGCACGCAGATGGGCGGCGAAGGCATGACCTGGGTCGGCATGCATCGCTACACCTCGCGCGGGCACGTGTTTCAGAATCTGGGCGACGGTACCTACTTCCACTCGGGCCTGCTGGCGATCCGTGCGGCAGTGGCCAGCGGTGCCAGCATCACCTACAAGATCCTCTACAACGATGCGGTCGCGATGACCGGCGGCCAGCCGGTTGACGGCCCGATCTCGGTTT
The DNA here is from genome assembly GCA_041396685.1 of Burkholderiaceae bacterium. Taxonomy (GTDB): domain Bacteria; phylum Pseudomonadota; class Gammaproteobacteria; order Burkholderiales; family Burkholderiaceae_E; genus JAUIAI01. The sequence goes on from JAWKYD010000009.1 coordinate 215,035, forward strand.
CCGCCATCGTGCGTCAGGTGCTCGACGAAGGCGTACGCGCGCTGGTGCTGGTGTCCGACGACCCCGAGCGCCATCGTGGCATCGGTCTGCCGGCGCAGGTACGCATCGAGCACCGCGACCGGCTCGACGCCGTCCAGCGCGAACTGCGCGAGACGCCCGGTTGCACCGTGCTGCTCTACGAGCAGACCTGTGCCGCGGAGAAGCGACGCCGGCGCAAACGAGGTGAGTTCCCCGACCCCGAGAAACGCGAGTTCATCTACGAGCCGGTCTGCGAGGGTTGCGGTGACTGCTCGCAGCAATCCAACTGTGTGAGCATCGAGCCGCACGACACCGTGCTGGGCCGCAAGCGGCGGATCAACCAGTCGAGTTGCAACAAGGACTTCTCCTGTCTGAAGGGATTCTGTCCGTCGTTCGTCACCGTGCTCGGCGGTCGCCCGCGGCGAGGTGCCGGTGTCGACGATCCGCAGGGCCTGTTCGCGACGCTGCCGACGCCTGCGGTGGCCGAACTCGGCGACGGTGGCTATGGCGTGATGATCCCGGGCATCGGCGGCACCGGCGTGATCACCGTCGGCGCGGTGCTCGCCATGGCGGCGCATCTCGAGGGCCGCGCGGTTTCCGCATTCGACATGACCGGCCTGTCGCAGAAGAACGGCGCGGTCTTCAGCCACCTGCAGGTCGCCGCCGACACCGCCGGCCTGGGCGGAAACAAACTCGGGCTGGGCGAGGCCGATCTCGTGCTCGGCTTCGACATGGTCGCCGCCCTGAACGACGAGTGCTTCCGCACCTTCGATCCGCAGCGCACGCGCTTCATCGGCAATGATCGGGTGCAGCCCACGGCGGCGTTCACCTCGAACCCCGATGCACGCGTGGACACCTCGTTGCTGACGCGGCGTCTTGCCGAGAAGCTGCGCGCCGAGCACATTCGTGCCGTCGACGGCACCGGCCTGGCGCGCGCCTTGTGCGGCGACACCATCGCGACCAACATGTTCATGGTGGGGGCGGCCGCGCAGCTCGGCTGGCTGCCCGTGTCGGTGGGCGCGATCGAGCGTGCGATCGAGCTCAACGCAGTGCAGGTCGATTTCAACAAGCGGGCACTCTCCTGGGGCCGTTTGTGGGCCCACGATCCGGCCGCCATCGACAAGGCGCTCGGCCAGACCGCGGCCGACGAGCGCGCGCCCGCCGCCCTGGATCTCGATGCGCTGATCGCGCACCGTGAGGCCTTGCTGGGCGAGTATCAGAATCGTCGCCTGGCCCGTCGCTTCCGTTCGTTGGTCGACGAGGTGCGCGCGGCGGAGACCCGCATCGCCGGCGAAGCCGGCGCGCTCACCCGAGCGGTGGCGCACGGTCTGGCCAAGCTGATGGCCTACAAGGACGAATACGAGGTCGCCCGGCTCTACTCGCTGTCGGGCTTCAAGGAGCAACTCGAGCACGAGTTCGAGAACGTGCGCGAGATCCGCTTCAACATGGCGCCGCCCTTGTTCGCGCGACGCGATCCCGCCACCGGTGAGCTGACCAAGCGCGAGTACGGCGCCTGGATGCTGCGCGCCATGGGCGTATTGGCCCGTCTGCGCGGCCTGCGCGGCAGCTTCCTGGACCCGTTCGGCTACAGCGAGGAGCGGCGAGGCGAGCGCGCACTGGTCGGTGAATACGAGAACCGGGTGCGCGCGCTGCTGCCCGAGCTGAGCGCGTCGTCGCTGCCACTGGCCGTGGAGATCGCCGATGTACCGGAGCACATTCGTGGCTTCGGCCACGTCAAGGCTCGTCACCTGGCGCAGGCGCGCGAGCGCTGGCAGGCGCTCGATCGGCAATGGCGAGAGCGGCATGACCCGGGCGAGGCCGCCACGGTGGCGCCGGCGATGCAGGACGCGGCCTGAGCGTCGTGCCTTTCGCCAACGCAGCCAGCGGTCGCGGTTCGGCATGCCAGAAGCCTTGCGCCATGTCTACCCCTGCCTCGGCCAGGGCGGCTGCGACTCGCCCGTCGTCGACCTGTTCGGCGATGGTGGAGATGCCGAGCAGGCCGGTGATCTCCACCATGCAGCGAAGCATCGACCGATCGATCGGATTGCAGGCGATATCGCGCACGAATACACCGTCTATCTTCACGTAGTCCACGGGCAGATGCCGAAGGTGCTCGAGCGATGAAATGCCGGTGCCGACGTCGTCGATCGCGATGCGCGAACCCAGGTCGCGCATCGCATTCATGAAGCGCGCGCTGCCCGCGATGTCGTGCATGGCGGCCGTCTCGTTGACCTCGAAACAGATCCGGCGTGGATCGAGCGCCAGACCGCGCAATGCGTCGGTCACATCCTGACGAAACGATGGGTTGGCAAGCGATGCGGCCGACAGGTTGATCGCGATCATCGTCGACGGGTCGATCGCGGCCGTATGGTGTGAAAGCCACGCGAACACACGCTCGATCACATGACGATCGATGCGTTCAACCATTCGATGGCGCTCCGCCGCGGGCAGGAATGCGCCTGGCGCGATCAGGCGGCCATCGCGGCTGCGCATGCGCAGCAAGATTTCGACATAGGGCGGCGGCGCGCTGTGGTCCGGACCGCCTTCGCGGTCGCGCAGATGCGCGGCCGGCTGGAAGTAGAGTTCGAAGCGATCGTCCACGAGCGCCGTATCGAGCTCCGTCGGACCGGTGACGCCATGGTTTTCTTCCGGGCGTTCGTGGTCCGGCGTGAAGGCGTGGACCAGATTTCGGCCCGCACGCTTGGCACGGAAGCAGCACGCGTCCGCCGCCCGCATCGCATCTGCCGACTGGCCGAGCATCGGAGTCAGCTCGGCCACTCCGATGCTCACACCGATGTCGTGACGTCGACCCCGCCAGTCGAAGCGAAACCGGCCGATTGCGTGCCGGATCGTCTCGGCAACGCGCAAACCCTGGTTCATGGGGCAGCCCGTCAGCAGCAGCGCGAACTCGTCGCCACCAATGCGCGCCGCGAAGTCGCCCTTGCGGATGTGCCGACGCAGCAACTGGGCGACCTGTTGCAACAGCGCGTCGCCGGCCGCGTGTCCGCATCGATCGTTGACCGCCTTGAAACGATCGAGGTCGAGCACGCACAGGGTGGAGGGCAGCGCGTCGTCGCGGTTCCGGTCGAGCGCGTGCGAGACATGTCGATCGAACGCGCGGCGATTGATCAGGCCGGTCAGCGCATCGTGCGTCGCCAGGTGCTCGAGTTCGCTGGCCATTTTCCTGGCCGCCGTGATGTCGGCGATGATGCCGCGCACCGCGCTTAGCCGACCGCGTCGATCCCGTATCGAGCGAGCGGTGATGCGCACGTTCAGGCGCGACGCGCCCTCGTCGGCGGTTTCGAACGGGCCGTCCCAGTGACCCTGCGTGTGCAGCGACCGAAACAACTGGCGGATCTGCTCGTCCGACAGACCGCGCTGGCGCAGAAGTGGGCGCAGATGACGGCGCTCGAGTTCGCCGATGCGATTCGCCGACAGCGACCCGACCTCGCCGGCGATGAAACGAAGGCGCAGTCCGGCGTCGAGTTCGAAGAAGCAGTCGGCGCCCAGGCTGGCGAAATCCTGGAACCGGCCCATGATCTCCCGGCCTTCGGCCCGCGATCGTTCGAGCGTCGTGAGCATCTGCTCGAACGCCCGGTATACGTCGCCGATCTCGTCGTGGCGGCTCGTCTGGGCCGTCGGCAGCGGCGCGCGCGACGCCTTGGGCTCGGATCGGCCAACCGTGTTGAGCAGTCGGCGCAGGCGCAGCAGCGGTTGCAACAAGGCGGGGCCGAGCGCGATCAGAATCCCGATGGTCACGACGCTCGCGATCGCCAGCGCCAGGCCGAGGATGCGCAATGCATAGCGTTGCACGGCAGCGTCGATCGCGCGCACGTCGAAGACCAGCGTGACCCGCGTGGCGGCCTGCCCGTCGCGCCCGGCGAGCAAGCGGTGAATGCCGAGCCGCGCATGGTCACGATCCACTGTCTGCCCCGGCGTGCGGGCCTCGTCGCCAGCGATCGGCAGGCCGCCGGCGATCAACAGGTCACCCCCGGCGGACTCGACGCGATAGGCGAGCAGCGGAAATCGATCCTCGGCAAGGGCCAGCAGCCGGTTCGCGATGGCGGGCGCGCTACGGACGTCGGCGAACGCCGGCACCAGCGTCTCGGCCGTGTTGGCGACCTGAGCGAGCAGTCGGTCGCGCTCGGCCATGGCCGAGACGGCGAGTAGCAGGACCTCGATCGCCATGATGCCTGCGAACACCATGATCGCAATGCGTCGTATCAGGGGCGAGCGCAGGGACGATCTGAGGATGCGCATCGACACGGGGAGGGGCTCTCGGCGACTTGCTCGGATGCCCGCACAAGGCGAGCCGACGAGACACACCGGGCCGCCCCTGAACGCAATGCGCATCGAGGTGGTCGACCACGGCGCGGATGTCGGCCAGACGACGTGTCCGTTACGTGGCGGTGGCTCGACGCGACCCTAAGGTGGATGGCTGCCGACGGGCCCTGCCGCCCGACCAGCGGGGCCTCGTGAAGGACGTGTGGCGCGCACACGCTCTGCAAGGTTCCGCGACAGACCGGCCTGCTATGCCGGAGACGGAGTCACCGGCGTCACAACGCTGCGCGGCTGGGGCCTCGCTCTGCCACACGGTTCTCTAGTCCAGCTTCGCGGACTTGCTCGCTTCGCGAAACACGCGCTCGCTTTCGCTCTTGAGCGCCTCACCCTTCTCGATCATCTTGTCGCCTTCGACGATCTTCTGCTCGCCGGCCGCAACCTGCGCCTGGCCCGCCACGCGCACCTGCTCGCCCTGCTTCACGAGTTCGTCACCCTGTTTGAACATGCGGCTCGCTTGTTCGACGGTCATGCGGTCGGCGTCGCCGCCGGTGCTCGCGCAGCCGGTTGCGAGCAACGCCAGGGCAGCGGTGGCGGTCAGGGTTTTCAGTCGAAGGTTCATCACGGCGCTCCATCGGATGGTGTTGCACGGTGCCGCGACACACGCGGCTGACAGGGCCATCGTGCTAATTCACCGTGTGCGCGTCGCGCTCTCCGGGTCGAACGAGCCGCACGAGCCGACAGCAGGTACTTCGCACGCGTGCTTGTTAACGGCGGCCTTACGTGTGTGGATCGACCGGTTACGGATGTAATCAGTCGTCAGTCGTCAGTCGTGGCTGCACCGCGGGTTCATCCGCGAACACGCGCCGGCTCGCGTTCCGGAGCCGACCTTCGACGGCCTGGTTGAACCCATTGGAAGGCTTCAGGGCCATGTGATCGCGCACGACGGCGCGGCCCGGCCGACACGGTCGCGCGCCGCGGCGGGCAACAAAAAACCGCAGCCGGGCGCCGGTTGCGGTTGAATTTGGTGGCCAAGGGCGGAATCGAACCACCGACACAAGGATTTTCAGTCCTCTGCTCTACCAACTGAGCTACTTGGCCGTGCCGGGCGGCGGTCATGCACCTCCGCCGCAACAGAACGCCGGCGACAAGTCACCGGCGTAGGAACCGAGCAGTATAGCACGAGCGCAGGGCCTATAATCGGGACGTGACTCAGATTCGAACCGATATCGTCGTGGTCGGTGCCGGCGTCGCCGGTCTGACTGCGGCTGCGTCTCTAGCGGGCGCGGGCTTCAAGGTCGTGCTCGTTCATCGCGGTCCCGCAATCGCCGGACTCGCCAGCGCGCCGTTGGCCGGGCCCTTCGACCCGCGCGTCTACGCGATCTCGCCCGAGAACGCCGGCTTGCTGCGGTCGGTCGGTGCCTGGCAGGCGCTCGTCGCGGCCCGGGTCGCTCCGGTCTACGACATGCGGGTGTTTCCACGCGCGGGCCTGGCGCCCGGCCATGTCGACGAGTTGCACTTGTCGGCCTACGAGGGCCGCACGGAGTCGCTTGCCTGGATCATCGAGCAGGACAACCTGCTGCGTGCTCTGGCTGCGGCCATGCCCGGCCGCGTGCGTGAAACGACGGGTGAGATCGCCGGCATCGCGTGGTCGCAAGACGGCCGTTCGGTTACGGTCGACCTCGAGGATGGGCAAAGAGTGCGTGCGGCCTTGCTGGTCGGCGCCGACGGCGCGCGCTCCGCCGTGCGCGCGCACGCTGGCATCGCCGTGCAGGGCGACGCCTACGATCATCACGCGGTGGTCGCGCATCTGCATTGCGAGGCCGGGCATCGCGACACCGCCTGGCAGTGGTTCGGCGATCATGGCGTGCTGGCCTTGTTGCCGCTGCCCGATTCGGCCGACGTCGGCCCGCCCGCCGCCGATCCGGTGAGCGGCCGTATGGTCAGCATCGTGTGGTCCACGGCCCCGGGGCGCGCGCGCTCGCTGGTCGAGGGGGGCGCGCAGGCGCTCGGTGAGGCGGTGGCCGAGGTGGCCGGCGGCCTGCTGGGTGAGATGCGCCCTATCAGTGATCCGATCGCGTTCCCGCTGGCGCGTCGCTGGGCGAGCAGCCCCATCGGCGAGCGCCTGGTTCTGATCGGCGACGCTGCCCACGTCATGCATCCACTGGCCGGGCAGGGCCTGAATGTCGGCCTGGGCGACGTGCTCGACCTGACCGAGGTGTTGGCGCAGGCGCGCGGAAGGTTTTCCGGCAGCGGCTTCGATCCCGGCCAGGCCTTGCTGCTGCGCCGTCATCGTCGGCGCCGCGCCGAGCCGGTCGGCTCGATGCTCGCGCTCACCGATGGCCTGCAGCGCCTGTTCGGCCCGGCCACGGCGTCGCCGGCCGCGCTGCCCCTGCGTGCGGTACGCGATGCCGGCTGGCGGTTATTTGCAAGGCAGGCGCTGCTGCGCCGACAATTGACTCGCGCGGCAACCCGCACCCGATGACCACTACGGAATCGCCATGAGACCTCATTCCAAACGCATGCCCGCCCTCGTGCTGGCGCTCGCCGCCACTCTCGCGACGATTCTGCCGGGTGCGTTCGCTCAGAATCGGGTGACCGCGGACGCCACGCCGGCGGTGACGGCCGTCGCACCCGAACTCGAACGACAGATCAAGGATCGGATCCGCGCCTGGACCGGCGGCCGATTCCTCGCCGAGAGCGTCAATGCGACGCCGATGTCGAATCTGCTCGAGATACGCATCCGCAACGATCTGTACTACGTCGATCGCGAGGGCCGCTACATCCTGATCGACGGCGAACTGGTCGACATGAACACCAATCGCAACTTCACGCGTGAGCGCATGGAAGAGGTGTTGGCCATCGATTTCTCGGTGCTGCCGATCGACAAGGCCATCAAGATGGTCAACGGTGCCGGCGAGCGCACGGTGGCCCTGTTCGAAGACCCCAACTGCACTTACTGCAAACGTCTGCGCGCCGATCTGATGCGCATCGACAACCTGACCGTGTACACGTTCGCCTATCCGATCCTGGCCGCCGATTCGGACGTGAAGTCGCGCAAGGTCTTGTGTGCCGACGACCCGTCCACCGCCTGGAACGATCTGATGCTGACGGGCGTGGCGCCTTCCAATGACGGTTCCTGCAAAACCCCGATCGCCGAGATCAAGGCGCTTGGCGAAGGTCTCGGCGTGTCGGCGACGCCCACCTTGTTCTTTCCGTCCGGCAAACGCCTGCAGGGCTACGTGCCGCCGACGCGCTTCGTCGAGGCGCTCGATCAGAACCAGAAGCCCAAGGGCAGCTGAACGCCGGGCCCATCCGGCACGGGGCTAGACATCATGGTCGCCAGCCGACTGTCCCGGTGAGCGGGTAGGCGGCGAGTTGAGGGGGCGGCCATCGCTCACAAGGGCGGTTCGGTCCAGGCCAGCGGCAGTCCGCCGGGAGGTCTCGCGCCCCTTGGCCAGAGCAACCACATTCGAACCGGTGCGTTCAGTGCGGAGGCTTCGCGGGCGGCGGCGTCGTCCGAGCCCGTGAAACGGTCGATCCGGACCGCGCCCCGGATGGCGCCGCCTCGATCCTGCGCGATCAGCAAGCCCGGCCCCGCTGCGCCTGGCGGCGCCTGCAGATCGCGACCGTACAGCAGGGCCCCGGCAGGCAGGCGGTCGAGGTCGACCGCCACCGATGCGCGTGCGGTCAGCGGCACGCCGAGCGCGCCGATCGGGCCTTGCGCGCCCGGGGCACGAGCGTCGGCGTGCGTCGCTGGCAGTTCCCGAAAGAACACGACACGCGGATTGGTCTGCATGACGGCGGCGGCGCGATTCGGGTTTCTGCGCAGCCAATCCTTGATTGCATCGGCCGACAGCGACTCGCGGGTCAGTTCACCGCTCGCGATCAGAGTACGGCCGATCGCGTGATACGGATGGCGATTGTGCGCGGCGAAGCCGACGCGCATGATCGATCCGTCGCGCAGCCGGATCCGCCCGGAGCCCTGGATCTGCAGGAAGAACGCTTCGATGGGATCGTCGACCCAGACCAGTTCGCGGCCGGCGACACCGGCGGCCCGCGGGTCGACTGCGATTTCGGCGCGGGTCGGCCCCGGCGAAGCGTCGGAGGCGGCGCGCGCCGGCGGGCCGTACAGGGGCGCCTGAGTTTCGCTCTGCCGTTCGCGACTGCCGGTGACGAGCGGTTCGTGATAGCCGGTCATCAGGCCCACGCCGAGGCCGGTGTCCTCGACGATCGGCCAGGCCACGAATCCGCGCGCAATCGCCTGGCGCATGGCGCGCTCGTCCGGAGCCTGGTCCAACAGGGCGCAGGAGGCCTCGCGCATGCGTCGCGACGACTCGTCGGGCGCGCCGGTGAGCCAGCGACCACGGCATTGGCTGCGCAGCGCATTGGCGATGGGCGCTGTCGCGGCCTGTTCCCAGCCGGGCAGTGCAGCCACCGCCTTGGGGCCCGGCGTCACCCAGGTGGTATCGCCGGGCGGCCACAGAGCGCAGCCGCCGACGCCGGTCGCGATCAGCCACGGCGTGCATCGGCGGGCTAGTCGCGACAGCGGCCTGATGCCCGATCTCGCTGGCGTCGGACGATTGCCGCCGCGCAGGTTCATGGTGACGCGGCCCGACGCGCTCAGTGCAGCGTGCGCGGAATTGCGAGCGTGAACGGCGCGATCTCGGCGTCGAAACGGTGGCCATCCTCGGCCACGAAGAAATAGCTGCCGCGCATGGTACCGACCGAGGTCGCGAGTTCGCTGCCGCTCGTGTAGTCGAAATGTTCGCCCGGCTGCAGCAAGGGTTGGCGACCCACCACACCCAGGCCGCGCACCTCGACCAGCTTGCCGTTCATGTCCTCGATCAGCCAGTGGCGGCTGATCAGTTGAGCGGCCACGCTGCCCTTGTTGAGAATGCGCACCGTATAGGCGAACGCATAGCGATGCGACTCCGTATCGGATTGCTCGGCCAGATAGCGGGTCTCGATCGTGATCTCGATGCTGTACTTGGGTTCGCGATTGACTTCGGTCATCTGGGACGCTTTCCGGCCGCAATACAATGGCGCGCATTATAGGAGTCCGCCGCGATCCGCCGGCATTCACGAAGGTTCCCGACATGGTCAGCCACAGTGCGACGTCTCTTCCAGCGCCGGTCATCGCACCGAGCATTTTGTCGGCCGACTTCGCCCGTCTCGGCGACGAGGTCGTGGCGCTGGAGGCCGGCGGCGCGGACTGGGTCCATTTCGACGTGATGGACAACCACTACGTGCCCAACCTGACGATGGGACCGATGTTCTGCAAGGCATTGCGCAAGCATGTACGGATCCCCCTCGATGTCCATCTGATGGTCGAGAATCCCGATCCGCTGGTCGATGCCTTTGCCGATGCTGGCGCCGATATCCTCAGTGTGCATCCCGAATCGACACGTCATCTCGATCGCACCCTGCAGCTCATTCGTGATCGCGGCTGCAAGGCCGGCGTGGTGCTGAATCCAGCCTCGCCCCTGAGCTGGCTCGATCACGTGCTGGGCCGGATCGATCTCGTTTTGCTGATGACCGTCAACCCCGGATTCGGTGGCCAGTCGTTCATCGAGGCCATGCTGGCCAAGATCGGTCAGGCGCGTGCGCGCCTGACCGCACATCACGCGGCCGGCGGCGCTCCGGTTCGCTTGCAGGTCGATGGCGGCGTCAATCCGAAGAACATCGCCACCATCGCCGCCGCGGGCGCGGATGCATTCGTGGCCGGCTCGGCGGTGTTCGGTGCGCCCGATGCCGATGGCGGCTATCGTGGGGTGATCGGGCGCTTGCGCGAAGCGGCATCTGCCCGCTACCAGGCCTGACGGCCGCCGGTCCGATGACTGATTCTCACGATCTTCGTCGCACACGCGCGTTGCTGTTCGACCTCGATGGCACCTTGCTCGACACCGTCGCCGATCTTGCCGAGGCCACCAATGCGATGCTGCTCGAACTCGGTCGCGCGCCGCTGCCGGTGGCGCGCATTGCCACTTTCGTCGGCAAGGGCGCCGACCGGCTGGTCCATCGCGCGCTGACCAACGACGCCCATGGGCAGGCCGCCAACGATGAGTTCGACCGAGCGCGGGCAGCGTTCGATCGCCACTATGCGCGCGAAAACGGCCGTCAGGCGCGCCCTTACGATGGTGTCGTCGAAGGGCTCGAGCGTTTCAGCGCGCGCGGTCTGCCGATGGCCTGCGTGACCAACAAGCCGCAGGGTTTCTCCGAGCAATTGCTGGCCGCCAGTGGCCTGGCCCGCTACTTCGCCGTGGTGATCGGTGGCGACGTGTTGCCACGCCGCAAGCCCGACCCCTTGCCGCTGCTGGAGGCGGCCACCCGTCTCGGGCAGCGTCCGGAACACTGTCTGATGGTTGGCGATTCGGCCAATGATGCGGCCGCGGCGCGTGCCGCCCGCATGCCGGTGCTGCTGGTGCCGTATGGCTACAACGAAGGCGAACCCATCGGGAGCGTTGAATCTGATGGTATAGTGCATTCCTTCTTGGACGTCGATCGTCAACTGGGTTGAAGCACATGTCGGTCATTCGGGAGTCTTGGCGCGTCATGCCGCGATGGCAACGCGCCCTTTGCTGGCGCTAGTTCGCGCTCCCGTTTCGTCGCCCCTCTTCGGCGACCCCGATCGCAAGCCCGCCCGCCGCCCGCGGGTTCCTCACGACACAGTCGCCTGCCGGTTCCGCCGTGTCGGGCCAGTGCCACGATCAAGACACCATGACCGAGTTCGAATTCAATGCGTTGGCCGCCCAGGGCTTCAACCGCATCCCCTTGTTGCTCGAGTGCCCGGCCGATCTGGACACGCCGCTCTCGCTGTATTTGAAGCTCACGCAGGGCGAGAGCCGGGCCAACAGCCTGTTGCTCGAATCCGTTCTGGGCGGCGAGCGCTTCGGTCGATACTCGTTCATCGGCCTGCCGGCGCGGGTATCGATCCGTGCCCATGCCGACCAGATCTCCGTACTGCGCGACGGCCGTGAACTCGAGCAGCACGTCGGCGACCCGATCGAATTCGTGCGTGGCTTCCAGCGGCGCTATCGCGCCGCACTGCGGCCCGGACTGCCGCGTTTTTGTGGCGGTCTGGCGGGCACCTTCGGCTACGACCTGGTGCGATTCGTCGAGCCGCGGCTCGGGCCCTGCACGCTGCCGGATCCGGTCGGTGCGCCCGATCTGCATCTTCTGCTGATCGATGAACTGGCCATCGTCGACAACCTGCGCGGTGCGCTTTACCTGGTCGTCTACGCCGACCCGTCCGGGCCCGACGCCTATGCGAATGCGCGTCATCGACTACGCGAGTTGCGGGCGCGCCTGACGCGGGCCGTGATCGAACCGGCCGCCACGCCCGATGGCGGTGACCCCGCCCGGGTCGTGCGCGATTTCGCCAAGGCCGATTATCTCGCGGCGGTGGAGCGTGCTCGCGAATACATCATGGCCGGCGATCTGATGCAGGTGCAGGTCGGCCAGTGCCTGCGCAAACCGTTCTCGCATCCGCCATTGATGCTCTACCGCGCATTGCGGGCGATCAATCCGTCGCCCTACATGTACTTCTACGATTTCGGCGACACGCAGGTGGTCGGCGCCTCGCCCGAGATCCTCGTGCGTCAGGAAACCGTCGCGGTCACCGAGCAGGATGCGCCGGCGGTGCGCCAGTGCGCGCACGATGGCCGGGTGACCAAGGTCACGATTCGGCCGCTGGCGGGCACGCGGGCGCGCGGTCTGTCGCCCGATCAGGATCAGTCGCTGGCCGACGAACTGCTGGCCGACCCCAAGGAGCGCGCCGAGCACTTGATGCTGATCGATCTCGCGCGCAACGACATCGGCCGCATCGCAGAGACCGGTACGGTCCGGGTCACCGAGCAGATGGCGATCGAAAAGTATTCGCACGTCCAGCACATCGTCAGCAACGTCGAAGGCGTGCTGCGCGGCGGGCTCGACGCCATCGACGTGTTTCGTGCCACTTTTCCGGCGGGCACGCTGACCGGCGCGCCCAAGGTTCGCGCGATGGAACTGATCGACCAGCTCGAGATCACCAAACGCGGCATCTACGGTGGCGCCTGCGGCTATCTGAGCTTCTCCGGCGAGATGGATCTCGCGATCGCGATCCGCACCGGCATCATCCGGCACGAGCAGCTGTATGTGCAGGCCGCCGCAGGCGTCGTCTACGACTCGATCGCCGAGAACGAATGGCGCGAGACCGAGGTCAAGGCGCGCGCGCTGATGCGCGCGGCCGAGCGCGTCGACGAAGGTCTGTCACATGAGCACTGAGCCTGCCCGCGCGTGCCCACCCCATGGCCGCTCAGCGCGCGGCCAGTACCAGGGTCCAGTAGCTCGTATACGTGTTGCCGCTGCCGCCGTCGACGCGGGCGAGCCCGATGTCGCGAAACGCGGTGGTCATGAGGTTCGCGCAGTGTTCGGGGCTGTCGACCCAGGCCTGCACGACCGCGGCGACATCGGCCTGCCCGCCGGCGATGTTCTCGGCCACGGTGCGCCATGCGTAGCCGGCCGCGGTCACCCGATTGCCGACGTCGCTGCCATTTTCGCCGACATGACTGAACTGATTGTTGTCGCGCAGCCAGATGGCCTGATCCAGCGCCGCCTGCTCGAGCGGCGCCGACCAGTCGAGCGCGGTGGTCGGCGGGTAGTCGGTCTGCCCGCAGCGTCGGCCGGATGTTCGCACGGCGTTGATCGCCACCTTGGTCTCGGTGGCCAGGGGCGACTCGGTCGTGCCGCCGGCGCCATCGTTGCCGGTATTGCCGGTTGCGGGGCCGGGATCGTCGGAGCCGCCGCACCCGGCGAACAACGCAATGCCCAGCGTGGCTGCGGCCAGTCTCGCGCGGCCCGTCACCCGGGCGCGGTGGGCCCGCGTCAGGCTGCCGCCCACGGCGGCGTCGGGCCGGTCTCTCGATATCGATGCGATGTTCATGATCAACACTCCTCGGGAGGCCTCGCTTGCGAATCCTGATGATCGACAACTACGACTCGTTCACCTACAACCTCGTGCAATACCTCGGTGAACTGGGAGCCGAGGTGATCACTATACGCAATGACAGCAGCACGATGGACGAATTGCGTCGATCGGCGCCCGACGGCGTGGTGATCTCGCCGGGGCCGTGCACCCCGACCGAGGCTGGGGTTTCCATGGCTGCAATCGAGTGGTTCGGCGGCCGTGTACCGGTGCTGGGTGTCTGTCTCGGGCATCAGGCGATCGGCATGGTTTACGGCGCCCGGTTGGTGCGCGCGCAGCGCGTCATGCACGGCAAGTGCGATGCGCTGACCCACGACGGCAAGGGCGTCTTCAGCGGCCTGCCAGCGCGTTTCGAGGTGGTCCGATACCATTCGCTGGCCCTGCGCGATCTGCCGGACACCCTCGAGCCCAGCGCGTGGTCCGACGACGGCGAACTGATGGGCCTGCGGCATCGCGAGCTCGATATCGAGGGCGTGCAGTTCCATCCGGAATCGATCGCCTCCGAAAACGGCCATGCGATGCTCACGAACTTCCTCGATCGGGTGCGCGTGGGCGCGGCGGCCGTGGCCGGGGCCGGCTAGCCCGGCCGGCCGTGCCGTCGCGGTCCGAAACGGCGGCTTATCGAGCGGGCGGGGCTTTGCCGCGCCCGAGGCAACAATCAGAATGGCCCGGCCGATACGGGCCGCCAATGCCAGGCAACAGGAGATTCAGATGCCCATCACCCCCCAGGAAGCCGTGCAACGCTGCGTCGAGCACCGGGAAATCTTTCCCGACGAGATGGAGCATCTGATGCGGCTGATCATGCGCGGCGACATGTCGCCCGTGCTGATGGCTTCGTTGATCACGGGCATGCGGGTCAAGAAGGAGACCATCGGCGAGATCGTCGCCTCGGCGCGCGTGATGCGCGAGTTCGCGCGACCGGTGAATGTCGATGCCGGACCGCATTTCATCGACATCGTCGGCACCGGCGGCGACGGATCGCACACGTTCAACATCTCCACCGCGACCATGTTCGTGGCCGCCGCCGCCGGCGCGCAGGTTGCCAAGCACGGCAACCGCAGCGTGTCGTCGAGTTCAGGCAGCGCCGATGTGCTCGAGGCCTTCGGCGTGAACATCATGCTCGAGCCCGAGCAGGTCGCCGCGGCCATCGAGTCTACCGGCATCGGCTTCATGTTCGCGCCCAATCATCATCCGGCCATGAAGAACGTGGCCGCCGTGCGCAAGGAGCTCGGTGTGCGCACGATTTTCAACATCCTGGGTCCGCTGACCAATCCGGCCGGTGCGCCCAACATCCTGCTCGGCGTGTTCCACCCCGATCTGGTCGGCATCCACGTGCGTGCGCTGCAGCAGCTCGGCGCCAAGCGCGCGCTGGTCGTCTGGGGCCAGGACGGCATGGACGAGATCTCTCTGGGCGCGACGACGCTGGTGGGCGAGCTGCGCGACGGCCAGGTGCGCGAATACGAGATCCATCCCGAGGATTTCGGCATGGCCATGCAGAGCAATCGCGCGCTGCGTGTCGAGAACGCCGAGGAGTCGATGGCCATGGTCATGCAGGCGCTGCAGGGCAAGGCCGGGCCGGCCTACGAGATCGTCGCGCTCAATGCCGGGGCGGCGCTATACGTGGCGGGCATCGCGCCGTCGGTCGCGGCCGGCATCGACCTGGCCCGCAGCACCATCGAAGCCGGCGATGCGCGCACCAAGGTCGAGCAATACGTGGCGTTCACCCGTTCCCTGCGCGCCTGATCGACGCCCAGTCCGGGAGAGCCACGTGTCCGACATCCTGAACCAGATCATCGCCGTCAAGCATCGCGAGGTGGCGGCCGCACGCACCGCCGTCTCCGAGGCTGCGTTGGCCGAGGCCATTCGCCGGGCGCCGACCACCGGCGATTCGGCGCAGCGCGGCTTCGCGCGCGCGATGCGCGAGCGCGTTGCCGCGGGTCGGCCGGCTGTGATCGCCGAGGTCAAGAAGGCGAGCCCGAGCAAGGGTGTGATCCGCCCGCAATTCGATCCCGTCGCGATCGCTGCTTCGTACGCCGCGGCCGGCGCATGCTGTCTGTCCGTGCTCACCGACGAGCAGTTCTTTCAGGGCAGCCTCGAGAATCTGCGGCTTGCTCGCGCTGCCTGTGCGTTGCCCGTCCTGCGCAAGGACTTCATCGTCGATCCGTACCAACTGCTGGAGGCACGCGCGGCCGGCGCCGATTGCGTGCTGCTGATCGTCGCCGCGCTCGACGACGCCCGCCTGCGTGAGCTCGAGGCGGCCGCCAACGAAATCGGGCTCGATGTGCTGGTCGAGGTACACGACCGCGCCGAGCTGGACCGCGCGCTCGCGCTGCGCACACCGCTGCTGGGCATCAACAACCGCAATCTGCGCACCTTCGAGGTATCGCTGCAGCACACAATCGAGCTGCTGCCGGCCATTCCCGCCGACCGCCTGGTCATCACGGAGAGCGGCATCGCGACGCCGGCGGATGTCGCCACCATGCGCGCCGCGGGCGTGCATGCGTTCCTGGTCGGTGAGGCGTTCATGCGGGTGCCGGATCCGGGTTCCGGCCTGCGCGCGTTGTTCGGCTAGTCAACCGCGCCACCCTTGACGCAGCTTGTTCGGCGCGGCGCCCGGGCGGGTTCGATCGGTGCCGGTCAGGCTAAGACGAAACGGGGTGCCTGGGCACCCCGTTTTGGCGGCCCTGTGAGGCCGTTCCGCCAATGACCTTACATCGCGACCGAACACCAGTCCGGCGTGCGGTTGTCGAAGTTGGTCATATCGTAGGCGGCCAGGTTGCGGCAGCGCACCGAGCCGGTTGCCGGGTTGCCATCGTCGTAGGCACCGTCGATGGTGCTCATGATCTTGTGGGTGATGGCGGCATTGTGGTAGCCCATGGCGGGGTTGTTGCCGGCGAGCGGGAAGATGTTTTCCCAGCGCATCGGCTGCGCGACCCCGCCGAAGGCGGTGCGCAGGCCCTCGTTGCCGGCGCCGGAGATGAAGCCGGCCACGCGCATGTGGTGCAAGGCGTTGCAGCTCTCGCCGACGTTGGCGGCGCCAGGCTGGTTGCAGAAGCCGCCGTAGGCGATCAGGCCGTCGCCGTTGCCGTTTTGCACGGCCGGAATCGCGGTCGGGAAGCGGCCGGTGGCGTTGTTGTCGTCGCCCGGGCTGATGCGATAGCGATCCTGATACGCGTAGAGCGCGGCGGCGGTTTCCTTGCTGAGGTTGTAGGTGGACTTGATCTTGGTGTTGAAGATCAGTTCCTGGCCCTTGAGGACCGCACCGAGCAGCAGGCCGACGATGACCAGTACGATTGCGATCTCGACAAGTGTGAAGCCAGCACTACGGCGAGGAACGGCGGGCAGCGGTTTCATCCGGGATTCTCCGTGGACAGATGTGAGGCCTCGCGATGCGGATGAACGCGGGCCGGCACTTGATCTATCGGTGCGGAGACGGGCGAGTTGAGTCCGTTGTTCGGCTCGGTGCGACCGCCGGAGCGGAGTGTTCGGCGGACGGCGAAATGGGTCGGCGCAAAAGCAAAATGCCCCGCGAGGGGGCATTTTGGGCGCGCGCCGTGTGCGGGCGCGCTTGCGGCTGAATTACATCGCCACCGAGCACCAGTTGGGAACCCGGTTGTCGAAGTTCGTCATGTCGTAGGCGGCCAGGCTGTTGCAGCGTACCGAACCGGTGGTCGGATCGCCATCGTCGTAGGCGCTGTCGATGGTGCTCATGATCTTGTGGGTGATCGCGGCATTGTTGTAGCCCATGGCGGGATTGTTGCCGGCGCGCGTGAACCAGTTCTCCCAACGGGCCGGTTGCGCGACCCCGCCGAAGGCGGTGCGCAGGCCCTCGTTGCCGGCACCGGAGATGAAGCCGGCCACGCGCATGTGGTGCAAGGCGTTGCAGCTCTCGCCGACGTTGGCGGCGCCAGGCTGGTTGCAGAAGCCTTGGTACTCGATCAGGCCGTTGCCGTTGCCGTTTTGCACGGCCGGACTTGCGGTCGGGAAGCGGGCGGTGGCGTTGTTGTCGTCACCCGGGCTCATGCGATAGCGATCCTGATACGCGTAGAGCGCAGCAGCGGTTTCCTTGCTCAGGTTGTAGGTGGACTTGATCTTGGTGTTGAAGATCAGTTCCTGGCCCTTGAGGACGGCGCCGAGCAACAGGCCAACGATGACGAGCACGATGGCGATCTCGACCAGCGTGAAGCCTTGCTCTCGCACGCCGCGATGAAATGATTTACAGGACTGGTTTTGATTTTTCATTGGACGACCCAAGCTTCGTGAAGAGGAATTCCGCTCGAACGGCGGCCTACGACGAAAGTTTAGGCGCGGGGCTCAGGGTTGTGTGGTCCTTGCGTCGGCGTCCCGGCGCCGTTCGGCCTCTTCGAGTGTGGCCACCATCGCACGCAGCGCGCGCTCGTCATTCAACTGGCCGGAATCGATCAATCCGCCCAGCAACGCGCGCGCTGCGTCGAGTTCGTCGAGGTCCGTGAGGAGAAAGAACTCGAGGTCGCGCGCCCACTGCGGAATCGTGGTGCCGGCGGCGCGTTCGCGCAGCGATGCGGCCAGCTTGCGAGCCAGGTGAAGATCCTCGAGACGGTGTTTGGCGATGTGCACACCAAAGGCCTGCCAGGCCCAATGCGCCTGTGGGTTTTCGCGAAAGCGCTCGTCGATCCAGATGAGTAGCCGGCGCGCGTCCGCGGGCGGCAGCGTGCTGGCGTAGATGCGGCTCGCCATGAAGGTCGGGTAGCGAAACGCCGGCGCCAACTCGGCGATGCGATCGAGCCACAGTGCGATGCGTTCGCCGTCGAGCGTGCGCATCGCAATCGTGTGGCCCGCTTGTGCATCGAAGGTCTGCAGTCGCAGCGCAAGCGCCGTCGCCACCAGTTCGCTCTCGCCGGCGCTCGCGAGCCTCAGAACCCTCGACGACGGGAGCGGACCCGGCGAGAGATCGGCCTGCCACGAGCGCGGATTGAGCTGACTGAATGCCGCCTGCGCCGCCAGCAGGGCGGCAAAGCCGATGTATCCGGCGATGCGCCAGCGCTCAAGCACGGCGCCGCTCGATGTCCAGACTCGCGGCGACGATCACGATCAGTCCGTAGAGCGCCGTCTGGGCCAGCCCCGGCAGTAGTACGTCGGCACGCACCGCGGCGTCGCCCGGCAGCAGCCAGCCGGTCACGGCGTTCAGATCGAGGCGCGGCAGCACGAGCGCCAGCAGGTGAATGAAACCGTCGAACCAGCCGGTCTGATCGCTGGCTCGACCGAGCATCTCGATCACGCCGATCATCCGCGCGCAGGCGTAGGTGGCGAGCAGCGCGAGCAGTGCCAGCGGCAGGCGCACGAGCGAGATCGTGATCAGGACGGCGAGCGCGGCGACCAGCAGGCTCTCGAGCGCCAGCGACGTGCCCCAGGCCAGCACCGCCGCGGCCGGCGCATGCAGCGTCAACGGCAGACTGACGGATATCGCGGTTCCGATCGCCAGCGTGCCGTGGCCCGCCATTCGACCGAGCACCCACCAGGCGCGCGGCACCGGCGCGGCGAACATGATGTCGGCCCCGCCGTCGCCGAGCTCGCGCGACAACGGCGCAATGACGAATACCGCGGTGACCAGTACCGCGAGCAAACGCGCGATCGGCGCGCTCACCGACAGCACGACGTCGCCGGCGTCGATGAGCGCCAGCGCGCCCAGAAACGACTGCAGCCCGGCCAGGCCGAACAGCAGGCACAGCCAGGCCAAGGGCAGGCGGGCCCGCACGCCTTCGCGAATCGTGATCGCGGCAATCGCGCCTGCCGCGCTCTTGCCCAGGCCGAAGGTGCTCTCCCTCACTGCACGAAGCCTCCGCGCAGCAGGCGGTCGGCGACCTCGGGATAGGCGATCCAGGTGACCAGATCGTCGAAGTTGCCACCCAGAGCGTCGGTGGGGGCGATCTCACGGCTGATGACGACCCGGGCCTGAGGCCAGTTCGCATTCTGCTGTTCGTCGGCCGAGTAGTCTGCCGGCGAGTTGCCGTTGGCACCGCGCGACCAGATGATGGCGGCCGCATTTTGCGACAGCGTATTGGCCGCCGTTCCACAGCGATTCACGCCCGCGCCGATGCCGGCGGCGCTGCGGCAGACGAACAGGCCCTGGCCGGCGTCTATCGTGGTCTGCACGTCGATGCGCCTGGTCAGTGAGCCGGGCGCACCCAGTGCCGCGGAGGTCAGCGCGTTGGCAACCGGGGCAGCCAGCGAGGAGATCGCATAGCGCAGCGATCGAAGGTGGGTGCCATTGCCCGTGCCGGCGCCGTCGCGCCAGGCATCGGTTACCAGGCCGTTCGGATCGAGGCCGGGAAGACCGAGTGTGACGGCGGGCACGAAGCCGACCTGCGCCGAGCAGGTCGTGATACCGGCAGCAACCCCTGCCACTGATTCCTGACCATTGCTGGCCGCCAGGGCCGGGCAAGGCAGCCGCCCGTGGGTGGCGACATAGCCGAGCACCGCCTGGCGCACGTCATCGATCAGCGCGCGGCTTTCGGTGAGCTTGCGTTGCTCGGTGAGTTTGCCGAGCACGGCAGTCATACCGACGGCAGCGATCGCCAGGATGGCCAGGCCGATCGCGAGTTCGATCAGCGAGAAACCGCGCTCGTGCGTGTGCGCGCCCGTGCGCCGATCGGCGCGGGGGGGCAGGGAGAGGAGCTTCGCGCGGTACCTCATGGCGGCAGGTCTCAATTGATGATGCTCAGTTTGTCGTTGTCGCGGCCGTCGCCTCTGCTCGGTGTCGCGAAGCGGTCGGGGGTGCCGGCGGCGTTCTCGAGCGCGTCCAGCCAATCGGCCGGGTTGTTCGACAACGCGGCACCGAGCAGGGGGCGTTGGGCAATTCCCAGTGATGGCGCGAACGGTGCGGCGGTCAACGGCGATCCGGCGGTGAACACCACGGCATCGACATCGGCATTGGTGTCGACGAGCAGGCCGGGCGCATCGCAGGCGTCGTTGCCCGCAACACATCGCGCAGACACACCATATACGAAATATCGCTGCCAGCCGGCATCGGTGAACCATGCCGGCAACGCCAGCGCCTGGCCCGCACCGCAGCTGCCTGCGCCGACCGGCGGGTGACCGAAACGCAGGCCGACTGTGCAGTCGCCCGCGACATCGTCGATCGGCGCGGCGAACGGCAGGTAACCGAGCGCACTTCGGTATTCATCGAGCGTGCTGAGCAAGACTCGCTCGGCGCGAGCCTGCATCCGCAGGAGCAGATCGTCGATCGTGATGAAGGCCAACTGGTCGTTGTACAGATACGGCGTCACATAGTCGCGGTCCGCATCTCGTGGCTGGCGATCGGCGATGCCGCGAATCAGCGTCCATGGAGCGTTGTTGGCGTGCGTGTAGCCCGCGTTGTCGTAGGTCCCCGGCTGGCACGGCGCAATGCAGCCCGGCGCGACCGTGACCCGGTCGAGCCACGCGGCTGGGCCGGCGTTGGCCGCGCGCACCTGACCTGGCAGCGGCGGGCCCGGTACGATGATGGCAATCGCAACGCGATCCGAGACGAGATTGCCCTTGGCGTCGACCACCCGAAGCCACGGATAGGGCAAGGGGCTGGGGCATGCGTAGGTGGTAAACACCTGCCCGAGCATGAGTGGATTCAGATTCGGCAGGCACGCACTGGTCGCAGCGAGGTTCGGCGACACGATGACCCATGGCGTGTCGCCGGACGGATCGGTCGCCGTGCTGCCGGGCAGGGACAAGCCCAGGGTCCGCCAGGGCAGCTGACCGAAGCAACGCGCCGCGGCGCCCGTGACCGCGACCGGCAGCAAGGGTTGCCCCGGGGCCCATGTCCTGCTGGCGCAGCCGCCGGGTTCGGCCAGACCGTCGTAGATCGGTTCCGCGGCTTCGGCGCCGGGCCCGGGCGAGCTCGGCAGGTCGGGGAACAGCCCGAGTTGGCCGAGCCTGAGGCCCATTGCGCGCAGATCGGGCTGGGAGAGTTCGGCAAGCAGCAGTTCGCGGGTTCGCGCCAGGGTGTCGTCGGCGGTGTGCGTGATCGCGCGCTGCGACGAAAACATTCGCGAAAGGCCGATTCCCACGGTGGCGAGTATCGTGAGCATCGCCAGGATGCTCAGGTAGAACATGACGCCGCGCTGTCGGCGTGCGCAGACGAACGGCCGGCTCATGGTGATCCGGACTTCTGCCCCGATTCGAGCGCTTCGCCAAGCAGGGGTGCGGTGGCGACGATCTGCTGTTCACCGGCACGCAGGATGTGGCGCGTGCCGGTGCCGGTGAGTTCCAAGGCGTCGCCGATCAGGCGCGCTTCGACGTGTGCGGGGAGGGATCCGGGCCCGAGTTCGCGATCGCCGATCCAAGCGGTGGTCGGGCCCGCTGAACGGCGCACGATGCCGCTGAAACGGACCGCCGCGTTGCTCGGCGCATCGGCTTGCGCGGATGTTGCACCGGTGCCCGGTTGTTCGCCCGCGAGGCGGCGCTCGAGCAGGCGACGTTGTTCCGGCGTATAGAACACCGAGCCGAGGTCCACGGCAAGCGCCGGCCGTGCTGCGGCGAGCCCAAGGACTGAAAGCATCAAGGTGCAATGCAGTCGCGGATCGCGCCACCATGGTTTGGCCATGGATCAATTCCCCATCGTCGCGGTGGCCGCACCCTGCTCTGAGTTGCGTTGAGCGAACACGAACCAGTTGATCGTGCAGCGGGCGGACAGACGAGGTACCCGCTGCGTCATGGCCTGTTCAATGCCACGACTGTCGTTGCGGGTCAATGTGCAACCTTCGAACGAATGAAGTCCGCCGAGTGAACGGTCGAGTTCGTCGGTTAGGTGGATCAGGCGCTCCTCGTGGAGCGGACTGGTCTCGAAACGCATCTCGTGTTGGCCGGGGTCATAGAGGTTGAACCCGGAGATGCCGTTCAGGTCGACCGGCAGGCGGCCGCCCAGGGAGTAGTTGAGCAATGGGACGCCGCTTCGGGCGAGCAACGATTCGAACCGGTCCAGGGTCATCGTCTTCGGCAGATCGCCGATGATTCCCCTTGCCTTGAGCGAATCGAACGCCGGGTACTTCTCGCTCATGGTGTCCAGGTTCGCCTCCAATCTGCGCAGCGAAGCCTGGGAGGCCCGCGCCGCCGTCATGATCTCGTCGCGGCGTTCAGCCTCGCGTTGAAACTGGAGCATGCCCAGGCCGATCAGGCCCGCTCCGACCGCCGCGATGACTCCCGTCATCGCCAGGGTCACCCTCAGATCACGGCGCAGTGCGCCCGCCAGATCACTCATCCTTTCGCTCCGGAACGGCGAATGGCCTTCACGACCAGATCGACATCGAATGCGAGCGCGGTCTTGGACTGGCTGACGAAACTCTCCGACAAAGAGGCGCCGGGCGCAGGGTCGTAGGGCAGGACCAGCCGTTCGAGACTGCAGTCGCAATAAGAAAGCATGCGTTGCAGCAGCGCGCTGACCTGTTCATTCGCCTCGCTCTTGCTGAGCGTCTGTCCGACCTCGCCACTGATCATGAGCTTGATCGGTACGGCCGGTTCCGATTCCGCGCTGCCGGCCACGGCCACGCCCTCCGTTCCTGGCATCGCTTCGGTAGCCATACTGGGCATAGGCGCGCCCGCGCCGGCATCGCTGCCCAAGGGCAGGCGAAGCCATTGCACGCGCGACAGCGTCAGACCGTCGCTGGAACCCATCCCCGCCGCGATCAATTCGAGCATGTCGCGCGTGGGGATGTTGCGAGCGCGCAGCCGCTGCGCGCTCGATGTGATCGCGTTGACCTCCTCCGCGCTGACGCCGTATCGCTCCAGCCGGGCGGTGAGTTCGGCCGCGCGTCGTTCGCTGCGGGCATGCTGCTGCGTGCTTGCCTCGGTATCGGGCAGAACCAACTCCGCAACCAGGCCTCCGGCCAGGGTCATCACGAGGCCGATCGCGGTCACGGCAAGCGATCCCGACCAGAGGCGCTGCTTCCAGATGCCGAGGTTGTCGTAGTGGCGGATTCGCGGCGTTGCGTACTGAATGCGATCCGAGCCCTGGCGTATGCCCCAGATCCAGGGAGCCAACTCGGGCGCCTGCGGAATCTCGAGCGGTGCGAAGGTCTGGTGCGGAATCAGCGCCACGCGGGCGCTCTGGCCGCCGTTCAGAGTCAGGCTGGCCGGTAGCTCGCGGGCATGCTGCAGTCCGGACTCGATGATCCAGATGGTGAAGCGCGATTCGTCCACCGCTTCACGGGTCAGACGCCTGGACGCAGTCAGATACTGGATGGTCCGGTTGATTTCGCCCTGGATCGCCTTGGGACGGGTGTCGTGTGCGACCGCGAGTCGCGAGAACTGAACGACGCCGTCGATGATCAGCGTTTGGCGCAGGCCTCCCTTGGCGATGCTCAGCAGCAGGCCGTTGTCGCCGCCGCCTGTCTGCGACCGGACTTTCGGCGCCAGCAGTGATGGAGAACTGAAGCCCGCGATCCGGATCTTGCACTGGAGCAGGGCGTCGATCCAGGGCTTCACGACCTGTTCGTCGATCAGACCGCAAAGGTAGACCCGCCGACCGACGATCGCATTGGCGCCGGGTGCTTTGTCGGTCGCGCGCCGCCGCGACAATTTCTGCGGGGCCAGCGCACGCGAAGCAACGAACTCCGACTCACGAAACCGCTGGGAGATGCGCTTCTTGATCAGGTTGTCCTGGTCGCGCTTGGCGAGCTTCGGAATCTCCTCGATGACATGGGACTCGTCGACCGTGTCGACCAGCAGGTAGAAGCGGTCGCGTTGAAGCGAGCTCGCCCACGGTGCGAACGAGGGGTCGATCGTGGCCGTTCCGCCTTCCTCGACCAAACTGAAGTTGCGCAACTCCGCAACGGTGTCGCCGGTCAGGCGGATTCCGATCGCGCTGTCCTGCCAGATATACAGGTAGGTGCTTGCTCGTCGCTTCATCGATCAGGTCCCGACCTTGCTCAGAATGTCGTAGATGGGGCCGAGCACGGATGTCATGAGCCAGCCGAGCAAAAGGCCCAGAACCAGGGTGAGCATCGGCTCCACCATCGCCTCGATCCGGCCGATCGACTCCTTGATGTCGCGGTCGTAGAAGTAGCTGATGCTCTTCAGACCCTTGTTGACTTCCCCGGTGGACTCGCCCACCTTGATCATGCGCAGCATGAGGTTCGGGAACAGTTCGGCCTTCGCGAACGCGTCGGTGATTCCGCGGCCGAACTCGATCTCGGTGATCGCCTTGTCGATGCCTTCGCTGAGAACGCGATTGGTCATCGAGTCGCGCGCCACGCTCATCGCGCTCATCAGGGGCAGACCGGCCTCGTAGAGCATTCCCAGCATCGAGCAGAAACGCGACAAAAGGATCTTGTTCAGGATGGGGCCGATGATCGGGATCTTGAGCTTCATGGCGTCGAGTTGGCGGCGTGCGACCGCTCCGCCGACCCGGATGAAGATCACCACCGCAATCCAGATGAATATCGGCGAGATCAGCAATTGCCACCAATAGGTGCGCACGAACTCCGAGAGTTTGACGAGTATCAGCGTCTGTAGCGGCAGGTCTCCCTTGTTCATCGACATGATGAAGCCCGACAGCTCCGGCACGAGGAACACGAGCATGAACGTGGTCACGCCGACGAGCACCGCGATCGTGAAGGCCGGATACATGATCATGCGTTTCATGTTCGAGGCCAGTTCGTCCTGCCAGCGAAGATTCTCCGACAGATTCTCGAATGCCTGACCGAGCTGCCCCGATTCCTCGCCCGAGCGGATCATGCCGACGAAGACCTCGTCGAACGCATCGGGAAAGGATGCCAGAGCGGCGGAGAACGACGTGCCGTCGGCCACAGCCTGATTGACCACAGACAAGATGTCTCGGAAGCTTCGGTTCTCGAGCGAATCGACCTGATCCTGCAATGCCTCGGTGATCATCAGGCCTGCCTTGAGCGTAGTCTCCATGTGCATGCAGAAGTTGAT
Organism: Burkholderiaceae bacterium; assembly: GCA_041396685.1. Classification (GTDB taxonomy): domain Bacteria; phylum Pseudomonadota; class Gammaproteobacteria; order Burkholderiales; family Burkholderiaceae_E; genus JAUIAI01. The sequence continues at coordinate 240,200 of JAWKYD010000009.1, forward strand.
CAGCTCGCGCCGCGGTGGGCGCGATTTGAACAACATTGCGCGCCTGCTCGGGCGCGCCTTGAGCAGCTCGAGACCCGCCCCGGCCAGGCGTGTCTCGAGTTCGCGCGGGTTCAGGGCTGGCAGACGTCCGCTGACGATACTGCCATCCGTGCCGACCGCGCGATAGTTGTAGATGCCCATCGTCGGCAGGTCCTAGCGCGCGTCGCGTTCGAGCTGGTTCAGGTCGACGATCCGTCCCGCCTCGTCGAGCGAAGTCTCGCCGGCGGCGACACGGCGCATCGCGTCATCGAGCAACTCGAGGTAGCCCTTGGCGCGCAGGCGTCGGCGGATCTCCGGCACCGGCGTGCTCTCGGCGATCATATCGTCGATCTCGTCGTCGATGCGAAGGATCTCCAGCAGGGCCAGCCGTCCGCTGAAACCCTGGTGATCACAGTGTCGGCAGCCGGCTGGCTTGAACAGCTGAACCGGCGTGCTGCCGTCACCGACACGTAGCAAGCGGGCCGTCTCGGCATCGACCACATAGGGTTCCTTGCAATGCGAACACAACTTTCGGATCAGGCGCTGTCCCACGGCACCGATCAGGTTGCCGGCCAGGATCTCCGGCGTCAGTCCGAGATCCATCAGCCGGGGCAGCACGCCGAGTGCCGAGTTGGTATGCAGTGTCGAGTAGACCTGATGACCCGTCATGGCCGCGCGCAGTGCCATCGTTGCGGTTTCGCCGTCCCGTATCTCGCCGACGAGGATCACGTCCGGGTCCTGGCGCATCAACGACTTGATTCCGCCGGCGAAGTCCATCTTCAAGCCGGCCGCGAGATTCGATTGGCGGATCATCGGGATCGGATACTCGACCGGATCCTCGAGCGTCATGATGTTGACCGCCTCGTTGTTCAGCTTGCCCAGGATCGAATACAGCGTCGTGGTCTTGCCGCTGCCGGTCGGCCCGGTCACCAGGAACATGCCGTCAGGGCGCGAGATCATCGCTTCGAGCTGCGCGCGTTGCTCGTCGGTGATCGGCATCTTCTCGAACGGCACCAGGCCTCGCGCCCGATCGAGAATCCGTAGCACTACGTTTTCGCCGTACAAGGTCGGTTGCGAGGCGGCGCGAAAATCGATCTGGCGGCCGTTCATCAGCAGCGACGTTCGGCCGTCCTGGGCAGCGCGCGATTCGGCGATGTTCATCGAGCAGATCACCTTCAGGCGCACGAGCATCGGCGGCCAGTAGGTGTTGTGCAGCGAACGTATCTGGCGCAAGACGCCGTCGATCCGGTAGCGAATCCGTACGAAGCCGCTTTCGGGCTCGAAGTGGATGTCGCTCGCGCGACGCTGCACCGCATCGATCAGAATCGAGTCGATCAAGCGCACGACCGGGCCGGAGAACTCGCGGCCCGAGGTGTCGAGGCTGGCGTTGTCGACCTCGCCTGTCTCCATCTCGTGCAGGATGCCGTCGATCGACAGCGTATGCCCGTAGTGGTTCTCGATGGCGCTGCTGATCTCGCCGTCGGTGGCCATGCGGACGTCGATCTCCCACTGGCCATCGAGCGTCGCGCTCAGCTGGTCCAGCATCACGACGTCGCCCGGATTCGAGGAGGCGATCGTGAGCCTTTTCGCATCGCTGTCGACCGAGACGGGGAACACGCGATGGCGCTTGGCGAACTCGTTGGGTATCAGCGAGAGTGCGGCGGGGATGGGCACCAACCGGCTCAGATCGATCTGCTCGTGCCCTAGGTTCTCGGCCAGCGTTTCGCGCAGCGTCTTTTCGGTGACGAAGCCCAGCGAGACCAGAACCTGCCCGAGCGGATGGCCCGCGGCGCGTTGCTCCATCAGGGCGATGCGCAGCTGGTCCTGGCTGAGGATGCCGCGTTCGATCAGCAGCTCACCCAGCGGCTTGCGTGGCTGGGGGGATTCGGGTTTCTTCTCTATGACGGCGTTTGCAGCCATGTCGGTCGGCGTCGTTCAGCGATTGAGGGTCGAGCGGAGGTCTTCGATGCGCTGGCGGGCCACACCCGGGTCGAAAGCCGCCGCGCGTTGCTCGGCGAGCGCGATCGCCCGTTGGTAGTGCTGGAGCGCCGCGCCGGGCTGATGCAGTCGATCGAGCGAGATCGCCAGGTTGAAGGCGAAATCGGGATTGGTCGGCTCCAGGCTGCTGGCTTCGAAGTAGGCCTGTTGCGCTTCGACCCATCGGTCCTGCTCGGCCAGGGTGTTGGCAAGCTCGAATGCGATGCCGGCGCCATTCAGGCCCGAGGCCATCAGGTTGCGTAGCCGGCTCTCACGAGCGGTCGGATCTTCGTCACGTGTCACGGAGAGCAGGCCTGCGCGCGCCACCGGATCGTTCGGGTCGATGGTCAGCGCGCGTTCGTACTGCTGCCGCGCCAGTCCGGTGTCCCCGCGGCGAGATGCGATGGCGGCCAGTCCCACCCAGGCGTCCGTGTCGAGTGGATTTCGAACCAGGACGTCCCGGTAGAGCTTCTCGGACTCGTCGAGCCGGTTCTGGCCGAATGCGCGATAGGCGCTGGTCTTCACCAAGGCGATACGCTCGGCTTGCGACAAGGAGCGTTTCAGACGCGGCAGCGCCGGAGTCTTGGCATCGGCACTCGCCGAGTCATCGGCCCGCGAGGCCGGGGCGATCGGTGCCGGACGGGTTGCGGGGGCCGTCTCGGCGGGCGCGCGATCAGCCGGCGGCGACACCAGCGGAGCCTGGGTCGCGGTCGCGCGCGTCGACGCGCTTGCGACCGGGCGCGTGGATACCGCGGGCTTTGCGCCTGGTTTCGCGATTGGCCGCGGGCCGGGCGCAGCCGGCGTATCAAACACGATGACACGACCGTCTTGATCGGCCGTCGCGGTCGTGCCGCCTTCGGCGATCATCCTGTCCAGCGGTGCGGCGGATGCGATCGTCGCAAGATCGGCCGAAGTCCACGTCGGGTCGCCGCCGGGCACGGGCACCGGCGACGTCGGATTCATGCCATGGTCGGGAGTCGCCATCGGATCGAGGCCGGAAACAGGCAGGCTGGCGAAATCCGGGCCACGCAGGCTTTCGTATCCCAGCCAGCCACCAACACCCAGACCCGCCAACAGCAGCAGCGCGAGCGACCCGCGCGAGAGACGCTTCGACTTGCTCTTCGCGACTCGCTCGTCGTTCTCGCCGATCCGTTCTACCGGCGGGGACGCGACCGGATCCCCTGGCGCGATCGGACCCGAAGCTGCGGTGTCTTTGGCTTCGCCTGTCGGCGCAACCGTCCCACGTCGGGACGTGACTTGCTCTTGCTCCGTCCGAGCCGGCGCGGGCGAAACGACCGCGTCGCCGTCATTCAGTAGTCCGAGAGGCGAGGGCGGGGTCGCTTGTTCGGCATTGCCGCTCGGTTGGACCTCGGTGGTTTGGCGCGCCTCGATATCGGCGCGACCGTCGGAGCTCCAGTCGGTCTCGTCGAGCGGTGCAAATGCCAGCTCGCCGCCGGGCTCGCCACGATCATCGTTCGCGGGCGGTGCGTCCGCGCTGGCGGGCGCGTCGAACGCGTCCATCTCCATCATCGCAATCGCCGGTGCTTCCGCCGGCGTGGCGGCCCGAGCACGGCGCGCGGAGCGATTGTCTCCCTCGCGTCCTTGCGATTGATCGGTAGCCGATCGCGGTGGTGCCGGCGGTTGGAACTCGAGTGTCATGTTCCAGTCGACGGACGTCTCGGGTGCGTCCCGACCCGTCGGGGGTGCGGAATCAGGCGTGTCCGTCTCGTGCCGTCCCGAAGCGGAGTCGTGATCGATGGCGTCCGTCGATCCAATGGAGGCACCGTCGGCGGTGGAAGCCGACTGCGTCTTCGCTGGCGCGGGCGTGCCAGGCTCCTCGCCGGACTCGGAGTCGGCGCTGCGGTGCGAGCGTTCGGCCTGCTTGAGGGCCTTGATCAGAAGACTCATCGGCCTGCCTCCGGGTTTTTCGGCTGCCCGGCGACTTCGATGACCTTGTCCGTCGACGCCGATTCCTTGTCCTTCGACGCGCGCTCATCGGATGGCTGCCGCCAATGCCTAGGCAGGGGAAGTCGGTCGGGGGTGCGGAAGAAGTCTTCCTTCGGCTGAAGCGGTTTCAGGTGGCGGAAATCGCCTTCCATGCTCGCGTCCTTGAGGACGATCGGGCGCAGGAAGATCACCAGCTCGCTTTTTTGAGCGTTGTCGTTGCGATAGCGGAACAACTCGCCAAAGAAGGGTACGTTGGCCGCGCCGGGGACCGCGTCGGTGCGATCGTCGACGGTTTCCTGCATCAGGCCGCCCATTACCGCGACATCGCCCGTCGCGACCTTCATGATCGACTCGATCTCACGGGTCTGAATCTCCGGTACCCGGCTGACGACATTGTTTTGCGCCAGAGCCGGGCTCGGGTCGTTCACGAAGCCGATGATCCGCGAGATCGTGGGCCGCACATTCATCGTCACCATGCCGGTGTCCTCGATCTGCGGCGTCACGCTCATCACGAAGCCGACCGGTACTGTGTTCGGTGTCGAGGTATAGGTCACGAGCGGCGCAGAGGTGTCCGTGCCCGGTGTCACCTGCACTTCGATCGTGAAATAGATGCGGTTGTCGACCACCTTGAGCACCGCGGTCTGATTGTTCAGCACGCTGATCTTCGGGCTCGACAGCACCTTGACCTTGCCGAAGCTCTGCAGCAGGGAGAGCGCGGCGCCGAGGTCGCCGCTGCTGCTGCTGCGCAGATACCGCATCACGCCGAGGCTGGGTGTTTCGGCGCCGGACGCCACCGCGCCGCCCGGCAGATTGCCGTTGGTCGAGTTCGGGAAGTAGATGCCGGCGGGGCCCGATCCCGGCGCAATGCCCGTGCTCAGGGGATTCGTCCCTCCCGGCTGTTGCACGAACGACCAGCCGCTGCCATCGAGCCGGATCTTCTGCCAGTTGATGCCTTGCTGATAGCTCTCGGAGAGCTGCACCTCGGCGATCGTGGCCTCGATGAGCACCTGCCGGCGCGCGGAGCCCATCACCTTGTCGATGTACTCGCGGACACGTTCATGATCGTGCATGTTGGCGCGCACGGTGATCATGCCGGTTTCCCGGTTCGCGATCACGGCTTTCGGCAGTTCACCGGGCATGCCGTTCGCAGGCGCGGCGCCAGTGTTACCGCCACTGGTGCTTTGCGCGCCGCCGGATGTGGGGCTCGACGACGCGCCGCCGCCCGATGAACCGCCGCCCGAGGCGGTTCCTCCCGTGGCAGCGCCGCCAGACGAGCTGCCGCCCGACGAACCCCCGCCAGACGATCCGCCTCCGGATCCGCCGGATCCGGTCACTCCCGAACCCGCGCCGCTCGATGTGCCACCCGAGCTCCCGGAGCCGGAGTTCTCGCCGCCGGTGGCGGCGGTGACGCCCACGAGGGTGCGGACATTGGCGACCAGGGTGTCCCAGAACTGGTTGTTCGATTGGTTGACGATCCGTGTCGTCGAATTGTTGTTGGCTTCGCCGCCGCCGCCGCCGGCCCCGCCGGTGGAGCTAATCTGCGTGGCGATGCTGGTGCTCGCGCTGGCGGAGCGCGCGATGTTGACGTAGTCGATCGGGTAGTGGCGAATGAAGGGCGCGTCCGGCAGTATGACCAGGTTGTCGCCATCGAACTCATAACGCAGGCTGACCTGACGCGACAATCGGTTGAGGATCTGCGGCAGCGTCTGCTCGATCGCGTTCAGGGTGACGCGGCCCCGAACCGCCGGGTGCACGTCGACATTGATCTTGGCATCGCGCGCCATCGCGAACAGCAGGTCCGCGATCTCGACCTGGCTGACGACCACCGAGTAAGTCTCTAAAGCGGGTCCGTTGCGCGGCGGCGGCGGCGTCATCGGCGCGCGCACCGGCTGTGGAATCGAGGTCTGTGCAGCGTCTGCACCAACCAGCGAGGCAGGGCGATCGAGCAAGTGATAGTTGCCCGCAGGTTCGGGTGCGCTCGCGCAGCCTGCGAGCAACACCAGCGGAACCACTTTGGCCAGGCGGGGGGTGTTTCGATTGCTCATCGATTTCTCAGGGTGCTAGCATGACTCGGTCACAGGCAAGGCCCTGCCGCCGGCGGGCGCGCAGGTCCGTTCCCAGAGATCTTGCGTCAGTCGCGTGAGATCCCTTGGCGCCAATATCCGGGTTTCGCCTATCGAGTTCCCCGGATTGCCGCGCAGAACACGACAAACGGGCGACAGATGGCTGATTCGGAGCGACCGACCGCCGGAGCTGATGTGCGGATTCCTGCTCTCGAGTGTCTTGACTTGGTCAAGAGCTACCGCGGACACCGTGCGCTCGAGGCCGTCAGCTTCACGATTCACGCAGGAGAATCGGTCGCCCTGATCGGCCCCAACGGCGCCGGCAAGACCAGCCTATTGAAGGTCGTCCTCGACTTCTCCCGGGCCGACTCCGGATCGGCGGTGCTATTCGGTGTCGATTCGCGCTCGCCGGATGCGCGCCGTTCGTTGGCCTTCCTGCCGGAACGGTTCTCGCCCAACCCCGAGATGACGGGTGCCGAGGTCCTGACCTTGCTCGGACGGCTGCGCGGGCAACGCTATGACGCGTCGGCGCGGTCGGCAGTGCTCGATCGTCTGGCTTTCCCATTCGAGGCGATCGACCGGGCGGTTCGCGGCTATTCGAAGGGCATGCTGCAGAAGCTCGGGCTGGCGGCCGTCGTGCTCGCCGACGCCCCTCTGACCGTGCTCGATGAGCCCATGAGCGGCCTCGATCCGGTCGCCCGCATCACGATGCGCGATGTATTGCGCGATCTGCGCCGGCAGGGGCGCACATTGTTGTTCACCACCCACTCGCTGCATGATGTCGATCTCGTCTGCGATCGCGTGTTGTTGCTCAATCGCGGCCGGCTGGTTTTCGATGGCAGCCCGCAGGCTATGTGCGAGCGCTTCGGTCACCACGATCTCGAGGCTGCATTCATGGCGAGTCTGCACGCCGCCGAAGGGGAGCCGGCCTGATGAAACAGATCCAGGGGCCACTCTATCTGACCCACTTCGGCCTGTCCGAAGCGCCGTTCCGGCTGACGCCCGACGTTGGCTGCTTCTACTCCGGGGCCGAGCGTGGCGAACTCCTGCACGCCTTGCTCTACGCGCTGGTGCACGGTGACGGCATCATCATGGTCACCGGCGAGGTCGGAACCGGCAAGACGACACTGTCGCGCAAGCTGATGGCGGCTGCCAATGCGCGACTGGCCTTCATCTATATCTCGAATCCGTCGATCGGACGCGACGAGTTGCTGATCGCGATGGCGGAGGAACTCGGTCTCGGTGCGCTCGCCGGCCTGCCGTCCGGCTCGTTGTCGCAACGAGTGCAGCGGCGTCTGATCGAACTCCATGCGCGCGGACGCCAGATCGTGCTGCTCGTCGACGAGGCTCACGAGATGCCCGAACAGACGTTGCAGGAGGTTCGTCTGATCTCGAATCTCGAGACCAGTGTCCATAAACTTCTACAGATCGTGCTGTTCGGCCAACCCGAACTGGATGCCGTCATGATGCGGCCGGGCCTGCGGCCGCTGCGCGAGCGTATCAGCAACCGTATCGTGCTCATGCCGTTGACCGATGCCGAGATCGCGCGTTACCTGAATTTCCGCCTGATGCGCGCCGGCGCCCGACGCACCCTGTTCGATGAGGAAGCGCTCTCCCTGATCTGCATTTACTCGAAGGGCCTGGCGCGGCGAATCAACATCCTCGCCGAGAAGTGTCTGCTGGCCGCATACGTCGATTGCTCACCGCAGGTGGCTGCGCGTCATGTCAGGCAGGCATTGCCCGAGGTGGCATTCCAGTTCGGACTGGCTGCCGAAGAGTTGCCGACGGCCTCGGACGACGGGCCCGAGGTACCTGCTCCGGCACCCGTAGCGGCAAGCCGGGGACTCTGGCGGCGCCTGCGCGAGCGTGCCCTGGGCGCCTAAGCCGATCGATCAATACCAGTCGTTGAGCATCAGACCGATGCCGAGCCGCTGCACGCGACGGTTGTAGTCGACCAGGCTGTCGCCGTAGCCGTCGAACCAGCGCAGCAGCCAGCGAGTTCGTGGATTGAATCCGGTCGGATAGCTGACGTTGACTTCGAGCGCGCCCTTGCCTCCGTGGCGCAAGCCGTGCCGAAGCATTGCATTCCAGCTCAGCGAGGGGCCCGCGTAACCGAAACGGAGCGCGCCGTAGCCCAGGTAGCGAAGGATGTCGGGGTTGTCGTCGCCATCCGCAGCACCTTCGAAGGGCTTGGCGTCCTCGGGAATCCGCCACCAGGACCGCAGGCTGACCCAGTATCGTTCACGATAGTCGAAGTCGATCTGCGCGAACAGGCGGTTCCAACTGCGTGAGCGTGGCGCCGGGCGACCATTGCTCTGGTGCTCGAAGCCCGTGTCCAGCTTGCGCGCAGTCAGTCCACCGAAACTGCGGTTCAACGGCCACTGCATGAACAACTCGGGCGCATGGTTGTATTCGCGAAACGGCGAAGAGCGGTCCTGGTCGTAGGCCTGCCACCAGGCAGTGCCCGTATAGGCGAAGAACAGCACCGGCAGATCCGGCCGGCCGCGCAAGGCGGGCAATGTGAACGGCATCTTCAGGCTGACCTGAAACTGGACTTCCAGCGATCGGGAGCTTGCTTCGTCGGTCGAGAAACCCCGCGCCCAACTCGCGGGCATCAGATAGTTGGGTCGATGCGGCAGGAAGCCGAGCCGGTCGATCGCCAGTCCGAGTTCGCCGGCGAAGCGTTGCTGGATCGGGCTGTTCGACCCCGCTGCCTGGTCGCAGGCGATACGCAACTCTCTGACCGTGGCCGAGTCCGGCGCTTTTCGTAGGCGATCGGCCAGACAGTCCGCGCTGGCCGCGTTTCCCGGCGCCGACTCTGCAGACGCTGCCGGGCCTGCCGCAGCCGCTGGGCCCGCGGTGAGCGCGGTTGCCAATGACATCCCGAGCAGCAATCGCCGACATCTCCGCAGGGCAGTACCGATCCGGGTTACGGTCGGCCGGTACCACCGATGCTCGGACATATCGGGCCGCGGCATGGACATAGCCTTGCTCGATCGAAACCGACTAGGAGGCCGGCGGCGGTTCATGGGTCAGCACGACCCGCGTCGCCGGCGGCGCCCGCAGCTCGAGCCTGAATTGCATCAGCCGGTCGCCGCGAAACACGTGTGCCACGGCGGAGTCTCCCGGTGATCGGCGTGCGAGCCAGGCCTCGAGACCGCGTTGACCATCGACGCGCATCTCATCGAGTGCGATCAGGCGGTCACTGGCCGACAGACCGGCCAGATGCGCCGGCCCGCCGCTCAGGACCTGCGTCAGCCTCACCGCGCCCTCTGCGTCGGCGCAGCGCGCGCCCAGCCATACCGGAGAGTCCTCGCAGGCGCGCGCTTCGACCTTGAAGCCCGCTCGTGCGAGCAGCCTGGCCAAGGGCGGATCTTCGCAGGCGTCTACCCAGCGACGGATTTCGTTGCCGACATCCACGCCCGTGGCCTCACGAATCAGGTCGGCCATGGCGTCCTCGGGCACGCCACCGGGCCGACGATGGAAGTCGCGTCCGAATCGCTGCCAGAGGAGTCGCATCACATCGTCGAGCGAACGCTTGTGGTCACTGCGCTGCCGGATCGTGAGGTCGAGTGCCAGCGCAATCAGTGAGCCCTTGGTGTAATAGCTGACGATCGCATTGGGTGCATTTTCGTCCTGACGATAGAAGCGCGTCCAGGCGTCGAAGCTGGAGTCCGATACCGATTGCAGCGACCGCCCCGGGCCCCGCTGTACGCCGGAGATGGTCTTTCCCAGTGTGTCGAGATAGTCGTCGAGCGATATCACACCCGAGCGCACGAGCATCACGTCGTCGTAGTAGGACGTGAAACCCTCGAACACCCAGAGCAGCCGGGTCACGTTTTCGCGATCCAGGCGGTATGGTACGAAGGCCTGCGGCTTGATCCGCTTGACGTTCCAGGTGTGGAAGTATTCGTGGCTGGCCAGGCCCAGGAAGGTGCGATAGCGTTCCGGCACGCCCTTCATGCCACGAAACGGCAGGTCGTTTCGAGCGCAGATCAGGGCCGTGCTCGAGCGGTGTTCCAGACCGCCGTAGCCTTCGCCCACGGCATAGGTCAGGAACAGATAGCGATCGATCGGTGCACGCTTGGTGCGCGGCTCGAACAGCGCGATCTGGGTTGCGCATACGCGCTTCAGATCGCGCCCGATTCGATCGAGATCGGCATCGTCGGCGCCGCTGAGCACGACGACGTGCTCGGCTCCGCCGACCCGGAACGACAGGTCGCGGAAATGTCCGATCTCGACCGGATGGTCGATCAGCTCATCGTAGTTTTCGGCCCGATAGCGACCGAAGCCCCAGAGCGGTGCGCCGTCCCGAGGCAGCGCGGTGGCGACCCGCCAGCCACGCGCCCACGATGCCCGGGGCGCGTGGATCTGCACTTCGCACGCTGATTCCTCCTGGCCCTCGGCCTGCAGGAAGACGCTGGTCCCGTTGAAAAATGCGTGCGTCTGGTCCAGATGGGCGCCGCGCACCGACAGATCCCACGCGTAAATGCGATAGCGTACGACGAGTGGGCCGCGGCAAGGTGCGCATCGCCAGCGCTGCTTGTCGGCCCGTGTGATCGCGATCTCGCGGTTGCCGCCTTGTGCTTCGATGTGCACCACATGGCGCGCGAAATCCCGGATCAGATAGCTGCCCGGAATCCACGCCGGCATCATCAGCGTCTGTCCTTCCGGGGCGGGGCGGGCGATGCGCAGCGTCACCTCGAAGAGGTGCGCCGCAGCGTCGGCGATGGAGATGTCGTATCGGATCGGGCTTGGCATTGCATGCGGACCGCCGCACGCGGGCGCATCAGCCCGCCGGCAGGTCACCGGGTTCGTCGATGTCGAGCAGGATAGCCGCATCGTCGACCTCGACGAGGGTCGGCGTGTCTGAACGCAACAGCGCCGCCGCACCGCGGTCACCGTCGAGACCGCTCAAGGCATCCAGGCGCGAGTGCCAGAACACGACCGGGTGGCCACGCCGGCCGCCATATTCGGGTGCGACGATCGGATGGTCGTCATCGACCTCGGCGAGCAGCGCATGGATCGTCTCGGGTCGAATCGACGGCATGTCGCCCAGGGCGACCACGAGCGCATCGGGCGCACAGGCTCGCCGCACGCATTGGACGCCGTGCGCGAGCGAGGCGCCCATGCCCGCTTGCGCACCCGGGAAGATCACCACCTCGGCACCGGCCAGAGCCAGCCGCTCCGCCAACTCGCCTCGTTCGCGAACCACGGCAGTCACTGGCAGCCCGGCTGCCCGCAGCGCCCGCAGCGCCCGGATTGCCACCGGTTGCCCCTCGAAGTCGGCCAGCAGCTTGCTGCGCTGGCCGCTGGGGTCGAAACGGCTGCCGCGCCCCGCCGCGAGCAGTAACGCGCGGACTCGCTTGGTCGGCTCAGGCGTTGACATCGACGACGAGGCGGCCGCGGATACGGCCGCCGAGTATCGCGCCGGCGCTCTCGATCACCTGCCCGAGACCGATTTCGGTGGTGATGCGAGTCAGCTTGTCGGCCGATAGTTCACGGGCGAGGTTCTGCCAGGCGTCGATTCGATCTTCGCGCGGGCACATGACCGAGTCGACGCCGATCAGACGTACGCCCCGCAGAATGAACGGTGCGACGGTGGCAGGAAAATCCATTCCCTGGGCCAGTCCGCACGCGACTACCGTGCCGCGGTAGCGTGTCTGCGCGCAGGCGTTGGCCAGCGTGTACGAGCCTACCGAATCGATTACTCCCGCCCAACGTTCGCGTTGCAGGGGCTTCCCCTGTGCCGCGAGCTGTGCGCGATCGAGCACCTCGGTGGCGCCCAGTTCGCGCAGGTAGTCGGCTTCCTCGAGACGACCGGTGGAAGCCGCGACACGGTAGCCGCGCGCCGATAACAGGCTGGTCGCCACGCTGCCGACCCCACCGGCCGCGCCAGTAACCAACACCTCACCGTCGCCCGGGCGAACGCCGTTGCGCTCGAGTTGCATCACACACAACATGGCCGTGTATCCGGCCGTGCCGATCGCCATCGCCTGGCGCGAGCCCATGCCGTCGGGTAGCGGAATCAGCCATTCGCTCTTCAGACGCGCGCGCTGTGCAAGGCCGCCCCAATGTCCCTCGCCCACACCCCAGCCATTGAGCACCACGCGCGCCCCGGGACGAAGATCCGGGTCGGCCGACTCGCGTACGACGCCGGCCAGGTCGATGCCGGGCACCATCGGCCAGCGTCGCACGACCGGCGCGCCACGGGCGATCGCCAGGCCATCCTTGTAGTTGATGGTCGAAAAATCGACATCGATGACGACGTCGGCATCGGCAGTGTTCTGCACCAGTGTGTCGTCATCGAGCTCACGCAGCGAGGCGGATACCTTGCCGTCGACTTGTTCGAGATAGATCGCCTTGAACACCTGAGTTCCTTTGCAAAAAGGGGATGGCGATCACTCTGGGTCGATCCGCCCACCCCGGGGTTGAGGTTGTCTGGAGCTACTTGCGCAGGTCGAGCACGCGCTTGGCTTTGCCCATCGAGCGCTCGATCGCGCCGCTTGGCTCGAGCGCAATATCACAACTGACGCCGACGAAGGTCTTGATGTGGCGGGCGAGTTGGGCGCTCGCGTCGCGACAGGCTTGCTCGTCGGCATCGAGCTTTGCTTCGACGCGCACGGTCAACACATCGAGTGGCCCCTTCTTGCGCAACTCGCATACGTAGTGCGGCGACAATGCCGATTGTCGCAGGATGAGCTCTTCGATCTGGGTCGGAAAGACATTCACGCCGCGGATGATCATCATGTCGTCCGAGCGACCCGTGATCTTCTCCATGCGCCGCATCGTGCGTGCACTACCCGGCAGCAGGCGGGTCAAGTCGCGGGTGCGATATCGAATGATCGGCAGGGCCTGCTTGGTCAGCGACGTGAAAACGAGTTCGCCGAGTTCGCCGTCGGCAACCGGCTCACCGGTTTCCGGATCGATGATCTCAGGATAGAAGTGGTCTTCCCAGATTGTGGGGCCGTCCTTGGTTTCCACGCACTCCATCGCCACGCCGGGCCCCATTACCTCGGACAGCCCATAGATGTCGACGGCGTCCATGCCCAGCCGCGCTTCGATCTCCGTGCGCATCTCGTTGGTCCATGGCTCGGCGCCGAAGATTCCGATCGCGAGCGGATTGTCTTTCGCGAACACGCCCTGACGCTCGAATTCGTCCGCCATCGCGAGCATGTAGCTGGGCGTGACCATGATCACGCGCGCGCCGAAGTCGCGGATGAGCTGCACCTGGCGCTCGGTCTGCCCGCCGCCGAACGGAACCACTGTCAGGCCGAGGCGCTCGGCACCGTAGTGCGCTCCCAGGCCACCGGTGAACAAACCATAGCCATAGCTGACATGGACGATATCCCCGGGGCGCGCGCCGCCCGCACGAATCGATCTGGCGACCAGGTCGGCCCAGAGATCAATGTCGGCACGCGTGTAGCCCACCACGGTCGGCTTGCCGGTGGTGCCGCTCGACGCGTGAATCCGGACGACCTGTTCGCGCGGCACGGCGAACATGCCAAACGGATAGTTGTCGCGCAGATCGGTCTTGACCGTGAACGGGAAGCGCGCGAGGTCTTCGAGCGTGTTGAGATCGTCGGGCCGCGCCCCCGCTTCGTCGAAGCGGTGACGATAGAACTGCGAATGCTCGTAGGCGTGAGACAGGGTCTGGCGCAGTCGCTGCAACTGCAGCGTGCGCAGCTCGTCGACACTCGCGGTTTCGATGGGGTCTAGCTCGAAGCCGCCGGCAGAACGCGATTTGTTCATGATTACTGTCTCCTGACACATGCGAACAGCGAAGCAGTCCGGGGGTGAGGGGCGACCCGCAGAGCGCCCGTGCGCCGCCGCCAGACCACGCTCCGATACCGACGTAGTTTAGGCTGCGGGACCGAGCGCTGAGATTGCCAAGAGCCGTTCCCGGATGTCTGCCTCGCGACGAGCGCCGCCATCAGGGTCCGAGCCCGGAAAACAGCACCCCTGTCTTGTACTGCCGCCAAGCATTGCCGCCGGGCCCCGCAATCGGGACGCCCGTTTGGCGAATGTCCGGCCGCGGCAGTGGGTCATTCGACGTGCACTCCCTTGACCGAGGCCGAGCGCCCCCGGAAAACGGCGACACGGGTTCCGTCTTGCCTGCGTACCGTCACATCGTAGATGCCGCTACGCCCGCCGCGGTGTACCTCTTGGCAGACTGCGGTCAAACGGTCACCTTCGTGTGCCGGCGCCAGGAAATGAATTTCGGCACCCGCCGCGACGGTGCGCTGGTTGTACGAGTTGCAGGCAAATGCGAACGTGCTGTCCGCCAGAAGGAAGATGAAACCGCCGTGGGCGACGCCAAGGCCGTTCACCATGTCCGTCCGGATCGTCATGGCGATCTCGGCCGTGCCGGGCCCGATTCGTTGAATCTCCATGCCCAGGGCCTGTGATGCGTGATCATCGCGCCACATCGCGTCAGCGGCGCGACTGGCGAGTTCTTGCGCTTGCGGCGAGGGCGTCGTGTGGCCATCGTTCGTCATGGATCTGGCTTCCTGGTTGAATCGCCCGCCATTATGCGTACAACGCGTTCGACTCCCGGCAGTCGAACGGCCTCGCGACGCCGGCACGGAGTGGTGGGACGTCCAGAGGACGACGCGAATTATCCGCGCCGGAGCGCCCCGCCGATCCGCCGTCGCGCCCCCTACCCGTGAGGGTTCATCAAGCGCCCCGCACGGACGCAGCCGTCACAGCCTTCGCAGCCGTCACAGCCGTCACAGCCTTCGCAGCCTTCGCAGCCTTCGCAGCCGTCGCGGCCTTCGCAGCCTTCGCAGCCTTCGCAGCCTTCGCAGCCTTCGCAGCCTTCGCAGCCTTCGCAGCCTTCGCAGCCGTCGCGGCCTTCGCAGCCGTCGCAGCCGTCGCAGCCGTCGCGGCCGTCGCGGCCGTCGCGGCCTTAGCGGCCTTAGCGGCCTTAGCGGCCTTAGCGGCCTTCGCGCATCCGCGCATCCGCGCATCCGCGCATCCGCGCATCCGCGCATCCGCGCATCCGCGCATCCGCGCATCCGCGCATCCGCGCGCACGGCGCGACCTCCTGCGCCACCGGGGACGGGGCGCATCCCAGCACCCGTAGGCCGCCTCCACAGGCTCGTAGGGTCACCCTCCGATTCTTCGAACCCAGGCGGCTGCGGACGGAAGCGCCAACGCCGAAACGATGGCCTGAAAGGACGGGCGGATGAAACGAGCACCCTGCGCAGGGGGCCCGGACAGGCCACGTGCGGCTCGCCCGCGCAGGCCTCCATCGGGGGATCGACCGATGCCGCGTCTGCGCGAAAGAACCGGTCTTGAAAAAACGATTTGCACGCCACAAAAAAAGCGTTCTATAATCGCTGGCTCACCTGATGAACTTCTTCAAACGCAACACGCAAGTCGGGGTTCAGGGTCGCAAACGCGGTCCACAGGTGGTGCTTCACGGAGTCAACATGGCTCCGGGTCGCAAAGAGGTGGCGGCGTCGCGTTAAGCGGCCCGGTGCCGGGCTTGAGCAAACAAGTCGAGCAAGTGTGGTTGTAAAAAATAACACCCACGCCGCTTGACAGCTTCAAAAAAGCCCCGCATAATTCCTCTTCTTTGCTGCTCACGAAGTAGCTGCTCTTTAAAAACTTAACAGCCGATAAGTGTGGGCGTTTGGACGAACGCGCAGAGATCACGGTAAGGGCTTGTTCCGGGCCGCGATCTCAGTGAATCCAAGTGCTCACACGGTAAGAGATGGATTAAGAAGTTGTCGTGATTTCGGTCACGGCACTACTGAATCAATCGTCGATTCCGTTTGAGCGAGTTTCGCTGGTACGCCAGTGAAACACAAATTGATTAAACCTAAGAGTTTGATCGTGGCTCAGATTGAACGCTGGCGGCATGCTTTACACATGCAAGTCGAACGGTAACAGGGGCTTCGGTCCGCTGACGAGTGGCGAACGGGTGAGTAATACATCGGAACGTACCCAGTAGTGGGGGATAGCCCGGCGAAAGCCGGATTAATACCGCATAAGCACTACGGTGGAAAGCGGGGGATCTTCGGACCTCGCGCTATTGGAGCGGCCGATGTCAGATTAGCTAGTTGGTGGGGTAAAGGCCTACCAAGGCGACGATCTGTAGCTGGTCTGAGAGGATGATCAGCCACACTGGGACTGAGACACGGCCCAGACTCCTACGGGAGGCAGCAGTGGGGAATTTTGGACAATGGGCGAAAGCCTGATCCAGCAATGCCGCGTGTGCGATGAAGGCCTTCGGGTTGTAAAGCACTTTTGTTAGGGAAGAAATCTTCAGGGCTAATACCCCGGTTGGATGACGGTACCTTTCGAATAAGCACCGGCTAACTACGTGCCAGCAGCCGCGGTAATACGTAGGGTGCGAGCGTTAATCGGAATTACTGGGCGTAAAGCGTGCGCAGGCGGTTATGTAAGACAGATGTGAAATCCCCGGGCTCAACCTGGGAATTGCATTTGTGACTGCAGAGCTAGAGTGTGTCAGAGGGGGGTGGAATTCCACGTGTAGCAGTGAAATGCGTAGAGATGTGGAGGAATACCGATGGCGAAGGCAGCCCCCTGGGCCTGTACTGACGCTCATGCACGAAAGCGTGGGGAGCAAACAGGATTAGATACCCTGGTAGTCCACGCCCTAAACGATGTCTACTAGTTGTCGGGAATTCATTTTTTTGGTAACGCAGCTAACGCATGAAGTAGACCGCCTGGGGAGTACGGCCGCAAGGCTAAAACTCAAACGAATTGACGGGGACCCGCACAAGCGGTGGATGATGTGGATTAATTCGATGCAACGCGAAAAACCTTACCTACGCTTGACATGTCAGGAACTTTCCAGAGATGGATTGGTGCCCGAAAGGGAACCTGAACACAGGTGCTGCATGGCTGTCGTCAGCTCGTGTCGTGAGATGTTGGGTTAAGTCCCGCAACGAGCGCAACCCTTATCCTTAGTTGCTACGCAAGGGCACTCTAAGGAGACTGCCGGTGACAAACCGGAGGAAGGTGGGGATGACGTCAAGTCCTCATGGCCCTTATGTGTAGGGCTTCACACGTCATACAATGGTCGGTACAGAGGGTCGCCAACCCGCGAGGGGGAGCCAATCCCAGAAAACCGATCGTAGTCCGGATTGCAGTCTGCAACTCGACTGCATGAAGTCGGAATCGCTAGTAATCGCGGATCAGAATGTCGCGGTGAATACGTTCCCGGGTCTTGTACACACCGCCCGTCACACCATGGGAGTGGGTTTTACCAGAAGTAGTTAGCCTAACCGCAAGGAGGGCGATTACCACGGTAGGGCTCATGACTGGGGTGAAGTCGTAACAAGGTAGCCGTATCGGAAGGTGCGGCTGGATCACCTCCTTTCAAGAGAATGCGCCAAGTTCAGGCGTCCACACTTATCGGCTGTAAGCTGAGAGATCAGTTCGTAAGCAGTCAACTGGGTCTGTAGCTCAGCTGGTTAGAGCACCGTCTTGATAAGGCGGGGGTCGTTGGTTCGAACCCAACCAGACCCACCAGGTCACATGGGGGATTAGCTCAGCTGGGAGAGCACCTGCTTTGCAAGCAGGGGGTCGTCGGTTCGATCCCGTCATCCTCCACCAGTTTCGAGCGTCCGTCGGTAAGAGACGAGACGCCAAATGCTTAACAGAGGCCTGAAATGCGCGCCACGAGTTGGCTCGGATTTCATTCCTTTGGCGAATTCGTGGGCATGTCGAAGATATGCCTCGAATGACTCGGCTGTTCTTAAAAAATCAGAAAGTAGTAGTCGTAATCAGTCTTTTTGATTCTATTACGGGTTGTGATTGCAAACACAACAACATTTCTAGTGGTTCTCCATAAGAACTCTTGAGATGCGGCACAACGCAAAGTTTGGCTCTTATGATTCGGTTCGTCAGCAAACTAAACCAGTCGGCAGTTATAGGATCAAGCGACTAAGTGCATGTGGTGGATGCCTTGGCGATCACAGGCGATGAAGGACGTAGCAGTTTGCGATAAGCTGCGAGTTAGCAAACAAACTTTGATCCGCAGATTTCCGAATGGGGAAACCCGGCCCTTTGGGGTCATCTCATCCTGAATACATAGGGATGTTGAGGCGAACGCAGTGAACTGAAACATTCAAGTAGCTGCAGAAAAATAGAAATCAACCGAGATTCCGAAAGTATATGAGCGAAATCGGACCAGCTCTGTTTGTGATAGCTAGCTAGTTAGCGGAACGATCTGGAAAGATCGGCCATAGGGGTGATAGCCCGTACACGAAAACCGGCTAGTGGTACTGAGCAAACGAAAGTAGGGCGGGACACGTGAAATCCCATGTCTGAACATGGGGACCATCCTCCAAGGCTAAATACTGCGATCGACCGATAGTGAACTAGTACCGTGAGGGAAAGAAGAAAAGAACCCCCGGGAGGGGAGGAATAGATCCTGAAACCGCATGCATACAAACATCGGATACCTCTACGGGGTGACGGCGTACCTTTTGTATAATGGGTCAGCGACTTACATTTAGTGGCAAGCTTAACCGAATAGGGAAGGCGTAGGGAAACCGAGTCCGAATAGGGCGTTTTAGTCGCTAGTGTAGACCCGAAACCGGATGATCTAACGATGGACAGGATGAAGGTGAGGTAACACTTACTGGAGGTCCGAACCGACTGCTGTTGTAACATAGTGATAGATGTGTAGGGGTGAAAGGCTAATCAAATCCGGAGATAGCTGGTTCTCCCCGAAAACTATTGAGGTAGTGCGTCGTGTATTGCTCCGGGGTAGAGCACTGTAATGGTTGGGGGTCATCGCGACTTACCTCGCCATAGCAAACTCCGAATACCCGGAAGTATGAGCACGGCAGACAGACTTAGGGTGCTAACGTCCTAGGTCAAAAGGGAAACAACCCAGACCGCCAGCTAAGGTCCCCAATATTCGCTAAGTGGGAAACGAAAGTGAAACCTGAACAGTCAGGTTGGCTTAGAAGCAGCAGCCATCCTTTAAAAGAGAAGCGTAATAGCTCACTGATCTAGTCGTCCTGCGCGGAAGATGTAACGGGGCTAAGCGAATAACCGAAGCTGCGGATTTGCTCGCAAGAGCAAATGGTAGGGGAGCGTTCTGTAGGCCTGTGAAGGTGAGTCGTAAGGCTTGCTGGAGGTATCAGAAGTGCGAATGCTGACATGAGTAGCGTTAAACAGGGTGAAAGGCCCTGTCGCCGTAAGCGCAGGTTTCCCTACGCAACGTTCATCGGCGTAGGGTGAGTCGGCCCCTAAGGCGAGGGCGAAAGCCGTAGTTGATGGGAAGCTGGTTAATATTCCAGCACCGATTCTGAGTGCGATGGGGGGACGGATCGTGGAAGATTGTCCGGGTGTTGGATGTCCCAGTTCTTTGCCCGTAGGTGTCTGGTAGGCAAATCCGCCAGGCGTATGCCAAGGGGTCGAGACGAGCGAACATGTTCGCGAAGCAATTGGAAGTGGTTCCAAGAAAAGCCTCTAAGCTTCAGCTCAGAACGACCGTACCGCAAACCAACACTGGTGCGCGAGATGAGTATTCTCAGGCGCTTGAGAACCCGGGAGAAGAACTCGGCAAATTGACACCGTAACTTCGGGAGAAGGTGTGCCTTTGTAGCTTGAGGGAGAACATCCCAAGGGCGAAGAGGTTGCAAAAAATCGGTGGCTGCGACTGTTTATCAAAAACACAGCACTCTGCAAACACGAAAGTGGACGTATAGGGTGTGACGCCTGCCCGGTGCCGGAAGGTTAATTGATGGGGTGCAAGCTCTTGATCAAGCCCCGGTAAACGGCAGCCGTAACTATAACGGTCCTAAGGTAGCGAAATTTCCTTGTCAGGTAAAGTTCCGACCTGCACGAATGGCGTAACGATGGCCGCACTGTCTCCTCCTGGGACTCAGCGAGATTGAAATGTTTGTGAAGATGCAATCTACCACCAGCAAGACGGAAAGACCCCATGAACCTTTACTGTAGCTTTGCATTGGACTGTGAACCGATTTGTGTAGGATAGGTGGGAGGCTTTGAAGCGTAGACGCTAGTAGACGTGGAGCCGTCCTTGAAATACCACCCTGGTTTGTTTGCGGTTCTAACCTAGGCCCGTTATCCGGGTCGGGGACATTGCATGGCAGGCAGTTTGACTGGGGCGGTCTCCTCCTAAAGCGTAACGGAGGAGTTCGAAGGTACGCTTGGCAGTCGGACATCGTGCCTAAAGTGCAAGGGCAAAAGCGTGCTTGACTGTGAGACTGACAAGTCGAACAGGTGCAGCAGGACCTAGTGATCGGTGGTTCTGAATGGAAGGGCCATCGCTCAACGGACAAAAGGTACTCTGGGGATAACAGGCTGATACCGCCCAAGAGTTCATATCGACGGCGGTGTTTGGCACCTCGATGTCGGCTCATCTCATCCTGGGGCTGTAGCCGGTCCCAGAGGGTATGGCTGTTCGCCATTTAAGAGGTACGTGACTGGGTTCAAAACGTCGTGAGACAGTTTGGTCCCCTATCTGCTGTGGGCGTTGGAGATTTGACGGGGGCTGCTCCTAGTACGAGAGGACCGGAGTGGACAGACCTCTGGTGTACCAGTTGTGACGCCAGTCGCATCGCTGGGTAGCTATGTCTGGAAGAGATAACCGCTGAAAGCATCTAAGCGGGAAACTTGCCTGAAGATGAGATCTCCCGGGGACTTGATCCCCCTAAAGGGTCGTCCGAGACCAGGACGTTGATAGGCTGGGTGTGGAAGCGTAGTAATACGTTAAGCTAACCAGTACTAATTGCCCGTGAGGCTTGACCCTATAACTTTGTGAAACAAGCTTGCTTGACCGCATCGTTGTTGTGCGTGTGCTCACAACCCAAATCGTACGCCGCCAGATCGGCGCTACAGTCCCGAAGACTGATACGACTACTCTCTGATTTCAGCCGAACATGGCAGCCTGAGGTACAAGCGGGCAGCCGACTGTTTATGCCTGATGACCATAGCGCAGCGGACCACCCCTTCCCATCGAGAACAGGACCGTGAAACGCTGTTGCGCCGATGATAGTGGGCATCTCGCCCGTGAAAGTAGGTAATCGTCAGGTGGAAACCTTTTTCAAAGCCCCGATGCACGCATCGGGGCACTTTCATTCTGCGCGGGTTTTCATATTCTCTCTAGGCTCGTTCCGCGGTTGGGCCACCGGGTTCGTCTGCATGATGCTTCTTCAAGCGGACGATGCTGATCGGCGCGAGGGCCAGTCCTGCGATCGGTAGTGCCCGGCCGAAGGTCTTGCTCGAAGCTGGGCAAGATGCTTGTGGCGCCGATCAGCGACAGGTACAACGACGCGGCGGCGATCAGCGTGCCGGTGAGCGCGCCCGCGAGTTTGTTGCCTTTCGCCCGCGGGTCGCGTAGATTCCTTGTTGTGCTGGACCAGGCACCGGGCGGCTTCACCTTGAGGTGAGAAGTGCTCGAGTGTCGTGGCGTCGGTGGACAGGCCCAGCCATGCGGCCATGAAGACTGCTGTGGTGGGCATAGTCCATGATTGCCAGTCCAGCCGCCTCGGCGCGCATAGGTTCTGCTTGCAGCAAAATACGTTCGAGCGCCAGGATGATATAGACCGGGGCGACGATCATCGATGTTTTGCCAATAGCCGCATACTCGGACCACAGGTTGACGCGTTCCCAGGTCAGCGAAGTACGAGAACCGTTCCCGAGCCGGCGCCAAATAACGGTGTGATCTGCCAGGCCTGTTGAATGGAGTCGAGATGGCGCATGATGACGAGTGATAGCAGCAGTATCGCGATGTTGGACGGCCTGGCCACGAAGACGAGTTCCCGTCCGGCAGGCTGACGGCGGGTGCCGCCTGGCAGATGACGGCGCGCATAGAGGTCGTTGCACCAGTAGCTTGCGCCCCAGTTCAGATGAGTGTCGAGGGTTGAGGCCAGGGCAGCCAGCATTGCCGTGAGCACGAGGCCGCGAACTCCGAGTGAAGTAGTTCGTCGATTGCGCCGCATGGTGAGTTCGCGGCCCGCGCCGAGGTCGGGCAGGGTTGCTCGTTGGCGTCGAAGGGAAAGACAGGTAGCAGACCGATGCCGATCACGACCCAGGGCGAGCTGCGCAGGATGATGATCTGCAGCCAGGCGAATAGCACCGGCGCCAGTGCGGCGTCGTGGTCGCTACGGCTGTCTGTAGTCCGCTAGGCCAGATAGCCGGTGCCGTCGCTGTTGATTTGTAGAAGCCACTGCAGCGCGACGACCGAAAGACGGCGTAGACGGCCTGCTCGGGGAGCTGGCACCGAGTGAGAGTGTCTTCGCGGCTGCCTCGTCACCGTAGCGGCGGGCGACTTCAATGGCGAGGTGTCGAGCCCGCCCGCCCTTGTGCAGCATGAAGGCGAGCAGGGCGTGCCGGCGATCGCGATCGCGAACTGCAGAATGTCGGTCGCGACCACTGCGCGAAGTCCGCCGGTCATCGAGTACAGCGACGTGAAGGCCAGGATCAGTGCTATGGACAGCAGATTGTTCGCGCTCGCGATGTCCGGTGCGAGCCGCGACGAGGGAGCCGTGATCGTTGGCGGGGTGTCGCGCACCCCAGGTGTGCCATAGCGAATACAACGATCGCGGCAGCCAGTCATGCCACGGCAGGAAGGTTTCGGCGATTCCGACCGTCGCCACGAGAACCATCGCCAGCACGACGCAGTTGAACAGGGTGCCGTAGTAGATCGCTTTGAAGGCACGCAAGGCCACGAGGCCACGGCCGCTGTAGCGGATCTCGACGAATTCCGCATCCGTGGTGACGCCGGTGCGGCGCCAGAACGCGCCGAATACGAAGCCATCAGCAGGAAGGCCGGGCCGTAGATCCACAAGCGCCAAAGCCCGGAGATGCCCGACGTCGCGATCAGGCCGGCAACCAGAAGGGCGTGTCGGCTGCGGGATTGGGTTGCCGCCATGCTGGTTGCCGGCCTTCCAGCCCGGTAGCGAGCGGCCGGCGAGCAGGTATTGCTCGAGATCGCCCGCGAGTCGTCAGGCACGCCATCCGCTGATCAACGAATACGCGATGAACGACAACGATCGCTGGAGTCGGCCATGCCCGTTATCAGCTGTTGGCCGGGCCGTGGCGGTTGCTTTTCCTAGCGCTCGCCGGTGCGCCGGCCTTCCCGTTGGCGGTCAGGGCTGCGTTTCTCGTCTCGATGCCAGCCTTGACCGGGGCGGCGAATGACCCTTCGAATCGTCACCCTATTGTGTGATGTGGCTCGATCTCGACCGCCGGATTGTTGCGTTGTGTCTCCATGCGTGGACCACACTGGGAGCTGGCCGACCAATTTCTTTCGGCCCCCAACGGTGCTTTGACGGTCGAACGCCGGCAGAATTGGAGGGTCAGAACAATGAGCTTTCCGCCTGCCAGGCAACGGTATGAAGGACCAGCACAGCTTGAAATGGGGTCGGCCACGCGGTGCGCAAAAACTTTGCGTGCGCGCCATCGTGGCCACGATGGCGCTGGCGTTTTGCGCCTCGACACCGGCTCTTGTCGTTCGTCATGACCGTACCAAGGCGATCGAGGCCTGGTCCATCGATTTGTCGTCGCAGCGCGATCCGTGCGCAGGGGCACTTTGCTGTTACTCCGTGATCGATGCGGTCTCGGTAGCCGATGGTGCATGCGCCGGGTACCGATCGGTTCACGGTGCGGCATCGAACCTTGCGGCGGGGCCGGTGAACGATTCGCCGCCCTTGGCGATCGAGGGTTCCGGGATCGAGAGCCCGCCCGCAACGATCGCGGGCTCCAGGAACGGTCCGTCGTCAGCGACCGGCGCAGGTTCTTCGAACGGACCGTCGCAAGTGGCCCGGGCTGGTTCTTCGAACGGCCCGTCGCAAGTGGCCGGGAATGATTCCCCGAGCACATCGTCATCGATGAGCCAAGCCGTCGTCTCCCTGATTTCGCCCAACGTCGTTGCGGTGTCCGGTCTTGGCGATGACGTTTCCCAAGGACTGGCCGATCCCGCTGGGTCGCTCGATGATCCCGGCCTGGTCACTTTCGGTCTGGATGCGCCATCTTTAGCGGCAGACGGGAATGCTCCGACGGCTATCCGGCGCCGACGTCGATCGACGCAGTGTCGGAACGAAGCTTTCGATTGCGCCACTCGTGTCGGCATTCGGAGCTGGAGACGGCGAGTTGCCGCAGATCGCATCGCGCGATGGTGACGAGATTTCGTCGCGCGTCGCATCGCGGGCCGACGAAAAGGAGGCGCGCAGGACTTCAGCTCGGCCACAGGACTCGGTGGCCGTCGATTTGGCCGCCGGCGATGTCGGACCGGCCACGCCTGGCCCGGATTCCGAGATCTCCGACGGGCTCGCGGCGGTGGTCGAAGCGACCAGGCAGTCCTCGATCGCCCCGTTGCCCGCCAACTCGGCCGATGCTGCGCAGAACCCTCTGGCTGGCGACTCGTCCGCGAGCCTGGCCGAACGCCGCCCTCATCCTCAACCGACATTTCACCCGAGTTCGCGCGCGACCGGCGTCGATTCCGGCTCGCCCGATCCGGCCGCCGCTGCGGCGCTCTCTCGGTCGGCGAGGTGGCTGCCCGCGGCCGAGCCTCGGGATGGGGCGTCCGCGGCCACGATGGTTCCGAATCAACTGGGTCTGGCGGATCTGGCTGGACGTGCAGTGGTCGAACTCGGCACGGACCTCAAGGTGGCCGGATCGATGCCGCGATTCGAGCGGGCCGACGTCGCGGATTCGGTACGCCGTGCAATGGAGAACAGCTATCTGCTCAATGCCGCGCGTGCGGCGAGGCGAACTCGGCAGATGCCGCCGGTGGACGTCGCGCGGGGCGCGTTTCGCCCGGGAGTGGACTTGCGTTTCAGCCATGGTCGCGAGATTTCCCGCCCGGGTTCGGAACTCGATCCGGTGAGCGGGGATCCCGTGGTCCAGTCCAATCACAGCCGGGGTGATACGACTGCGATTTTCAAACAGATGCTGATCGATTTCTCCGCGTCGGCCGAGATGGATCAGGTCGCCCTCGCCCGATCGTCGAACCTATCCATCGCCGACGCACCCGTGAACAGGTGATGCTCCAGGAGGTACGTGACCGCGCATCTGGATCTGTTGCGCTTCAAGTTGAGCGCTGATTTCGCCGCGCAGCATCAGCAGTCGCTCGAGATGCTGCGGCGCTACGTCACTCAGCGGGTCGAGGCCGGTGGCGCCAGTCAGGCCGACGCCGAACGAGTCAAGGCCAGGGCGATCAGCGCGCGCGCCAATGTGATCGAGGCCAGTGGTGCGCTGGAGTCGTCGATGGTCACCTATCGCAGGCTCGTCGGCGCAGTGCCCCTGCGGATTCCACGTCGATCGTTTCGCGCCCGGCCCATTGCCGCCCATGGACGAGGCGGTTCTGCGTGCGATCGAGAACAGTCCTGCGCTGGAGAGCCGGCGCGAAAACCTGAAATCGATCGAACAGGAAGCGCAGGCAGCGAATGCCAGCAGCATGCCCAGATCCACTTCGAGATGGGCAACTACCGCACGACCAACGCCGGGGGGCGACCCGGAACGTCGAACGACACCCGCGCATTGCTGGTCGCGGGGCCTGAATCTGCTCAACGGCGGAATCGACATGGCTCGGGAGCGTTCGGCCTTGGCCCGTGTCGAGGAGGCGCGGTTTCGATTGAAGGATGCCGAGCAGCGTCTCGAAGA
Source organism: Burkholderiaceae bacterium (assembly GCA_041396685.1). Classification (GTDB taxonomy): domain Bacteria; phylum Pseudomonadota; class Gammaproteobacteria; order Burkholderiales; family Burkholderiaceae_E; genus JAUIAI01. Next base: position 265,825 of record JAWKYD010000009.1, read on the forward strand.
GACCTTGATCGTGTCGTTCAACGCCTTGCAGGCCGTCAACGGTCGCTTCCACGGCGGTTCGTGCCGAGTACGACGCGAATCTCAAGAGTGGCGATGCCTTCCGAGGCGCTCGAAGCCGCAAGCGGCCGCTCTGGATCTCCTCGATGCGGAGGAGCGCTTGTACGCCAGCAAAGTCGAGATGCTGCGTCTCATCGTACTCAAGGCGACGCTCGAGTTACAGATCCACCGGCTGATCGGCGATGCCACGCTGGGTGCAGTCGTGCCTTCCGCGATGGTGAACTGAGGGCGCGATGGCAGGGGGCGGAAAGGAAGCCAACTACTGGCCTGGATTCGTCGACGCACTGAGTAACGTGGTCGTGGTGATGGTGTTCGTGCTGGTCGTGTTCACGATCGGCCTGATTCACTTCTCGCAGAACAAGGCCAAGGAGATCGTTGCGCAGGCGGCACTGGACCAGCGCGAAGGCGGTCAACCCGACGAGAAGCAGGTCGTTGTCAAGCAGTTCGTCAGTGAACTGCTGGCGAGCAAGATCGAGTCCCTCGTCCATGAAAACGAAAGGCTCCGGGAACTCGTGACGCTCCACAAATCGAAGACACCGGCTTCGGTCGAATCATCGCCGGCAGCCGCGGCCAGCAAGGCCTCGAGTCCGAACGCTTCCGCGGTTGCGCCGGCTGCCGATCAAGCGGCACCGACACCGTCCGAAAGTTCCCTCGCTCCGAATCGTTGTCCGAACTGGCAATGGTGGTGCGCGAGAACATGGCGTTGCGCGAAGCATTGACCGTGGCCGTCGAGCGGCAAGAGGCCGCGGACAAGGCCGCCGACAAGGACAAGGCCGCCGACAAGGACAAGGCCGCCGACAAGGACAAGGCCGCGGACAAGGACAAACCCGCCGACAAGGACAAACCCGCCGACAAGGCAGGCCCGTCGGGGCAGGACGCGCCGGGCATCCAGAGCCAGTCTTCGGAAACCCCGGCACCGCCAGACAACAGGCTGGCACGACAAGTGAAGGCACTTCAGCTTGCCTTGGACGAGGCACGCAGGCGTGCCGTCGAGGCGGAACGGCTGGCTGCGGACAACCAGGACGCGCTCGCTCGAGAGGAGTCCGCGCGTCGTGCTGCCGAGACGCGCGCGGCGAAGGCGGCGGCGCAGGTGAAGCGAGCTGAACGCAGGCCGCCGAGGCCGCCGAAGCGGCACAGGCCGCCACGAGCAACAGTCTCCGCCGGTCGGCACGCGACCTTGCCGAGCACTTGCGCAGGCACGGGCCCATTCAGCCAAGGCGGCGAGCAGATCTCGCGAGGGTGGCGGGGTGCCGACGCGGGTACAGGCGGTGTGGCCAAGGCCGAGGTGGTCGCGGACGAAGTGGCCACCGAAGAGGGTGACAGGTCGCCTCCGCGCAGATTCGCGGAAGTCAGGCCGCATTGGCGATCACCTTCCCAGGCGGCGCCACCTGATCTCGGACAAGACCCGCGAACTGCTCGATGCAGCATTCGGAAGATTTCGGCCAATGCATCGGCGCGAGGGGTGACCTGGTTGCGTCACCGGAAGACGGCTCGTACAGCGAGGGTCGACGGCTTTCGTACTACCGCAATCTCGAGATTCGCAACTGGTTGATCGCCAAAAGGGCATCCCGGCCGGAGAAGATCCGTATGCGCATCTCCGAGAAGGATTCGGGCGGCGACCGTGGCGTGATTCAGCTCTCGGTAACGCAACGGTGAGGATGCAATGATGGACAACGCGATTCGGGTTTGTGGCCGGCTTCGACAGCGGTCTGCTGTTGCGCGAGCCAGGCGGTCGCTGCGCCACATATCGGCGGTCGTGGTGATCTGTGCGGCGCTGTTGGTCTGGGCGGCCAGTGCAAGTGTCGAAACCGTGGTTCGCGGCGAAGGTCGTATCGTGCCCTCGGCGCGGGCGCAGAATACATCCAGCATCTCGAGGGTATCGTCGTGAACTTGCAGTTCGTGAGGCGATCGCATTGCAAGGGCCAGCTCCTGCTGACCATCGATCCCACCCGTGTCGATGGAAACTGGCCGAGCGCAAGGCCAAACGTGATGGTCTGCGCGCGCGTGCGGCGATCTGCTGGCCATTGCCGAGGGCGGGGACCGGGTGGCCTTCGACGAGCAGGTGGATCCGGACTCGGACATCGCGCGAGCGAGACGGATGCGTTCCGTTCGTTGCAGGAGCAACTGACGCAGAAACGCCGTCCTCGCGCAACGAATCGATCAGAAGAAGGCGGACATCGCCGAGCAACACATCTCCGCGAGCAGAGCTTGTCAGCGGAGTTGGAGGTGGCCAAGAGCAACTGGCCGTGGTGCGGACGATGTACTCCGCAAGACGGCGTCGCGGATGAGTTCCTCGAAGGCCCAGGCACGCCTGCGTCGCTATCAGACCCAGGTTCAGGAAGCCGCGACGCGATGCGAAGCTCAATGCCGCGATCCGCGAGATTCCGTGAGAGAGCGGATTGAGCAAAAAACAGGTCGAGTACTCGAACGGAGTTGGCCAAGGTGCGCAGCGAACTCGATCGAGTGGATCCGGAGATCCGTGGAGAGTCGGACCGAGGTGGCGCGTACGGAGATGCGATCTCCCGTCGTCCAACATCAATCGGATCTACGTGAATACGATCGGCGGCGTGGTGCGCGCGGAGATCGATCGTCGAGCTCACCGAACGACGGCGAATTCTGATCAAGGCCTTCGTGCCCCGCCGATCGCGCCAATCTGCGTGGGGAATTCGCGCAGTGCCAGGGTTTCGGCTTTCGACAGCGTGCGTTGGAGCGCCTGCCGGGTGAGGTCGTCGAGGTCAGCGCCACCGACACCGTGCCTGACGACAGGGCACGCGGTTCTATCGCGTGCGGGTGGCCGTGGACGCAGCCGACGGCCCGATTCCTGCCGACCAACTGGCACCTGGCATCACCGCCACCGCCGACATCGTGACCGGCGAGCGAACGATTCTGGATTATCTGCTGTCGCCACTGATGCGCTTTGGCGACTGCGCCCTGCGGGAACCGCGATGACGAGGGTACATGGAACGAACAAGAAACCGAGCACATTGAGAACCAAGCGATGAAGACCAATCTGAAGCGTTACTTCGTCGTACGGCATGCTGCCGCTGGGCAGGGCCATCGCAGGTGGCCTGCCGTTCAAGAGTTCGTGATCACAACGGTCAGGCGAACCTGGTCCTGAACTCGCTGATCCTGATCACGACGATGGTCGGCGCGGGGCTGATGTACTACCGCATGTGGCAGATGTGGCGCGAGGACAAGGCCCTCGACACGTTCCTGCGCGTGAAGAAGGAAACCACAGACCTCGACAACGAGCACGTCAGTCGGGCGATGAAGAAGCTGGTCGCCACTGCCCCGTTTCAGCGTCGCGACGTCAAGCACGTGCTCGAACTCGTGGCGGATACCGGCGGACGAATCCGGTCACGCGTGATCCAGGCCGCGATCGAGGGCGAGGTCGAGTCGATCCACACCACGATGGAGTCGCGCTGGGAGTTTCCGAACTTCCTGGTCGGATTCATGGTGGCTCTGGGTCTGCTCGGAACGTTCATCGGACTCCTCGAGACACTGGTCGGCACGTCGGAGTTGATCGGCAACTTCGGCGGTGACGGCAACATGGACGAGGCGATCAAGTCGCTCGTCACCGGATTGCAGAAGCCACTCGCCGGCATGGGCACCGCGTTTTCCGCGTCGATGTTCGGCCTGGTCGGATCGAGTGTGCTGGGCATGATCATGATGGCGGTGCGCGCCTGCGGTACGTCGCTGATCAACAACATGAACTGGACCGTGCACGAGTGCGCGGAGCGGGTCAGCTCGCACGGCGTGGCAACGACGACCAACGTGAGCGAGGGCTATCTGGCCAATGCGCTCGCGGACCTGATGGATGTTCAAAAGGACGCGCAGGAGACCTTCAACGAGACCCTGAGCGCGAGCCTGTCGATCACCGCCAAGAGCGAGAACATGATCCACAAGCTCGGCGATGTGGCCGAGGCCGTTCGGGATCAGACCGAGTCGGTCAAGCGTAGCAATGATCTGATGGCGGTCGGCCCGCGGATGCGTGATCTTTCCGAGCAGACCCTGTCCGAGGTGAAGGCGATCGTGCAGGTCATGCACGGCCAGGCCGAGGCGGTCGAGAGGCTGCACGTCGGGCTTGGAGCGCTCGAGCGCAGGCTGGCGGCGCAGAACGACATGGCCGCACGTGAGCGCGAGGTGTTGCGCGCCGCGGTCTCGACGATCGCCGAAGGCCAGACCGCCACCAAGGCCTTGCTCGAGGCGGTCACCGAGCAGGATGCGGAGGGGCGCGCCACCTATGTTCGCGAGATGCATGCCTTGCGCAAGTCGATGATCGACACCAACGCGGCAATGTCGGGCTGGGGCGAGCATCTGTCGCAGGTGAAGTCGTTGACGGCCGAGCAGGTGCTGTTGGGCGAGCGCCAGGAAGGCGCGCTCGAGCAGATGACCAATGCATTGCTGGGCCTTGCCCGGCAGTTGACGGTCAATGCGGAGTCGTTGACGCGCGAGAACGAGGCGGGTCGGGTGGCGCAGATCGATGTGGCCAAACAGCTGTCTGGCCTGGGGACCGTGCTGCGCCTGAACAACGAGGCGGTGATCGAGCACATGACCAAGCTGGCCGAGTCGAACACGCAGTCGGGGGCCGTGGCGGGTATGGTCGCACACGAAGTACGCGCGCTGCGTGGCGGCATGGGACGGGCCGTTCGCAAGGAGCTGCGCGAAGCGGTCAGCCAGATCGTGACCGCGCGGCCGGTGATGGACAGCGAAGACAACTAACAACGACGAAGAATCGGGGCGCAGGTCGGGTAAGCGATGAACAAGCCGAGTGAAAGCCAGACGCCGAGGGTGATCAAGCCCGTCGACGGAAAGTACCACGTCGAGTTCACGCGTGCGGATGTCGCGCGCGTGGACGCGATCGACCTCGATCTGGTCATCCAGCTCAAGGACGGCACCCGGATCGTGCTGGTCAACGCGGCCATCGATGCAATGGACATCAAGCCGCCGTTCGTCGTCTATGCCAATGGCGAATCGCAGTCGGTCGCCGAGCTGTTCGGCGAAGTTGGCGAGGTCGAACACGTCCGCTTCACACACGCTTATGTTTCGTCGGCCGACCAGCAGGACGACGCGCGTGAAGGCGGCTTGAACGACGCCGATCAGCAGGGTGCGAACGGCAGCGAGGCAGCGGCCAACGAGGCCGTCGCGAAGTCCGAGACCGACGTGGTGGCGTCGCAGGCTACCAAGGCAGCGGCCGCCGCAGGCGAGTACGAAGAGCCGCCCGGTATGCCGCCCGAGCCGCCGGTGCAGGTGTCGCCGTTCAATGCGGTGCCACTCAAGCCTGGCGTGATCATTCAGAAGAAGCCCGAGGAGATCGTCGAGATCATCGCGCCGTCGGCGCCGGTGGTCGACATCCGTCTGGTGAACGCGGTCGGCCAGTCGAGCGCCGGTTCGACGATCAAGGGGTCGGGCGGCGATGTGCCTTCGGACATCGACATCAGTCCGGTGGTGCAGTCGGCACGCGAGATCATCAAGGGCACGGCCGGCAACGATACCTTGGAAGGCGATTCGGCGGCCGCCCCCGACGGCTACTTCGCCAAGGTTCTGGTCATCGCGCTGTACGGTGCATCGTCGGTGGATGCGATTCACCTGGGGGGATTGCCGGCCGACTTCAGCGTCGAGGGCGCGACGCGCAACGGCGACGGCACCTGGAACATCGCGATCGACGAGAACACCGATTTCTCGAACCTGCGCATCAAGCTCACCTATCCGGTCTCGGATGACGCAGAGGCGTCGCGATTCAACCTCGTGACCACCTTCGAGGTCTATGACAGCCGGGAGATTCCGATCTCGGTGTCGAAGACCTTGGCCGTGCTGATGCGCGACGTCAACGGTCCGGCGGACATTCTTCAGAATGACCCGGTCACCGGCGAACCGGTGTTCGTGCTACCGCTGCGCGGCCTGGGCGATGTCATCGAAGCCGGTGACGGCAACGACGTGCTGCAGGGCCAGGCCGGCAGCGACCACCTCTATGGTGAGGGCGGCGACGACCGGATCTTCGGCGGCGTCGGTGACGATCTGCTCGTGGGTGGCGCGGGTGCCGACCATCTGGACGGCGGCACCGGTTTGAACACGGCCAGTTACGCCGACTCGCCCGGGGCCGTGCAGGTCGATCTGGCCAGCGCCTCGGCCGCCGGTGGCGACGCGCAGGGCGATACGCTGATATCCATCCAGAATGTCACCGGGTCCGGGTTCGACGACGTTCTGCGTGGCGATGATGGCGTCAATGTGCTGGAGGGTCTGGGCGGCGACGATCTGCTCGAGGGGCGGGGAGGCGCCGACACGCTCGACGGCGGTGAGGGTCGGGACACGATCTCGTACGAGAACGCCACCGATGCGGTCGAAGTCGATCTGACGCTCGCCGGCGCGCAGATCAATGCCGGCGGCGACATCCTGATCGGCATCGAGAACGTGATCGGCTCTGCCGGTGACGACATCATCCTCGGCAATGACAGCGACAACGCGTTGTCAGGCTTGGCGGGCGACGACCTGCTGCGCGGTGGTGCCGGGGCGGATACGCTCGATGGAGGCGCGGGCACCGACGTTGCCGACTATGCGGGCTCGGGTGCCGGCGTCACGATCGATCTGACGCTGGCGGGCGCGCAGCTGAGCGCAGGTGACGGTGATGGCGATGTTCTGATCGATATCGAGAACGTAATCGGCTCGGCCTTCGACGATGTGCTGACCGGTAGCGCCGCCGACAATGTGTTGACGGGATTGGCCGGCAACGACGCCTTGCAGGGCGGCGGCGGTGCCGACACGCTCGAGGGCGGTGCGGGCAACGATACGGCCGTGTATGCAGACTCGGCGCTTGGCGTCAGCGTCGATCTGAACGAATCCGGGCCGCAAGTCAGCGCCGGAGACGCGGCCGGCGATGTGCTGAGCGGAATCGAGAACGTGACCGGGTCGGCGGGCGATGATCTGCTGATCGGCGACGATGCGGCCAACGTGCTCACCGGTCTGGCGGGTGACGATTCGTTCGAGGGCCGCGGCGGCGCGGATACGATCGATGGTGGCGCCGGTGTGGACACGGCGAGCTACGAGAATTCGGACGCCGGTGTTGCGATCGATCTGGCCGTCTCGGGATCCCAGCTCAGTAGCGGCCACGGCTTTGGCGACGTGCTCACCAATATCGAGAACGTGATCGGCTCGGCCCATTCGGATGTCTTGCGCGGCAATGCGCAAGACAATGCGCTGATTGGTGGTGCGGGCGACGATTATTTCGAGGGGCGCGCCGGAGCCGACCTGATCGACGGCGGCGCAGGCAGCGACACCGCGATCTACGGTGATTCGGCCGGTGGTGTGACCGTCGATCTCACCCTGGCTGGTGCACAGGTGAGCGGGGGTGATGCCGCAGGCGATCGCCTGAGCTCGATCGAACACCTGGTGGGTTCGGCCCACGACGACATTCTGATCGGCGATGCCAATGTCAACCGCCTCGAGGGCGGAGTGGGCAATGATCAGCTGATCGGGGGCATCGGTGGCGACATCCTGATCGGTGGCGCCAATGCCGATACGGTCAGCTATGCGGGTTCGGCGGCTGGCGTCAGCGTCGATCTGAACATCACCGGTCCGCAGTCCAGTGCGGGCGACGCCGGCGGCGACGTGCTGTCGGGCATCGAGAATCTGACCGGCTCCGATCACGACGATTCGCTGCGTGCCGATGGCAACGTGAACGTACTGATCGGTGGTGCCGGTAACGACCTGCTCGAGGGACGCGGCGGTGCCGACGAGCTCGATGGTGGCGCCGGCGTCGATGTCGCCGACTACTCCAACTCGCTCGCCGGTGTCACGATCGACCTCGAGCTAGTGGGTCCGCAGACCAGTGCGGGTGATGCGGCCGGCGATCGTCTGACGGCGATCGAGTCGGTCACCGGCTCCTCGATGCGCGACATCCTGCGCGGCTCCGCGCAGGACAACGTGCTGGTCGGCGGCGGCGACGACGATCTCCTCGAAGGCCGCGAGGGTGCCGACACACTCGACGGCGGCGGTGGTATCGACACCGTCGACTACTCGGCCTCGGCGGCCGGCGTGACGGTCGATCTGAAGATCACCGGCGCGCAGACGAGCGCCGGTGATGCCGGCGGCGACATCCTGATCAAGGTCGAGAATCTGGTCGGATCGGCGCAGGCCGATACCCTCCTGGGCAGCGACGTCGCCAACGTGATCGATGCCGGCGCGGGTGACGACACGATCGGCGGAGGGGACGGCAACGACGTTCTGCGCGGTGAACTCGGCGACGACCTGATCGAGGGCGGCGGCGGGGCCGACGCGATCGACGGCGGCGCCGGCAACGACACCGCGAGCTATCTGGGGTCGTCGCAGGGAGTGACGGTCGACCTGAACCTGGCGACCGTCCAGGTGAGCGCCGGAGACGCATCCGGCGATACGCTGTCGGGAATCGAAAACCTGATTGGCTCGAGCCTTGCGGATACCTTGATCGGCACCACGGCGGTCAATGTTCTGACCGGTGCGGGCGGCGACGATGTTTTGCGTGCAGGCGCGGGCGACGATCTGCTCGACGGTGGCAGTGGCGACGATTTGCTCGACGGCGGTGCCGGGGCCGATGTGATACTCGGTGGCGCTGGCTTCGACATCGTGGACTACTCGGGTTCCGGGGCGGCCGTGATCATCGATCTCGCGTCCGCGGCTGCGCAGATCGGCGGTGATGCGACCGGCGACACGCTCGACAGCGTCGAGGGCGTGTTGGGCGGCGCAGGCGATGATTTCCTCTATGGCGATGGCGCCAACAATCGTCTCGACGGAGGTGGTGGCAATGACACCATCGAAGGCCGCGGCGGTGCCGACCAGATCATTGGTGGTAGCGGACAGGATACTGCCAGCTATGCCGGTTCGGCCGCCGGCGTGACCGTCGATCTGGTCGTTGCGGGTGCGCAGACGAGTGGCGGTGATGCGGCTGGCGATGTGCTCACCGGGATCGAGCATCTGACCGGCTCCGATCAGGCGGATGTGTTGCGCGGCGATGCCGGCGCCAACATCCTGCTCGGCGGCCAGGGCGACGACGAACTCGAGGGGCGCGGCGGGGCCGACACCCTGAGCGGCGGCGCGGGCGTCGACACCGCAAGCTACGCTGGATCCAGCAGCGGCGTGTCGGTCGATCTGAATCTGGCCGGCGCGCAATCGGGTGCCGGTGATGCCGCCGGCGATGTGCTCAGCGGTATCGAGAACCTGACCGGTTCGGCTCTCGCCGACACCTTGGCCGGAGACGGATTCGCGAACCTGATCCGCGGCGGCGCGGGCGACGACACCTTGTTGGGTGGCGCCGGTGCCGACACCTTGCAGGGGGAGGCTGGCAACGACATCCTGCGTGGTGGCGCGGACGACGATGCGCTCGCCGGCGGTGCGGGTAACGATCTGCTCGAGGGTGGCGCGGGCGCGGACACGATCGATGGTGGCGCCGACGTCGATACCGCCGACTACTCGGGTTCCGCCGCAGGTGTCACGGTCGATCTGACGATCGCGGGTGCACAGGTGAGCGCCGGTGATGCGGCGGGTGACGTGCTCTCAGGGATCGAGAACCTGACGGGCTCCGGCCTGGCTGATGCCTTGAGCGGTGATGGCGCCGCCAATGTGTTGACGGGTGGCGCCGGCGACGATGTGCTGGTGGGCGCGGCCGGCGCCGACACTTTGCGCGGTGACGGCGGCAGTGACGTTTTGCGGGGCGGCGCGGACGACGATGCACTCGACGGCGGCGCCGGTGCCGACTGGCTCGAGGGCGGGGCGGGCTCCGACGTGCTGGTCGGTGGTGCCGACAACGATACCGCCGACTATTCGGCCTCCGTGGTTGGCGTGACCGTGGATCTCACATTGGCGACCGCGCAGGTCAGCGGCGGTGATGCCAACGGCGATGTGCTCAGCGGCATCGAGAACCTGGCGGGCTCCGCGCAGGCGGACGTGCTGGTCGGCGACGGTGCGGCGAACATCCTCACGGGTGACGCCGGTGACGATACGCTCGTGGGCGCCGCGGGCGCCGATACCCTGGACGGTGGCGCCGGAGACGATCTGCTGAGCGGCGGTGCCGGAGCGGATACGCTGGCCGGCGGTGCGGATATCGATACGGCCAGCTATGCCGGGTCGGTGCTCGGCGTGACCGTGGACCTGACTGTGGCCGGCGCGCAGACCAGCGCCGGCGATGCCGGGGGCGATGTGCTCAGCGGTATCGAGAATCTGATCGGTTCGGGCCAGAACGACGCTTTGACAGGCGACGCCGGGGCGAATCTGATCCAGGGAGGTACCGGTGACGACCTCCTGTCCGGAGCCGCGGGCGCGGATACGCTGCTGGGCGAGGCCGGCCACGACACCTTGCGGGGCGGCGCGGACGACGACGTGCTCGACGGCGGTGCCGGCAACGACACGCTCGAGGGCGGTCTCGGTGCCGACCAGCTGACCGGCGGAGCGGACAACGATACGGCCGACTATTCCAGTTCGGGCGCCGGTGTCACAGTGGATCTGCGGTCAGCGGGCCCGCAGGTGAGCGCGGGTGACGCCAATGGTGACGTGCTCAGCGGCATCGAGAATCTGACCGGCTCCGCGTTTGCCGACAGCCTGACCGGCGACGGCGTTGCGAACATCCTCAGCGGAGGTGCCGGCGATGACGCGCTCGAAGGCGGCGCGGGTGCCGATACGATCGTCGGTGGCGCCGGCGAGGATACGGCCAGCTACGCCGGCTCGACCGCGGGTGTGACGGTCGACCTGCGTCAGTCGGGTCCGCAGGCCAGCCTCGGTGATGCATCGGGTGACCTGTTGAGCGGGATCGAGCATCTGATCGGGTCCGATCAGGCCGATGTGCTGACGGGTGACGGTGTATCGAACACCTTGACCGGCGGCCTCGGCAACGATCAGCTCTCCGGCGACGCCGGGGCCGATACCTTGATCGGCGGCGCGGGCGATGACGAGCTGCGTGGTGGCGCCGATGCCGATATGCTCGACGCCGGCGCCGGCAACGATGTCCTCGATGGCGGCGCCGGTGCGGACGTCCTGGCGGGTGGTGCCGATACCGATACGGCGGACTACTCCGCATCGGTGGCCGGGGTGACGGTCGATCTGACCTTGGCTGGCGCGCAGGTCAGCGCCGGCGATGCCTCGGGTGACGTGCTCTCGGGCATCGAAAATCTGACCGGTTCCGCACAGGCCGACACATTGATCGGCGATGCCGGCGTCAACGTGCTCGTCGGCGGCGCGGGTGACGATGTCTTGCGGGCCGGCGCAGGCGACGACATGCTCGACGCCGGTGCTGGAAACGATCTTCTCGAGGGTGGCGCCGGTTCCGATGCCCTGCTCGGCGGGAGCGGGATCGACACAGCCGACTATTCCGCGTCGGCGCTCGGTGTGAGCGTCGATCTGACGGTGATCGGCCCGCAGGCGAGCACGGGCGATGCCAACGGCGACCTGCTCAGTGGCATCGAGAATCTGACCGGTTCGGCGCAGGCGGACAATCTGACCGGTGATGGCATGGCCAACGCGCTGGTCGGTGGCGCGGGCGATGACGTGCTGGTCGGCGCGGCCGGCGATGACACACTCGACGCGGGCGCGGGCAACGATCTGCTGATCGGCGGTGCCGGCGCGGACATCCTCGCCGGCGGAGCCGACAGCGACACGGCCAGCTATGTGGGTTCGGCATTCGGTGTGAGCGTCGATCTCACGTTGGCGGGAGCCCAGGTCAGTGCCGGCGACGCCAGCGGTGACGTGCTGAGCGGCATCGAGAATCTGGTCGGGTCGGCGTTGGCCGACACCTTGCATGGCGATGGCCTGGCCAATGTCATCCTGGGCGGCGCAGGGGACGATACGCTGACCGGCGCGGCGGGCGCAGACGATCTGAGCGGTGATGCCGGCAACGACGTGTTGCGTGGTGGTGCCGACGACGATTTGCTGGACGGTGGCGCCGGCAACGATCTGCTCGAAGGCGGCTCCGGCGCGGATACCCTGACAGGGGGGGGCGATACCGATACGGCCGACTACTCGGGTTCGGCCGCCGGGGTGACGGTCGATCTGACCGTGGCGGGTGCGCAGATCAGCGCCGGCGATGCCAATGGCGATGTGCTCAGCGGAATCGAGAACCTGACCGGTTCGGCGCAGGCGGATGTCCTCAGCGGCGATGCCGCGGCCAACCTGCTGATCGGTGGCGCCGGCAATGACACCCTCGTCGGCGCGGCCGGCGCCGATAGTCTGCAGGGCCAGGCTGGTAACGATGTGTTGCGCGGCGGCGCCGATGACGACACCCTCGACGGTGGCGCCGGCGATGACCTCCTCGAAGGTGGTGCAGGCGCCGATGCGTTGATCGGCGGTGCCGACAGCGACACGGCCGACTACTCAGGATCGGCGACCGGTGTGACCGTCGATCTGAATCTCACCGCTGCCCAGGTCAGCGGCGGCGACGCCAACGGTGACGTGCTCAGCGGCATCGAGAATCTGACGGGTTCTGCGCAGGCCGACACCTTGACCGGTGATGCGTCGACCAATGTGCTGATCGGCGGTGCCGGCGACGACACGCTGGTCGCGGGCGGCGGCAACGACATGGTCTACGGCGGTGTCGGTAACGACCTGCTGGATGGCGGCGCGAGCGCCGATGTGCTCGACGGTGGCGCCGGCTCCGATACGGCCAGCTATCTGGGTTCGGCGGTCGGTGTGAGCGTCGATCTGCGGCAAGCGGGCCCGCAGACGAGTCTGGGCGACGCCTCCGGCGACGTGCTGTCAGCGATCGAGAATTTGATCGGATCCACCCAGGCGGATACCTTGATCGGCGACGCTGGGGCCAATGCATTGGTCGGAAATGCCGGGGACGATGTGCTCGTCGGCGATGCCGGTGCCGACACATTGACCGGCGATGCCGGCAACGACACCTTGCGCGGTGGCGCCGACGATGATGCGCTCGACGGCGGTGCGGGCAACGACCTGCTCGAAGGTGGCGCAGGCGCGGACACGATCGCCGGCGGCGCGGACATCGACACGGCCGACTACTCGGGTTCGGCGGCGGGCGTGACGGTCGATCTGACCGTCGCCGGTGCGCAGACGAGTGCAGGCGATGCCAATGGCGACGTGCTCAGCGGCATCGAGAACCTGACCGGTTCGGCGCAGGCCGATACGCTCACGGGCGATGCGGCGGCCAACGTGCTGGTGGGCGGCGCGGGCGACGACACGCTGCTGGCCGGAGCGGGCAACGACACGCTCGACGGTGGCGCGGGCAACGATCTGCTCGAGGGAGCGGCGGGCGCGGACATCATCAGCGGCGGCGCGGGGGTGGATACGGCGCGCTACAGCGGCTCGGCCGCGGGCGTGACGGTGGACCTGACGGTGAGCGGGGCGCAGGGTGGTGCGGGCGATGCGGCCGGTGATGTGCTCACCGGGGTGGAGAACATCGAGGGCTCGGCGCAGGCGGACAGCCTGAGCGGAGACGCGGGCGCGAACGTGCTCACGGGCGGTGCGGGCGATGACGTGCTGACCGGTGGGGCGGGTGATGACACGCTCGATGCGGGCGCGGGTAATGATCTGCTGATCGGTGGTGCGGGCGCGGACCAGTTGCTGGGCGGTGCGGACACGGACACGGCCAGCTACGCCGGTTCGAGCGTGGGGGTCACGGTCGATCTGACGGTGGCCGGTGCGCAGACCAGTGCGGGCGATGCCAACGGCGACGTACTCAGTGGCATCGAGAACCTGATCGGCTCGGCGCAGGCCGACATCCTGACCGGCGACGGCGCGGCGAACGTGCTGACCGGCGGCGCTGGTGATGACACCTTGATCGGTGCGGCGGGTGCGGACACGCTGGTGGGCGAGGCGGGTAACGACACGCTGCGTGGCGGTGCGGACAACGACGTGCTCGACGGCGGCGCGGGCAACGACCTGCTCGAAGGTGGCGCGGGCGCGGACACGATCGCCGGCGGTGCGGACATCGACACGGCCGACTACTCGGGCTCGGCAGCGGGCGTGACAGTCGATCTGACCGTCGCGGGTGCGCAGACGAGTGCAGGCGATGCCAACGGCGACGTGCTCAGCGGCATCGAGAACCTGACCGGTTCGGCACAGGCCGACACGCTCACGGGCGACGCGGCGGCCAACGGCTTGACGCGGCGAGACATGGCCGGCGCACGACACGCTCGAGGCGGGACGATAGCGTGGGGCAACGATACGGTGTCGGGCGGCGCGGGCAACGACGCGATCGACGGTGGCGCGGGCGCGGACACGATCGACGGCGGTGCGGACCAGGACACGGTCAGCTACGCGGGCTCGGCCGCTGGCGTGACGGTGGATCTGCGCCAGGCGGGGCCGCAGACCAGTCTGGGCGATGCGTCGGGCGATGTGTTGAGCAACGTGGAGCACCTGGTGGGCTCGGCGCAGGCCGACACGCTCACGGGCAACGGTGCAGCGAACACGCTGGTCGGTGGTGCGGGCGACGACGTGCTGGCGGGCGATGCGGGCGCGGACACGCTGCAGGGTGATGCGGGTAACGACACGCTGCGTGGCGGTGCCGATGCCGACGTGCTCGACGGCGGCGCGGGCAACGACCTGCTCGAAGGTGGCGCGGGCGCGGACACGATCGCCGGCGGCGCGGACACCGACACTGCCGATTACTCGGGCTCGGCGGCGGGGGTCACGGTCGACCTGACGGTGGTCGGTGCGCAGGTCAGCGCGGGCGATGCCGGGGGCGACGTGCTCAGCGGCATCGAGAACCTGATCGGCTCGGCACAGGCCGATGTGCTCAGCGGCGACGCGGGTGCGAACGTGCTCGATGGTGGCGCGGGCAACGACATTCTGACGGGCCGGGGCGGAGCGGACCAGCTCATTGGTGGCGCGGGGGTGGACCTGGCCAGCTACGCGGGCTCGGCCGCGGGTGTGACGGTCGATCTGACGATTGCAGGGGCGCAGACGAGCGCGGGCGACGCCAATGGAGATGTGCTCAGCGGCATCGAGAGTTTGCAGGGATCGGGCCAGGGCGATGTGTTGCGCGGCGACGGTGCGGCCAACGTGCTGGACGGAGGCGCGGGCGACGATCTGCTCGAGGGTCGGGCGGGTGCGGACACGATCACGGGCGGTGCGGGCAACGACACGGCCAGCTATGCCGCTTCGACGGCGGGTGTGAGCGTCGATCTGACGGTGGTCGGTGCGCAGGCCAGCGGCGGTGACGCCAATGGCGACGTGCTCAGCGGCATCGAGAACCTGACGGGTTCGACATTGGCCGACACGCTGACCGGCGACGGCGCCGCGAACGTGATCACGGGCGGTGCTGGCGACGACACCCTGATCGGTGCGGCGGGTGCGGACACGCTGGTGGGCGAGGCGGGCAACGACACGCTGCGTGGCGGTGCCGATGCCGACGTGCTCGACGGCGGCGCGGGCAACGACCTGCTCGAAGGTGGCGCGGGCGCGGACACGATCGCCGGTGGTGCGGACATCGACACGGCCGACTACTCGGGCTCGGCCGCCGGGGTCACGGTCGACCTCACGCTGGCCGGTGCACAGGTCAGCGCGGGCGATGCCAACGGCGACGTGCTCAGCGGCATCGAGAACCTGACCGGTTCGGCGCAGGCCGACACGCTCACGGGCGATGCGGCGGCCAACGTGCTGGTGGGCGGCGCGGGCGACGACACGCTGCTGGCCGGAGCGGGTAACGACACGCTCGATGGTGGCGCGGGCGACGATACGCTGGAAGCGGGTGCGGGCAACGATACGGTGTCGGGCGGCGCGGGCAACGACGCGATCGACGGTGGCGCGGGCGCGGACACGATCGACGGCGGTGCGGACCAGGACACGGTCAGCTACGCGGGCTCGGCCGCTGGCGTGACGGTGGATCTGCGCCAGGCGGGGCCGCAGACCAGTCTGGGCGATGCGTCGGGCGATGTGTTGAGCAACGTGGAGCACCTGGTGGGCTCGGCGCAGGCCGACACGCTCACGGGCAACGGTGCAGCGAACACGCTGGTCGGTGGTGCGGGCGACGACGTGCTGGCGGGCGATGCGGGCGCGGACACGGCGAGCTATGCGGGTTCGAGCGTGGGGGTCACGGTCGATCTGACGGTGGCCGGTGCGCAGACCAGTGCGGGCGATGCACTTGGCGATGTACTCAGCGGTGTCGAGAACCTGGTCGGCTCGGCGCAGGCCGACACGCTGACCGGCGACGGCGCGGCGAACGTGCTGACCGGCGGCGCGGGCGACGACACCCTGATCGGTGCCGCGGGCGCGGACACGCTGGTGGGTGAGGCGGGCAATGACACGCTGCGTGGCGGTGCGGACAACGATGCGCTCGACGGTGGCGCGGGCAACGACATTCTGGAAGGTGGCGCGGGCGCGGACACGATCGCCGGCGGTGCGGACGTCGACACGGCCGACTACTCGGGCTCGGCCGCCGGGGTCACGGTGAATCTCACGCTGGTCGGCGCACAGGTCAGTGCAGGCGATGCCAACGGCGACGTGCTCAGCGGCATCGAGAATCTGACCGGCTCGGCGCAGGCCGATGCGCTCACCGGCGATGGCGGCGCGAATGTGCTGACTGGCGGCGCGGGCGACGACACGCTGCGCGCGGGTGCGGGCAACGACACGCTCGATGGTGGGTCGGGCAACGATCTGCTCGAGGGTGGTGCGGGTGCGGACACGCTGGCCGGTGGTGCCGACGTGGACACGGCAGACTACTCGGCCTCGACGCAAGGCGTGAGCGTCGATCTGACGGTGGCTGGTGCGCAAACGAGTGCGGGCGACGCCAATGGCGACGTGCTCAGCGGCATCGAGAATCTGACCGGCTCGGCACAGGCCGACGCGCTCAGCGGGGATGCCGGTTCGAACCTGCTCAGCGGTGGCGCTGGCGACGATACGCTGATCGGTCGGGCGGGAACGGACGTCCTCGACGGCGGCGCAGGCAACGATCTGCTCGAGGGTGGTGCGGGTGCGGACACGATCGCCGGCGGCGCGGACACGGACACGGCCAGTTACGCGGGTTCGACCGCGGGCGTGACCGTGGATTTGAATCTGGCTGGCGCCCAGACCAGCGCGGGCGACGCCTCGGGTGACGTACTCAGTGGCGTCGAGAACCTGACTGGTTCGGCGCATGCCGATTCGCTGACTGGCGACGGTGTGGCCAATGTGCTGCGGGGCGGCGCTGGCGACGACACGCTGCTTGGCGCCGCCGGCGCGGACACGCTGGTAGGCGAGGCGGGCAACGACACGCTGCGCGGCGGTGCGGACAACGATGCGCTCGACGGTGGCGCGGGCAACGACATTCTGGAAGGTGGCGCGGGCGCGGACACGATCGCCGGCGGTGCGGACATCGACACGGCCGACTACTCGGGCTCGGCGGCGGGCGTCACGGTCGATCTGACCGTCGCCGGTGCGCAGACGAGTGCGGGTGATGCCAACGGCGACGTGCTCAGCGGCATCGAGAACCTGACCGGCTCGGCGCAGGCCGACACGCTCACGGGCGATGGCGGCGCGAATGTGCTGACCGGCGGTGCGGGCGATGACACGCTCGTGGCGGGCGCGGGCAATGACACGGTGTCGGGCGGCGCGGGCAACGACGCGATCGACGGTGGCGCGGGTGCGGACACGATCGACGGCGGTGCGGACCAGGACACGGTCAGCTACGCGGGCTCGATCGCAGGCGTGACGGTGGATCTGCGCCAGGCCGGCGCGCAGACCAGTCTGGGCGATGCCTCGGGTGATGTGTTGAGCAACGTGGAGCACCTGGTGGGCTCGGCGCAGGCTGACACGCTCACGGGCAATGGTGCTGCGAACACGTTGGTCGGTGGTGCCGGCGACGACGTGCTGGCGGGCGACGCGGGCGCGGATACGCTGCAGGGTGATGCGGGCAACGACACGCTCACCGGCGGCGCGGGAGCGGACAGTTTGACGGGTGGTGCTGGCAGTGACACGGCCAGCTACGCGGGCTCGGCCGCGGGCGTGACGGCGGACCCGACGGCGGGCGCGCAGACCAGCGCGGGCGATGCCAGCGGTGACGTGCTCAGCGGCATCATCGAGAATCTGACCGGTTCGGACCACGCCGATGACCTGGTGGGCGATGGCGCGGCCAATGATCGTTGCGGGTGCGGGCAACGACAGCATCGATGCCGGTGCGGGCAACGACACGCTCGACGGCGGCGCGGGTGACGATGCGCTGATCGGCGGTGCGGGTGCGGACACGATCGCCGGGCAGCGGCCAGGACACGGTCGATTACTCGGCTCGGGTGCGGGCGTGACGGTGGATCTGACCGTCAGCGGCGCGCAGATCAGCGCGGGCGATGCCAGCGGTGACGTGCCCTCGGCGGTCGAGCATTCCGATCGATCGGCGCAGGCCGATACGCTGCGCGGCGAAGTGCCGGCGGCAACACGCTCTCCGGTGGTGCGGGCGATGACGCTCGAGGGCCGCGCCGGAGCCGACGTGCTGCGGTGGTGGGGCGGGCACGAACACGGCCAGCTACGAGAACTCGGCGGCGGGCGTAACGGTGGACCTTTCAGCGTGGACCGTGGCGGGCGCGCAGCACCAGCGCGGGCGACGCCAACGGCGACACGCCCACGCAGATCCAGAACCTGGATCGGCTCGGCCCAGGCCGATACGCTCACGGGCGATGCGCAGGCCAATGCGCTGACCGGTGGCGCGGGCGCGGATACGCTGGATGGCGGCGATGGCGCGGACACGTTGACCGGTGGCACGCGACGACGTTTTGGTTGCGGCCGGGGCGTGACACGCCGCAGGGCGATGCGGGCAACGATACCCTGCGCGGCGGAGCGGACGGCGATGCACCTGACGGCGGTGCCGGCAACGACCTGCTCGGAAGGTGGCGCGGGCGCGGACACGATCGCCGGCGGCGCGGATACCGACACGGCCGACTACTCGGCCTCGGCCGCGGGCGTGACGGTCGACCTGACCCTGGTGGGCGCACAGGTCAGCGCGGGCGATGCCAACGGCGACGTGCTCAGCGGCATCGAGAACCTGACCGGTTCGGCGCAGGCCGACACGCTGACCGGCGACGGCGCGGCCAACGTGCTCGTCGGTGGCGCCGGTAACGACCAGCTCGCAGGCGGCGCTGGCATCGATACCCTGACCGGCGACGCCGGCGACGATCTGCTCGACGGTGGCGCAGGTGCCGACACCATCGATGGCGGCAGCGGAACCGACACGATCACCTATGCGGGCTCCACGGCCGGCGTCACCGTCGATCTCGCCAGCGCCGCGCCACAGGCCAGCGGCGGCGACGCGAATGGCGATGTCCTGACCAATATCGAGAACGCCATCGGTTCGGCGCTGGCCGATAGCCTGACCGGCACCGGCCTGGCCAACGTGCTGACGGGCGGCGCTGGCGCCGACACATTGGTTGGTGCGGCCGGCAACGACACGCTCGACGGAGGTGCGGATGACGACGTGTTGATCGGCGGGTCCGGGGCCGACAGCTTGACGGGCGGCACGGGCAGCGATACGGCCAGCTACGCGGGTTCGGCCGCGGGCGTGACGGTGGACCTGACGGTGGCGGGCGCGCAGACCAGCGCGGGCGATGCCAGCGGTGACGTGCTCAGCGGCATCGAGAACCTGACCGGTTCGGACCACGCCGACGACCTGGTGGGCGATGGCGCGGCCAATGTGATCATTGCGGGTGCGGGCAACGACAGCATCGATGCCGGTGCGGGCAACGACACGCTCGACGGCGGCGCGGGTGACGATTCGTTGATCGGCGGTGCGGGGGCGGACACGATCGCCGGTGGCAGCGGCCAGGACACGGTCGACTACTCGGGCTCTGCCGCCGCGGTCACCGTCGACCTGAACCTCGCCGGTGCGCAGACCAGCGCGGGCGATGCCGGCGGTGACGTGCTCTCGGCGATCGAGAATCTGATCGGCACGGCGATGGCCGATACGCTGACTGGCAACGGCTCGGTGAATCTTCTCGACGGCCGCGCCGGCGACGACACCTTGAGCGGTGGCGCCGGTGCCGACACCTTGCTCGGCGGCACGGGCAACGACTGGATCGAGGGCGGCGCTGACGCCGACCAGATCGACGGTGGCGACGATGTCGATACGCTCAGCTATGCCGGATCGGCGCTCGGTGTCACCGTAAACCTCACGCTCGCCGGCGCGCAGCTCAGTGCCGGCGATGCGAATGGCGATGTCATCCAGGCGGTCGAGAATCTGATCGGCTCCGGGCACGCCGACACGCTCACCGGCGATGCCGCGGCCAACACGATCGCCGGTGGCGCCGGTGACGACAACCTGGCCGGCGGCGCCGGCGACGACACACTGGACGGTGGCGCCGGCAACGACATTCTCACCGGCGGTGCCGGTGCGGACACGCTGCTCGGCGGCGCGGATACCGATACCGCCAGCTACTCGGCCTCGGCCGCGGGTGTCACCGTCGACCTGCGCATCGTCGGCGCGCAGACAAGTGCGGGCGATGCCAGTGGCGACGTACTCGGCGCGATCGAGAACCTGACCGGCTCCGGTCTCGTCGACATGTTGACCGGCGACGATGGCGTGAACCGCCTGGACGGTGGCGCGGGCGACGATTCGCTGATCGGTAACGCCGGCGATGACAGCCTGCTCGGCGGAGCGGGCAACGACCTGCTCGATGGCGGTGCCGGCGCCGATGGCCTGGACGGCGGCGGCGGCATCGACACGGCGACCTACGCCGGCTCGGCGGCCGGTGTCACGGTCGACCTCGCGCTCGCGGGCGCGCAGGTGAGTGCCGGCGACGCCTCGGGTGACGTCCTGACCGCCGTCGAGAATCTGACCGGCTCGGCCCACGCCGACAGTCTCGCCGGCGACGCGGCGGCCAACCTCATCGATGCCGGCGCGGGCGACGATACGCTCACCGGTGCGGCCGGCAACGACACCCTCTCGGGCGGCGCCGGCAACGACATGCTGATCGGCGGCGCTGGTGCCGACGCGATCGACGGCGGTGCCGACCAGGACACGGCCAGCTATGCCGGTTCGGCGCTCGGCGTGACCGTCGATCTCGCATTGGCCGGTGCGCAGGTCAGCGCGGGTGACGCTTCGGGCGACGTGCTGGCCAACGTCGAGCATCTGACGGGTTCGGCGCATGCCGACACGCTCAGCGGCGACGCGGCTGCGAACACCATCGCCGGTGGTACCGGCAATGATCAGCTCTCGGGACGGTCGGGCGCCGACACCTTGCGCGGCGAGGCCGGTGCCGACACGATCGACGGCGGCGCCGACGACGACATCCTCGACGGTGGTGCTGACGACGACCTGCTGATCGGCGGCGCGGGAGCGGACAGTTTGACGGGTGGTGCTGGCAGTGACACGGCCAGCTACGCGGGTTCGGCCGCGGGCGTGACGGTGGACCTGACGGTGGCGGGCGCGCAGACCAGCGCGGGCGATGCCAGCGGTGACGTGCTCAGCGGCATCGAGAATCTGACCGGTTCGGACCACGCCGATGACCTGGTGGGCGATGGCGCGGCCAATGTGATCGTTGCGGGTGCGGGCAACGACAGCATCGATGCCGGTGCGGGCAACGACACGCTCGACGGCGGCGCGGGTGACGATGCGCTGATCGGCGGTGCGGGTGCGGACACGATCGCCGGGGGCAGCGGCCAGGACACGGTCGATTACTCGGGCTCGGGTGCGGGCGTGACGGTGGATCTGACCGTCAGCGGCGCGCAGATCAGCGCGGGCGATGCCAGCGGTGACGTGCTCTCGGCGGTCGAGCATCTGATCGGATCGGCGCAGGCCGATACGCTGCGCGGCGATGCCGGCGGCAACACGCTCTCCGGTGGTGCGGGCGATGACGTGCTCGAGGGCCGCGCCGGAGCCGATGTGCTGCAGGGCGGGGCGGGCACGAACACGGCCAGCTACGAGAACTCGGCGGCGGGCGTAACGGTGGACCTGACCGTGGCGGGCGCGCAGACCAGCGCGGGCGACGCCAACGGCGACACGCTCACGCAGATCCAGAACCTGATCGGCTCGGCCCAGGCCGATACGCTCACGGGCGATGCGCAGGCCAATGCGCTGACCGGTGGCGCGGGCGCGGATACGCTGGATGGCGGCGATGGCGCGGACACGTTGACCGGTGGCACGGGCGACGACGTTTTGCTGGGTGCGGCCGGGGCGGACACGCTGCAGGGCGATGCGGGCAACGATACCCTGCGCGGCGGAGCGGACGGCGATGCACTCGACGGCGGTGCCGGCAACGACCTGCTCGAAGGTGGCGCGGGCGCGGACACGATCGCCGGCGGCGCGGATACCGACACGGCCGACTACTCGGCCTCGGCCGCGGGCGTGACGGTCGACCTGACCCTGGTGGGCGCACAGGTCAGCGCGGGCGATGCCAACGGCGACGTGCTCAGCGGCATCGAGAACCTGACCGGTTCGGCGCAGGCCGACACGCTGACCGGCGACGGCGCGGCCAACGTGCTCGTCGGTGGCGCCGGTAACGACCAGCTCACGGGTGGCGCGGGCAATGAGGTGCTCGACGCCGGCGCCGGTGACGATACGCTCACAGGCGGCGCGGGCGCCGACACCCTGGCAGGTGGTGCCGACACCGATACGGCCGATTACTCGGGTTCGGCGGCCGGCGTCACGGTCGATCTGACGATCGCGGGTGCTCAGACCAGCGCCGGTGACGCCGGCGGCGACGTGCTCAGCGGCATCGAGAATCTGACCGGCTCGGCGCAGGCCGACATTCTGCGCGGCGACGGCGCGGTCAATGTGCTGATCGGCGCGGCCGGTAACGACCAGCTCAGCGGCGGCGCCGGCAATGACACCCTCGATGGCGGCGCCGGCGACGACGTCCTGACCGGTGGCAGCGGTGCCGACAATCTGATCGGCGGTGCCGATCGCGATACCGCCGACTATTCGAGCTCGGCCGCGGGGGTCACCGTCGATCTGACCTTGGCCGGTGCCCAGGGCGGTGCCGGCGACGCTGCCGGCGACGTCCTGGCCGGTATCGAGAACGTGACCGGGTCGGCGCAAGCCGACACGCTCGCCGGAGACGATTCGGCCAACGTGCTGACCGGCGGCGGCGGCATCGACGTCCTCACCGCACGCGGCGGCAACGATACGCTCGAAGGCGGCGCGGGCGCGGACACGCTCGACGGTGGTGCCGGCCAGGACGTGGCCAGCTACGCGAATTCGGCCGCCGGCGTGACCATCGATCTGAGCAGCGGCGCGGGTCAGGTCAGCGCCGGTGATGCGGCCGGCGACGTATTCATCTCGATCGAAGGGGTCCTGGGTTCGAACTTCGACGACACCATCATCGCCACCGCTGCGAACGAATCGATCGACGGCGGCGCCGGTGTCGACACCATCGACTACTCCGGATCGGGCAGCGGCATCTCGGTCGATCTGAATCTGCCCACCGCCCAGGGTGGCGGCGGTTTTGCGGTCGGCGACACCCTGGCCAACCTCGAGAACCTGATCGGCACCGACTACGACGATCAGATCATCGGCACGGCGGTGGCCAATGTCATCGATGCGGGCGCGGGCAACGATGTCGTCGAAGGCCGGGCCGGTGCCGACGTACTCGATGGCGGTGCCGGCAACGACACCGTTGCCTATGCGAACTCGGCGGTTGGCGTGACGGTCGATCTGCGCGTGGCCGGTGCCCAGCTCAGCTCCGGCGACGCCAGCGGCGACGTGCTCGCGAATTTCGAGAACATCTCGGGCTCGGCGCAGATCGACATCCTGATCGGCGATGCCGGCGACAACGTTCTCGAAGGTCGCGCGGGTGCCGACACCTTGACCGGTAACGGTGGCCAGGACACCGCCAGCTATGCGAACTCGTTGGCCGGCGTCACCGTCGATCTGTCGGTCGCGGGCGCACAGATCAGCGCCGGCGACGCGAACGGCGACGTGCTCAGCGGCATCGAGAATCTGTCGGGCACCGGTGTGGCCGACGATCTGCGCGGCGATGGCGGCGACAACCAACTCGCCGGCGGCGCTGGCGACGATGTGCTGCAAGGGCGCGCGGGTGCCGACACCCTGGTTGGCGGCGTCGGCCGCGATACCGCGACCTACGTCGGCTCGGGCGCCGGTGTCACGGTCGACCTGTCGCTTGCCGGCGCACAGGTCAGCGCTGGCGATGCGAACGGCGATCTGCTCACCGAGATCGAGAACCTGACCGGTTCGAATCAGGCCGACACGCTGATCGGCGACGGCCAGTCGAACACGCTCGATGGCGGGGTCGGCAACGACCTGCTCGAGGGGCGTGGGGGCGCCGACACCATCATCGGTGGCGCCGGCGTCGACACCGCCTCGTATGCGGCATCGGCCGCCGGCGTCACCGTCGATCTCACCGTGACCGGTGCGCAGGCGAGCCTCGGCGATGCCGCCGGTGACGTGCTGTCCGGTATCGAGAATCTCGCCGGGTCGGCGCAGTCCGACGTATTGCGTGGTGACGGCGCGGTCAACACCCTCTCGGGTGACGGCGGCGACGACGTCCTCGAGGGCCGTGGCGGCGCCGACATCCTGCAAGGTGGGGCCGGCACGGACCACGCGTCCTATAGTGGCTCGGCGGTCGGCGTCACGATCGACCTCGAATTGACCACCGCGCAGACCAGCGCCGGCGACGCCAACGGCGACGTCTATGTCGACATCGAAGGCGTGATCGGCTCCAATCACGCGGACCTGGTGATCTCGGGCACGGCCGCCAACAGCATCGACGGTGCGGGCGGCCAGGACACGGTCAGCTATCAGAACTCCGCCGTGGGTGTCACGGTCGACCTGTCGCTGCTGACGCCGCAGTCGAGCCCCGGCGACGCGGCCGGCGACGTGCTCGTCAACGTCGAGCGCTTGCTGGGATCGGACCATGCCGACATCCTGCGCGGCAACGGCCTGGCCAACGTGCTCACCGGCGGCATCGGCGACGACACGCTCGAGGGACGGGGCGGTGCGGACACCCTGGACGGTGGCGCCGGCTCGGACACGGTCAGCTACGCGAGTGCGCTGACCTCCATCACCGCCGATCTGTCGATCGTCGGCGCACAGCCGGGCAGCGGCGATGCCAACGGTGACGTGTTCGTCAATATCGAGAACCTGGCGGGTTCGCTGAATGGCGACACGCTCAGCGGCGACGCCAACGCCAACGTGATCTCTGGTGGCGGCGGTCAGGACTCGCTGTTCGGGCGCGGAGGCGACGATACGCTGATCGGCGACAACGACAACGACACGCTCGAAGGCGGCGCAGGCGCCGACACCCTCGATGGCGGCGACGGCTCGGATACCGCCAGCTATGCGGGGTCGGCGGCCGGCGTGACCATCGACCTGGGCCTGCTCACGGCGCAGACCGGTGCCGGCGACATCAACGGCGACGTGTTCGTCAGCATCGAGAATGCGCTTGGCTCGGCGCACGATGACATCATCGTCTCGGCCTCCGGGGCGAACGTGATCGATGGCGGCGCGGGCACGGATGTGGTCAGCTATGCGGGATCCGCCTCGGGGGTTACGGTCGATCTGTACGTGACTTCCACGCAGAGCGGCACCGGCAACGCCGCCGGCGACATCCTGCGCAACATCGAGAATGTGCTCGGATCGGATCACGCCGACACGCTGCGGGGCAACGCGGGGGTCAATCAACTCGACGGTGGTGCCGGCAACGACTTCCTCGAGGGTGGCGCGGGTGCGGACGCGCTGATCGGTGGCGCCGGCACCGACCTCGCCAGCTACGCCCACTCGACGGTCGCGGTCACGGTCGACCTGAGCCTGGCCGGCGCGCAGACCGCGGCCGGCGACACGCTCGGCGACACCTACGACAGCATCGAGGGCGTGCTCGGCTCGGCGCATGGCGACACCTTCTACTCGGGTGCGGGCGCCGATACGATCGACGGCAACGACGGGGTCGACAAGGTCAGCTATCTGCGCTCCGACGCGGGCGTGACGGTCGATCTGAGTCTGGGCAGCGGCCAACTCGGTGCCGGCTATGGCACCGGCGACGTGCTATCGCGTGTCGAGGACATCGACGGTTCGAACTTCAACGACATCCTGCGCGGCGACGCGCAGGTCAACCAGATCAACGGTGGCAGCGGCAACGATACGCTCGAGGGACGTGGCGGCGCGGACACGCTCGACGGCGGCGCGGGCACCGACACGGCCAGCTACGAGAACGCCACCTCTGGCGTCACCGTCGATCTGGCCATCGTGGGCGCGCAGACCGGTGCGGGCGACGCCAACGGCGACGTGCTGATCGCCATCGAGAATCTGCGTGGCTCGTCGCTCGACGATACGCTCTCCGGCGACGGCGGCGCGAACACGCTATCGGGCGGTTCGGGCAACGATACTTTGTATGGTGCAGGCGGCGACGACGTACTCGAGGGCCAGGGCGGCGACGATGCGCTCGAGGGTGGCGCCGGCGCCGACACCTTGTTCGGGGGCAGTGGCGCCGATGCAGCCGCGTACACGTTGTCGGCGGCCGGGGTCAGCGTGGACCTCGGCCTGGCCGGCGCCCAGGTGAGCGCCGGCGACGCGAATGGCGACGTCTACACCAGTATCGAAAACTTCATCGGCTCGGCGCATGACGATTTGATCGTCTCTGCGCTCGGCGCGAACGAAATCGATGGTGGTGCCGGGTCCGACACCGTCAGCTTCGCCGGTTCGGCCGCCGGCGTGCTGGCCGATCTGAGTGTCGTGACCGGACAGGTCAGCAGCGGCAATGCCGCGGGCGACATCTACACCAATATCGAGAACCTGACCGGCTCCGGCCTGGCGGACACGCTGCGCGGCGACGGCGGCGCGAACGTGCTCGACGGTGGTGCGGGCGACGACATCCTCGAGGGCCGCGCCGGTGCCGACACCTTGCAGGGCGGAGCGGGCATCGACCTGGCCAGCTACGAGCACTCGGTGGCGGCGGTCGTGGTCGACATGTCGTTGGTCGGTGGCCAGACCGGGGCCGGCGACGTCAACGGTGACATCTACGTCGGTATCGAGGGCGTGCAGGGCTCGATCTATGACGACACCCTGATCGGCAATGCGGCGGACAACACCCTGGTTGGCGGCGCCGGCAACGACACGCTGGTCGGCGGCGACGGCGCGGACACGCTCGAGGGTGGTGACGGTATCGACGTGGCGGATTTCTCGGCGGCCATCGCCGCCGTCACCGTCGATCTGTCGCTGGTCGGCGGCCAGATCGGTGCGGGCGAGGCCCTCGGTGACGTCATCCGCGAGGTCGAGAATCTGCGCGGCTCCGACTTCGCCGATTCGCTGGCGGGCGACGCCGGCGTCAATGCGATCGTCGGTGGCATCGGTGACGATGTGATCGAAGGCCGCGGCGGCGCGGATGCGCTCGACGGTGAGGGCGGCAGTGACACCGCCAGCTATCTGAACTCGGCTCTGGGAGTGACCGTCGATCTGGCGATCGCCGGGGCACAGGTCAGCGTCGGTGACGCGGGCGGAGACGTACTGACCAACTTCGAGAACCTCTCCGGCTCGGTGCACGATGACACCTTGTTCGGCGACGGCGCGGCCAATGTGTTGTCCGGCGCAGCCGGCGACGACACCTTGTACGGGCGCGTCGGCGACGACACGCTGCACGGCGACACCGGCGATGACATCCTAGACGGCGGTGCCGGTGCGGATACGCTCGACGGTGGCGCCGGCTCCGACTGGGCCAGCTATGCCACCTCGGCACTGGCCGTCACCGTCGACCTGAGCCTGGCCGGCGCACAGACCGCCGCCGGCGACACGCTCGGCGACGTGTTCGTCGACGTCGAGAACGTGATCGGTTCGGACTTCGACGATCTGATCATCTCCGGGGCCGGCGGCAATGCAATCGACGGCGGCGCGGGCAGCGACACGGTCAGCTTCGCGACCTCGACCAATGGCGTGATCGCCGATCTGGGCAACATCGCGCTGCAGGCCAGCCCGGGATTCGCGAGCGGCGACCAGTACATCAGCGTCGAGAATCTGGTCGGCTCGAACCATGTCGACATCCTGCGCGGCGACGCGGCGGCCAATGTGCTGACCGGCGGCCAATCCAACGACGTGCTCGAGGGGCGCGGCGGCGCCGACAGGCTCGACGGTGGCGCGGGCAGCGATACGGTCAGCTATGAGAACTCCAATGCCGCCGTGCAGGTCGATCTCGGCCTGGCCGCGCAGACCGCGGCCGGCGACACGCTGGGCGATGTGTACGTCAACATCGAGAGCCTGCGGACTTCGACCTACGACGACCTGATCATCTCGGTTGGCGGCTGGGGCGAGATCGACGGCGACGACGGTATCGATACCGTCAGCTATCGCAACTCCTCGGCCGGCGTGGTGGTCGACCTGTCGCGCACCGGGCCGCAGGTCAGCCCCGGCGACGCTTCGGGCAACGTGCTCGTCAATGTCGAGATCGTGGAAGGCTCCGACCACGACGATCAACTGACCGGCGATGCATTCGCCAACGGGCTGCAGGGTGGCCAGGGCAACGACGTGCTCGAGGGACGCGGCGGTGCCGACGTACTCGACGGGGGCGCGGGCACCGATACGGCCAGCTATCTGAATTCGACCCAGGGCGTAAACGTCGATCTGTCGCTGGTCGGTGCGCAGGGCGGCGTCGGCGATGCGGTCGGCGACGTGCTCACCGATATCGAGAATCTGTCCGGCTCGACCCAGGCGGACATCCTGCGCGGTGATGCGGCCGCCAATACGATCTCCGGCGATGCCGGCGACGACACCTTGTACGGCGGCGGCGCCGCCGATCTGCTGCGCGGCGATCTCGGCGACGACACGCTGTACGGCGAGGCCGGGGACGACGATCTGCAGGGCGGTGCCGGCGACGACACGCTGCACGGTGGCGCCG
The DNA here is from genome assembly GCA_041396685.1 of Burkholderiaceae bacterium. Taxonomy (GTDB): domain Bacteria; phylum Pseudomonadota; class Gammaproteobacteria; order Burkholderiales; family Burkholderiaceae_E; genus JAUIAI01. Next base: position 294,597 of record JAWKYD010000009.1, read on the forward strand.
GCGCCGATACGATCGACGGTGGTCTCGACTTCGATGCGGTCGACTACTCGCTGTCGGCAGTCGGTGTCACGATCGATCTGTCGCTGGCCGGTGCGCAGGTCAGCGCCGGCGATGCCTCGGGTGACATCATTCTCAACGTCGAGATGGTCACCGGCAGCGATTTTGCCGACACGCTGCGCGGCAATGCGTTGGAGAACACCCTGATCGGCGGCGCCGGCGACGACGTGCTGGTCGGTGGGCTGGGCGCCGACCAGATCATCGGCGGTGCCGACACGGACATGGTCGACTATTCGGGCGCCACCGGCGGTGTGGAGTTCACGCTCGATGGATTCACCTCGGCGGGCGGCGAGGCGGCCGGAGACGTCATCACCGAGGTCGAGAACGCCATCGGCAGCGCCTACGACGACGTCATCGGCGGTTCGTCGGTCGCCAATGTGCTCGACGGAGGCGGTGATGTCGATCTGGCCACCTATCAGAACGCGCCCAGCGCGGTCACAGTCGATCTGTCGCTGGCCACGCAGGTCGGATCGAGCTGGGAGAATGGCGACCAACTGATCAACTTCGAGGGCGTGATCGGCACGATCTACGGCGACCTTCTCAAGGGCGACGGCGGCAACAACGAGCTCCATGGTGGTGCCGGCGACGATGTCCTGATGGGCCGCGCTGGCGCCGATGTACTGGTTGGCGGCTCGGGCACCGACACGGCCAGCTACGCCGAGGCGACCGGTGGCGTGCACATCGAGTTGCGCGTCATGACCGGTTACAGCGGCGAGGCCAACGGTGACAGCTTCACGAGCATCGAGCGCTGGCTCGGTTCGAACCACGCCGATTACTTCACCATGGGCTCATCGGTAACCGAGATCGACGGTGGCGCCGGCAACGATTTTGCCGACTACTACTACTCGACGGCCGGGGTCACGGTCGATCTGAATCTCGCGGGGCCTCAGGGCGGCGCGGGCTATGCGGCCGGTGATGTGTTGGCCAACATCGAGACCGTGCGTGGCAGTCGATGGTACGGTGACACACTCATCGGTTCGGGGGGCAACGAGTACCTGTATGGCCTGGACGGTGACGATGTGCTCTCGGGTGGTGGCGGCAACGACTGGCTGCGTGGCGACGCCGGCGTGGACACGATCGATGGCGGCGCCGGCGACGACTGGGTCGATTTGCGCAGCGAGTGGTACTCGGAGGTCAACACCAGCAGCGTCATCTATCTCGACGGCACGCCGAACACCGGCAACAACGACGCCGCGGGTGACACGATCGTCAATGTCGAGCGGGTCTACGGCAGCGACGCCTGGGAGACCCTGGTGGTCAGCAGCGGCTTCATCCAGTTCACCGGCGGCAATGGCGAGGACACGATCGACTTCTCGGCCTCGCTGGCCGGCGTCACCGTCGACCTGAATCTGACGTCCGCCCAGACGAGCGCAGGCCTGGCCAGCGGCACCATCATCCAGAGCGTCGAGAACATCGTCGGCACGACGATGGGCGACACGCTGACCGGCAACGGCAGCGAGAATGATCTCTATGGCGGCGGCGGTGGTGCCGATTCATTCTCGGGCGGCGGTGGCAACGATGCGTTCTTCGTCACCGGGGCGCAGGTGTTCGGCGGCGGCGCGAATCTGGTCGCGGCCGACGGCGGCACGGGTACCGACGCGATCCGCGTCAGCGGTCTCACCTCGGGCGCGTCGATCGACCTCAGTCACATCGTGTCGGTGTCGAGCTCGATCGAGGAGATCGACATCCGCGGCGGCACCGATCAGACCCTGTCGCTGTCGGCGGCCGACGTCCAGTCGCTGGTCGGGCAGGGCAGTGCCTCGATGCTGACCGTGCGCGTCGACTTCAACGATTCGATCGTGATCACGGATCCGTATACGACCGTCACCGCCGGCGGCGCCACGATTTACTCGGATGTCGCCAAGACGATCCAGATCGCGCAGGTCAGCTACGTCAACCAGGCCTGGGTGGAGTAGGCACGCACGAAGGCACGCACGATCGGGCGCCCGGCGCCCGATCGCTTCGAGGCGCGGCATCGTCCGCCGATTCCGGCTTCGTGGCGCCGGCGCGGCATGCGCGCATCGTTAGGCGCATTGCATGGCGATGCGCGGGTTATCCTCGCGCGATGGAATCCAAACCCCTGCCAGGCCCGGACCCGGACGCCATCGAGTTGCCACGGACGCACACCGACTTCCGCGGCGTTCTCGACGAGGCGCTGCGGCGGGTCTGTGGCCAATCGCCGCCTTTGCTGCCGGGCTGGGTCGACGATAGCGCGACCGGCAGGCAGGCGAGGCGCCTGCAGCGCTGGCTGTCGGCGCAGGCGGGGCTGAATCTGGACGAGACCGACGACTCGGTTTCGGCGGCGCTCGGTGCCGGCGCGCCGATCCTGCTCGTGCTCGAGCGCGGTGGCCACTGGCGGCTGATCGACTGCCGCCAGGGGGTGGCCACGCTGTGGTCCGGGTCGGGAAGCTCGACCCTGCCGGTATCGGCGCTCGACGCGGGTGCCGTGGAGCGCGTGGTGGCGCTGCGGCGGGCCGGTGAACTGCGCCGCCATCCACATCTCGAGCACGAGGCCGGGCAGCACTTGCTGCCGTTCCTGCGCCAATACCGCGGACGGCTCGCCGAACTGACCCTGACCGGCCTGCTGGTCAATGCCATCGGGCTGCTGTTGCCGCTGTTTACGATGCTGGTCTACGACAAGGTGGTGGGCAATCAGGCCAACGAGACGCTGTGGGCGTTGGCGCTGGGGCTGGGGCTGTTCGTGCTGCTCGACATGGTATTGCGGGCCATGCGCACACATACGGTGGAATCCATCGCCTGCCGCATCGATGCGACCATGGAACGCAGCCTGCTCGAGCGGCTGCTCGCTCCGGGCGGGCCGATGCCACCGGTAGGCGTGATGCTGGCGCGCTATCGTGACTTTCAATCGGCGCGCGATTTCGTCTCCTCCAACTGGCTGCTGGCCTTGGCCGATGCCCCGTTCGTGGCGGTGTTCCTGGGCGCGATCGCGCTGGTCGGTGGGCCGATCGCGCTGGTGCCGGCGCTCGGTGGCCTGGCGCTGATCATCGTGCACGCCCTGCTGCATCTGCCGGCCAATCGCGCTGCCGAGCAGGCAACCCAGGCGGCCGCCCGCAAGACCACCACGCTGGCCGAGATCCTGGGCGCCGGGGAACTGGTGCGCAGCACGCCGCTGCGCTGGGCCTTGTCGCGTCGCTTCGTGACTCAGTCCAACGACGGTGCGCTGGCGCTTGCGCGCGGCCGATACTGGACGCTGCTCGCGCATCATGTGTCGGCCGGTGTCGTTACCCTGTGCGCCATCGGGGTGCTGGTGCTCGGCGTCTATCGCATCGAGGCGCGTGAGCTCTCGGTGGGCGGGCTGATCGCCTGCTCGATGCTGTCCTCGCGCGTGGTGATGATGCTCGCCGGCCTGTCGTCGATCTTCTCGCGTGGGCGCGAGTTGCGGCGGGCGATGCACAGCCTCGACGGCTTGCTGAGCGAGGCCGACCGTCGCGAGCCGGTCGATGCCGGGTCTACCTTGTGGTCGGCGCGCGCCAACGAACTGCAGATGCGCGGGGTCAGCTTTGCGCACGCCGGCGGGCGGCAGTTGCTGAGTAACCTCGATCTCGACATTCCGGCGGGTCAGTTCGTCGCCGTACTCGGCCGGCCGGGGGCCGGCAAGTCCACGCTGCTGAAGCTTCTGGGCGGTTTGTGGCGTCCCACCGCGGGCGAGGTGTTGCTGGGCGGCCATGCGCTGGCCGACTGGCCGGCCGGTGAGCGCGCTGCCGCAGTCGCGGTCAAGCCTCAGGATCCCGTATTGTTCGAGGGTACGCTGGCCGAGAACATCGTGGCCGGCGCCGAGGCCATGGTCACGCCGGCATGTTTCGCCGAGGCGCTGACCGTCGCCGGACTCGATCACTGGGTTACGCGCGGCGAGCTTTCGTTGTCACAGCGCCTCATGCCCGGAGGCGTCGACCTCTCCGGCGGGCAGCGCCAACTGGTGGCGCTGGCAAGAGCGTTGGCGATTCGCGCGCCGGTCGTTCTGCTGGACGAACCGACCGTCGGACTCGACCAGGCCGGTGAGGCGGCGATCGTCGCGCGTCTGCGAGCCTGGGCACGGGGCCGTACCATCGTCGCCTGCACGCACAGCGCGGCACTGGTTGCGGCCGCCGACCGCGTGATCGTACTCGACGGCGGGCGCGTCGTGGCCGACGGCCCGCCGGCATCCGTGCTCGGCGGCGCACAACCGACGGGCGGTCCATCGGCGCAACAGCGTCGTCCCGACCGAACCCGGGTCCCCGCCGAAGCCGTCGGCGACTGAACCGCGAGCGCAGGCGAGGCGGCTCGACGCCGGCCGGCCAATCATCGATCGGGCCGACCAGCCGACAGCGATCGGCGGTGCCCGCCTTTCGTGCGCCGGTGCGTCCGACTCATGCTGATGTCGGCCTTTGTTCCGCGCTTTATGTCCGGCGGCCTATGCCGATAATGATGGCAGTCAACCGCCAGTCTGGATGCAGTCGCGGGCACTTCTCAATGCTCGATTCGAGCATTACGCCGAACAAAACGAACGAATATGGGTGGGCCGATGTCCAAATCGGATTCCTCAGTCAATACGGGCCGGGAGCTGATCCGACAGATCCTTCCGATGATGTCGCAGCACACGGAAGACTTCCAGCCCAAAAGCTATGCGCTCTGGTACGCCTATGTCCTGGGAACGCATCCGGCCCTCAAGAGCGCGATCGACAAGCGCATCAGTCAGGGCGAACGGCTCAGCGATCAGGCCACGCTCGATCTGTATGCCCATCACCTGATCGAGAAGGCCGAGTCCCAAGTCGCCGACGCACAGGACAAGCTCATGCGTGTACTGGCCAAGGCACACGATCAGATGCACTCGGCCGGCTCGGAGACCTCGCGCTTCAACGAACACCTGCTGGAGTTCGGCACGGCGCTCGGCTCGCCCGAAGATCTCGACAAGCTCAAGGCCGAGGTCGAGACGATGGCGGGTGAGACCTCGCGCATCCATGCCACGATCGACCGCCTGGTCGACTCGGTGCGCGAGTCCCAGGCCGAGGTCGCCCGACTCAGCCTGGAGTTGACGCGTGCTCGCGACCAGGCCAACACCGATGCGCTGACCGGGCTGGCGAACCGTCGCGCCTTCGATGATGCGATCCTGCAGTTCTGCCGTGGTCACGGTTCACGTGGCCTGTGCCTGATCATGATGGACATCGATCACTTCAAGAAGGTCAACGACAACTACGGCCATCCTTACGGCGATCTCGTCATCAAGACCGTCGCGAGCATCATCCACGCCAATGTGCGCGGCCGCGACCTCGCCGCCCGCTATGGCGGAGAGGAGTTTGCCGTCCTGCTGCTCGATACGCACGAGAGCGATGCGGCGATGGTCGCCGACCGCATTCGCGATCAGGTGTCACTCGCCGCCATTCGTGACGTGGACGGCACTCAGGCCAAGCAGATCACCGTGTCCGCCGGGGTCGCGGAGCACGATTCGCGCGAACCGCCCGAGGGCTTGACCGGGCGCGCGGATCGCGCGCTCTATCGTTCGAAGACCGGCGGCAGAAACCGCGTCACGCGGGCCTCGGGCTGACCATCAGACTGCTGGAATATCGCTCGAGCCCATGAGCAACTTCAGCGTGCCAGCAGGCTGGCGGCCAGAGCGGCCACCACCAGCAGGCCCGCGCCGGTGATCGCCACCACCATCGCAGGGGCGCGTCCGAGGGTCAGTGCTTCGGAACGGGCCGTGCCGAACACGATCGGCACGAAGAGCCGCGCGTAGGCTGCCAGCGACAGCGCCGAGTTCGCGATGCCGGCGATCGCGAGCCAGACCTGACCGTTGTCGAGTGCCAGCCGAAACAAGCCGAATTTGCCGACGAATCCTGCCAGCGGCGGGATGCCCACGAGCGAGAAGAGCGCGGCGATCAACACCGCGGCGCTGATGGGCATCTGACGCCCCATGCCCGCCAGTTCGACAGCTGTGGTGCGGCCGCGCCAGTGCGCGATGACCGCAAGGACGGCAAGATTCGATACCGCATAGGCGATCAGGAACGACAGCAGCGCCGCCATGGCCGTCGCGTCGCGTCCGATCGCCGTCATCGCGATCAGCGCGTAGCCCGCCTGTGCGATGCTCGACCAGCCGATCAGTCGCCGGGCGTCGCGCTGCACGAGTGCCAGGAGATTGCCGCCGGTCATCGCGATCACCGACAACGCGAGCATCGCCGGCGCCGCTGCGGCGCCGGCATCCGGCATGGCGCCGAGCAGACGCGCCAGCGCGATCGCGGCGGCGACCTTGGGCGCAATGGTCAGGAAGGCGACCGAGGGCAGCGGTGCGTGCTGGGTGACGTCGGGAACCCAGGCGTGCGCGGGCGGCGCGCCGAGCTCGAACAGCAGGCCGAGCATGATCAGTGCGATGCCGATGCCGGTCAGCGGGGCGATGGCGGGCATGGCCGCCAGTGCCGTGAAAGACGTGTGACCGGCCATGCCCAGAACCAGGACGGTGCCGAGCGCCATCAGGGTGTTCGAGACCGCCCCGATCAGGAACAAACGCATTCCCGCCTCGACCGACGGCGCCCAGGCACGGTGGTACGCGGCCAGCACATAGGCGCAGGCCGATCCGAACAACACGGTCACCAGCAACATCGCGATGTCGGTGGTGGCGGCCAGCAGCATCGCCGCCAGCGTGGCAAGCAGCAACAGCGCGTAGTACTCGCCATGGCGTCGATCGCCTTCGAACCAGGACGGCGCCAGCGCCGCAGCCGCGGCCGTGATCGTCAGCACGGTCAGTCTGCCGATGCGCGTGGCCTCGTCGATCATCAGATGGCCGGCAAACGAAGCATGCGCGCCGGCAGGCGCCCGCCAGGCGAGCATGACGGCGGCGAGACAGCAGGCGATCGCGAGCAGCGCGCCTGCCGTCTGCGCGCGCAGCGGCAGCGCAAGCGCCATCAGCAGACAGCCGACGGCGCCGAGCAGGACGACGATCTCCGGCAGCAGGTCGCCGATCGGCACCTCACGCTCCGTGGCTGGCGAGCGGAACCAGCAGGCTCCCGGGCCCGATCATCGCGATCAGCCATCCCGGCCAGACGCCGATCAGAACGACCAGTCCCATCAATACGATGACGACGATCCATTCGATCCCGCGCAGATCCTCGACGACGCGTCCCGCCCGCGCGGGCGGCCCGAACAGCAACGATCGCAACAGAATCAGGAACTGCGCGGCCGTGATCAGGATGCCGGTCAACGCCACGGCGGCCAGCCACGGCCAGGCGGCGAAAGCACCCACGAAGATCTGCAACTCGGCGACGAAGCCGGCCAGGCCAGGCAGTCCCAGCGAGGCGAAGGCGGCGAGCGCGGTGATGCCGGCGAAGCGCGGCGCGACCTGGGCCAGACCGCCGTGATTGGGGAGCGAGTAGTCTGCCGTGCGCTGCCAGAGCGCGCCCGCGAGCAGGAACAGCGTGCCGGTGATGAGCCCGTGGGCGACCATCTCGATGATCGCTCCGGAGAGCGCCGCGCTGCGTGTGGCCTCGTTGCCCAGCGCGGCGCCGGCCACCGCGATCCCGAGCACCACGTAGCCCATGTGATTGATCGAGGTATAGGCGATGCGCCGCTTCAGGTTCTGCTGCGCGAACGACACCATCGCGCCCCACAGCAGCGAGATCACGGCCAGGACCGCGAGCGCCGCCGCCCAGCGCGCGAACGTCTCCGGCATGGCCTGCATCGCGAGCCGGGCCATGCCGTAGGTTCCCATCTTGAGCAGTACACCGGCGAGGATCGTCGATGCCGGGCCAGGCGCGTCGACGTGCGCCGGCGGCAGCCAGCCGTGCACTGGGAAGAGCGGCGTCTTGACCGCGAGGCCGAAGATCAGTGCGAGCAGGGTCAGATCGGCGGCGAGGCCAGCGTCGGCTAGCGGACGCGCGGCAATGACCGTGCGCAGATCGAAGCTGACCTCCGGTGTGGAGATCGCCAGCATGATCAGGCCGAGCAGCAGCGCCAGCGAACCGACCAGCGTGTAGATGAAGAAGGTCAGCGCGGAGCGTTGCGCGTCGCCGTGTCCCCAACGGCCGATCAGAAAGTACATGCCGACCAGGCTCAGGTCGAAGAACACGTAGAACAGCACGAGATCGAGCGCCGCGAACACGCCCAGCGAGCAGCCGAGCAGGAAGGACAACCAGGCGTAGTAGGCCGCCGGCCGCTCGAGCGCCGGCATCGGCCAGGCGATCGCGGCGACGAAGACGATCGCGCTCATCAGCATGATCGGCAGGGACAGACCGTCGACCCCGACGCGCCAGGCGATGTCCAGCGGCTGGAGCCAGACGACCGACTGCACGAACGAGAAACCCGCCCCTGCGTCACGTGCAATCCACACGATGATCAGCAGCACGAACGAGACGGCGGCCATGGCTGTCGCACAGAGCCGCGCGACGTTGGCAGGCGGCCGCGCCAGCGCGAGTGCCAGCGCGCCGACGATCGGCAGCAAGATGATTGCGGTCAGCACGGTCAATGCCCCCAACTCAGCGCGCCGGCCAGCAATGCGGCCCCGATCGTCACGATCGCCAGATAGCGATGCGCGGCGGATCCGTGCAGCCGGCGCAGATCACTGCCCGCCAAACGGGTCAGCCGTGCGCTGCCGACGATCAGCAGTGCGGCGAGAGCTTCGCCGTGTTCGTTCAGGTGACGAGCGGTCCATGTCTGCGCACGCACGACGGCCGCGACCAGGCCCGGTGGCTGCCGGGCGGCCGTGTTCTGCGCACGGCGGCCGAGTGCGATCTGGCCGTCGAGCCAACGGGCATCGGCGCCGGACAGATGCGCACCAAACGTCGTCGACGCCGAGGCCGCGGTCTGTACGAGGCGAGCGAGACGATCGTCCAAGCGTGTGGTCGCGTGCGCGAGCATTGCGAACGGGTGCTCGAACACCCGGGCGAGTGCCTGCGCCAGCCCGAACCAGCTCGCGCCTCGCATGGCGTGGCCGCGCCGCGCGATCCAGAGACCGCTGGCCAGCCCGAGAACCAACGCCGGCATCGAGACCGCCGCCAGGATCGGCGTGGCCTCGCCGCCATCGGCCCGCGCGAGCGCGCGCGACGATTCGATGACGGGCACCAGTGCCACACTCGCGATCACCAGCACAGCCATCGCCCAGACCGCCTGCCAGGCCGGCCGCTCGTAGCGGCGCAGACTGCCGGGCCCGAAGGCGAGCCAGGCGAAGCGGGCGGCATAGGCGGCGGACAACGAACCCGCGATCAGCGCTGCGAACGCCATCCAGGGGGCGAGGTGGACCGGTGACGCGATGATGGCCTCCTTGGTGAGCGCGCCTGCGCTGGGCGGCACGCCCGCGAGCGACACCGCCGCGACCACCCCGAGCACCGCTACCAGTGGCAAAGTGCTGCCGATGCGCATCGCGCCCAGCGCGTAGCTGCCGGCGGCCTCGCGCGCGATGCCGACGGCCAGGAACAGCGGCGCCTTGACCCAGGCGTGAACGATCAGGTGCCATAGTCCGATCAACGGCTGGCCGGCGCCGATCGCAATGAACATCAGGCCCATCTGCGCCGACGTCGACGCCGCCAGCAATCGCTTCGCATGCGCCTGCGCGAGCGCGACCCAGCCCCCGGCGAGTGCTGTGAACAGACCGATGGCCGCGATCGCGGTCGGCACGCCGTCCACCGTGCTCAGAAAAGGCTGCAGGCGCACGAGCAGATAGGGGCCGGCGGCCACCAGGGTCGCCGAGTGCAACAGCGCGGACGCCGACGTCGGGCCGCGCATCGCGTCGAACAACCAGGTCGAGAACGGCAGCTGCGCGGCCTTGGCCGTGGCAGCCGCGAGTACGCCCCAGGCGACGACGGTCTGCGCCCATGAGGGCAGCGTATGAAGCGACTCGAAGCTGGCCGAGCCGTCGACGGCCAGCGCGCAGACCGGCGCGATGAACAGTCCGAGGTCGCCGGCTCGCGTGATGATGAACGCGCGCTGAGCTGCACGCCCCGGTGCGCGTTCGCTTCGGCGGTGGCCGATCAGTGCCCACGAGCAGGCGCCGACCAGCTCCCAGCCGATCAGCAGGTTGACCAGGTCGTTGGCGGTCACGATCAGCAACATGCCGCTGACGAAGCCGAGCAGCCAGCCGAGCAGGCGGCCGAGGCGATCCGCCGGCTCATGGTAGGACGCATAGACGGCTATCGCCAGCGCGATCAGCGGCACGGACAACGCGAGCGCCCGGTTTTGCGCATCGAGCGCCATTTCGAGCGGGGCCTGGGGCAGCCACGGCACGACGAGTCGCGTCTCACCGGCCGCGACGATGAGAGCTGCACAGATCAGACAAGCCAACGCGCTCGTTAGCGCAACGGCGGCGCGCGAACGCGGGTCAGCGCTTGCGAGCGCCACGCCGACCAGGGTCGGCAGCCAGATCGCGAATGCGAGCATCATGGGTCGGGATCGCTCAATGATTCGGTGGTGTCGGCCGCACTGGTCCGAAACACGGCGACCACCAGCGCGAAGCCGAGCGCCATCTCGACCGCCATCACCGCCATCACCAGGATCGCCAGCAGTTGCGCGGCCGGCGCGCCGCCGAGCGCCTCCGACCAGAAGGCGACGCTCGCCAGCAGGGCGCCGGCGAGCATCAGCTCCAGGCCCATCATCAGCATGACGAAGCTCTGCTGGGACAAGGTTCCGTACAGGCCGATGGCGACCAGCGCGGCGGAACCGATCAGGGCGATCTGGAGAATGCTCATCGCAAGGCTCCGGTGGCTGTCGCGGGCCCTCCTCGGTCGAGGCCGGGCTGGCCAGCGTCGTCGTCGGTCGCGGCACCGGCGGGCGACCCGCCCGGGAACAGGCCCGGGGGCCGTGATCCTTCATCGGCCCGGCCCGCGCGACCGCTGCGCGCGCTCAACACGACCGTGGCGATCATCGTGGTCAACAGCACGATGCCGACCGTTTCGAACACCAGCATCGCGTCGCCCAACAGCAATCGTCCGAGCGCTTCGACATCCGCACCGGCGGGGCGAGGGTGGTCGGTGGGCAGATCGGATGTCACGATCGCGACCGTCATCGCGATGAAGGCGAGCACCGCCGTCAGCGCCGCCAGGCGCTGCTGGTGCACCATGCTCATCGGATTGAGCCCGGCCGGATTCATCATGAACATCACCATGAACACGGCCATCACCAACATCTCCACGATCATCATGAACCAGGTCGAGGCGCCGATGTAGCCCGCGCCGAGCACGAACGCGATCGCACCGACCGCGACGAACGACAGCAACAGCGCCATCGTCGCGCGCACCATCGAGTCGACCCGGAACACCAGCCATCCGCTGAGCGCGGCAAGCGTCGCGAGAGAGGTGACGAGTGTCGTGATCACCAGGCCGCTCCGTCGAGCGCCGCCGCACCGGCCTGGGCCAGGTGCACGAACGACAGCGGCAACACCACCAGCCACAGCAGGCTCAGCATGCGTGCCGGCGTCGGCAGTGCGACCAGATGGCCGAGCACGACCAGGGATGCGCTCACGCAGATGGTCTTGAGCAGAAACCAGGCCGGCGGCGCCAGCCAGGGGCCGAGTCCGCCACCGAGGCAGACCGTGACGATCATCGCGCCATAGGCCACCAGCACAGCGTGGCGTGCGAGCCGCGACACGGTCAGACGCGGGCCGCTGTCCTCGCCAATGGTGCCGCCGGCGAGTTCGGCCGAATCCGCCGCCGCGAATGCGCCTTGCTTCGAGAGCAGGAGCGCGACCGGTAGCAGCAAGGGCAGCGACAGCGGCTGGCGCAACGCGTTCCATCCGTCTTGCTGGGCGGCCACGATCGCGACGAAATCGAGCGAGCGCGCCGGCAAAGCGGCGCCGATCAGCACGAACATCGACGGCAGCAGCACCGGCAGCCCGATCCCCACCATCCGGTAGGCGCCGAGCAGGGCGAACCAGGCGTTCGGCGACCAGCCGTGGAGGAATACCAGCAGCACGATCGCGGCTTCACAACTTCCCCAAAGCACGATCCCGACCTCGCTCGGCAGCACCGCCTTGCCGCCGTTCACCGGCAGCAGCAGCAAGCCGAACAAGGCGGTCGCCGCGACCCCGGCGTTGCCCGCGTGCCAGAGAAGCGTATCGGCACGCTCGGTCGCGAGGCGCTGGGCATGCCACTCGGTGCCGAGCGAAAGGCCCGCAGCGGTCGCGCCGTCCACGATGCGACGATCCAGCCGCATGGCCGCCAATGCAAGCAGCCCGAGCAGCGTGGCACTCGCGGTGGCGGTGAGAATCGCCGCGATCATCATCGTGGCCGACCCGGCGATGCATTGCGCAGGTCAGCGATCGTCAGTGAGTTGATGGCACAGACCGCCTCGCGCCATTCGAGGCCGGTGATCGCGGCGGCCAGATCGTCGATCCCGCTGTTCGCAGACTCGCCGCTCAGCCAGGCACGCAGACGGGTGCGCGCGTCCCGCCCCTGGCGATCGACGGCCAGGCCGGCCGGCAGGGCCAGTCCCAGGCCGATGGTCCCGGGCCCGCGACCGGCGCGCAGTCGGCGCGCGGCGCGCGCTGCGCCGAGCGCCGCCGCGAGCCGTGCGGCGCAGGCCTGCGGTGCATCGTCATCGATCGATTGTTCGAACGGTGCCGAGTCGATCGTGCAGCGCGCGATCAGGTCGCCCTGGAAGCAGACGGTCATGGCGATACCTGGTGGCAGCATCGGAGCAAAGGGTCCGATCGGCGTTTGAACGAGATCGAGCGACAGCCCGTCCCGTGGATCGTCGCCGCGCATCGCCATCGGCCGGCCATAGGGCGTGCCGCCCGTCATTCCTTCGCCTCCCTGACCGTGCGGCCCGATGCCGCGCCACGGACGCGGCGGCCGATCGGGGAGGCGGTCGGTTTCGTCGCGGTCACCGGAGCACAATGCGCGCCAGGTGGTTTCGATCGCGGCCCAAGGGTCGCTGCGGCCGTCCCAACTGACGGTTGCCCGCGGATGCGAGATCTGGTCGTGGATGTGGTCGATCGCCGACCCGGCACCGGCCGGCATCGAGCCGGCCACCAGCAGGATGCGGGCATGTCGGGGGCTGACGCAGCGGGCGATCCGGGGGGCGTCCATCAAAGCCTCGACCGCCGCAAGCGATCGTTCGCCGGCGCAGACGAAGACAGGGATGGCGGCGCGCATGTCGCGAGCGGCTCACTGCCAGCGAAACACGCCCTCGCGCCATGCGTAGAGCACACCGAGCGCGAGAATCGTCAGAAACATCGCCATCTCCGCCATCGCCTTGACGCCGATGTCGACGAACACCACGGCCCATGGATACATGAACACCATCTCCATCTCGAAGGCGATGAACACGAGCAGCATCGGATAGGCACGGAAGTGAAACCGGCTCCAGGCGTGCACGACCGGGGCCTGTCCGCCCAGCACCGGCATGGCCTGGCTCGCGCTGCCGGTACCGTCGCGTCGCCCGGCGCGCTCCAGCGCCACGGCGAGGCCGACGCTCAACAGGACGATCGAAAGAACAGCGGTCACGATCATGGTATCGAGTCTCCTGGCGAGAGCGTGACGAAAGCCGCCGGCCAGTGTCTCGGATACCCTCGAGCGCAATGACCTGCTTTCGCGCGCTCCTCGTCGTTGCTAGCGCGCGGAGCGGGATGACGACCGCCGCCGCTGCCGGCGAGCGGATCGTTCGATCCGGGCGCCGCGGCGATGCGTTTGCTCACCGTTCGTGCAAGTTCGATGCCTGCCGCCCCCGCCGCGGTACGCGAGCGCTCGGATCCCGTCATACCGCGATTCGATTGCACCACCGGCTCCGGCTCATCCGCCGGCGCGATCCTCAGCGCTGCCAGTCGGCGTAGGGCCGGCGCACGAGATTGGCGTTCAGGAATGCCGGCTCGTCGGACACTTCACGGCCGATCCAGGTCGGTCGTTCGAAGTCTTCGTCTGAACTGCCAAGTTCGATCTCGGCGATGATCAGTCCGGCATTGCGTCCGTCGAAGACATCGACCTCCCAGGTTCGACCACCGTGCCGAACCCGATGGCGGCGCTTTTCCAGGCGCAGATCGCCGCACAATTGCAGCAGCTGGCGGGCGTCCTCGAGCGGAATCGCATACTCGAACTCGGGCCGGCTGAAGGCCTGCGTCTCGCCCTTGATCGTCAGCGTGGCACGTTTGGCGCGGATACGCACGCGCACCGAGCGCTCGCGTTCGGAACAAAGATAAGCCTGCACGATGTCGTCGACGTCGATGACCTCGGCACCGACCGCCCAGTCAGGGTCGGCGACGATGAACTTGCGTTCGATCTCGACACTCATCGAACCCTGCCTAGCCACGTGTTATCAGCGCGCCACTCGCTGGCCGATGGTAGCGCAGCCAGGCCCGTGACCCGGCGTAGCATCGCCGGGTAGGCAAGACTTTCGAAGTCGTCCAGCCCCAACTCGGCTCGCAGACGCAACACGGGTGCACTTTCGCCGGCCTCGATCGCAATCGTCTGCAGCCCGCAGCCGTTCACGATCAGCTCGCAACACTCGGCGAGCAGCCCGTCGGCCTCGAAGCGTTGCCGCGTCTTTAGCACATGAACGAGCACGTGACCGGCACGGGCGCACGCATCGATGAAGGCAGCTACCGACATCGCCTGCCGGTCGCCGAGCGCGGGCAGACCGTCGATCGATCCCGCCCGAAGAGGGAAGGGAATCGGCTCGCGCGGGCGCCAGCGCTCCAGTCCCGCTTCGGTCGCGATCCGGTCCTTGATCTCGAGCCGCTGGTCGGCGATCTTCACGTTGAGACCGTCGCCATCGCGCCACAGAAGATAGAGGGCCGCGCTCAGCTCGGTGTCACGAGAGTCCAACCGCTCGAGCAGGCGTGCCGACCAAGGCGACAGGTCAGGCGCGAAGCAGCGGAACTCGAGGCGCGGTTGCACCCTGGCGGATCGAGCGCCGGCCATCGGTAATCCTCGTCGCGGTTGCCATATCCGAAACGGCACGCAACTCGCGTGCCCGAGAGCGCCGATCGTCGGACGGTCCGAGGGTCTTGCCATAAATACTCCCTAGGGTATATACTCCGGGAGGTATCCAGGAGATTTCGATGGCGCTTTCAATCCGATCGTTTCTGGGCGCATTGCTCGGGGTGCTGCCGATCATGGCAGCGGCCGCCGACGAGCGAACGGCATTGGTGGTCGACACCGCCGAGGTCGTGGTCCGTGAGCGCATCGCGCGTACCGAGTGGAACGGCATCGTCCAGGCGGTGCAGGACTCGGCGCTCGCCGCCCAGGTCCAGGGGCGCATCGAAGAGCTTCCGGTGAAGGCCGGCGACGTCGTCAAGGCGGGCCAGGTGCTGGCCGTGATCGACGCCCGCGAGACCGCCGCCGGCCTCGCGCAGGCCAAGGCCCGGCTGGCGCAGGCCCGCGCCGCCGAGGCCGGTGCGCGCTCGGCGCACGAACGCAACCAACGCCTTTACGAGCAGGGCTTCATCAGCAAGTCGTCACTCGATACCACCGCCACACAGCTGGCTGCCGCCAGCGCCGGCGTCGCCGAGGCTCAGGCCGTCGTCCAGCGTCAGTCGGTCACCGGCACCTACACGACCATTCGCGCTCCCTACGAGGGTGTCATCGCCGAGGTCCTGGTCGAACTCGGCGAGATCGCCCAGCCGGGCCGCGAGCTGATGCGCATGCACGCGCCCGATGCCCTGCGTGTCTCGCTGCGCGTGCCCACGCGCTACGCGTCACGGCTCAACGGTGACAGCCGGGCGGTCGTACAGCTCGCCGATGCCGCGCGGGACAACAGCGTGCAGGCCTGGAGCGAGCCGCTGCCGATCCGGGTGATGCCCGGTGCCGATCCTTCCAGTGCCACCGTCGAGCTGCGGGTCGAGTTGCCGCAGCCGATCGGCGAGGGGCTGCGGCCGGGTGCCTATTTGCGGGTCGCCACCTTCCGGCCGGCCGGGCAGGGCCTGTACGTGCCGGTCTCGGCCGTGCTCGTCAGAGGCGAACTCAAGGTGGTCTACGTCGTCGTCGGCGATGCCTTCGTGCTGCGTGCGGTTCGGCTCGGTCCTCTCGATGGCGACGGCTACGAGGTCTTGTCCGGCGTCGAGGCCGGCGAACGCGTGGCCATCGATCCTGTGCGCGCCGGTCTGCTGGGTGCACGCCCGGCGGGGACGTCATGAGCGCGCTCGATCACGGCAGCGGCGCGGGCCAGGCTACGATCGCCGCACGCGGCGAGGCTGACCCGCTGGGCGTTTCGGGTCGTGTCGCGGCTTCCTTCCAACGCAACGCGATCACACCGTTGCTGGCGTTGGTGCTGCTCCTGCTGGGGCTGTTCGCGGCCTTGGTCACGCCGCGCGAAGAGGAGCCCCAGATCGACGTCACGATGACCAACGTGATGATCCCGTTCCCGGGAGCCTCGGCCAGCGACGTCGAATCCCTGGTGGCCGGACCTGCCGAGCAGGTCCTGTCGCAGGTCGTCGGTCTCGAGCATGTCTACTCGGTTTCGCGCGACGGCATGGCCCTGGTGACCTTGCAGTTCGAAGTGGGCGTGGCGCGCAACGACGCGCTGGTACGGGTCCACGAAACGCTCAATGCCAATAGCGACTGGCTGCCGCCGGGACTCGGCGTCGGCACGCCGGTAGTCAAGCCGCGCGGCATCGACGACGTCCCCGTGTTCGCCGCCACGCTGTGGTCGACCGACGTCACCAGTGGTGCGGTCCTCGAAGAGGTCGCGCATTCGATCGAGCAGGAACTCAAGCGGGTGCCGGGCACACGCGACGTGAACATCGTCGGCGGACCCGGGCGTGCCGTGCACGTCTGGCTCGATCCCGCGCGCATGCAGGCGGCCGGCATCGGTGTGCGGCCGGTGCTCGATTCGCTGCGGCTCGCCAATCTTTCATTGCCCTCCGGCGACATCATCCGCGATGGCCAGATCGTGCGGGTCGAGGCCGGCAGCTTCCTGGCCACCGAGGCCGATGTCGAGCAGCTGATGGTCGGCACGCGCAACGGTCTGCCGGTGTTTCTGCGCGACGTCGCCCGCGTCGAGGCGGCACCGCTGACCGCTCAGCGCTATGCCTGGCACATGCCCGGCGCTGGTGCTTCAAGCGCTTCCGGTGTCAGCGACGAGACCGGCCGGGTCGGCCAGCTCTATCCGGCGGTCACCATCGCGGTGACCAAGAAGGCCGGTGAGAACGCGGTGGATGTCACCCGTCGTCTGCAGGCGCGCGTCGACGCGCTGAAGAATGTCGTCATTCCGGCCAACGTCGAGGTGACGGTCGCACGCGACTATGGCGACACCGCGGCCGACAAGGCCGACAAGCTGATCCAGAAACTCGCATTCGCGACCTTCTCGGTCATCGTGCTGGTGGCGCTCGCGCTTGGCCTGCGTGAAGCGGTCATCGTGGGCGTGGCCGTGATCCTCACGCTGACCGCGACCTTGTTCGCGTCCTGGGCCTGGGGCTTCACGCTCAACCGCGTGTCGCTGTTCGCCTTGATCTTCTCGATCGGCATCCTCGTCGACGATGCGATCGTCGTGGTGGAGAACATCCATCGCCACCGGGCACTCGAGCCCGGCAAGCGGCTCTGGGAGATCATCCCGGCGGCGGTCGACGAGGTGGGCGGGCCGACCATCCTGGCCACGTTCACCGTCATCGCCGCGTTGTTGCCGATGGCCTTCGTCACCGGCCTGATGGGTCCGTACATGGCGCCCATACCGATCAACGCATCGATGGGCATGTTGCTGTCGTTGGCGATCGCGTTCGTCGTCACGCCGTGGCTGTCGGTACGCCTGATGCGTGCCGATGCCGCTCACGGCACCGACGGCCACGGCGCCGGCGGACATGGCGGTGCCGGCTGGGTCGGCCGGTCGCTGGCCTGGACCTTCGGCGGCGCCTTGAGTTGGTTCGTCGGCGACGGTCGTGGACGCGCCCTGCGTCGCCTGGTGCTGTTCGTGGGTCTGTTGGCGGCCCTGGCGGGTTCGGTTCTGCTGGTGGCGTCGCGTGACGTCATCCTCAAGATGCTGCCGTTCGACAACAAGTCGGAATTCCAGGTCGTGGTCGACATGCCGCCCGGCACACCGGTCGAGCGGACCAATGCGGTACTGATGCGGCTGGCCGAGGCGCTTGCCCGTGACGCCAACGTGCGCGATATCCAGGGCTATGCCGGCACCGCGGCGCCGATCAACTTCAACGGCCTGGTGCGTCAGTATGATCTGCGCACGGAACCCGATCAGGGCGACCTGCAGGTCAACCTGATCGACAAGCACGCGCGCTCCGAGCAGAGCCATGCGATCGCCCAGCGCGCGATCACCCTGCTCGCCCCGATCGCGGAATCCGCCGGCGCCCGTATGAAGGTGGTCGAGGTGCCGCCAGGTCCGCCGGTGTTGTCGCCCGTGGTCGCCGAGGTCTACGGGCCGGACGACGCCGGCATCGCTCGGCTGGCGCGCCGCCTGCGCGAGCAGTTCGAGGCGCTTGCGGGCATGGTCGCCATCGATACCTCGCTGCGCGACGGCGCCGCACGTCAGCGCCTGATCGTCGACCGGGCGAGGGCACGCGCACTCGGCATCTCCGATGCGATGGTCGCCGAGGCCGCCCGCGCCGCGCTCGGCGGTCTCGACGCCACCTATCTGCACGATGGCAGCGCGCGTCGCGCCGTGCCGGTGCGCGTGGCGCTGCCTGAGGAGACCAAGGGCGGCCTCGATACCTTGCTGACCTTGCCCCTGATGGCCGAGACCGGCCGACCGGTGCCGCTGGGCGAGGTCGTCGACGTGGTCGGCTCCGAGCGCCATTCGCCGATCTATCACAAGAACCTGCTGCCGGTGGTCTATGTGGTCGGTGACATGGGCCTGGTGGACGACAACCAGATCGACAGTCCTCTCTATGGCCTGATCAGCCTGCGTGCCGATCTGCAGAAGGCTGCATTGCCCGGTACCGGTGAGCTGGCGGAGTACTTCACGCGTCAACCCGACGACCCCTGGCGCCAGTACGCCATCAAGTGGGATGGCGAGTGGCAGGTGACCTACGAAACCTTTCGCGACATGGGCATTGCCTATGCGGTCGGCCTCGTGCTCATCTATCTGCTGGTGGTGGCGCAGTTCCGCTCGTATCTGACGCCCTTGATCATCATGGCGCCGATTCCGCTGACCGTCATCGGCGTCATGCCCGGCCATGCGCTGCTGGGCGCTCAGTTCACGGCGACCTCGATGATCGGCATGATCGCGCTGGCCGGCATCATCGTGCGCAACTCGATCCTGCTGGTCGACTTCATCGAGCTCGAGGTGCGCCAGGGACGGCCCCTGGCCGAGGCCGTGGTGCGCTCGGCGCAGGTGCGCGCGCAGCCCATCCTGCTTACCGCGCTGGCCGCCATGCTCGGTGCGCTGTTCATTCTCGACGATCCGATCTTCAACGGCCTGGCCGTGGCTCTGATCTTCGGCATCCTCGTTTCGACGATCCTGACCCTGATCGTCATTCCTTTGTTCTACTACTTGTTCAGGAGAAATCGGTCATGAGCGCATGCAGCACCGACACATGTGTTTCCAGGGGCATCACCACAGAGCGCGTGGTTCGCGTATTCGCAGGGCTGATGGTCATGCTGTCGCTTGCGTTGGGCGTCGAGGGCAGCCCGATCTTCGTCAGCCCGTATTTCCTGTGGTTCACGGCCTTCGTCGGTCTGAATCTGTTCCAAAGCGGCATCACACGGTTCTGTCCGCTGGACACCATTCTCAAGCGCGGCTTCAAGATTCCGACCGAAGCGCAGCGCGGCGCATCATCGTGAGCCGATCCACGGAGCCCGCCATCGTGTCATCCGAACGACCAGGCACTGCCTCGCTGAAGCAGCCGGATTCGCGCGACGACATCACCAAGCGGCTGCGCCGCATCGAGGGCCAGGTGCGAGGCATCGTGCGCATGATCGAGAGCGACGCGCCCTGCATGGAGGTGGCGCAACAGCTGTCGGCGGTGCGCAAGGCGATGGACAGCGTGTTCGCACGCATGACGGTTTGCTATCTGCAACAGGAACTCGGAGACGAGCTGGCCGGTGGCGACAAGGAGCGCCTCGATCGCGCCCTCGGCGAACTCGGCACCTTGTTGCGACGCATGGCCTGAACGTCGTGTCGAGTCGTGCCGTCCGTGGTCGCACTGCAGGTTGGCGACGGCGGCGCCTGTCCCTGCGCGCACTAGAATGGCTTTTGCGAGCAAGGAATGGTGCGTGGAAAGCTTCGACGTTCTGATAGCCGGCGGCGGCAATGCCGCGTTGTGTGCGGCCCTGGCGGCCGCCGATGGTGGCGCACGCGTGTGCATCGTCGAGGCCGCGCCGCGCGACTGGCGCGGCGGCAACACGCGCCACACCCGCAACATGCGGGTCGCGCACGAGGCCGCGCATGGCACCTTGTCGGGACCCTATCCGGTCGAGGAGTACTGGCAGGATCTGCTGCGGGTCACCGGCGGCCAGACCGACGAGGCGCTCGCGCGTTTCACCCTCGAGCGCTCGAACTCGCTTTGGGATCTGCTCTGGGGCTATGGGGTCAGGTTTCAGCCCTCGCTGGGCGGTACCTTGTCGCTCGGGCGCACGAATGCGTTTTTTCTGGGCGGCGGCCGATCGATGCTCAATGCCCTCTACCGGGCCGCCGACGATCGCGGCGTGGTGGTCTACTACGATGCCAAGGTGGTGGCACTCGAGATCGAGCACGATCGCTTTCGCGCCGCCGAGATCGCCTTCGATTGGCAGGGCAGGGTGCAGCATCGACGCGTCGCGGCTCGCAGCTTCATCGCGGCCGCCGGCGGCTTCGAGTCCAACTTCGATTGGCTACGCGAGGCCTGGGGGCCGGCCGCGGACAACTTCCTCATTCGTGGCACACCCTACAATCGCGGCGAGGTGCTGCGCATGTTGCTAGATGCCGGCGCCCAGGCGGTCGGTGATCCGACCCAGTGCCACGCGGTGGCCATCGATGGACGCGCACCGCGCTACGACGGCGGCATCGTCACCCGCCTCGATTCCGTACCTTTCGGCATCGTGCTCAATCGCGATGGCGAGCGTTTCTACGACGAGGGCGAGGATTTCTGGCCGAAGCGCTATGCGATCTGGGGCCGCCTGGTAGCCGCCCAGCCCGACCAGATCGGCTTTTCCATCATCGATGCCAAGTCGATCGATTCGTTCATGCCGTCGGTGTTCCCGCCCGAGACCGACGACAGCCTGGCGGGCCTGGCCCGCCGCCTCGGGCTCGACCCGGCGGCCGTCGAGCGTTCGGTGGCTGCGTTCAACGCCGCCTGCCGCGTCGGCAGCTTCGATCACACGATCCACGATGACTGCCACACCGAGGGCCTTGTGCCGCCCAAGTCGCACTGGGCGAGGCCGATCGACACGCCGCCCTTCTATGGCTACTCGCTGCGCCCCGGCATTACGTTCACCTACCTGGGCGTGCGGGTCGATGTCGCCGCCCGCATCCTGATGGGCGATGGCGCCGCGAGTCCGAACATGTTTGCCGCCGGTGAGATCATGGCCGGCAATGTGCTGGGCAAGGGCTATCTGGCGGGTATCGGCATGACCATCGGCGGCGTCTTCGGTGATCTTGCCGGTCGCGGTGCGGCGCAGGTGCTCCATGGCTGATATCCGCCTGCCGATCCCGATCGTCGATGCCGACCGGCTCGAGGTCGACCGCCAGATGCAGATCTGCAATGCCTGCCGCTATTGCGAGGGGCTGTGCGCGGTGTTTCCGGCGCTCGAGCGCCATCGCAAGCTGGCCGTCGCGGACATCGATCACCTGGCCAATCTGTGTCATCGTTGCGGCGCCTGCCACTACGACTGCCAGTACGCGCCGCCGCACCCGTTCGCGGTCGGCATCCCGGGCGCCCTGGCACGGGTGCGTGATCGCAGCTATGCCCGCTATGCCTGGCCGAGCCTGGCGGACACCGTCTTCGAGCGGCAGGCCGTCTGGCTCACGGGCTGGGTCGTGGCCAGCGTGGCGGCGATCCTGATCGCCTTCGCGCTGCTGGCCGGTGATGACTCATTGTTCGCTGTCGTCTCCGGGCCGGGTGCCTTCTACCGCCTGATGCCACATTCGGTAATGGCCACGCTGTTCGGCGCTGCGTTCGCCTTCGCGTTGCTCGCGACCACCATCGGACTCGTCCGCTATTGGCGCGCCACCCGCCCGCCGCGCACCCGCGTGCGGCATTGGCTGGACGGGCTGCGCGCTGCGCTGGTGTTGCACAACCTGCGCGGCGGCGGCATGGGCTGTGCGACCTTCGAAGACGAGCGCCACGATCGGCGGCGCCTGTTCCACCATTTGACCGCGGGCGGATTCCTACTGTGCTTCCTTGCCACATGCGCGGCCACGTTCATGCACTACGGCCTGGGCATGCCCGCGCCCTATGGCTGGACGTCGGTACCGGTCGTGCTCGGCTCGATCGGCGGCCTGGGCATCGTGGTCGGGCCGCTGGGGCTGTTGCGCGTCCGGGCACGTGGCGATGCCCGCCTGGCTCACGACGACCGGCTCGGGGCTGCCTTTCTGTGGACGCTGCTGGCCATCGGCGGCACCGGTCTGGCGTTGTTGATCCTGCGTGAAACCGTGTTGATGCAGCCCTTGCTGGCCGTGCATCTCGGGCTCGTGTTCGCGTGGTTCCTGCTGCTGCCATATGGCAAGTTCGTGCACGGACCGTATCGGCTTCTGGCGCTGGTGCGCGAGGCTGCCGAGCGAGATGCCGAGCGAGACGCCGAGCGAGACGCCGAGCGAGACGGGGCGCCGTGATGGGCCGCCCCGGCGGATCCCCCGTGCCGGGCGGAGCCCCGGTGCCCGATGGCTGCTCCGGGCCCGACGCGTCCCCGATGCCCGGCGATGTGCCGGCTGCCCCGGCGCTGGCCCGCGTGCTTTCCCTGCCGCTGCTCGTGCTCTACGGCCTGGGCGTCACCATCGGCGCCGGCATCTATGTTCTGATCGGCGCGGCCGCCGGACGTGCCGGCATCCATGCGCCGGCCGCATTCGTGCTGGCCGCGGTCGCGATGGGCTTCTCGGCCGCCTCGTTCGCGGAACTCAGCACCCGCCTGCCGGTCAGCGCCGGCGAGGCGGCCTACGTCCGTGCCGGCCTCGGCTCGGCGCGACTGGCGTTGCTCACGGGCCTGCTGGTGGTGGTTTCGGCATTGGTCTCGAGCGCAGCCATCACCATCGGCGGCATCGGCTATCTGCGCGAGTTCGTGCCGCTGCCAGAGACGATGCTGGTCGTGCTGGTGCTGCTGCTGTTGGGCGGTGCGGCGGCCTGGGGCGTCCTCGAATCCGTATCGTTTGCATCTTTGTTCACCGTCATCGAGGTGGCGGGTCTGCTCGTGATCATCGGCGCCGGCCTGTGGCAGCAGCCCGACATCTTGCTGAGACTGCCCGAGATCCTGCCCTCGCCACGAGACAGCGCGGCGCTCTCGGCGGTGGCTGCCACCAGCCTGCTCGCCTTTTTCGCCTTCATCGGCTTCGAGGATCTGGTCAATCTCGCCGAGGAAGCGCGCGATCCGGTTCGCGATATGCCGCGTGCAATCTTCGTCACGCTGATCGGTGCAACCGTCATCTACGTACTGGTCGTGTTCGTCGCGGTCAGCGCGGTGCCCAACGACGAACTGGCGAAGTCGAATGCGCCGCTGAGCCTGGTGTTCGAACGCCTGACCGGCGCTTCGCCGGCGATCGTGACCGCGATCGCGATCGTGGCCACCTTCAACGGCGTGATCGTGCAGATCGTGATGGCCTCGCGGGTGCTCTACGGCCTGTCGGCGCAGCGCGACCTGCCGGCCTGGCTCGGGGTGGTCGATGCCCGCACGCGCACGCCGCTGCGGGCGACGGCGCTGGTCGTGCTGGCGACGATGTCACTGGCGCTGTTCCTGCCGCTGGGCCAACTCGCGCAATGGACCTCGCAGATCATCCTGACCGTGTTCACGCTGGTGAACCTGTCGTTGCTGCGCATGAAGCTGACCGGGGCCGTCGATTCGCCCGCCGCCTTCGCGGTGCCGTTCTGGGTTCCGCTGATCGGTGCGATCGTCAGTGTCGCGATGCTCGCCACCGGCTGGTTGCTCGACTGACGCCCAGGCGGGCAAGGTCCTCGGCACCGCCGCGGGCGATCAAGCTGGCCTACCCGGCGGCGGTCTCGACCGGCATGCCGTTGCGGAACACCTGCCGGTGATGGCGCCGCTCGGCCGCGTAGCGGATGTCCGTGGTCGGATCGCCGTCGACGATCAGCAGATCGGCCCGCGCGCCGTCCGCAAGCCGGCCGTGATCGGGCAGGCGCATCAGGTCGGCGCCGTGGCGGGTCGCCGCGAGCAGCACCGCGCTCGGGCTCATGCCGACTTCGGTCATCAGGGCGAGCTCCTGCGGGTTTTCGCCATGCAGGTTGAACGGCGTGCCGGCATCCGTGCCCATCGCGATCACGCCGCCGGCGCGCGCGAATGCGCGCACCGACTCGCGGTGCACCTCGATGACCGATTGCGCCTTCTCGAGGGCCCAGGCGGGAATGCCGGCCTGATCGTTGCGCACGATGTTGGTGACCGCCGACAGGGTGGGCACGAGTGTCGTGCCGCGCGCCAGCATCTCTTCGATACAGGCTTGATCGAGATAGATGCCGTGTTCGATCGAGGTCACGCCGGCACGGGTGGCATTGAGAATGCCCTCGGTGCCCTGTGCGTGGCTGGCGGTGCTACGCCGGAAGCGCGTCGCCTCGGCGATGCCGGCCGAGATCTCGGCCAGGCTGTAGTGCGCGTCGCGCGGATCGACGCCGGGTGTCATCACGCCACCGGTGGCCATGATCTTCACGAAATCGCTGCCGGCATGTATTTGCTCGCGCACCGCACGCACGACGTCGTCGACGCCGTCGGCGACCCGGCCGTAGCGGTTGCCGTGGCCACCGGTCATGCAGATCATGCGACCGGCCGCGCGGATGGTCGGGCCAGGCAGTCGGTTGCGGTTGCAGGCATCGCGTACGGCAAATTCGAGATAGTCGCGCCCACCGCAGTCGCGTACCGCGGTCACCCCGGCGCGCAGAGTGCGCTGAGCATGCTCGAGGGCGCGCAGCACGAGCTCGCCGGGGCCGAGATCCTCCATCGCGCGGCCGGGATTGCCCTCACCACCGAGCACGAGATGAACATGGCAATCGATCAGCCCGGGCAGGATCGTGGCGCCGCTGGCGTCGGTGCTCGGGCCTTGGTAGCCGTCGAACTCGGACTGTGCCGCGATGCGCTCGATGCGTGCGCCGCGGGTCAGCAGCGCAAGGCCGGTGGCGCGCGTCCCATCCGGCAGAAACAGGGCGGCGTTCAGAAAGAGGTGTGTGTCGCTGCGGCCGGACATGGCGGGCACTCCGTGCGCCGGCTTATCGTTCGATGATCAGACGCGAGCCGCCGACCGGCACCGGCACACCCGGAATCGTCAATAGTCCCTGACCATCCACCTGCGACGAGCCTTGCGCCAGCGTGCTGAAGCCGGCGGTCACGCGCCAGCGCCACAGTTCGCCCGGTCGTGGCTTGAAGGCGCTCGTATTGCGTGGCGTGACATCGACGGTCTGATTACCGACGGTCGAGCGTAGGCTGATCTCGTAACGATCGGCGCTGTCGACCGGGTTGGAGGCGAACGAATTCCAAGGTGTCGACCACTCGATGTCGAGATTGTAGTGGTCGGTGCCCGTATCACCGGGCAGCAGGGGCCCGGACGCCGTGGCGCGATGCAGCGCCGGCCAGGTCATCGTCGCCGGGTAGGCGTAGTCGCCAAGATCCGTATAACCCCGGCTGAACATTGCATGGTTGACGCCCGCGAAGGCCATCCAGGTGTGGTCCCACCCACCCTGGGCGATCGAGCTGAACGCCGCCCGCGCGCTGTCGAGTTGCGCGATGAACGGACGACCCTGGGTCGCCCAGTCGATCGTGCGGTCGTCCTTGCCATGGCCGAACATCAGGAAGGCGAAGGCCTCGCCGCGGCGGCGCTGCAGCTGTCGGCCATGGTCCATCCAGTCCCAGACGCCGGTCGGCGCATCGCCGCCCTCGCCGTAGCGGGCGATCGGCGCGGCGTCGGGACCTTCGTTGGCAATCGGCAGGTTGTCGGCACGCCGGCCCCATAGGCGCTCGAACTCACCGATGAAGACCGGGCTGGTCGCATAGTTGGTCATTGGTTCGCTGGCGTAGATGCCGGCGAACACCGCACCGTAGCGGATGCCCAGGGACAGCGAGCCCGATGCTCCCATCGAGTGCCCCCAGGCGTGCGTGCGCGTCGGGTCTACCTTGATCTGGGGGTCGTGCATCAATTCGTCGAGAATGCGCAAAACGCGCTGCTCGGTGAAATTGACGATGACGTCGTTGGTGGGCACCGTGTTCGGCTGACGGTAGTCGTGATTGCGCGCGAATCCGTACCACCAGGTGTGCGCGCTGCCCGTGCCGCCCGGATCGTCGGGCAGGACTTGGATCGCCGGCCAGCCGAATTCGGCCGCATCCACGCGTCGGTGGCTGCCGCCGTAGGCATGCAACTCGAGCTTGATCGGATAGGCGCGCGACGGGTCGAAGTTCTCTGGCAGACCGACGGCATAGTTGTAGGCGTAGCCGTTCAGGGTCGGGTTCCAGTGCTCGTAATCCATGAACTGCGTGTACAGCCGCCCCAGACCCCGGTTGCGCGATTGCACGAACACCGCCGATGGCGGCTGCACGGCCTCGCTGACCGGTGTGGACAGTGAATTGACGCCGGCGACGATGTCGGTGCGTTCGACGCCGCCGACCACTTCGGTCACCGCGTAATAGGCTTGGGCGGATTCGCCAGGCTGGGTGGTGTGCACGAACAAGCCGATGCCGTCCGGCAACGGGCTGTCGAGATCGCGGATGACGAAGTTCTTCGGATCCTGCGTGCCCGCATTGCCGTTGACTGCCGTGCCCTCGGGCAGCGCTCCCCAGCGTTGGGTCAGCCGCTTCGCGGTGGCGAGATTCGCACTGGTGATCGGTTGGTCGTGGCGATAGACATGGTATTTCTCGCCGCTTGCCGCATCGTCTTCGACCCAGGTGACGAAGGTCTGGCCGGCCCGCCGGGTGGCGGCGATCGGCGCCAGCGATCGGCCAGGGTCGTCGGGGTAGGCATCGGCATTGTCGCCGACCCCGTCGCCGTCGCGATCGCTGTGTTCGTTCGGGTTGGCAGGAAAGGCGTCGCTCGTGTCGGGGACGCCGTCGCCGTCGCTATCGGTGCCGGTCCCGGTGCCGGTCGACGGCAGGCCGGTCACCGGCGACAGCCCGTCGCCCGCGGGACCGGTGCCAGTGCCGGTGCCCATGGCGATGTTCTCGCCGCCGCTGCAGGCGACGAACAGGCCGAGCGACACCAGCAAAAGAGGCCAGCGGCGTATGGATTGCCGGTCTTTGCGGCGGCCGCGAACGGGCTTCGAGGGAATCATCTCCGAAGTCTACATGCGGGCGCGCCACGCCGCCGGCCGCGAAGCGGGCGCCATGTGACAATATGCGCGCCAGCCGATGCTTGCCCGCGCGGGTTGCGGTAGCGGTCGTGCGGCGGGCCCGTGCAAAACGACATGACTGGAGACGAGCGATGGCGGCAGCATTGACCGAGTCGGTGACCATCATCACGGGGGCGGCCGGCGGCATCGGCATGGCCACCATCCCGATCCTGGCCAACGCCGGCCACCGGCTGTGGCTGATCGACAACCGCGAGGAAGCGCTGGCGCAGGCGCGCGAGACGGCCGGCGATGCATTGGTCGGTTCGGTCGTCAGCGCGCTCGACACACCTCGGGCCTGTGCCGATGCGCTGCCGCCGCAGCAACCGATCCGGGCAATCGTCCACCTGGCGGGAATCTTCGTGGCACACGGTCTCGACGAGCCGGGGCGCGACACCTTCGCCCGTACGATGCAGGCCAATGCGATCAATGCCTACGACCTGGTGAGCGCCGCGGATCCGCGGCTCGCAGACGGCGGCCGGCTGGTGTTCATCAGCTCGCTGGCGTTCAACCGTGGTTCGCCCGACCACGTCGGTTATTCGATGGCCAAGGGGGCGTTGGTGGGTCTGACCCGGGCTCTGTCGCGACGCCTGGCGTCACGTCGCATCCTCGTCAACGCCTTGGCGCCCGGCCTCATCGACACCCCCATGCCGGCACAGATCATCGCCCAGCGAGGCGACGAATTCCTGCGCACCGTTCCGCTGGGTCGCTTCGGACGCGCCGACGAGGTTGCCTCGGTGGTCGCATTCCTGCTCTCGGATGCATCGAGCTACATCACCGGCCAGCTGATCAACGTCGACGGCGGCATGGTCAACGGCTGACGCCCGGCGGGAGGTACGATCCTCATGTTCTACGACACCGAGAGCCGCGCGCACGGCTTGCGGCACGATCCGTTCAAGGCGCTGGTCGTGCCCCGCCCGATCGGCTGGGTCGCCACCGTCGGTGCGGACGGGGTCGCGAACATCGCGCCCTACAGCTTCTTCAACGGCGTCAGCGACCGGCCGCCAATGGTCATGTTCTCCGTTTCCGGACGCAAGGACACCCTGGTCAACATCGAGCGTAGCGGCGAGTGCACCTGCTCGATGGCGGTCGCGTCGCTGCGCGATGCAATGAACCTGACCTCGGCTGCCGTGGACGCCGGCGTCGACGAGTTCTCGCTCGCCGGGCTGGCGACCGCCCCGTCGATTCTGGTCGGCGCGCCGCGCGTGGCCGCCAGCCCGGCGGCGCTCGAGTGCCGGCTGTGGCGAACCCTTGCACTGCCGCCCGACACGCGACGCCCCGACGATTCCTACACGCTGGTGCTGGCCAGCGTGGTCGGTGTTCACATCGACGACCGCTTCATCCGTGACGGCATCGTCGACGTCGCAGCCATGGCGCCGCTGGCACGGCTCGGCTACATGGATTACTCGATGCTGACTGCCGAGACCATGTTCACGATGAACCGGCCCCGGGTCGGCGACGACGGGTGCACGGTCACGGTCGACCCCGGCCAATGGGATGGTGTCTATCGCTGACGGCCGGGCGTCCGTCGGTGCCCGCCATGCACCTCTGCGGGCGGTCGCCATCCATCGAACCTTTGCAGACAGGAGCGAGCATGACCACATTGTTCGGAGTCATTCCCCCGGCGACCACCGCCTTCGACGCCCGCGGCGACATCGATTTCCCGGCGGTCGGCGCGCAGATTCGCTGGCTGCGGGAGCAGGGTGCCAATGGCGTCGCGGTCGGCGGTTCGACGGGCGAAGGACACACGCTGGAGGGGCCCGAATATCGCGAACTGATCGAGGCGGCGATCGAGGGCGCCGGTGACATGCCCGTCATCGCCGGCATCATCACCGACAGCACGCGCCAGTCGGTCGCCCGCGGCGCGGCGCTGGCCGGCCTGCCGGTGGCCGCGTTGCAGGTGACGCCCGTGCATTATCTGTTCCGCCCCGACGACGACGCGATGGTCGAGCACTTCCGCACGCTGGCCGGCGAGACCGGACGGCCGATCATCATCTACAACGTCGTGCCCTGGACCTATCTGTCGCCAGCGCTGTTGTTGCGCATCATGCGCGAGGTGCCCGAGGTCATCGGCGTCAAGCAGTCGGCCGGCGATCTCAAACTGTTCGCCGACCTGATGGCCGACCTGATCCCGGGCAAGCTGGTGTTCAGCGCCGTCGATGCCCTCATGTATCCCTCGTACGCGCTCGGCGCGCACGGCTCGATCGCGGCGATCCTGGCGGCCGCGCCGGGACCGTCGGTGGAACTCTGGAATGCCGTCCAGGCCGGCAACCACGATCGTGCACGTGAATTGCACGTCGGGCTGCTCAGGCTCTGGAACGCACTGCTGCCGCACGACAATCTGCCGGCCGCCACCAAGCACGCCCAGGCGCTGCAGGGCTGTGCGAGCGGCCTGCCACGCCGGCCCATGTCGCCCGCCTCGCCGGCTCAGTGCGAGGCCATCGAGCGGGCTTTGCGCGGCCTGGGCATCGTGCTCGCATGAGGTCGAACGCTATTCGCGCCAGATCCTGACCATCGTGCCTGACAGCATCGAGGCCACCCTGCTGGTGGGGCTCGCGTTTCTGTTCGCGGGGATCGTCAAGGGCACTATCGGCATGGGCCTGCCGACCACGTTGATCTCGGTGCTCGCCCAGTGGCTCGATCCACGGGTCGCGGTGGCCTTGTTGTTGATCCCGGCGATCCTGACCAACATCTGGCAGGTGATCCGGGCAGGACGTTTTCTCGATTCCGTGCGCGCGCTTTGGCCGTTCGCGATCGTCCTGACGGTCACGATCTGGCCCGCGACCCGGATCGCCGCGGCCATGTCACGCGAGACCATCGCTATCTGGGTGGGCGTGATGATCGTGGTATTCGCCTCGGTCAGCCTGCTGCGCGCGCCGCCGACGATACCCGCGCGGCTCGACAAGCTGGCACAGGTGCTGGCCGGCGCGGTGGCCGGCGGCATCGGCGGTATTACCTCTATCTGGTCGCCGCCGATGGTCGTCTATCTGCTCGGGCGGGGCGTCGACAAGAACGACTTCGTGCGCATGGCCGGCTTTCTGATCATCGTCGGTACGATTCCCCTCACGTTCGGCTACTGGAACGCGGGTTTGCTCGATCGCTCGTTGGCTGTCAGTTCCACGTTCATGATCGCCCCCGTGTTGGCCGGATTCGCGATCGGCGAGCGGATCCGGCATCGCCTGGATCCGCAGCTGTTCAGGCGCGGCGTACTGGTGTTCTTCTTCCTGATGGGCCTGAACCTGGTTCGGCGCGCATTCTGACGCGTGCCGAAGATCCCCGGTGATCACGCACGGGCGCGAGCGCGCCCGCGCGTGCAAGCTCAGAACGACTTGCTGACCGACAGTACCAATCCGGTCTTGCCAGCATCCTCGGACGACGCCGACGTCGTCGCCAGCGCCTTGTCGCTGACGCCGACGATCGTCGCGCCCACGCTCCAGCCGCCGATGTCCTTGGCGACGCCCAACGAGTAGTCGGTGACCTTGTCGGCGAGCGCGCCGGCCGGATCCTGATAGCCGATCGCGGCCGACAGACTCCAGCCGTTGCCGATGTCGTAGCCGTAGCTCAGCTGCAGATAGCTGTTGCCGTCGGAGTTCGGCACCCCGAAGAAGTCTGAGACCCCGTACGAGTACTTCAGCCCGAAGCCGTAGGCGCTGATACCGGCATAGATCTCGGTGTTGTCGATCGCGCTGCCAGGCGCGCTGGTCGGGTAGGCGTAGTACAGCACGCCGACGTCATAGTCGAGCCCGCCGGCCGTGCCGCCGTAACCCGCATAGAAGTCCATCTCCAACGAGGCGCCGTTGTAGACGCCCGCTTCGACGTTGGAGTTCCAGTTGCCGACATAGAAGCCCGACGAATGCTTGAGGTCGAAGCCGCCCTGGAACGCCGGCTTGTAGGCCGTTTGCGTGAATCCGCGGAAACGGTAGTCCGAGTAGAGGCCGGCGTTGCCCTCGAAGGTCCACTCCGATTGGGCGAGCGCCTGCTCGGCCGCGATCGGCGACATCGACACCAGCAGCGCAGCGGCGAGCCATTTCTTATTCATTGCAGTAAGACTCCACAGATATGGTCATCACGGTCGATCCGTGTACGGACCGCAATGCATGTCCCGTGCCAGCCTGCGTGTGCTCGTGTGTCCCGGCAGCGTTCCACGGCCTGCCCGCGCGCGCATCCGATGTCTGGCCGACGAAGATGTCGGCCAGCCGCCATGGCGTCGCGCGAAATCCGTGCGTGTCGCTCTGTTTCGGTGCGTCTTTCGCACCGTGGTCGAGCCTGAGTGGTGGTAATGCGACCGACGACGTCCGCGACCGGTGGCGTCCGCGACGTCAGCGACCTGTGGCGTGCGCGGCGTCAGCGACCGCTGCGGTTTCTCGCCTGGCGCCGCTCGAACCCGGCTTCCATGCGCTCCAGGCTCAGCCGGACATCGGTCAGGCGGTCACCGAGCCGGGCCGTCGTCCGCTCCGAAAAACGAGCGGCGGCATGAGTCGCGATTGCGTCGTCCAACGCATCTCCGATCTCCACCAGCAGCGTCTCGATTTCACATAGCCTCGTGATCGGTGTACGTCCGTGCAGATCCCGCGGCGGCGTCTGGCCGGCAAAGCGGGCGAGCATCTGCACGCGCAGGCCTGCCAGCCGGCTGGCCAGCAATGCGTGTTCGGCGACCAGTCGCCTCGTACCCGCCGGTGTGTTCTCGGATGCGATGGTGGCCCGCCTGGCCGGATCGTCGCGCACCGGCGGAGGGTCCGATGTGGGCCCGGTCGGCGTCGCTTCGACGAGGGCGGCGTCGGATGGGGTCGCGTCGCCCGCGCGGCGGCGGCGCGCAAGGAGGTGTCTGGCGAGGGTCAGGCCGAGCATCGTATGAGAAGCCGGGCCGCGCGCACGCGGCGCCGATAGTGTCGATGTCGTCGACCTTATCGGCTGCGGTCCGGCACCGGCGATCCGCCAGCCGGGCGGTTGCGCAACACCGGCAGATGGTGCCGCCTGTCGATCGGCCGCGACACCGCCATGTCGGGCACATGGTGGCCCGTGACGTCGGCGCCGATGGGGTCGCGCCCGATGCGGCCCGTGCCGGGTCGGCGCTGTCTCGAACCGAGCCGTTGCCGAACCGTGCCAGTGCCCGATGCGACCGGCGGACGCTGCGACGGTGGTCGGATACGACGCGCGAGTCCGCTCAGCCCGCCTGCGGATGCGGACGGTGGCCGGCGGGCGCTGTGCGCCCGCTCCGACCGTAGCGCTCGATACCCAGGCCGTCGGTGCGGATGCGCGGCGTGCGGCCTGTGATCATGTCGGCAAGCAACTGCCCCGAGCCGCAGGCCATGGTCCAGCCCAGGGTGCCGTGGCCGGCATTGAGCCACAGGCCGGGCAGGGCCGTGCGCCCCACGATCGGTGTCCCGTCCGGCGTGGCGGGACGCAGCCCGGTCCAGAACGCATTCGGCGCCTGCGCCTCGGCGGCCGCGGGGAACAGATCGTTCAGCACCATGCGCAATGTCGCTTCCCGGCGGCGGGCGAGGCGGGTGTCGAATCCAGCCACCTCGGCCATGCCGCCGACCCGGATGCGTTCGTCGAAGCGCGTGATCGCGATCTTGTAGGTCTCGTCCATGACGGTCGAAACCGGGGCGCAGCGCGCATCGGCGATCGGTACGGTGATCGAATAGCCCTTGAGCGGATAGATCGGCAGCCTGAGGCCCAGGGGGGCCGTCAGTGCCGGCGTGTAGGCGCCGAGCGCGCATACGACCTGATCGGCCCGCCAGAGCCGGCCATTGACCCGGGCGCCGACCACGTGGCCACGACGATCCTGTTCGAGCCGATCGACGATGCTGCCGGTCACGACGCGCACACCGGCTTCGGCCGCGCGGCTCGCGAGCGATGTCGTGAACCGGTGACAGTCGCCGGTTTCGTCGTTCGGCAGGCGCAGGCCACCGACCAGTTTGTCTGCGACCGAGGCCAGGGCTGGCTCGACGGCGGCCAGAGCCGGTCGATCGAGCAACTCGAATGGCACGCCGGCGCTCTCGAGAACCCTGATATCGCGTTGCGCGGCCTGCCACTGAGCCGGCGTACGAAAGACCTGCAGGGTGCCACGCTGGCGCCCTTCATATGAGATGCCGGTTTGCGCGCGCAGTTCGATCAGGCATTGGCGCGCGTGATTCGCCAGGCGCAGCATCCGCTCCTTGTTGACCGCGTAGGCCCTTTCATTGCAGTTGGCGAGCATACGCGCCAGCCACAGCCACTGCTCGAGCGTGCCATCGGGTCGGATCGCCAGCGGCGCATGGCGCTGGAAGAGCCACTTCAGGGCCTTGAGCGGGATGCCGGGCGCGGCCCACGGTGTGGCATAGCCGGGCGAGATCTGCCCCGCATTCGCGAAGCTCGTATCGAGTGCCACCCCGTCGTGGCGTTCGAGCAGCGTGACCTCGCAGCCCTGCTGAGCCAGATACCAGGCGCTGGTCACGCCGATCACCCCACCACCGAGAACGAGAACGTGCATGACAGGCTCCGAGAAAGGCTTGGGAAGCGCCGATTCGTCCGCCATGCGGGAACGAATCGGCGTGCCCATCGCAGAACGGGATGCTACGGATTCTCGCTAGTAGAAAAGGTTGAAATATTCTATGTAAACAAGAGAAATTCTGGATATGACATCAAAATTAAGTCATAAACTGCGGAAATGCGCATCAAAAGAGAAGCCTATCGTGATCTGGATGCGATCGACCTGCGCATTCTCCAACGCTTGCAGGCCGATGCCCGGATCACGATGACCGACCTCGCCGAGGCGGTCGGCCTGTCGGTGACACCCTGTGCCGAACGGGTGCGCCGGCTCGAGCGCGAGCGTTTCATCCTCGGGTACTCGGCGCGGCTGAATCCGTCGCGGCTCGGCCTCGCGCTGCTGGTCTACGTCGAGCTGAAGCTGGCGGCCAAGTCGGGCGCCATGTTCGATCGCTTCCGACGCGAAGTGAGTCGCATCCCGAGCGTGCTCGACTGCCACCTGATCTCGGGCGAATTCGATTACCTGATCAAAGCGCGAATTCCCGAGATCGGGGCCTACCGCCGGCTGCTCGGCGATCGTCTGCTGGCCCTGCCCGGCGTCATCGAGTCACGCAGCTACGTGGTCATCGAAGAAATCAAGGAGACGCTCGAGTTGCCTCTCGAGAGCGAATGAGCGCCACGGATCCGCGCCGCGGAACCGCCCGGCCGTCCGTCATGATGCAGCCAGCGGCAACCAGCGCTCGGTCAGGCGGGCAAACAGGGCCGCGCCGAGCGGCAGGATCGCGTCGTTGAAATCGTAGCGCGCGTTGTGCAGGAAGCAGCCGCCGGGCTGACCGGCCTGTCCGATGCGGAAGTAGGCGCCCGGCCTCACGCCCAGCATGAAGGCGAAATCCTCCGCACCCATCGACGGCTCGAGATCGCGGATCAGATGCCGCTCACCGACGAGTTCGGCCGCCACGTCCGCGCCGAACGCCGCCTCGGCCGGCGAATTGACGGTGGCCGGATAGAGCCGTTCGTATTCGACCTCCGCCGAGCCGCCGAAGCCCGCTGCGATTGCCGAGATCAGTTCGCGCAGACGCGCCTCGACCCGATCCTGGGTCTCGCGTCTGAAGCTGCGCACCGTACCGACCAGGGTCGCGGTGGTCGGGATGACGCTCATCGCGCCGACGTCGCCCGCCTGCAGCGCACACAGGCTGACGACCGCCGAATCCACGGCACTGACGTTGCGCGACACGATGGTCTGGGCGGCCGTGATCACGTGCCCGGCGATGACCACCGGATCGACGGTCAGGTACGGATGCGCGCCATGTCCGCCTCGTCCGTGGATGCGGATCGTGATGCGGTCGGCAGCCGCCATCATCGGCCCCGGTCGCACCGCCAGGGTGCCGGCCGGCAATCCCGGCCAGTTGTGCATCGCGAACACGGCATCGCAGGGAAAACGATCGAACAGGCCGTCGTCGATCATGGCCTTGGCGCCCGCGAAGCCCTCCTCGCCGGGCTGGAAGATCAGATGTGCGGTGCCCGAGAATGCGCGTGTCTGGGCCAGGTAGCGGGCCGCACCGAGCAACATGGTCGTATGCCCGTCGTGGCCGCAACCGTGCATCATGCCGGGCACGCGCGAGCGATGTTCGAACTCGTTCTCCTCGTGCATCGGCAGCGCGTCCATGTCGGCGCGCAGACCGATCGTGCGCCGCTGGCCGCGAGCCTCGCCGCGTCCCCGGATCACCGCGACCACGCCCGTGATGCCCACGCCGGTGTGCACTTCGTCCACGCCATAGCGCTGCAACTCGCGAACCACCAGCGCTGCGGTATCGTGCTCCTCGTAGCCGAGTTCGGGGTGTTGGTGCAGATGATGGCGGATGCGGGTCAGATCGCCGTGCCAGTCGCGAATCGTGACGAAGGCCGGACTGCGGGCGGCGGTCTCGGCGCTTTCGATCTCGGCCAGATGAGAGACGTTCGGGGCATTCATGATGGGCATCGGGTTGGAGCGACGAAACCAACGGGACCAGCCGCCGCACACACGGGGTGCAGGGCAGCGGCGTCCACCGTTCGTCGTGGAGGTCGTGATTCGAATTGTGCAGCAGGCGGCGTTCGGGCGACCAATTCGATGATGCGGTTTTCCTGTTAGCCTCGACGTCATCGATCCAATTCGGCGTCGATGCTGAATGCTGGTGGCCGACCCGACGACCGCCTTGGCAGCCCGACGGGCTGTCGGGCATCCGTGGGCCGCTCGGTCGTCGAAAGGAAGGTTCTGCGGTGGTCGCTATGCTTGGCTGTTCGCTGCGTGCCCGGAGAATGCGGGCCCGGGTCCGTCGACTCGCGCTCGGTTTCGGGCTGGCCACGCTCGGCGTGCTGAGCGGTTGCGCGAGTGGCTGGGAAGGCGTGCCCTATCTATGGCAATCCGTCGACGGACATCTCGATCTGCTGCGTCGCGCGCGCCCGATCGAAGAGGTCATCGCCGATCCGACCACCGCGGCCGAAACCATCGAGAAGCTGCGCTATGCGCGCCGGGCGCGGGCCTTCGCGGCCGATGCACTCGGCCTGCCGCGCAACGGCAGCTACACGAGGTTCGCGGCGCTCGATCGTGATTTCGTGCTCTGGAACGTCTTTGCCGCACCCGAACTGTCGCTGCAACTCGAGCGCTGGTGCTTCCCGGTGGCCGGCTGCATCGGCTATCGTGGTTACTACCATCGCGCCGATGCGCTCGGGTATGCCGACAGCCTGCGTGCGCGCGGCCTGGACGTCCGCGTTGGCGGCGTGCCTGCCTACTCGACCCTGGGCTGGTTCGACGACCCGATCACCAGCGCCATGCTGCGCTATCCCAAGTCCGAGATCGCCCGCCTGGTGTTTCACGAGCTGGCTCATCAGGTGGTGTACGTGAAGGGCGACACCACGTTCAACGAGTCGTTCGCGACGGCCGTCGAAAAGCTCGGTATCGAACGCTGGCTCGCCCACGAACGCGAACACGGTGGCGACCTCGAAGAAGAGGCCCGCTATCGACGCTTCCAGGCCCGGCGGCTCGCTTTCATCGCGCTGCTTCAGGAGACCCGCAATCGTCTGGCGAACGTCTATGACGACGCCAGTCTCGATGATCCGGCCAGGCGGGTGGCGAAGGAGGCGATCCTGGCGCAGCTACGGAGCGATTACGAATCCATGAAGCGCGATGCCTGGCAGGGTTGGTCGGGCTATGATCGCTGGTTCGACGACCGGGTCGGCAACGCCCATCTGGCGGCCGTGGGCGCCTATCACGACCGCGTCGATGCTTTTCTCGCCCTGTTCGCCTCGCACGACGGCGATTTCGCCCGCTTCTTTGCGGCGGTGCGCGAGTTGGCCACGCTGCCTGCGGCCGACCGCGACGAGCGCCTGCGGGCAATGCAGCGCGGGCCCGGCCACTGACCGCCGCCGCAATGCCCGTGCCGGTGCCGAACGAGGTGACAGGCGCGGCGCAAAGTTGGCGATAATGACATCGGGCTGCGACCCCGCCGCGGGTGTTCTGCCGCATGTCGTACCGTCCGGCCCCGGATCGTCGCCGCGCATCGCGGTCGCTGGTCCGTAGCCCGACAGCCTCCCGACAGGAGACAAGCGATGCCGCATCCGTGGTTGGACAGCTACCCGGCAGGCGTGCCGCAGGCCATCGATCCGTCCGAGTACGCGTCGCTGGTGGAGTTGCTCGAGCAGGCCTTCAAGCAGTTCGCCGCCCGCGACGCCTATGTCGGGCTCGGCAAGCGCGTGACATTTGCCGAGGTCGATTCGACCTCCCGGCTGGTCGCCGCATGGCTGCAGTCCCGTGGGCTCGTCAAGGGCGACCGGGTCGCGATCATGATGCCCAACGTGCTGCAATATCCGATGGTGCTCGCGGGCGCCCTGCGCGCCGGGCTGGTGGTCGTCAACGTGAATCCGCTATACACCGCGCGCGAGCTCGAGCATCAACTGCGCGACGCCGGCGCGAAGGCGATCTTCATCCTCGAGAACTTCGCCGGCACCTTGCAACAGGTGCTCGACAAGACCGCGATCGAGCATGTGGTGGTGACCTCGATGGGCGACCCGCTCGGGCTCATCAAGGGCGCCGTCGTGAATCTGGTGGTACGCCGCGTCAAGAAGCTCGTGCCGGCCTGGCGCATCGACAAGGCCGTTCGCTATACCGCGGTTCTCGCCGAGGGTGCCGCACTGCCTCTCAAGTCACCCGGGCTTGGCCCGGACGATCTCGCGTTTCTGCAGTACACCGGTGGCACCACCGGTGTGTCCAAGGGCGCAATGCTCAGTCACCGCAACATCGTCGCCAACGTTCTTCAATCGGCCGCCTGGAGCGAACCGGCCACGCGGTCCACCCGCAAGGGGCCCATGCCTGAGCAGGCCGTGCACGTCTGCGCGTTGCCGCTGTATCACATCTTCGCCCTGACGGTCTGTTGCCTGCTCGGTATTCGCCAGGGCGCGCTCGTCATCCTGATCCCCAATCCTCGCGATCTTCCCGCCCTGGTCAAGGAGATCGAACCCTTCAAGGTCACCCACTTCCCAGCGGTGAACACCTTGTACAACGCGCTGCTTCATTTCGAGCCCTTTCGTAGGCTCGACTTCTCCCAGCTGCGTGTTTCCAACGGTGGCGGCATGGCCGTGCAGGAGGCGGTCGCCAGGCAGTGGTTCGAACTCACCGGCTGCCCGATCGTCGAGGGTTACGGCCTGTCGGAGACCTCGCCGTCGGCGACCTGCAATCCGGTCGATGCCGAGACCTTCAGCGGCACCATCGGCCTGCCGCTGCCATCGACCGAGATCGCAGTCCTCGACGAAGACGGCGCGCCGGTGGGGCTCGGCGAAGTCGGCGAGATCGCGATTCGCGGTCCGCAGGTGATGGTCGGCTACTGGCAGCGGCCCGACGAAACCGCGCGCGTCATGACCGCCGACGGCTTCTTCAAAAGCGGCGACATGGGCCAGATGGACGAACGCGGCTACCTGCGCATCGTCGATCGCAAGAAAGACATGATCCTGGTGTCCGGATTCAATGTCTATCCGACCGAGATCGAGCAGGTCGTGCAGCAGATGCCCAAGGTATTCGAGTGTGCAGCGATCGGCGTGCCCGATGCCCGCTCGGGTGAGGCCGTCAAGCTGTTCGTGGTCAGGAAGGATCCGTCATTGACCGAGCAGGAGATCGCAGCGTTCTGCGCCGAGAATCTCACCGCCTACAAACGGCCGCGAAGCATCGAGTTCCGCGACGATCTGCCCAAGAGCAACGTCGGCAAGATCCTGCGGCGCGAACTGCGCGACGCCGAGCTCAGTCGCGCAGCTTGAAACGTTGCAGCTTGCCGGTCTCGGTGCGCGGCAGCGCCTCGAGGTATTCGATGCGCCGCGGATACTTGTACGGCGCGATCTGCGCCTTGACCCATTCCTGCAGTTCACGCGTCATCGCATCATCGCCGATCTGGCCGGCTGCGAGCACTACGTAGGCCTTGACGATCTGTCCGCGGGCCTCGTCGGGTTCGCCGACGACCCCGCACTCCGCGACGGCCTCGTGACGCATCAACGCGTCCTCGACCTCCGGGCCGGCGATGTTGTAGCCCGACGAGACGATCATGTCGTCGGAGCGCGCCTGGTAGAAGAAATAGCCGTCGGTATCCTGCCGGAAGGTATCGCCGGTGAGATTCCAGCCGTCGCACACATACTTGAGCTGGCGGTCGTCGGCCAGATAGCGGCAGCCCGTCGGGCCGCGCACCGCCAGGCGCCCGACCTCGCCGGGTGGCAGGGTCTGCATGTCGTCGCCGACGATACGCGCCTCGTAGCCGGGCACGACCTTGCCGATCGCGCCGGCGCGCACGTCGGCTCCTGCCGACGAGATGAAGATGTGGATCATCTCGGTGGCGCCGATGCCGTCGATGAGCTCGATGCCGGTGGCCGCGCGAAACGCCTGGCGGGTGGCGTCGGGCAGTGCCTCGCCGGCCGACACGCAGGCGCGCAACGATCGCAGATCGAAAGCATGTGCCTCGGCGGCCATCTGCCGATAGAAGGTCGGCGCCGTGAAGACCGTGGTCGCCTTGTGCCTTTCGATCGCCGCCAGCAGCCCGGCCGGCGTGCAGCGCTCGAGCAGCAAGGTCGAGGCGCCGACCCGCATCGGGAAGCACAGCATGCCGCCCAGCCCGAACGTGAAGGCCAGCGGCGGTGTTCCGCAGAAGACGTCAGCGTCCGTCGGGCGCAGCACGTGGCGTGGAAACAAATCGCACATCGCGATGATGTCGCGGTGGAAATGCATCGTACCCTTGGGCCTGCCGGTGGTGCCCGACGTGAACGCGATCAGCGCCACATCCTCGGCGGCGGTGTCGCAGGCGGGCACCCGGGTCGGCGCGCCGGCCAGACGGGTCTCCAGCGCATCGCGCGTGCCGCTGCCGTCGTTGAACCAGAGCACGTGCTCGAGCGACGGGCACCGGGCCCGGGCGCCGCGCAATTCGTCGGCCAGCGCGACGTCACACAGCGCCGCCTGCACCTGCGCCTTGTCGATGATGGTCGCCAGTTCGCCGGCACGCAACAGCGGCATCGTCGGCACCGCGATCAGTCCGCAGCGCAGCACCGCCAACAGACAGGCGGCCATCATCGGATTGTTCGCGCCGCGCAGAAGCACCCGGTTGCCGGGTACCAGGCCGAGGTCGTCGCGCAGCACCGCACAGATCTGATTGACCCGCACGAAAAGTTGATAATAGGTGGCGGTGGCCGCATCGGTGTGCAGCACGGGCGCATCACCGTAGCCCTTGGCGAGCATCGCGTCGAGCAACTCGACCGTGGCATTCATGCGCACGGGGTAGTCGAGCCCGGCCTCGGTCACGAGCAGGTCCGGCCATTGCGCGCGCGGCGGCAGATGGCGGATGGCGAAACGGTCGATGTGCGCGGTCTTGGTCATGGCTTCATCAGCTCCCGGGCGATGATCAGTTTCTGCACTTCGGTGGCACCTTCGTAGATACGCAGCGCACGGATCTCCCGGTACAGGCTCTCGACGATCTCGCCGCGCCGAACGCCGCGACCACCGAACATCTGCACGGCACGGTCGATCACACGCTGGGCCGACTCGGTCGCGGTCATCTTGGCCATCGCCGCCTCGCGCGTCGTGCGTCCGCCGCCGCTGGCATCGCGCTGCCAGGCCGCCCGATAGGTGAGCAGGGCGGCGGCGTCGATGTCGGTGGCCATGTCGGCCAGCGCCGCCTGGGTGAGCTGGAAGTCGGCCAGCGTCTGGCCGAACATCTTGCGTTCGCGACAGTGCGTGATCGCCTCGGCCAGCGCGCGTCGCGCGAAGCCCAGCGCGGCGCCGGCCACCGAACTGCGGAACACATCGAGGTTGGCCATCGCCAGCTTGAAGCCCTGGCCGGGCTCGCCGAGCAGATGCGACGCCGGCACCCGGCAGTCATCGAAGCGCAGCGTGGCCAGCGGATGAGGGGCGATGACGTCGATACGCTCCGCGATCGACAGCCCCGGCGCATCGGCTTGCACCAGGAAGGCCGAGATGCCGCGCGCGCCCGGCTCGTCGGAGCTGCGCGCGAACACACAGTAGAAATCCGCGATGCCGCCATTGGAGATCCATGTCTTGGCGCCGCTCAGCACCCAGCCATCGCCGTCTCGGCGTGCGCGCGTGTTCATGGCTGCCACGTCCGAACCGGCTTCGGGCTCGCTGAGCGCGAACGCGGCGATGGCCTCGCCGCGCGCGACCGCCGGCAGCCAGCGCTGACGTAACGCATCGTCACCGGCCAGTGCGATCACGCCGCTGCCCAGTCCCTGCATCGCGAATGCGAAATCGGCGAGCCCGTCGTGCCGCGCGAAGGTTTCGCGCAACAGGCAGATGCTGCGCGACTCGACCGTGTCGAGCGCACCGCCCCAGGCCGCTGGCACCGCATAGCGCAGCCAGCCGGCCTGGCCCATCGCACGCACCAGCGCTCGGCAGGCATTGTCGGTATCGCCGTGGTCGATGTGGCCCAGGGACTGCTCGGCCCACCGATCGGCTTGCGCCTCCAGCGTGCGGTGCCGCTCTTCGAAAAACGGTGTCTGCAGGATGCTGCGGTCACGCATGTCGTCGTCTCCAATTCGTCATCCTGCTGTCACGCAGGTCGTCGCCACCGGGTTCCGATGGCACTCGCCAGCGGTTGCCGCCTCGTGCCACGGTCACCCTCGTCTTCGTCTCGTCGTGCCGCGGTGAGCTTCGCCTGTGCCGCCTCGTGCCGCGGGCATCCGCGTCTTCGTCTCGTCGTGCCACGGTGACCCCCGCCTGTACCATCTCTTGCCACAGCGGCACGCCGTCGCCTCGTCTCGTCGGGCTTTCCCGCGCCCGAGCGCCAGCTGTCGTGACCAGGCTGCGTCGTCATCGCCTCCGACTCCGGCGGGTCAACGGTCAGTCGCCCTTGAACTCCGGCTGGCGCTTGGCCACGAATGCCTCGTAGGCCCTGACGAAATCCTGGGTCTGCATGCAGATCGCCTGCGCCTGGGCCTCGGCCTCGACCGCCTGTTCGATGGTCATCGACCACTCCTGATGAAGCATCGTCTTCGTGATGCCGTGTGCGAACGCCGGGCCGGCGGCGATCTCGGCCGCCAGCTCGCGGGCCTTGCCCAGCAACGCATCGGCCTCGACTACGCTGTTGAAATAGCCCCAGGCCAACCCCTCGTCGGCCTTGAGATTGCGCCCGGTGTAAAGCAGCTCGGCCGCGCGTCCCTGGCCGACGATACGCGGCAGCATGGTGCAGGCGCCCATGTCGCAGCCGGCCAGGCCGACCCGGTTGAACAGAAACGCCACCTTGGCGCGCGGGCTGGCCAGGCGGAAATCGCTGGCCATCGAGATGATCGCGCCGGCACCGGCGCAGATACCGTCGACCGCCGCGACGATCGGCTGCGGACAGCGGCGCATGGCCAGCACCAGATCACCGGTCATGCGGGTGAACTCGAGCAGTTCCGGCATCTCCATGCGTACCAGCGGGCCGATGATCTCGTGCACGTCGCCACCCGACGAAAAGTTGCCGCCCGCACCGGCGATCACCACCGCCCGCACGTCCGTGGCATAGACGAGGTCGCGGAAAAGGTCGCGCAATTCGGCGTAGGAATCGAAGGTCAGAGGGTTCTTGCGCTCGGGCCTGTTCAGGGTCACCGTGGCCACGCCGTCATCGCCGACCTCGAACAGAAAGTGCTCGGCGCGGTGATCGGCGAAGGCACGCCTTCGCGCACGGTTGAGCGGCGAGGCGGACGTGGTGTCGGTATCGTGTGTCATGAGATCGGTCTCCAGGGGAGGGCGGCTGGCTTGCTAGGCGCGAATGCCGGCCTTGAGCTTGCCGAGCAGATCGAGAAGCGTCAGTTGCTCGTGTTTGTCCAGCGGCGAGAGGAGTTCGCGCACCCAGCGCTCGTGCTCGCCCGCCATTGCGGCGAAACGCTCGCGTCCGCGTCGGGTCAGGCGCACGCGCGTCGCGCGGCGGTCGTCGGGCTCGGGCTCGCGCGTCAGCCAGCCTTCGGCATCCAGTTGCTCGGTCAGCGCCGTGATGTTGCCGCCGGTGACCATCAGCCGGCGTGACAGCTCGCTCATGCGCAGGCCGTCGCGGCTGCGCTCGAGCTGGGCAAGCAGATCGAAGCGGGGCAGGGTGCTGGTAAAGCCGGCGCGCAGACGCCGACGAACGTCGGCCTCGATGAGATTGGTGCAGGTGAGCAGCCGCAGCCACAGCCGAAGCGCCGTGTGATCGGCGTCGGTGACTCTCGTCTCGAGATCGAATGGGCCGGCGGACATGCAATTAGTTTAAGCCTAAACTAATTATCCTGGAAAGCGCGGGCCCGGCCGGCGAGGCGCGGACGCGAATCGGTCGGGCGTCGGGCGAGGGCCCGCAGCGACCGAGGCACCTCCCGCCATCGCCCCAAAAAAAAAGCGCCGGATCTCTCCGGCGCTTCAGCTACTTCACACTTCACATCACGTGGTCGGCCCGTGGGCCGAGCGCGATCAGAACTTGTGACGGATACCCAGCTGGATCCAACGCGGGTCGTCGGCGTTGTCGATACGGTCCATACCGATCGTCGCGTACCAGTTGGTGCGCTTGGACATGTTGTGGGTGTAGGACAGACCGATGTCCATCTGATCGTTGCCACCGTCGACCGACTTGTCCAGCACGTTCAGGAAGACGTTGCCGGCGGCGCCGACTTTCAGGCCCAGCGACAGGTCGATGTCGGTACGGTCACCGACGCCACCCGCGGCGCCCAGATCCGACGCGCCGTAGTTCAGGCCGAGGGTCAAAGCACCCAGACCGACCTTGCCGCCGACGTGCAGGATCTTGCGGTTGTTGCCTTCGTCGTGGTAACCCAGGCCAACACCCCAGCCGCCGCCGTCGAAGTTCAAGCCGACACCGAACATGTCTTCGTTGCCGCCAGGCGCTTCATCAGGGGCGAAACCGACGATCAGGGTCATCGGGCCGAAGCTGTTGCGGTACTCGATCTCATTGCTCCAACGCACGGCCGATCCGGCGATGGCGACGTGGTTGTTCTGCAGGCCGTAACCGGTGAAGTCGTAGGGGATGGCCGACCAGAAAATCGGGGTGTACTGACGGCCGAAGCGAACTTCACCGAAACCGCCCTTCAGGCCCACGCGCGATTGACGGGTGAACTGGTCGTTGCCCGTGCCGTCGTCGGCGCCGATGTGCGACTCGAAGTTGA
The DNA here is from genome assembly GCA_041396685.1 of Burkholderiaceae bacterium. Classification (GTDB taxonomy): domain Bacteria; phylum Pseudomonadota; class Gammaproteobacteria; order Burkholderiales; family Burkholderiaceae_E; genus JAUIAI01. The sequence continues at coordinate 339,064 of JAWKYD010000009.1, forward strand.
ACTCGGCCGACAGACCGCCGCCCAGATCTTCCGAGCCCTTGATGCCCCAACGCGAACCGGACTGGCCGCCCGAGGTCAGGCTGGTGCTGCTACCCGCGCCACCGTTGGCAGCCGAGTTGGCCATCTGGATGTTGACGTCCGCGATACCGTACAGCGTAACGTTGGACTGGGCGAACGCTGCGGCGGGGAGGGCTGCAGCGACCGCTACCGCGATGAGCGATTTCTTCATTGAGTAATCTCCTAAGGTCTTTGACATCAAAGGTGGCAGGTCATCCACCGCAACTCCCCGAGTACGAACGAGTGACCCGGTAAGAAGTCAGAGTTATTCTCGCGAAATTCGACCCCCGGTCAAAGCGTTCGTCGGAAGCGCAGTCCATTTTTTCCGTTGGATGTGGCCGGCTCGCAACACGTTCAGGACTTGACATGACCATCCGAAACCTGGGGCTTGCCGATCGGCTGCTGGCCGGTGCGCAACGGGCGTTCGACATCCTCGACGGACGCGTGCAGGCCGAGCGCGCCAACCCGGCCGGGCCGCTGGCCGAGGGCGAACCGACGGCGCCGGTCTCGCCCGCGCAGAAGCGAATGGCCGGCGCACTGATGCGGGTAAATCACGTCGGCGAGATCTGCGCGCAGGCACTCTACGAAGGCCAGGCGATCACCGCGCGCGATGCACGCGCGCGTGCCACTTTCGAGCAGGCTGCACGCGAAGAACGGGATCATCTCGCCTGGCTGGCGCAGCGTCTGGACGAACTCGACGACCGCCCGTCGTTGCTGAACCCGTTCTGGTATGCCGGCTCGCTGACACTGGGTGCGCTGGCCGGGCTGGCCGGCGATCGCGTCAGCATGGGTTTCATGGATGAGACCGAACGTCAGGTGGAGGCCCACCTCGATTCACACCTGAGCCGCCTGCCGGCTGACGACCAGCGCTCGCGGGCGATCGTCACGCAGATGAAACATGACGAGGCCCAGCATGCGGCGACCGCTCGCCGCCATGGCGCGGCACGCATGCCTTGGCCGGTTCGGGCCGCCATGCGCGCAACCGCCCGGGTCATGACCGGCACGGCGCACTATCTGTAACAAGATGTATACATGTTGCCGCGGGCGACACATTCGTCATTCTTCGACGATCTCATAGTCGTGCGTGATCTCGGCCGTCTTGCCGAGCATGATGGACGCAGAACAGTACTTCTCGCCCGATAGCCGGATGGCATGCTCGACCAGGTTGCGGCGCAGATTGCGTCCACGAACCGTGAAGTGATAGTGAATGCGCGTGAAGACCTTCGGGTCGGCGTCGGCGCGTTCGGCATCCAGGTCGACCTCGCAGCCGCGCACGTCCTGGCCGCTCTTGCGCAAAATCACCACCACGTCGTAGGCGGTGCAGCCGCCCGATCCCAGCAGCACCATCTCCATGGGGCGGGGCGCCAGGTTGTTGCCGCCGCCCTCGGGGGCGCCGTCCATCACGACGGCATGACCGCTCTCGGTCGTGGCCAGAAAGCTCATGCCATCCGGCCCCGTCCATTTCAGTTTGCAATGCATACCGGCCTCCGCTGCGGATTTCCCGTGGGTTTGTCAGAGCGCAGTATGCCGCCGGTCGTCGTGCATCCCGCGTCCGCCACACCGCGCTCTTCAATGGTGCGATGCGGCAAAATGATTCGAGTTCTGCACCAGATGCGGTCGAACGCATGCAGTGAGACTGTCGGTTTTTCGTCAAAAACCAAGGTGCACCGGTGTGGCCGGTCGGCGCCATTCGGGTGCCTGGAGGTCTTTGCGCGAAAGCCCGTGCCGCGGCTGCCGGCATGCCAGACCTGGCTGGCCCGTGCGGTTGGCGATAAGTCGTTGAATCGTCGGAATGGTTGTCGCACGCCTGGCGCCGCGACAGGCAGCGCGTGACCGTTCTTTGGCCGGAGGCGACTGCAGGCGCGAGCGAACGCTGCGTCTCATGCGTTGCGCAAATGCATCAAAACGTCAACTTTCGGTGTTTCGCAAATCAAGGTTCGGAAAACTCTTGCATTGCACAAAAATCATCGCTAGGATGAATCCAACGATCGCATCTGCGATCCACCCTTTGTCTCCTCCACCCTCCTCCATAGGTGGATTCAGCCCAGAGTTGTCTGGGCTTTTTCTTGCCTGCCGCGCTTGTCTTGGCTCGGAGAGGGCTGCAGGCTTTGACGGCGCTGGTCTGAGCCGGCTATACTGTCTGGCTTTCCAGAATTCGCAGTGTTGTCAGATATCGGTTGGCGTGCGCTTCCAGCATTCGGGTTTGCGCGTGTCGCCGGGTCGTGGGTGCGCTCAGGGCGTCCCAAATCAGAGGCTTTCATGAAGACTTTCTCCGCCAAGCCTGCCGAGGTTCAGCGCGACTGGTTCGTGGTCGATGCCAACGGGCTCGTGCTCGGGCGACTGGCTGCCGAGATCGCGCGGCGCCTGCGTGGCAAGCACAAACCCGAGTTCACGCCGCATGTCGACACGGGTGATTTCATCGTCGTGGTCAATGCCGACAAGATCCGCGTCACCGGCGCTAAGGCGACCGACAAGATCTATTACCGTCATTCCGGCTATCCGGGCGGCGTCTATCAAGACAGCTTCGAGAAGCTGCAGGCCCGCAAGCCGGGTCGTGCACTGCAGCTCGCGGTCAAGGGCATGCTGCCCAAGGGCCCGCTCGGCTATGCCATGCTCAAGAAGCTGAAGATCTATGCGCGGGGCGATCATCCGCACACCGCTCAGCAACCGAAGGTCCTGGAGATGCAGGCATGATTGGCGAGTACAACTACGGCACCGGTCGGCGCAAGACGTCGGTTGCGCGAGTCTTCCTGAAGCGCGGCAGTGGTCGCATCGTCGTCAACAACAAGCCGATCGATGAGTTCTTCGCCCGTGAAACCGGCCGCATGATCGTGCGCCAGCCGCTCGAGCTGACCAACAATGTCGATACCTTCGACATCATGGTCAACGTCCACGGTGGCGGCGAGTCAGGTCAGGCCGGTGCGGTCCGCCATGGCATCACCCGCGCGCTGATCGAATACGACGAGGGCTTGAAGCCGACGCTGTCGCAGGCCGGTCTGGTCACGCGCGACGCGCGCGAGGTCGAGCGCAAGAAGGTCGGTCTGCACAAGGCGCGTCGTCGCAAGCAGTTCTCGAAGCGCTGATATCCTGACCGGGCCTCTGGCTGGTCGACGAAAGCCGGGCTCGCCCGGCTTTTGCATTTTCTGTTGACGTTTCCGGGAGACTGAGATGGTCAAGGTCGGTATCGTCGGTGGCACCGGTTACACGGGTGTCGAGTTGTTGCGGCTGCTGGCCCAGCATCCCCACGCGACGCTGCAGGTGATCACCTCGCGCAGCGAGGCCGGACTACCGGTGGCGCAGATGTTTCCGTCGCTGAGGGGCAGCGTCGATCTCGCATTCAGCGAGCCTTCGGTCGATGCGCTCGCCGGCTGTGATGTGGTTTTCTTTGCCACGCCACACGGTGTCGCGATGGCGCAGGCGCCGGAGCTGGTTCGCGCCGGCGTCAAGGTCATCGATCTCGCGGCCGATTTCCGCCTCAAGTCGCCCGAGCAGTTCCAGCGCTGGTACAAGATGCCGCATTCGGCCATCGATCTGCTCGAGGAGGCGGTTTACGGGCTGCCCGAGGTCAATCGTGAGGCGATTCGCGGTGCCCG
>JAWKYD010000010.1:0-307643 GCA_041396685.1 Burkholderiaceae bacterium
CGACCGTGACCCGGTTGCCGTCGAACCACTGGCCGCCGTAGGCGCGAAAGATCGACGGATAGATGTACATGTTCTGGCCCGCGCCACGGAAGCCGCGCAACGCGCAGCCCCACAGGCGTTGGTCGGGGTCGTGCACCTTGGCCGCGTTGGCCGCGTATTGCTCGAGCGTGTCGGCCGGGCCGATGCCCGCAGCGTCGTAGACGTCCTTGCGATAGATCTGGATCGTGGCCTCGCCGTCGTAGGGGATGCCGTAGGGCACGCCCTTGACCGAAGTGGCGCCACGGTGACCCGGCTGGATGTCTTTGTACTGGAACCAGCCGTCGTCGGTGAGCTTGGCGTCACCGAGGTAGCGGTCGAGCGGGTCGATCCAGCCATTGGCGACGTACAGCTCGTAGTACATCGGGTCGGCCGCGTGCGAGGCGTAGGTGCCGGTCTTGCTGGACAGATCGAGCACGGCCTTCTGGCGGATCTGGCCGGGCGGAATCATCTCCAGGCGTGCCTGCACGCCGGTGAGCGTCTCGAAATCCTCGAGCATCGCCTCGAGGTTCTTGAAGTAGCCGGCCGGAATCACGCCGACCGTGATCTTCTCGCCGGCGGCCATGCGCCAGTCGATCTTGGCGCCGCGCAGCGATTCGAGGTCCATGTGCTTGCCGGCCGCGTGAGCGCGCCCGATCAGCAGGCCGGGTGCGGCGATCGCCACGCCCGCGGCGGCGCCCGTTTTGAACAGGCGGCGGCGGGCCTCGCTGGGACGGCGGGGGGTGGGCGGCTTGGGTGGGATGGCAGACATCTGTCTCCTCCTGGCGGCGTCAGCCGATCGGCGGGATCGATGAGCGCTCGGGGTGTTGGTCGATCGACCGAGGACGTAAAGTACTAAAGATAGGACTTTAGAGCATGGCGAACCATACTACACTCGCGAACGCCGATGCAAGCTCGCCACCGTCAATCTCAGCACCCCGCGCTGGGCAAGAGTCCGGTTCCGCTGTACCTGCAGCTGGCCGACATCTTCCGCCAGCGGATCGCCCGCGGCACCTGGGTGCGCGGTGAGCAGATGCCGACCATCGCGCAGCTGCAGACCGAGTTCGGTGTCTCGCGCATCACCGTGCGCCAGGCCATCAACCTGCTGAGTGCCGAGGGTCTGGTCAGCGCCCACCGTGGCCGCGGCACCTCGATCAACGATGTGCCGGCCGCGCAGAAGCAGCTGCGGGTGGACACCACCCTGGCCGACCTGGTCGCGATGTACCGCTTCGACAAGCCGGTGCTCACGAATATCGCGGAGTCCAACGCGAGCCCCGATCTGCGCGAGGCCGACGGCAAGGCCGCACCGAGCTACTTCCACATGCGGCGCGTGCATGCCCGCGATGGTGTGCGCTATTGCGCGAATTCGTTGTACATCGACGAACGCATCTTCCTGTTGGCGCCCGAGGCGTTTCGCAGCGAGGTGGTGATTCCGCTGATCGTGTCGCTGCCGGGTGTGGTCATCGGCCGAGCCCGCCAGACCATGCACATCGGCAAGGCCGATGTCGAGGTCGCCCATCTGCTGGGGGTGGCGCCCGGCGAGCCGATCGCCGAGGTGCGGCGCATCTTCTGGGCACCCGACGGCACGGTGATCTATCTGGCCGACGTGAGCTATCGCGGCGACTATATCCACCTCGACATGGATTTGCGGCCTTGATGCGTCGTCGCCGAGGTGGGCAGCGCCGGCCGCGGTGTAGACGCCGGTGCACCGAGCGCGTCGTCCCGCCTCGCGTTCGCGGAACCTCGCCATCTCGCTGGTAAGTTGGAAGACACCTGCATGATCTCCACCGAATTCCTGCTGACCTCCCTCGTCGTGGTGCTCGTTCCGGGCACCGGAGTGCTGTTCACGGTGTCGACGGGCCTGTTGCAGGGGCGGCGTGCCAGCGTCTTCGCGGCTCTGGGTTGCACCGCCGGCATCGTGCCGCATCTGCTTGCGACCGTACTCGGCATGGCCGCGCTGATGCACGCGAGCGCGCTGGCGTTCCAGGCCTTGAAGTTCGCCGGCGTGGCCTACCTGCTCTACCTTGCCGTGGCGACCTGGCGCGATGCGAGCAGCCTGTCGCTGGCGGGTTCCGCTCTCGAGCCGGTGTCGGCACGGACGCTCGTCGTGAAGGCCTTCCTGATCAACATCCTGAACCCGAAGCTGACGATCTTCTTCCTGGCGTTCCTGCCGCAGTTCATCGATCCGGCGCTCGCCCGCCCGATCATGCCGATGCTCACGCTGAGCGCGGTGTTCATGGCCATGACCTTCGTCGTGTTCTGCGTCTATGGTCAGCTGGCCGGCGCTTTCCGTCATCACGTCATCGACTCGCCACGCGTGCAGCGGGCGCTGCGCTGGGGCGTCGGCGCGGCATTCGCCGGCCTCGGCGCCCGGTTGGCGGTGGCCGAGAGTTGACGCGCGCACAGCCTCGGCGAGTCCATTCCCAGGCCGGGACGCCCATCGGCCGTGCAATCCCCTGAGTTCGGAGAGACCCGATGGCGCGCAATATCGAGATCAAGGCAACGGTCGCGGATCTGGTTTCACTCGAGGCACGGGTGCGCGCGGTCGCGACCGACGGCCCCGTCGCGCTCGCGCAGGACGACACCTTCTTTCGATGCGGCGATGGCCGCCTGAAGCTGCGCGTGATCGCCGACCGGTCCGCGGAGCTGATCTTCTATCGCCGTGCCGATCAGAGCGGCCCCAAGATGTCGTTCTACCTGCGTTCACCCACCGCCGACCCCGACGGCCTGCGTCAGGCGCTCACGCTCGCCTACGGCCAGGACGGCCGGGTTATCAAGCAGCGAACGCTCTACCGGGTCGGGCGCACGCGGGTTCATCTCGACCGGGTGCAGGGATTGGGCGACTTCATGGAGTTGGAAGTCGTGCTGCAGGACGATGACGATGCCGATGAGGGGGTGGCCGAGGCGCGCGCACTGATGACGCGTCTCGGCATCGACGATGCATCGCTGATCGAAGACGCGTATATCGACCGGTTGCGTGATCCGGGGCTCGCCGATCGACGCGCCGGCTAGCGTGCAACGACCACTCAACCGGCCGCGCCAAGCCCGCCGGCCGCCCTCGGCGAAGCAAGGATCATAGGGTTGGGGCCAACGGTCGATCCGGCCGGCTCGGTGGTTCGGACATGCCCGCGGCCGCCCGCAGCGCCTCGGTGGTCTCGCCGGCGCCGTCCGGCCGCCAGCCCGGTGGCGCGAACAGATAGCCGACGACTTCGCGCAGCGAACGTGCCGAGGCGACATCCCGGAACAGGGCCAGCCACTGCGTGAATTCGATGCGTAGCGGGTTGTAGCTGCGGATTGGTTTCACCCAGCCGTAGACGCAGGGTTCCTCGTCCGCCTCGGCGACATAGGTGCCGAACAGCCGGTCGAAGATGATCAGCACGCCGCCGTAGTTGGCATCGAGGTAGCGCAGATTCGAGGCGTGGTGGACCCGGTGCGCGGACGGTGTGTTCAAAGCGTATTCGAGCCAGCCCAGCTTCGGAATCCAGGTCGCGTGGATCCAGAACTGGTAGAGCAGATTGGCGGCCAAGGTTGCCACGACGACGCCCGGATCGAAGCCCAGCCACACCAGCGGCGTGAAGAACAGCAGCGTGCCGGTGAACTTGCCGGTCCAGCCGAGCCGGTAGGCGGCCGCCAGGTTCAGCTCGTTGGGTGAATGGTGTACCGCATGCGTGGCCCAGAACCAGCGGATGCGATGGGCCGCCCGGTGATACCAGTAGTAGCAGAACTCCTGGCCGAAGAACAACAGCACGAATGCCCAGAACGAATCGAGCGGGACCGTGGCAACGCGGTGCTCCCAGACCCAGCCGAAGATCGCGCCCATGATCGGGAGCGGCACCAGCCGCATGGCGTTGCGCACCAGCGCATCGAACAGGCTGACGCCCGCGGAGCGCCAGTCGTAGGCGGCGACGCCCGAGCGCTTTGCAATCACGATGGCTTCGATCAGCGAGGCCAGCACGACCAAGGGAAACGCGAGAGCGAGGATCTTGATGCCGAGATTCATGTTTGCCTCTGTTGCGAGCGGATCGGCGTAGTATATGAGCATTGCTCATATTTTTTGACTCGCGTTTTCGACCGATCGCCGGAGGCGGAAAAATGACGGAAAAACAAGTCTCTGCACGTCGCAGGCCGCGCCAGGCGCGGGCCCGTGAAACGGTCTCGCTCATGTTCGAAGCGGCGATCCGCATCCTGGACGCCGAGGGACTGGAGGCCTTGACCACGAACCGCATCGCGGCCACCGCCGGTGTCAGCATCGGTACGCTGTATCAGTACTTCCCCAATCGCGAGGCGCTGCTCGAGGCGCTGACCCGGCGCGAAATCGCCGCGGTGTTCGACGCGCTCGCGCGGCTGCGCGACGAGGGCAGGGCGGAAGCGGCCACGCAGGAAGCCCGCTTGCGTGCGTTCGTGCGCGCGATACTCGGCGCGCTCGACGGCCGTCTGCATGCGCGCCGGGCGTTGATGGTGGCGATCGTCCGTTCGGGCCGCTTCGAGGCCTTGCTCGCCGAGACCGATGCGCTCACGGTTGCGCTGCTCGCCGACAGCGGCGCCGCCACGCCGGCCGATGCGCTGGACGGCTTCGTGCTCAGTCGCGCGGTGGGAGGCGCGATTCGCGGCGCACTCCTGCGCGACGCCTCGATGCTGCGCAGCCCGGCCTTCGAGGATGCGCTGGTCCGATTGATCGCCGGCTACCTCGGTGCGGGGTCCGCGGGATCGATGTCAAGATAGCGTCGAGGGAACGTTCGGCAGAGGGGATCGCTCTCGTGCGCGCCCTTGGGCTCAATCAATCCGGAGACTACCGATGTCCCAGAAGATTCTCGTCATTCACGGCGCCGGCATGAACATGCGCGGCAAGGCACAGGTCGAGGTGTTCGGCCCGCTGACCCTGGCCGACTACGATGAATTCATACGCACCAGCGCCGACGCGCTCGGTGCCCAGGTCGACATCTTCCACTCGAACATCGAGGGCGAGATCATCAATCGGCTCTACGAGGCGCACGAGCAGGGCTACGTGGGCGCGATCTTCAATCCGGCCGGGTTCATGAACGGCTATCCGGCGCTGTGCGCGGCCATCGGCCAGGTGTCGTTCCCGGTGTGGGAACTGCATCTGTCGAACCCGGCCCGTCGCGGCCGCCTGTCGGAGGTGGCCAGTGTCGCTCAGGGCGTGATAACGGGCTTTGGCATCCACGGTTACGAGCTGGCGCTGCGCGGCATCCTCGCGAGCCAGCGTTAGCAGGCTGTTTGGCGCGCCCAGCGTCCCGGCCTTCGCAGCCACCGCGTCATGAGGCTGACGGAAATAGACAGGCTCAACGCGGTTCGGACCGCGCCCCCAGGGACAGATCCGACTGCAGGCGCTGAAACTCCGGGTGATCGAGCACGAGCGCGCGCCCGGCGGCGGTCAGCCGGTCGACCTGCTCCTTGCTCAGCGAAAAACTCGTCGGCGTGAGATTGAGCAGCCGCAAAAGAGGTCGGTCCTTGACCGCCTGCAGGCTGACGTCGATATAGAACGACTCGACCGTCGTCGTCGGCGTGGACAACTCCCGCGCCCATTGGCTGAGGCTGCGCCTCATCAGATTGACCGTGGCGGCGTTGTAGCGGTGGATCTGCACGTCGGACACGGCATTCGCTGCTTCTTCGAGCGAAGGCTGGCGATTGCTGCGATCCATCGCGGGCTCGGGCACCGTCGCCGCATTGACCGTCATCAGGACCAGGCGGCGCGGCACGCTGGCGCCGATTCTGTGCAGCAGGGCGCGTGCGCCACCGCCGAGGGCGACGAGATCGTAGATGGCGCGAAGCCCGAGGTTGTCGGTGATACCGCCATCGACCAGATGCGCGAACTGGCGGGTCTCCTTGTCCAGGTAGCTCTCGAGGCCCTGGATCGCCATGCCGAGTTCCACGTCCAGGGTGGCGCCCTGTTTGAGTTGTTCGAGCCAGTCGGGCACCTTCGCGTGGCAGCCGTCGTGATTGCGCAGCACCACGGGGTTGAACAGGATGGGCACGGCCGATGACGCGGCTACCGCCCTGGACAGCGGGTAGGTCGACAGGTCGGAGCAAAGCAGGTCGAAGTATTCCTGCAGGAAGGTCAGCCGCGCACCGTAGGCCAGGTCGGACGTGTTGATCATGATCAGGGGGCCGGCGCGGGCCTGCAGATCGGCGAAGGTGGCGCCGCGAAAGATCACGTCTTCGTAGTGCTGGACCGCCAGCTCGGTGCGTCCGGTGGTCGTGAACCAGCGAAACGGATTGAGCACCGCGCGAATCAGCGAGCGCTGAATGTCACGTCTCAGAAAGGCTTCCTCGAAATCCTCGAAGATGCGATCGCCGTGCAGGCCGTAGTAGGCGGCGGTGAAACTGCCGCCCGACACCGAACTGATCATATCGATCATGTCGATCATGCGGCCCTGTACCCTCGGCGTGTTGACGATCGCGGTGTCGCGCAGTGCCTGCAGGACACCATACGACAAGGCGGCCGCGCGCGTGCCGCCGCCCGAGAACGCGACCAGGAAGATGGTGTCGTCGGCCTTGTGCCGGTGTGCGAAGCTCTGCACCGAATAGCCGCTTGCAGCGCGCGGCGCGGCGATGGGCTCGTTGCGAACGACGCCATACGACGTACAGGCCGCCTGCAACGCGATCGCGGCACCCAAGAGGGCAAGCTTGACCCGGGCCATCATCATGGGCGATCAGTTTATCGAACCCCTCGGGTGACGCCAGTCCGGCTACGCGGGCGGCACCGGAACACATGCGGCATCGTCGGACCCGATCATCGGACGGCGTACGATTCCGCAGCGCGGGCCTGTCGCGCGGGGCGGCCGGCCCGCGAGCCCATCAATCAACAGGAGACCCGAACATGAGCGCATCACTTCCGGCCAGCTATCGGCGCGTCGTCCTCGCCAGTCGTCCGCCGGGCGAACCCGAGGAAGGCAACTTCCGGCTCGAGACCGTCGCCATGCCCGAGCCTGGCACCGACCAGGTGCTCGTGCGGGGCATCTATCTGTCGCTGGACCCCTACATGCGCGGGCGCATGCGCGAGCAGGCCTCGTACGTGGCGCCGGTGGCGATCGACGAGGTCATGGGCGGCGGGGTGGTCGGCGAGGTGGTGAGCTCGAAGCACGGCGATTTCCGTGTCGGTGACATCGTCGAGGGGCGGCTTGGCTGGCAGGAATACGCGATCGCGGGCGGCCACACCCTGCGCAAGATCGATCCGGCGCTGGCGCCGATCTCCACGGCCAACGGCATCCTGGGCATGCCGGGCATGACAGCCTGGTTCGGCCTGTACGAGATCGGCCAACCCAGACCCGGCGAGACCGTCGTCGTATCCGCGGCCTCCGGGGCGGTCGGCCAGGTGGTCGGGCAACTGGCCAGGCTGTCGGGCTGTCGCGTGGTGGGTATCGCCGGTGGAGCCCGGAAGTGCGCCTACGTGCGCGACGAACTGCGCTTCGACGCCTGTGTCGACTACAAAAGCGGGGCCGATCTCGGTGCTGCGCTGGCCGCGGCCTGTCCCGACGGCGTCGACGTCTATTTCGACAATGTCGGCGGTCCGGTGTCCGATGCGGTGATGCCGCTGCTGAACTTCTGGGCCCGCATCCCGCTGTGCGGCCAGATCTCGGGCTACAACGCGGCGTCGGTCGAGACCGGCCCGCGCCTGCAGATGATCATGGTCGGGCGGCGGGTAACGCAGCGCGGCTTCATCGTGAGCGATTTCGCGCCACGCTTCGAGCCGGCACGCCGTCGCATGGGCGATCTGTTTCGTGCCGGCAAGCTGCGTTTCCGCGAGGACATCGTCGAGGGTCTCGAAAACGCGCCGCGCGCGTTCATCGGCCTGCTGAGGGGCGAGAACTTCGGCAAGCTGCAGGTGCGCATGGGCGCGGATCCTACGCTCTAGCGTCGTGTCCCACTTGCGAAGCAGCACCCTTGGCCGGGTGTCTCGTGGAGTCGTGTTCACAGCCGTGCGGCCTCTACAATGGCGCCGACGAGGCGTGCGGCTTGGTTCGAGCTGGTCGTTCATGAACTCTGACCGGGGTCTGAACGACGCCTCGTGTGACGCGCGCCCGGTCAGAGCGCCAGGAGCAAACAGATGAGCAAGACGACGCCCATTGCAAGCAATGACCCTCGGGCCGCCGGTAGCGCGGGTGCTGCGTCGGTCACCGAGGGAGACCGCCATTACCTGAGCGGCTGGGGCAACGAGTTCGCCACCGAGGCCCTGCCGGGCACGCTGCCGGTCGGCCGCAATTCGCCGCAGCGGGTCGCCCACGGCCTTTACGCCGAACAGATCTCCGGCACGGCCTTCACCGCGCCGCGTTCGCACAACCGCCGCACCTGGTTCTACCGCATGCGCCCCGGCGCGGTGCACGGGCGCTTCCGGCGCATCGATCACGAAGGTCTGGTGGGCGATTTCTCCCAGGTGATCGCACCACCCGACCAGCTTCGCTGGAACCCGCTGCCGATGCCGGAGCGGCCGACCGATTTCGTCGACGGCTGGGTGACCATGGCCGGGCAGGGCGACCCGGCGGCCATGAGCGGCTGCGCGATTCATCTCTATGCCTGCAACAAGTCGATGCAGGGACGCTATTTTTCGAATGCCGACGGTGAGATGCTGATCGTGCCGCAGCACGGTCGCCTGCGTCTGGCCACCGAGATGGGCATTCTCGACGTGTCGCCGCTCGAAATCGCGATCGTGCCGCGCGGCGTGCGTTTCGCGGTCACCCTGCCCGACGGGGACGAGGCCGGCGCCCGCGGCTACATCTGCGAGAACTTCGGCCCGCTGTTGCGGCTGCCCGATCTGGGCCCCATTGGTTCGAACGGGCTGGCCAATCCGCGCGACTTCCTGGCACCGGTGGCCGCCTACGAGAACATCGAGGGCGACTTCGAACTGGTCAACAAGTTTCTCGGCAATCTGTTCGCCGCCGCCATCGATCACTCCCCGCTCGACGTCGTCGCCTGGCATGGCAACTACACGCCTGTGAAGTACGACCTGCGTCGCTTCAACACGATCGGTTCGATCAGCTTCGACCATCCCGATCCGTCGATCTTCCTCGTTTTGCATGCGCCCAGCGACTCCCCTGGCGTGGACTGCATCGATTTCGTCATCTTCCCGCCGCGCATCCTGTGCGCCGAGGACACGTTCCGACCGCCCTGGTACCACCGCAACGTCGCCAGCGAGTTCATGGGCCTGATCCACGGCGTTTACGACGCCAAGGCCGAGGGCTTCGTGCCGGGGGGCGCATCGCTGCACAACTGCATGACCGGCCATGGTCCCGATGCCGAGACCTTCGCCAGGGCCAGTGCCGCGGACACCAGCAAGCCGCAGGTGATCCGCGACACCATGGCCTTCATGTTCGAGACCAAGCTGCCGATCCGGCCGACGCGCTTCGCGCTCGACGGCGGCCTGCTACAGGGGGACTACGCCGAGTGTTGGCAGGGCCTGAAGAACCAATTCGATCCGGAGTAACCATGAAACTCAACGAGACCCACGACGCCGCAAGGCGCAGCTGGCTCGCCGACGCCAACGATCCTGACGGCGATTTCCCGATCCAGAACCTACCGTTCGCCGCCTTCACGACCGCCGGCTCCGCCACCTCGCGCGGTGGTGTCGCCATTGGGAAGAGCATCGTCGATCTCGCCGCCCTGCGAGCCAAGTCGCCATTCCAGGGGCTGGCCGCCGAAGCGCTGGACGCGGCCGCCGAACCGCTCCTGAACCGCTTCATGTCGTTGGGCCCGGTCTACTGGTCGGCGTTGCGGCTGGCGTTGTCGCGCGGCCTGGCCGAGGGCTCCTCACAGCAGACGGCGTTGGCCGAGTGCCTGGTGTCCCAGGCCGATGCGCGTTTCGTGGTCCCGGCGCATATCGGCGACTACACCGACATGTACACGTCGATCCATCATGCCACCAACATCGGCAGGCTGTTCCGGCCTGACAACCCCCTGCTACCCAACTTCAAGTGGGTGCCCATCGGCTATCACGGCCGCGCCTCGTCGATTCGTGTCAGCGGCCAGCAGTTTCCCCGGCCCAAGGGGCAGATGAAAGCGCCCGATGCCGACGCACCCACCTTCGGCCCTTGCAAGCGGCTCGACTACGAGCTCGAGATCGGCATCTGGGTCGGCCGCGGCAACGCGCTCGGCGAGTCGATCGCGATCGACGAATCCGACGACCACGTGTTCGGCCTGTGCCTGCTCAACGACTGGTCCGCACGCGATATCCAGGCCTGGGAGTACCAGCCGCTGGGGCCGTTCCTGTCGAAGAACTTCGCATCCACGATCTCCCCCTGGATCGTGACGCTCGAGGCGCTCGAGCCCTATCGGGTGCCGTGGACCCGTCCCGAAACCGACCCCGCACCATTGCCGTACCTCGACTCGGCCGACAACCGCGCCCGCGGCGGCTTCGATCTGCAGATCGAGGCCTGGCTCAAGCCCGGCGCCGAGCATGACCAGCCGGGCGACGGCCACCGCCTGTCGCACTCGACGTTCGCACATTCGTACTGGAGCGTCGCCCAGATGATCGCCCATCACACGGTCGGCGGGTGCAATCTTCAGCCGGGCGATTTCCTCGGCTCGGGCACCCAGTCCGGGCCGAATCCCGGTGAGGGCGCGGCGCTGATCGAACTGACCGAAGGTGGACGCAAACCGATCGAACTCGGCAACGGGGTCAAACGGTCGTTCCTCGAAGATGGCGACACGGTCACCTTCAAGGCATGGTGCGAACGCGAGGGCCGAGCCCGCATCGGCTTCGGCCGTTGCACTGGAACGGTGCTGCCGGCTCGTTGACGCCCCACCGCCATGGGCTCGTGAAGGTCTTCGACCGGCCGCCGACGGGCACGGTGTTTGCAGTTCGCTGATCGTCCGCGAGGCTTGAATCCAGTGCGTCCAGGGCCCATATTCAGGGCAGTAGTCGATAGAAACGAGTCGCATCAATTTTTATCGACGCCGGGGCAGATCGAGGATTCCTGTCATCGCGCTTGAAAGGTTGCGCGTTTCTCAGGGACAAATCCCCGAAACCGCAAACTCGGTCAGGAGCTTAAGCAATATGCGAGTCAATACCTGGGGTATCGGCCGGCGTGCCGAGTTGGCCCGAGAATTCGAGCCAGACAAGTATCCGTTCATCGAGCGGGTACGAGAGCACCTCGGCCTGTCGATCATCGAGATCAAGGGTAACGGCGAGCCGGCGCAGATCGCGCTCGGTACCTCTGCCGATGCCATGGATCCGGAGGCCGTGCAGGCACGGGTCACGCCGTTCTTTTCCAACTTCGATGCGCTGGACTTCTTCTGTCGCCTGAATCTGCAGCACTATCTGGGCTGTGATCCGAGCCACGGCCTGCCGAGGCGGTGGTTTTGGGAGGATCGCAGCAGCGCCACGCTGCCGATGCCGGCGCCCGCCATGCGCGGGGTGCGCGTGCGCGACGTGAGTTCGGCGAACTGACGAAACCGGCCGGGTCGCGTCGCAGAGGCGGCGCGGCCCGGATTTCGATCAATATCCGACCCGGGTGTGAAGCCCGGGTCGGTGTCATTTGGGCGTTCGATCCGGACTACTTTTCGGATGTTGGCGCGGCTACCATCCACCGCCCCCACCGCCGCCGCCACCACCGCCGGACGAACCGCCACCGCTCGACCCGCTGCTGGAGCTCGGTGCCGCCGCTGCCACCGATGCACCCAGCGTCGATGCGATGCCGGAGACCGAGCCGGCCGTGTTGCCGGCACCGAAACCCGAGCCGTGAAAATAGCTTGGCCGATAGGCACTGCGTTCCTGTGGCGAGGCCTGGGCGAGGTGGTGCTCGAGCGTATTCGACCAAGGCTTCTCGACACCGAGCGCAATGGCGTAGGGCAGATAGCGTTCGAACAAGGTGGTGGAGAAATCGGGCTGGCCGGGCAGATTCATGCGCTCGGCCTCGGCGACCGCCAAGTACTGGCGAAAACCCGCGATGCGGTCGGCGAGTTCGCGCCCGGCCGGGGTGGGTGCGAACAGCAGGAAGAAGAAGATCACGCACAACACGGCCATCAGCAGCGCCGCGCCACTGATCACCATGCTGGCCGGGGTCGTGTCGAACGGGTCGATGCCCAGGGGTCGCAGGATGCCGAAACTGCAGACGGAGGCCGTGGCCGCCAGGGTCAAGACCCCGATCAAGGCTTTGACGGCGCCGACGACGCGCGGCCCGCCCGTTACGTAGTGCGTCATCTGTCTGACGCCCAGCATCATGATCGATGAGCCGATGATGCCGAGCAGAGCGCTCAGGATCGCCCCGACTTGTTGTGGCTCCGACGCTCGGAAGGTCGTCACGATCGCGGCAAGTGCCAGGCCGGCAATAGCGACCCCCGGCACCATGTAAATGTAGTTACGGCGGAAATACGGCCGTTCGTACTCGCGGGACAGCGCCTTCGTGAAGGCCGCAATGGCCGGACGCACGATCTTGGCGTTGCCTCGTTCGAGCGTGATCTCATCGCGTCTCGCCAGGAGCCCGGCGAACAACGCAAGCTCACCGGGCGGCAACGGCGCCGCCTGCGCGAGTGCCGGGGCATCGGGCTCGCTCTGCGCCAGTCGCGTGATCTTCACGCGCCTGCCCGCCTCGTCGAGACGAATCCGTCCCTTTATCGCCAGCGACATCAGCGCCGCGACCACCGCGCGCGAGGCGCCGCGGATAGTTGCGTCCGTGCCGCCGTTGAACACATAGGCGGCGGCCGCCGGGGAGATTCCATCGGGCGGCTCGAACAGCGGGATCACCACGCCCATGGGCGGATCTCGGCCGACCCGTAGCCAAGCCCAGAGGAACCAGGCCGCCATCGGCAGCGGCGCCAGGGCGAAGACAAGCAGGCCGACATTCGAACCGATCCGGTCGAGCCAATGCTCCAACTGCGTTGGTTCTTCGATGAAGCCCTTGGCAAAGGAAACTGCCACGGTCAGGCCGCGGCCGATGCCGAGTGCCTGCGTGGTTTCGAAACGGATCCGGTTGCCGTCTTGCTGCGTTACCGTCGCATTCTGCCCCTTGGCTCCGCGCTCGCCGGTGTAGACGGCGTGTTGCAAAGGCGTGGCGCCCTCGGGAAGCACGATCGTGGCACTGGCGTGCTCGATCGGAAACGTCCAGCCGTTGCCGGTCACGTTCCAGTAGACCTCGTCGAAGTCCGGATAGCGACCCAGCTGTCCGCTGGTGCGATAGACCAGTTCGTAGCGGTAGACGCCCGGTGACAGATGGACGTCGGCATCGCCGATGTAGACGCGCTCGCCCCCTTCGATGCGCTCGCTGTGCCAGGGTTCGCGCCGACCGTCACGTTTGACCGACTCGACATCGAATCCGAATGATCGGTTGAGGCCGCTCACTTGCCGTTCATAAGTCGGAAAATCACGGAAGATTCCACGACGGATCTGCGCGCCCTCGGCACGCACCTCGATGGTCTCGGTAACCCGGTATCCGCCATCGCGTTGCACCTCGACGCGCGAGTCGAAAGCGAGGATGGACTCGGCCGCGCCGGCGGCCGGCACGAGCATGGCCAGCATGGCCAGCATCGCCAGCAGCAGCACGAGCTTGGCGCAGAGCGTGCGCGCCGGGTCGGCCACGGTGCCGTTCACGTCGACTCAGGCCAGCGAGACCCTGGGCGCCGCGCGCTCGGCCGGATCTTCGATGTCGAAGAATTCGGCGCCCTCGAAGCGGAACATGTTCGCGACAACATTGGACGGGAACTGCTCGATCGCCACGTTCAGCTGGCGTACGGCACCGTTGTAGTAGCGGCGCGAGAGCTGGATCTGATCTTCGAGTTCCGCGAGCGTCTTCTGCAGTTCCGTGACATTGGCGTTGGCCTTGAGCTCGGGATAGTTCTCGACGACCGCGAACAGGCGGCCGAGCGCCGCGCCGAGCACGCCCTCTGCGCGACCGCGCTCGGCCGGGGGCGCGTCGCCTGCGGCTTGAACCTGATTGCGCGCGCGGGTGACGTTTTCGAGCACCCCGCGCTCGTGAGCGAGATAGCCCTTGACCGCTTCGACCATGTTCGGGACGAGATCGAAGCGCCGCTTGAGCTGCACCGAGATGCCCGACCAGCCCTCTTTGACCATCTGCCGGTAGCGCACCAGATCGTTGTAGATCTTGATCGCGTAGAGGGCGAGCAACACTGCCACTGCGAGTACCACCAGGGTCAGCACGAGCATGATGCGATCTCCGCGAGTCGGACCGGGGCGTGGGGCGCCGGTGCCGAATGACCGCCGCCCAGGTCAGGTCATGCGCGATCATGACCCAGGCGGTGCGCGCACCGGAAACGCGCTCGCAGAACGTGCACCGGGCGAACGCATTCTGCACGAGCCGGGGTCAGCTGGCTATCGCGCCAACGCGGGAGAGCGTACGGGCCGACCCCGGTCTCTGCCTCGTATCGCAGAGTCCGGGAAACGAATTCCCCAAGGCCGGCCTGCGATCAGGTCAGTCCGAGCACCGACTGCAGCACCCGTCGCAGTTCGACGACCGGGTCGGCGACCATCTTGCCAGCGCGCCAGCAGACGTGATGGTCGGGCCGCACGAGCACCGCGCCGGAATCGGTGATCTCGCTGGCCCGCGCCCAGTCGCCGACCAGATCTTCGAGCTCGCGGCGCGGGCCGATCACGTGCACGGCGATATCGATGCCGAGTTTGCCGCCGACCGTCCGCGCCGCCGTCTCCCAGGCCTCGCCACCGATGCCGGTGAGCAGCGAGAAGCGCCCGCCGCCGCACAGGTCGAGCGTCGAATGCCGGCCCCCGCTGCGGTCATAGACCCAGACATGCGGCAGCCGCGCGCCCGGCCAGGTGGTCGGTTGATAGTGCAACTCGGGATCGCGCTCGAACGCCGGCTCGGGCTGACCGTCGGTGATGATTGCCGCCGACGCGTAGCGGTGGTTCATCTCGACGCCGTGGGCGTCGAACTCGTACTTCTTGAACTCGATTGCCTTGCGGATCGCCGCACGCTGGTGTTCGGCGGCCGGCGTGGCCGCGCAGCGTGCATCCATGCTGGCGCGAATCTTCTCGATGTCGGTGCCACCGGTCATGCCGAGCGCTTCGAAGATCGGGCCGAACTCGGCGATCGACTGATTGGCGCGTGTGACGATCTGCCTGGCTATGGGCGCTCGCTCGACCGAATACGTGTCGAGCAGGGCGGGTGATGCCTGACCCTTGACCACGGCGGCGAGCTTCCAGGCCAGATTGAAGCCGTCCTGGATCGAGGTGTTCGAGCCCAGCCCGTTCGAGGGCGGGTGGCGGTGCGCGGCGTCACCCATGATGAACACCCGCCCGTTCTGCATGTGCGCGGCGTAGCAGTTGTTGACCGTCCAGGTGTTGGCCGATATGAGCTCGATCTGCAAATCGGGATCGCCGACCAGCTGGCGCGCCACGCCGGTGGCGAATGCCTCGTCGACGATCGGTGCGGGCTCGTTGATGTCGTAGCCCCAGACGATGAGCCACTCGTTCCAGGGCCTGACCATGCGCACCAGGCCCATGCCGATGCCGCCGACGTCCGCACCCGGCTGCATCACCCAGTAGAGCACGCTCGGCCGGTGGGCGACGTACTTGGAGAGGTCGGCCTTGAACAGGATGTTCATCGAGCCGCCCACGCCCATCTGGCCCTCGAACGGGATGCCCGCGTGTTCGGCCACCAGCGAATTGCCGCCGTCGGCGCCGACCAGATACTTCGAGTGCACGGTGAAGTTCTTTCCGGTCAGCCGGTCGAGTATGGTGGTCGTGACGCCGTCGGCATCCTGTTCGTGCGACAGATATTCGCAGGACATGCGCGCCTGCGTGCCGCGGGCACACGCCGTCTTGAACAACAGCGGCTCGAAATATGTCTGCGGCAGGTCGTTCATGTGGCAGGGCGAGCTCAGCAGGTGCTCGGCGCGCGATTCGGGGTGCTTGCCCCAGGACTTCATCCGACCGATCTCCTCGCCGGCCAGACTTTCGCAGAAGACGTTCTCGCCCATCAGGTCTTGATGGGTGCCGTACAGGTAGGCCTCGGCTTCGAGATCCCTGCCCAGATCGCGCACGACCTCCATCGCCCGCTGGTTCGTGATGTGCGCCCGCGGCGTGTCGGCCAGCCATCGGTAGCGGTTGACCGCCATGTTCGCGACGCCGTAGCTGGACAGCAGGGCGGCGGTCGCCGAGCCCGCGGGGCCGGTGCCGATGATCAGGACGTCGGTGCTAATGTCGGCCATGTGTGGTCCTTTCGTTCGTGGGTGGCGGGCGGTCCGATCTGACTCGGTATCCGACCGGAAACAGCGAGAAATCGTAGCGCTGGACGATGAGCCCCCAGAGCCCCTTGCGCGACCAGAGCATGATCGCGATGGCCACCACGCCGAGGATGATCAGGTACAGCGGCCCCAGGTCGGCCAGGAACTCGCGCAGCAGGAAGAACAGCAGCGTGCCGATGATCGGGCCCTCGATGGTACCGATGCCACCGATCACGACGATGAAGATCACGAACACGGTCCAGTCGTTGACGCTGAACGCCGCGTCGGGCGTGATGCGCAGCTTGGTCACGAAGATCAGACAGCCGATCATGGCCGTGACGGCCGCCGTGACCACGTAGATGATGGTCTTGACCCGGCCGATGCGCACGCCCAGGCTGGAGGACGCCACCTCGTTGTCGCGGATGGCGGTCAGCGCCAGACCGAGCCGCGAGCGCAACAACAGGTAGACCAGCGCCACGGCGCCGGCGCACAGCAGCAACGCCGCGAAATAGATGAGCATCTCGCGCTCGCTCTTCCTGCCGAGCGCCTTCATGACCGCGATCGGCAGACTCAGGCCCGAGCCACCACCGACCGACGACATGTTGCCGGCCGCCAGCCGGAATACCTCGGCCACCACCCAGGTGCCGATGGCGAAATAGGGGCCGCGCAGGCGAAAAACGAGCGCTGCCACCGGGATCGAGATCAGCGCGCCGGCGACACCGGCGACCGGGACGGCGAGCAGCGGATTGAGGCCGAAAAACAGTGCACAGGAGAACAGGACGTCGCCGCCCAGGCCGACATAGGCGTGCTGGCCCACCGAAATCAGGCCCGCATAGCCGGCCAGCAGATTCCACATGCTGGCCAGTGCCAGATAGAACATGAATTCGGTGATCAGGCGCAGGTCGGCCGTGCCGGCCCACCAGGGGGCGCCGGCCAGCACACCGAACACGATCGCAATGCCCAGCAGGCCGAAGCGGCTCGCGCGTGTCGAGCGGATGATCGTCGGTCCGTTCACGCATCGACCCTCGGAAACAGGCCCTGCGGGCGAATCGCCAGGATGGCCAGAAAGGCGATGTGACCGGCGAGCAATTGCCAACCTGGGTCGAGATAGGCGCCGATGCCTTGCGCCACGCCTAGTACGATGCCGCCGACCAGCGTGCCCCACAGATTGCCGAGCCCCCCGATGATCACCGCCTCGAAGCCGAAGATCAGTCGCGACGGGCCCATGAACGGATCGAAGTTGGCGCGGATGGCGAGGAACACGCCGGCCACGGCGACCACGGCCAGCGACAAGGACATCGCCCAGGCGAACACCTTACGGTTGTCGAGTCCCATGATCTGCGCGATCTCGCCGTCGTCGGAGGTGGCGCGAAACGCGCGCCCGAGCGCCGTGCGGTAGAACAGGGCCTGCAGGCCGGCGATGATCGCCATTGCCGCGACGAAGGTCAGCAGGGGCATATAGCCGATGTCCACACCCGGCATCAGGTTCAGGCTACGGACCTCGATCGCGCCGGCGTCCAGCTTCTGGCTGTCGGCGGTGAAGGCCAGCAGCAGTCCGTTCTGGATGATCACCGACAGGCCGAAGGTGACGATCAGCGGCGGCAGGATGTCGCCGCCCAGCACCCGGTTCAACAGGCCGAGTTGCAGCGCGTAGCCGAGCACCCCCATGATCGGAACCACCAGCAGCAGGCTCGCCAACGGATGCAGGCCGGTGCCGGCCATGATCACGTAGGAGAGATAGGCGGCGGCCACGATCAGGTCGCCGTGCGCGATGTTGACCAGGCGCATCACACCGAAGATCAGCGACAGCCCGGCCGCGAACAGCGCGTACAGGCCGCCGATCAGCACGCCCTGCACGATGACGTTGAGCCATTCCATCGCTCAGTTCCCGAAGTAGGCGGCGGAGATCTGTTCGCGCGAGAATTCGCCCGAGTGGCCCGTGAGCGAGACCTTGCCCTCGAGCATGCAGACGAAGCGGTGGGATGCCTTCATCGCGCGGCCGATGTCCTGCTCGACGATGACCGCCGCCAGACCATCGCCGAGAATCGACGGCAGCAGCGCGTAGATGTCCTTGATGATCACCGGCGCCAGACCGAGGCTGAGTTCGTCCATCAGCAGCAGTTCGGGGTTGGACATCAACGCGCGGCCGATCGCCACCATTTGCTGCTGACCGCCCGACAGGGAGGTTGCTGGTTGCCGGCGACGCTGCTCGAGCACCGGGAACACCTGGTAGACGCGTTCGAGCGACCACGGTCCGGGTCGGCCGGCCTGGGCTCCGATGATCAGGTTCTCCTCGACCGACAGCGAGCGGAACAAACGCCGGCCTTCGGGCACCATCGCAACGCCGCGGGTGACGATCCGGCTGGCCGGCAGCGTGTCGATGCGTGAGCCGTTGAGCGAGATCGTGCCGCCGCGCGCGCGCACCATCCCGCACACCGCCTTGAACAGCGTGCTCTTGCCGGCGCCGTTGGCGCCGATCAGTGCGAGCACCTCGCCCCGGCCGACGGTCAGCGAAACGTCCTGCACGGCCTGCGCGCTACCGTAGGACACGTTCAGGTCGCGGATCGCGAGCACCGGCTCAGTCAAGGGCGGACTCTCCCATGTAGATGGCCTGCACCTCGGGGCTGGCCATCACGGCGGCGGGCTCGCCGTCGATCACCAGGCGGCCGAAATCCATCACGATCAGTCGTTGGGCGATCGACAGCAGGGCGTGTACGACGTGCTCGATCCAGACGATCGTCACGCCGGAGGTGTGGATCTCGCGAATGGTCTCGAGCAGCGACACGCATTCGCGGTCCGTGAGGCCACCGGCGATTTCGTCGAGCAGCAGCAGCCTGGGATCGGCCGCCAGCGCTCTCGCCATCTCGAGTCGCTTGCGTTCCAGCAAGGTGAGGTTGCCGGCCTGGACATTGGCGCGCTCTTCCATGCCGGTCAGGCACATGACTTCGTAGGCGCGCCGCTGCGGGTTGCCGTGACCGCGACCGCGACCGAAGGTGGCGCCCACCAGGATGTTTTCGTAGACCGTCATGCCCGCGAACGGATGCGGCACCTGGAACGAGCGCGCGATGCCGGCCCGGCAGCGCGCCGAAGCATCGAGCCGGGTGACATCGCGACCGTCGAAGGCGATGCGCCCGCCGTCGGCCTGCAGCGTGCCGGTGATCAGGTGGAACAAGGTGGTCTTGCCCGCGCCGTTCGGGCCCAGCACGCCGACCAACTCGCCCGCCTCGATCGCGAGTGAGAGGTCGTCGGTGACGACCAGCGCACCGAAGCGCTTGTGCAGGTTCTGGAGCTCGAGCAGTGCCATGAAAGCGCACGGACCGGTTGCCCGGCCCGTGCCTCATCGGGAGCACACCTGGGTCAGGCGATCAGCTTCATCTTGCCGCCCACCGGGATGTTCGGCGCTTCCTTGTTGTTGGTGATGACCAGCTGCGGCCTGCCATTGGCCATCTGCCACTGCCCGGCGACCAGCGGCGTGCGTTTGACGTTCTTGAACGGGCCCTGGCCCTTCCAGTCGACGTGGCCGACCATGGTATCCGTGTCGGTGGCGCGGATCGCGGCCAGCACGGCCGCACTGTCGTCGAGGGCCTCGGTGCGTTTGATGACGTCGGCGGCGACCTCGAACAGGGCGTGGATGAAGCCCAGCGGCTGGGTCCAGGGGCGACCGGTCGCCGTCGTGTAGCCGTCGCCGAGGGCCTTGGCGGATTCGCCGGTGAGGCTGGATGCGAACGGATGGCTGGGTGTCCACCAGATCTCGCTGGTCAGGCCGTCACCGCGCGGTCCCAGGCTTTCGATCACCGACGGAAACAGCAGCGCCTTGCCGATCGTGACGATCTTCGGGTTGAAGTTCTGTTGCGCGGCCTGGCCCCAGAAGGTGGCGAAGTCGGGCGGGATCATGTTGCCGGTGACGATCTCGCAGCCGGCCGCCTTGAATGCGGCGATCTGCGAGGAGAAATCATTGTTCATCACCTGGTACCGGCCCGGGTCGACGACCTTGAAGCCGGCCGCGGCCAGCGGCTTGGGCAGGCCCAGTTCCTTGTCGCCCCAGGCATTGCCGTCGGCGTCGTTCGGGAACAGGCCGGCGATATTCTTGTTCAGGCCCGGCGCATCGCCCCACAGGTTCAGGAAGTTGGCGATGACGTCTTCGAGACCCCAGAAGAAGTGATAGGTGTATTCGAAGCCGGTGGCCGGATTGCCGTTGCGGCCGAAGAAGTAGGGCTGCCACGGACAGACGGTGGTGATGCAGGGCATCTCGCTGAGTTCGCACTGATCGGCCACCGGGTTGGTGGTGTCGGGAGCCGACGAGGCCACCACCAGATCGACCTTGTCACGCTCGATCAACTCGACCGTGACCTCGGCCGCGCGGTTCGAACTGGACTGGGAGTCCTTCGAGATGATCTCGACCTTGACCGGCTTGCCGTGGTTGGTGAGGCCGGCCAGCGCGGCCTGCACGCCCTTGAGGATGTATTCGTCGGCCTCGCCGAAGCCGGCCAACGGGCCGGTGCGCGGATTGACGAAGCCGATCTTGAAGGTGGCGCCCTGGGCCGAGGCGCGGCTGTGCCTGAGAATGGCCGGCGCGGCAACCAGCGCGGATGCGCCCTTCAGGACCGACCGCCGATGCGTGAAGCGTGTGTTCGTCATGCTCTCCTCCGATTGGATGTCGCTGCGTCAGCCGTCGCACGGCATGCGCATCGTTATGTGCGTGATCGTACGACAGGGGCGAAGCGGTCGGCGAGTGGCCGCCGCTTCGCGGCCGGACCGGGTCGCACGCACGCGCGCCCGCGTCCGGCAATTCGCCGGTTACAGATATTCGTCGGGCCCGTCCACCATGCCGGCGAAGATCTTGCGCAGCTGACGGAACCGGCGCCCGCCGTAGAGCAAGGTGTCCTGGCCGGGCAGGCGCACGGTGGCGACCACGTCGCCGAACAACACCGAGTGGGTGGCCTGGCCGCAGACCTGGCCGACGACGCAGTCGAGCGAGGCCGCCGCGCCGCGCAGCGCCGGCGCGCCGGTGGTGAGCGCGGTCCAGTCGCCGACCTCGAAGCGATCGTGTCGGTCGCCGCCCATGCCGGCGAACACCATGGCCACCTTGTCCTGGTTCTCGGTCAGCACGTTGACGCAGAAATGGCCCGCCTCCACGATCTTGTCGTGGGTGATGCCAGCCCGGTTGATGCACACCAGCAGGCGAGGCGGATCGGCGCTCACCGAGGCGACCGCGGTGGCGGTCAGACCGAAGCGCTCGCCCTCGAGCTCAGTGGTGATCACGCACACCGACGCCACATGCTGGGCGATCGCGTCGACGTACTCGGCGGGCTGAACTGGCGGCATGAACGGGCGCTCGGCGTGGGGACCCTCAGAGAATACCCGTGCCGGGATCGACGCCGAGCAACACGCGGCCGTAGATCTCGGCGCCGGCGTCGTAGAGCAGAAAACCGTGCATGTTGGTGGCCTGCAGATTGCGTGCGTTGAGCTGGATCGGGCTCTTCAGCGACAGGCCGGCTGCGCCGCCGATGGTGTAGAGCTTGTCGACCGCATCGCGGCACAGGCGCGGCACCATCGTGATGTCCATGCGGATGCGGCCGCGCAGATCCATCGGCATCTTTTCGCCGCGCCGGGCCCATTCGTCGACGTCGTCGGCCGCCTTGTAGAAGACGAGGTTGGCGGCGTGGATCATCGCGGCGGCCTCGCCGACCGCGATCTGCAGCGCGGTCCATTCGTGCGAGACATGGCTGGTGTACATGACCTGCTTGCCCGGGACCACGCGCAGGAACTCTTCCAGCGCCGCCTTGGCCGCGCCGAGCGCCGAGGTGGCGATGAACATGCCCAGGGCCGGGCCGGCCTGGCAGCGGTGCACGGCCGGGGTGTCGGCGCGCACGAAAGCCTGCGTCTGGTTCTCGAGCAGCGCGGGTAGCGACACGAAGCGATGCGCGGGCACGAACACGTCCTGGCATTTCACCGAATTGGAACCCGTGCCCTGCAGCCCCGCCACGTGCCAGTCGTCGAGCCGCTCGACATCGTCGACCGGCACCGCGAAGTCGCCGGCGTCGACCACGTTACCGGCTTCGTCGAGCACCTCGCCACCGAGCAGCAGCCACTTCGAATGGGCATTGCCCGAGGCGAACGGCCAGAAACCGCTGAGACGATAGCTGCCGTCGGCCTTGCGAACCGCCTTGCCACGCGGGCCGATCACCGCCGCCACGGCCTGGATGTCCGACGAGTCGTAGATCTCGCGTTGCACCTGCTCGGACATGTGGCCGATGATGTAATCGTGTGCGTGATAGACGCCCAGCACCCAGGCGGTGGCCGCGCAGCCCTCGGCCACGGTGGCCACGGCATCCACGTGGGCGCGCATCGACAGTTCCTGACCGCCCCACTTTCTGGCCCGGAACACGCCCAGCAGGCCGGTCTCGTGCAGACGCTGAACATTCTGAGCCGGCACCTGACGATCCTGGTCGGTCTGCAGGGCCCGGGACCTGAACTCCGGAATCAGCTCGCGCGCGACGGCGGCGACATCGGACTCGGCCAGCGTGGCCGGTGCAGGGATGCTCATTGGGGTCTCCATTCGGCGATGATTTTCCCGGATGTTATTCATTTTTGAACGTAAGTCAATAACGGCCGATCTTCGAAATCAGCCCTGACGAGTCGCTCAAGGAGACGCTGAGCGATGCGCGCGATGCGCGTGGCGAATCGCTCAGCGCTTCCTAAACGAAGTTGCCGGGGCCGATGGCGCGTCGGCAACAAGCGGAGGCTTGTCGGGCAGGGTTAGTATTCGAACTCGACGATCATTCGGAATCGAGCCATTGTTCTCATGAGTCACACCGAACCCGCCAAGCTCGGCCGCGTGGCACGGCGACGTCAGCGCAATCGCGAAGCGCTGATCGCGGCCGGCCAGGCGGTCATGGGCGAGCGTGGCATCGACGCGGCCACGATGCAGGAGATCGCCGAGCGCGCCGACGTCGGCGCGGGTACGGTGTACAGCTATTTCCGCTCCAAGGAGGCGTTGGCGATCGCGGTGCTCGAGCACCTGATGCACACCCTCGCGATCCGCATCGAGAGAGTCACGAACACCTTCGACGACCC
Organism: Burkholderiaceae bacterium; assembly: GCA_041396685.1. Taxonomy (GTDB): domain Bacteria; phylum Pseudomonadota; class Gammaproteobacteria; order Burkholderiales; family Burkholderiaceae_E; genus JAUIAI01. Next base: position 23,239 of record JAWKYD010000010.1, read on the forward strand.
GGCGCAGGTCTATGCCTTCGGCATACGCACCGTATTCGACACGGCCACGGGAGACGTCCGCTGGAAGCAACTGCTGAACCGGTCCGAGGTCATCGCCGAGGCCATGTACCGCCAGATGGGACCGTTCGCCATTCGCGACCTCCGCAATGCCACCGTCGCCGGCCGCTTCAAGGTCGGCGACGCCGAACTCACCTGGCGGATGGCAACGCATGCGATCGTCGGTGTGGCACGGGCGATCACCAATGGCGAGCTTGCCGAGTCGGTCGTCGACGAGGCGGTCGTGGGTCTGCTCTGCGGCACGGGCATCGGTCGCGACGAGGCGCGCGAGCTCGCGTCGCGGCCTCGACCCGCGCTGCCGGAGGGCTAGCGCGCCCGTGACGCAGCTCCGATCCGACACGACCTAAGGCGGTCGTGGCGACGACCCGGTGCCGGTCATCGGCTCCCGGATACCTTTCGCGAATGCCTACTTTGTCACATTTCGATACCGATCGGATGATCTGCTCCAGTCGGTCGGAGCTGCTTCGCACATAGGTGCCGGGCGCCGGCCTCCAGTCCCCCGTGGACATTGACCTGAGGGCCCGTCGGCCCGCGGAGACCGTCGATGAAACCCGCTCGTACCCTGGCGATCGCTACCGTCGTCTCGCTGATCAGCGCCTGTGCCGCGCCCAGCGCCCCGCCTGCCGAGCCTGCCCCGCAGGTCAAGGCGCCCGCGCCCGTGTCCGCGCCCGCGCGCACCGCGCAACCGCGTGTGCGCTCGGCACTGTCGATGGCCTCAGGCACCTATCGTTGCGACCTGAACCGCAGTGTGGTGGTGCGGTCGGTGTCGGACGACCGCTCCCGCGCCGTCCTCAACTGGAACAGCCGCAGCTACCAGATGACCGCGGTGAACACCGCCTCGGGTGCGTTGCGTTACGAGGATCGTGGCTCGGGTCTGACCTGGATCACCATCGTCGGCAAGTCGATGTTGCTCGACACGCGCAACGGCAAGCAACTCGCGAACGACTGCAAGGTCTGATCGCGGCCGGCGAACCACGGTTCGCCGACGAGCAGCATCTTGTCGAGGCTGACGTCTGCGGCTCGCGCCGCAGCGTCAGCCTTTCTTCGTCGCAGGGTGCAGGAAGTCGACCGAGTCGGGCCGCCCCGGCAGCGACAGCGTGCAGACCCGGGGTTCGGTGCGCGCGATGATCGCGCCACGTCTGATCACGGCAAGCCGGTTCGCGCGCACCCGGATCGCCTCGATCGGATCGCGGGCCTGCAGCAGCACCAGGTCGCCATGGCAACCCGGTGCGACACCATAGTCCTGCAGGCCCAGGATGGCGGCCGCATCGGTGGTCACGGCGTCGAAGCAGGCGCGCATCGCGTCCTGGCTGGTCATCTGGGCCGCGTGTACGGCCATGCTGGCGACCTCGAGCATGTCGGCGCTGCCCAATGAATACCAGGGATCCATCACGCAGTCGTGACCGAGCGCCACGCGCAGGCCGGCGTCACGCAACTCAGGGATGCGGGTCAGGCCGCGGCGCTTCGGATAGGTGTCGTGGCGGCCCTGGATCGTGATGTTGATCAGCGGGTTGGCGACGACATTGACCCGAGCCTCGGCCATCAGCGGGATCAGCTTGGACACGTAGTAGTTGTCCATCGAGTGCATCGAGGTCAGGTGCGAGCCCGTGACGCGGCCGTGCATGCCCAGCCGATGGGTGTGGGCGGCCAGGGTCTCGATGTGACGAGACATGGGGTCATCGGTCTCGTCGCAATGCATGTCGACCAACAGGCCTCGCCGGGCCGCGAGTTCGATGAGGATCTCGATGCTGCGCGCGCCGTCGGCCATGGTGCGTTCGAAGTGCGGGATACCGCCGACCACCTCGACCCCCATGTCGAGCGCGCGTTTCAGATTGGTGAGCGCATTGGGTGAGCGCAGCAGGCCGTCCTGTGGAAACGCCACCAGTTGAAGATCGAGGTAGGGAGCCACGCGATGGCGAACCTCGATCAGCGCCTCGACGGCCAGCAGACGGTCGTCGCAGACGTCGACGTGACTACGGATCGCCAGCAGGCCGCGCGCCACCGCCCAGTCGCAGTAGGCCAGCGCGCGCTCGACGATCGCCTCGCGCGTGAGTTGCGGCTTGAGCTCGCCCCAGAGCGCGATGCCCTCGAGCAAGGTACCGCTGACGTTGAGGCGCGGCAGACCCACCGAGAGCGTGGCGTCCATGTGAAAGTGCGCATCCACGAACGGCGCGCTGAGCAGGTGATCGTCTGCGTCCAGGCGTGCGGTGCCCGTCGGAGCATGGATGGGCGCAGGCTCGACCGCCTCGATGCGACCGCGCCGCACGAATACCCACATGCCGGTACGGCCGTCGGCCAGCCGCGCGTTTTCGATCAGCAGGTCGGCCATGGTCACTTGGTGCCGAACAGGCGGTCGCCGGCATCACCCAGGCCGGGACGGATGTAGCCGTGATCGTCGAGTTCGCGGTCGATCGCGGCCGTGTACAGCGGCACGTCCGGATGCCGGTCGCACAGTCGGGCCACGCCCTGCGGACTGGCAATCAGACACACGAAGCGAATCGACTTCGGACCGACCTCCTTGATGCGGTCGATGGCCGCCACCGCGGTGTTGCCGGTGGCCAGCATCGGATCGACGACGATGACGTCGCGTTCGGCCATGTCCTGCGGCATCTTGAAGTAGTACTCGACCGCGACCAGCGTCTTCGGATCGCGGTAAAGGCCGATGTGGCCGACACGGGCGCCGGGGATCACGTTGAGCATGCCATCGAGGATTCCGGTACCAGCGCGCAGAATGGACACGAAGACGATCTTCTTGCCGTCGATGAGATGCGCGCGCATGGGTTCGAGCGGGGTTTCGATCTCGACCTCGTGCATCGGCATGTCGCGCGTCACCTCGTAGACCAGCAGCGAGGCCAGTTCGGTGACCAGACGCCGGAAGCTGTTCGTGCTGCGGCTCTTCTCGCGGATCAGCGTGAGCTTGTGTTGTACCAGCGGGTGGTCGATGACGCGGACCTGATCGGACATGCGGGATCCTCTGCCACTGGCGGCGATGCGTGCGAAGCGTTGAGATGCGGTCATGATAACCGCAGCCTCCGGACCGCCGGCCCGCCTGTCGCAATAAAAACGCCCGGCGCAGCCGGGCGAATGGGGAGGAGAACCCTTGAAGAAATCGCCGACGCCTGGGGGATGGATGACAGTGGTGTGGACGTCGTCGATGAGTCAATGATGCACCCGTGCGATCACGTCGTGGCAACGCCCCAGACGCGATGTGGTCTCTTTCAGATCACGATTCGGTCTCGGTGGTGGCCGCTTTCGTTCGGCCCCGCGGTATGCCCACCGGCTCGCACCGGGACGGCCCGCTAACCCGCGCGTCGAAACGTCAGATTGAGTCGCAGCGTCCGCTCGCCGGCACGCCGACGCGGTGCGCCGGCCGCATGATGGATGCGCCGCGCGATGCCTCCCCAGACCAGCACATCGCCGTGGGCAAGCATCACGGCGCGGGTGGGGTCGCTGCGGTGCAGCCCGCCGATCACGAAGCGGGCCGACGAACCGAGGCTGACCGACACGATCGGATGGTCGAAGTCGCGCTCGTCGACATCGCGATGCATCGACAATCTGGCGCCGGCCTCGTAGCGGTTGATCAGGCAGACGTCGGGCGCGAATCCGGCGAAACCGGCCGTGGCGGCCGCCCGCTCGGCCAGAGCGCGAAACGGATCCGGCATCGCCGGCCAGGGCCGGCCGCTGAACGGGTCGGTTGCGCTGTAGCGATAGCCGGTTTCGTCCGCGACCCAGCCGAGTGCACCGCAATTGGTCATCGCCACGGACATCGTGCGTCCGCCCGGCACGCGCATGCGTCGGAACGGCGCCTCGGTGGCGACGCGTTCGATTGCGCCGATCAGTGCGCGGGCAAGGTCGTGCGCAAAACGAGGCAACAGAACGATGCCGTCACCGAGTGCGACCGTTTCCGTGGGGAACAAGTCGTGGAATGCATGGCTCACGATGCCGTCGGCGGCGCTCAGAAAAAGGTGCCGTCCGTAATGATGTTCAGCGGCGGGCGGCCGTCGCGACGCTCGTTGGCCAGTGCGCGTCCCGCTGCCCAGGTGCCGCCCTCGAGAATGCGCGCGAGCGGCATTTCGCGCGCACTGGTGCCGAGGCGCTCGCGTACTCGCGGCGCGAGTTCGTCGATCAGTGCGACGGTCAGGGCGCGCCATTCGATGACGGCCTCGTCGGCCGGCGTCAGCGGCATGGCCGCGAGTGCGGGGTCGCGTGGCACGATCACGCCGGTGTCGATCAGCAGGCCGCCGTTGCGGTACTCGGGCAGTGCCGTCAGATCGTCGAGCCCGTGCATCTGGACGCCGGCCTGCTCGAAGGGTTCTAGCAGCGAATAGGTGAGCCACTGGAGCAGCTTGTGGAACGGCACCCAGCCCGCGGTCGGGCCGCTGCCGCCGGCGAAGCGATGCGGCCAGACATCCCCGCCGTTCAGGCCCTCGGGCGCGGAGGCCGATTGCCAGATGCCGCCGAAGCCGGAAATCAGCGCGTGCAGCAGGGCGTCCGCGGCCAATTCCGTGCGCCGTGCCTTGTCGGTGATACGAAAGAACAACTCGCCCGGTCGACCCTCGGGCCCGAAGCGCGGCGCATCGCGCAGCAGCGCCTCACCGAGGCGGTTCAACAGCGCGGCACGCGCCTCGAGCCCGACGATGGGATTGTCGGCGTGCGCCTGGAACACGTGCGCGAGCCGGTTGGCATCGATGTGTTGCAGCGCCTGGCCGTCGACCCGCTGGGGTTCGTCGGGTCGCGACGAGAAGGCGCCGGCCATGAAGGCGCGGAAGCTGGCGACCGCCAGTCCTTCGCTGCGCGCGAAGCCGCGATCGGTGCGCGATTCATGATATGACCAGTCGGGGCCGGCACCGGCATCGAGCAGCACGCTGATCACGGTCAGATCGATCTGCGCGCGCGCGCGTTCCACCGCGGACGGCGAGCCGAAACGCGCCGTCAGGGCGTTTTCCAACTCGGCGAGACGGTCGATGCCGCCGGCCTCGAAATGGCGCCAGCGGCCGTGATAGGGAATGCTGCCGTCCGGATAGCGTTCGCGCGTGACTCGCGCGACATGGTCGGCGGCGCTCTCGAGAGCGTTCATCGACACCACGAAGTGGCCGGATTCGCCCGCCAGCACCGCCTCGAGGATGTTGCGGCAGCGCTCGCGAACCGCGGCACCGCTACGCAGCGATTCGGCGATCATGCTTCGAGGCCGCGGCCGCGCACGGTTGCCAGCCGCTCGGCATCGGGTGCATCTTCGCCGGCCGTGAAATAGCCGGCCGCCATCTTGGCCTCGATCTCGACCCGGGCGTCGGGCGGCACCAGTTCGTCGGGAATGCGGATGCGCTCGTCGACCTGAATGCCCGAACCGGTGATTGCGTCGTATTTGTCGTTGCTCATCGAGACCAGTCGGTGGATGCGGCGAATGCCGAGCCAGTGCAGCACGTCGGGCATCAGTTCCTGGAAGCGCATGTCCTGCACGCCGGCCACGCACTCGGTGCGCAGGAAATAGCGATCGGCGGTGTCGCCGCCTTCCTGGCGCTTGCGGGCGTTGTAGACCAGGAACTTGGTGACCTCGCCCAGTGCACGTCCTTCTTTACGCGAATAGGACACCAGTCCCACGCCGCCGCGCTGGGCGCCCCGAATGCATTCCTCGATCGCGTGCGTGAGGTAGGGGCGGCAGGTGCAGATGTCCGAGCCGAAGACATCGGAGCCGTTGCACTCGTCGTGCACACGCGCGGTCAACTCGACCGCGGGATCGGCCAGCGAGGATGGATTGCCGAAGATGTACAGCGTCTGGCCTCCGATGGGCGGCAGGAACACTTCGAGATCGGAGCGCGTGACCAACTCCGGATACATGCCGCCGGTTTCCTCGAACAACGCCCGGCGCAGATCGGCCTCGCTGCAATTGAAGCGCTTGGCGACGCCCGGCAGATGCCAGACCGGTTCGATCGCCACTTTGGTGACGACCGCCGAGCCGGACTCGCTCAAAACGCGGCCATCGGCCTTCAAGCGCTGAAACGCCATGGCCGTGCGGATCTCGGGCAGATCGATATGTGCCTTGGTGACCGCGATGGTCGGGCGGATGTCACGGCCGGCCGCGATCTGGTCGGCGAATACGTCGGCCACCAGCGCGCCCCAGGGGTCGAGCGAGACGATCCGCTGCGCATCGTGCCACTGGGGATAGGGGCCGATCGAATCGGTGGGCAGCGTATTGGACAGGTCGGCCCGGTGGCCGCGCGCGAGCTCGCCGGCGGCCACGGCCAATGCACGGTAGACGCCATAGGAACCCGAGTGGGTTCCGATGACATTGCGGTGCGCGCGGTTGGTCGTCGAGCCGATCACCGGGCCGCGCTCGGCCGGGGTGGGCGCACCCCAGTGCAGCGTCGGCGCCGTGCCGCCACCACTCGGATGCGAGGTGATGCGGATATGCCCGTCTTTACGATCGTTGCTCATGGCTGGCGGTAGCCCAGCAGCCCGCTGGCTACGAGGTTCGACAAGTGACTAATGTCGCGCATGGCTCACCACCGGTCAAACGCGGCACCGGCCAACGGCGGTTGCCGGCGGACGCGAAGCATGATTGCCGCCTTGTGCGACGCAGCATGCTGCCTGCCGATCGGGCCCTCGCGGGCAGGATGTCCACGGCCAGCACCCGCAATGTCAGCGTTCGCCCTTGCGATACGGACGCATCAGCGCCTGCGGGTAGGCGGCTCGTCGTGCCACCACCACGAGCGCGAGAATAGACAGCAGATACGGCAGCATCAGGTAGATCTGGTAGGGCAGGTCGAAGCCGAACAGGCCGCCGTCGACCTGTTGCAGGCGCAGTTGCAGCGCGTCGAAGAACGCGAACAGGACGGCGCCCAGCAGGGCCTTGCCCGGACGCCACGAAGCGAACACTACCAGCGCGATGCAGATCCAGCCACGGCCATTGACCATGTTGAAGAAGAATGCATTGAACGCGGCCAGGGTCAGGAATGCGCCACCGACGGCCATCAGCATCGATCCGAGGACGACCGCCGCGGTGCGCACCGGCAGCACCGCGATGCCCTGCGCCTCGGCCGCCGCCGGGTTCTCGCCGACCATGCGGATCGCGAGCCCGAAATGGGTGCGCATCAACAGCCAGCCGATCGACAGCACCAGAGCGAAGGCCAGCAAGGTCAGCGGCGTGAGGCCCTGGAGCACCGGCACCGGCAGCGCATCGAGATTGCCGAAGGCCTCGATCGTCGGCGGCGTGTCCACCTTCGGAAAAGCCACCCGGTAGGCATAGTAGGACAGACTCGAGGCGAGCAGCGTGATGCCAAGGCCGGTGACATGCTGGGACAATGCCAGCTGCACGGTGAGCAGGCTGTGCAGCAGCCCGAAGGCGGCGCCGGTGAGCGCGGCCACCAGCACGCCGATCCACAGGGGGGCGCCGAGATAAACGGCCAGCCAGCCGCTGAACGCTCCGGCCACCATGATGCCCTCGATCCCCAGGTTGAGCACACCGGCCCGCTCGCAGACGAGCGCTCCCAGTGTGCCCAGGATCAGGGGCGTGGCGATGCGCAATACCGCGATCCAGAATGTCTCGGTGAGCAGGAAGTCGAGGATCTCGGACATCGAAGCGGCCGGTTGCGAAGAAGGGTCAGCGCCAGCGCAGGCGATAGTGGACCAGCATCGTGGCCACCAGCATGGCCAGCAGCGAGGCGGCCACGATCACGTCGGCGATGAAGGTCGGCACGGCCACCGCGCGGCTCATGCCGTCCGCACCCACGAACATGCCGGCCACGAAGATCGCCGCGACCACCACGCCCACCGGATTGAGCGCGGCCAGCATGGCGATCACGATGCCCGAATAGCCGTAGCCCGGCGACATGTCGAGCGTGACGTAGGTGGTGCGCCCGGCGACCTCGATCGCACCGGCCAGACCGGCCAGCGCGCCCGACAGCATGGCGACGACGAGCATCGTGCGTTGCACGCGGATGCCGGCGAAGTGGGCGGCGCGCGCGTTGGCGCCAACCGCACGTACCGCGAAGCCGAAGCGGGTGAAACGCATCATGAAACCGGTAAGCACGGCCAGGCCCAGCGCATAGACGAGGCCGCTGTGCAGCCGCGTGCGCTCCAACAGCCGGCCGAGTTCGAGTTCGTAGGGCAGCGCGCGGCTCTGCGGCCAGCCCATCGCGCCAGGATCCTTCATCGGTCCGTCCAGCATCATCGAGACGAACAACAACACGACGAAGTTGAGCAGCAGCGTCGTGACCACCTCGTCGACGCCCAGGCGCGTCTTCAGCCAGGCCGGGCCCAGCAGCAGCAGCGCGCCGGTGAGCGCGGCGGCCAGCAGCATCAGCACGAACAGCACCGGCATCGGCACGGCCGGCATCGAATCGGCCATGCCCGCCACGGCCACTGCCGCCAGTGCACCGCCATAGAGCTGGCCCTCGGCGCCGATGTTGTAGAAGCGGGCACGAAACGCCACCGCCGCCGCCAGCCCGGTCAGCATCAGCGGCACCGCCCGCGTGAGGGTTTCGCTGATCGCGAAGCGCGAGCCGAATGCGCCTTCCAGCAGGCTGGCATAGGCGGCACCGACCGGTGCGCCGGCGATCGCCACCAGCGACGATGCGAACAACAGCGTGACCGCGATCGCGGCGATCGGCGCCGTCAGCGCAGCCGCGCGCGAAGCCCGCTCGCGTCGTTCGAGCCTCATGGTGCGACGCTGCCGTCGGCGGCGCGATCGGCCGTGGAGCTAGCGGCTGCCGCACCGCTCACCGTCGCACCGCTCGCCGTCGCACCGCTCACCGTCGCACCGCTCGCCGTCGCACCGCTCACCGTCGCACCGCTCGCCGCCGCACCGCTCATCGCCGCACCGATCTCGGCCATGCGCCAGCGAGCGGCCGGGCGCGGATCGGTCAGACGGCCCGCGTGCATGACCGCGATCGTATCGGCAAGCGCGAAGATCTCTTCGAGATCCTCCGAAATCAGCAAGACCGCGCTGCCGCAGGCGGCGGCATCGATCAGACGCTGATGGACGGCCGCCACCGCACCGACGTCGAGACCCCAAGTCGGCTGATTGGCGATGATCACGGCCGGCGCCGACGCGTCTTCATCGCCCGCGGTGCCCGGTGCCCCGGTCAGCGCACGGCCGAGGATCAGCTTTTGCATGTTGCCACCCGAGAGCGCGCGCGTGGGGGTGGCCACCCCCTGGGCCTGCAAACCACGGACGTCGAATCGCTCGACCAGTCGTCGCGCGAACGCGCGCGCCCGAGCGCCGCGCAGCAATCCGGCCTGCCAGGCCGGTCGCGACAGCGAGCGCGCCCGCAACTGCTCGATGATGGCGTTTTCCCAGACCGGCAGATCACCGATCGTGCCGACCGCGTGGCGGTCTTCGGGAATCCGTGCGACATCGGCCGCCAGCACGGCCCTGGGGTCGGCGTCGAGCCGGCGTCCGTCGACCTCCAGCGAGCCCGCGTCAAGGGCGCGCACACCGAACAACACGTCGGCCAGAACCTGCTGACCATTGCCCGAGACGCCGGCGATACCGAGAATCTGCCCGGCGTGCAGGGCGAGATCGATGTGGTCGAGAGCCGGACGCTCTGCATCGCCGCGCACGCTGGCGCCGCTCAGCCGACAACGCACGCGCAGCGGTTCGTGCTCGCGCGCGCGCCGCGCGACATCGGGCAGCGCATGGCCCACCATCAGCTCGGCGAGCCGGTCGCGGTCGGCCTCGCCGCGTGCCAGCGTCGCCACCAGCCTGCCAGCGCGCAGCACCGCGATGCGATCGGCCACCCGCAGCACCTCGTTGAGTTTGTGGCTGATGAAGATGATCGACAAACCCTGGGCCACGAACTGGCCTAAGGTGGCGAACAAGGCCTCGCCTTCCTGTGGCGTCAGCACCGCCGTGGGTTCATCGAGGATGAGGATGCGGGCGCCGCGAAACAAGGCTTTGAGGATCTCGACCCGCTGGCGCTCGCCCATCGTCAGTGCCGCAACCTGGCGATCGGGCTCGATCGCCAGCCCGAAGCGCTCGGACAACGCACGCAACGAGCGCCGGGCGGCGCCCAGGGCCAGGCTTGGCCGGGTCAGCGGCGCTGTGCCGGCGATGACGTTCTCGACCACCGTCAGGCGCTCGGCGAGCGTGAAGTGCTGGTGAACCATGCCCACGCCGGCCGCTAGCGCGGCCGCGGGGTCGCCCGCCGGCAGCGGTGCGCCGAACACGCGGATATCGCCACCGTCGGCGACATAGTGGCCGAACAGGATCGACACCAGCGTGGATTTGCCGGCGCCGTTTTCGCCGAGCAGTGCCAGGATCTCGCCGCGCCCGAGGGTCAGTGAGATCTGGTCATTGGCAACGAGGCTGCCGAATCGCTTGGTGATCGCGGTCAGCTCGAGCGCCGGCGCGGCCTGATCCTCTGACATGGCGAGGGCGATGGGGTCGGATGCCGTCGCCGGCAACCGGCTGCGAGGGAGCGGCGGCGCCGGTGAGGCGGGCGCCGCCTCCGGGGTCAGCGCGAGCCCTTGGGCTGGCCGTCGTCGACCTCGACCTTGAAGCTGCCGTCGAGGATGGCCTTCTCGCGCGCTCGAACCTTGCTCATCAGTTCGGCCGGCACCTTGTCGGCGAAGGTGCCCAATGGCGCGAGCTCGGAGCCGCCGTACTGCATCATCGAGTATTTGCCGTAGTCGTCGGGCGCGAACTTGCCGGAGCGCACCGCGTCGATCGCACGATCGATGGTTGGCTCCATGTTCCAGAGCGCCGAGGCGACGACGGTCTGCGGATATTGATCCTGGGTATCGATGACGTTGCCGATGGCCAGGATGTTGCGCTCACGGGCCGCATCGGACACCCCGAAGCGCTCGGCGTACATGACATCGGCGCCGTTGTCGATCATTGCGAACGAGGCCTCCTTGGCCTTGGGCGGGTCGAACCAGGAGTTGATGAACGTGACCATGAACTGGGTGTCCGGCCGTACCTCGCGCGCGCCGGCCATGAAGGCGTTCATCAGGCGGTTGACCTCGGGAATCGGGTAGCCACCGACCATGCCGATCTTGCCCGACTTGGTCATGCCGCCGGCGATCATGCCGGACAGATAGGCCGGCTCCTGGATGTAGTTGTCGAAGACGGAGAAATTGGGCGCCTGCGGCTTGCCCGATGAACCGAGCAGGAACGCCACCTTGGGATAGTCGCGGGCCACCCGGCGCGCCGCTGACTCGACGGCGAAGGCCTCGCCGACGATCAGCTGTTTGCCCTGCTCGGCATATTCCCGCATCACCCGTTCATAGTCGGCATTGGACACGTTCTCGGAGAACACGTATTCGATGTCGCCACGCTTGACCGCCGCATTGAGGGCCTTGTGAATCCGGCTGACCCACTGCTGCTCCACCGGAACGGTGTAGATCGCAGCGACCTTCAAGGCGTCGGCCGCCTGGGCCGGTTGGCCGGCCAGGCCGAGCCCCAGCGCCGGAACGGCGATCAGGGCGGTCAGCGCGCGGCGGCGCGATCCGAACGAGAAACGACGGACGGTCATGGGTACCTCCAGTGGACAGGGTCGGGGTCAGCGCAAGACCGCGGCGGCGGTGCAGGCGGCGCCCGCCGTCGCGACTGCCGACGATTATGACCGAAAGATCGATTGTGTCCGGCGCGGCTCATCAGGCGCCGGCATCGCGGGATGATCGCGATCGGCTGGTACCCCGCGCGCTACGGATCGCGCGCAGCGCGTCAGCGCGTCAGCGCGCCACCGGCGCCGGCTCGTAGGCCATCAGGCGCCAGCTGATCGCTTCCTCGCGTTCTTCGGGGCTGGCCCGCGCCAGGGGGCCGTCGCCACCGCCCAGCGTGGTCTCGTCGAGGTAGTAGCCGGTCCAGTCGCGTCGCACCCAATGACCGATCTCGGGCGCCATCCAGAGGGTTTCCACCCGGCGTGCCGAAAACCGGCTCATCTGCCAGGGCTCGAAATAGCTGGTACGTTCGATCCGAAGGGCGGTGAACGCACCGGCCGGCACCACGACGCGCTCCCAGCCCAGTGCGGCCAGGTCGGTGCGCCAGCGCAGCGAACGCGACGAGGCGGCGACCCGGTAGTGGGTCTGAACCCGTTCGCGCTGTCCGGCAGCGAGCACGGCCGGTACCACCGGCACGGGGCGTTCGAAACGCATGAGCTCACCGTACAGCGGCTCCTCGACGATGCGCCAGGGTTCGGAATACCGGGCGCGGATGGTGTCGCGTTCCTGTTGCCCCCGCCAGATCACGCTCCAGGAGGGCGAGGTGCTCTCGAGCTCGCAGACGACCTCGTCCAGCGGCAGATCGTTGTAGAGGTTGATGCGTTGGTAGCGCCAGCGCGAACCGGCCAGCGGGACGATCGGAGCGTCGGCGGCCGCGGGCGCCGCCAGATACTCGCGCGATGTCGCGCAGCCGGCGGCGATCAGCGGCGCCGCGGCGGCGAGCAGAAGCAGGCGGCGCCGCGCGCCGTCACCGTGCCGGGAGTCCATCGAGCGCACGCAGCAGTCCGCGGACGTTGCGATAGAGATACCAGATCACCGGCACGATCATCAGCCAGGCCAGGATGCCGAACGTGATCACCGCGACCACGCCGGTCAGCAACATCCACAGCGCCGTCCACCAGAACGTGCTGATCATGTAGCTCATGTGGCTTTCGTAGACGGTGCCGCGCGATTCACCGACCTTGATGTAGTTGATGATGAGGGCGATGACGGACAACACCATCATCGACACGATGGGGCTCGCGATGTGCAGCGAGTAATCCAGGATGGTGACCTTACGCAGGCTGTCCTGGTCGGTGAGATGGGTGGTCGATGCAGGGGCTTCGGTCATGGAGATCCTCCGTGGTTCGCCTCGATATGTGGGGTCGGGGCATGCAGGACACAAGACGACAAAAGGCTTCGGTTCGTTGCATGTTGCGTGCCCGTGCATGAGCACGCACCTGCCATGACTCGGCATCGAGCATAACAGGCAGATAACGGTTGTGGCCGGCCCGGGGTTGACCGGGCGCGATTTCCACGAGGGGGATCGAAAACGTGACCGAATTCACGGGTCTGCCGAGGTTTTGGCGGTGATCGTCCCGTGTTGCGACTTTCGGAACGATGCGGGCAGCGCCGACGCCCTAGCATGGCGTTCCTGGTTTCCCATGCGCACATCAGACTCGACACACTGGTTTGCGTTTCCACGATGCACGAACCGTTGCCCGGTCAGCACAGCCGGTCACCGGCGCGGGCGTCACGAGGGTAAGGTCGAGCCTGTCGGGTTTGTTGACGCTCTGCAGTCATGACGAGTGCGGCATCCGACGGTAGTCACCCCCCAAAGCATGCTCGGTCCCCCGCCGGCTTCGGTCGGCGGGGCGGCAGGGCGACCGCGTATTCAGAGGAGAGCGAGATGCCGATGCCGATTCCAGCCGCTGCGCTGGCTGCGTTTGCCGCGTTGATGCAGCCCCCGGTCGCCACCTCCTACGATGACGCTGCCTGGCGTATCGTCGAGCGTACGACCACGGATACCGGCACGCGTCTGAACGGGGTGCGCGAGGTGGCATCGTTCGTCGGCTGCATGGAGCTGGCGCAGTCCGAAGGGGAGCGGCTGACGCTGGGCGAGTCGATCGCGATTTCCAGTCAGGAAATGACCCGGGTGCGCTTCGCGCGCACCGAAGTCTCGTTTACGTGTGTGCAGAGCGCGCCCGCCACCGTGACCATGGCGGTCAATGGTCCGGAGGGTTTGCTGCGGAGCGCCGGTTACCGTTTCAGCTGGGAGTGATCGCCGCTGCCGGTGCGTGTCGACAATGACGGATAGAGATCGGCGACCATCTCGCCGTCGCGCGCCCATGCGAAGCAGCCGTCGACGAATGCACTGCGTGCCCGATCGAGCGGCATCTGCCTGATCGCCTGGCCGTCGCCGCGGTCCTGCGGCCAGCCCTGAATCGTCTGAAAGGCCACCGTGGCCATCGGGCCCAGCAACTCGCGCACGTGCGTGCAGCCGCGCACGCCGCCGACCGCTTCGTTGACCCGCTTGCGCCAGCCGGCGCCGATCTTGGCGCCGACCAGGGTCTGGAAGGCCGCGGCTGCCTTCGGGCAATTCGGATAGGGCGTGGCCGGCATGTCGACCGCGATCTCGTGGACGGTAAAAGAATCGTCGAGCGTCAGCCGCACGGACATCCGGTGGACGTCCGAGCCCGGCTCGCGGGCGCCCCGATACGGCTCGGTGTACGGATAGGTCTTGCTGTCCACGATCGTGGCCTCGATGTCCCACAGCCCGTCGTCGCGCAGGTAGCCCTGGCTCTCGATCGTGCGGGTGTGGCGATGGGTACGTGAAACGGGGGCGGGCAGGGCCATGGGGGAGGACTCCGGAGCTGACAAAGGGTCAGAGCCCATAATTATCGACCAGGCGCCTGGCGGGTCGGGCGCGTCCACCCAGAACCTGCCCACCAGGCCTTCGCGCGGCTCACCCGGGCGCGTCCCATGACGATGGAGATTCCGACATGACCACCAAGGGCTTTACCGTTCAGCATGCCGGCGATGCCGGGTTCGAACGCGGCCTGCGTGCCTTTTTCGAGTACCGCGATCTCGGCATGGCACGAGCCACCGAGGGGCGCGTGACCGCCAATGTCATCCGAGCCATCCCCGGCGCCGAGTTCGTCGGCGCGCGCCACCGTCACGTTACCGAATTCCAGATGGTCTACGTGCTCAAGGGCTGGATCGAGTTCGACTACGAGGGCCACGGCGTCGAGCGGCTGAGCGCAGGCAGTTGCGTTTACCAGCCGCCCGGCATCGAGCACACCGAACTCGGCCACTCCGACGATCTCGAATTGCTGGAAATCGTGATGCCGGCCGATTTCGAGACCGAGAATCTCTGATTGCGCGAATCCGACGCTCGTGGGTAAGGCGAGGGCGTGCACCAGGCGCGTTCTCGTGCAGCGAAATCCGGACTCAGGACACAGGCTCACGGATCGCCGCGCAGGGCGCGATTGACCTCTTCCAGCGCCGGTGCCGCGGCGGCATCCTTGAAGGCGCCCAGGCGCCGATAGACCTCCGCCGCGCCGCGGTGGAATGCGTCGGGCAGGCCGGACTCCTTGAAGGTATCGGCGATTTCGTGCATCTCGCCCTCCCAGCGCCAGGCCTTGAGCGTGGCCGCCAGCATGCGACCCTCGCGGCTGCGCACGTCGGGATCGAGGGCCGCCCACTCGTCGCGCAAGGGCGCCAGAACGTCGTGGGCATCGGCCAGCGCGTGCACATCGGCCAGCAAGGCCAGCAGGCCCTTGTTCCAGGCCGCGAAGGCCATTTTGAGGGCGGATGCGCGCGTGGGGCCGCCCTCGAGTGCGTGTACGGTCAGTCGGCCGCCTTGCAGGCGTGGGGCCAGCGATGCCGCCGCCGCGCCGGAAAGATAGAGCCTGGCCGCAGCGCCATCGCGCGGCGGCGGGCCGATGATGCCGCCGTCGACGTAGGTGGCGCCGGCGCGCGTGACCATCTCGCCGATCGCGGCGCTCGCCGTCGGCGATACCGCGTTGGCGTCCAGGTAGGTGCCCCGATAGCCGTCGCCGATTGTGCGCTGCGCGAGTTCGCGCGCGGCATGCGGCGGACACACGGACACGATCAGCGAGCAGCGCCCACGCGCCTGCGCGAGCGTGCACGCGGTAAGGTCGGCGGCCTCGGCGCGCTGGTGACTGGCCGCATTGCGGCCTTCGGGCAGCCAATACACCCGGTGACCGAGCGAGCGCCAGACCGCGCCCAGGGCCGAGCCCATGTCGCCGGGGTGCAACAGCAAGATCTCGTCGGCGGAGATGTCGTTGCCTTCGTTGTCTTTCGCCATGCGTGGCTCCCTGGATTGTTACGATCCCGATCATGCCGTCTTGCGGTCCGATGTGCCAGAGCGGCACCTTGGGAGACGCTTATATGGGCGTCTCCCTTGCTGTCATGCGGCTTGTCGGCAGCGTGCGAGCTGTCGATACCGACCCATCGTGACGACCCGGCTGGCAAGCATGCGTCTGTTGTTGATCGAGGATGATTCGATGCTCGGCGAGGCCGTGATGACGGCATTGCGCGCCGAGCACCATGTCGTCGACTGGGTGCGCGAAGTTGGCCCGGGCGACACCGCGCTGCGCACTCAGGAGTACGACGCCCTGCTGCTCGATCTGGGGCTGCCCGACGGTGACGGCCTGGATCTGCTGCGCCGGCTGCGCACTCGCGGGCAGATGCTGCCGGTGCTGATCGTGACCGCTCGCGATGCGCTCGAGCAGCGGATCGCCGGCCTCGACGCCGGTGCCGACGACTATCTGCTCAAGCCCTTCGAGGTCGATGAGTTGCTGGCGCGTCTGCGCGCGATGCATCGGCGGGTAGCGGGGCGTGCGAGCGAGGTGGTGCGGCTCGGCGCGGTCACGATCGACACCGCCGCACGCCAGGTCTCGGTCCACGATCGGGCGGTGACGCTGTCGGCACGCGAATGGGCTGTGCTCGAGCCGTTGATCGCGCGCCCCGGCGCGGTGCTGTCGCGGGCGCAACTCGAAGACCGGCTCTACGGATGGGGCGACGAGGTCAACAGCAACGCGGTTGAAGTGCACATCCATCATCTGCGCCGCAAGCTCGGCGCGCAACTGATCCGAACCGTGCGTGGCGTGGGCTACATGGTCACCGTGTCGTGAACGAGCCAGCGACCGCCACTTCATTGCGCAGCCGCCTGATGTGGCCGATTGCGCTCGCGCTGTTGCTGGCGGGCCTGTTGCAGGCGGGTTTCGCATACCGGGCGGCACTGTCGCAGGCCGACGAGTCATTCGACGAGCAGATGCGCCAGCTC
Organism: Burkholderiaceae bacterium; assembly: GCA_041396685.1. Taxonomy (GTDB): domain Bacteria; phylum Pseudomonadota; class Gammaproteobacteria; order Burkholderiales; family Burkholderiaceae_E; genus JAUIAI01. Next base: position 40,025 of record JAWKYD010000010.1, read on the forward strand.
GCGATGGTGCTGCGCCTGGGCACGGACTCGGGCCGCCTGCCGGCCCTGGAACTGCTGGATTACAGCGTGCAAGTGCTCGGCGACGACGGCCGCGTGCTCTATCAGTCGAGCCGGCGTCGGCTCGTGCCCAGTCCCGGGGTGCCAGGTTACTCGGTGGTGCGCGAGAGCGACAGTCAGTATCGCGTCTACGCGCTGCGTGATCGCGACCAGTGGGTGCAGGTGTCGCAGGACATGGAGGCGCGCGCGCAGCGGGCCCGCGCGATCGCGCTGCGCGCCGCGCTGCCGACCGCAGCCCTGGTGCCTCTGGTGGTCGGGCTCGTGCTCTGGGGCGTGCGACGTTCGCTGCGCCCGCTCGAGCAGGTGCGCGGCCAGCTCGGTGCGCGCCGCTTCGGCGAGCTCTCGCCGGTGTCGGCGCAAGGCGTGCCGCGCGAGGTCCTGCCGCTGGTGGCCACCATCAACGAGTTATTCGCGCGGCTTCAGCACGCCTACGATGCGCAGGCCAATTTCGTCGCCGACGCCGCGCACGAATTGCGCACGCCGCTGGCGGCTCTGCGACTGCAGGTCGACAACCTGCGTCGTGCCGGCAACGAGGCCGAGCGCCAGGCCGCCATTGTGGCGCTCGGCGGTGGCGTTCAGCGGGCGGCCAGACTGGTCGACCAGATGCTCGATCTGGCCCGTCATGAGGCCATGTCCGAGCGCGAGCTGCCGTCCGAGCCGGTGGCCATGCTCGCGCTCACGCGCGAACTGGTGGCCGAACAGGCGCCGCTGGCGGCGCGTGCCGACGTCGATCTCGGTCTGCACGAGGTCGTCGAGGCCGAGATCGTCGGCGATCGCAATGCGCTGGCGATCATGATGCGCAATCTGATCGCCAATGCGCTGCGGCATGCGCCGGCCGGCAGCTCGGTCGATGTCAGCCTGATCCGCCGCCCGGACGGGCTCGAGTGGGTGGTGGAGGACGCCGGTCCGGGCATTTCACCCGAGTTGCGCGAACGGATGCGCGACCGTTTCCATCGCGGTGATGCGGGTTCGGGCAGCGGGCTGGGCTTGGCCATCGTGACCGCGATCGCGCAACGCCACGGCGGCGCGCTCCTGCTGGCCTCCTCACCAAGGCTCGGCGGCCTGCGTGCCAGCGTGCGGCTGCCGATGGCACGGGAATGAGGTCGCAACGGTTTGCTGCCGGTATCGCCCGCCGCGATTGGCCGGCCAGCGGCAATGGCCTCACCCGGCAAGCGATGCGACCGCATTTAAGACTGGCTTAAGCGCCGCGATCGATCCTTGGCTCGTGTTCCTTTTCTTCGACGTCCAAGGAGACGAGTCATGCATTCTGAAAAGACGACCCACCGGCGTCGGCCGGTATTCAAACCTCTGGTGGCGGCACTTGCCGCGGCCGGCGCGATCGGTGTCGCGGTCGCCATGCCGGGGCACGGCCCCGACCAGGCCCGGCTGGTGCCGACTGCCGCTGCCGTGTCCACGGTCGTGCCTGGCAACGCCGCCGCCACGGCGGGAACCTTGCTGCCCGATTTCGCCACCATGGCCGAGCAGGTCGGGCCGGCCGTCGTCCATGTGCGGGTATCGGCCAAGGCGAAGACCACGAGTTCGGCCGAAGGCGGCCAGGAACAGATGCCGCCCGAGCTTCAGGACTTCCTTCGCCGCTTTGCACCGCCGGGCTTCGGCCAGGGGCCCCGTGAGCCTCGGCGCGGTCCGATGATGGGTACGGGTTCGGGCTTCATCGTGTCGTCGGACGGGCTGGTGCTCACCAATGCACACGTCGTCGACGGTGCCGATGACGTGGTCGTGCGCCTGTCGGACCGGCGTGAATTTCGCGCCAAGGTGCTGGGTAGCGACGAGCGTACCGACGTGGCCGTGCTGCGTATCGATGCCAAGGATCTTCCGCATGTCCGTATCGGTGATCCGGGCAGGCTGCGGGCCGGCGAGTGGGTGATGGCGATCGGTTCGCCGTTCGGATTCGATCACACGGTCACGGTGGGCGTGGTCAGCGCAACCGACCGGGCGATGCCGGGCGGACAGATCGTGCCCTTCATCCAGTCGGACGTGGCGGTCAATCCGGGTAACTCGGGTGGGCCGCTGTTCAATGCGCGCGGCGAAGTGATCGGCATCAATTCGCAGATCTTCACGCGCAGCGGCGGCTATCAGGGGCTTTCGTTCGCGATTCCGATCGATCTGGCGCAGCGCGTCGAGGCGCAGATCGTCGAGCACGGCGAGGTCCGTCACGCTCGGTTGGGAGTGGTCATCCAGCAGATGACGCCGGCGCTCGCGCAGGCCTTCGGCATGCCGCAAAGCACCGGTGCGCTGGTCGCCCAGGTCGGCAGCGGTACCGCGGCGGAGAAGGCTGGTATCCAGGCTGGTGACGTGATCACGGCGGTGGACGGCAAGGCGCTCGGCGACTCGAACGAGCTGCCGTCGATCATCTCGCTGCGTGAACCGGGCGCCCAGGTCAAGCTGAGCGTCTGGCGCGACGGCGGCGAGCGCGAGATCTCCGCGCAACTGATGTCGCTCAAGGGTGACGAGGTGGCGACGGCGGACGACGGCGCCACCAGTGCCGATGGCCGACTGGGTCTGACGGTGCGGCCCCTGACCGATGCCGAACGCCAGGCCGGTCTGCCCGACGGTCTGCGCATCACGGCGGTCGAAGGCGCCGCGGAAAGAGCGGGTCTGCGTCCGGGCGACGTGGTGGTGTCGGTGAACCGCAAGCCGGTCAACGATGCGCGGCGGCTCTCGGAGCTGGCCGGCAAGCGCGACAAGCCGCTCGCGTTTCTGGTCGAGCGCGACGGGCAGCGGATCTACGTGCCGGTCTCGGTCGGCTGATCGACCCGACTGCCCGGCACCCGCCGATGTGTCGCAGCGGGCGCCGGATTCTCCGGTCGCGAGGGCGGCAGGTGAGGACCTGCCGCCCGTTTTTCCGGCCGGTCGGCGATGCGCCCGTCAGCCGATGCGCAAAGCCGGTCTCCGCGGGCTGCCGCCGGCATGGCCGTTTTCAAGCGCGCAGCGGGCGGAACATCTCGCGGATCTCGTCGACCAGCACTTGCGGCTGTTCCAAGGCGGCGAAGTGACCGCCCTCGTCGTGCACGCTCCAGCGACGGATATCGGTATAGACGCGCTCGGCCAGCGAGCGTGGCGGACGCAGGATCTCGTGCGGAAACTGGCTGTAGCCGGTGGGAACGGTGATCGGTGGCTCGGAGGGCACCGGCCAGGGAGCATGACGGCGGTCGTAGTAGGGCCAGAACGACGCGTTGATGCAGCCCGTGAACCAGTACAGGCTGATGTCGGCGAGCATCTCGTCCATCGTCAGGACATTGGTCGGGTCGCCGTCGCAGTCGGTCCAACGCTGGAACTTTTCGAGGATCCAGGCCGCCAGTCCGGCCGGCGAATCGGTCAGCCCGAATGCGAGCGTCTGCGGGCGCGTGCCCTGGATCCACTGGTAGCCGGTTTCCTCGGCCAGGAAGTGAGCGAGCTCCCGGCCGTAACGCTGTTCCTCCTCGCTGGCCGCCGCCGTCGCCGCGGGGTCGCGGCGCAGCGGCATCATATTGAGGTGGATGCCGATCACGTTCTCGGGGTGCGCCCACGCGATGCGCGAGGTGATGAACGAACCCCAGTCACCGCCCTGCGCGGCGAATCGGCGATAGCCGAGGATCTCGGTCATCAGGTGGGCGAAGCATTCGCCGATCTCGGCGCAGCCGAAACGCTTCTGGCCGGGCGCGTACGACAGACCGTAACCCGGCAGTGAGGGTGCGATCACCGTGAACGCATCGGCGGGGTCGCCGCCATGAGCGGCAGGATCGGTCAGCGGGCCGATCACCTTCATGAATTCGAACACCGATCCCGGCCAGCCGTGCGACAACAGCAGCGGCATCGGCTCGGGGGCGCCGGGTGCGCGCTGGCCCGGCACGTGCAGGAAGTGCAGATCGATGTCGCAGGTTCGCACCTTGTACTGCGGCCACGCGTTGAGCCGCGCCTCGTGCGTGCGCCAGTCGAAGCGATCGCGCCAGGTCGTGACCAGATCGGCCAGCGCCTGCACCGAGGTGCCGTAGGCCCACGGGTCGCCCGGCGCCTGATCGGGCAGACGGGTGCGCGCCAGCCGCTCGCGCAGGTCGGTGATGGCCGCATCGTCGACATGCAGCGTGAACGGTTCGGGGGCTGCGGCACCCATCGTGTCTCCTGTCGGTCGTCAGCAGTCTGTTGCCGCGCATTGTAGCCACGCCGCTCGTCGGCCGGTGCCGGCGGCGAGGTTGCGGCGACCATTGGTCGACCGATCGGCGGTCGCCGCGCGCGGCATGTTTCATGCGTGATTGAAAGCATCGACAGCAAGAGGTGACGTCATCATGAAATTGACCGGCAAGCACTGTGCAGTTCTCGTGACTCTGGTGACATCCTGGGTCAGTTCCGGCGCCTTTGCGGCAGATGCTGCGGCGCCCGGGCTCGATGGCGCGGCACCGCGCGCGCAATGGCAACTGCTCGAGCCGACGTCCGAGGGCTCCGTCGAACTGGTCGCCCGCGATCGTGCCGGCGCCCTGGCGACCGTTTGTCAGGACGGTGAATGCGGTGTCTTCGTCGAACCCGTCGACGGTTGTGTGCCCGGTTCGCAGTATCCGCTGCTGATCAATTCGGCCAAGCAGGTCGGCGTGATCTCCTCCACCTGCGGTGTGCTGTCGGCCAACGGTTCCGACCGTTACGTGGTCAAGCTCGAACCGCAGAACGCCTTGTTCCCGGCGATGATGAACGGCGACGACATCTCGATCGCGTTTCCCACCCAGGCAGGCGCGATGAACGTGATCTACATCAGCATGTCCGGTGTGCGCGAGCACCTGAGCAGGCTGCTGCCGCGGACCGACGAGGCGGCACCCGCCGACCAGGCCCGCGTCGAACCCCCGACGCGCCCATCGCGTCCCGAGCAGGCGCCCGAGGCTCGGCCCGAGGCGAGTTCGCCGCCAACGGCCGAGGCGGGTGCCGAATCGCGTATCGAGCCGAGGGAAGACTCTCGAGCGCAACGCGAGGAGCCGGTTCAACCGCCGCGTTTCCTGGTGCCCGATGCCGATCGCTTCGGTGCGCACATGACCGCGACCTGAAACGCCACGATCGGCCGCGGCCATTCGTGACCGGGGGATCCCCGGACGGGTGGCCTGGCGGGCTACACTGGCGGGGCGGCGCGATCGGCGCGTCGTGGCGCCAGTCGCGATACCGCGTGTTCATCTGGCGCCGGACTTCCCGGATCCGGCCACGATGACCGACCACTCCCGCGACCGCGGGCCCCGGCCCGAAACCCTCGCCGCCCATGGCGGCAACCGTGTGCTCGCGCCGTATCGTGCGCTGATCGAACCGGTGCATCTGTCGACCACCTTCGAGCGCGGCGGCGATGGCGGCTATCCGGGCGGCGCGGTCTACTCGCGCGATCACAACCCCGGCTTCAAGCCGGCCGAGCAACTGCTTTGCGCCCTGGAGCAGGGCGCGCAGGCCCTGCTGTTCGGTTCCGGCATGGCCGCGGCCTGCGCGGTGTTTCGCGCGCTGCCCGAGGGCGCGCGCCTGATCGCTCCCAGGGTGATGTACTGGTCGCTGCGCAACTGGTTGCAGGAGCAGGCGGCGCGGTCGCACTGGACGCTCGAATTCTTCGAGCCGGCGGCTGCCGGCGAGTCTGCCGACGCCTGCGGAACGCGCGACCTGGCCGAACGGCTTGGCCGGCCGCTCGATCTCCTCTGGCTGGAGACGCCGAGCAATCCGACCTGGGACATCACGGACATTCGCGCGGCGGCGCGCCTGGCGCATGCGCACGGCCCAGATGTGGTGGTCGCGGTCGACAACACCGTGCCCACGCCGGTGTTCACGCGCCCGCTGACGCTCGGCGCCGATCTGGTCATGCACTCGGCCACCAAATATCTCGGTGGCCACGGCGATCTGCTCGCGGGGGCGGTGGTCGGTGCCCGCGACGATTCGTTCTGGCGCCGGGTGGCCGCCGAGCGTGCGATGGGCGGCGCCGTACCGGGCGCCTTCGAGGCCTTTCTGCTCGCGCGCGGCATGCGTACCCTGTATCTGCGCGTGCGGCATGCGGCCGCGACCGCGCACCGCATCGCCGATCACTTCGACGGCCACGAGCGTCTCGTCGCGGTCGCCTATCCGGGGCTGGCCTCGCATCCCGGTCATGCGATCGCAGCCACCCAGATGGACGACGGCTTCGGCGCCATGTTGTCGCTGCGGGTTCGCGGCGGTGCGGCCGCGGCCCGCGCGGTGGCCGGCGCGCTGACGGTCTGGCGGCAGGCCACCTCGCTCGGTTCCACCGAGAGCCTCGTCGAGCACCGTGCGAGCATCGAAGGCCCGCGCAGCCCTTGCCCCGACGATCTGCTGCGCTTGTCGGTCGGGCTCGAGTCGGCCGACGACCTCATCGACGATCTGGAGCAGGCGCTGAGTGCCCACGCCGCCTGCGTTTCCTGAACCTCCGCAAGCCGCCATGACGATCCGACTCTACGACCTCGCTGGTGCGGACGCCGGTCTGCGCTTCAGCCCGCATTGCTGGAAGGTGCGGATGGCCCTGGCGCACAAGGGACTGGCGCACGAGACCATGCCCTGGCGTTTCACCGACACCGACGCGATCGCCTTCTCGGGGCAGGGCAAGGTGCCGGTGCTGCGCGACGGTGACGAGGTGGTCAGCGATTCGTTCGAGATCGCGTGCTTTATCGAGCGACGCTACCCGCGGGCGCCCAGCCTGTTCGGCGGGCCGCAGGGCGAGGCGGTGGCGCGATTCGTCAATGCGTGGGCCGATGCCACGCTGCTGGGTCCGGTCGGTTCGATGGTGCTGGCCGATATCGAGCGTGCGCTTGCCGATGCCGACCGCGACTATTTCCGGCGCTCGCGCGAGGCCCGCTTCGGCGACACGCTCGAGAACGTGCAGGCCGGGCGCGAGCAACGCCTGCCGGCGTTTCGCGCATCGCTGACGCCATTGCGCCTGACGCTCAAGCGGCAGCCGTTCCTGGCCGGCGAGGCGCCCAATTACGCCGACTATTGCGCCTTCGGTGCCTTTCAGTGGGCGCGCTGTGTTTCGGCTTTCGAACTGCTCGCCGATGACGACCCGGTTCACGGCTGGCGCGAGCGCCTGCTCGACGCGCATGGCGGGCTGGCCCGGGCCGCTCTCGTGGGCTACTGAACGGCGCCCGGCGAGTGCCACGTCAGCGTGGCCCGGGCGCGCGCGATGCTGGTCGCAAGCGCTCTCCCTCGAACCCCGGCGGATGCCTGCCGGCCCGGCACGGCAGGTAGGTTCAAACCTCGCGAAACACGCGCATGACGCCTTCCTGGGCAACCACCGCGATCAGCGTGCCGTCGCGCCGATAGATGCGCCCCTGCACGAGACCCCGACCGTCCGTGGCGCTCGGACTCTCGATGTCATAGAGCAGCCATTCATCCATGCGGAACGGGCGCTGGAACCACATCGCGTGATCGAGGCTGGCCAGTTGCGGGCCGGCCAGGCCGAACTCGTCGCCGTGCGGACGGGTGGCCACGCTGATGAACGAATAGTCGGACACATAGGCCAGCATGTTGCGATGCAGGTGCGGATCGTTCGGCAGCGCCTGTACCGTCTTGAACCACATCTGCGTGCGCGGGCCGCGGCGCGTGCGGTCGAGGATCGGCGGCGGGTCGACCGGCCGGAACTCGAACGGTCGTTCGAGCTGCACGAAGCGCGGGATGCGCGACTCGGGCATGCGCTCGAGATACTCGCGACGGTACTCGCCGATGTCCTTCAGGGTTTCGGGCTCGGGCACCGCCGGCATCGCCGACTGATGGCTGAGACCCTGTTCGGGCTTCTGGAACGAGGCCGCCATGTTCAGGATCGGCCGGCCGTGCTGGATCGCGACCACGCGCCGGCTCGAATAGGTGCGGCCGTCGCGCTGGCGATCGACCTCATAGATGATCGGTGCGGTGTGATCGCCGGCGCGCAGGAAGTAGGCGTGCATCGAATGCACCACGCCGTCGTCGACGGTCATGTTGGCCGCCGCCAGCGACTGGCCCAGCACCTGGCCGCCGAACACCCGCGTGGTGCCGATGTCCAGGCTCTGGCCGCGAAACAGATTGGTGTCCAGCCGCTCGAGCGTGAGCAGGCCGATGAGTTCATCGAGCAGGGAGGGCATGATCGGCTTCCGTCGGCTGCGATTTCGCGCAGGCTTGCTGGCCAAGAGGATGAGGAGACCCAAGGATACACAGGCGGCCCGGCCGGTGCAGTGGGGATCACCCGCGCGTCGTGACCGGCTTGTCCGCCAGGATATCTTTCAAAAAAGATAAATCGGTGCTACCGTCCGACCACGCTTCCCTTTCTGGGTGCCGTTATCGTGGCCAGGGCGGACAAGTCGTTGCCAGTCGTCGCATCCGCGGGCGATCCCGACATCGTCGAGCGCGGCATCGCGCAGTGGCGCCGTGAGCGGCCCGACATCGACTGCTCGGGCAAGGCCATCGTCGGCCGCATCCTGCGCCTGCAGGAAGTCATTCTCAAGGCGGTGAACGAGGCGCTGGCGCCGCACGGGCTGCGCTACTCGTCATACGCCGTGCTGGCCACCCTGCGGGCCAGCGGGCCGCCCTACCGGATGTCCCCGTGGCGGCTCGTCGAGACCCTGCTGCTCAGCTCGGGCGGCACATCGAATCTGCTCGCGCGTCTCGAGGCCGACGGCCTGATCGAGCGGCACGCGGATCCGTCCGACGGCCGCGCCGTCATCGTCGAGCTCACCGCGCAGGGCCATGCGCTGACCGAGCGCGCCATGGCCGACCATGCGGCCGTGGAGCGTCGCCTGGTGGCGATGCTGTCGGCCGGCGAACAGGCGGCGATGGCCGCGATGCTCAGCCGCATGCTGGTCGGCAACGGTCCGCCCCCCGATTCCTGAGGAGCCCCGCGCCGGGCTTCGGCGCACATCGAGGAGGAGAACATGTTCGATTGCATCAGCAAGACCCGCATCGCCGCACTGGCCACGGCAGTCGGCGCGGCGTTGGCATTCGGCGCACCCGCCATGGCAGCCGGCGAACTCGTCATCGGCACCTTCGGCGGCTCGTTCGCCGACGACACCAAGACCTGCCACGTCGAGGCCTTCGAGAAGGCCACCGGCGCGAAGGCCATCCTGACGCTGGGCAGCTCGGTCGACATCGCGGCCAAGATCCGTGCCACGAAGAACGACCCCGAGATCGACCTGGCCTACATGGACGTCTCGATCGCCAAGCAGATCAAGGCCGAGGGTCTGTTGGAAGCGCTCGACTTCAAGAGCCTGAAGACCTACGACCAGGTGGCCAAGCAGGCCTTCGATCCGGACGGCCGGTACGTGAACTTCATGACCGCGGCCACGGTCATCGGTTACAACCCGTCGATGGTCAAGACGCCGCCCACCTCCTGGAGCGATCTGTTCGATCCGCAGTACAAGGGCAAGATCGCACTCGGCGACATCACCGGCACGTCGGGCATGCACTTCCTGATCGCGGTCAACAAGATGAAGGGCGGTACGCTGCAGAACCTGGATCCTGGCTTTGCGGCGATCAAGTCGCTGATGCCCAATGTGGTGATGCTCTACACCCAGGCCGATCAGATCGTGCAGTTGTTCGAGCGCGGTGAGATCGCGATGGCGCCCTGGTATCCCGATCGGATCGGTTCGGCGGCGGCCAAGGGTGTGCCGGTGGCGGTCGCCTATCCGACGGAGGGGGCGGTCGGCATCCAGCCGACGGTGTCGGTTCCGAAGGGCGCCAGGAACAAGGCGTTGGCGATGCAGTTCATCGATATCCTGCTCGGCGCTCAGGGGCAGAAGTGCTTCGCCGAACGCAAGTACGCGGGTCCGGTCAACCAGAAGGTGGAGCTCAGTGCGAAGGCCGCCTCGATCGTGCCGTTCGGGGAATCCTACGAGAAGCTCTGGTATCCGGACACCGATCTGATCGCCAGGGAACGGCCGGGCTGGACCGAGCGCTGGCAGCGCGAGATCGCGCGCTGACGCGCTGGCCTGCGGGGGCCGAGCCAGGGGCGCGAATGGCAACACTCGAGATCCATGACCTGAGCAAGCGTTACGGCGACACGATCGCGGTCGACCGGGCCTCGCTGGCGGTCGAATCGGGCGAGTTCGTGTCGCTGCTCGGCCCATCGGGCTGTGGCAAGACCACGATCCTGCGCATGATCGCGGGCCTGGTCGAGCCCGACAGCGGGCGCATCGTCATCGGCGGTGCCGATCGCACCTGGGCGCCACCGGAAAAGCGTGATATCGGTCTCGTGTTCCAGTCCTACGCCTTGTTTCCGCACATGAGCGTGTTCGAGAACGTCGCATTCGGCCTGCGCCAGCGGCGGGTGGCGCACGACGAGATCGACAGGCGCGTCGCCGAGGCACTCGAACTCGTACGCTTGTCGGGTCTGCAGGCGCGCATGCCGCGCGAGCTCTCGGGCGGCCAGCAGCAGCGCGTGGCACTGGCGCGTGCCATTGCGCCGCGTCCCACCTTGTTGCTGCTCGACGAACCGCTGAGCAACCTCGATGCCAAGCTGCGCGACACGATGCGCATCGAACTGCGCCTGCTGCAGCAGCAGTTGCGCATCAGCACGGTGTTCGTCACGCACGACCAGGAAGAGGCGCTGACGATGTCCGACCGCATCTGCGTGCTCAATGGCGGCCGGATCGAGCAGGTGGGCACGCCACGCGAGGTCTACGACCATCCGGACACGCCGTTCGTGGCCTCCTTCTTCGGGCGCTCCACTGTCGTCGACGGCGTCGTCAGCGGTGCGGGCGAGGCGCCCACGGTCGAGGTGCCCGGCATCGGCCTGCTGAAAGTGCATGCCTTGCCCGAGGGCGGCAAGGTCGGTGATGCGGTGCGTCTCACACTGCGCCGGGAAAGCATGGCCCTGAGCTTCACCGAGCCGGCGCGTACCGACAATTGTTTCGCCGGCACCCTCGAGCTGTCATCGTTCGCCGGCAATTCGCTGGTGCACGTCGTGCGCCTGGACGCCGGCGAGGCGCTGGCCACGGAGGCCCGGGCGGCGCGCGGACGTGCGCCGCCGGCCGGCAACCCCAGGGTCTGGATCAGCATCGAGGCCGGCGACGTGATCGCGATGCGACGATGAGTCTCCGATCCAAAGCGCTCGCCCGTCGCGGAATCGGACTGATCGCACCGGCGTTCGTCGTGCTGCTGCTGGTGTTCGCGGCGCCGCTGGCGCTGCTCGCACCGACCAGCCTGCATCCCTATGTGCCGGGCCAGGGCATCGGCGAGGCCTGGACGCTGGCCAACTACACGCGGGTCTTCACCGATACCTACTACCTGGAGATCATCGGTCGCACACTGGGCCTGGGCATCACGGTCGTGCTGCTGACCCTGCTGCTCGGCTATCCGCTCGCGCTGTTCCTGGCGCGCACCCGCTCGCGGCTGCGACCGTGGCTGATCATCCTGGTCGTGTTCCCGCTGCTGCTGAATCTGGTCGTGCGTTCATTCGGCTGGATCGTCCTGCTCGCCAATCGCGGCCTCATCAACGACACGCTGCGCGCCCTGGGCATCATCGATCAGCCGATCAGGCTGATGTTCAATTACACCGGTCTGCTGATCGGCCTCGCGCATGTGTTCCTGCCGTTCATGGTGCTGGTGTTGGTCGGTGCGATCCAGAACATTCCGCGCGACGTCGAGGCGGCCGCGCGCACGCTCGGTGCGTCGTCGTTCACGGTGTTTCGACGCATCACGTTTCCCCTGAGCCTGCCCGGGGTGCTGTCGGGCAGCATCCTGGTGTTCGTGCTCACGATCAGTGCCCTGGTGACGCCGCGGCTGCTCGGCGGCCCCACCTACCAGGTCATGTCGACGCTGATCTTCGACGAGTTCCTCAAGTTGCTGAACTGGCCGCGCGGCGCGGCGATGGCCTTCGTGCTCACGGCCATCGTGCTGTTGCTGGTGTGGGCAGCGAGCCGTCTCGCCCAGCGCTTCGCCGAGGTGCGCCGATGAGCGCTGAGCAGCGTGTCGGCGCCCGCGCGCGGCCGCCGTTCACGCGGCATCTGCCCGGTGCCGGCCTGGCCCTGGTGGCGGCGCTGGTTCTCCTGTTGCTGCAGCTGCCGGTGATCGTGGTCGTGCTCGCGTCGTTCACCGAGACCTCGTACCTGACCGTGCCGCCCAAGGGATTCACCCTGCAGTGGTACTGGAAGGTGCTCGGTGACGAGTCGTATCGCGATGCAATCGTGTTCAGCCTGATGCTGGCGCTCAGCTCGACCGCCTTGTCGCTGGCCGTCGGCACGGCAGCCGCCTATGCGATCGTGCGCCGCAAGCTGCCCGGCAGCGAAGCGATCGCCTCCCTGCTGATGGCGCCATTGGTGTTTCCGGCGGTCGTCATCGCGGTCGCCTTGCTGCAGTTCTACACCGTGGTCGGCCTGCGTGGCAGTTTTGCGGGCCTGGTCGCCGCGCACGTGCTGATCACCATGCCCTACGTGGTGCGCAGCGTCCTGGCAGCACTGGCCGGCACCGACCCCGCGCTCGAAGAGGCGGCGCGCACGCTCGGCGCAGGACCCTGGACGGCTTTTCGCAAGGTCGGGCTGCCGATCATCCGTCCGGGCCTGGTGGCCGGCGGTATCTTCTCGTTCATCGTCTCGTTCGACAATGTGCCGGTGTCGATCTTCCTGGTCAACGTCCGGCACACGACGCTGCCGGTAAAGATCTTCGCGGCAGTGGAGCACGGCATCGACCCCGGCATCGCCGCCGTCTCGACCCTGTTGATCCTCACCACCGGACTTGCGCTCGTGCTCGCCGAGCGCTGGGCCGGTTTCCACCGATTCGCCTGATCCCTCTCTGCCTGGAAGACTGCGCCATGCCACTGACACCGAACGGCTTTCCGGTGATGCTGACCTTCGATCTCGATGCCGAGACCATGTGGACCGCGCGCGACGCCAAGAACCGCGACCGTCCGGTGGTGCTCTCGCAGGGCGCCTATGGCTGGAAGGTCGGCATGCCGCGCATCCTCGAACTGCTGGATCGCTACGGCATCCACGCGACGTTCTTCATCCCGGGCGAAGTCATCGAGGCGCGCTGGGCCCTGTGCGAGACCGTGCTCGCACGCGGCCACGAAATCGGCCATCACAGCTGGTCGCATGCCTGGATCATCAATCTGACGCCCGAGCAGGAACGCGAGGAGATGGAACGCGGCCTGGAGATCATCGAGCGCCTGAGCGGTCGCAAACCATCCGGCTGGCGCTCGCCGGCGGCCGAGTTCAGCCCGATCACCTTGCCGCTGTTGCTGGAGAAGGGCTTCGCCTACTCGTCGAACTACTTCGACGACGACTCGCCGTACCTGCACCGCTACGAGGGCCGGCTCACGGATCTGGTCGAGTTTCCGTTCGCCTGGGTGCTCGACGATGCACCGTTCTTCCAGTATTCGATCACGCTGCCGGGGCGCACGCTGCAGCCGCCGTCGGCGGCTCTCGAATCCTGGCAGGCCGAGTTTGACACGCTCTACCGCGAGGATCGGGCGTTCACGCTCGCCATGCATCCGCAGATCATCGGTCGCGGCTCGCGCTTGGTGGCGCTCGAGGGACTGATCCGGTACATCCTCGGCCATCCGGGGGTCTGGTTCGCCCGCTGCGACCAGGTCGCCGATGCATTGCGACCGAAGTTGCGCGAGCTCGGGGGCGGCGGATCATGAGGCTCGCCGGACGACGGTTCGTGATCTCGGGTGCGGCCTCCGGCATCGGCCGTGAGACTGCGATGGTGTTTCGCCGCGAAGGCGCGGCGGTCACGCTGCTCGACCGCGACGCAGCGGGCCTGGACGCGGCGTTGGCAGCAGTACGGGCCGATGCCGGTCCGACCGCCCTGGCGGTCGCGGCCGACATCACCGACCGCGCCGCCGTGGACACGGCGATTCGCGCCGCCGCCGACGCGATGGGCGGCATCGACGGCGTCGTCGGTTCGGCCGGCATCGACTGCCTGAAGCCCTTCGGTGAACTGGCGGTCGACGATTGGCGGCGGGTGCTCGATGTCAATCTGACGGGCGCGTTTCATCTGAGCCAGGCGGCGCTCCCGCATCTGCGCGCCGCGGGCGCCGCCACGATCGTGCACATCGCTTCCGGCGCCGCGCTGCGCCCGCTCGCGGGGCGAACCGCCTATTGCGCGGCCAAGGCCGGCCTCGTCATGTTCGCCAAGACGCTGGCGGTCGATCTCGCCGCCGACGGTGTGCGCGTCAACGCGATCTGCCCGGGCATCATCGAAACGCCGCTGTTCCGCCAGTCGATCGATGCCGCCGACGATCCGTCGGCCGAGCTCGAGAAGGTGCTGGAACGCTATCTGATCCGCCGCGTCGGACGGCCTTCGGACATCGCCAATGCGGCGCTCTTTCTGAGCTGCGACGAATCCGCCCACGTCACCGGCACGGCACTGGCCGTCGACGGTGGCCGAACCTTTCACTGACCCGCCATGAACCATCCATATTCCCTGACCGGCAATGCGCTGGTCACCGGTGCGGCCAATGGCATCGGCCGCGCGAGCGCCGCGGCGATGGCGGCTGCCGGCGCCGACCTGATGCTGCTCGATCGCGAGTCCGAGCCGTTATGGCAGTTGGCCGACGAACTGCGCACGCAAGGGCGGCGCGTCAGTGCCCATGTCGTCGACTGCACCGACGGTGAGGCGCTCGCCGAGGCGGTGCGCGCGGCGACCGGCGCGCTCGGACCGGTGGATCTGCTGTTCAACAACGTCGGTCAGAGCGCGCGCGACAAGGCGGGCCCGTTCGTCGATTCGACCGAGGATACCTGGCGCTTCGTGCTCGAGGTGTCATTGCTGACCACCATGCGCATGTGTCGGCTGCTCGCACCCGGGATGGTCGCGCGCGGCCGCGGACGAATCGTCAACATGTCCACCGAATCGGCCTTCTACGGTGACACGGGCCTGGCCGACTACGCGGCCGCGAAGATGGGCGTGATCGGTTTCACGCGCTCGCTCGCACGCGAGCTGGCGCCGTGCGGCATCACGGTCAATGCGGTCGCGCCTGGCGCGATACGCACCCGCGCGCACGATCGTCTGCCGCGCGAGGTCATCGACCGGATTCGCGAAACCGTACCGCTGGGCTACGTCGCCGAGCCCGCCGATGTCGCCAACGTGGTCGTCTTCCTCGGCGCCCCGGCCAGCCGCTACATCACGGGTCAGACGATGCTGATCGACGGTGGCCGTTGGATGATCTGAACATCTGCTACGTGGAAAGAGGGATCCAGCCATGAATGCCGACGAATTGCTGTTGGGGTCAGCGACCCTGATCGCCGACGCGGTTGCGCATCGCCGGGTGAGCGCGCGCGACATGATCGAAGCGACGTTGGCACGCATTGCGGCGACCGAGCCCGAGGTCAATGCGTTCATTCACGTCGATGCGGACGGCGCGCGCGTCGCCGCCGACCGGATCGATGCCGCCCTGGCCAACGGCGAGCTCGTGGGCCCGCTGGCCGGCGTGCCCGTATCGGTCAAGGATCTCGTTCACGTGGCAGGCATGCCCACCAGTGCGGGATCGGTGGTCTCGGCGGGCACGATGGCGCCCGGCGACGCCGCGCCGATCGCCCGCCTGCGCGCCGCCGGCGCGGTCATGGTCGGCAAGACCACGACACCTGAATATGGCCACAAGCCGTTGACCGAGAGCCCGCTGTTCGGTCGCACGCTCAATCCATGGAATCGCCGGTTCACGGCCGGCGGCTCGAGCGGCGGAGCGGCCGCGGGTCTGGCGGCGCGGCAGGTGCCGCTTGCCGTCGGCACCGACGGTGGCGGTTCCATCCGCATTCCGGCAAGCCTCTGCGGGGTCTGGGGTCTGAAGGCGACACTGGGCAACATCGCGCATGTGCACGCGCCCGATCTGTTCAACAACAATTCCTACATCGGCCCGATGGCGCGCCATGTCGAGGACTTGTCGCTGATGGCCCGGATCATGACCGGTGTCGACGGCCGCGATCCATGGTCGCGCCGGCATCCTCTCGAGCTCGACGTCGATCCGACCCACAGGCTGGTCGTCGGTCATGCGCGCACGGTGGGCAATCCGCGCATCGAGGACGAGGTGGCGCAGGCTTTCGATGCGGCGATCGAGGCTCTCGCCGCAATGGGACACCACATACAGCCGGTCACGATCGACCTGGCCGCGTATGAGCCGGCGTTCCGGACGCAGCTCGAGGCGATGCTGGCCGCGCGCTTTTCCGCCTCTTTGGCCACGGACCGGCAACGATTCGACGTGAGCTTCGTCACCACCATCGAGAACGGTCTGCGTCACAGCGGCACCGAGGTCGTCAGCGCCGGCGTGGCACGTACGCGGCTGTTCCGCGAGATCGAGCGGTTGTTCGGCCGGATCGACGTACTGGTGACGCCGACGGTGGCAGCGGCATCATTGCCGGCAGACACCGATCCCCACGCGCCCGTATCGATCGCGGGTCGGCCGTGCGGACCGATCCGTGCAGGCTGGTATCCATACACCTTTCCGTTCAACATGACCGGGCATCCGGCCCTGAGCATGCCATGCGGTTGGAGTGGTCAGGGTCTCCCGGTCGGTCTGCAACTCGTGGGCCGATGGGACGAGGAGGCGCGCCTGCTGGCGTTGGCACGAGCACTTGCCGAGCGGCTGGCGGTGCCGGTGCGCATGCCCGCGCTGACATAAACCCGCCACCGGCCGCGCCGATGCCGCCCCGCGGCGAGCGTGCGTACCTGGAACAACTTTCCGAATGCGTAAGAATTGCGCTTGGCCGGCCGTCTGATTCCGGTGCCGTACCAAGAAGTGCCCGCGTTGCCATGCGACTCGCGGCGTGACCCTCGCGGATTCAGATGACAGGGTGCGACTCGTGTGTGAATGTGTAAACGCCTTTGGCCGCGCGGACACCCGGCTTCAGGTGGGGTAGGCGCGCGCAATCACGGCCGGCAGGTCCAGGCCGGAGCCCAGGGTGCCGAACGCGCCGTGCCAGCTGTCGCCGAGGCGCGAGGCGCAGAAGGCGTCGGCCACCGCCTCGGGCGCGTGGCGCACGAGCAGCGCCGCCTGCCAGGCGACGGCCAGGGACTCCGTCAGCCGCCGGGCCTGCGCCTCGAGGTCGGCCGGTGGCCGGCTCAACACCTCACCCAGCATGTCGATGCGAGCGTCCAGCAGTCGGTTGCCGCCGCGTGCCGTGTTCAGTTCGGCGATCAGTGCGGGGGCTGCCTGACTGTCGCGCCCGATGGCGCGCAGTACGTCCAGGCACATGATGTTGCCCGAGCCCTCCCATATGCTGTTCACCGGTGCCTCGCGGTACAGGCGCGGCATGATCGACTCCTCGACGTAGCCAGGGCCGCCGTGGCACTCGAGCGCCTCGCCGATCTGCACGGGTGCACGTTTGCAGTTCCAGTACTTGGTGATCGCCGGCCCGACGCGGGCCAGCGCGGCGGCAGCCGGATCGGCCGGCGCCTCGTCGAGCGCGCGCGTGACGCGAAAGGCGAGGGCAGTGGCCGCCTCGCTTTCGAGGGCCAGGTCGGCGAGCACATTGCGCATCAAGGCCTGCTCGATGAGTCTGGCGCCGAAGGCGTCGCGGTGCGAGCAGTGGTGCAGCGCGCGCACCAGTGCCTGGCGCATCAGTGCAGCCGAACTGACGCCGCAATAGACCCGGTTGGCCTGCACCATGTCGATGATCGTGCGCACGCCACGGCCTTCTTCGCCGATCATCGTCGCCCAGGTATCGTGGTACTCGATCTCCGACGAAGCGTTCGATCGATTGCCGAGCTTGTTCTTCAGGCGTTGAATGAACAAGCGGTTGCGCGCGCCATCGGGCGTGAAGCGCGGCACCAGGAAGCAGGACAGGCCTTCGTCGGTGCGCGCAAGCGTGAGAAATGCATCGCTCATCGGCGCCGAGCAAAAGTACTTGTGGCCGGTCAGGCGGTATTCGCTGCCCGGTCCTCCCGGCCCGCCGGCATGAACGGCGCGGGTGGTGTTCGCGCGCACGTCGGAGCCACCTTGCTTTTCGGTCATGAACATGCCGATGGTGGCGCCCGTCTTGCGCGCGGCCGGAATGTCGCGGGCGTCATAGCAGGTCGACAGAACGCGATCCAGCCACTCGTCGGCCTGCCCGGGATACGCGCGCAGCACCGGCACGGCAGAGTAGGTCATCGACATCGGGCACATGACACCGCCTTCTGCCTGATTGAACAGATAGTTGAGCGCGAAGTGCGCGACCTGCGCACCCGGCCCCTCGTTGCGCCAGGCGAAGTTCGGCAGGCCGCGGCCGATCGCCATGTCCATCAATGCGTGGTAGGCGGGATGGAATTCGACCTGGTCGATTCGCATGCCGTAGCGGTCGAACGCATGCAGTTCGGGCGGATGGCGGTCGGCCTGGTCGGCGAGTTCGAAGGTTTCGGCCGCCCCTGCAATGGGACCGAATGCAGCGATCTCTTCGACGAAGCGGGCGCCGCCTTCGCGCTCGACGGTTTCGCGCAGCACCCGGTCCGACGTCCAGAGGTCGAGATCGCCCAGATGAGGTGGCGTGTTGAAGACCGTGTGGGTGGGGAGTTGCGCATGCGGGCGTTGGCTGATCATGGGCTTGCCCTCGAATCGATGTCGGTCGGGATACCCATGATTCCAGATTTCACGCTGCCCGACTACGTCCGGGCGAACCCTCGAAGAACTTCAAGAGCGCGCCGGACGAAGCCCCTGGAATCAAGCGGTTACCGCTGCTTACAGGTGGTTTTGGCGCGGGCACAGCGATTGCCAAGCGATTCGTACGCGGCGGCGCCGGACTCTTGAAATCCGCAGGATTCGTCGAAGGCGAGACCGTCGCGATTGGTGAAGTGCAGCGATCCCGATCGCGAGCTTCACATTCGAAACCAACAGGAGTGAACATGAAACGTCATATCTTTATTGCTGCCAGCATCGCCGCTCTCGCCAGTGGCCAGGTTCTTGCGGCCGGTGCGACCGGTAGTGGTTCCAGCACGCAGAGCATGGGTCAGGGCACCACGATGCAGCAGCAGGGTGCTGACGGTCGCACGACGCAGATGCAGACCCCGGGCACTGGCTCGGCCGGCGTCCAAACGCCGGGCAGCGGCGCCGCCGGCATGTCGACCTCGGACTCGGGTTCGATCGGCACGGCCGGTTCGGGCACCAACACCGCCGGCATGCAGTCGTCCGACCAGATGGCCCAGAACATGAACCCGGCCGATGTCCGCAAGGTTCAGCAAGCGCTCAAGGACCAGGGGGATGCCTCGATTCGCGTGGATGGCATCTGGGGCGACAACACCAAGCAGGCGCTGATGAATTTCCAGCGCAAGCAAAACCTGGATCCGACGGGTGAGCTGGATGCCCAAACCGTAGCGGCGCTGGAGGTCGATCTCGACAAGGCCGGCTCGACCACCATGGGCAGCAGCACCGACCGTACCGGCATGGAGAACCGTAGCGAGCAGGCCACGGGCGCGTCGCCGGCCGCCCCCGGTCGCGAAACTCAGAAGAGCGAGTAAGCGAGCAAGGGCATCATCCCGGGTTTGACGAGCGGGCAGTAGACGTTCGGTAATCCGGGACGAGGGACACGGGCGCTCAGGGAGATTTCCTGGCGCCCGTGTCTTTTTGCGTCGCTGCGCTTGCGCGCGTCGCGGCCTCCTGCCAGCGTCTGGCAAGCCGCTCGTCCGGGCTGCCATCCCAGAGCGGAACGTCGATGACGCGAATCTCGGTATGCAAGGCGCTGCTCGTATCGAGCACTCGGACCTCGAAATGGTCGGGCCTCGATCGCGCCTTGATCAGATAACTGCGGCTCGGCCCGAGCTCGAGGTCGAGGATCTCCCGGCCCACCTGCTCCCGCGACTTGGCGAGAATCAGCAGGCTGTGGGCACCGGGTAGCACACAGTAGGGTCCGCTGCCGGACGTCTTCACGCCATCGAAGCCCAGCACGTAGACGGTCGACTGGTTGGTGATTCCACGCTGGCCAATGGCCGGCATGTCGCCATCGACACAGGCGGCCTCGGGAGAGTCAACGGCCGGAAAGCGTGGTACCGGCGATGCGCAGCTGGCGACAAAGGCGGCGAGCGCAACGCCGGACACGCTGACTTTGAACCTCATTGGGCAACTTCCTTCGGGCGCGGTGGGTGAGCCAAGGCGAGCGACGCGCGCCGGTCGGTAAAGTGTACGACGCGCTGCTGGCGCCGTCGCGCCCGAGCCGGGGGGAGAGCGGTTGCGGCGGGGTGATGGCATGCGTCAATGCGGCAAGACCCCGAATCAAGCTCGGAAGCCACGGCGTTTCAAGCCGGCCGAACGCCATGGAAGTGCCACGCAAGAAGGGCGCATCACGGCGGCTGAGCCACCGCGATGCGCCCTTTACGAGTTGGCGCGGACCGGGCTTTCGAAACTGCCGCGGCCCGCGTCAAACGGGTTTCAGGCGTTCAGTTACTCGCCGAGCGCCCGTTCCGTGCCCTCGGCATGCCAGATGTTGGGGTTGACTTCGATGTCGGAGACGCTCTTGGAGACATCGCTCCCATTCATCGAGATCTCATAGGTGTTCTTGCCCTTCACCACCTCGAGTTCGATTTCATCGGCATCTCGCTCGTTCGTCGCCGTGATCTGATAACCCCGCTCCTCGAGCATCTGACGATAGGCATCGGCGGATTTACCTGGTTCGAGAATTCGCTCGAGTTCCGCCTTTTCCTTCGTCCAAGCGTCCATCCGATTCGCGTCACCGGTGGCCATCGCACGATCCCTGTCGTACAACACACCGGTCGTCTGGGGGCGGTACTGGTAGTCGTTCATCGCGCGAACCGTTTCGCTGGCCCGCCAGAGGTTGTCCTCGACGGACACGCTCTTGGCGCGGTCCTGCCCCTCGGCAAAGGTCATCTGCACCTCGTAGGTGTCGTCCTTGCCGACGACTTCGTAGTCGAGCTGGGTCGGCGTGTCGGCCTGGATCGCCGTGATCCGATAGCCGTTGTCGTGCAGGATCTGACGATAGTCTTCGCGACTATTGCCCTTGGCCAGCGCATTTTCGAGTGCCGCCTTCTGACCTTCATAGGTCTCACGGCGATCCCGGTCGCGCCAGCCATAGCGCTCACCGGCGGCCATGCTGTCCTTGTCCTTGCTCAGGTTCTGCTCGGTGATGGCGCCAGTCGTCGGCACGGTCGGCGAATTCTCGCCCTTGGCCATTCCGTCACCGGCCGCCGATTGATTCGACATGTTGACCTGACCCGAGCGTTGCGTCGTGGAATCTCCTTCCTTCGAACCGAGATTCTGCTTCGTGATCGCGCCGGTCGTCGGTACCGTTGGCGAATTGGCTCCTTTGGCCATGCCGTCGCCGGCCGCGAATGCAGCCGTGCCGATGCCGGCGCCCAGAACGATGACGATTGCTTGTGCGAGTGCTTTTTTCTGCACGAGTGGCTCCTTGTCCTAAAGGGTGAAACCAGTGCTGTCACGCCATCCGGGGCAACAGCACTGCGCTCCTCCGGGTGGGTGCAAGTCGTGTGCCCGCCAGCCCCGGGGTCGATTTGCCAGCCCTATCCGTGCGCTGCGATGCCTGTCGGTACATGGTCCCGCCGCCTTGCGACGCCGGCGTGACGCCGATTCGCGGGCGTTCGCGAATCACGTGCGTCGCGACGATGTTGCGAGACCGACCCGTGGCAATGGCGACTGCGACGCGCGTCGAGTTTGCATCGATACTGTCCGAGTCGGTGGCGGGCGGCTGCAGCTCTTCGGTCAAGGAGAACGGATGGACGATTACGACGACATCATCATCGGGTCGGGGCAGGCGGGTCCGGCGCTGGCGGTCGCATTGGCGGGCCGTGGCCGTCGCGTCGCGGTCATCGAGGGTGGTCGGCTCGGCGGCACCTGCGTCAATACCGGTTGCACGCCGACCAAGACACTGCGCAAGTCCGCGCGAGTCGCGCACCTGGTCCGACGCGCAGCGGAGTTCGGTGTCGAAACCGGGCCGGTCAGGGTGGATTTCGAGGCCGCCGTGAAACGCATGCATGCGCGTGTGACGGCCTCCCGTGACGGGCTCACAGCCTGGTTGAGCGACACCGACGGGGTCGAGCTCGTGCGCGGCTGGGGCGCCTTCGACGGTCGCGATGGCGATGGTTTCGTCGTCGTCGCGGGTCAGGCACGCATGCGTGCCGAGCGGGTGTTTCTGAACACCGGCACCCGGCCATCGCTGCCACCCGTCGACGGCATCGGTCGGGTGCCGCATCTGGACAACGAGAGTCTGCTCGAATTGCGGCAATGCCCGCAGCATCTGCTGATCGTGGGCGGCAGTTACATCGGTCTCGAGATGGGTCAGATCTTCCGGCGCCTTGGCGCCAGGGTCACGATCGTCCACCGTGAGAACAGGCTCGCCGAGCGCGAGGACGAGGATGTCTCACAGGCCATCGCCGAATTCATGCGTGAGGAAGGCATCGAACTGCTGCTCGGTGCGGAACTCGCGCAGGTCTCGCAGACAGAGGCCGGTCTGTCGGTACTCACCGACGATGGCAGGACGGTCGAGGCCAGTCATCTGTTGTTCGCGACCGGCCGATCACCCAATACCGAGCGCTTGAATCTGGACAGCGTGGGCATCGAGACCGATGACCGGGGTTTCATTCGCACCGATGAACATCTGAGCACGACCGTGCCCGGCGTGTGGGCGCTAGGAGATGTAAACCGGCGTGGCGCGTTCACGCATACCAGTTATCACGATCATGAGATCGTGCTTGCCGCCATCGAAGGACGCAATCAGCACTACCAATGGCGCGATGCCGAGCAGCGGCCGACCACCTATGCGATGTTCACCGATCCGCCGCTTGGTCGGGTGGGCATCACGCTCGCTCAGGCCGGCGAACTGGCCAGGAAGGGCCGGCGCATCGCCACCGCCTCGATGCCGATGGCCGATGTCTCGCGCGCCAAGGAAGAGGGCGAGACCAGCGGATTGATGCGCCTGATCGTCGACACCGATGCGAAGGTGATCTTGGGAGCGACGATTCTCGGCTTCGGCGGTGACGAGGTCGTCGCGGTGCTGTCGAACTTCATGGCCTCGGGCGCGAGCGTCGAGGCCATGCAGGCGGCATTGCCGATTCACCCGACCGTGGCCGAACTGCTGCCGAGCCTGCTCGGCTCGCTGAAACCGCTCGACTGACGGCGTAGGACGCTTTACTTCGCGGCCAGGCGTGTCGCGATCGACTTGTTCAGATTGGTCACCCACCCGTTGTAGTTGGGGTGGATGGTGTTCTTGGCCGAGTCGTACTTCAGGTTCTCGCTGTCCTTGTACCGGATGCTGTAGCTGGTCGAGTCGTAGGTGATGTCCACGACCGCGCGGTGCTCGCGCAGACTCAAGGTGCCGACCGCGTGGCCGGGAGCCTCCTTGCGGATGATCCAGCCCAGCGAGCTGCCGGCATCGGCGATGGTCTTGTAGACCTGATCGGTAGTCAGGCGGGAACTGGCCTGAACCGGTACCGATTCGAGATTCATCACCGGGTTGGCCGTACGGCAGCCGGTGACCAGCAGTGCAAGCGAGATCGCGGGAATCGCAACGATTTTCTTATTCATGGTGTGTGCCTCAAGAGAGTCGGGTTGAGGGATCCGCGCCACCGCCTTGCTGGCGACCGGAGCCGTCGGCAGCGCGATCGAACGAGCCGGTCAACGAGCGGTAGAGCCCGTACGGATAAAGACCCCGGCCAAGCAACTTGCCGGCAACCATCTTGACGATGCGCAAGGTGTCGAGCGTGGGTCGATAGTGGCTGGCGCGCAGTTGCGCGTGATAGACGGTGTCGATCGGAATGTCCACGATCGGCACGCCGCGGCGGCTCGCCTCGATCAGCAACTCGCTTTCGAACACGAAACCCTCTCCGGCGGGCGCCCGCTTGCGGAATACCCGGGCGGGGTAGAGTCGAAACCCCGATTGTGTGTCGCGGATCGCGCGACCTGCCGCCCACGAAATCCAGAAATCGGCCTGTGAATTCGCAAAACGACGCAGCGCGGGTGCGGCCTCGCGCTGGCGCAGGCGCGCCGCGATGACCAATGCGGTCGGGTGATCGAGATGCGCGGCGACCAGGCGCGGGATGTCTTCGGGGCGGTGCTGGCCGTCGCCGTCGAGCGTGATGATCGCGCGTACGCCCAGGCCGCAGGCATGGCGGATGCCGCGACGCAGGCTCGCGCCCTTGCCGCGGTTGCGGTGATTGCGCAGGACGGTCACGGGCAGGCCGGCGAGTTCGGCCGCCGTGCCATCGGTCGACGCGTCGTCGACGATGATCAGGTTCGGGCACAGCGCGAGGCAGCGGCGTGCGAGGCCGGCGATCGTGCGCGCCTCGTTGTAGGCCGGAATGACGATGGCAAACCGGTCGTGCGTGTTCATGCCATTGCACCGTTGATGGATACCACCTGGCCGGAAATATAGGCGGCATCGTCGGAGGCGAGAAACGCGACCAATGCAGCGACTTCGTCGGGTCGTCCGGCGCGACGCATGGGCACGAGCGTCTTGATGCGCTCGGCATCGAAGCTGCCGTCGGTCATCGGGCTCTCGATGATGCCCGGTGCCACCGCATTGGCCGTGATGCCACGCGAGCCGAGCTCGATGGCCAGACTGCGGACGGCGCCGTGCAAACCAGCCTTGGCCGCCGCGTAGTTGGCCTGGCCGCGGTTGCCCATGACACCGGCCGCCGACGACAGCGCGATGACCCGGCCCCAGCGGGTGGTGAGCATCGGCAGCAGCAACGGCTGGCAGAGATTGAAGAAGCCGTGCAGCGAGACATCGATGACCGTGTGCCACTGCCGGGCGCTCATGCCGGCCAGCGGCGCGTCGTCATGGATACCGGCCGCGTGTACGACGACCTGGATCTTGCCGTCCTCGAGCAGGCCGGCCAGAGCCGCCGCGCTGGCGTCGGCGTCCGTGAGGTCGAATGCGCAGGCCTGCGCGCTATGCCCGGCCGCGCGGATCTCGTCGACCAGGGCGCAGGCGCGCGTGAACCCGTGATTGGCGTGCACGATCACATGCTGACCGTCGGCCGCGAGCCGCTTGCAGATGGCGGCGCCGATGGCGCCACTGCCGCCCGAGACCAGCGCGCGCTTCACGACTGGAACGCCTTGTGCGGCGGCGCGCGAAGCGACGCAACCGTGACCCGGCCCTCGGCCAGGCATCGTTCGCCGTGGTGGACGTCGAACGAGTACATCAGGTTGCCATCCACGGCAGCCAGACGACGAGCACCGACCCGGATCGAACCGGTCAGTTCATGGATGTGTGCACAGCGCAGCGTGATACCGCGCAGCGCGGCCAGATAGCCGCCGGCCAGGGTTTCGCCGCGGGTACGCGCCAACAGGGCCCCATGTACCGCCATGGCCTGTGCGCCGTATTCGATCAAGTGGATTCCTGCCAGGCGGCCGGAACGCCGCAAAGGGTTGTCCGACCACCCATGACTGGTGGTTTCGCAATGGATCTGGTCATCGCTCCACGCCAACACGCGCTCCAGAAGGCACATCCGGCCCGCATGTGGAATCAGATCCTCGATCTTCTCGGGTGCCAAGGTCACACGATTACGTTTGCTTCCAACACCGCATTGTATGAGAGCAAGAGGCACTCGCTGCCGCCATCGTTGCGGGCGAGCCGAGCCAACAGGGGCAGGGCGCGCGCGGCCGCGCTGTCACGGCTCAATGCCTGCAGCGCCGGGTCATCGAAACTGAGGGAATCGGGCACGGACGGGCCATGCGAATCGATCGGGCGCAGCTCGAGGCAGGGGTGGCCCGGCTGACGTTCGCCGGCCTGGACGAGGAGTGCACAGGCGAACGGCATGCTTGGACAGCCCGGCCAGGCGAGGTCGGCCGGTGGCGGCAATTCGTAGGCCACCAGCAAAGCCGGGCAGTCGCCGACCAGGGACTGCATCGCGGCCTCGAGCAGGCCGATGGCGAGATTGGCATCGGTCAGCGACAGGCTGGTCGACGGCGCCTGGCAGCGGCTGGCGATGGCCCAATAGCCCGAGGGGGCGTTGTGCACAGAGTTGTGGAAGTCCACCGGCGAGATCGTGCGCGCCGGATGGGTCAGGGCGCGGCACATCCGTTCGGCGATGGCGAGATCGCCGGATTCGGAGACGAACACCGACGCGGCCTGCGCGCGCAGCTCGGGTCGGCCTGCCGTCGCGTCCGTCGCCGCCTGCAGCGCCAGACGGATCGTGGGGGTCAGCCTGCGCCGCTCGTTGGCCGGCAACAGGTCGACGACGTAGCGGCCGAGCTCGGCCGGCACGTAGTCGCGTTCACCGCGCAGGATCGCGGCGCCGCTCTGCCAGTCGGGAATGCCCGGTGCCACCAGGCCGATTCCGAGAACATTGACCCGCATCAGGCGTCCCCCCGTGCGAGCAGCAGACTGCAGTTGCTGCCGCCGAAACCGAAGGAATTGCTGAGGGCGACGGCGATCCGGCGCTCGGTGGGGGTTCTCAGGACCCCGTCGGAAAGCTCGGGATCGGGCCGCTCGAGATTGACGTTCGCCGGCAGCAGGCCGTGTTCGAGTGCCAGCGCGCTGATCACGGCCTCGCAAATGCCGGCCGCGCCCAGGCAGTGCCCGGTGGCGCCCTTGGTGGAGCTGAACGGCGGCGGACGAGCACCGAAGACCGCGCCGAGCGCGGCATTCTCGGACTGGTCGTTCGAGCGGGTCGAGGTGCCGTGCAGGTTCAGGTAATCGACCCCGGACGGCTCGATACCGGCCATGTGCAGCGCCGCGCGCATGGCGCGGGCTGCGCCGGCGCCGTCGGGATGGGGGGTCGCGATGTGGTGCGCATCGCTGCTCTCGCCGACGCCGCGCAGGCGGATGCCGGGCTGGTCGTCGGCAGTGCGCTCCAGCAACGCAAACCCGGCGGCCTCGCCGATGCTGATGCCATCGCGCTCGGCATCCCAGGGCCGGCACGGGCGGGTCGATACCAGCTGCAACGAATTGAAGCCCAACAGCGTGGTCAGGCAGAGGCTGTCGACACCGCCGACCAGCGCTGCATCGCACAATCCGGTGCCGATCGCCCGCTGGGCGGCGGCGAAGACCTTGGCGCTGGACGAGCAGGCGGTGGAAATCGCCTGCACCGGCCCGCGCAGGTCGAGCAATTCGCGCACGAAGCCGGTCAGCGCGTGGATCAGTTGGCCGTGCGGCAGATCGAGTCCGGCGGGGGCGGCGTCGGGGCCCGCGGCGACATAGGCCTGTTCGGTCTGCGCGATGCCGGAGGTGCTGGTGCCCAGGAACAGTCCGATGCGTTCACGCCCGTAACGGCGCACTGCGCGATCGAGTGCTCCAAGCAGATCGTCCTGCTCGAGAGCGAGCAGCGCGAGCCGGTTGTTGCGGCAGTTCCAGACCGCCAGGTGCGCGGGCATGCGCACGTCGGACAATTCGGCGACCGGCCCGATCCAGGTGGGCAGCCCGGCCGACAGCCCGGCGTCCTGACGCAGCCCGCTGCGGCCGGCGCGAAGGCCGTCGAGCGTGGCGGCAAGGCCGGTCCCCAGGGCGGAGCTCAGGCTCATCGCGGTGAGGGTCAGCGCAGCAGGACTCATGTCGATGGGGGCGTCAGCAATCGGGCACAGGCAAGGGCGAACACCAGGCTGAGGGCGACGCCGATGGCGACGGTCAGTCCGATGGCCCGCAGGATCGGGGTGGGTGAGACGGCGAGAATAGCAAACACGCTCGCGCTGGACAGCGCGCAAAGGGTAAGCGCATGGATCGTGGCCAGTCGCTCGTCGCGGCCGGCCGCCGGGCGTTGGAAGAACAGGTTGTAGTCGATGGCGATACCGACGGTGAGCAGCAAGGCGATCAGGTGAAACAGCGTCAGGGGCTGGCCGAGTGCGCCGATAACGCCGATCGTGGTCGCGGCACCGAGCAGCGTGGGCAGCAGGGCGGTCAGCGCGGCGGACCAGGACCGGCGCCCGATCGCGATCGCCAGCCCGATGGCCAGCAGGCCGATCATCCAGCGCTGCAGGGTCGAATCGCGAAATTCGTCCAGGATCTGACCCGAAATGGCGGGCAGGTCCATCAGCGTCGCGTCGGCGAGGGTCTGTTGATGCCACCAGCGCTCGAAGCCCGGTGGGTCACGAACGTCGTTCAACACGACCAGCGCCATCGCCTGGCCGCCCGCCTGGCCGAGCAGTGGGCGCAGGCGCTGTCCCAGCGGCGTTTGCAGCGCCTGTTCGAGCGTCAGGGGGGCGAGTGTGCGACTGCGCTCGACCGCGGCCAGAAACGGCGCGAATGCGTCGCGCTTGAAGGGCAGGCCGCTCGCGGCCTCGTCCAGCGCGGCGGCGAGCCTTTCGGTATCGGGCAAGGCGTCGCGTCGCGCCCGTTGCAGAGCCGGCGAGGGAAGATGGCGCGCGGCCAGATCGAAGGCACCGATCAGGCCTAGCTTGCGCGCGTCTTCGAGGGGGGCGAGCAAGGCCTCGCTCCGTTCCAGCGCGGCTTGTGCCGTGTCTGCGCGCACCACGATCAGCCGACCGGGTTCGTGGCCGCCCAGGGCGCGTTGCATTTCACCCGCCAGTTGTCGTTGCGCCGTGCTCAACGGACTCAACGCCCGCAGATCGGTCTCCCAACGCGGTGGCGCCACCAGCCAGAGCAGGGCCCCGGCGGCGATCATCACGGTCAGTATCGTGGTCGAGCCTCGTCGCGACAGGCTGAGCAAGGGATCGGCGAGCCGCAGCAGGGTCGGCCCGGGCGCTCGGGTGTCGGCGGCGGCGATCAGCCCGGGCAGTAGCCATCGTGTGACCGCCGCGGCCGCCAGCAAGCCGCTGGCGGCAAATGTCCCCAACTGAGCAAGACCTGCGAAATCGCTGCGCGCGAACGCCAGATAGCCGATCGCGGTGGTGATCGCCCCGAGGCGAAGAGTCGGCCAGAGCCGAATCATCGTCGTGCGCGGATCGTGCGTGGGGCCGAGATGGCTGAACAGATGGATCGGATAGTCGATGGCCACGCCGATCAGTGTGATGCCGAACACCAGGGTGATGCCGTGAATCTGACCGAAGAACAGTGCGACCACGGCGGCACCGGCCAGGCCGGCGCTGGCCAGCGGCAGCGCCGCCAGCACTGCCAGGCGTAGTGACCGGTAGCCAAGCCAGAGCAAGCCAGTGACAAACAGGCCGGCGGCGGCGGACAAGGCAGTCAGCTGAGCGCGGATCGAGTCACGGGACTGCGCAGCGTAGACCGGATTGCCGCCCAGACGCAGCCGTAGCGTTGCGACTGGCGCGTCGGCCGTGAAGGCCCGCGCGATCGCATCGACGACGCCTTGCTGTTGCTCGGCGTCGAGGCCGGACTCCGCGGTCCGGGCGATCAGCAACGCGCGCCCGTGCACCGGATCAGCCCACGCGCCTTCGGCCAGGGGTGGCTGGGCGGGCGGTTGCAGGCCGAGCAGCCAGCGCCGGAACGCCGCGGTCGGATCGCTCGCCGTCTGGCGCGCATCGGTCATCGGAATCGCCGCGGACATCTCCTGCAGACGGGCGCTCAGGGCCTCGCGCAGGGCCGGTATGCCGAACCTGTCCGGCTTGCCCCCGATCAGCAGGTAGCGATAATCGAACAAGCTTCGCAGCGCATCGCGATCACCGTCGAACGCGCCGTTGGCGACCTCGGCGAAGCGTGCGTCGCCACGCAGGCGGGCGGCGAGCGCACGGCTCGCATCGGCACGTTCGCGCGCCGTGCCGCCCTCGATCGCGATCATGACCAAACGGCTGGCCGGCCCGTCGCGCAGCAGCGCAACCGCTTCGCGCTGACGGCTGTCTGCGCCGGTCGGCATGAACTGGGTGAGGTCCTGGCGCACGGGGACCCCGGCCAGGGTGACGATGGCGACGAAGCACAGAGCGAGCCAGATGACCAGCGCAGCGAGCGTCGACATTCTGCGGGCCACGGGTCTGGGGCCTCTGAACACGATGCCGGCGGGCTAGCCGGCGTCGATGCGCATCACGCTGCGCTCACCGCCCGGCTGCTCGGTGCCGATCGAATCGATCCGGCTGCCCTGGCCGGTCAGGACGACCCGGTCGAGAAGCTCGCGCAGCGACTCGTCGCGCGGCACCAGCGTCATCCGCCAGGCCGGGTCGTCGCCCTCGAGCTCGATGTGGAAGTGCTCGCGCAGACTGTCGGCGTCGCCCGAAAGGGTGGCGCGAAATGCCGCGACGAAGCCGCGCAATGCGGGATGGCGATCGAGCGAGAGCCGTTGCTCGCGCATGCCGTCGGAGATCGACAAGCGATCACCGTCGATTTCGAGACGCGAATAGTACGGTTGGATCACCTGCTTGATCAGGCGCCCGGACGCCTGGTTGACGAGCACACCATGGCTGATGATCGGGCTGGCCAGCAGCGGACTCGTGCGTTCCTCGCGGTAGTCCACCTGGCGCGGGCCATGGCTGGCGATCCCGGCGAGCAAACGCTCGAGCTCCGGCGGCGCCGCCGGGAGGCTCGCGCTCGCGAGCGCCGCCGCCAGAAATATCGCGGCGCGGGTCAGCCTGCTAAGCACGGTCGGACCAGAACGGGTAGAAGTTGAACCAATTGTAGGGCGCACGTCGGGCCCAATGGTCGAGCCTTTCGGCGTATCGTTCGACCCAGCCGGCGACAGTGTCCGCCCGTTCGCGTCGGGGCGCCTCGAGAGCGTCGGCCAACCATTCGAAGTGAATGTCGTAGCGGTTCGCGCCGCTGTAAAGGCCGAAGAACAGCAGCACCGGTGCCTTCAGGGCCGCGGCGGCCTGCCAGGGACCGAGCGGAAAAGCAGCCGGAGCGCCGAGGAAGTCGCACTCCAGGCGCGCGCCGTCGGGCGCATTGCGATCGGCAAGCATGCCGATGATCTCGCCGCGTCCCAGAGCCTCGTGAGCGCGCAACAGCGAATCGAAGCCGCCCAGAGGGATGACGGACCCGGCCACCGTCGGGTTCAGCGCGTGCAGGAGATCGGTCACGATCCGGTTGTGCTCGGGCTGCATCAGCACCTTCAGACCGCGCCCATGACGGTTGATGGCCAGCGCGCGTAGCACTTCGAAGCTGCCCAGGTGCGAGCCGATCAGCACGCAGCCACGGCCGTCGCGCAAAGCCTCATCGAGGGCTTGCTCACCATGGAGGTGGATATCGAGCGTCGCCATACGATCGGTGAGCAGAAACACGCGATCCAGGATCGTGCAGGCGAAGCAGTGAATGTGACGCGCAACCTGCCACCAGTGGCCGCGCAGCCCCAGGCGGCGCAGGTACTGCCGCGACGAACGGCGCGCGACCGGCGCCGCGAGCAGGAAATAGCCGGCGATCGGCGGCAGCAGCCACCGGCTGGTGCGGCGCCCGAGATGCAGCGCGATCCAGCGGATCGCGCGAATCAGGATCGGTGAGCCGCGCTCGTCGAGCTCGTTCCAGGCCTCGATGGCTCGAACCCGCTCAGGCGCTACGCTCGACACGGCCCGTTTACTGCGTGCGTCGTCGGTCGATGGTCTCGGCCAGCGAACGCAAACTGGCGAATATGCGCACGATGTCGGCGTCATCGGACCTGATCTGGACGCCGTAGCGATTCGAGATCGCCAGCGCCAGCTCGAGGGCGTCGATGGAATCGAGGCCGAGGCCGGTATTGAACAACGGCTCGTCTGGCTCAATCTCAGCCGGGTCGACGTCTTCGAGGTTGAGAGTTTCGACGATCAGGGTGGCGACCTCGGCTTCCAGCGTCTGGAGATCGTTCATCGGTTTGTCCTTGTACGAGCTGCGGGCGCGGCGTCCGCGGCCGTGCAAATGATCGAGTCGGCGCATTATACGGAACGCTGTATCGCGCCAACGCTTGGTTTCGGGGGCCGTGGCGGTTAAGGCACGCCGGGTTTTCGCCCCGACGTTACCGCGAACCAGCTCGTCGCGTGGGGCGGGCGTGGCGTATCGGCCCGCGCCGGACGACGACTGTCGCTCTGCAGCCGGCCGACGGCAGACGGCGCTGCGCGGCAGCCCGTCAACCGGCCTCGGCGTCCTCGGCCATGGTGCCGGCGTCGAACCGCACGCCGGCATTGCGACGTCGCCGCAGCCAGGCCCGTGACATGCCGGGCAGCATCGTCGCGGCCCGCAGGTAGTAGATCACCCTGAACATGCGCAGCCGCCGCT
The DNA here is from genome assembly GCA_041396685.1 of Burkholderiaceae bacterium. Taxonomy (GTDB): domain Bacteria; phylum Pseudomonadota; class Gammaproteobacteria; order Burkholderiales; family Burkholderiaceae_E; genus JAUIAI01. Next base: position 71,959 of record JAWKYD010000010.1, read on the forward strand.
TGACGGCCGGGTTGTCGTAGATGTCTCCGGCCAGCAGCGAGATGACCGCGGCTTCGATCTGCCAGTGGTTGCGCGGATGCATGAACAGCTGGCGCATGCTCGGCGAGGTGAACCGGTAGATGAACCAGCACATCTCGCCGATCGCGGCGCGCATTCTCCGTTCGAAGCGGGCGCATTCCCGGTCGCGAAGGCCGGGCTCGCGCAACACCCGGTCGATGACCTCGACCGCTTGTTCGGCGCCGCTCATGCCCAGGTAGACGCCACTCGAGAACACCGGGTCGACGAACGCGAACGCATCGCCGAGCAACAGGAAATCGGGCCCCCACATCCGTGACGACGTATATGAAAAGTTGCCGGTGGCGCGCACCTCGCCGAGGCAGTGTGCCGCGCGCATGCGATCGGCCACGCCCGGATTCATGCGGATCGTCTGCCAGAGAAAGTCTTCGGTCGAGCCCTGGCGGCTGCGCAGATACTCGGGCCAACAGACCGCGCCGACGCTCATCGTGCCGTCGCGCAGCGGAATCAGCCAGAACCATCCGTGCTCGAACCAGTAGATGCTGATGTTGCCTTCGTCGTCGCCGTCGCGGCGCTCGACACCCGCGAAATGACCGAAGATCGCCGAGCTCTGATGATGAGGATTTTTCTCGCGCAGCCCCAGTCGGCGCGACAACAGCGCACTGCGGCCCGTGGCATCCACCACGTAGCGCGCCTGCAGGCTTTGCGTGCCTCGCGCGGTCTTGTAGTCGAGCCGAACCCGAGCCGGCGCGGTGAAGGCCACGTTGGTGACCTGGGCAGGGCAGATTGCGCGCACGCCCTTGCCGAGCGCGTTCTCGAACAGCAGGGTGTCGAACTCGCTGCGCCGCACCTCGTAGGCGTATGGATAGCGGCAGTCCAGGGCGCGCGCGAAGCGGAAGGTCTGGCGTCGCCAGCGATCGGTTTTCGGATCGAAGGCGTTGAATTCGGCACCGTGCTTGATGAGACCGATTTCACGAACCCGGTCGATCACACCGAGACGCTCGAGAATGGGCAGATTCATCGGCAGGAGTGACTCGCCGATGTGAAAGCGCGGATGCTCGGCCATCTCGAACAGACTGACCCGGTAGCCCTTTTCGGCCAACAGGGCCGCCGCGGTGCTGCCGACCGGGCCGCCGCCGATGACGGCGATGTCGCAGTCGTCTGTGTCTTGGTTGTCGTACAAGGTGTTTTCGCGCCGGCGGCAATGGCAAAATGCGTGGCCGACGCTGGCGGGGGTTCGTCGGCCGATGGTGGCGCATCTTACTGGAATTGCATGAGCGAGTCGGCGCAGCAGGGCAGGGCCTTCGACTTCCCGGACGTGCCGCGGGTGGCGATGCTCGCCGCCCGCGATTTCCTGCGCGACTACAAGCTCGCACGCCGCCCGGTGGTCATCGAGCAGATGACCGAGCACTGGCCGGCACGCCAGTGCTGGTCGCTCGAATACCTCCGACGCGTGGCCGGTGAGACGATCGTACCGGTCTACGACTCGGTGCGCTCACGCGATCACCAGCACCAGCACGCCCCGGCGGCGCGTCTGCCGCTGGCCGCCTACCTCGAGCGGCTCGAGGCCGGCCAGTCCGACCTGCGTCTTTTCTTCTACAACGTTCTTTCGGGCGCGCCGCAACTGATGGCGGATTTCGCCTTTCCGGATCTGGGTCTGCCGTTGTTTCGCAAGCTGCCGGTGCTGTTCATCGGCGGGCGCGGCGCGCGCGTCCAGATGCACTTCGACATCGACTGGGCCGATCTGCTGCTGTCGCACTTCGGAGGGAGCAAGCGGGTATTGTTGTTTCCGCCGGAACAAACGGCGCATCTCTATCACGTGCCGTTTTCGTTCAGCAGCCTCGGTGACGTCGATTACGACGCGCCCGACCTCGATCGTTTCCCGGCGCTGCGGGGCGCAAACGGCCTCTACGCCACGCTTGCGCACGGTGACACGCTTTACATACCGCCGGGCTGGTGGCACTACATCGTCTACGAGGACATCGGCTTCTCGCTGACCCTGAGGGCGTTTCCGCGGCGGCTCCCGGATGCCGCGCGGATGCTGCGCAACCTTGCGGTCACCCGCGTCGTCGAGGGCGCCATGCGCCGGCTGGTCGGTCAGGCCTGGAACGATCGCAACGAACGGCTGGCGGTGCAGCGTTGTCACCGCGGGCTCGGTCTCGGGTGAGGGTGCCGTGCACGAACGGGGCGGTGAAGGACCGCCGGGGAGCCATGGACAAGTGCTGAGCATTGTGGCCGGATTCGTGGCGCGCTACCAGTTCCTGCTCTATCCCGCGCTGGTTCATCTGAGCGTGATGCTCGGCGAGCCGCATTGGGGCACGGTGTTGTTGCCGTTGTTCTTCGCGGCCAATGCGCGGCCGTTCTCGGGCACGCCGAGCGCGCGGCGCCGCAAGAGCGCGATCCTGCTGGTCCTGGGCCTGATCGCCGTCTGGTCGGTGCTGCAACGGGGCCACTGGGTGCTGTATCTGCCGCCGGCCCTGATCGTGGCGGCGATCATGGCGCCGTTCGTGATGTCGGTGCGCCCCGGCTACACGCCCCTGATCACCCGTATCCATCGGCTCGCGCCCAGCAATCCCTCGAACGGACTGCGCAGCGAGGCCGAGATCTGCCGCTATACCGATCGCCTGACCTGGATCTGGATCGCGCTGATGGGCCTGATCCTGCTGGATACCGTATTGCTTGCGTTGCTTGCGCCGGTCGAGGTCTGGTCGCTGTTCACCAATGTCATCAACTATGGCTTGCTACTCGCGTTGATCGCCGGCGAGTGGCTGTTCCGCATGTTCTGGATGCGCGCCTGGATCTCCCCGGTCAAGCTCGTTCGTACGCTGTTGACCGTCGACCACCGGGAACTGATGCGGTGAGCCAGTCACGAGCGGATCCGATCGCACCGCTGGCCGGCTTTGCCGGACCCGATGCTCCCGCCTATGTCGACCGCGACGGCGTGATCCGCGTCGGTCAGCTGGTCGCCAGCGTACAACGCCTGCTCGAGCAACTGCCCGCGCGTGCCTGCCTGCTCAATCTCTGCGTCGACCGGTTTCATTTCATGGTCGGTTTTCTCGCCGGTCTTGCCGGCGATCGGCTGAGCCTGTTTCCGGATACGGTCAATCCGTGGGCCCTCGAGCGCCTGGCCGAGCGTTTCGGCCAGTGCGTGATCCTCATCGATCACGAACCGCGGGCGAATCTCGCCGCCGCCGCCTTGCTCGACCTGCGCCGGATCGCCATCGAGGCGCCGATCCGCGCACCGCTCGATTCGGTGCTGCGCCCGGTGCCGCGCGGCCGCGAGGTGGCGGTCGTGTTCACCTCGGGCAGCACCGGTGAGCCCAGGCCCTATGTGAAGAGCTGGGGCGATCTGGCCAGCATCGGCGAGAACATCGGCGCGATGCTCGAGCCCGGTCCTGCGTCCCTGTTCGTCTCGACCGTACCGACCCAGCACATGTACGGGCTCGAGTCCACGGTGATGACGCCGCTGTTCAATGGCATGCCGCTACATCGCGAGAGGCCCTTCTTCCCGGACGACGTCGCGCGCTGCCTGGCCGACGCCCGTCATTGTGGCGGACGCAGCATCCTGGTCACGTCGCCACTGCATCTTCGCGCCTGCATGCGTGCAAGTGTCGAGGTGCAACCGCCGGCCAAGGTGTTGTCGGCCACCGCGCCGCTCGAGCTCGCGCTCGTCGAGCGCTGCGAGAGCCGCTGGGGCAGCGCGGTGATGGAGATCTTCGGTTGCACCGAGGTCGGCTCGATCGCGTACCGGCAGCCATCCCGAGATGAGATCTGGCAGGTTTTCGGGGACATCAGCCTGCATCGCGTCGATGCATTCGAGGGCGAGCTCAGCACCACGCGCTCGATTGGTCGTTTCGCATTCAACGACCATGTCGAGGTTCTCGATGCGGCCCGCTTTCGGTTGCTCGGGCGCAAGGAAGATGCCATCAATCTGGCCGGCAAGCGCGCGTCCCTCGCGGCCTTGAGTCATACCTTGCGCGAACTCGAGGGCATCGACGACGGCTGTCTGTACCAGCCCCGGGGTGTCGAGGACGCGCGTCTGGTCGCCTTCGTGGTCGCCGATGGCCTCACCCAGGACGACATCCGCGCCCGGCTGCGCGAGCGCATCGATGCCGCCTTCGTTCCCCGACGGGTGTTCTTCGTCCGTTCATTGCCCCGCAATGCCACCGGCAAGCTGCCGCTGGCGACCTTGCATGAGCTCTACGAAAGACACGTCGAGATGCGGCTGGAGGCCACGCTGAGCATCGCCGGCGATCATCCGAGCCTGGTCGGTCACTTCCCCGGGCATCCGGTCGTGCCGGGCGTGGTCTTGCTCGATGTGTTGGCCGAGCTCTGGTGTCACGAGTTCGGGGGCGCCGTCACCGGGATCACGCAGGCGAAGTTTCTCCTGCCGATGCCGATCGGCCAGCCCGCGCAGGCGCGTTTCGAACGCGCCGGGGCCTCTCAGGGCGCGGTCGGCGATGATGTCGCGGTCAGGGTCAGCGTGCACGACTCCGGGAATCGATCGATATTTTCCGGTGTCATGCGCTGGGCGAGAAACGGTCTGTCGGCGGACGACTAGTCGTGCCGGTCCGGCGCATCGTGCACCGCAAACTGACGCAACTCGGCACTGACCACCTCGATCCGCCGGAAGCTCTCGCGCACGCCAGACTCGGTGAGTTCGCGCTGCACCGTCAGCAAGGTGTTCTCGTCGTGGTCTTCGCAGAGCTCGGCCATGAAGCGCAGCTCCTCGAGCGCCACCGGACGCGCCTGCTGCACGTCGGGGGCGCCGTACACGTCGTGGAAATGTTGCGCGAGCTGGTCGGCCAGCGCATCGAGCTCGGTGGCTTCGATCGGCGTCACCGCCACCAGGGTGGCCCGACCGAAGGTCTCCAGGCCGAGCCAGCCATTGGCAAACGCCTGCCGTGCCTTGCCGACCAGATCGGCGTCGGTCCAGTCGGAGAACTCGAAGCCGCCGGTAATGCACCACTCACCGGTGCGGGCCGGCGCATAGAAGACATGGGTGTCGCTGTCGTCGAGATGAACGGCGCGGGCAAGCTTCATCGGTCAGTGCTCCAGCAGGCGACTCATGGCGAGGCAGCGGGTTTCACCGGCCACCCGCAGCAGGGCTGCGAAGTGCTCGTCGACACCGACGAACAAACCCTCGACGCCGAGAATGACGGTTTGCTCGCCCAGATCGTGCGCGAGACCCCGCCACTCGGCCATCAAGGGCGCATTGCCGTCATCGGCCCAGCGATTGATCCAGACCAGCGTGTGGCGGATCCAGGCCTCGAGCAGAGCCGTCGGTTCGATCTCGGCGCAGCCCTCCTCGATCAGCGCCGTGCGGTCGGGGTCTGCGCCCGGCGCGTCGTCGGGATGCTGCCACCGCAACGCCAGGCCAACCACCAGCCAGTCGGGCACGGCGGCCGGATCGCCGCTGGCGGCCGCGGCGCGCAAACGTCCGCAGCGCGCGCCGTTGACGCGGATCGCGCCGTCCCACTGCAGATGCACGGCCACCTCGGGCGGCGCGAGCGAACCCAGCGCATTCTGGAATCCGATGCCGCAGGCCGGCATCATCGCCATCGCCGGCTCGAGTGTGACCTCGGGCGCGAACACGATCGCTGCCCGCAGACATTCATTCGTGATGTTGTGGACGACGATGCCCGGATCTGCGCCGGCCACCGCCAGCGCGCGCGCGCGATCGAAGGGGTCGGTACGACCGCCGACCGCGACCGGCTCGAACAAGGGCGGCAGATGCAGAGAGGCATCGTTCACGCCATGTCCTCCGCAACCATTCGCTTCGCGATCGCCCGAAACGCCTGCGCCTCGGGCGAATCCGCGCGCGAGACCACCACCGGCGCGCCGCCATCGGCCGCGGTACGGATGTCGAGGTGCAGCGGGATTTCGCCGAGCAGCGGGACACCGATCTTGTCGGCCTCGGCCGCGACCCCGCCGTGACCGAAGATATGTTGTTCGTGGCCGCACTTCGGACAGACATGCATCGACATGTTCTCGATCATGCCCAGGATCGGAATCTTCATCTGTCGGAACATGTCGATACCCTTGCGCGCATCGAGTAGGGCGACATCCTGCGGGGTCGAGACGATGACCGCGCCGTCGACGGTGAACTTCTGGCCGAGCGTCATCTGAACGTCGCCGGTGCCCGGCGGCAGGTCGACCAGCAACACGTCCAGCGCGCCCCACTGCACCTGGTTCATCATCTGTTGCAGGGCGCCCATCAGCATGGGCCCACGCCAAACCACCGCCTGATCATCGTTGGTCATCAGGCCGATGGACATCAGGGTCACGCCATGATTCCGCATCGGCAGGATCGTCTGCCCGTCGGGCGAGGATGGCCGGCCTGAAACACCCATCATGCGTGGCTGCGAGGGGCCGTAGACATCGGCGTCGAGCAGCCCGACGCGGCGACCCTGGGCAGCCAGCGCGCAGGCCAGGTTGGCCGAAACGGTCGACTTGCCGACACCGCCCTTGCCGGAAGCGATCGCCACGATGCGGGCGATGCCGGCGACCTTCTGCGGCCCGGCCGGCGGTGCCGAGGCGGGCCGGATGGGGATCGACGGGCGCCGGGCCTCGGTCGCGCCGGCGGTATTCGTGCCGGTGACGACGATCGTGACATCTTCACAGCCCTCCAGCGCGCGCAGACGCCGCTCGGCCTCGTCGCGCAGCTTTTCGAGCGCCGCGGCGCGGGCGGGGTCGCCGTGCAGCACGAAGCGCACGTTGCCGGCCCCGACCTGCAGTCCGCGCATCATGCCGGAGGCCACGAGATCGTCGCCATCCGGCCCGTGTACGCCTCTGAGGGCTTCGAGAACGGTGTCGCGGGTGAGTGCCACGTCAGCCCTGGCCCTCGACTTCGCCATCGACGGTGTGCTCGACGCCGAGTTCGTCGATGGTCAGCACCACGCGCACCTTGTAGCGCTTGCCCGCCGAGTCGTTGTCGCGCAGCGCGTCTTCGATCACCCGCTGCGAGGTGACCCCGACGTGCTTGAGAAAGCGTCGGATCGACATGTTGGAATCTTCGTTCATGGGAACTCCGGTGAAACGTCGATCGGGCATCGGGGTCGCCGTTGACCGACCGTGGGGGTTGACTTAGCCTCCAGGGGAACCGCGGAGCGGCGGGCGCGAAGAGTGGTCGCGGGCACGCCGGTTCATGATCCCTTGTCCGGGAGGAATTCGTATCCGAGCCTCCGTCACATTCTGCATGGCCCTGGTTGCCGCCATCCTGCTCGCTGCCGCTCAGGCAGCCGCGCAGGGGCGGCAATTCACGCTGAGCGCGCCGGCTTCGCTGACCGACAATGGTCTGCTCGCCTATCTCGTGCCCCGATTCTCGCTCAAGACGGCCACCCGCGTGCGCGTGGTCGCCGATGACGCGCCGGCCGATGCCGCTTTGAACCGGGCGAGCGCGGGCCGGCCGGTGTTTTCCGGCCCCGACGGCGACTGGTCGCTGGCGATCACCGATGGGCCCAATGCCGCGGCGGTCGGGCGCTTCGAGGCCTGGCTGACGAGCGAGATCGGCCGAAACACGGTGCTCGCGTTCGCCGTGAACGGGCGCCATCCGTACCGACCGGCCGATGTTGCCAAGGCCGACGCGACGACCGCCAGGATCGTCGGCGACGCGGACCAGGGCGAGGTCCTGGCCGAGCGCCACTGCGGACGCTGCCACATGGTCAACGAGCGGACCCGCATGACGACCATCGGATCGACGCCGTCGTTCGCATTGCTGCGGGGCTTCCCTGACTGGTTGGCGCGTTTCCAGTCGTTCTTCGTCCGCCGACCGCATCCTGCCTTCACACAGGTGCGCGATGTCACCGAACCATTCCACGAAAGCCGGCCGCCGCCGATCTCGCCCTTGCGCATGACGATCGACGACGTGCAGGCGATCGCGGCCTATGTCGAGACGATCGAACCGGCCGATCTGGGTCAGCCGCTGAAGCTGCAGTAACCGTGCCGCCGGCGCTGCGGCCGTCCTGCGGCGGCACGGTTACTGCCTGCGGGCAATGTCCGCGACCGTTCAGTGCTCGTCCGGTTTGCCGCGCAGGTAGTCGTCGGTGGTGCGCACCCGGGGTCGCTCGCCGCCGGCAAACGGATTGTTCTGCGAGTGGTAGAGCGCCTTGACCCGGCAGTCGTCGCACATCTGGATCATGCGGATCGTTTCCGGGCGGGCGAACATCGCATGCTTGCCCGCCAGCTTCTCGGTGACGCGCATGACCGTGGAACGGACACCGAACGGCACGCCGCATTCGATGCACGCGAAGGGTTCTTCCTCGTGCAATACCCGCTGCGACAAGGCCTCGTCGGCGAGGTTCAGCCGCGGCGAAAGCGAGATGGCGTTCTCGGGGCAGATGGTCGCGCAGATGCCGCACTGCAGGCAGGCGTCTTCCTGAAAGCGCAACTGGGGTGCGTCCGGATTGTCGGCCAGCGCACCCGAAGGGCAGAGCGACACGCACGACAGGCACAGCGAACAGGCGTCCTTGTCGAGCTCGACGGTGCCGTAGGGTGCGCCTGCGGGCAGGGGGATCGGCGCTGGCTGCGGGTTGATCGCCCGCGCCGCGAGCCGCGTGACCTGTCGCCGCGAGCCCAGCGGCAGCACCGGATCCACCGGCGGCGGCTCGACGTCGTCCCGCCAGACCAAGGCCTCGAACGCCTCGGGCTCGGCCGGTTCGATCAGGCGCACCGCTTCGCGGCCGGCGATGGCATTGGCGAGTTCGACCTGGAACGTCAGGCCATCGTGCTCGGTGTCCGGTGAAAGCAGGATGTCCACGCTCGCAAAACCGGTGCCGAGTGCCGCGAGCGCCTCGGCGTGGCCGAAGGCGGCCAGCGCGCCGATCTCCATCGGCAACAGGTCGGCGGGCAGGCCCTGGCCATAGCGCGCGCACAAGCGGATCATCTGGGCACCGTGACCGCCATCGTGAACCAGCAGTCGGGGCGCCTCGGTCGAAAGCCTTCGCCAGGTGGACGCGAGCGTCTCGAGCCGGCGGAACTGCGCATCGACCGGCGGGGCATCGTAGGCGATGGCGCCCGACGGGCAAACCGCCGAGCAAGAGCCGCAACCGGCGCAGATCATCGGATCGACGCGCACGTGCTCGCCCGCGGGCGTGATCGCCCCGGTGGGGCAGAGGTCGATGCAACGCGTGCAGCCGGTCTGCTGCGCGCGCGAGTGCGCGCACAACGCTATCTCGGTGCGCACGTAGAGCGGTTTTTCGAACGTGCCGACCAACTGCGACGCCTGCAGGATCGCGCCCAGCCTCGCTTCGGCCGAGCGTGGGTCGGCGCGCAGATAGCCCTCGCGCCTGCCGGCGGCCGGGAACAGGGGATCGCCGCCCGACAGGTCGAGGATGATGTCGCAGTTCGAACGCGCATCGTCGCGCGGTGCGCCGAAGGCCGGCTCGCCCCGGCCGCCGCCGATGCGTTCCTGCAGGCGGTCGAAGCGCAGTTCGAAACCGCCGAGCGCGCCGCTTGCCGAGATCAGTGTGCCGAGCACGATGTCGAAGCGTCGGTCGTCGTCGGGGCCCGGCGTGGCGCCCGGCGCGAGCAGAACGGTAACGTTGAGCAGCTCGCAGAGTTGACGGGCGGCGGCGAGCGCGACCTCGGTCTCACCGATGATCAGGCATTGTCCGGCGGATTCCACGTCGGTGGTCTTGGTCGGCGCGAGCACGAGCATGGCATCGGCTATCAGTGCGGCCATCTTGGGCGCACCGGGCCGGGGGTCGGCCGACCAGCCGGCGCGGTCGCGCAGGTCGAGGCAGGCCGGTGCCGGCGCGCCGAGTTCCTCGGCCAACTCCTCGAAGAACTGCCGCTCCTGCGCGCAGGCGATGATGGCGCCGCCGGCCGCGATGGCCTTGCCGGCTATGGCTGCCTGATCGCCGCACAGCGCGCGGTGCACGGGCGAGCAGACCAGCCCGGTGGCGCGTTCGAGGCTTGCCGCGTCGATCGATTGGGTCGCGAGGCAGTCGCAGAGAATCAGTTTGTCGTTGGCCATGTCGAGCCCGCGAACGGGCGGTAGATGGTTGACCGGGCTGCCGAAAGCCCGCATCGATCGGCGCGCCAAATTACCATAGAGCGACGTGCCGATCCGGTACCCATGGCCGGGCGCGGGTGCGCGGCGCGCCCGTTCTGACCCCGATTTCGATGATCCCTCGAGGAGATGCTCCGGTGCCCGAAGGCAAAAGCCAATCCATGGCCATGGGTGTGGTCATTCGGCGTCTGCCCGGCGTGACCCGCTGGGCCAGGTGGGTCTGGCGGCCGGTGTCGGTGCTGCCCGGTGCGGCGCCGGCCGACTGGCAGGTGCTGCGTCGTGAGGGGGATGCCATCGAGTACCACGCCGCCACCGTGCCGCTCGAGCTGTACCGCACCGACACCGAGGCCTATCTGATGGCCTTGTCGGAAGAGACTCCTTGTGTCTACGTGGTGCTTCGAGAAGCGGAGAATCCCGACCCTGAGCGGCCGCTCGATGTATTGCTGGTCACGGCATCACCGTTCGAGGGGCAGGATTTCTGCGACACCGGCGAAGAAATCGTCGAGAAGGTGCCGATGCCCCCGGGACTGATCGCCTGGGTCTGGGATTTCGTCGAACGCCACCACGAGGACGAACAATTCGTGAAGCGCCAACGTGACCGCAAGCGGATCGATCTCAAGGAACCGGGAATCGGTGATGCCCGCATCCGCCAGCTGACCGACGTCTATCGCGCACCCGGTGCCAAGCACAAGGGGCGGCCATCATGACCCGGGGCCGTGGTGGCGACTTCTGGAGCCGGCGTCGCGCGGCCGTGCGCGACGCCGAGACGCGCGCACGAGAGCAACGGCAGGCGGCCGATGATGCCCGGCAGGTGGCCCGGCTCGAGGAAAAATCCGACGAGGAGATCCTGGCCGAATTGGGCCTGCCCGATCCCGACACGATGGCCGAGGGTGCCGATTTCCGAGCGTTTTTGCAGCGCACGGTGCCCGAACGTCTGCGGCGTCGGGCCCTGCGGCGCCTGTGGACCCTGAACCCGGTGCTCGCGAACCTCGACGGGCTGATCGAATATGGCGAGGACTACACCGATGCGGCCAGGGTGACCCAAGGCATGAAGAGCGTCTACGTGGTCGGCAGGGGCATGGTCGACCATACGCGCGCGCTCGAGGACGGCACCGGCATCGACCTGCGGGCCGCGATGGATGCTCGCGTGGCGGAGGCCGTTGCCGAAACCGGCACGGCGTCCGACGCCGGGTTTGTTGCGCAGCTGCCCGTGACCGACCCAGGGCCTTCATTGACCGATGCCGCGAATTGGCCGCACACTGTCGGCGAAAGTGCTGAAGAAGAAGTCATGGGCTATCGGTCGTTGGAAGCCGATAGCGGTACACAAGAGACAGAAGGTGAAGCCAGCCCAGCTCGGCCGCCGAGACGCCGAATGCGTTTCAGCTAGTGGTGCACGATCCGGTCTTCGCCGCCTCGGGGCCTTGGCATAATCCGCTGGCCCCCATTCGAGTCTGGCCGCATGTCCGCAGTCGAGAAGATCTTCGTCATCGAGCCCGTAGACCGTGCACGTGCGGATCTCTACGATTTCCTGAGCCTGCTCCTGGCCCGGCCGGCAGACGCTGACCTGCTGACGCGCATCGCCGCGCTCCAGGGCGACGATTCGCCGATCGGCGCCGCCATGGATTCTCTCGCGCGGCTGGCGCGCGTCACCTCTGCCGAAACCGCCGAGCGTGAATTCAACGTCTTGTTCATCGGCCTCGGTCGCGGCGAGCAACTGCCCTACGCCAGCTACTACCTCACCGGGTTTCTGAACGAGAAGCCGCTGGCCGCATTGCGCGCTGACATGGCGAGCCGCGGTATCGAGCGTGCCGAGGGCAAGTTCGAGCCCGAGGACAACATCGCCTCGCTGATGGAAATGATGGGCGGCCTGATCGTCGGCCGTTTCGGCACAGTGACGCCGCTGGCCGAGCAGAAGACCTTTTTCGAGGCTCACATCGATGCGTGGGCCGGTCATTTCTTTTCCGATCTCGAGCGCACCGGCAGTTCGGTGTTCTATGCTGCCGTCGGCGCGCTCGGGCGTCGTTTCATGGAAATCGAGCGCGAGGGTTTCCGGCTGCTGACGGCCTGACCATCGTGCGCGAATCCAACCCGGCGGCGCCGCCGCCAAGCAACGGAGGGCGAATGCTCATGACAAAAGACCAGAAAGATCCCCCGGATCGCCGCAACTTTCTGAAGATGGCGGCATTCTCCGCGCCCGCGGCAGTGGCCGCCGCGGGCACGCTGGGGGTGCGCGACGCCGAGGCGGCGCAGCCCGATCTGGCGGCGAACCGCATCCAGGACACCCAGCACACGCGCGCGTACTACGACAGCGCCCGGTTCTGAGCCGGGTAGCGCGCCTCTTCAACCGTTTCAGAGTTCGACCACAGGAGTCAGCCCCCAGCCCCGGTCCATGGTTGCGTGAAGCCCGAGCGACCGGTTCATTCGAAAAATGCGGCAGCGATCGCGTTGCCGCGAGAGAGAGTCAACATGCTTAGGAAAAAGTCCAATGGGGTTGCGCGACGCCCCCAAGGGTCGAATATCCTGAACGAGACGGCACGACAGTCGGTCGATCGTCGTGCGTTCCTGAAAGGATCCGGTCTCACGGCGGTCGGTCTGGCCGCCATCGGCGGTATCGGCGGCACCGTCACACGCGCTCATGCGGCCGATGCCGCAACGCCCAAGGCGGTCAAGACCGTCAAGTCGGTCTGCACGCACTGTTCGGTCGGTTGCACGGTCATCGCCGAGGTGGCCAACGGCGTCTGGATCGGCCAGGAGCCTGGCTGGGACAGCCCCTTCAATCTGGGCGCGCATTGCGCCAAGGGTGCCTCGGTGCGCGAGCATGCGCACGGCGAGCGCCGCCTCAAATACCCGATGAAGAAGGTCGCCGGCGAGTGGAAGCGCATCAGCTGGGACCAGGCCATCAACGAGATCGGCGACCAGATGCTGAAGATCCGCGAGGAAAGCGGGCCCGACAGCGTCTACTGGCTCGGCTCGGCCAAGCACAGCAACGAGCAGGCCTACCTGTTCCGCAAGTTCGCCGGCTACTGGGGTACCAACAACGTCGACCATCAGGCGCGGATCTGTCACTCCACCACGGTCGCGGGGTTGCGAACACATGGGGCTACGGCGCCATGACCAACTCCTACAACGACATCCACAACTCGCGCGCGATCTTCATCATCGGCGGCAATCCGGCCGAGGCGCACCCGGTGTCGCTGCTGCACGTGTTGCGCGCCAAGGAGCGCAACAACGCGCCGCTGATCGTCTGTGATCCGCGCTTCACGCGCACGGCCGCGCACGCCGACGAATACGTCCGTTTCCGTCCCGGCACCGATGTCGCGCTCGTCTGGGGCATTTTGTGGCACATCTTCGAGAACGGCTGGGAAGACAAGGAGTTCATCCGCACCCGGGTCTGGGGCATGGACCAGATCCGCGACGAGGTCGCGAAATGGGACCCCGCCGAGGTCGAGCGCGTGACCGGCACGCCGGGCAGCCAGCTCAAGCGGGTTGCGCGCACCCTGGCCAACAACCGGCCGGGCACCGTGATCTGGTGCATGGGCGGCACCCAGCACACCAACGGCAGCAGCAACACCCGCGCCTACTGCGTGCTGCAGCTCGCGCTCGGTAACCTTGGCGTCAGTGGCGGCGGCACGAACATCTTCCGCGGTCACGACAACGTCCAGGGTGCCACCGACCTTGGCGTGCTTTCGCACACGCTTCCGGGTTACTACGGTCTGGCGGCGGGTTCGTGGGCGCACTGGGCGCGCGTCTGGCAGGAAGACGTCGATTGGCTGAAGGGCCGCTTCGCGACCGTAGAGGGCAAGGACGGCAAGAAGAAGAACCTCATGAACGAGACCGGCATTCCGGTCAGCCGATGGTTCGACGGTGTGCTCGAGGACCCGGCCAACATGCAGGGTCAGCCCAATCGTGTGCGCGCGATGGTGTTTTGGGGACACGCCCCCAACTCCCAGACCCGCCTGAAGGACATGAAGGTGGCGATGGAGAAGTTGGATGTGCTGGTCGTCATCGACCCGTATCCGACCCTGAGCGCCGTCATGAACGACCGCACGGACGGTGTCTACCTGCTGCCGGCCTCGACCCAGTTCGAGACCTCGGGCTCGGTCACCGCGTCGAACCGCTCGCTGCAGTGGCGTGAGCAGGTCGTGGCGCCGTTGTTCGAGAGCCTGCCCGACCACGTCATCATCGCCAAGTTCGCCAAGAAGTTCGGCTTCGCCGACCGCTTCTTCCGAAACATCAAGCTCAATGGCGACGAGCCGCTGGTCGAAGACGTCACGCGCGAATTCAATCGGGGTCTCTGGACCATCGGTTACACCGGTCAGTCGCCGGAGCGCATCAAGTCGCACATGGCCAACCAGCACACCTTCGATCGCACCACCTTGCAGGCGGTGGGCGGGCCGAACGACGGCGAGTTCTACGGCATGCCGTGGCCGTGCTGGGGCACGCCCGAGATGAAGCACCCGGGCACGCCCAACCTCTACGACATGTCCAAGCCGGTCGCCGAGGGGGGCCTGTGTTTCCGCGCCCGATACGGTGTCGAGCGCAACGGGCAGAACCTGCTCGCCGAGGGCGTCTCGAACCCGGGCGCCGAGATCCAGGACGGCTATCCCGAGTTCACCATGCAGATGCTGATGGACCTGGGCTGGGACAAGGACCTCACCGAAGCCGAGCGCGCCGCGGTCGACAAGGTTGGTGGACCGAAGGCGAACTGGAAGACCGATTTGTCCGGTGGCATCCAGCGCGTCGCCATCAAGCACGGCTGCGCGCCGTTCGGCAATGCCAAGGCGCGCGCCGTGGTCTGGGAGTTTCCCGACCCGGTGCCGCTGCACCGCGAGCCCTTGTACACGTCGCGGCGCGACCTGGTGGCCGACTACCCCACCTACGAGGACCGCACCTTCTATCGTCTGCCCACGCTGTACGCCTCGATCCAGAAGAAAGACTTCTCCAAGGACTACCCGATCATCCTTACCTCGGGTCGTCTGGTCGAGTACGAAGGTGGCGGCGACGAGACCCGATCCAATCCGTGGCTGGCCGAACTGCAGCAGGAGATGTTCGTCGAGATCAATCCGCGCGATGCCAACAACCTGGGCGTCCGTGACGGCAAGCAGGTCTGGGTGGAGGGGCCGGAGGGCGGCAAGGTGAAGGTCAAGGCGATGGTGACCGAGCGGGTCGGCCAGGGCGTGGCGTTCATGCCCTTCCACTTCGGCGGCCACTTCGAGGGCAAGGATCTGCGCTCCAAGTATCCCAAGGGGGCCGATCCGTACGTCCTCGGTGAGAGCACGAACACGGCTCAGACCTATGGTTACGACGTGATCACGCAGATGCAAGAGTCCAAGGCCACGCTCTGCAAGATCTGGGCAGCATAAGGAGAAGTCACGATGGCACGAGCAAAATTCCTCTGTGACGCCGAACGCTGCATCGAGTGCAACGCCTGCGTTACCGCCTGCAAGAACGAGCACGAGGTTCCCTGGGGCATCAACCGGCGCAGGGTCGTCACGATCAACGACGGCAAGCCGGGCGAGCGTTCGATCTCGGTGGCCTGCATGCACTGTTCGGACGCACCCTGCATGGCGGTGTGTCCGGTCGATTGCTTCTACCAGTCCGAAGAGGGCGTGGTGTTGCACTCGAAAGACCTGTGCATCGGTTGCGGTTACTGCTTTTACGCCTGTCCGTTCGGCGCACCCCAGTATCCGCAGGCGGGCAACTTCGGTTCGCGCGGCAAGATGGACAAGTGCACGTTCTGCTCGGGCGGCCCCGAGGAGAACAACTCGCAGGCCGAGTTCCAGAAATACGGCCGCAACCGCATCGCCGAGGGCAAGCTGCCGATCTGCGCCGAGATGTGTTCGACCAAGGCCCTGCTGGCCGGCGACGGCGACGTGGTCTCGGGCATCTATCGCGAACGCGTCGTGGCTCGCGGCTTCGGCTCCGGGGCCTGGGGCTGGGGCACGGCCTACGGCCAGAAAGGTGACTGAGCGATAGCAGCCGGGTCGGGGCATCGCCCGGCCCGGCTTCTCGATGTGAGCTCTGGTCCGCCAACGGCGGCAGTGACGTCATGGTCGTCCGTTCGGCACCGATGCGATGCGGGCGGGGTTGTCGCACGCCTGTCGGTCGTTCGTTTCGCCCGGGCGCGGCGGGCGGACATCCGCGGTCCATTGCCGTGAACGGCATACGGCAGGGCGTCGGTCGTCCTTCGCCGCTCGGAAGGCGTTGGGTTCGATGCCCGCTGTCACAACCCGCTTGCCCGAGCGGGTGCAGGCCACCCTGCGCGCAGCAGGGAATTGCGCAGCTCTGCGTTTCATACTTCGTCAGTAGTTCGTCGACCGTCCAGGTCGTGTGTGTCGAGGACCGATCATGACCCGTGTGTTGCTCGTCTTTGCCTTCGTGCTCGGGCTGTCAGTGCAGTCGTTCGCGCAGCCGATTTCCAATGGCTCGACCGATGTGCGGCCACCCGAGGTGCCCGGAGCGGCCGCTGGCGCCGACGGGCGCGCGGTGACCGGCGGCGCGCAGACGCTGGAGGACATCCTCCGGCGCCAGCGAGGCGAACCGATCGACGACAGTTTTCGGCGCAATGCGACCGGCGACGCCGCTGGCGCGGCCGCGATCTCGTCGCAACTCGGCACGCTGGGCGGCGCGTCGGATGCCGAGCTCTGGCGGGCACTGCGTTATGGCTCGGCCGATGTGAAGGTGTCGGCCGGCGGCCTGCCGGCCACGGTGCTCGTGCAGGATGGCGGCATGTGGTGGCGCGAGTGGCGCGCCGGGCCCTTGTCGCGATACGGGGGCGCGTTGCTGCTGGTCACGATCGGTCTGTTGTTGTTCTTTTTCCTGGTGCGCGGTCGCATCCGCATCGAGGGCGGGAAGACCGGCCGCAAGATCCTGCGCTTTGCGTCGGTGGAGCGGTTCGGTCACTGGCTGCTGGCCGGTTCGTTCCTGTTGCTGGCGATCACCGGCCTGATCTCGCTGTTCGGGCGCAAGGGCCTGATTCCCCTGCTGGGCAAGGATGCCTACGCCAGTCTCGCGTTGGGCTCGAAGTGGATTCACAACAATGTGTCGTGGGCGTTCATGCTCGGGCTGGTGATGGTGTTCGTGATGTGGGTCGTGCACAACCTGCCCGATCGCACCGATCTGAACTGGCTGTTGAAGGCCGGCGGCCTGTTCAGCAAGCACAGCCATCCGCCGGCCAAGAAGTTCAATGCCGGTCAGAAGCTGATCTTCTGGGCGGTGGTGATTCTCGGCGGCTCGATCTCGGTCTCGGGCTTGTCGCTGTTGTTCCCGTTCGAGCTGCCGATGTTCGCCGTCACGTTCGAGAAGCTCAATGCGATCGGTGTGCCGCAGTGGTTGGGCATGGCACCGTTTCCTGCCGAGCTGGCCCCCCAGGAGGAGATGCAGTATGCGCAGCTCTGGCATGCGATCGTGGGCTTCGTCCTGATGGCGATCATCATCGCCCACATCTACATCGGCACGATCGGCATGGAAGGCGCATACGACGCGATGGGCACCGGCCGGGTCGACGAACAATGGGCGCGCGAGCATCACAGTCTGTGGGTCGACGAGGTCGAGCGCAAAGCCGGCGCCGGGGCGCCGTCGCGGCAGGGGCCTTCGGGTCGCGGGTCCGGCGGGCCGGCCGTTGCGGCCGGCTCGGGATCCGCCGCCTGAGTCGACACCCGCCAGGGTCGCGGCAACGGCAGGCCGGCCAGATGCCTCTCGAGCGCGTTGATCGCCCGTCGAAGCCGGTTGGCGAAGAGCCGGTCGGACCGCATGCCCACGGCATTGCACGCCCGCGGGGCGGTACTCGTGTGATGGGAGCGACCGTCCGCAGGCTGGCAGACGCGACACCGCTGCGGCGTGGCATCGCGGCTGCCGTGGGTGCGCTGCTGTTGCTGGCGTCGATCGCGCCTTGCAGCACGGGCTCGGCCCAGGCGGCGGAATTCTTCACGCTCAAGGGCCACGGCGGCCCGATCATGCACATCGCGGTGTCGCCGTTCAGCGGCCGCATCGCCACCGCGAGCTTCGACAATTCGGTCGGTCTGTGGCGCGACCGCACGCCGGTCTGGCTCGAGGGGCACGCGGCGGCGGTCAACGTGGTCGGCTTCGTCGATGCCGATCGGCTCGCGTCGGCGGGCGACGACTTCTCCGTCATCATCTGGAACCGCGCCGATGGCTCGCACCGAACGCTCACCGGGCATCGCGGCAAGGTGGTCGCGTTGGCGGTCGCGCCCGATCGCGCCACGATCGCCTCGGCGAGCTGGGATGGCAGCATCGGTCTCTGGCCGCTGGACGGTGGCGAAGCCGTCTTTCTGAGCGGGCCGAGTTCGGGTGTCAATGCGCTCGCCTATGCGCAGGACGGCAAGACCCTGTACGCCGGCTACGTGGACGGGTCCATCCGGGTCTGGGATCTCGCCGAGCGGGCGGTGCGCCGGGTGCTGGTACGCGGCGGCTTCGGTGTCAACGAGATCGTGCTCGGTGGCCGCGATGCCGACGGTCGTCCGGGCTGGCTCGCCTATGGTGCCGTCGACGGCGTGACCCGCGTCGTCGAGCCCGACACTGGTCGCGCGATTCGGAATCTGACCGTCGATCGCGGGCCCATCCTCGCGCTGGCGCTCGACCCGAGCGGTCGCTGGCTGGCCCGTGGCGACGGGCACGGCTACATCACCTTGTTCGATACTCGTGACTGGCACATCGAGCGCGATTTTCATGCGGCGCTGCGCGGGCCGATCTGGGCGCTGGCATTCTCGGCCGACGGCACGTCCATTCTGGCCGGTGGCATCGAGAACATCGTCTATGCCTGGCCCATCGACCTGCTGTCGGAGTTCGGGCCGATGGCCGACAGCGCACCGGCATTCCTGCGCAACCCGGCCGAGATGGGCAACGGCGAGCGCCAGTTCGCCCGCAAGTGCTCGATCTGCCACGCCCTGACCGACGACCGCTCGCGCAAAGCCGGCCCAAGCCTGCACGGGATCTTCGGCCGGCGTGCCGGCTCCTTGCCGGGCTATGAGTATTCGGCCACCCTCGAGGGATCCGACCTGATCTGGGATGCCTCGACCATCGATCGTCTGTTCGACCTTGGGCCCGATCACTTCATACCCGGCAGCAAGATGCCGATGCAGCGCATCACGAAGGCCGACGATCGCCGCGACCTGATCGAATTTCTCGACAAGGCGACACGATGAGCACTCGCCTTGTTCCCCTCACGGAGGCTCAGCCATGAAATCCATGTTGCTCGCATTCGTCGCGATCGCGGTCATCGCGATCGGAGCCGACTTTCTGTTGCACGACATCGGCTTCTCGAGCGCGGAACGTCACTCCAGCGATTCGGTCCGACTGGGTGAGTCCTGAGCGCAGGCCGCGCGACACCTCATCCGCCGCGCAGGCGGCGCAGGATCAGCGCGCGCACCGATTCGGCGATGATGCCGACGACCAGGCCGGCCAGCGCACCGCCGACGAAGGTGGCCAGCGCGGCCGCGGCGATCACCGGCTGACAATCGCGGCGGGCATCGAACACCCGCCTGGTCAGGATCAGGTCGAGCGCCGCGAACAGCAGCAGCGCGCCGACCACGGGTGCCGGAATCGCGGTCAGCACGCCGATCACCGACGGGCCCGCGAACGCGGCGGCCGCGCACAACACGGCGAGCAGCAGCGGTGCGCCGACGCTGCGCGCCCCGAAGCGATGATGCGCGCTGACGCCGCCGGCACCGTGGCACATCGGCATCGCGCCAAGTGGCGCCAACAGCAGGTTGAGCAGCCCGTTGGTGGCCGCCAGCCGTCGCTCGTTCACCGTTCGCCGCGCCGCGGGAAACACCGCGTGTGACACCGCCACGGTGACCACGACGGCATTGAGCAGCGTGAGCGGCAGCTGACCCAGAACGCCGGCGGCGATAGCCGCCGGATCCACGGCCCGCAGGGCGCGAACGGCGTCCGAGGCGCCGCTCGGGACCAGCGTCGTCGCCAGATCGGGCGCCAGCCAGACGCCGCCGGCGAGGGCGATCAGCGCCCACGGGCCACGGGGCCACAGATAGCTCAGGGCCAGGATCGCAAGCGCGGGCGCGGCCAACCACCAGTCGTGATTCATCAGGCTTGCGGCGACACCGACCAGCATCAGGCCCAGGCCGGCCTGCAGACCCGTGACGACGGACTGCGGCACCGCACGCGCCAGCGATCCCAGCCGCGGCGTGGCCGCGCAGGCCAGCAACAGCGCGCCGAGCACTGCGCCGGCCCAGGCGATCTCGGTTGTGGTGAGCGCGCCGGCGACGATCATCGCGCCCAGGGCCTTCATCGGCTGCACGGCGATCGGCACCCGGTAGACGAGCGCGACCAGCAGGTAAGCGAGGGCGAAACCGGTGAACACCGGAGCCGGCGCGAGCGTGCCGGCCGCCAGCGCTGCCACGACATAGGGCAGGAAGGTGCCGAGATCGCCGAGCGAGCCCGACAGCTCGCCGAGCCAGGTCGCTGCGTCGCCGGGCTTGCCTGTCGCGCCGTCATGCGCGGTTTTCATCGGGCGGTCGTCTTCATGGGTTGCCCCGCATCGCCGGTCGGTGGTGCCGCGTTCGGCGCCGGGTCATGGCGACAGCCAGCGTACCTCGCCGGTCCGAGTCACGTCATAGCCGCCCATCGCTGCCGCCTTGCCATGGAAGGCTTCGCTGCGCGTGAAGGCGAGCAGCCGCTGCACGGGCTCGGTAAAGTATGCGCGCCGATCCATCAGCAGATCGAAGTTCTCGTCCAGCAACGGTACGAAGCCGAGGTGGAACTGACGTGCCATGGCGCCGATGCCGAGCGCCGCGTCCGCTTCGCCCGCCGCGACCATGGCGGCCGCATCGGTCTCGGTGCGCGCGAAGCCGTCGGCCATGGTGATGTCGCTTTCCTTCAGATCCGCTTCGGCCATCAGCCGGTCGAACAAGGCGGCCGCGCCGGCACCGGGTTGACGTCGCACGACGCGCATGCCGCGCAGATCGGCGAAGCAACGGGCCTTGCCGTCGTGGTCGGATGCCACGAGCAGACCTCGTGCGCGAACAGCCCAAGAGATCAGCACGCTGCCGGTGAGGCCGCAGCTGGCGACCGTGTTCAGGTTCCAGCCATCGCTCTCGGGCACGTGCAGGCCCGCCAGCGCGGCCCTGCCTTTGGCGAAAGCGTCGACGCCGGGCAGGCTGCCGTTCCAGAGTGTCGCCAGGTTCGAACCGGACTCGCGTACGGCCCAGTCGAGCAAGGGGTCGTGTGAGCCGGTCAGGACGTTGGGCCGCTGGGCATGCGATGCGGGCACCGCGCCTTCGATCCAGGCGTGGATCTCGGTGGCCGGAAACAACAGTTTGCCGGTGATGCGGCGATGGGGAATCTCGCCGGCCGCGGCGAGATCGTAGACCTTTCGCTCCTTGACGCGCAGCAGGTCGGCTACTTCGCGGGTGGTCAGGTAGGCAGATGCACCCGAAACTGCGGGTTCGGGCCGGTTTTCGGATGTTTGCTTCATTCGCGCATGATCGTCCATATCGCCGGCAGCGCAAAGCCGGCGCCCGGCGCCAAGCCTGAATGTCGTCGATCAACGGTCGGTCAAGTCATGGGCGTGCACGGTCGGTTACTTCCAGCACGACCGCCATCGCGGTATCGCCGGCCGCGCAGCCGGTGAACAGCCCCAGCCCGCCTCCACGCAGCGCCAATTCCTCGATCAGCTCGACGATCGCGCGCAGCCCGGTGGGCGCCTGCGGATGGCCCCAGATCAGGGAGCAGCCATAGTTGTTGATCTTGGCCGGGTCGATGTCGAATTCGCGCGCCAGCACCAGATCGTTGACCGCGAATGGATTGTGGGTCTTGATCGCGGACATCGCCGCGATGCCGAAACCGGCCTGATCGAGCGCGGCGCGCGCGGCCGGCACAGGCGCGGTGGGCATCATCGCCAACGCCGCGCGCGACTGGCCGAAACCGCGCAGTCGCACAGCGATCGCGGGGTCGCGGGAAAGCTCGCGCGCCTTCTCCGGCGTGGTCAACACCATGCCGGTGCTGCCATCGGCCGGATGCGTCTGGCCGCCGAAGGTGACGGTGCCGTCCTTCATCACCGGCTTCAGCCGTGCCAGGCCTTCGGCCGAGCTCGGGAACACGCCCTCATCGCCGTCGAGCTGGGCCACGGTCTTGCGAAATGCGGGGTCCGGGACCGGGAACGGCAGCGTCATGTAGCGGCGCTGGAACGCGCGGTCGTCGGCCAGGGCCATCTGGTACTGCTCCTGCCGGCGCAGCACGATCTCGTGCTGCTGTGCCGTGTCGAAGCCGAAGCGGCCGGCTACGTTCTCGGCCGTGGTCAGCATCGAGTGCCCGCCGAGCGGGTCGCAGCCGAAGCTGTCCATCACCCAGTTCTCGGCGATGCCGGTGCCGCCGGGCGCACGTGTGGCCGGGTAGTACAGGTGCGGGCCGTTCGAGGTGCGGTCGGCGCACACCACGAGCGTGCACGAGGCCAGCCCGGCCGAGATGTCCTGCGCCGCGGCGAGCAGGCTGCGCGCGCCGGTCGCGCAGGCCTGCGAGATCGTCGGGCCGCCGATCTGCGGCACGCCGATCAGGCCCGCGAGCCAGGGCAGGCCGTAGAACGAGCCCTGTTGCGGTACCGACAGGCCCAGTACGCCGGCATCGAATGCCTCCGGTGGAACCTCGCGGCGGGCCAGTTCATCCTTTGCGACATGAGCGGCAAAGCGCACCGAGTGCAGATCGGCGAAGGCGCCCTGCCACTTGGCAAACGGGGTGGACCAATAGAGACCGTAGGGGATCTCGGCGTGAAGACTCATCGTTTTCTCCCATGCAAGTCGAGCGCGTCGACGACCGGGCGTCGAATGAGTGCCGGCCGCATGCATCCGGTCAGGGGGCGGTGAAACACGCGACGGTGACCGTCGGGCTCGATCGCCTCCCGTGGGCGGCCCTCGACAAGGCGTAAGCATGCCACTATTCGGGGCGGTCACGCTCGCTGCCAGGCCGTGCGCGGCGCGATTGTCGACCCGGCGCCGTGCCGGACCGCGACAGCAAGCGAAACATGGGCCTGTTGAACCCTCTCACCGGCCTTGCAACAGTCTGCCGACCGGAGTCGATCCGATGCCAATTGCCGAAGCGCCGCCACCAGCTCATCCGAGCGTGATCCACCTGCTGGCCGAGGCGATCGAGCGGGCGCCGCAGGCACCGGCCATGGTCGACGGCACGCGCCGCCTCGACTACGCCGGCGTGGGGCGTTGCGTGGGCGCGGGGGTGTCGTGGCTGCGCTCGCAGCGCGTACGACCCGGTGATCGTGTCGCGTTGATCGCCGAGAACTCGATCGATTGCGCGCTGGCGTTCCACGTACTCCATGCGGCTCGCGCTCAGGCGGTACCGATCAATCCGGCCTACACGGCGCGCGAGCTCGGCGAAATCCTGGCCGATGCCGCGCCCTCGCTGGTGCTTTTCGATGCGGTGCGCCGCACGGAGCTCGCGCCCGTGCTCGGCCGGCTCGGCCTGAAGGGGCAGGGCATCGGCGTCGGTGCGCTCGAGCTCGACCAATGGCAGACGCGCGCCGATGCAAGCCTGCCAGACGATCTGCCGGCGCCCGATGATCTGGCCACCCTGCAATACACGGGCGGCACCACCGGGCGCCCGAAGGGCGTGAACATCACGCACGGCCAGATGGCGGTCAACATCGCGCAGCGTGAAGCGGCGCTGCCCACGCAGGCCGGCGACGTCGTGCTGTGCGTGATGCCGCTCTTCCATGTGTTCGCCACCTCGATGTGCCTGCATCTGGCCGCCAACTGCCGCGGACTGCTCGTGATCCTGCCGCGCTACCGGCCCGACGATGTCCTCGATGTCATCGCCGACCACCGCGTGACCTGCCTGCCCGCGGGCCCGACCATCATCGCCGGCCTGATGGCCTGCGAGCGCTTCGCCCAGGCCGATCTCGCCTCGCTGCGCGCCGTCTATTCGGGCTCGGCCGCGCTTCCCGAGGCGGTGCTCGCCCGTTGGGAGCGCGCGGTGGGTTGCCCGATATTCGAGGGCTACGGCCAGTCCGAGGCGGGCCCGGTCCTGACCTATCAGTTCGTTGGTGAGCCGCGCATTCCCGGCACCGTCGGACGAGCCTTGCCGGGCACCCGGGTCGAGATCGTCGATGCCGATAGCGGCACGCGAGTGCTCCCGCCGGGGCACGACGGCGAAGTACGCGCGCGCGGCCCACAGATCATGTCCGGATATCGCGACCGGCCGGCCGAGACCGCCGCGGCGCTGCGCGACGGTTGGCTCTACACGGGCGACATCGGCCGGCTCGACCAGCAAGGAATCCTGACGATCAGCGATCGCAAGAAGGACATGGTGATCACCGGTGGCTACAACGTCTATCCGCGCGAGGTCGAAGAGGTCTTGCATGCGCATCCGGCCGTGGCCGAAGCCGCGGCCGTCGGCCGGCCGGACGACTATCGGGGTGAGGTCATCGTTGCCTACGTCGCGTTGCGGACCGGGGCGGATGCCGACGTCGATGGTTTGCTCGGCCACTGCCGCGAGAATCTTGCCCGCTACAAGGTGCCCGCGGAGATCATCTTCCTGCCTCGACTGCCACGTACGACCGTGGGCAAGCTAGACAAACCCGCACTGCGTACGATCTCGAAGCAGGGTTCAGCGTGAGCGACCCATGGCCGGTTCGGCCGCTTGTGCGGGCTCGGACGCAGGCGCTCCGCCGAGTGCGGGCATGCCCCCCAGGGGAACGGTTCTTGCTGATCCAGTGGTTCTCCAATCCGACTCCAAAGAGGACTGACATGAAAGCGATGAACATCCTGACGCTGATTCTGCTGATCATCGGGGGGCTCAACTGGGGGCTGGTGGGTCTGTTCCAGTTCGATCTGGTTGCCGCGATTTCGGGCGGTCAGACCGCGGTGCTGGCCAGAGTCGTCTATGTGATCGTCGGGCTGTCGGCCTTGTGGCAGATCATTCCGTTGGTTCGTGCCTCGGGCAGTGGCGAGGTCTACGCGCAAAAGGCGCGCTAAGCTGCCGCGAACGGGCTATGATCGTTTTTCGATCCAGTCCTTGCCGCGATCCTCCGGCGGTCGCCGCACCTCAGGAGAACGATCATCCGCACATTGTTCGTCTCGATTGCCTGCACCTGTCTGTTCCTGCACGGGCCCGCGTGGGCGCAGGCGCGTGAGTTGGCCTGGGAGGATCTGCTGCCCGAGTCCGTGCGTCAGATCCATCAGCAGGCCGATGAAATCGACCGGTTCTTGAACTCGCTTACCGGGGCCGAACGCGACGACTACGACAACGTGCGCGAGGAACTCGATTTGCGCGCGCGCATCGACCGTGGATTCCTGAAGGAGGCCGATGTCGGCGAGCGCAATCGCGCGCTACTGGCCGATCCGCCAAGCCGCAAGCATCCGAAGGCGCTGGCGTTCTGGAAGCGGGTCGAGAAACTCGGTGCCGAACTGCGCGGCGAGCGTCTGAAGGCCAATGCCGCACTCGACGGCGCGCGTGTGCGCCTGCCAGGCTACGTATTGCCGCTCGAGTTCGACGGCGACAAGGTCACCGAGTTCCTGCTCGTGCCGTATGTCGGCGCCTGCATTCACACGCCGCCACCGCCAGCCAATCAGATGGTCTACGTGAAGGCGGCGGCCAGCTTCAAGAGCGAGGGCTTGTTCCAGCCGGTCTGGGTCGAGGGCGTGATCAAACCCGAGCACGGCAAGCACAGGCTCTCGCTGGTGGACGGCACGGGCGACGTCGATGCCGGCTACGCGATGAGCGGGTCGCGTGTCGAGGCCTTTCAGAACAAGTAGTCGAGGTGGGCGACCGCCACGACGACGCGCAAGTCGCGCCGCTCATGCTGCTCGAAGACGTGTGCTTCGCGTGGTCGGAGGGGCCGCCACTGCTGGACATCAGGCGGTTCGACATCGGCGCCGGAGAATCGGTGTTCCTGGCCGGGCCGAGCGGCGCCGGCAAGAGTTCGCTGTTGTCCCTGATCGGTGGTGTCGTATTGCCCTCGACCGGACGGATCCTGCTGCGCGGCCACGACCTCACGCGTCTGTCCGGCGTGGCTCGCGACCGCCTGCGCGCCGACGAACTCGGCATCGTTTTCCAGCAATTCAATCTCGTTCCCTATCTGTCGATCGAAGACAACGTGCTGTTGCCGTGCCGGTTCTCGCCCGCTCGGCGTGCCCGTATCGCTGCCTCTGGCTCGACGCCGGTCGCCGAGGCACGTCGTCTGCTCGATGCGCTCGGACTGGGTGCGCGCGGGCTCCAGGGACGGGCGGTGAGCGGGCTGAGCATCGGCCAGCAGCAGCGGGTGGCGGTGGCGCGTGCGCTGATCGGCTCGCCATCGCTGATCATCGCCGACGAGCCGACCTCGGCGCTCGATGAAGACATGCGCGAACGCTTCATGCGCTTGCTGTTCGACCAGTGCCGGGCCAGTGCTGCGGCCTTGCTGTTCGTCAGTCACGACGTGCGGCTGGCTGCTCGCTTCGACCGTCGTCTGAACCTGGCAGGCATCAATCGTGCGGCCGATGCCGCGCTGCAGGACGCATCGTGACCGCGATGCTGCGGCTGGCGATCGCGAGTCTCTGGAACCGACGCCTGAGCGCTGCTCTTACCGTGCTCTGCATCGCCGTGAGCGTGGCACTGTTGCTGGGTGTCGAGAAGCTGCGCCGCGACGGCAAATCGGCCTTCGCCAACACGATCTCCGGCACCGACCTGGTGGTGGGTGCGCGCGGTGGCGAGGTGCAATTGCTGCTGTATGCGGTCTTTCGCATCGGCGACGCAACCGCCAACCTGCGCTGGAGCACCTTCGAGCGCTGGCGCGCCGATCCGCGCGTGGCCTGGGCGGTTCCCTTATCGCTGGGTGACTCGCATCGCGGTTATCGCGTGCTCGGCACCGACGAAGAATACTTTCGACGCTATCGATTCGGACGGCGACAAGCGCTCGTCTTCTCGGCCGGCCGGCCGTTTGCCGCGCCGCTCGAGGCGGTTCTGGGCGCCGACGTCGCCCGTGCACTGGGCTATCGCGTCGGCTCGTCGATCCACCTCGCCCACGGCGTGGGCGAGGTCAACACGATCGAGCACGCCGAGCACGCGTTCGAGGTGGTCGGTGTGCTCGCGCCGACCGGCACGCCCGTCGACGCCACCGTGCACGTCAGCCTGCAGGCCATCGAACGGATCCACGAAGGCTGGCAGGATGGCCGTCCGCCCTCGGTGCTCGATCGCCTGCGCATCGGCGGGGCGCCGGCCGGCCCGCGCGGCGAGGTCGCCGAGCTGCCGTCGTCGATCACCGCATTCCTGATCGGTACCGAGCGCAAGTCGCAGTTGTTCGCCTTGCAACGCGCGATCAACACCGATTCGTCGGAGGCACTGCAGGCGGTGATCCCGGGCGTCGCTCTGCAACGCCTGTGGGATGTGTTCGCGGTCGCCGAGACCTTGCTGCGGCTGGTCTCGTGGCTGGTCGTCGGTACGGCGGTGGCCAGCCTGTTGATCGTCATCATCTCGGCCATGCAGGCGCGGCGGCGCGAGATGGCCGTGCTGCGCGCGGTCGGCGCCACGCCCTGGCATCTGTCCGGGCTGCTGCTGTCCGAGGCGGTGGCTCTGACCGGTGCCGGCATCGTGCTCGGCGTCGGTTTTCTGACCGTGGCGACACTGGGTCTGCGGCCGATCGTGGCGGCGCGCTATGGAATCGAACTGCCGATCGCCATGCCGACCGGCTCCGATCTCGGCCTGCTCGCGATCGTGCTGGCCGCCGCACTGCTGGCCGGCGCGATTCCGGCCTGGATGGCGGTGCGTCAGAGCCTGGCGGACGGACTGTCGGTTCGATTGTGAACCGTGGTCAAGGGTGCAGGCGAAGGCTCCCGTCGGCCATCCAGGTCGACTCACGCTGGATTCGTTCCGTGATCAGCCGGACGGTCAACGACCGCAGGCCGTTCAGCCGGTCGAACAGGCGGACGTCGATGTCGGTCAGCGCGTCGGGGCGATCGCAATGCCACTCGTAGGTCGCGAGCAGATCGGCATGCTGCGATTCGTGTTCGTCGCGGGCGTGATCCCGATCGCCGGTGGCCGCGGCGCGGCCGTGTTCATGTTCGTGCGCGTGCTCTGAGCGGTGTGCCGCGCCTCGCTTTCCGGTGTCGTCACCCGGCGCACCGGACTCGCCGACGAGGGCCATGCCGTGCAACCCACCGCCGATCCGTTCGAGATGGCAGCCGGCGGCCGCCGAGGGCATGAACATCGAGCCGGGTTCGGCCAGTCGGTCCAGCCCCGTGCGCAGCAGGCGGCGTGCCTCGGCATCGGGAGGCGCGCTCTCGCGGCCGGCGACATGCACGGCCGGCACCTCGAGTTCGATCGTCAACTCGGCGCCATCGACGGCGATGTTCAGCCGCGCCCTGCCATGCTCGTGGGTACCGGGTGTCTGGGCGCGGACCTCGGTGGCGAGCAGCAGCGCGAACGAACTCAGCGCGATCACGGTTGGCGCGCACAGGCGACGGGTTGCGAGAGTCATGTGCCGATTCGTCCGGTTCGAGGGCGTGCTTTGATCACCGGCGGTTCGATGGTCGTCAGGCCAGGCGCAGCGGCATCGCCGACACGCCCCTGAACACCATCGAACGATGCCATGGAAGCGGATCGCCGGTGAGCCAAATCGCTGGCCAGCGGGCCAGCACCCGCGGGAAGGCGATCGTAGCCTCCAGCCGGGCCAGCGGAAAGCCCAGGCAGATGTGCCTGCCCCAACCGAAGGCCAGATGAGGCGCCCGCTCGCAGGCGATGTCGAGGCGGTCGGGCGAAGCGAACACGGCGGGGTCTCGGTTCGCCGCGGCGAGCATCAGGAACGCGCGGTCGCCGGGTTGCATCGTCTTGCCGTGCAGTTCGACGGGCTCGGCCAGCACCCGTCCCTGCGCGAGGTTCGGGCCGTCGAAGCGCAGGAACTCCTCGACGGCGTCGGCGGCCAGATCGGGCCGCTCGCGCAGCAGCGCGAGCTGTTCCGGGAAGCGTAGCAGCGCCAGCAGGCCGTTCGATAGCAGGCTGGTCGTGGTCTCGTGACCGGCGAACAGCAGCAACACACAGGTCGCGACCAGCTCGTCGTCGGAGAGCGTGTCGCCGTTGTCCGGGTCGCGGGCCGCGATCAGGTCGGAGATCAGGTCGTTGCGTGGGTGGCCCCGCCGCGCGGCAATCAGATCGATGAAGAAAGCGGCCATCTCACGGGTGGCCGCCTCGGCGATCGCGTATTTCTCGGGCGAAACCCTTGCGCTGCCGATGAACAAGGCCATGCGGTCCGACAGATCCTTGATGCGGACGAGCTCGCCTTCCGGCACGCCGAGCATGTCCATGATGACCAGCGCCGGCAGCGGTCCTGCGAACTCGGCGATGAAGTCGATCGCGTCGCGGCCGTGCAGACCATCGAGCAGGAGGTCCACCCGGCGCTCTACCAGCGGGCCCATGGCGTTCATGAGGCGCACGCTGAATGCGGCCGAGGCCAGTTTGCGCAGGCGCGTGTGATCCGGCGCGTCGGTGAACACCATCCAGCGGCTCAGGTAACGGATGATGTGGCCGATGCTCGCCCGTTGGTCTTCGTCCATGGCGCCGAAGAACGGCCGCAGCCGGTCGCTCGAGAGCGCCATGTTCTGCGTGAGCGCCTTGTTGTCGTCGTAGCGGGTCACGAACCAGGCGCGCAGATGCGGGTTGAAGTGAAGCGGGTCGTGCTCGCGCAGACGCGCGAGTGCCGGGTAGGGATCGGCGATCGTGGCCGGGTCAGAGGGGTCGTAGGTGGGGGCGGACGTAAGGGCCATCACGGGTCGGCACGAGGCATCGCTTCAGCCTGGTACTTTACCGCGATGCTCGTCGCCCGCCCAGCGTGCGTCGGCAGCCCGACAGGAGGCGAAACCACCCGCGGATCGGAAACCGCGCCCGGCCCGCCAGCGGTCGCGGCGCGCCCTGCGCCGTTCACTCGAGAACGAATTGCCAGCCTGCACCTGTCAGGCTCGTCCGCAGCCCCCACCCCCGGGCGAATAAATCGTATACACATCGCCGGCCTCGAGATCGATCTCGCTGTTGCCGTCCATGATCAGCACCGTGCCGTCGGCGCGGGTGACTTCGTTGACTCCCACGGCGCCCGGTTCGCCACCCTGGATACCGAAAGCCTGCGTGATCCGGTGCGAGGACAAGACGGTGACCTTCATGGGCACCAGCGCGCGCATCGCGCGGATGCTGCCGTCGCCGCCCGACCATTTGCCCTGGCCGCCCGAGCCGCGCCGGATCGCGAAGCGGTCGATACGGACCGGAAAACGCTTCTCGAGCACCTCGGGGTCGGTGGCGCGGGTGTTCGTCATGTGGATCTGCACGGCGCTGGCGCCGGCAAAACCCGGGCCGGCGCCGGCACCACCGCAGATGGTGTCGTAGTTCTGGAACTTGTCGGTGCCCCAGACGAAGTTGTTCATCGTGGCCTGCGAGCCAGCGATCACGCCGAGCGCGCCGTACAGGCAGTCGGTGATCGCCTGGCTGACCTCGGTGTTGCCGGAGATGACCGCGGCCGGATACTCCGGGTGGATCATCGTGCCCTCGGGGGCGATGATGCGGATCGGCTTCAGGCAGCCGGCGTTCAGCGGTATGTCGTTGCCCACCAGGGTGCGGAACACGTACAACACGGCTGCATGGCACACGGCTGAGGGCGCGTTGTAGTTGTTGGACTGCTGGGCGCTGGTGCCGGTGAAGTCGATCACGGCCTCGCGTCGCTGGGTGTCGACCGTGATCGTGACCTGGATCTGCGCACCGTTGTCCAGCGGGTAGGTAAAGGCGCCGTTCTTGAGCGCGCCGATCACGCGCCGCACCGACTCTTCGGCGTTGTCCTGCACGTGCTTCATGTAGGCGTGCACGACTTCCAGACCGAACTGGTCGATCATCTTGCCGACCTCGCGCACGCCGGTTTCGTTGGCGGCGATCTGCGCGGCCAGATCGGCCATGTTCTCGTCGATGTTGCGGCAGGGGTAGGGGCCGCTGGCCAGCAGCTCCCGCGTCTCCTGGTCGCGCAGCCGCCCCTGTTCGACCAGTTTGAAGGTGTCGATGACCACGCCTTCCTGCTCGATGTGGGTGGAGTCGGGCGGCGCCGAGCCGGGCGTGCGACCGCCGATGTCGGCGTGGTGGCCGCGTGACCCGACGTAGAACAGGATGGTCTTGCCGGCGCGATCGAACACCGGCGTGATGACTGTGACATCGGGCAGGTGCGTGCCGCCGTTGAACGGATTGTTCAGCACGTAGACGTCGCCGGGCTTCATGGTCTTGCCGGCGGCGCGGTCGACCGTGCGCACCGCCTCGCTCATGGAGCCCAGGTGCACCGGTACGTGCGGCGCATTGGCCACCAGCGAGCCATCGGCGGCGAACAGCGCGCAGGAGAAATCGAGCCGCTCCTTGATGTTGACCGAGTAGGCGGTATTGGCCAAGGTGCCGCCCATCTGTTCGGCGATGTTCATGAACAGGTTGTTGAACACCTCGAGCATGATCGGATCGGCGTCGGTGCCGATCGCGTGTTGATTGCGGCGCGCCACCGCGCGTTCGAGAATGAGGTGGCCGAACGCATTGAGCTGCGCGGCCCAGTCGGGTTCGACGATCGTGGTGGCCGTCGATTCGCGGATGATCGCCGGCCCCGTCACCCGGTCGCCGGCGCCCATCGCGTCGCGGTCGTAGAGTGGCACCTCGCGCCACGCGCCCTGCGTGTACATGCGCACGGTGTCGATCGGGGTGGGCGTGCCGCTGCCGGCGTCGATGCGGTCGTCGGCCACCACGCCGGTGTGCCCGACCGCCTCCACCGACACCGCCTCGAGGCGCAGCCTGCGCTCGGCGGCCACGAAGCCGAAGCGCGCCTGGTGTGCGGCGTCGAACGCGGCACGCATGTCGTCGGCGGTTCCGTAGGGCACGACCAGCGCCTGATGCGAGCCCTCGTAGCGCAGATGGGCGCGGCGGGCGATCTCGATCGCGTCGTCGGCGAGTCCCTGGGTGGCGACTTCGGCGTGCGCCTCGTCGGCCAGCCGGGCCAGCAGTTCGACCGCGCCGGGCGCGTCGGTCAGCGGTGCGTCGTACTGATGCTCGCGCATCGCGCGCACGTCGGCCAGACCCATGCCGTAGGCGGACAGCACGCCGGCGAACGGATGCAGGAACACGCGGTTCATGCCGAGCGCGTCGGCCACCAGGCAGGCGTGCTGGCCGCCGGCGCCGCCGAAGCAGTTGAGCGTGTACTGGGTGACGTCGTAGCCGCGCTGCACCGAGATCTTCTTGATCGCATTGGCCATGTTCTCGACCGCGATCCGCAGGAAGCCCTCGGCCGTGTCCTCGACCGGCAGCGGCGGCGCACCGGTTTCGCGCGCGATTTCGGCGGCCAGGGTCTCGAAGCGCGCGCGTACCACGTCGGCATCGAGCGCCTGATCGGCCTGCGGGCCGAACACCTTGGGAAAATGCGCCGGCTGCAACTTGCCGAGCATCACGTTGCAGTCGGTGACCGTCAACGGCCCGCCGCGTCGATAGCTGGCCGGCCCGGGGTTGGCACCGGCGCTCTCCGGTCCCACCTGATAGCGGCCGTCGCGGTAGGCGAGGATCGAGCCGCCGCCGGCGGCCACGGTGTGGATGTGCATCATCGGGGCGCGCATGCGCACGCCGGCGACCTCGGTCTCGAACGAGCGCTCGAACTCACCGGCGTAGTGGCAGACATCGGTGGACGTGCCGCCCATGTCGAAGCCGATGATCTTTTCGTAGCCGGCCTGCTCGGCCGTGCGCACCATGCCGACCACCCCTCCCGCCGGCCCGGACAGGATCGAATCCTTGCCCTGGAACAGTCTCGCGTCGGTGAGCCCGCCGTTGCTTTGCATGAACATCAGCCGCTCGCAGGAACCGCTGTCGACGCCGAGCGCATCGTTCACCTGATTCACGTAGCGGCGCAGGATCGGCGTCAGATAGGCGTCCACGACCGTGGTGTCGCCGCGCGACACGAGCTTGATCAGCGGGCTGGTCTCGTGGCTGGTGGAAATCTGCGTGAAGCCGATCTCGCGGGCGATGTCGGCCACCGCCTTTTCGTGATCGGGCACCTGGTAGGCGTGCATGAATGCGATCGCCACCGAACGGATGCCGGCGTCGTAGCCGGCCTGCAGCGCCCGGCGCGCGGCCTCGCGGTCGAGCGGGGTGACCACCTTGCCATCGGCATCGAGCCGCTCGGGCACCTCGGCGACGCGCTCGTAGAGCAGTTGCGGCAGCACGATATGCAACTCGAACAATTTGGGGCGGTTCTGATAGCCGATGCGCAGCAGGTCGCCGAAGCCCTCGGTGATCAGCAACAGCGTGCGATCGCCCTTGCGCTCGAGCAGCGCGTTGGTGGCCACCGTGGTGCCCATCTTCACCGCCCGTACGGACCCGGGCGCGATATCGCGCTTGCCGACGCCGAGCAGATCGCGGATGCCCTGCACGGCGGCATCCCGGTATTGCTCGGGATTCTCGGACAGCAGCTTGTGCGTGCGCAGTTCACCCGAGGGCAGCTTGGCCACGATATCGGTGAACGTGCCACCTCGATCCACCCAGAATTCCCACATCCCGATCTCTCCAGACTGTTACGGCCCCGGTGCGTGCCGGCACACACGGCCATTGCTCGATCGGCATTTTGCCTTCGAATGACCAACGGCCCGACAGCGACCGGCCACGCCTCTGGCATGATGGCGGCTGTGGCGGCGACCCGTAAAAACCTCGGACGCCGGTCGGGTCGGCGGTCGGGGCGAACTGCCTGGTCGGCATGGAGTCTGCGATTGAGATCTGTCAGCAAGAAAACGTCGTCCGCGCGGGGCGGCTGGCTCCTGATGTTCATGATTGCGTGCCTGGTCCTGGCGGGTGCGCAGTCCGCGTCCGGCGCCGGTGAGCCACGGGCCGCGGACGCGGCATCGCTGGCCGCCGACGCCTACGACCCGCTCGCGTTGGCGGACGGAGCCGTCCGTTCGTTCGAGGATCTCGATCTGGCCCTGCCGGGTGACGAGCGCCGGGTGTTGCCGGTACGCGTCTACCGGCCTCTCGCCCACGTCCGACGGCGCGGTCTGATCCTGTTCAGCCACGGGCTCGGCGGCTCGCGCGCGGCGGCCGGCTATCTGGGCCGCCATTGGGCCGCGCGTGGCTACATGGTGCTGGTGCTGCAGCACCCGGGCAGCGACGCCGCGGTCTGGCGCGATCTGCGCGGTACCGCGATCGGCACGGCGTTGCGCGCGGCCGCCACGCCCGAACAACTGCTGCGACGGGTACGCGACGTCCAGGCGGTGCTGGACGTGCTGGCCGCACCGGGCGAGGGGTTGGCCAAGCGCCTGGGCGTGCCGTCCGACGAGACGCGCATCGGCATGGCCGGTCACTCCTTCGGTGCGCGCACCACGCAGATCGTCGCCGGGCAGTGGGTGGCGGGCTATGAGCATTCCTTGACCGTGCCGCGCGTTCGCGCCGCCGTCGTGCTCAGTCCGAGCAGCCCGAACGGAGTCGACCCCGGGCGCTCTTTCGGCGCGGTGCGCACGCCGTGGTTGCTGCTGACCGGAACCCGGGACGAGGCGGCCATCGGAGCGCGTCTTCCCGAGCGTCTGACCGTGTTTCCTGCATTGCCAGTGGGCGGCAAGTACGAGCTGGTCCTCGATGGCGCCCGGCATACTAGCTTCGTCGATCAGATCGCCACCAGCCCCGGCAGCGAACGCAGCATCAGCGATTATCACGACGCCATTGCCGCTTTCAGTACCGCGTTCTGGGACGCCTGGCTCGACGGTGATACGGCCGCGCGCGCGTGGCTGGACGGCGACCGGGCGCGAGGGATGCTCGAGCCGGGCGATCGCTGGCAGCTGAAGTAGCCGTTTGGCCGGGCCCGCGGACGGCGCTGCTACACTGGGTTTCCCGGGCCGCGCAGGTCCAGTTCTCTCGACCCTCCATGACCACCGATGCCCAGCCAGTCCATGTGTCGTGGCCACGCCGGGACTTCACCCGGGTGCCTTATCGCGTATTTGCCGACCAGACCATCTACGAGCGCGAGCAGAGCGCGATCTTCCGCGGTGCCGTCTGGTGTTACCTGGCACTCGAGGCCGAGCTTCCACGGCCGGGCGATTTTCGAGCGACGGTCGTCGGCGATACACCGGTCATCGTCAATCGAGCCGCCGACGGTGCCATCCACGCGTTCGTCAACCGCTGCGCGCATCGTGGGGCAATCGTTCGTCGCGAGACCCACGGCAACGCCAGCGACCATCGCTGTGTCTACCACCAGTGGTGCTTCGATCTCACCGGCAAACTGGTCGGCATTCCTTTCAGGCGTGGGGTCAAGGGCTCGGGCGGCGGCTACGACCGCGATTTCGATCCCGCGAATCACGGCCTGACCACTTTGCGCGTGGCTACCTACAAGGGCCTGATCTTCGGCACTCTGCATCCGGATACCGAAGCGCTCGAAACCTGGCTCGACGACGCGGTGCGCGGTTTCCTGGATCGGACCCTGACCGGGCCGCTGCGCGTGCTCGGCTACGCGCGTCAGCGCATCAGCGCGAACTGGAAGCTCTACCTGGAGAACGTCGGCGACCCGTATCACGCCGGTCTGCTGCACCTGTTCCACCAGACCTTCGGCACCTATCGGCCGACGCAGCTGGGGGGCGTGACGGTTTCCGCCGATCGCGGTCACATGGTCGTGCACGCGCGTTCGGGCGACTACGACAAGCAGACGGCCGATGGCGAGATGCGCCGCGAGGGCTCGCAGAAGTTCCAGCAGGACATGACCCTCGAAGATCAGCAGATGCTGCAGTGGCGGGTGGAGTACGAAGACGGCGTGGGCAACATGATCATGCGACTGTTCCCCAGCGTGGTCGTCCAGCAGATCTACAACACGCTGGCCACCCGGCACATCCGGCCGGTGGGGCCGGGCGAGTTCGAACTGCGCTTCACGTTTTTCGGTTTCGAAAGCGACGATCCGGCGCTCGACCGGCTGCGCCGTCTGCAGGCCAACCTGGCCGGCCCCGCCGGTTACATCTCCATGGAAGACGGCGAGGCCACCGAGCTCGTGCAGCGCGGCATCGTGCGCGATCTCGATGCGCATTCGGTGGTCGAGATGGGGGGCAAGGGCCCGATCGAAACCGCCGAGTATCTGGTCACCGAAGTGCCGTTGCGCGGTCTTTGGAAGCGCTATACCGAACTCATGGGCCACTGGGTCGGCCCGGCCGGAGGCGACGCATGATCGGCACGACCGGGGTGTTGCGCGAAATCGAGCAACTGCAGTATGCGTATGCGCGCTGTTTGGACGACGATGCGCTCGAACTCTGGCCCGATATGTTCGCGCCCGACCGGTGCCGCTATGAGGTCATTCCGCGCGAGAACCTGGCCATCGAGCCGCCGTTGGCAATATTGTTCTGCGACAGCCCGGGCATGTTGCGCGACCGCGTACGCAGCCTGCGCGAGGCCAACGTCTACAACCTGCACTATCCGCGCCGGCAGATCACCAATGTCGAGATCGTCGAGGAGACCGCCGACGGATTCGCGGTGCGGGCCAACTACGTGCTGTACCAGACCACGCTCGAGGGAAAAACCAGCTTGTACAGCGTCGGCCACTACCGCGACCGTATCGTCGATGTCGACGGAAACTGGCGGTTCCGCGAGAAGCGGGTGATCGTCGATACCTTCAGCATTCCCCATCTGCTCGCGGTTCCGCTCTGACGCCTGCCAAGGTCTCGTCAGTCGTTCAGGCGCACCAGAATCGGCGCGCCCGCCCCGGGCAGTTCGAACTGCACGTCCTTCCAGGCGGGCGTGCCGAAGACCGTTCGTCCCTGTAGCGAGCCGCCCCAGGGCTCCTTGGGCATGCCGAGCAGGTTGGTATCGAGCTGATGGTTGTCGTTCAGGTCGTGAAACACCAGCACCGCATAGTGACCGGCGGCCAGGTCGGCAATCTCGACCGAGACCGTGTCGGCCTTGGCCGGCACGCGCACGCCACGCGCCTGAGTCTTGCGGAAGGTCTGTTCGCTATCGTAGAGCGCGATGTTCAGTGTCCCTCTGGCCTGCGAGATATCGGTGATCTCGACCGTGAGCGTGGCGGCCGTGGCCGGCAGGCTGCCGAGCGCGAACGCGGCGGAGATCAAGAGTCGGGTGAGTTTCGGCATGGCGGTTCTCCAGTGCAAAGCAAGTCGATCGAGGTTGCGCAAGGGGTGATTGAAGAGGCGGGGCGGATCGGTGCTCCGCTCAGCGTGAGCGTCGCGGGGCACGGGCGGTTCATCGGCCGAGGCTGCGGTCGAACCAGTCGCCGAGTCTGTTTGCCAGCCAGGTCTGCGCTGCCGCGCGATCGAATCCGGCCGGATCTCTCGCGATCATGCCGAGCATCGGCCGCCAGCGTGGCGCAATCGGTGCCATGAAGCCGAAGTGCCCGGCACCGTCGAGTACGGCGGCCTCGACGCGCGGTTCGAGTCGGCGCAGCCGGGCGGCATGGTCGTCGCGCGTCAGAACCTCGTCGTGCTCGGCTTCGATCATCATCAACCGCAGCTGCGGCCGGGCGCGGGCGTCGTCGGCGAACACGGCGGCCAGTGGTGCGAGCATCGCCACCGCGCCGATACGGGGGTCGTCGACGGTCGAAGCAGGCGCGAAGTCCGCTGGCAACACGAAGGCCTGCGGTCGTGGATCGACCACGCCGAAGCTCGGATCCGCATAGGCGCAGGCGGGGTCGCTGCTTCTGGCGCAGTGCGCCCCCAGCCGCGCCCGATCGGGTCGCAGGCCGGCCAGAGCGCCGACGGCGAAGCCGCCGGCCGAATGGCCGATCGCGCCGATGCGGTGGTCGTCGATCGCGCCGCCGAAGCGAGCGCTGGCCAGCAGCGCGTCGAGCGTGACCACGAGCTGGCGTGGCCGCTCCTGCCAGTAGCGAGGGTCGGCGATCATGCCCCGGTCGCGATAGTTGTCGCCGGGATGCGTGGGTGCGGCCACGATGTAGCCCTGCCGCGCCAGGGCGGCGGCCAGCGTGTGGTGGTTCAGGTTCATCCCGCCCGTGCCGTGCGAGAGCAACAGCAGCGGGTGCCGACCCGCGGCAATGGCAGCGCCGGCGGCGGCATCGGGCGAGAACGGCCCGGCCTCGATATGCGATTCGGGCGCCCTGGCCGGCGCCCATATGGCGACGTCGATCTTGGTATCGAAGTACGGCACCTCGAGCCGATGCAGGCCGGCCGTATAGGGGGCAGCATGGGCGCTCATGACGAGCGCCATGGTGGCCATGGCCACGATCAGGCCCCGACGGCTGCTCGTGCCTCGTGCGCGCGTCCGGGAACTCCCGCCAGGCGTCAGGGCATTGAATCGGTCGTTGTCGCGCGTGGTGATCGTCATGGCTTCCGGGTCGGCAGATCGATGGGTCGAATGGGTGTAGGCCCGGATCGTGCCGTCGACCGGGCGCCAGGCCGAGCCGTCTGAGACGAAACGCCCGCCGCGAGGCGCGAGTTGCACACTGGCGGCGCGGCCGGCCCGGGCCAGCGGTGGCCGGGGACACGGCCGTACAATGGTCGTGGCCGGTCGACGGCCGTGCCGGGCCATGCGTGCCGGCCCGGGGGTTTGCGCGGTAGGAGAAATCGCTGCCGCTCGGCCTTCGAGCCCTCGGGACGGTTTTCGACGCTCAATTCCCCGAAGGAGACATGCAGATGCGCGGACGCGACGTGTTCATGAACAGCCTGCTTGCCCATGGCGTCGAGCACGTGTTCGGCAATCCGGGCACCACCGAGAGCCCGTTCCTGGACGCGCTCGGTGACTATCCGTCGATTCGCTATGTCACCTGCCTGCACGAGGGCATCGCGGTGGGTGCCGCCAGTTACTATGCCCGCCAGGCCGGTCGCTGCCCGGTGGTCAATCTGCACGTGGCTCCGGGGTTGGGCAATGCCATCGGCATGATCTACAACGCGCTCAAGGCGCAGGCGCCGATGGTGGTCACCGCCGGTCAGCAGGACACCCGCATGCTGCGGCGTGCACCTGTGCTCAGTCATGATCTGGCGGCGATGGCGGCGCCGGTCTGCAAGTGGAGCACCCAGGTACAGAACGCCGACGAGATGGACCAGGTCATGCGCCGAGCGTTCCGCATCGCGTGCCAGGAGCCGGCCGGTCCCGTGTTCGTGGCCTTGCCCATCGACGTCATGGAGCAGAGCACCGACAACCTCGCCCAGCCCCCCGGTGCGATACGGGTCCGGCAGCGTCCGGACGACGATGCGCTCGGCGCGGCGGCCAGTCTGCTCGCGCAGGCCGATGCGCCGGCCATCGTGGTCGGTGATGCGGTCGGGCGGGGCGGCGCGATGCCGGCGCTGGTGGCGCTGGCCGAGCGCATCGGCGCTCCCGTCTTCGGTGAGGGCATCCGTGGTCATGTCTCGTTCCCGGCCGCCCATCCGCAGTGGCGCGGCGGCGTGGCCTTCGACGCCGCCGGCATTCGCGCGGGGCTCGGCGATGCCGATGCCGTGCTGCTGGTGGGCGGCCCGTTCTTCGAAGAGCTCTGGTTCGCACCCGGCTCACCGTTCCCGAAAGGTGCGCGCGTGATCCAGCTCGAGACCAGCGAGCAGACCCTGGGCGTCAATCATTCGCCCGACGTGGGCCTGGTCGGCGACATGGCGCTTTCGCTCGCCGCCCTGGACGCCGCGGTCGACGACCGCCTCGGTGCCATTGAGCGTGAACAGGCGTCGCTGCGGGTCGCCGAGCTCGGCGAACAGGCCCGGGCCGCCGAACTCGCGCGCAAGGCCCGGCTCGAAAAGGCCTGGAACCGCTCGCCGATCCCGATGTCGCGGGTCATGGTCGAGCTGGCCGCCGGCACGCCCGAGAACGCGATCCTCGTCGAGGAGACCATCACCGCCAGCCTCGAGTTCGCGGCTGCCTTCAAGCCGTCACGGCCGGATGCCTACCTGGGCGCGCGCGGCGGCGGCATCGGCCAGGGCCTGGCCGGCGCACCGGGTGCGGCGGTGGCCGAGCCTGGCCGGCCGGTGTTGTGCATTTCCGGCGACGGCTCCGCGATGTATTCGATCCAGG
This sequence comes from Burkholderiaceae bacterium, assembly GCA_041396685.1. Classification (GTDB taxonomy): domain Bacteria; phylum Pseudomonadota; class Gammaproteobacteria; order Burkholderiales; family Burkholderiaceae_E; genus JAUIAI01. The sequence goes on from JAWKYD010000010.1 coordinate 111,914, forward strand.
CGCTCTGGACCGCCGCGCATCTGCGGCAGTCGATCGTGTTCGTGATCCTGGTGAATCGCGAATACCGGGTGCTCAAGCACAACCTCGACATCTACCGCCAGCGCTTCGGTCTCGAGGCGGAAGCGTCTTATCCGCACATGAATCTGCAAGAGCCTGCGCTCGGCTTCGTCGAACTGGCCCGTGGCATGGGTCTGTCGGCGCGTCATATCACGGTGGCGGACGACATCGAGCCGGCATTGCACGATGCATTCTCCGCCGGTGGCCCCCATCTGATCGCGATCGAAATCGAGGGCAAGCGATGAACGACGCCCGCATCGGCGTCGACATCGGTGGCACGTTCACCGATGTCGTCCTGCGAGCCGATGGCGCGCTGTTCTCGCACAAGGTGCTCACCACCCATGCGGCGCCCGAGCGGGCCATTCTCGATGGCATCGCCGCCGTTTGCGCGAAGGCCGGCGTGGCGCCCGAGTCGGTTCGCGACATCGTGCACGGCACGACCCTGGCGACCAACGCGCTGATCGAGCGCCGCGGGGCGCACACGGCGCTGGTGACCACCGCGGGCTTTCGCGATGTGATCGAGATGCGCACCGAAAGCCGCTTCGAGCAGTACGACCTGAATCTGCGTCTGCCGGCGCCGCTGATTGCGCGCGAGCATCGCCACGTGCTGACCGAGCGCATCGGTGCGCTGGGCCAGGTCCTGCTGCCACTCGTTCGCGACGAGGTCGAGGCGCTGGCCGAACGATTGCGTGACGGCCGCTACGAGAGCGTCGCGATCGGACTCATTCACAGCTATGCGAATCCGGCGCACGAACGACTCGTGGCCGAGGTGTTGCGCGAGCGCCTGCCCGGTGCGAGTCTGTCGATCTCCAGCGAAGTGTCGCCGCAGATGCGCGAATACGCACGGTTCAATACGGTCTGCGCGAATGCCTACGTGAAGCCGTTGATGCGTGCCTACCTGATGCGGCTCGCAAAGGCGCTGGCCGGCATCGGCGTCGATGCGCCGGTGTATCTGATGCACTCCGGCGGCGGCATCGTTTCGCTCGACAGCGCCGCCGAGTTTCCGGTACGACTGGTCGAATCGGGCCCGGCGGGTGGTGCGATCTTCGCCGCGCGCCTGGCGCAGGCCCACGGTCTCACGCGTGCGCTGTCGTTCGACATGGGCGGCACCACGGCCAAGATCTGCCTGATCCGCGACCACACGCCCAAGACCGCCCGCACCTTCGAGGTGGCGCGCACCTACCGCTTCAAGAAGGGTTCGGGTATGCCGATCTCGATACCGGTCATCGACATGGTCGAGATCGGCGCCGGTGGCGGGTCGCTCGCCCATGTCGACGCGCTGCGACAGATCCGGGTCGGGCCACGCAGCGCGGGCTCGGAGCCCGGACCGGCCAGCTACGGCCGGGGTGGCGGCGAGCCGGCCGTCACCGATGCCGATCTGCTGCTCGGGCGCCTCGATCCGCACGGTTTCGCCGGCGGCAGCTTCGATCTCTCCGAGCAAGCCGCCGCCGACGCGGTGCGAGCTCAGGTCGCCGAACCGCTCGCCCTGGACGCGATCGCGGCCGCCCATGGCATCGCCGAGGTCGTCGACGAGAACATGGCCAACGCGGCGCGCGTGCACGCGGTCGAGAACGGCGAAGATCTGGCCGACTACGCGATGATCGCGTTCGGTGGTGCCGCGCCGATACACGCCGGCCGCCTGTGCCAGAAGCTCGGCATCGATCGTCTGCTCGTGCCGCAAGGCGCCGGCGTCGGCTCGGCGATCGGTTTCCTGGGCGCGCCATACAGCTTCGAAGCAACCCGCGGCACCTACATGCGGCTGTCCGCATTCGACGCCGGGGTGGTTCGCGAAACCGTGGCCGAGCTGATCGACGAAGCCACCGCCTTCGTCCGCCGCTGCGATGCCCAGGCACCGGTTCGCACGCACGCGCGCGCGTACATGCGCTACGTCGGCCAGGGCTGGGAAATTCCGGTTACCCTGCCTGCGGATGCTTGTACGCAACCCGACCGCGACGATTACCAGGCACGTTTCGAAATCGCCTACGAGCACCTGTTCGGGCGCACGGTCGAAGGCCTCGACATCGAGCTGACCGGCTTCTCCCTCGATGCCGGCACGCCGACGCCGCCGGTACAGGCGGTGACCGCCGTCGCCGATGCCGGCGAGCCGCCGGCTCAGGCACGGCGCCGGCTGGTCGACCCGCTCACGCGCGAGCACGACGATGCACCGGTGATCGCGCGTGAGTGCTTCGTGCCGGGTCAGCGCCTCGACGGACCTGCCGTCATTACCGAGGCCGAAACCACGATCATCGTGCCGCGCGGTTTTCGGGCCACCTTGCTCGCCGACGGCACCTTCGAGCTTCGCCGTCGCGTCGCCACGCGTCGAACCCTGTCGGAGAACCCGCGATGACTCCTACCGACCGCCATGCGCCGACCGCGGATGCCGCGAACCCCCGGGCACCGGTGCTCGACGACGTCGCCTGCCAGATCGTCTGGAACCGGCTGATCTCCATCGTCGAAGAGCAGGCCCAGGTGCTCGTGCGTACCGCGTTTTCCACCTCGGTGCGCGAGGCGGGCGATCTCTCCGCCGGCGTCTACGATGCGCAGGGGCGCATGCTGGCCCAGGCGGTCACCGGCACGCCCGGGCACGTGAACTCGATGGCCGAGTCGGTCGGTCACTTCATCGCGCAGATCGGCGTCGGGAACATGCACGAAGGCGATGTCTTCGTGACCAACGACCCCTGGCACGGCACCGGACACCTGCACGACTTCACGATGGTGACGCCGACGTTCTTCGCCGGTATCCATGTCGGCTACTTCGCCTGCACGGTGCACGTGGTCGATATCGGCGGACGGGGCTTCACGGCCGATGGTGCGTCACTCTACGAGGAGGGCCTGCAGGTTCCGATCATGCCGTTCGCCCGACAGGGGGAGGTCAACGCCGATCTGATCCGCATCGTGCGCGCCAACGTGCGTGAACCCGACCAGGTCGTGGGCGATCTGCACGCATTGGCCGCCTGCAACGAGATCGGGCAGCGACGTCTGCGCGAACTGTTCACCGAGGTCGGCATGGCCGATCTGGAAGAGATATCCACCTTCATCCTGCTCCGCAGCCACGAAGCCACGGTCGAGCGCATCGCCGCCTTCGGCGAGGTGAGCGCGCAGAACACGATGGTGGTCGACGGCTACGACGCGCCGATCACCCTGCATGCGACCCTCAGCTTCTGGGGCGATCGCGTGCATGTCGACTTCAGCGGCACCTCGCGGCTGGATCGCCACGGCATCAACGTACCGCTCGTCTACACGCGCGCCTACACGTGCTACGCGCTCAAGTGCGCGATCGCGCCCGACATTCCCAACAATGCGGCCTCGCTCGCGCCGTTCGAGGTCAGTGCCCCGGAGGGCTGCATCCTCAATGCGCGCCGTCCGGCTGCGGTGGCGCTGCGTCACATCACGGGCCACATGCTGCCGGACACGGTGCTCGGCGCACTGCACAAGATCCGTCCCGGCTTCGTGCCCACTGAGGGCGCTGGCGCAATCTGCAACTTTCACCTGAGCATCCGGCCGCGGGTCGACGATCCACCGGTCGACGCCCGCCATGCCGAGGTCTTGATGTTCAACAGCGGCGGCATGGGCGCGCTGCCGCACGACGACGGCCTGAGCGCCACGGCTTTCCCGAGTGGCGTCATGACCATGCCGATCGAGGTCACCGAGCAGGCCGGCCCGATCGTCATCTGGCGCAAGGAACTGCGTCCCGACTCGGGCGGCGCCGGCCGGTATCGGGGCGGACTGGGCCAGGACATGGAGATCGGTGTGCTCGACGGCCATGAATTCGACTTCAGCGCGATGTTCGACCGGCTCGATCATCCGGCCAACGGCCGCGACGGCGGTCACCCCGGTGCGCCGACGCGCTTTTCTCTCGACGACGGACGGGCGCTGCGCGGCAAGGGCAAGCAGCGGATCGACCCCGGTCACCGCGTGATCCTGGCACTGCCCGGCGGCGGGGGCTACGGCGATCCTCGGCAGCGCGATCGTGCGCTGGTCGAGCGCGACCTGCGTGCCGGCTACATCAGCGAAGGCGCCGCGCACGACCTCTATGGCTTGTCCGTCAGCGCCGATGCTGACCACTGAGCGCCGCGATGCGGTCTCGCGACGATCTGCCACCGACGTCGTGAGCGCAGATGCCGTTTCCCCCGGGAGAAGACGATGACGGACCAAACCAACCCTTATCGTGGTGCAGCCGTCTCGCAGGCGCACGCCGGGAATGGCGCACTGGCCAGCACCGTCATGCTCGCGCAAGGCGACAAGCTGGCGCGCGCGCTCGTACCGGCGGGCCCGAAGATCCACGTCGCGATCGGCCACGGCATGTCGAACTCGGTGATGATCGAAGGGCCCGAGGGGCTGATCATCGTCGACACCGGCGACAGCGAGCAGGAAGCGCGCGAGCACATCGAGGCCTTTCGCACGATCAGCGACAAGCCGGTCAGGGCGGTCATCTACTCGCATTCGCACTATGTGTTCGGCACGGCTGCATGGCTCGACGAGACTGACGGCGAGCTGCAGGTCTGGGCCCATGCCAGGACCGACGGCAACGTCAACGAGATCGCGGCCGAGATCGGGCCCGCCTATCGGCGTCGGGCGATGCAGATGTTCGGTTACTTCCTGCCCGAGCACGGCGAGGACGCCATGCCGCACTACGGCCTGGGCATCGAGTTCTACCACCGCGACCGGCGGCCGACGATCGGCTACCTGAAACCCACGCACCTGATCGACGGCGAATGTGAGCATCTGATCGCCGGGCTGCGGGTGCACTTCGTGCCGTCGCCTTCCGACGCCGACGACGTGCTCATCATCCACCTGCCCGAACTCGATGCGGTGGTCAACAACCACTGTTGGCCCGCGCTGTTCAATGTCTACACGCTGCGCGGCGAACGCTATCGTGACCCGCTCGCGTACGTGGCCGGCATCGATCGCATTCTCGAGATGGATCCCGAGCATCTGGTCTGCGTGCATGGGCAGCCGGTTTCTCCGCGCGCGAATGCCCGCCAGGCGGCACGCGACCAACGCGACGCCGTGCAGTTCATCTGGGATCAGACCGTGCGTGGTATCAACGATGGTCTGGCGCTCGAGGATATCGTCGACCGGGTGCGACTGCCCGAGCATCTGCAGACCAGCGCGTGGATTCCGCAGGTCTACGGCGAACTGGCTTTCCATGTGCGTGGCGTCTACGGCGGCCTGTTCGGCTGGTACGAGATGGATGCGAGCCGCCTGCATCCGATTCCGCGTGCCGAGGCCGCACGGCGCTATCTCGATGCGATGGGTGGGCGTGCCCAGGTCATCGCGCGGGTCGACGAGGCACTGAGCGCGCGTGACTGGGCCTGGGCTGCCGAGTTGGCCAACCATCTGGTCCGTGCCGATCCCGACGACGACACCGGCCGTGCGTTGAAGGCGCGTGCCTTGCGTGCGATCGGGCAGGCGACCACGGCCACCAATACCCGCTCCGTGTGCCTGACCGAGGCGCTCGATCTCGAACGCAAGATCGACGTGCAGGCCGCCACGCCCTGGCGCTTCGGTCGTCAGCGGGTGCTCGGCGCCGAGCCGGCGCGCTTCGTGCGCGCGCTGCGTGTCAGGTTGGATCCGCAGCGGGCCGCCCGCCTCCGCACCACGATCGTGTTCTCGTTCACCGATGTCGAACGGCGCTGCGGCTTCGAGATCGATCGCGGCATCGCGCGCTATCTCGACCGGCCCGCTGCCGATGGTGAAGTGCTCCTCGCGCTCGACGTGCCCACCTGGGCCGACTGGGTCGACGGCCGCCTGTCGTTGTCGCAGGCGGTTGCGGCGGGGCGGATCGAGGTGACGCCATCACTGGAACGGGCGATCGCGGTCCTTGCCGTGTTCGACCGGCTGGCCTTGTAAGGTCCTCGTCGAAGGTCATGGCCAGGCTCGCAAGGAGGTTACCTGCATGAGCGACATCGACAAACCACTGCGGCGACCGGTCTGCCCCTCGTGCGGCGGGCCGAATCAGTGCGCGCCCGTGGCGGCCGGCAGTTTCGAGACGCGCTGCTGGTGCATGGCGGTCACGATCGACCCGGACGCGCTGGCCCGTCTGCCCGCGGCGCAGCGCGGCCAGGCCTGCCTCTGTCCACACTGTGCGGGCGTCGGGGTGGGCGGGGTTCGCACCGCGGGCTGCTGAGGAGCCCCGTCCCGGTCAGATCTGATGGCGCTCGCGTTTGGCCAGATCGGACGCATTGCCGTCGGCCGCGAGCCGGAACTCGCGTGCGATGCGAATGCCGGGCTTCACAGTGAACAGGGCCGAACCGATCACGAAGAAGGTCGTGGCGACCGTTTGCATCGCTTCGAAGTAAAACAGTATCGAGCCGATCAGGAAGAACGCGCCGGCGCCGAAGTCGACGGCCGTGTAGGCGAGTTCCATCAGCGCGTAGTAGCGCCGCTCGGCGGGCGTTTCGCGTGAGCGTAGTCTTTCGAACAACATGGCAGTGACCCGTTCCTTGAACGCATCGGCGTTCGGTCGTCGTCGTGGGATCGGTCCGGGCGCGCAAGCGCCGTACCCGGACCGAGGCGGCCCGGCGCGGGGCTGGTGCTAACGAGCCGGTAGGTCGACGGTGATGCGGGCTCCCTTGCCCAGCCCGTCGCTGTCGGCGACGATCGATCCGCCGTGTGCCTGGACGATCTGGCGACAGATCGCGAGGCCAAGACCGAGACCCTCGCGCGCACTGTCGGCCGTGGTCACGAAGGGCTCGAATATGCGCTCCCGGTTGCCTGGTGCAAGGCCGACGCCGCGATCGGTGACGGCCAGCCGATAGCCGTGCGCGATGCGGATGAGGGTGAGCAGCACGCGTTCGCCGGGCGGCGAGAACTTGACGGCGTTCGACAGCAGATTCCAGATCACCTGTCTCAGACGGATCGCATCGGCGACGATCGGCATCGGCTGCGAATCGTCGAGCGCGGCATCGATCGTGATGTCGCGGGCTTGGGCGATCGGCCGCATCGTGTCGAGAGCGGCGCGTACCGGGTCGCGCAGATCGATGGGGAACCGGGTCAGACGGCTCTCGCCGTGTTGCCTGCGCGCGTTCTCGAGCAGGTCGTCGATCAGCAGCGCCAGATCGCGCACGTTGAGGAGCATCTTGTCGGCGGATTCGCGCACGCTACGAGGATCGTCGGCCTGGCCGAAGCGCAGCATCTCGAGGCGCAGCTGGATGGCATTCAACGGCGTACGCAGATCGTGCGAAATGCGCGCGACCAGCCGCTCCCGCGCCTCGTAGGCCGAGTCGAGTTCCTGGCGCAGGACACGGTGACGCATTTCGGCATCGATGGCATTGCGCAGCAGCGCGATGCACATCGAGAAGCGTTCGCGCGGCATCGGAGCGGTCATGCGCATCACGTCCCGGAGCCCGCGCTCGGGTAATGTCAGCGAATGGCTGAGCTGGCGAACCGCCAACGAGTCGACGAACGTGGTGAACGCCCAGCCGGCGACGACGCAGCCCCGGGGTATGCCCTGGTCGAGCATGGGCAGCGCGGCCAGCTCGAGCCCGCGTACGGGCATCAGCCGCTGGTCCGCACCGCTGGCGAGCGCGCGGGCGGCAAGTGGGTCTTCGAGGCCGCGGGCGCGCCCTTGCTCGAGCCAGGCTCCTTGTTCATCCAGGTAGGCGGCGAACCGGTCTCCGACCGTCGGGCCGTGCACCCGGCGGCCATCGGCGTCGTAGGCGCTGACGGTCAGTCGGGTCGCCTGTGCGAAGACGTCCAGGGACGCGACGAAGCCGGGCCAGTCGATCGGCGGCTCGGCTGGCGACGGACGTGGCATCGCGATGCCGACAGGGGCCGACGCTTTACGGATACCGGCGGGTGGAGCGGACTTCACGGACCCGGTTGACCATTGTCGAGCTCGTCGCCCTGGCGAACCGCCTTCTCGATCGCCGGTGCCTGGCGCGTCGGCGAGCGTGCGAGCAGACCATAGTAGGCGTCGAACGGCAATTGCGGTACGGAGTCGGTCCCGGCCGCGCTGCCATCGTGAGGGTCCAGGATATGGATACCGCCCGGGCCGATGACGAATTCGTGCGTTTCCTGGCGGTTGGCGCAACCCCGTACCTTGGGCACGAGAATCGCGCGGCGCAGGCGTGTGGAGATCTCGACATAGCTGAGCAGCACGATGTTGTCGACCAGATGCGAGCCTTTGAGCTCCTGGCTGATCTGCGACAGACCGAGCATCTCGGGACTCTCGAAGTTCATGACCGAAGTGATGCCGCGCGCTTTCATCGATGCCGACAACGCATAGAGGAAGTCGGTGATCTCTGCCGGGTCGGCACTCTGATAGACGGCCAGCGAATCGAAGACCACGCATCGTGCGCCCAGCGCATCGACCGCACGCAGCACGTGGTCGAAGTGAACGTCGGTTTCGAGTTCGAGCGGCGATTCGTAGAGGATCTCGACCAATCCGGAAGCGATCGATTGCTCGATGGGGAAGCCCAACCGGCGGGCGTTGCGTACGATCTGCTCGGGCGACTCGTCGAGCGTGACCAGCAGACCCCGGCGGCCCAGCGCCGCATTGCGCATCAGGAATTGCAGGCCGGCCACCGTCTTGCCGGTACCGGAGATGCCTGTGCTCAGCGTGCAGGAGCCGGGCAGGAGCCCACCGCCCAGCAGCGCATCGAATGCCGCCGAACCCGCGGTGATCGGTGCGTCGTCGCGGGGCGGGGCTGTCGTGTGGCCGACCGCGACCCGTTGCTGCGAGATTGCCCTCGGATAGACGACGACCCCGCGGCCCGGTGTGATGCGCATCGTGTGCCGGCCACTGACGAAGTCCTGTCCGCGCGACTTGACGATCTCGAGGCGTCTGTGCACGGAGCGGCCGCGATCGACACGGCTCATGCGCAGGATCGTATCGAAGACGAAACGCTCGTCGGCAAGTGTGTGGCGCTCGTCGTCGGCGAACTCGGCCGTGACGAACGTCGTCACGCCGAGTCGGGCGAGCGCGTCCGACAGCAGATAGATGTCCTCGCGAAACGAGGTCTCGCGTGTGCGCGCGAACAGCTTGAGCGGTGTGAGACCGTCGATCATCAGGCGTCTGGCCTGCATGTCGCGGATGGTCTGCTCGAGGACACCACCACCGGAGCGCAGATCGTCGAGAATCACCGCCGGGCTCGCGTGCACGATGTGCAACCGGCCCGAATCGACGAGCGCCGACAAACCGAGGTCGAATCCTTCGGCATCGCGGAAGATCTTTTCGGAGTCGAGTTCGAAGGCGACGATCACACCGGCCTCGCCCAGTTCCGCCGCGCCATGGTGGAGGAACTGCAGGCCCATCGTGGTCTTGCCGGCCCCGGGTGAGCCTTCGACGAGGATATTGTTGCCGGCGACCACGCCACCGTGCAGCAACTCGTCCAGGCCTGGCACGCCGGTGGCGATCAATCTGCGAGATGTCTTCACGCGACTCTCCGGCAGGGGAGGGTGCCCGATTATGGACCACGCCGCCAATCGCACGATCGCGGGTCGCGCCGCGCATTCCGTGCCGGTCCCGGATCGGGCACAATCGGCCAGTGGATGCAGCGTGCGCCGGTTCGCCTGCGGTGCGCAAACCCGACGCAAGCGCCGAGGACACCGTGAACGAACGATCGCAACAGATCCCCCAGCTGATCGACGACAGTCTCGAGTGGCTGGCCGAACGGGTCGGCGATCCCGGGCCCGACCTGTATCGGGCGCTGTTCGAGGCTGCGCCCGAACTCCCGGACCTGTTCGTGCTCGATACCGACGGATCGGTGCGCGGCGAGATGCTCTATCGCGCGTTCGAGACCTTGCGCGATCTCGCGGCCGACAAGAATTTTGCCGCCGATGCGCTCGGCTTGGAGGTGCGCAATCATCTCGGCTATGGCGTACCGATCGCGCGATTCGCGCTGTTCTTCGATCTGATCGCCGATGCCTGCCTGCGCGCCGCGGGTAGCGACTGGACGGCCGCGCACGCATGGGCATGGCAAACGCTGCGTGCCCGCGTCGATGCCGTCGTTGCCGAGGCGGTGGCGGTGCACGGTGGCTGAAGGCCGGTTCGGCCGGGTATCCGACCGGGTCTCAGGCGAGCAACAGCCGGACGGTCCACCAGAGGGCGATCAGCAGCTGCAGGGCGAACGGCGCGACGATTCACCGCCGTGGCGCTGATCGACTTGAGGTGGATCACCGACTGCACGATCCGTGCAGCGACGGCCCGATTCGCGTCAGCGGTAGAGCACCATCTGCGTACAACGAAACAGCGCCAGGGTGCGGCCAGTTTCACGGTGGGTGACCGCGGCATCCCATATCTGCGTCGTGCGGCCGAGGTGCGTCGGTCGTGCGATGCACTCGACCGTGCCCTCGAGCGCCGTGCCCATGAAGTTCGACTTCAGTTCGATGGTAGTAAAGCCGCTGGCGCCATCGGGCAGGTTCTCGACGCAACCATAGCCGGCGCTGGTGTCGGCCAGCGCAATGATGCTGGCCGCGTGCAGATACCCGTTCGGTGCCATCAGGTGAGGGCAGACCTCGAAGTAGGCATGCACCGCATCGCGCTCGACGCGCGTGAACACGATGCCCAGGTGCCCTGGCAAGGCTCCCTGGGCGCGGGCGTTGTAGTGATCGGACTTGTCCATGGGCGGGCCTCGGCGATGGCGTTCGGGTCGCCGATCTTACGTGCTCGTGCCAAGATGCCGCCTCGCATGCCTGGGCGGCGGCCGGCCGGCCGCCCCGGCCGCCGCGGCCGGCGAGATCAGGAATTGCGCGCCTCGCGGTACAACGGCATCACCACGTCGGCATAGCGTGTCAACTCGCTGATGCGCTCGTCGTGGGGCGGGTGAGTGGAAAGAAACTTGGGCGGGCTGCCGCCGGCGCGTTCGCTCATCTTGCGCCAGAGTGAGATCGCCGCATGCGGATCGTAGCCGGCCCTGGCGGCGAGCTCGATGCCGATGCGGTCGGCCTCCGACTCCTGGGTACGGGAGTTGGGTAGATTGAAGGTGACGTCGAGCGCCATGTTGGCGAGCTTGCCGACGTCCTGCGAAACGCCGGTGGCGGCGCCAATCACGCCGATCGCGAGTTGTTGCGTCGCCGCGCGCGACGCGCGCTCGCGGCCGTGTTCGCGCAGGGCGTGCGCGATCTCGTGACCGAGGATGGCGGCGAGTTCGGCGTCCGTGAGGTCGAGTTTCTCGATGATGCCGCTATAGACGGCGATCTTGCCGCCGGGCATGGCCCACGCATTGACCTCGTCCGAGGTGATCACGTGCGTTTCCCAGTCCCAACCCGGCGCGTCTTCGCGAAAGACCTGGGTCACCGGAATCAGGCGCTGGGTGATGGCGCGCACCCGTGCGACCCGCTCGGGGTTCTGATCGAGCTTGCCTTCGCTTCTGGCCTTGGCGAGGATCTCATCGTAGGCCTCCGCGGCACCCTTGCGGAGCGATTCCGCCGACACGAGTGACGAGAACTGTTGTTCGCGCTTGACGCCGACCGCGCCCGACTGGGTGGTGCTGGCGGTCGAACAGGCCACCAGACCGACGGCGGCCAGGGTGAGCAGGCCGTTGCGAAGATGAGCGAGCGCGCGTGAGCGGCGTGTGCGAAACATGCTGGACTCCCGTGAGATGGTTCGAGCCGTCTGGCAGTGCGGTTGGTATTGCAAAGCGAGCGTGCAAGCCTCGTTCCCGGGGCGCCGGCATCGAGCGACCTTACGCGCTCGGTGGCAAACCGTGCTCCGATGGCGATACGCGCGACGTGAGTTCCAACAGACGTGGAATTCGTTGCCGTCTGATGCCTCGCACACGTCTGTTCATCCAATGACGTATCAGATACCGATAGATCCAGCCACGAATCCGGCCGAAGCGTTGGCCGTGAACGGCAAAAAATGCATCGGGAGAATCGAACCGGCCCAGGTCGCGCGCGATGCCGCTCGCCTGGATCAACGTATCGTGCCCCTGCCAGCGCACGGGAGGATCTGCCAGGGCGTCGGTGCCGACACCATAGGCGCATAGCTTCCGGCGTCCGGCGAAACGTCGTTGCAGCGCGCCCAGCATCGGATCGTCGATGATGAAGCCTTCCAGCACGACCCAGCGATCGTCGAACCAGATCTCGACCCAGCTGTGCACGATTTCGGCCGGTGCCAGTCCGTAGACCGCTTCAGGCACGATGCCGCGCTGCAAGGCCTTGTCGATCGTGAAACCGTGTAGCCGGCAGGCGATGCCGCTGGCACGCAGAAGCGCCATCAGGAGAATGGCCTTGGTGTTGCACTGGCCATAGCCGTCGGCGAGCACCTGCGAGGCCCGCATGGCGTCATCGCGGTTGTAGCCGAAAGCGATCTCGTTGCGAACGAAATCATGGATCGATCCGATCCGGTGGAAATCATCGCCATCCAGCCAGCGACGATCTCGAATCAGTGTGCGGATCGCCGGATGGTCGAAATCCAGCAGTGTCGTTTCAGCGAGTAAGGCGTTGCTCATTGCTGCGTTTCATTCGTCGGAGAAGGCGATAGCTTAAAATCTCTAGTCTCTAGAGGGTCAAGAGGTGTCCGTGATGTTTTCCATCGGCGATCTGTCCAAGCGCACCGGCGTCAAGATTCCGACCATCCGCTATTACGAGCAACTCGGCCTGATCGCGGCCGACGGTCGTTCCGAGGGCAATCAGCGCCGCTATGGCGATGGCGGGCTGGCCCGTCTGTCGTTCATACGCCATGCGCGCGAGCTGGGTTTCTCGATCGAGGACATTCGCGAGCTGACCGCGCTCAGCGTGCACCCCGAGCGCTCGTGCGGTGACGCGCATGCGATCGCGACGCGTCATCTGCGCGCCATTCGAGAACGCATGGCGCGCCTGTCGCGTCTCGAGCGTGAACTGGAGCGCATCGTCGGCGCCGACGGCGGCCGGGTGGCCGACTGCGCGGTGATCGAGACGCTGGCCGACCACGGCCAATGCCTGGACGAGCACTGACATGACGATCGACCGAACATCCGACACGACCATGGGCGAGTGTGCGCAGCATGGCTCTGCCGGTGGCGCGCAGGCGCGGCCGACACGCGACTGGGATGCGCAGGCGCCGACACCGCTGGCCGGCGTGCGGGTGCTGGACCTGTCGCGTTTGGTGGCGGGCAACATCGTCTCGCACGTGCTGGCCGATTTCGGTGCCGAAGTGATCAAGGTCGAGGCACCGGGCCGCGGCGACGATCTGCGCGCCTGGAAGGTGGCCGGCGTGTCGGCCTACTGGAAGGTCTACGCGCGCAACAAGAAAAGCATCACGCTCGATTTCCGGCGCGACGCGGGCAGGGCGTTGCTGCTGCAGCTGGTGCGCGGTGCATCGATCCTGATCGAGAACTTCGTGCCGGGACGCCTCGAGAAAATGGGGCTCGGGCCCGAGGCCTTGCACGAGGTCAATCCGTCGCTCGTCATTGTGCGGGTGTCGGGATGGGGGCAGACGGGCCCGTGGTCGGCCAGGCCGGGTTTCGGGTCGTTGGTCGAGGCGGCCAGCGGTTTCGCGGCCATGAACGGTTTTCCCGATCGCCCACCGGTGTTGCCGCCGCTGGCGCTGGCCGACATGATCGCCGGCCTGCAGGGCGCCTCGGCGGCCATGATCGCCCTGCGCCACGTCGAGGTCGCGGGGGGCAGGGGCCAGGTCATCGATCTGTCGCTGTTCGAGCCGATTCACGCGATCCTCGGGCCCGAGGCCGCGATCCTCTCGCTCACCGGCCAGCCCACGCTGCGTCAGGGCAGCCTGGCGCCGAACACCGCGCCGCGCAATGTCTACGAGTGCCGGGATGGCCGCTTCGTCGCGTTGTCGGCCTCGATGCAGTCGATGGCCGAGCGTCTGTTCGCGATGATGGGTCGGCCGGAACTGATCGATGACCCACGGTTTCGCACCAACACGGACCGGGTGGCGAACAACGCGGCGATCGACGCGATCGTCGCCGAGTACATTCGCGGCTTCTCGCAGGCGGACATCCTAGCCAAGTGCGAGGTGGCAGGCGTGACCATCGGCCCGGTGTACGACTCGGCCGACCTGCGCGACCATCCCTATGTGCAGGGGCGCGAGGTGATCGTCGAACTGCCCGACGACGACGCCGGCCGGCTGCCCATGCACGACATCGTGCCGCGCCTGAGCGGCTCTCCCGGCCGCTTCCGGTCGCCGGCGCCGGCGCTCGGCGAGCACAATGCGCCGATTTTCGGGGAGCTTGGCCTGGACGACGCCGCGCTGGAGTGCCTGCGCCGCGACGGCACGATCTGATTCAGTCCGGCAGGCCGGGCAGTGCGGCCTCGAAGGCGTGCTCGAATACCGTCATTTCGTCGTCGCGTCCGACGCCGACGCGCACACAGCGATTGAGCGGCGGCACGCCCGGCATGCGGATGAACACGTCCGCGCAGGCCAGTGCGTCGAGCATCGCTTTCGCGCGTGTCGGTGAGCCCAGGTCGACGGCCACGAAGTTGGTCGCCGAGGGCAGGCTGCACAGACCCAGGCGCTGCGCGAAGGCGGCCACCCGCGCCCGTCCGGCCGTCACCGCACGGCCGACCTCGGCCAGGAAGCCGCTGTCGCCGAGCGCGGCGAGTGCACCGGCCTGCGCCATCCGCGACACCCCGAAGTGGTTGCGGATCTTGTTCAGGCCGGTGATCAGTTCGCGATGGCCGATGGCATAGCCGACACGCGCGCCGGCCATGCCGTAGGCCTTCGAGAAGGTGCGCAAGCGCAGCACCCGTGGGTCGCCCGTATCGAGCGGCGCGAGGCTGCCCGGGGGTGCGAACTCGCCGTAGGCCTCGTCGAGCAGGAGCAGGCAGCCCCCGGGCAATCGATCGATGAACGCCGCGATGCGCTCGACCGGATGCCAGGTGCCCATCGGGTTGTCCGGGTTGGCCAGATAGACCAGTGGCGCCGCGGTCTGGCGCTGTCGTTCGGCGAGCGCGTCGGGATCCTCGTGATCGTCGCGGTACGGCACGGCTTCGAGCCGGCCGCCGAAGCCCGCCACGTGATAGTTGAAGGTGGGATAGGCGCCCAGCGAACTCACCACCGGCGTGCCGGGTGTCACGGTCATGCGCACAGCCAGGCCGAGCAGCGAGTCGATGCCGGCGTCCACGCAGATCTCGTCGGGCGAGACCCGGTGATGCGCGGCGAGCGCTTCGCGCAGATCGTGGTTCTCCGGATCGCCATACCAGGCGCTCTCGCCCACCGCCCGCCGCATCGCTTCGGCCGCCGCCGGCGACATGCCGAATGCGCTCTCGTTGGCGCCGATGCGTGCGCGAAAGCGCCGTTGGCGCCGGCGCTCGAGCGCCTCGGGGCCGACGAACGGGATGGCACTGGGCAGGCTGGCGACCAGGCCGGTGAATGGAATCGCGCCGGATGATCGTTCGGATGGTCCGGAATCGGCGGCGGCACGGCCGGCTTGGGCTTCGTTCATGAGGGTGCGCGTGGTCGTCGGACGGGTCGGCGCCCGTCGGCATGGGGTGCCGGATTGTATTGCACGGCCGTGGCGGCGCGACCGGCCCGCGAAGTCGCCAGAACCGGCCGGAGACGTCATCGAATCGTCACGGAAGTGTCATATCGTGACCGGCCACCATCGCCCCGAGTCAGCACGATGACCCCGATCGACGCCGAGACCCTGCGCCGTCTGCACGAGGATTTCAGCGACAGCCTGGACGAAGAGCTCGAACTGGAACTCGACGACCACCGCTTCTCGAGCGGCGACCCTGGCGCGGTGCCGCGCGACGACGCCCAGCGCGAACAGCGGCAGGCCTACTTCCGCAACCTGCTCCGCCTGCAGGGTGAACTGGTCAAGTTGCAGGACTGGGTCGTGCGCGAGCAGCGCAAGCTGGTGGTGATCTTCGAGGGCCGCGATGCAGCAGGCAAGGGCGGTGTCATCAAGCGCATCACCCAGCGCCTGAACCCGCGCGTGTGCCGGGTGGCCGCCCTGCCGGCACCCAACGACCGCCAGCGTACCCAGTGGTACTTCCAGCGCTACATCGAGCATCTGCCGGCGGGGGGCGAGATCGTGCTGTTCGACCGCAGCTGGTACAACCGCGCCGGCGTCGAGCGGGTGATGGGCTTCTGCTCGGACGAACAGGTCGAGGAGTTTTTCCGCTCGGTGCCCGAGTTCGAGCGCATGCTGGTGCGCTCGGGCATCCGTCTGGTCAAGTACTGGTTCTCGATTTCGGACGAGGAGCAGCACATGCGCTTTCTGGCGCGCATGGTCGACCCGCTCAAGCAGTGGAAGCTCAGCCCGATGGATCTCGAATCACGCCGACGCTGGGAGGCCTACACCAAGGCCAAGGAGATCATGCTCGAGCGCACCCACATCGAGGAAGCACCGTGGTGGGTGGTGCCGGCGGACGACAAGAAGCGCGCGCGTCTGAACTGCATCGCACACCTGCTGGGTCAGCTGCCGTACGACGAGGTAGAGCATGCGGGCGTCGAATTGCCGAGCCGGGTGCGGCACGAGGACTACGTGCGCCATCCGGTGCCGGCGTCGATGATCATTCCACAGAGTTTCTAGTGCCTCGAGTCCAACGTTCTCGTTCAGCGAATTCCGGACTCACGACACTCCTGTGCCGATACCACTCACGGGCCCGAACGGGGACCCGGCCGGCTATCGAGAGCTCGCCAGATCCTGGGCGCGGTCAGCGGCATCTGCAGGTCGCCGAGCACAGCGGCGGGCACACCCGCGCGGGCCAGCGCATCGATCACCGCGTTGACCACGGCCGGCAGTGCGCCGGTGGTGCCGATCTCGCCGACACCCTTGGCACCGAGCGGATTGCGCGCGGTCGGCACCGATTGGTCGAGCACGGTCGTGAAGCCGTCGATGACGCCGAACTGGGGCAACGCATAGTCCATCAGGGTCGCGGTCAACAATTGGCCGTTTTCGTCGTCATAGACGACCGACTCCAGCAGCGCCTGGCCGATGGACTGGACGATGCCGCCCTCGAGCTGGCCGGCGACGATCTGCGGGCTGACTACGGTACCGACGTCGTAGACGCCGGTGTAGCCGAGCACCTGGACGCGACCGGTGTCGGGGTCGATCTCGACCTCGCAGACGTGGGCGGCGTTCGGCCAGGTCTGGCCGTCGACCCGGTCGGTGTCGGCGAGCCGGATCTCGCCCTCGGACTGGCGCCCTGCCAGTGTGAACAGATCGATGTGGCGGTCGGTGCCGACGATCGTGAATCGCCCCGAGTGATACTCGATGTCGTCCTCGCCGACTTCGAGCGCATCGGCCGCCAGGCCGCGCGCGATCGCCAGCGTGCGCCTGGCCACCATGTCGATCACCGAGCCGCCGACCAGCAGCGAGCGCGAGCCGCCGCTACCGAAACCGTTGGCGCGGTCGGTATCGCCCTGGATCACGCGGATGCGCTCGATCGGCACATCGAAGGTCTGCACGAGCAACTGGGCGTAGCTGGTGGCGATGCCCTGACCCATCGGCATGGTCGCCGACACGACCTCGATCACGCCTTGCGGATCGATGCGGATGTCAACGGTTTCCTCGAACTGATTGGCACCGCAGGCCTTCAGAAACGTGACCACCGAACGGCCCCGCAGCCGACCACGCGCAGACGACTCAGCGGCGCGGGCGTCGAATGTGTGCCATCGCGCGTGCTGCAGAGCCTGGTCCAGCATGTGCTCGAACGCGCCGCAGTCGTAGGTCTGGCCGAGCGGATTGGTGAACGGCATCTCGGTCGGCGCGATCAGGTTGCGCCGACGCAGGGTGACCGGATCGATGCCGGTCACGCGCGCGGCCTCGTCGACCAGACGCTCTATCACGTAGATGGATTCGGGGCTGCCGGCGCCGCGGTAGGCGCCGATCGGCGCGGTATTCGTGAGCAGCGCGCGCTGATCGAGGTCGACACTGGCGATGCGATAGACATTGGTGCAGATGCCGGGTACGTAGTTGAACGGCTGCGCGAGGCCGATCGCGCTCGGATAGGCGCCCAGATTGGCATCGGTGCGCATGCGCAGCGCCAGCATGCGGCCGTCGGCGTCGAGCGCCAGACTCGCATCGGCGATCATGTCGCGGCCATGCACGGCCGACAGAAAGTCTTCCTGACGGCCGGGCATCCAGCGCACCGGCCGTCCGAGCGTCCAGGCGGCATGGGCAACCACGACATCCTCGGGGTAGATGCCGGTCTTCATGCCAAAGCCGCCGCCGACGTCGCCAACCATCACTCGAACGCGTTCTCTGTCCAGGCCAAGCAACGTGGCGAGCGTGTCGCGGATACCGGTCGGCATCTGATTGGACAGACGCACGAACAGGCGATCGCTGGCCTGGTCGCGCCAGGCGATCATGGCGCGTGGCTCCATCGAGACCGGCGCCAGCCGCTGATTGACCGCGCGCACGTGCGCGACGTGGGTTGCGCCTGCGAACGCGGCGTCGACCGCCGCGGCATCGCCGAAGCGCCGGGCCGCCGAGAGATTGCCCGGATTGCCGGGTTCGACCGACGGCGCCTGCGGCCGGGACGCGCGGTCGAGATCCGTCACCGCGGGTAGCGGCTCGTATTCGATTGCGACCGCTTCGGCCGCGTCGAGCGCCTGCGTGCCGGACTCCGCGATCACCGCGGCAACCGCCTCGCCGACGAAGCGAACGACACCGTCGGCCAGCACCGGCCGTTGCCCGCCTGCAGGGGCGCGGCCCGCCGCATCATTGAACACGGCGGCCAGCGGCGGCATGTGGGCGAGACCGGCCGCTGCCAGGTCGGCGGCGGTGATGACGGCGACCACGCCGGGCAGCGCGCGTGCCGGGTCGGCATCGATCGCGCCGATGCGCGCGTGCGCATGGGGCGATCGCACGAACATCAGGTGCAGATGGTCCGTGTCGGGCTCGTCGTCGGTGAAACGCGCCTGCCCGGTGAGCAGCCGCTGATCCTCGATCCGGCGGACCGCCTGGCCGACGCCGTGCCGGCGCATTGGGAATGCGAGTGTCTCGTTCATTTGAGCAGCGGCATCATCGCGCTGGCGATGCTGAGCACGAAGAAGAAGCCGGCCATGTCGGTGATGGTGGTCAGCAGTGGCCCGCTCGCGACGGCCGGATCCTGGCCGAGTCGCTTCAGCAGCAGTGGCACCACGCCGCCGATCGACACCGCGACGACGGTATTGAGCGCCAGCGCCACGCCGATGACCAGACCCAGATAAGGATTGCCCTTCCAGACCCAGGCGACCAGTCCGATCAGCACGCCCAGCGCGACGCCGTTCATCGCGCCGACCGACAGCTCCTTGAGCCAAACCCACAACGCATCGACCGGCTTGACCAGACCGAGTGAGAGCTCGCGCATGGTCACGCCAACCGCCTGATTGCCCGAGCAGCCGCTCATATCGGACACCATCGGCAGGAACACCGCGATCGCGATGACCGCAGCGAGCGTTTCCTCGTACATGGAGATCACGCTGGCGGCGATGATGTTCAGGCCGATGTTGGCGCTCAGCCAGGCGAGCCGGCGCCGCGCCCGCAAGCCGGTGGGCATCGTGCGCAGTTCGTCGCCGAACACACCCTGCAGCCGCAGGGACTCGGTCTCGGCGCGATCCTGGGCTGCGTAGGCGACGGCCTCGCGCGAGACCACACCCAGCAGCCGGTTCTGCTCGTCGGTGACCGGCACGGCAGGAAACGAGTGCTTCTCGAAGAAGTCCTGCAGTTCGTCGAGCGTGGCATCGACACCCACCCGCAGTGGCGTGGTCATGATCTCGGACAGCGGCGCGGCGCGGCGCGTGGACAGCATTTCGGGCAGCGAGACCACCCCGACCAGCCGGTTGCCGGCGTCGACGATGTAGGGATGGTGGCGCTGATAACGCTCGAAGCCTTCGTCGTCGCTGGCCAGACGACGGAAGAAGCTGCCGACCTGGTCGGTGTCGCGACAGGTGAGTACCTCGACGACCATCAGGCCGCCCGCGGTCTCCGGGTCGTAGGCGGCCAGCCGGCGCACCTCGGCGGCCTCGCTCGCGCCCAGCTCGGCCAGGATCGCCTCGGCATGCTCCTCGTCGAGTTCGGCGATGACATCGGCACGGGTGTCGGAGTGCAGTTCATCGACGATGTCGGCGGCCGTGGCCGCATCGAGCCCCTCGAGCAGCGTGCTGGCCAGCTCGATCGGGGCCTCCTCGACGAGGCTGGCGGCCATCTCGGCCGGCAGCGCCGCGATCGCCGCATCGCGGGTCTCCTCGGGCAGGTGCGTGAGCTCGCGCAAGGCCTCGCTGACCGAGAGCTCGTCGATGACCCTGACCAGCGCATCGGCGTCGTCGTTCTCGAGTGCCCGTCGGATCTGGGCGCCCGGATCGCCGTCGTCGTCACGATCGGGTTCGGGTCCGCGATCCCCGCCGGAACGCGCATCCGCGCGCTCCTCCAACACGATCGAACCGTCGTCCGGCCGGGCCTGGTTTGGTTCGCTCGAGCGGGGGGTATCGGGGTTGGTCGGAGTCTGGGCGGTCATGACGCAGATCGGTATCGGAGGAGCCCCGCCATTGTGCGCGCAACCACCCCATCCGGCGATGCCGGCGGTCGTTCGTGCGGTCTTCGTCGTGGCGCAGGCGACGGATGGTGATCGGCGGAGTTCAGGCGTGCATGCACCCGCCGGCGCATCGGCGTGTCAGCCGACGGCCACGAAGCGATCGACCGCGGGATCGAGCATGTTGAGCTGGCCGACCGCGATGTCGATCCATGCGCCGTGCAGCGTCAGCCGGCCGTCGGCGACCGCTTCGGCCACGAAATCGAATGTCATCAGATTGGCCAGGGATGTGCGCACGGCCATGTGCTCGAGTTCGCGCAGTGCGTCTTCGCGATGGCGCGGCCGGGCGCCCACGCCACGGGCGGCCGGCAGCAGCAGCTGCAGCCAGTTTCGAATGTAGCTGATGCGCCCGGGCCCGCTGCCGGGCGCTTCGATGTCGGCGACATCGACCGGGTCTTGGTCGGCGGTGCCGTCGTGGACGTGATCGTCGTGGCCATGGCCGTCGTCGATCATGTCGTAACAGGCGCTGACGCCGCCGCAGCCCGAGTGGCCGAGCACCACGATGTGGGCGACACCGAGTTGCGTGACCGCGAACTCGACCGCCGCCGACGTGCCGTGGTGGCGCCGATCGGGGTTGCTGGGCGGCACCAGGTTGGCGACATTGCGCACCACGAAGAAGTCACCGGGCTCACCGGCGAACAGCTGGATCGGGTCGACCCGGCTGTCGCAGCAGGCGATCAGCATGGTGCGGGGATTCTGCCCCGCCTTGGCCAGCCTTGCGTACCAGGCCTTGTCTTCGGTGAAGCGCGTGTTGCGCCAGGCGCGAAATCGGTCGGTCAGATAGGCGGGCAGGGGTTTGGCGGACATGACGGCGCGCACAGGCGTGGGTTCGCGATTGACACGCTAGGGTAGCAGGCCGACGGCGCGTCGGGTTCAGGCCGGCAGCCCGTAGCGGGCCGATGCGGCCTGCAGGCGTGCGCCGATGCGTTCGCGCAGCGCCGGCGGCGCCAACACCGTGACCTGCTCGCCGTGACGCAGGATGTCCATTTCGAGCTCGGGGCTGGCCGCAAACGGGATCTCGAGCTCGTACCGGCCGTCGTCGCGCCATCGGCCGCGTTGATCGGCATGCCAGACCTCGGTGCTGACCCAGCGGGCGGCATCGGGTTCGAACACCAGTGTCGCCCACTGCACCTGCTCGCCGTGGAAGATGCCGTAGCCGCCGCCCATGGCCCGGGCGACCTCGGCGAGCGGCAGCTCGTGCGCGGGGCTGTCCAGGACCCGTGCCTCACGAATGGCATCGAGCGCGAACATGCGCAGGCCGTTCGAGCGGTGGCACCAGGCGTCCAGGTACCAGGCGCTGCGATAGTGCACCAGGCGTTGCGGTGAGATCTCACGCCGGGACTGCTCGTCGCGGGTGCGCGTCCAGTAGACGATGTCGAGGCGCTGGCGGCGCAGCAACGCCGCGCCGACGCGCTGAAAGAAGCGTGGCGGTACGGGCCGGTTCAGCGCCGGCATCAGGCGTACGCGCTCGTGGATCTCGCCGGGGCCGCCGGGCGCCCGCTCGAGAAGCGCGTTCAGGCGGGTGATCAGGGGTTCGATCTGTTCGCCCAACAGGCCGCCGGTGTCGAGATCCTGGAGCAGCTTGTGCATGGTGAGCAGCGCAAGGATCTCGCGGTCGCTGAACCACAGACCGGGCAGCTCGTATTGCGGGCCGACCCCCGCGCGCTCGAAACGGTATCCACCGGCGTGGCGGTCGTAGACGATGGGTGCGTTCAGGCGATCGCGCAGATAGGAGAGATCGCGCTTGAGCGTGGCGCGCGAGACCTCGAGCGCGGACATCAGGTCGGCGAACGAGACGACCTGGCGCTGCGAGATGAGCTGGTCGATTCGATACAGGCGTTCGGTCTGGTTCATCGGGTTGCGGTCGTGGCACGGCCGCTACGGCGGCGGATCCGGCCCGGGTCTGGGTTCGCACAGGCTCATTCGGCGAGCCCGGACGTTAGCACACTGAACCGCACGCAACTTCCACGACACATAGGTTCGTCACAGTGCTCTTGCGATCCGAAAACAGCAACCGAGGTGATGCCATGACCGACGACAGCATGTTCGTATTCGTACTCATGATTCTGGGCGTGTTCCTGGGGCTGATCGCCTCCTGATCCCTGGCCAGGGTCGCATCGCGGCGCCGTCGGCGTGCGGATCGGCGGCGCCTGCCGTGGCGCGCGTCGGTGCGAGCGCGGGCGCCGGCGGTGCGCGTTCTCCCGATCGGCAATACACCGGGGTACGATCGTCGCTGTCACAAACAATGAGAGCGACCATGACCGATCGTCCCAAGGCCTTGATCACCGGCGCCGGCACCGGCGTCGGCGCGGCCACCGCCCTGATGCTGACCCAGCGTGGCTACGATGTCCTGATCAACTACCGCCGCAGCGCCGACGAGGCCAATGCCGTGGCAGAGCAATGTCGGCAGGCCGGTGGCCAGGTGCTACTCGTACAAGGTGACGTCGTCGAAGACGCCGATTGCCGACGTCTCGTGCAGAGCGCGCTGGACGCCTGGGGCCGTCTCGATGCCTTGGTCAACAATGCCGGCGTCACCGTGTTCAAGCCAGGGCAGTGGGACGGCCTGGAGGCCGACGACTTCCATCGCGTCTACGCCGTCAACACGATCGGCACGTTTCAAATGGTGCGCGCTGCCCGCGAGGCCCTGAAGGCCGCGCGCGGCGCCATCGTCAATGTCTCATCGATCGCCGGCGCGCTGGGCATCGGTTCCTCGGCGGCCTACATCGCGGCCAAGGGTGCGGTCAACTCACTGACCCTGCACATGGCGCGTGAGCTTGCGCCCGAGGTGCGGGTGAACGCCGTCTGCCCGGGTCTGATCACCACCCGCTGGTTCGTCGACGGGCTCGGTCAGGAGGCCTTCGAGAAGATCCGTGCGAACTACGAAAGCACGCGGCCGTTGGCCACCGCGTGTTCGGCCGAAGACGTCGCCGATGCCATCGTCTGGCTGGTCACGGGCGCGCGCACCACGACCGGCGAACTGGTGCTGCTCGATTCCGGCACCCATCTCTGAGCCGTCGTCTGCCTTCGTCGCGAATCAGGTCGGACCCGGGCGCGGGCCAACAGGCCGCTGACCACCCGGGCGCCCATCGCCGGGCTCGTCGGCGCCGCCCTGCGAGCCGGGCGCCTGAGGCAGATGCACGGTGAGTTGCTCGAACGGGATCGACCATCCCTCGCGGTTGCAGACGGCGACCAGCGTCTGCTGGATCAGGCGGCCGATCGCGAAATAGCCGCCGGCCGCGGCGCCGTCGAACGACGCGACGATCAGATAGTCGAGCGAATGCGCCGATGCGCTGCTGAAAGTGACCAACAGACTCCGCAGATGGGCGCCGTGGTCGCTGATCGCGATCGCCTGCGCGAGCGCGGCCTCCATCTTGGTGGGCACCTCGTCCAGGCTGATCGGCTGCAATGCGTAGTCGACGCCGAAGGTCACCGGCACCACGAATCCGTCGCGGGTCAGATTGAGCGGCGCGGCCGACGCCAGTTCGCTGGTCGGCATCAGCATCTCGCTGCCCTTGTGGCGCAGGCGCACGCGCTCGACCGATTGCCCGAGCACCTCCACGAAGCGATCACCCGACAGCATCAGGAAGTCGCCGGTGCTGGCCGGAAACCACGGCTCGTCGGTAACCGGGCGTGATTGCAGGTCTTCGAGCTTCTGCAAGGGCACGCGGTGGTAGCCGGTCAGCTCGGGGTTCGCGAACACGGCAAAGGCGTTGATGCTGACCACCCGCATGGGCACGCCGTCATAGATCAGTCTTTCGCTCTCGCGCACGGGTCCGAAGCCCATCAGCATGCGAATCTCGCTGATGTAGCGCGGAATCGCCTGGCGCAGCGCGGCCGCCGACATGATCAGCAGCAGGATAGCCAGCGCCAGCAGCAACATGTCGCTGCGCGCATAGAACACGACCACCATCGCAAGCATGATCAGCAGGATGCTCAGGCCACGATAGAGGTAGCGGGCGGCCCGCTCGCGGCTGCCGGAGGGCCGGCCCTTGCGCTGTCGCGAGACGCGCAAGGCCACGGACAGCAGCAGACGCGTGAGCAGCCACATGACGAACGCCGCACCAATCGCATAGAGCAGCGTCAATCCACGGCCGGCAACGAACTCGCCCAATGGCTGCAGATAGGACTCCCATCCGACCGCGGCCTGCTCCTCCAGGCGTGCGAGCTGCACCCGGAACAGTTCGCGATTGCTGACGATTTCGGCGCGCCGGCTCTTCCATTCGGCCTGCAGGGCTTTCAGCGAGTCGACCACAGACTTGCCCGGATCGGCTGTGAGCAGGCCGTTGATCGAGACCAGCGCCTTGTCGGCCGCGTTGATCTGCTCACCCGCGCGCTCGATCTCGCGTCGCAGCGCTTCGATGCGCCGGGGCTTCTCGGTGATGTCCTTCAGGCTCGACAGTAGCGGCCGCGCGATCTCGAGCAGTTCGGATTGCCAGTCGTAGTTCTTGGGTGCTTCGGCCCTGAACACGGACATGTCCAGCCCGTCGACCGCCAGTTGCTCGAAGCTCGCGCGCAGCTGTTGCAGTTGCGCATTGGCCTCGTTGATACGGGACTGCAGATCGGGGTCCGAGGCTCCCGCGGGCAACTTGCGCGCCTCGGCGCGCAGCGCTTTGAGTTCGTTTTCCTTGTCACCGATGCGCTCGCGCACATCGGCCAGGCGGGCAGCTACCTGGGTGTCGTTGGCGGAGCCGGGTGCGGCCTGCGAGGCGGCCGGAACCACGGGCTCGGAAGCAGAAGGCGCCTGGGCGACTCCGGGGAGCGGCAGAAAAAGCGTCAGCAGGCCGATGAGAACGAGATCGAGCAGGCGGCGGGCGTGAGTCTTGTTCGAGGATGACATGTGCTTGTTCGAGGTGTCGGGCGTCAGCGACGATGGCGCGCCGATGAGATCTGGAAATTCTAGAATGCGTTACAGCGTATTCCGTGGTCCCGTTGTGGTGGACACGGTTATGGGTGCCGATGTCCGTGTCCTGTCTCGCACTGCAGATCTATACTGCTCTGGTCAGCATTTTCTTCACGTGGCTGTTTCTGCGGCCACGGCGGGCACGGTCGCGCGCATCGGGCCAGGCTCGCAAGCGCGTCGCACGAGATTCGCGGGCGTCCGTGACCGATGCCGTGTCGCCGGCCGAGCCCGAACCGTTCCTCGATCCCCAGACCATCGCCGATTGGAGCGCCACGCTCGCCGGTGACGCACCGTTCGTGACGCAGACGGGCCTCACCGCGCGCGTCTCCGTGCCGACCGACGACGGTTCCCGAAGCGCTGCTACCGGCGATGTCACCGGCCCGCCGCGCAAGCGGCCGTCTGGCGATCAGCGTTCGCCGTCCGTTGCGAAGCCGGGTGCGTCGCGCACGGGCAAGGCCCGGCGCGCGCGCGCACGTCGGGCACGCGCGAGCGTCCACGCGGTTCATGCTGCCGCCAATCCGCGCTGACCGGCTTGGTCCGCGTTCGATCGCCGGCCATCGGCGCGCCGGTGGCGACACGTGACGGGCCGGCGCGGCGTGCTCGGCTGGCTGGCATTGGCGAACTTCGCGACCGGCCTGGCCGCCTTCGTCGTCATCGGCCTGGTCGATCTCATTTCCCGTGACCTCGGTCTGACGGCGTCGACCACCGGTTGGGTGGTTTCGCTCTATGCGATCGCCTATGCGATCGGCTCGCCGGTGCTGGTCGCGCTGACCGGCGCCTGGCCGCGACGTATCGCCCTGCTTCTCGGCATGGGGCTGCTCGCGATCAGCGCGGCGGCCAGCGCCCTGGCGCCGTCGTTCGAGTTGTTGCTGGCGGCTCGCGTGGTTGCGGCACTCGGGGCCGGTCTGATCACACCCGTGACCTCGGGTGTCGCGATTGCGATCGCCGCTCCGGGGCAGCAGGGGCGCGCATTGTCGGCGGTGTTTCTGGGGCTCACGCTCGCCCAGGCGCTCGGCATTCCGCTCGGCAGCTTCGTCGCTTTCTCGTATGGTTGGCGCGCAGCTTTCTGGCTCGTGCTGGCGGTGGCGATCGTCGCATTTGCCGGTCTCTGGTGGCGCGTGCCCAGGGTGCTGGACGTTCGCATCACCTCGCTGCGAACGCTGGCGCAGGCGTTGACCAGCGCATCGCGAATGGCGTCGATACTTTTCACGGCCTCGTTTTTGGGCGCCATCTATGTGCTCTACACCTATTTCTCGCCGTTGCTGGTGGCGCGTATGGGCTATGGCCGCGATGGTGTCAGCCTTGCCCTGCTCGTGTTCGGTTTTGGCGCGATCGCCGGCAACCTGGTCGGCGGCCGCCTCAGCGACCGCTTCGGCAGCCTGCGAACACTGACCGTCATCTGTGTGCTCGAGGCGACCTTTATGCTGCCGTTCTCGTCGTTGCCGCTGCCCGACGGGTTCCTGCTGCCCTGGATCTTCGTGTTCTCCGCGATCGGCTGGGCGTTCGCGGTTCCGCAGCAGGCGCGCATCGTCGCGCAATCGCCCGATGCCGCCAGCGTCGTGCTCGCGCTCAATGCGGCCGCCATCTACGTGGGGGTGGCCGGCGGCTCGGCGCTGGGCGGCTTCGTCCTGTCGGTGGCCGGTCTCGATGCCCTGGGCTGGATGGCCGCGCTCGCGGCGCTCGCCGCGCTCGTGCATCTGCGACTGTCGAATCGCCTGGTCACGGCCCGTCCCTGAATCAAGGGCGCACGGGTTCTTTTATGGCTTGGCGAGCGGGCTGAATTTTCTTCAACCCGACCTGATCCCCTCGTGCTTGCAGGACGCCTCGTCCTCGGCCACCATGCCGCGTCGGCGCCCACCGCATCGGCCCGCCGAAAGCAACACGGAGAAGACCGGATGACACCGACCGATCAAGCCCTCGGCGCGCTCGCGCGTTGCGCCTGGCGCATTCGCCGCCATGCGTTGCGCATGGGCGCGATTCAGGGGCAGGGCTATGTCGGCCAGGCCCTCGGCTATGCCGACGTGCTGGCCGTTGCCTACGGCCATGCATTGAGGTTTCGCCCAGGCGACCCCGCCTGGGAAGGACGCGACCGTTTCCTGCTCTCGCACGGCCACTATGCGATCGCGCACTATGCGGCGCTGATCGAGGCGGGCGTCATCCCCGAGAGCGAGCTGGAGACCTACGGTTGCGACGACAGCCGCCTGCCGATGTCGGGCATGGCCGGCTACACGCCGGGCATGGAGATCTCGGGCGGTTCACTCGGCCAGGGGCTGGCGATCGCCGTGGGCATGGCCCTGGCGCTGCGCCACAAAGGCAATCCGGCGTTCGTCTACAACTCGATGTCCGATGGCGAACTCGACGAGGGCGCCACCTGGGAGGCGGCGATGGGGGCCGCGCATCAGCGGCTGGCCAACCTGGTCTGCCTGGTCGACATCAACGACCAGCAGGCCGACGGGCCCTCCACGAAGGTGTTGGGCTTCGAGCCGCTTGCCGACAAGTGGGCGTCATTCGGCTGGCACGTGCAGCGCGTCGATGGCAACGATCTGGCCGCGGTGCTGCGGGCCTTCGACACCGCGCGGGCGCTCGCGGAGCAGCGTCCGCGCGTGATCCTGTTCGACACCCTGATGGGCAAGGGGGTGCCGTTTCTCGAGCGGCGCGAAAAAAACCATTTCATTCGCGTCGATCCGCCGGAGTGGCAGATGGCGTTGCAGATCCTGGATGAGCATCGCCCCGAGGGAGCCGTCGCATGAACAGCGCCGCCGGCAGCAAGCCGCGTCTCACCACGTCGGCGATGATCGCCTCGATCGCCGCCGAGGGCCAGCGGGTCACCGCGGCGCCGTTTGGCAAGGCGCTCACCGAACTGGCGGCCCGGCGGCCCGAGGTCGTCGGCCTGACCGCCGATCTCGCCAAGTACACCGATCTGCATCTGTTCGGCCAGGCCTATCCCGAGCGCTTCTTCCAGATGGGCATGGCCGAGCAGTTGCTGCTGGCGGCCGCCGGCGGCATGGCCAAGGAGGGGCTGCTGCCGTTCGCCACCACCTACGCGGTGTTCGGCACCCGGCGCGCCTACGATTTCATTCATCAGGTCATCGCCGAAGAGCGCCTGAACGTCAAGATCTGCTGTGCCTTGCCCGGCCTGACCACCGGCTACGGGCCCAGCCACCAGGCCACCGACGATCTCGCGTTGATGCGGGCGATCCCGGGTCTGACCGTCGTCGATCCCTGCGACGCGCTCGACATCGAGCAGGCCGTGCCGCAGATCGCAGCGCACGACGGCCCGGTCTACATGCGGCTGCTGCGCGGCAGCGTGCCGCGGGTGCTCGACGAGATCGATGGCTACCGATTCGAGCTCGGCAAGGCGAAGATGCTCCGCGAGGGCGGGGACGTGCTGATCCTGGCCAGTGGCCTGCTAACAATGCGCGCGCTCGAGGTGGCGGCAGACCTGGCGGCCGACGGCGTCGGCGCCGCGGTTCTGCACTGCCCGACCATCAAGCCGCTGGACGAAGCGACGATTCTCGCCGCGGTGGGTGCGAAGCCGCGCCTGGTGGTGGTCACCGAGAACCACTCGGTGGTCGGCGGCCTTGGCGAGGCCGTGGCGGCCAGTCTGCTCGTCAACGGCGTTCAGCCGGCCGGATTTCGACTGGCCGGGCTGCCCGATGCCTTCCTCGACGCCGGCGCGCTGCCCACTCTGCACGACCGTTACGGCATCAGCCGCGAGGCGCTGGCGGGCCGGATCAAAACCTGGCTCGGCTAGTGTCACCTGAGTCCGACGTTCGCTGAACAAGAACGCGCCTAGAGTGTCGTGTCCCATAAGAATCTTGACGTTCGCTTGGCCTGAGAACCGGGCGGGCGCAAGGCGCTCGCCGGCGCCATGACGGCGCGAAAGGAGGGCGCAGACGCCTTCGCCGGGCCCGCGACGGTCGCGCTCAGCCGCGCCGCCGCGCCCGTTGGTCGGGTTCCACCCCGATCAGGCGCGAGACCTGCACCGGCGTGCCCGGCTTTTGCAGTTGCATGACCCGGTTTTGAAGCTCGCGGTCGGCAATCGTCATGCGTGCACGCGAGCGGATGTACTCGGCCCACGAGCTGATGATGAAGCGCTCGACGAAGCGACCGTCCTCGGACAGATCACGGAACACCCGCCAGTCGAATGCGCCGTTGCGGCGCCGGGTCGGCTCGATGGTGCCGATCAGGCTCATGAACTCGGCGCGGCGCTGACGCTCGATCCGGTACTCGACCTGTACGAGTACCGGGCCGTCGTCGGGCATCGGTTCGGCGCTCAACGACAGATCGGGCAGGTGGGCGAACGGAGTCACGTCCTCGAGGCTGCCGAGCGTGACGCGCGCGCGCCGGTTCAGGCCATAGAGCACGAGCATCGCGGCGGCGGCGGCAATGACCGCGATCTGCGTGCCGGCGGCATGGGCCAGCGCCCCCCAGGCCGCACTGCCCAGAGCGAGGCTGGCCTGCACGGACAGCAGCCCGAGGGCGACGGCGCGCGCGCGTACCCAGGCCGGCGCCGTGCTCTGCATGCCGGCGCCGAGGCTGGCCAGGACGCCGACCCAGGCGGCGCCGGCACCGACCGCGCCGGCCATTGCAACGGCCGGGATGTGACTGGCTGCCACGACCGCGGATGCGACGATCCAGAGCGCGACATTGCCGGCGACCACGGTGTTCAGCGAGTAGCGGTGGAGTTGATACGGCATCAGCAGGGCCGAGACCACCGCACCGGTGCCGAACATGCCGAACAACAGGCCGAAGCCGCCGGCGCCGAGCGCGAGCTGGTCGCGGGCGATCACCGGAAGCAGCGCCCACAGTGCGCTGGCGCAGACCGCGAAGCTGACATTCTTGATGATCAGCGAGCGCATGGCGACCGAATGCCGTGCGAAGCGCAGCCCGCTGCCCATGCTGCCGAGCAAGGTCTCGCGCACGCCGGGCAATGCCGGTGGCTGGGCGCCGCCGCCGCGCACCCCGATGAACATCGGCAAAAAGCAGGCGACGCTCAGCAACAGCGCCATGCCGGCGCCCTGGTAGGCGGCCACGCTGCCGGCGATCGCCGGTCCGACGGCGCGCGACACATTGAAGGCGACCGCGCCCAGCGCGACCGCACGCGGCAGATCGGCGCTGTCGACCAGTTCGTTGACGCGTGCCGACTGGGCCGGCATGTAGAACGCGAAACCGATGCCGACCACGAATGTGAAGCCCAGCAGCAGCCAAGGATTGAGCAGGCCGAACAGCGCGCTCAGGGCGAGCAACAGCGACGCGCCGGTGAGGATCGACTGGGCGATCGTGATGACCCGCCGTCGATCGGTCAGATCGGCCAGTGCGCCGGCGAACAGGCCGAACAGCAGCGAGGGGATCGTCGCCGCGCTTTGCACCAGCGCCACCAGCAGCTCCGAGGTGGACAGCGTGGTCATCATCCACGCCGCCATCGACACCAACATCGTGAAACCGAGTGCGGTGCCGACCGCGCCGACGTAGAAGCTGCGGAAGGCGCGATGACGCAGCGGGGAATTCGCGAACATGAGCAGGTGGGGGCGGTACGGCGGATGGAAACGGGCGGGTCGCCGGGCGTCGCGTCGGCGGCACGAGCTGGGTGAGCATGGATGAAGACATCCGCCCGCCCGGGAATTATGGACCCCCGAACCCCGATTGCCGGGCGTTCGTGCCACCTGCCGTTGCAGGCCCGCCTAACAGGCCGCCGTCAGGCCTGCCCCGAGTGGGTATTTCACCCGCCCCGCCGCTTCGCCAATAATGCGGCATGGCACGCATTCTTCCCGAGGACTGGCGACAGCAGGCGGAGCTCGGCACGCGCACGCGGCTGCTCGAGACCTTGCAGCGTTTCGAGGCCGGCCTGCCGGCCGACATCACGGTGTTCCACGGTGTGCACTGGAGCCGGCCCGACACCGTCATCGCACAGCTCGCCGATGTCGACTTCGTTCTGCTCGCACCGTCCGGCCGGCTGCTGCTGATCGAGCAGAAGGCCGGTCTTCTCGACGAGTCCGAACAGGCCCTGGCCAAGCGCCGCCACGGTCAGCGGGTGCGCATCAGTGTGCACGTCGGTCAGGTGCTGACCGACCTCGGCCGGCGCCTGGCGCCGATCGCGCATGGTGAGCCGCTGGCGATCGACTACTTGCTCTATTGTCCCGACTACCGCGTGCGCGAGCCGGCCACCTCCGGCCTGCCGCCCGGCCACGTGGTCGACGCCGGCGGCCGCGACCGGCTGCTGGCCAGTGTGCAGGCCTTGCTGCCGCGCGAAAGTGCGCGCCCCGGGCTCGCGCACCGGCTGCATCGCTACTTCGCCAACGAACTCGAGCTGGTGCCCGATGCCGGCGCTCTGGTCGGACGGGCCAACGAGTTGTACGTCCGCCTGGCCGACGGCCTGGCCGTATGGGCGCGCCGTTTCGAGGTCGAGCCGCCGCGCATGCGGGTGACGGCCACGGCCGGCAGCGGCAAGACCCAGCTCGCCCTGGCGCTGCTCGAAGAAGCGCGCGAGCGCGGCGAGCGGGCGCTCTACGTTTGCTTCAACCGTCCGCTGGCGGACCACATGAGCGGCTTACTGGGCGTGGTCGAAGAACTCGACGACGACCCGACGGACGCCAGGCCGGGCCGTTCCCGCGCAGACGATGCCGGTCGGCATTCGCGCGCGCCCGTCCAAAATGGCGAGTCCGAGCCGCGGCGGCCGGCCGATGGCGATCCGCGCCAGACCTCGTTGCCCCTGGACGCGCCCCGGCCTCGCCAGGAAGCGTCGATCCGTCTGATGACCTATCACCAGTGGTGCGCACAGCACATGCGCGCCGCGGGCGAAGCGGTGGACTTCGGCAATCCGGACATCTATCGTCTGATGGTCGAACGATCGCAGGCCCTGCCTTTGCGCCCCGAGCAGCGCGTCGATTGCCTGATCGTCGACGAAGGCCAGGATTTCGAACAGGGCTGGGCACAGGATCTGCTGCGGGCTTCCGACTCCCGGTCCCGGGTCTGGTGGTTCGAGGATCCGATGCAGAACCTCTACCAGCGCGAAGCCGTCGCATTGCCCGGCTGGGCGAGGCTGCATACCGAGACCAATTTCCGCAGCCCCCACGCGGTGGTGGCGATGATCAACACCTTGCTGCGACCCTCGCCGCCGATCCTGGCCGCCGGACCCGTGGCCGGCCTGGCGCCGGAGGTGCTGGCCTACGAGGACGAGGACGATCTGGTCGCGCGCTCGAAGGCGGCGGTTGCGCTCGCGCTTCGGCAGGGATTCAGGCGCGAGGATATCGCGCTGATCACGCTTTCCGGTCGGGCGCGCTCGGCACTGCTGGGGCGCGATGCCCTGGGGCCGCACAAGCTGCGCCGATTCACCGGTCGCTACGATGGCAACGGCCATCCGCTGTTCACGCGCGGCGACCTGCTGATCGATTCCGTCTACCGATTCAAGGGGCAGAGCGCGCCCTGCGTCATCCTGACCGAAGTCGCATTCGAGCAGTGGGACGAACAGGCCAGGCGCAAGCTGTTCGTCGGCATGACCCGCGCATCGCTGCACCTGATCATCGTGGCTGGGCGCGAGACCGCCGAGCGCCTGCTGGCCGCGCCGGGTTGAGCGCCGCCCCGAGCGGCATCGGTTCAGATACCGGGGAGATGCGGCATCGGCCTGGCGGCGGCCGGCGAAGCCGGCGGGGGCGCCGCGCGCACCCGGGCGGCGAGTCGCTTGAATGGCTCGAATGCCTGTTTCTCGATGCGACGGTGGAGAACATCGGCCAGCAGAATCGCCGCCGCGATGTAGGCGACCCAGCCGAGCAGCGTCAGTCGCGGATCCGACACCTTCATCATCGGGTGTCTGGCGACGAGCAGCAGCAAGGCGTGGCTGATGTAGATCGCGTAGGAGCGGCGGCCGATCCAGCCCAGCGGGCGCCACGAGAGCAGCCCGGCCAGCCAGCCACGATTTCCCGCCAGGGAGACGATCAGGCATGCCCACAACGCCGGTACCCAGGCTTGAGAGAGCGGCAGGGCCGACTGGTTGGCAACCGTGAACGGAATCGCCAGTGCGAGCATCGCCTGCACGACATGAACGATCGCGGCGCTTGGACGCCAGGTGATCCCCGTTTGCAACTCGGCGGCCAGAACGCCGTAGAGATAGGCCAGCAAGCCGCGGGACAGTGAGTTCTCGATCAGGGGTTTGGAATGCGCGGCCGGGTTGCCCCCATGCATCCAGACGGCCAGATAGTGAAGCAGACAGAGAAGCATCATTGCCAGCAACACGGCGCGGCGCGTGCGCGTGTGCCGGACCACGGTGAACACCGCCGCGACCACCACGAACGACCAGAAATCCACGGATATCGACCAGGCCGGAAAGTTGAACAAGTCGCTGTCCTGGATACCGACGCCGTGCAGCATCACGAGATTCAAGAGGAAGTAACCGGTGTCGAACGAAACCTGCTGGTCGATCGGCGTGAAGGCCGGGCCCACCCCTACGGCCATCAGTGTTTGGGCCGCCAGTTGTTTGCCGTAGAAGATCACCAGCCAGGCGAGCAGCACGGTCAAATGGAGTGGATACAGCCGGCCGAGCCGGCGAACGATCTCGGCCGCCGCATCCGCAGGCCGTTGCAGGCGCGGCGACAACACGCGCGTCAGCAGATAGCCGCTGAGCACGAAGAACATCTCGACGACCAGGAACGACCCATTGAACCAGGGCAGGTCCCTGATCGGGTTGTTCCAACCGTGACTGGTGGCGACGCTGAGCGCCCCGAGGGCACGGACCCCTTCGATCGCAGCGAACACTTTCTTGTTTTTCGGATGACGACGGACGATACCGGGTTCGACCGGCATGGCGACGCCTCACCTGCGTGCTGAATCTCGCCTTGCCTCTGCGGTGAAGGATCGGTTCGGCCGATCATCGCGGGCCCGCCGTCGCAAGCCTATCGGGGGCGGACCAATGGTCATCCGCGCAACATCAGCGACGTCCGGGCCGCCGCCGACGTCCCCTTGCCTGGCGAAGCGTTCGGCGCGAAAGTCGCGAAACACCGGTGACGATCGGGGTCATCGCCAGTCTGACGCCCGGGTTGGCTAATGTGGGCTCGATCCGGTCAATATCGTGCGGTCGCGTCGGCCCGGTCCGGTCCGGCTCGAGCCGAGGAAATGCAACGCAAGGAAATTCGAGATGCGGCTTCAAATTCACACATTCGTCAGGATGCTGTCTCTGCTCGGTGCGCTCCTCGTGTTGTCCGGATTGCCCGTCGGTGCGGCCGCTCAGAGCGACGTCGGCCCTTCCATCGATGTTTCGGCCGTGGGCGAGGAGCACGTGGCGCCCGATCTGGCCCTGCTGGATCTGACGGTCGAGCGCGAAGCGGAAAGCGCGCGCGCCGCGGTCAGTCAGGCCAACGACGCGATGGCCGCGGTGATCGCCCGACTGCGCGAGCTGGGGGTCGCCGAGCGCGATCTTCAGACCAGCCGGTTCGCCGTCGAACCGAGGGTGGAGTACCCCGAGGAGTCCGGCAAGCCACGGTCGCCACGCACGATCGGCTATCGGGCGCGCAACGGGCTCGTGGTCCGCGTGCGCGATCTCTCCAAGGTGGGTCTGTTACTGGACGAGGCGATCACGCTGGGCGTCAATCGTGGCGGCAACGTGCGCTTCACGAACGACGACCCGAGCGCAGCCCTGCGGCGGGCGCGGGCCAGCGCGATGGCGGTGGCACTCGACAAGGCGCGCACGATGGCAGAAGCCCTGAATCTGACGCTGGGTCGCGTGCTGTCCATAAACGAGATCGACGACCCCGGCATGCCCATGCCCATGGCCGCCGCGCGATCATTCGAAGCGGCCGACTCGGGCTCGGTTCCGATCGCCTCCGGCGAGAACACCTATCGGGTTCGCGTGCAGGTGCGTTGGGCGATCGAGCAATGAACGGCCGGCCAGGGCGCAGGGTGATCGGGTGCACGCCATCTCGCGTCATCCGCGCGACCCCGTGCGCCGTTGAACGAACATGAACCAATCGTTCCGATTGCCGTCGTTCGTAATCCTGGCTGCCCTGGTGCAGGCTTGTGTCGTCACGCCCCCCGGGACGGTCTATTCGGATTCCCCCGATTACCGCGAGCCTCCGCCGCCGCCCTCCGAGGGCGTCACGGTCTTGCCGCCGCCGGTGTGGGCGGTTCCACCGTATCCCGTCTACGATCCACCGATCTACATCACGCCGCCGGCATACCGCTCCCCGACCTACCGCTATCGCCCGCCGCCCGTGGCGCCGATCTACCCCTACGGCGACAGGCCCGGACACGGCCGGCCTCATCGCGATCGGGGCCCGGGACGTCCGCCGGTCGGTGACCCCGGCCCGGTGGCCAGGCCACCCGTGCCCGCCCCGCCTGTGGTGCGTCCGCCGGCGGTGCAGCAACGACCGAGGATCGACCCCGGTTCCCCGGAGCGGATGCCGCCGCCGCGCAGTCCGATCGAGCGTGAACAGGGCGGTTCCGGCATCAACAACGTCGGTTCCTGAGACGGCGGTTCCTGAGACGGCGGCCACCCGCCACCGGCGCTCGCCTATGATTGCCGGTGTTTCCGCCCGGACCCGACGCCATGACCCCCGACCCCGCCCACGCCTTCGTGCCCTATCCCGAGGTAAGCGTCGATCATGCGACGCAGGGGCCGCTGGCCGGCCTGAGCTTCGGCGTCAAGGATCTGTTCGACGTCGCCGGTTATCCCACCGGCTGCGGCAATCCGATCATGCTCGCCTGCTCGGGTATCAAGACCCGTCATGCCGAGGTGGTCGGACAACTGCTGGCGGCCGGCGCCCGATTCGTCGGCAAGTGCCACACGGAAGAATTCGCTTATTCGGTGATTGGCAGCAATCCCCATTTCGCGACACCCCGCAACGCGGCCGCTCCCGAACGCTATACCGGCGGCTCGTCGTCGGGCTCGGCCTCGGCCGTGGGGCACCGGCTATGTGATTTCGCGCTGGGCACCGACACCGCAGGTTCCGTGCGCGTGCCGGCCAGTCACTGCGGCCTGTTCGGCATGAGGCCCACGCCGGGCCGAACGTCGCTCGCCGGCTGTCACCCGTTGGCGCCGGGCTTCGACACCTGCGGATTCTTCACCCGCGATCTCGACACCTTCGCGCAAGTGCTCGCCGTGCTCGACCGCGCACCGGCGCGTGAATTGCCCGAGCGGCCCCGCATCGGCGTCGTGCGCGACGCCTGGGCGCTTTGCGTGCCGCAGGCGGCCCGCGCATACGAACCGGCGCGCACCGCGCTTCTGCGGATCCTGCAGGACCTGGGTGCGGTCATCGACGACGTCGACATCGCGCTCGACGATTTCGGTGCGATGACCGATGCGATGCGCGATCTGCCCGCCTACGAAGCCTGGCAGATCAACGGCCCGCTGATCGAGCGACATGCGATTCCGATGGGCGATGGCGTGCGCCAGCGCCACTTCCATGGTCGCGACCTCGATCCGCAGGCGCTCGCCGCGGCGCGCGCCTATCGCCAACGTTTCGTCGCGCACATGGACGCCTTGCTCGGCAGCGACCGGGTGTTGCTGATGCCCACCGTACCCGCGCCGTCGCCGCGCCGTGACGAAGCCGATCAGGCAGCGCTGGACGCCTATCGCTGGCGGGTCATCGCGCTGACCGCGGCGGCGAGCCTGGCGGGCTGCCCGCAGCTGAGCCTGCCGCTGGCGGGCTGCGACGGTGGGCCAATGGGCATATCGCTGCTGGGACCGCGGGATACGGATCAGGCCCTGGTGGCGCTGGCGCGAAGGCTCGTTTCCTGACGCTGCGGCGCTCAGTCGTCGGCATGGGCGCCCAGTGGTGCGGCGATCCGCACGCCCTCCGGGCCTTGGTCGGGCGACCGGGACTTACCGCGGCGGGCGATGGCGTCGAGCGCCCGCTCGGCCAGGCGTTTGAAGATCTCGAAGCCCTGCTTCTCCACGTGCCGGTGGAGCCAGTCGGCCAGCATCAGCGCCGTTCCGATGGTTGCGGCCCAGCCGAGCAACGACAGCCACGGGTTCGTGATCATCGACATTCGGTGATCGACCAGCAGTAGTACCAGCGCATGACTGATGTAGAGCGCGAACGAGCGCCGCCCGATCCAGACGAGGGGGGCCACGGAGAGCGCGCGGCTCAGCCATCCACGATCGGACGCCAGGCTCACGAACAGGGCCGCCCAGAGTATCGGGATGGTCGCCTGAGACATCGGCAGATGGGCTTGGTTGGCAACGGCCCAGGGAATGCCGGTCGCGAGCAGCAGTTGCAGGCCGTTGAGCGTCATCGGCGTGGGGCGCCAGGCGATCGCGCTTTGCAGTTCGGCCGCCAAGGCGCCGCAGAGGTAGGCGAGCAGGCCGCGCGTGATCAACTTCTCGACCAGGGGCGTCGACGGCGCCTGGGGATTGCCGGTCTTGATCCAGACCGACAGGTACTGCAGGAAGCACAACGCAAGCAGGGCGGCCATCGCGAGGCGTCGGCTCTTCGGGCGGCGAAAGAGCGTGAGCACGCTGGCCACGATCACGAAAGACCAGAACTCCACCGAGATCGACCAGGCAGGGTAGTTGAACAGGTCGCTGTTCTCGATGCCGAGTCCGTGCAACATCAGCAGGTTGAGAATGAAATACTCGAGATCGAAGTGATTCT
The DNA here is from genome assembly GCA_041396685.1 of Burkholderiaceae bacterium. Taxonomy (GTDB): domain Bacteria; phylum Pseudomonadota; class Gammaproteobacteria; order Burkholderiales; family Burkholderiaceae_E; genus JAUIAI01. Next base: position 149,864 of record JAWKYD010000010.1, read on the forward strand.
GGTCGGCGATCGGGGTGCTGTGCAGATCGATGCCCGACGCTGCCAGCGCGAAAACGGCGAGTTGCTTGCCGTACAGGATGCCGATCCACGCGAACAGCACGACGATGTGCAATGGATAAAGCCGACCCAGGCGACGGATGATCTCGGCCACGGTGTCTGCAGGCCCGTGCAGGCGGGGCGAGACGAACCGGGTCAGCAGGTATCCGCTGAGGACGAAGAACATCTCGACGACCAGGAACGAGCCCTTGAACCAGGGCAGTTCCTTGATCAGGGTGTTCCAGCCGTGATTGGTCGCGACACTTAGCGCGCCGAGCGCGCGCACACCCTCGATGGCGACGAACATTCAAGCCCCACGCAATGCGCCGGACGATTAGGAACGCCGCAGAGAAGGGCAAGCCCTGGACTGCGTCTATGACCCGGTCGAGCCCGTAGCGGTAGGCGTCGCGAGCGCTTGAATGCGGGCATTCGCGAGAGACACCGGCGGTCAGCGAGCATCAATCGAGGAGCAGAATGATATCGGAAGCGCATTGCCGTTGCACGTCGATCGCGCGTCCCCATGGCGGCCATCGGCCGCCGCCGAAAGCCGCCTTCGACGGCCGCCGCGGCCGGTCGTCGGAAGTTGCTTTGCACGGCTGTGACACGACGACTTCGTAGCCCGCGCACGTCTTCGTTGCCGCGCGCTTGCGGCCCGATTCGGACCGCGTACCCGTATCAGCCGGCGTCGCCCGTGTAGATCGCGCCGCTGGCGCTCAATGCGGCGATCTCGTCGTCGGGCATCTCCAGTAAGTCGCGCAGGGTTTGTGCGGTGTGCTCGCCCAGGGCCGGCGCCGCCGAGCGCACCGCCCCCGGGGTTTCGGACAGCCGGAAAGGCACGTTCACCATGCGCACGGGGCCTGCGCGCGGATGCTCCATGTCGACGATCGCCTGGCGCGCCCGCACCTGCGGATGCTCGATCAGCTCGCTCATGTCGTTGACCGACCCGACCGGTACGCCGGCCGCGATGAAGTCGGCTTCCCATTGCTCGTAACTGCGGGTCAGGAACGCCGCCGTCAGGATCTCGTCCAGCGCGGTGCGATTGCGGGTGCGCTCGAGATTGGACCGGAATCGGGGATCGTCGGTGAGCTCCGGGTGGCCGATCAGCGGGCAGAAGATCTTCCAGAGTTTCTCGCTGCCGACCGCAATCGCCATGTCGCGCGTGGCGGTCGGGTAGGTCTGGTAGGGAAGCAGGGCCTTGTAGGCGGTGCCCATCGGCCTGGGGATCTCGCCGTCGGCGAGATACGAACTGATGTTGACGCCGAGCAGGGACATCTGCCCTTCGAGCATCGAGATGTCGACGAGTTGCCCCCGTCCCGTCTGTTCGCGCACGCGCAGCGCCATGACGATGCCGAGTGCCGCGTACATGCCTGCGGTCAGGTCGGCCACCGACACGCCGCAGCGGGCACCGTGACTGCCCGGGGCGCCCGTGACGCTGATCATGCCGCTCTCGGCCTGCAGGATCAGATCGAGCGCGGCGCGATCCTTGTACGGTCCGTCCTGGCCGAAACCGGAGATCGAACAATAGACCAGGCCCGGAAACTGCTCCTTGAGTTCGTCGTAGCCGAATCCGAGTTTGCGCAGGGCGCCGGGGCGGAAGTTCTCCAGGAGCACGTCGGCCTTGGCCAGCAGGCGCCGGAACAGCGCCTTGCCGTCTGGGTGCTTGAGATCGATCGAGATACCGGCCTTGTTGCGGTGCAGTCCGACGAAATACGACGTCTCGCCACCTTGCAGCGGCGCCCCCCAGGCGCGTGCGATATCACCGCTGCGGGGTTCGAGCTTGATCACCTGGGCGCCGAAATCGGCCAACAGGGTCGAGCAGTGCGGGCCGGCCAGCGCATGAGAGAGGTCCAGGACGGTGATGCCTTCGAGGGGGGATTTCAACGAGAGTCTCCAGTCGATGTCGGAAGTCTGCGTTCGCGCCGGCAGACTGATACAGTAGCCTTGGTCTACTTTCCAACGAGGGCGAGGCCCGGGGCGTGCCCAAGTCGGGGGGCTGACGGGTTTTCCAGCAGTGTGGGCGGCCCCGCGCCGCGCCGGGAGCGTAAACGATGAATCCTATCTCGCAGCCTTGGTGGCTGGCTACGGACCTCATTCAATTGCTGGTCGAGGCGATACTGGGTGCGCCCGGGCGTGCCTGTCTGTTGCTCTGCGCGGTGATCACCTTCGGGTTGGCACTGCTGGTCGTGCTGAGCGCGCTCGCCTGGCCCCTGATCCGCGGGCTTCGCTCGCTCGGTGCCTCCGGCGCCAGGCTGCGCTGACGCTCAAACTCGCAACGGTTGTCGTAAACTCTGCCGCCATGGAAAACCTATCCGGCTCCCCGTCTCCCGCCCGCCACCCGATGGCCCAGTATCTGGTTTTGCTCGGTGTCGCCGGCAGTGGTAAGACCGCGGTCGGCAAGGCGCTCTCGGAACGGCTCGCGACCACCTTCATCGAAGGCGACGACTACCATCCGCGGGTCAACGTCGAGAAGATGCTGCGTGGTCTGCCCCTGCTCGATGACGAGCGCTGGCCGTGGATCTCACACGTGGCCGGCGCCATGCGCAGTCACTACGCGCGCTGCGAGCAAACCCGTCGCCAGGATCGTATCGATCCGCCGCCGCAACACGAACCGGTGGGTCACGATCGGCTCGCCGCGCTGCCGTTCGCGATCTGCGCGTGCTCGCCGATGCGCTTGCCGCACCGTGACTATCTCGTCAGCCAGGTCGGCGAGCCCATCGCATTCATCGAATTGAGCGTGCCGCGCGAAATGCTTCGCGCCCGCATCCGCGAGCGCGAAGACCATTACCAGGCCACGCTGCAACTGGATTCCCAGATCGCCATGATGGAGCCCCTGCACGAGCACGAACTGGGCTTCACCGTCGACGGCAGCCTGCCGGTCGAGGCAGTGGTGGCGCAGATCTGCGAGCGTCTGGCCACCAGCTGAGCCGGGCCGCTCAGTCGAGGGGCGGCGGGTTGGCGAGAAACTGCGCCAGGCTCATGCCGCCGCCCGGGTTGTGCACGCCCACCCCGTCGACCGTCACCATGTTGAAGGCCTGCCACTGCGTGGTGAGCAGCTTGGCGCGCGAGATCGCCACCGCCGGCATCGTCTCGGTCGATGTCTCGCCGGCGTAGTAATCGGCGCCGACATGCATCAGGTAGCGTGCCGTCGCCGTGTCGTCGATGGCGTTGGCGTCATCCACGACCAGGCGCGCCTCGAAGGTCACGAACACGGCCTGCACATCGGCCGCATCGATCGACTGCCGACCCCCGAATTGGCCATGGAAGCTCATTCCTGGCATCGGTTTGAACGAGTAGCCCCCGGTCGGCTCCGGGCGCGCCATCGTCCCGCTCACGCAGCCCGCCGCGTCGCCACCCTGCGGACAGAAGCTGCCGTCGAACCGCTGCGCCTCGTGGGTCAGCTGCCAGTCGCCGGTAGCGCGGCTGAGCACATACGCCTGCAGGCCGCGAACCTGGATGCGGGCGTTGCTGGCGGTGTTGCCCACCCCTTCGAACTGGGTGGCCCACGGCTGCAGCCGCGTCATCGGCACATCGTTCATCCATTGTGGATTCAGTGCCTGCCACCAACCCGGTGTATTGACCGTGCGTGGGCCGTTGCCCATCTCGACCTGGCCGGGGCCGGTCGCCCAGCCATGGGTTGAATCGACGTTGCGCAGCGGCAGATCGTTCATCCGGCGCATATCGGACAGGATCGTGTCCGCGTCATTGATCGGCGCGGCGGGCGACGGGGTGCCGTCGGCGCCTGCTATGCCCTTGCTGACGACCGTACTGGTCTTTGCGCTGGCGGTCGTGATCGGCACGTCGCCGCCGTTCTCCTTGCTGATCATGGGCGGCGCCGCGACGATCAGATCCTTGCTGACGCCGGCATTCGCGACCGCCGCCTGCGCGGACGTCGGATCGACCGTGCTCCAATCGCCGCATCCCCCGAGCGTGACCGCCATCAGGGCGGCAATCGCCTTGGCCCAGACGCTTTTCGCGTTCTTGCGGGCATCTTGTGTTGCTGGTTTCCTGGCTGGGTGTTGAACATGGCTCGACGTCATGTAGCACCCGGAAATCGTGAACTAGTGCCTGTACGTTAGCCAGTTTCCGGGATAGGCGACAGGTGTCGCCCATGGAAGGCGCGATCATGCCGACGAGTGGTCGTCGCGGACGAGCGGGCCCGCGCCCGGTTTCGTGCGGGTGGCTACCCGTCATCGACTGGGTCGGTAGCCGACAGCAACCGAGCCGCTTGCCCAGGTTCGAAACCCGGCATTCATCGGCCGGCGAGTCATCGCCGGGCGTTCACTCCACGGCCTTGACCATGTCCTCGACGACTTTCTTCGCGTCGCCAAACACCATCATGGTCTTGTCCATGTAAAACAGCTCGTTGTCGAGGCCGGCATATCCCGAGGCCATCGAGCGCTTGTTGACGATGACCTGGGCGGCCTTGTAGGCCTCGAGGATGGGCATGCCGGCGATCGGGGACTTGGGATCCTTGGCGGCCGGATTGACCACGTCGTTGGCGCCCAGCACGAGCACGACGTCGGTCTCGCCGAACTCGTTGTTGACGTCTTCCATCTCGAACACCTGGTCGTAGGGCACCTCGGCCTCGGCCAGCAGCACGTTCATGTGCCCGGGCATGCGTCCGGCCACCGGATGGATCGCGTATTTGACCTGCACGCCGCGCTCGATGAGTTTGTCGGTCAGTTCTTTCAGCGGATGCTGGGCACGCGCCACCGCCAGGCCGTAGCCCGGCACGATGATCACGGTGTCGGCGTTCGACATCAGGAAGGCGGCGTCGTCCGCCGAGCCCGACTTGACCGGCCGCTGCTCGCCGTCGCCGCCGCCGGCCGCGGCCGTCTCACCGCCGAAGCCGCCGAGGATCACGTTGAAGAACGAGCGGTTCATCGCCTTGCACATGATGTACGAGAGGATGGCGCCCGACGAGCCCACCAGCGAGCCGGCGATGATCAGCATCGGGTTGTTCAGCGAGAAGCCGATGCCGGCCGCCGCCCAGCCCGAATAGCTGTTCAGCATGGAGACCACCACCGGCATGTCGGCGCCGCCGATCGGGATGATGATCAGCACGCCGAGCACGAAGGCGATGATCGTCATGGCCGTGAACGGGCCCCAGCTCGCCGTGGCCGCGAACCAGATGCCGAGCACGAGCATGGCGATGGCCAGCACCAGGTTGATCATGTGCTGGCCCGGGAACACGACGGGCCTGCCCTGGAACAGGCGGAACTTGTACTTACCCGACAGCTTGCCGAATGCGATCACCGAGCCGGAGAACGTGATCGCGCCGACGAAGGTGCCGATGAACAGTTCGATGCGGTTGCCGGTCGGGATCAGGTCCCGGGTGAGGCTGATGCCGAACGCGTTGGGCTCGGCCACGGCGGCGATGGCGATGAACACCGCTGCCAGGCCGATCATGGAGTGCATGAACGCCACCAGCTCCGGCATCTTGGTCATTTCGACCCGCTTGGCCATGGTGGCGCCGATGCTGCCGCCGATCAGCAGCCCGAGCAGGATCCAGCCCATGCCGGCACCGGCCATCTCGGGACTCAGCTTGAACACCAGCGCGAACGTGGTGAGGATGGCGATCGCCATGCCGGCCATGCCGAAGGTGTTGCCCAGGCGTGCCGAGGTGGGGTGCGACAGGCCCTTCAGTGCCTGGATGAAGCAGATCGATGCGACCAGGTACAGGAGAACGACGGTATTCAGGCTCAGAGACATGAGGGTTTCCCGTTGATGTGCCGTGTCACTTGGCCGGACCGTCGGTGGTCAGGGTCTTGCGAGGTTCTTTCTTCTTGAACATCTCGAGCATGCGCCGGGTGACCAGGAAGCCGCCGAACACATTGACGGCCGCCAATGCCACCGCGAGCACGCCCATCACCTTGCCCAGGCCGGTGACCGTCAGCGCGGCCGCCAGCATCGCGCCGACGATGACGATCGCCGAGATCGCATTGGTCACGGCCATGAGCGGCGTGTGCAATGCCGGCGTCACGTTCCAGACGACGTGGTAGCCGACGTAGATCGCCAGGACGAAGATGATCAGGTTGATGACGGTATGGCTGACTTCCATGGCGGGATCCTTGTTGTCGTTGCCCAGTGCGCGCGTGCGGCTGCGTCAGCCTTGCTCGCGCATCAACTTGCCGTTGCCGCACATCATGCAGGCCTTGACGATGTCGTCTTCGAGGTCGATGACGACATTGCCTTCCTTGTCGAGCACGAGCTTGAGGAAGTCGAGCACATTGCGCGCATAGAGGGCAGAGGCGTCCGCGGCCAGGCGGGCCGGCAGGTTGGTGGGGCCCAGGATGGTCACGGCGTTGCGTTTGACCTCTTTGTCGGCCTCGGTCAGTTCGCAGTTGCCGCCCTGTTCGGCGGCCATGTCCAGGATCACCGCGCCGGGTTTCATTTCGCGCACCATCTCGGCGGTAATCAAGGTGGGCGCCTTGCGGCCCGGGATCAGTGCCGTCGTGATGACGATGTCGGCCTGCTTGAGCCGCTCGGCGACGGCCGCCGCCTGGCGCTTCATCCAGGATTCGGGCATCGGCCGCGCATAGCCGCCCACACCCTGGGCGATCTCGCGCTCTTCGTCGGTCTCGAACGGGACATCGATGAACTTGGCGCCGAGCGACTCGATCTGCTCCTTGACCGCCGGGCGCACGTCGGAGGCCTCGATGACCGCACCCAGCCGCTTGGCCGTGGCGATCGCCTGCAGGCCGGCCACGCCGGCACCCAGGATCACGACCCGCGCAGCCTTGACCGTACCGGCGGCCGTCATCATCATCGGCATGAAGCGCTGGTAGGCATTGGCGGCCACCAGCACGGCCTTGTAACCGGCGACGTTGGCCTGCGACGAGAGCACGTCGAGCGATTGCGCGCGCGTGGTGCGCGGCGCGGCCTCGAGCGCGAAGGCCAGCAGGTTGCGCCGCGCCAGCCGCTCGAGCCCCTCGAGGTCGTGCGGATTGAGCATGCCCACGAGCAGCGCACCCTCGTGGATCGTGCCCAGTTCCTCGGCGTTCGGTGAACGGACCTTGAGGATGATCTGAGCGCGCAGCGCGTCGTCACGCGAACCGATGGTGGCACCGGCTTCGCGGTAGGCGGTGTCGGTCTGCCCGGCCTTGTCGCCGGCGCCGGCCTGCACCGTAACCTGGTGCCCCTGGGCCACCAGCTTCTTGACAGTTTCCGCGGTGGCCGCGACCCGGGTTTCGCCGGTGCGCGACTCGGCGGGCACGCCGATATGCATGGGAACTCCCCTCTATGATCAGTCTGACAGCGCTGCGTCGGGACACGGCATCGGCCGGTCAGGCTCAGGCTGCGGGCATACTGTCGGTAACCCGCCACGGTTACCCATTCTTGGCATGCACAAACCTGCGATTATGCTCGATTCGTCCGCGAAGTCTAAACGCGCGTCATGGCCGCGCCGCCGTCCGTGAGGCCCTGGCGGCCCGGAGCCACGGTGGCCGCCGTGGTGAGCCGCGACGGGCGCCATCTCTATGTCCGAGAGCATACCCGTCAGGGGGTGCGAATCAACCAGCCGGCAGGGCATCTGGAGCCCGGCGAGAGCCTCGAGCAGGCCGTGGTGCGTGAAACCCTCGAGGAAACCGGCTGGCACGTCCGGCCGGTGGCGCTGGTGGGCGTGTTCCTCGCGCGTTTCGCCTGGCCCGGTGACGGCACCGAGGTCACCTATCTGCGCTTCGCGTTCGCCTGCGAGCCGTTGCGCCACGAGCCGCAGCGGCCACTCGATGCCGGGATCATCGAGCCACTCTGGCTCGATCCGCAAGAGATCCGCGCCCGGCGCGACGAACACCGCAGCCGACTGGTGCTCGACACGCTCGATGCGCACCTGGCCGGTCATGCCCATCCACTGAACCTGTTGCACACCGAGTTGTCCGATGTCCGAGTCCGCTGATCACCACGCCACTACCAGACCCGGGCCCGGCGCGCGGGTGGTCGTCGGCATGTCCGGTGGCGTCGATTCCTCGATCGCCGCGTTCCTGCTGAAAGAGCAAGGCTACGAGGTGGTCGGCCTGTTCATGAAGAACTGGGAGGACGACGAGGACGAATACTGTTCGAGCCGGCAGGATCTGATCGACGCGGTCAGCGTGGCCGACCAGATCGGCGTCGAGATCGAGGCCGTCAATTTCGCGGCCGAATATCGCGAACGCGTGTTCGCCGAGTTCCTGCGCGAGTACTCGGCCGGGCGCACCCCCAACCCCGATGTCCTGTGCAACGCCGAGATCAAGTTTCGCGCCTTCCTCGACCATGCCGTGGCGATGGGGGCGAGTCACATCGCCACCGGGCACTACGCCCGGGTCACGCGCGTGGACGGCGAGCCGCGTCTGCTGCGCGGTCTCGATCCGAACAAGGACCAGAGTTACTTTCTTCACCGCCTGAGCGGCGAGCAACTGTCGCGGGTGCTGTTCCCGGTCGGCGAGTTGCACAAGCCGCAGGTGCGCGCGATCGCGGAGCGCCTGGGTCTGCACAATGCGCGCAAGAAGGACTCCACCGGCATCTGCTTCATCGGCGAGCGCCCGTTTCGCGAATTTCTGAACCGTTATCTGCCGATGAAGCCCGGGCCGATCGAGACGCCCGAGGGCCGCCGGATCGGCGAGCACGTCGGCCTGTCTTTCTACACGCTCGGTCAGCGCAAAGGCATCGGCATCGGCGGCCGGCGCGACGGTGACGACAGCCCCTGGTACGTCGCCGGCAAAGACCTCGCGCGCAACGTCCTGATCGCGGTCCAGGGGCACGATCATCCGCTGCTGATGTCGCGCTCGTTGATCGCCACCGGCATGCACTGGGTGGCTGGCGTCGCGCCCGCCTCCGGCGCGCGGCTGACGGTTCGGTCGCGCTACCGACAACAAGACGTGGCGGTGGCCCAATGGCGGGTCGAGAACGACCGTCTCGAGCTGACATTCGAGTCGCCTCAGTGGGCCGTCACGCCCGGCCAGAGCGCCGTGCTGTACGCGGGCGAGACCTGTCTGGGCGGCGGTTTCATCGCCGGGTCCGAACGCCTGAGCGACTGAGCCTTCCGTGCAGCGTCGGGTCGCGCCGCCCGCGGGGGCGCTTCGAACAGGCGGCTTTGCTTGTGTTTATCGCGACACCGCTGCTCTATACGGCCGTCATCGGGCCGTGGCAGACTCGGCGGAAAACAATGATGATCTGCTGAGCCTGCCGATCGTGCCGGGTGGCGTTCGATGCGTTGCGCCGGTGGTTTCGCCCGGCCCGCCAGGCCGTCGGACAATGCCGGAAACGGACCACGCTTCGGAGTCGCGCCGCATCATGCCTGCCGCCCGCTATACCACCCTCGTCATCTGCGTGATCGCAGCGATCGTGCTGACCTTTTGCTGGCAGCTCGGATACTTCTCGGGCTGGTGGGCCGCGATCGCGGCTTTGCTGTCGGTGGTGGGCTTCTACGATATGGCGCAAGACCGCCACTCGGTGCTGCGCAATTACCCGGTCATTGGTCACCTGCGCTACATCTTCGAATTCATTCGGCCGGAGATGCGCCAGTATTTCTTTGAATCCGACACCGATTCGATCCCATTCTCGCGTCATCAGCGCGCCATCGTCTATCAGCGGGCCAAGCGTCAACTCGACAAGCGCCCGTTCGGGACCCACTTCGATGTCTACGGCGAGGGCTACGAGTGGCTGAACCACTCGATGACGCCCGCGGCGCTGGGCAGCCACGATTTTCGCGTGGTGATCGGTGGCGAGCCGCAGCAGGGCGAGAACACGCACGATTGCACTCAGCCCTACGACGCCTCGATCTTCAATATCTCGGCCATGAGCTTCGGCTCGCTGTCGGCCAACGCCATCGAGGCCCTGAACATGGGCGCCAAGCGTGGTGGTTTCGCGCACGACACCGGCGAGGGCTCGATCTCACGCTATCACCGCAAGCATGGCGGCGACCTGATCTGGGAGATCGGCAGCGGTTACTTCGGTTGCCGCAACGACGACGGCACGTTCAACGAAGAGCGTTATATCAAGCACGCCAACGAGCCGCAGGTCAAGATGATCGAGATCAAGCTCTCGCAAGGCGCCAAGCCCGGCCACGGCGGCATGTTGCCGGGGCCCAAGGTGACCCCCGAGATCGCCGAGGCGCGGGGCGTGCCGCCCTGGCGTGACGTGATCTCGCCGGCCAGCCATTCGGCGTTTCGCACGCCCATCGAACTGCTGCGCTGGCTCGACCGGCTGCGCGGCCTGTCCGGTGGCAAGCCGGTCGGCTTCAAGTTCGCGATGGGCCATCCCTGGGAGTGGTTCGCGATCTGCAAGGCGATGATCCAGACCGGCATCACGCCCGACTTCATCGTCGTCGACGGCAAGGAAGGCGGCACCGGCGCGGCGCCGGTCGAATTCCTCGACCGGATCGGCACGCCGATGCGGGATGCGCTGGTGCTGGTGCACAACTCGCTGGTCGGTATCAACCTGCGCCATCGGGTGCGCATCGGCGTGGCAGGCAAGGTGGTGTCCGCCTTCGATATCGCGCGCGTGATGGCGCTCGGCGCCGACTGGTGCAACAGCGGGCGGGCGTTCATGTTCGCGGTCGGCTGCATCCAGGCCCAGTCCTGTCACACCGGCAAGTGCCCGACGGGGGTCGCCACCCAGGACCAGGCCCGCCAGAAGGCGCTGGTCGTGCCCGACAAGGCGGAGCGTGTCTACCATTTCCACGAAAACACGCTCAAGGCACTCGCCGAGCTGGTTGCCGCCGCCGGCTGCACCCATCCCGAGCAACTCGAACCTCATCACATCGTCAGCCGGATCTCACAAAACCGTGTGCAGACACTGGCCACGCTCTACCCGCAACTGAAGCCGGGCGAATTACTCGACGCCGATCTCGAGCCGGCCGTCTTCAAGCGTTTCTGGTCGATGGCTTCGGCGCATACCTTCGAGCCCCAGCACGGTTTCTGACCGGCCGGGTCTGACCGGCCGGGCAAACGTGTCGGTTGTCAGTGGTGCAGCCAGGCGCCGGCCGTAGCGACAGGCGCGATCGCGTCGGACCGGCTTGCAGCCGCGCGCCTCAACGCTGCGCGAGCGCTCCGGCGACATAGCTCGCACGCAGCTGCGCGAATGCCCCCGGATCCGTGATCCGGTAGATCGGCAGATCGTGCCCGCGGCCGCCGTCGATCAGGCCGACGCAGAACAGGCTGTCCTCGCCGTCGGGTTCGAGCGCCTCGATCGCGAGATTGGCGAGAGGCTGGTCCATCGGCACGAGAAACGCGCCGACCTGCGTGTGCAGCAGGCGCGACTCGATCGCGAGTCGCACCCGGCGCCGGTACACACCCTCGACGGCCCGGCTCTCCTGCCAGGTGTCGAGCACGCGCTGGTGACCGGCCGTGACCTTGACGGCCGCCTGCAGACGATGGACCCGGATGCCCAGTGCCTCCAGCGCATCGACCGCGCTGCCCTGGTCGGCGCCGAGCAGGTAGGCGAGCGGACGCTGGCGCACGCTTGCCGGGCGGCGCTGCTCGCGGCCGGTATAGGCGACGCTGAGTGTGCGCACCTCGCCACTGACCGAATCGACGAAGCGATGCTCGCGAAGCGCCGGTTGTAGTTCCTGCACGCCGACGAACACCGGATCCTCGTCGTCGGCCCTTGCGCCGCGCGCGATCGTTTCGGCACGAATCTCGGCCAGCGTGGTGGTGATCTGCTCGGTGTTTTCGGCGACCGTGGCGATCAGGCTGCGCATCACCGTCCATTGCGCGAAGGTGCGTCGCGCCAGGTCGCGTGGGCCCAGGCCGATGCCTCGGCTCTCCAGCAACACCGAGGCCTGGTTCAGCAGGCCGTGATAATTGCGACCGATGCGTGCGTCGGCACCGCCCAGAACGAGATGGGGCGCCATTCCGGCCAGGGTGGGACGGGTGATCGTGTATTCGTCGATGCTCAGGCCGGCCGCCCGCGCGTCGGACCGTGCCTGCCCGATCAACAAGTCGCGCGTGAGGTCGCGCAGCCTGGCCGGCACGTTCAGGTTCTCGGGCCCGAGGATCATCAGATCGGCCATTTCCTGGACGCCGAAGGGCTGAAGCACCGGGCGTTCCGGGCGGTACTCGTGCGCATCGATGGTCAGGACCGGCGCATAAGCGAGATTCAGGTGGCGCAGCAGCCGTGATTCCGTCAGTACCTGCCGCATGCTGTCGCGGTTCAGATCGAGGCCATTGCTCGTGTAGCGGCTGTCCCGGTCGGCGCCGTCGGGATTGGCGCGAGGCACGATCACGACATTGACGGCGTCGATCAGACCGCTGCTCGGACCCGCCAGATCGGCGGCCAGAGCCAGCGCACCCTCGCACGATGCCGGTTCGTTGCCGTGCTGCTGGGCATGTACCCAGACCGTCGGCCGGCCGCTGGCAAGCAGCGAATCGGGATCGGGGCCGGCGCCGCGGGTAAACACCAGCACCGGGATCTCATGGCCCATCGGCGAGCGTCCGGCGTGTAGCAGATACACGTGCGGCGCCTGGGCGACCTGCTCGACGAAGCGCATCAGCTCGGCCTGATCGGTCCTGCCGTCGCCACTCGTGAGCGCCGGGGTCTCGAGACCGACCGGCGGCGCCGAGCGAAGCGTGCTCTGGGCGGGGCCACGATCGGTCGGCGTGGTCGCCAGGCAGACGGGCACGAAGCTTGCGGCTGCCGACCACACGAGCGCACGCGTGAGAGCCAACGCGGCGTTGCGAGATCGCATTGGCGACATGCGGCTCCGATGGGTTGCGGACAGCGGGTTCGACTGGTGGCGTGACGTCATCTTCGAAACAGGCTTGCGCGACGGGCCATCGTGGGTTCGGACTTGCCTCGAAAGCGGAGCCCCCGGCAAACTGGACGCCGGACGGTCAGGGGCGGGTCAGAGCGATGGCGGATGAAAAAAAGACAAAGCGGGGCTCGGTGCGGACGGGGCGCGGTTTTCTCGTGGCCATGGTGTCGACCATGGCCATCGGGATGATCGTGCTGTCGCAGGCATTGTCGTTCGGCCGTTGGAACGAGTTCCAGACAGTAGCCGCGAATTTCAACATTCACGCCATATTGCTGGGCCTCTGCGGCATCGGATTGCTGATGACCGGCATCATGGCGGCGGTTTTCGATGTCCGGCTACGGCGGCTTGAAAGCGCCCACCTGAACCAGTCGAGGGGCCGCTGAGCGACGTCCGTTGCCAAGCCCGGCCGCGGTAAAATCTGCGGTCCGGCCGTGTTTGCGGTCGTCATTTCTACCGATCCGCACATGTCCCACGCGCTTTTCGCACTCAGCCCGCTCGATGGCCGATACGCCGGCCAGGTTCAAGCCCTGGCACCGATCTTCTCGGAGGCGGGCTTCATGCGCCGGCGCCTGCAGGTGGAGATCGCCTGGCTGATTGCGCTCGCCGACGCAGGCTTTGCGGAGATCGGCCCGTTCGGTGCGGCCGCCCGGCAAAGACTCGAGGCAATGGTGGACGGCTTCGATGAACATGCGGCTCGGCGAATCAAGGAGATCGAGCGCGAGCTCAATCATGATGTGAAATCGGTCGAGGTCTACATTCGGGAGCAGGTTGCCGGGATGCCCGAACTCGCCGCTGCGACCGAGTTCATCCACTTCGCCTGCACCTCCGAGGATATCAACAATTGCTCACACGCCCTGATGCTGCGTCAGGCACGTGACGAGGTCCTCATGCCGGCGCTGCATTCGATCGTCGGACGGCTGCGCGATCTGGCCCATGCCGAGGCCGGTACGCCGATGCTCAGCCGCACCCACGGCCAGACCGCCTCGCCGACCACCGTCGGCAAAGAGATCGCCAATGTGGTGGCGCGCCTGATGCGCGCGATCGAACGCCTGGCCGCCGTACCCATCCTCGCCAAGCTCAATGGTGCGGTCGGCAACTTCAATGCGCATCTGGCCGCCTACCCGGAGCACGACTGGGAACGGTTTTCGCGTCACGTGGTCGAGTCGCTGGGACTGGTCTTCAATCCGTACACCATCCAGATCGAGCCGCACGACTACATGGCCGAGTATTTCGACGCCTTGGCGCGCATCAACACGGTTCTGCTCGATCTCGACCGCGATGTCTGGGGCTACATCTCGCTCGGTTATTTCAAGCAGCGCCTGAAGGCCGGTGAGGTCGGGTCGTCGACCATGCCGCACAAGGTCAACCCGATCGACTTCGAGAATTCCGAGGGCAATCTCGGTCTGGCCAATGCGCTGTTGCGTCATCTGGCCGACAAGCTTCCGATCTCGCGCTGGCAGCGCGACCTGACCGATTCCACGGTGCTGCGAAACGTCGGTGTTGCGCTCGGTTATGCGCTGCTCGGCTACTCGGCCTGCCTGCGTGGCCTGGGCAAGATCGAAGTCAACCCCGGCCGTTTGCAGGCCGATCTCGATGCCGCCTGGGAGGTGCTCGCCGAGCCGGTGCAGACCGTCATGCGCCGCTATGGCCTGGCCGAGCCCTACGATCGCCTGAAGGCCTTCACGCGCGGGCGCGCGATCACTCGCGATGAGCTGCGCGCGTTCATCGACAGCCTGCACGAATTGCCGGCGGCCGAACGCGAGCGTTTGAAGTCGATGACGCCGGCCGGTTATACCGGCCTCGCCGAAGATCTGGCCCGCCGGATCTGAGCGGCCGTACTGCCATGATCGAAGGACCTCTGCTGGTCGCCAATCGCGGCGAGATCGCCATTCGCATATTGCGGTCCGCCACCGACCTCGGTCTGCAGACGGTGGCGGTGGCATCGTCGGACGATGCCGCCAGCCCGCACCTCGATTTCGCGAATCGGCGCGTGATCCTGCCCGGGCGCGGCGTGGCCGGCTATCTCGATGGCGATGCCCTGGTGGCCGCCGCTCGTGACAGCGGCGCGCGCGCGATTCATCCCGGTTACGGATTCGTCGCCGAGAACGAGGCCTTCGCCGCGCGCTGCGCGGCGGCCGGTCTGGTGTTCGTCGGACCCGATGCCGAGACGCTCGGTCTGTTCGGCGACAAGGGCAGGGCACGGGCGCTGGCGGCCCGCGTCGGTGTCCCGACGCTGCCCGGAACACAGGCGGCCACTTCGCTGGAGCAGGCACGCGAGTTCATGGCTTCGCTGGGCGGGCACGGTGCCGTCATGGTCAAGGCGCTGGCCGGTGGTGGGGGGCGCGGCATGCGTGTCGCGCGCGACCCCGACGAACTGGCGACGGCGTTCGCCAGCTGCGCGGCCGAAGCCAGTCAGGCATTCGGATGCGGCGATCTGTTCGTGGAGCGCTTTCTGCCCGCGGCGCGCCATCTCGAGGTCCAGATCGCCGGCGACGGGTCCGCGGTCACGCACCTCTGGGAGCGCGATTGCTCGTTGCAGCGGCGTCGTCAGAAGCTGGTCGAGTTCGCACCGGCGCCCTGGCTGGCGCCCGAGCGGCGCGAAGCGCTGCATTCGGCCGCGCTGATGCTGGCCGGCAGCGCCGGCTATCGCAACCTGGGCACGATCGAGTTCCTGCTCGGTGGCGACGGTGAGTCGTTCTTCATCGAGGCCAATCCGCGCCTGCAGGTCGAGCACACGGTCACGGAAGCGGTCACCGGCCTCGATCTGGTCGCGCTGCAACTGCGGCTGGCCGGTGGCGCGAGTCTGTCCGAGCTCGGTCTGCGCAGCCCGCCGCCGGTACGCGGCATGGCGGTGCAGATG
Source organism: Burkholderiaceae bacterium (assembly GCA_041396685.1). Taxonomy (GTDB): domain Bacteria; phylum Pseudomonadota; class Gammaproteobacteria; order Burkholderiales; family Burkholderiaceae_E; genus JAUIAI01. The sequence goes on from JAWKYD010000010.1 coordinate 165,487, forward strand.
CGGATCAATGCCGAGATCCTGGCCGCCGACGGCAGCGTACGGCCCAGCGGCGGCGAGATCAGGGAATATGCTCCGGCCGGCGGGCCGGGCGTGCGTGTCGATGCCTGCGTGCGCACCGGTTGGCGACCGCACCCGGCCTTCGACACCTTGCTGGCCAAGCTGATCGTGCAGGTCGATCAGCCGCGTCCCGACCAGCTGTTCGCGCGGGCGAGACGTGCACTCGCGGAGTTTCGTCTGCTCGGCCCGGCCACCAACATCGGCTTCCTGCGCGTCTTGCTCGACGAGCGCGATCTTCACGACGGCTTGCTCGACACTGGTTTCGTCGAGACGCGGCTGGCCGATCTGCTAGCGCGCGCGGCCACGGCCGCCGCCGATGGCGACGGCATGCACGCCGCGCCAGGCGCGGGGGCCAGCGGCGGGCCCGGTGCGAGCATCGATCGCACTGACCCGCTGGCCGTCATCGCCTATGGGCACGAAGCGCACGCGGCGGCCGGGCGCCGAGCCGCCGATCCCCTGTCGCACGACCCGAACACCGTGGCCGCGCCGCTGCAAGGCACGGTGGTGTCGATCGAGGTCGCGGCGGGTCAGCTCGTGCCCGCCGGCGCAACCCTGGCGATCGTCGAATCGATGAAGATGGAACACCTGGTCTGTGCCGAGCGCGGCGGACGGATTCAGTCGGTGCTGGCAGAGGCCGGCGATACGCTCTGGGAAGGCCAGCCGATGTTGGTTCTCGAGCCGGCGGACACCGGTCTGGTGCACGAATCGAGCGCCGACCCGGCCTCGCTGGACACGATCCGGCCCGATCTCGCCGAGGTTCTCGCGCGCCGCGCCCTGACCGAGGACGCCAGCCGGCCCGAGTCCGTCGCGCGGCGCCGCGGCACCGGTCAGCGCACCGCACGCGAGAATGTCGCCGATCTCGTCGATGCCGGCACGTTCATCGAATACGGTCCGCTGGTCGTGGCCGCCCAGCGTCGCCGGCGCGAGATCGACGATCTGGTTCGCCGAACCCCGGCCGACGGCCTGATCACCGGCGTTGGCCGTGTCAACGGCGATCTCTTCGACGACCCGGCGGCGCGGGTGGCGGTGATGGCCTACGACTACACCGTCCTGGCCGGTACCCAGGGCGTGCACAACCACTGGAAGACCGACCGCATCCTCGATGTCGCCGAACGTGGCCGGCTGCCGCTCGTGCTGTTCGGCGAGGGCGGCGGCGGCCGGCCAGGGGACATCGACTACGGCGGGTTCGTCGGCCAGAACACCTTCTGGCATTTTGGTCGCCTGTCCGGTCTGGTGCCGATGGTGGGCATCGTCTCGGGCCGGTGCTTCGCGGGCAACGCCGCGCTGATGGGCGCCTGCGACGTCATCATCGCCACCGCGAACACCAACATCGGCATGGGCGGCCCGGCGATGATCGAAGGCGGCGGCCTGGGCGTGTTCGCACCCGAGGACATCGGCCCCCTGCGCGATCAGTTCGCCAACGGGGTAGTCGATGTCGCCGTGGCCGACGAGGCCGAGGCGGTCTCGGTCGCGCGCCGTTACCTGGGATACTTCCAGGGCCGGCTGGCGCTCTGGCAGGCGCCCGATCAGCGCCGCATGCGCCAGATCGTGCCCGAGAACCGGCTGCGGGTCTATGCGGTGCGCGACGTGATCGAGACGCTCGCGGATCAGGACACGGTGCTCGAGTTGCGCGCCGGCTTCGGACGCACGATGGTCACCGCCTTCGCGCGACTGGAGGGCAGGCCGATCGGTATCGTCGCCAACGATCCCGGCCACCTGGGCGGAGCGATCGACAGTGACGGCGCCGACAAGGCCGTGCGCTTCATGCAGCTCTGCGATGCATTCGACATCCCGCTGGTATTCCTCTGCGACACGCCAGGCATCATGGTCGGGCCCGAGGCCGAACGGACGGCGCTCGTGCGCCACGCGGCGCGCATGTTCGTGACCGGCAACAATCTGTCGGTACCCACGTTCACCGTGGTGTTGCGCAAGGCCTATGGTCTGGGTGCGATCGCGATGGCCGGCGGCAACTTCGATGCGCCGTATTTCACGGTGTCTTGGCCGACCGGTGAGTTCGGCCCCATGGGGCTCGAAGGACAGGTCAAGCTCGGCTTTCGCAAGGAACTCGAAGCGATCGCCGATCCCCAGGCGCGCCGGCAGGCCTTCGATCGCATGGTGGCCGCGGCCTACCAGGACGGCAAGGCGCTCGAGCGTTCGACCACTTTCGCGGTCGACGATACGATCGATCCGGCACAGACGCGCGACTGGCTGCTCGGCTTGCTGGCGGCGATCCGTCCGCCAGCCCCGCGCGATGGCAAGAAGCATCCCTATGTCGACGCCTGGTAGCGGGATCTGGCGGCTCGAAAAGACAGTGGGCGACATGAGCGGCGATGAGCTTGCTATGCTCGGATTTCCGTCGCAGCCACAGCCGACAGCCCGTGATTTTCTCTTTCAAGGCTCCGAAACACCGAAAACACGCGTTGCGTCCGCAAGGCGGTTTCCCGCCGGTGTTCCCCGATTTCACCCAGGCCGTTCGTCGCAGGCTGCTGACCGCGTTCGTGCTCGGGTCGGTCGCCACCCTGGGTGCCTGCCAGAGTGCCTATTACGCGGCGATGGAGAAGGTCGGCTACGAGAAGCGGGACATTCTCTCCAGCCGCGTCGAGGCCGCGCGCGATTCGCAGGAGCAGGCCAAGCAGGAACTCGTCGACGCGCTCACGGCGTTCACCGAGACCGTCAATTTCAAGGGTGGCGAGCTCGAGTCCCGTTACAAATCGCTGGCCGGTCACCTTGCCGACAGCGAGGCAGCCGCGGCCGACGTCCGTGATCGCGTCAAGGCCGTCACCAACGTCGGCGAAGCGCTGTTCTCCGAGTGGACGGAAGAACTCACGCAGTATCGCAGTGCCGAACTCAAGGCGCGCAGTCGCGATCAGTTGGTCGTCACGCGCCGGCGCTACGACCGCATGGTGGCCGCCATGCAGGGCGCCGAGGCCCGGCTCGAACCGGCGCTGGGCAGTCTGCGAGATCAGGTGCTGTACCTGAAGCACAACCTCAATGCGCGGGCTTTGGGCAGTTTGCAGGGCGAGGTCGAGCGGGTCGATGCCCAGGTCAAGCGTCTGATCGCCGAGATCAACCGGGCAGTGACCGAGGCCGACGGCTTCATTGCCACGCTCGAGCAGCCGCCCGCGGCCGTGCGTGATCAATGAGACCGGCCGTGCGCAAGGCATTGATGTTCGCCGCGTTGCTCGGCGCGGGCGGCTGTTCGGTCGTGCCATCGTCGCCCGGGCCGGCGCCCGACGCGCGTGCCCCGGCCGCCACGGTCGCCTCCGAGCGCGGCAAAGGCGGGCAGGACTCCCGTTCGCAGCGGCGCCGGCTGCGCCTGGAGGCGCGCGATTATGCGCGTCTGCAGGCGGTTTTCAGGCCGATTGCGTCGGCGGTCGGTGGCGCCTGCGCATCGGGTGACGTGCTCAGTGCGGGGCCGGTGCCGGTCACCGAGGCCGATTTTCCCGCGCCGATACGGGCCGAGGCGCGCGCAGTGCTCGGGGTCGACGAGCAACTCCGCTTCATCGAGGTGGTCGCCTCGACCCCCATCGCCGCGGCCGGTATCACGCCTGGCGACGCGATCGTGGCCGTCGACGGCGCGGCCTTGCAGGCCGGCACCGAGGGTGGTTCACAGTACGCCCGCGCGCTGGCCGATGCCGGTGCCGGTCGGCGCGCCTATACGCTGACGATCGCACGTGGCGATACCAGGTTCGAGGTCGCCATACGGCCTGTGCCGATCTGCCTGGCCGATGTCATTCCCTGGATGGACGATGAGCCCATGGTCGCCAAACTGGACGGCGCGTGGCTCTGGGTGCCGCACGGATTGCTCGCCGAGCTCGACGACGTGCAACTGGCCGCAATCGTCTCCTATCACCTCGGCAAACGCGTTCACCGCTATCGCGCGGGTGCGGCGCGCGTGTCGGCCGATGCATACGCCGACCGCTTCGCGATCGCGATGTTCGGCGTACTGGGGCTCGATCCCGCATCTCTGCTCGACGACCGCCGGCTCGGCCTGCCCGGGCGTTCGGCCTCGGTGTCGGAGTTGCGGGCATCGTACGATGCCGTGCGGCGCGCGGCCGGGCGCGGTGCAACGGTACGCGCCGAGCTCGTTCCTGGCGATACGCTGACCTTCGATCTCGCCGCGGCACCGAGCTTCGACGCCGCCACGACAACCATCGCCTACCGGGCCGACGCGTCGGTGCGGCCGCACCGTCCGAGCACTGCGGCCGTGACGTCGCCCGCCGCGGCGGCGCCGAGCGCGGCCGGGTTGGCCGCGCCGATGCCGGCCGCCGCTTCGACCGCACTGCCGTCGGCATCGGCGCCGCCGAACCTCGATGCCGATGGCAGGGCCGCCTATCACGCCTTTCTCGCGCTTCCGATGCCGCGCGCTTTCGTGATCGCGTCCAACGGCCTGTGGGGCATGTCCTGGGGGGTGCCGGATCCCGAGGCCGCCGCGCGCATGGCGTGCCAGATCGACGCCGCCGCCAGGTGCCTTACCTATGCCCTCGACGAGCGCGTCGTCTGGGAATCCCGTTGACAGGCGGCTGAGAAGCCACACGGGCCCGTGCGGCTGTTTCAAGCTGCCAGGCCCGCTGTCCTGGCACGCAGGATGTGACGAGTTGCCGGCCCGCTTTCCGTCAACGTGCGATTCGTCAACCTCATATCGACCGATCACGCCATAGCATCTGGCCGTTCGTCTGCCCGAATGGGCCGTCGACACCTTCCCCGAGCCGCTCCCCCTCGGCTCGCGACATCGGCTCAAACCGAACCCAGTGCCCATGGACCATGATGCCAACGAGCGCGACTTTGTCGCGGACACCATTTTCGGCAGTGCCGTCGACCGCGGCGGCCTCGCCGCTTGGCTGCGCTCGCCGCCTGCGAGCCGCGTCCGCGCAGCGCAGGTCGAACTGCCTCGCGGGCGACTCGGCGCACCACGGGTGATGCCCGGCTCACTGTCGATAGCGCCATGAGGGCGCTTCCGGTAAAGCGCCGCCTCGCACTGTTCGAAGGCATCGATCGCCTCGGGCTGAAGATGGCGCGCATCGACCTCAAAGAGAGCCGCGTCAGCGAATGCAGTGAGGCCCTGACGGCAGCCCACTCGCAATGGCAGGTCGGTGCGCCACTGGCGACGCTCGAGCACTCGTTCCTCGGGTTGGCCACGGCGGTGCGCGCCGGGCGCGAGTCCGTCCGGCAGGAGTTCGTCGTGCGGCATGGATGGCGCGCATACTCGGCCCGTGTCGCGTCGGACGACGATGGTGCCTGGTTGCTGTTTCGCGAACAGGTGGGCGACAGCCGGCGTGCGATTCGACGGCGACTGGACGACCGCGAGGCCATCGCGCGCACCTCGGAGAAGCTCTCGACCCGCGAGATGGCCACGATGTACGCTCACGAACTCAAGCAACCGATCGGCTCGGTGGCGAATCTTCTGCGGGGCATTCGCCGCCGCCTGGGCGGAGATCAGGTGGATTTCGAATCGCTCGACGATGCGCTCGAGCGCGCAATCGAACAGAACGGTTTCGCGGTCGACATCATCAACCGCATTTGTGAGTTCGTCGATGCACGGGCGCCACGGCGTGAATCCATCGATCTCGACGCATTGGTGCGGGCCTCCCTGTCGATGCTCGACTGGGAACTCGATCGCGCCAACGTGAGCGTCGACTGTTCCGGTCTGCGTGCCGATGCCCAGACCATCGGCGACTCGGTCATGCTGCAGCAGGTTCTGGTCAATCTGATCCGCAACGCCATCGACGCGATGGGCGGGCGGCCGCCTTCAGAGCGCCGACTCGCTCTTGGTTGCCGGCGCGCGGACGACTTCTGGCGGCTGTGGCTGGCCGACAGTGGTCACGGCCTGACCGCGGCCGCGCCGGCACCGGCGCCGACCGTTGCCCGCAAGACCGGCGGTATGGGAGCGGGGCTGAAGATCTCCCGCTCGATCATCGAGCTGCACGGTGGCAAGCTGTGGTGGACATCCGTGGCGAACCGGGGGTCGACGTTCTGGTTCAGCCTTCCCGTCCTCGAGGAGATGCCGGCTTGAGCAGCGCCACGATCATGATCGTCGACGACAACGACGCATTCCGCCGCAGCCTGATCTGGATGCTGGAGGGGCTGGGCCATCGCGCGCTGGGTTTCGCCTCCGGAGAGGAATTCCTGGCCTTTTGGCAAGGCGATGGCCTGCTCTATCGCCGCGCGATCGTCCTGCTCGACGTGCGCATGTGCGGCCTGTCCGGACTGGACGTCCACCGGCGTCTGCTCGAGCAAGCCAATCGGCCGATCATCATCACGATGAGCGGGCACGGCGACATTCCGATGGCCGTCGAAGCGATGAGCCTGGGTGCGTTGACCTTCATCGAGAAGCCATTCGCAGAGGGTGTGCTGGTTGCCGCGCTCGCGAAGGCCACGCAACTGCTCGACTCGAAGCCCGCGCCCGTCGGCAATCAGGGAACGCCCGCCGAAGAATTTGCCCGCCGCCTGGGGCGGTTGACACCGCGTGAACGCGAGGTCCTCGAGTTGGTCGTCGACGGCCAGCAGAACAAGCAGATCGCCGACCGGCTGGGCATCAGCATCAAGACCGTCGAGCTGCATCGTTCGCGCGTGATGCAGAAGATGCAGGCCGGCTCGGTCATTGCGCTGGTCCGCATGATGGTCAGCGGGGTTGCTCACTGAGGCCAGCGGTCCGTCCACCCACGGCCGACTCAGGGCATCTCGGGCTCTTCGTCCTTCTTCTTGACCGGCTTGACCAGGTCTTCGCGCTTGACACCCAGCCACATCGCGGTCGCCGAGCCGACGAAGATCGATGAGTAGATGCCGAAGAAGATACCGATGGTGAGCGCCAGCGCGAAGTAGAACAGCGTCGGGCCACCGAAGAGAAGCATCGAAAGCACGAAGATCTGCGTCGATCCGTGGGTGATGATCGTGCGCGACATGGTGCGCGTGATGGCGTCGTCGATCACCTCGACCGTGGTGGCCTTGCGCATCTTGCGAAAGTTCTCGCGAATGCGGTCGAAGATCACCACCGACTCGTTCACCGAGTAGCCGAGAATGGCCAGCACGGCGGCCAGCACCGACAGCGAGAATTCCCACTGGAAGGCCGCGAAAAAGCCCAGGATGATGACCACGTCGTGCAGGTTCGCGGCAATCGCCGCCACCGAGAACTTCCACTCGAAACGGGCGGCCAGGTAGAGCATGATCCCGATGATCACGAACAGTAGCGCGAGCGCGCCGTCCTCGGCCAGTTCCTTGCCGACCTGCGGCCCGACGAATTCGACCCGTCGCTTCTGCACCTGGGCATCCACCCCCTGCAGCGCGCTCATGACCTGTTCGCTGACCTGGGCGGTGGTGGCGCCCTCGCGCAAAGGCAGGCGGATCATCACGTCTCGCGAGGTGCCGAAATTCTGCACCTGAGCGTCTTCGAAACCGAGTTCTGCCACGGTTTCGCGGATGCGCGGCAGATCGGCTGCCTGCGGGTAGCCGACCTCCATCACCGTGCCGCCGGTGAACTCGATCGAGAGGTTCAGGCCGCGAACCGCCAGAAAAACCACGGCGGCGACGAACAGCGCGACCGACAGCACATTGGCCGGCACCGCGAAGCGCATGAACGGGATGGTGCGCGTGACTCGAAAGAAATCCATTTGTCAGCCTGAGTCGTGAGTGCCGGGGTCGATGTTCGGGTGGACGGGGTCGATTGCGCGCTGGTCAGGCCGCGCCGGCGGGGCGCTTCTCGCCGCGCCGGTAGACGGTGCCGATGGCGAGCTTCGCGACCCGCTTCTGGCGGCCGTACCAGAGGTTGACCAGGCCGCGCGAGAAGAACACCGCGGAGAACATCGAGGTCAGGATGCCGATGACGTGCACGACGGCGAAGCCGCGCACCGGTCCCGAGCCGAACGCCAGCAGGGCGATGCCGGCGATCAGCGTGGTGATGTTGGAGTCGAGAATGGTGTCCCAGGCGCGATCATAGCCTTCGGTGATCGCGGCCTGGGGCGTCGAACCGTTGCGCAGCTCCTCGCGGATGCGCTCGTTGATCAGCACGTTCGCGTCGATGGCCATGCCGAGCGTCAGCGCGATGGCGGCGATGCCGGGCAGGGTGAGCGTCGCCTGCAGGGTCGAGAGAACCGCGATCAGCAGCAGCAGGTTGAACGCGAGCGCGATCGTCGAGAACACGCCGAACAGCGTGTAGTAGACGATGATGAAGATCGTCAGGGCGATGAAGCCCCAGAGCACACTGTTGAAGCCCTTCTCGATGTTCTCGGCGCCCAGGCTCGGGCCGATCGTGCGTTCCTCGATGATCTCCATCGGTGCGGCCAGCGAGCCGGCGCGCAGCAACAGCGCGATATCGCTGGCCTCGACGGTGGTCATGGCCCCCGAGATCTGCACGCGTCCGCCGCCGATCTCGGTGCGGATGACCGGCGCGGTGACCACCTCGCCCCGGCCCTTCTCGAACAACAGGATCGCCATCCGCTTGCCGACGTTGCGTCGGGTCACGTCGCGAAAGATCCGCGTGCCCTTGCCGTCCAGGCTCAGGTGGACGGCCGGCTCCTGGGTCTGGCTGTCGAAGCCGGCCTGGGCGTCGTTGAGGTTTTCGCCGGTGAGCACGATCTGCTTGCGCACCAGCAGCGCGCGACCGTCGCGGTCGTTGTAACGCTCGCAGCCCAGCGGCACCGTGCCGGCTGCCAGCGCGGCCAGCTCGTCGGGTTCTTCGCAGACCATGCGCACTTCCAGCGTGGCGGTGCGGCCGAGGATGTCCTTGGCCTTGGCGGTGTCCTGCACGCCCGGCAACTGCACGACGATGCGGTCGTCGCCCTGGCGCTGGATCACCGGCTCGGCCACGCCGAGTTCATTGACGCGATTGCTGAGCGTGGTCATGTTCTGCTTGAGCGCGTTCTCCTTGATACGGGTCTGGGCCTGCTCGCTGAATGTGGCGACGATCGTGGGGCGTTCCTCGATGACGGCGCTGCGCAGTTCGAGATCCTGCAGGTTGCCGCGGATGATGTTGCTGGCTTCGTCGGCCGTGGCCTGGTCGTTGAAGCGCATGACCAGCTCGCCCTCGACGCGATCGATGCCGCGGTGGCGGATGCTGCGCTCGCGCATCAACGTGCGGATGTCGCTGGCCGTGGTGTCCAGCCGTTTGAGCAGAGCGGTCTGCATGTCGACCTGAAGCAGGAAATGGACGCCGCCGCGCAGGTCGAGGCCCAGATACATCGGCAGCGCGCCGATGCTGGTCAGCCAGTTGGGCGAGTTGGAGATCAGGTTCAGGGCGACGATGTAGCGGTGGTCGGCGGCATCGGGCTCCGGATTGAGGCCGGCGGCGAGGATGTCTTTTGCCTTGAGCTGCTCGTCGGTGGTGGCGAAGCGCACTTTGACCGAGTTGGCGTCCTGGTACAAACCGGTGGGCTGGAGCTTGGCTTGCGTGAGCATGTTTTCGACTTCGCTCAGCGTGCCGCTGTCGACCTTGATCGTCGCCTTGCCGCTCGAGACCTGCACGGCCGGGGCTTCGCCGAACAGATTCGGCAAGGTATAGAACAGGCCGAACACCAGGGTGATGATCATCACCAGGTACTTCCAGACGGGGTATCGATTCATGGCGTGGGCGCCAGGCTCGCTGGCAGCAGAGGGTTGCCGGATGGCGCGATGGTCACGGATGGCCTGCGCGCGCCGCACTCCGGATCACGGAGCGCACGCCGGGCTGACCGAGGCGGCGCGAGTCGCTGGCGCCGCCACACGACTCAGATGTCCTTCAGGCTGCCGTTGGGCAACAGCGTCTGCACGGCCGCCTTCTGCATCTTGACCTCGACCGGCTGGCCGCCGTCCTTGCTGTTGGTGCGCGCGATCTCGACGGTCACGTACTGCTCGCCGACCTTGGTCACCCGCCCGGCGATGCCGCCGTTGGTCACGACCTCGTCGCCCTTCTTGAGGGCCTCGACCATGTTGCGGTGCTCCTTCGCGCGCTTCATCTGCGGGCGGATCATCAGGAAATAGAGCACCGCGAACATCAACACGATGGGCAGGAAGCCCATCCATTCGCCCCCGGCCGCACCGGCGGCGCCCTGAGCATAAGCATTTGATATAAACACGATTTTCTCCTTGGTAACCCGCTAGTATAGCGTCGGGTATGGCATCAGTCGGTGCCGCGGGCGCGGTCTGCGTGAAAGCCCGCCACGAACGCCTCGAAGCGGCCGTCCAGTACCGCGGCGCGCATCTCCCGCATCAGTGCCAGGTAGTAGGCGAGGTTGTGCAAGCTGGCCAGATGCGCGCCCAGCATCTCGTTGACCTTCTGCAGATGATGCAGATAGGCGCGCGAGAAATTCCGGCAGGTGTGGCAAGGGCACTGCGGGTCCAACGGGCGCGTGTCGCCCTTGAAGCGCGCATTGCGAATCTTGATGTCGCCGTACCGGGTGAACAACCAGCCGTTGCGAGCATTGCGCGTGGGCATCACGCAGTCGAACATGTCGAGCCCGGCGCCCACCCCCGCGACCAGGTCTTCGGGCGTACCCACGCCCATCAGGTAGCGTGGCCGCTCGGCTGGCAGGCGCGGGCCCAGCCAGTTCATGATGCGAAGCATCTCGGGTTTGGGCTCGCCGACGGACAGGCCGCCGATCGCGTAGCCGTGAAAGCCGATGTCGGTCAGGCCGGCCAGTGACTCTTCGCGAAGGGTCTCGAACATGCCGCCCTGCACGATGCCGAACAACGCATTGGGGTTGTCCAGGGCATCGAACGCCTCTCGCGAGCGGCGCGCCCAGCGCAGGCTCAGGCGCATCGATTGCGCGGCCTCGGCTTCGGTGGCCGGGCGCCCGTCGATCTCGTAGGGCGTGCACTCGTCGAACACCATCACGATGTCCGAGTTCAGCACGGTCTGGATGCGTATCGACTCCTCGGGGGTGAGCATCAACCGGTCGCCGTCGATGGGCGACGCGAAGCGCACGCCTTCCTCGGTGATCTTGCGCAATGCACCCAGGCTGAATACCTGGAAGCCGCCGGAGTCGGTCAGGATGGGGCCGGGCCAGGCATTGAAGCCGTGTAGTCCGCCGAAACGCTCGATGACTGCCAGGCCGGGACGCAACCAGAGGTGGAAAGTGTTGCCCAGGATGATCTGCGCGCCGATTTCGCCGAGTTCGCGCGGTGCCATCGTCTTGACCGCGCCGTAGGTGCCGACCGGCATGAAGATCGGCGTCTCGATGCGGCCGTGCGCGGTTTCGATCGTGCCGGCCCGCGCGGTGCCGTCGGTGCCCTGCAGAGAGAAATCAAGCATGGTCAGGGCCGTGGTCGGCCGCCGCGATGCGCGGCGGGCACAGGTCGAGGAACATCGCGTCTCCATAGCTGAAGAACCGGTAACGCGCGGCGATTGCGTGGGCATAGGCGGCGCGAATCTCCGCCAGGCCGGCAAAGGCCGCGACCAGCATGAGCAGGGTCGAGCGCGGCAGATGGAAGTTGGTGATCAGGGCATCGGCGATCGCGAAGCGGTCGCCGGGGCGCAGGAACAGCCGGGTCCGATCGGCGCCGATGCGCAGACCCGCGGCCCGTTCGTCGGCGCTGGCAGGGGTGGACGCTGCATCGAAGCGGCGCGCGGCGCTTTCGAGCGAGCGCAGCGAGGTGGTGCCGACGGCCACGACGCGGCCACCGGCGGCGCGGGTGTGTGCGATCGCGCGCGCGGTTGCGGCCGTGATGACGTAGTGCTCCTCGTGCATGCGGTGCGCGGCGAGATCGTTTTCACGCACCGGCGCGAAGGTGCCGGCCCCCACGTGTAGCGTCACGGTCGCCAGGGCGATGCCGCGCGCGGCCAGCGCATCGAGCAGGGGGCGGTCGAAGTGCAGGCCGGCGGTTGGCGCTGCCACCGAACCGGGCGAGCGCGCGTAGACGGTCTGGTAACGCTCGTCATCGCCGGCGCCCGGTGCGCGATCGATGTACGGCGGCAACGGCAGTTTGCCGGCCGCCGCCATGACTTCATGAACCGGCCGCGCAAAGCGCAGGCGAAAGAATGGCTCGTCGCGCCCGAGGACCGTGACCGTGCCGTCGGACGGCTCGATTCCGTCCAGGAGCAGCAGGCTGCCGGCACGCGGTGACTTGCTGGCGCGAATCATGGCCAGAGCCTGCTCAGGCGCAGTGACGCGTTCGATCAGTACCTCGACCGCGCCGCCGCTGGCCTTGCGGCCATGCAGCCGGGCCGCCAGCACTCGGCTGTCGTTGACCACCAACAGGTCGCCGGTGCGCAGCAGACCGGGCAGCTCGGCAAAGTGGCGATCGTGCAGCGAGACAGCACCGTTCGTAGAGCGGCCGACGTGCAGCAGCCGCGAGCTGCTGCGTTCGGCCAGCGGATGCTGGGCGATCAGGGCCTCGGGCAGTTCGAAATCGAAGTCGGCCAGGGTCGTGGCAGTGGAGGATTCGGGCATGGCACGGCATTGTAAGTGTCATGCCCGGTCGTCATCGGTCCGGATCAGCGCCGACGCGCCATTGCGCGGCGCGCCGCCGCCAACGAACTGGCACTGTCGGCCATCGACGCCCAAGGGTCGTCGGTCTGGCCGAGCCGCTTGAACAGATTGCCGATCGTGTAGCGCCGGGGATGCAGCGTGGCGGCGCCGAGTTCGTCCCAGCGGATCGGGGTGGCCACCGGCGCACCGTCGATTGCGCGAACAGCGTACGGCGCGACCGCGGTCTGGCCGTAGGCATTGCGCAAGGTGTCGATGAACACCGCGTCGCCACGCTTGTTCTTGCGCTGCTGGACCGTGAGGCCCGCGGGGTCGCGCGCGGCCACGACGGCGGCCACATCCCGGGCGAACGCGCGCACCGAATCGAACGGCTCCTCACGATCGAGCGGAACGACCACGTGCAGGCCGCGCGAGCCGGTGGTCTGGAGAAAGCTCGGCAGCGCCAGTTCGTCGAGCACTGTCTTGATCAGGCGAGCACCCGAGCGCACCTTTTCGAACGAGTCGTCCGACGGGTCCAGATCGAAGATCATCCGATCGGGATGGTCGGGTTTGTCGTATCGGGCCAGGGCCGTATGCACGGTGATGCAGCCCTGGTTGACGATGTAGACCAGGCTCGCAGCATCATCGAGCAGCACATGGTCGACATGACCATCGCGTTTGGCCAGCCGGGCGCGCGCGATCCAGTCCGGGTAGTAGGCGGGCGCGTCCTGCTGATAAAAGCCTTCGCCACCGATGCCGTCGGGAAAGCGGTGCATGGTCACCGCGCGCTCGCGATAGTGGGGCAGGGCGGTGGCGGCCACGCGTGCGTAGTAGTCGACCAGATCGCCCTTGGTCTGGCCGCCGGCCGGGAAAAACAGCTTGTCCAGGTTCTTCAATGCCACGGTGTGGCCGCTGTCCCGGAAGTTTCGCTCGCTCATGTCAGCCTTCCTAGCCGCCTTTGCCGACGCGCTTCGACGAGTAGCCCACGATGAGCGTCCCGCCTGGCAGCGAAGCCGCGATCGACCGGTCGTCGAGCGAGCGTGCCGTGCTTTGGCGGTCGCCGCGCGCGGGTAGGTTCCGCCGGGCACAAACGCGCTTCAGATCGGCAGGCAGCGCGTTGTGGTCGGGACCGTTCGCCGGGTTCCTGGCGGCGCAAGATTCGTGCCTTGGATGCCGCTATGATCCGAACCAGCACAGGAATCCAACACCGGTTTTTCAAGGAGTCGGCCATGTCCGCCACGATATCCGAGCTTGCCTCGCACCGACCACCCGAGATCGACCCACGCGAGTGGCAGGCGCGGGTCGATCTGGCCGCCTGCTATCGGCTGGTCGCGCACTTCGAGATGACCGACCTGATCTACACGCACATCACGCTGCGCGTGCCCGGCACCCACGACCAGTTCCTGATCAACCCCTTCGGAAGCATGTTCGACGAGGTCACCGCATCCAGCCTGGTACGTATCGATGTCGACGGCAAGGTGTTGTGGCCGGCCGGGGGCAAGGTCAATCCGGCCGGCTACATCGTGCATTCGGCCATCCACCTGAAGGGCACCAATGCCCACTGCGTGCTGCACACGCACTCGCGTGCCGGCATGGCGGTGGCGGCGATGCGAGAAGGTCTTCTGCCCTTGAATCAGAAGGGGCTGGCGTTCTACAGGCGGCTCGCCTATCACGACTATCAGGGGCTGGCCTTCGACGAGGCAGAGCGCGAGAGCCTGTTCCAGGATCTGGGGCCACACAAGGCGATGATCCTGCGCAACCACGGCCTTCTGACCGTTGGCGAGAACTGCGCCGAGGCGTTTTCGCTGATGTACTCGCTCGAAGTCGCCTGTCGCCTGCAGGTCGATGCCATGAGCATGGTGCGCAGCGCCGACGACCTCATCCTGCCCAGCGCGGCGGTCTGTGAGCATACGGCGCGCCAGTTCGACGGCTATCCGGAGCCGCCGGTCTCGCGGGAATGGCCGCACCTGTTGCGTCTGCTCGACCGGGTCAATCCCGGTTACGACCGATGAGCGCGGCCATCCCCGGGCGCGAGTCCGATGCGGACGGCGGGCCGCCGCCGTTTCGCGAGCGCCTGCGCTGGCTCGATGAGGGCGAGATCCGCGATGGCGACATTCGCTATCTGATGCTGCGTTCCGACGCCTTGATGGGCGTGTTTCGCGCGCTGCCCGCCGAGCATCGCGGTCCGGCGCTCGCGGCCTTCGCGCAATCCATCGTCCGGCATGGCGGCAAGTCGGCGCGCGCCTACCAGGCCATGGGTGCGGATGACGGCGCCCGTCTGCTCGAGGTGATCCGCGCCACCGCGCCGCAACTCGGCTGGGGGCGATGGACGGTCGTCGAGTATTCGGCGGCCCGGTTGATCATCGAGGTCGAGAACAGTCCGTTCGCGGCCGGTTGGCGCGTCGCCGAGGGCGAGGTCGACAGCCCGCCCGACACCGTGTGCGCACCGATCGTCGGCATGTTGACGGTGGTCGGCGCGATGGTGCTGGGCGGCGAGGTCGTGGTCACCGAGCGGGTGTGCGCCTGCCACGGGCAGACGCCGCGCTGCCGTTTCGACGTCGGGCTGCGCTGAGTTCCACCGCCGGTTGGTGGCCTCGATTTGCACTTGGCCGCCCGCCTGACTCATAATCGCCGATCCCCGCTGCCGGAGTGGTGGAACTGGTAGACGCGCCGGACTCAAAATCCGGTGTCCGCAAGGACGTGCGGGTTCGATTCCCGCCTCCGGCACCAAATGGAAACGCCCGCGTCAGCGGGCGTTTTCGTTTGGCGCCGGAGAGGACAGTGCCTGCGCACTGTCCGGGCGGGAATCGAAGGGCCGGGCCTGCAAGCCCGGCAGCGGCCCGCGCAAGTGTGGGCGATTCCCGCCTCCGGCACCAAATGGAAACGCCCGCGTCAGCGCTTCCCCGCCCCACGGAATGCCCGTACGGCATCGGCCAGCGCGACGCTCTGCCGGTGCAGGCTTTCCGATGCCGCCGATGACTCCTCGACCAGCGCGGCGTTTTCCTGCGTCATGACATCGAGATCGTGCAGGGCGACCGATACCTGAGCGATCGTGTCGGCCTGCTCCTGAGCCGCCTGCGCGAGATCGGCGATCCGCTGATTGACTTCTCCCACCTTGCCGACGACGTCCGTGATCGTGCGCCCGGCCTCGTCGACCAAAGCGGACCCGCCGTGAACGGCCGCCGTCGACTGTGTGATCAGCGCCGAGATGTCCTTGGCGGCATCGGCCGAGCGTTTCGCCAGGGTGCGCACCTCGGCGGCGACCACCGCGAAGCCGCGCCCCTGATCGCCGGCGCGTGCCGCCTCGACCGCGGCATTCAGCGCCAGGATGTTGGTCTGGAAAGCGATGCCGTCGATGACCGAAATGATCGCCGCGATCCGTTCGCTGGCGTCTTCGATCTTGCGCATCTGAGTGATCACCGACGTGATCGCGGTGCCACTCTCCCGTGCCACCTCGCTTGCCTGAGCGGCGAACTCGTCGGCCGCCGCCGCGGTCCGCGTGTTGGTGGCGACCGTGGCCGCGAACTGCTCCATGGCGGTTGCGCTCTGTTCGAGATTGGCGGCCGCGCGCTCGGTCCGGCTGGCGAGATCGCCGCTCGAACTGGAGACCTCCTTGCTCGCCTGCTTCAAGCCCTCGATCTGGCCGTCGACATCGTCCAACAGCGAGGCCAGGTTCAGCCCGGATTGATTGATGCCACGCAGCAGTTCGCCGAACTCGTCGCCGCGATCGACCAAGCCGATGTCGAAGGGTTCGCAACTGGCCACCGCGCGCACCGCCTCGACCGCCCGGCGCGTCGGACGGACGACCTGCCAGTGCAGCAGTGCGAAGCCGAGCAGCGCACCCGTGGCGACCATCGCCGCGTCGAAGACGGCTGCCGAGGTGCTCTCAGCCAGGCTCAGCGCGACGGCCAGGCCGGGCACCGCGGCGATCGCGAGGCTCGCGGCGATGCGTGTCCCGAGACCGATGAAACGGGCGCGGCCGGCCAAGCCGAGCAGGCCCTTACGGTAGAGCAGGCCTTGTCGCAGGGCCCAAGGATTCCTGGCGTCGTCGCGCATCCGGGCGTACACGGCTTCGATCGCCTCGATCTCGGCCACCTCCGGTTTCGTTCGCACCGACATGTAGCCGACGGTCTGGCCGTGCCTGCGCATGGGCGTGACGTTTGCCCGCACCCAGTAGTGATCGCCATTTTTGCGCCGGTTCTTGACCAGCCCGGTCCAGGTTCGGCCGAGCTTGAGCGTCGCCCACATGTCGGCGAATGCCGCGGGTGGCATGTCCGGGTGCCGAACGATGTTGTGCGTCTGGCCCAGCAATTCGTCTCTCTCGAAACCGCTGATCGCCTGGAATGCACCGTTGGCATAGGTGACGTGACTCGACGGATCGGTCGTCGACATCAGGGTCTTTCCGGCCGGGAAGGGGTGTTCCTTCTGGGTGATCGGCAGATTGGTTTTCATGGATTGAATCGGCTCCTTGTGCGAAGCGACCTTTGGCACGAGAGCCGGTCGCATCGGGTTACCCGCTTGCATGCATCGATCGCGGCGCCATCGCTGAAGGGCGAACTGTTATCGACTGTAAGAATCGTAGGCCGGGCAGGCCTACGGCGATCCGTCGAATTGCGGGCATGTGCACACCTCCTAAATTGGTTAGAACGCCGCCGGGTTTTGAGGGTGGCTGCCCGTAATGCTCCCAAATTGGTCGCATTGCGGGCCGGTCAGGCGGGCTTCGGCCAGGCGGAATTGCTGGCGGGCCCGACGGCGTCGGCGCCGATGCCGAGAAACCAGCCGGTATCGAGCGTCAGGTAACGATTCTCGAAATGGGAGAGCGCACAGAGCTCGTTTTCCATCATCACCGTGACCGCCTTGCCCTCGCGCTCGATCAGGCCGGCGGCCTCGATGGCCTTGAAGGCTCGGCTCACGTGGACATTGCTGAGTCCGACGTAGTCGCCGATCTCGGTCTGGTTCAACGGAATCTGCATGCTGCGCAGCGTCAGATCGCCGCTCGCGATCCTCAAACGCGCGATCAGGTCGAGAATCATGAAGGCCAGACGCTCGCGCGCGGTCATCCGCCCCAGCAGACGAATGGTGTCGAGCATGATGATGTGATCGCGCAGCGCGAGCGTGAACAGTAGCGCCGCCACGTTCGGGCATCGATCGAAGGCGGCCCGCAGCGCCCTGCGCGGAAACGGGCACACGATCGCGCTCTCGCAGGTCATGAGATTGACAGTGGCACGCGGCACCGCCAGATCCGGAAAGCCGACGACGTCGCCGGGATGATGAATTTTGACGATCTGGCGCCGTCCGTCGTCGAGGTCGACGTAGCTGTAAAGCCAGCCCGTTTTGACGACATGCAGACACCGAAGGTCGTCCCCCCGGCGGTAAGCGTGCTTGCCGCGTTCGAGGGCCACTTCCTGTTCCTCGAGTTCGTGCAGCAGCGCGACGTCCTCCTCGCCGAGATCGATGTAATAGGAGAAATTGCGGACGAGACAACTGTCGGCGTCGGTCATGTGGAGCGTGGCCCGCATAGCAGCGCCGAGCGGTGGCGCAACCGATGATAACGGCTTGCGGATTCGATCGACCGCCGGCGGCGTCGTTGTTTTCGGCGGCGTTACTTCTCGTCGGTCGGCGTTAACCTGGGTAAATGCACGCAAATCTCCGTCTGAGTATCAATGCGTACGCCGCCGCCGGCCTGGCCCGGTTGCAAAGGTTCTCGGAGATGAATATGGTGGGTGCAGTGTTCGACACCGCCGGACGCCACGCGTTCGACGAACGCGAAGTCGCGTTCGCTCGGCGCCAGGGGTCGATCCTGGCCTCGCGCCGGGGCGCGGGCGCCCGTCGACGATGGGCGCCGCGGATCTGGCACGGATGACGCCTGTCGTCCTACGCCCGCGGCAGGCGAACCCACGGCCCGGGCGGATCCAGAGCTTCGCCTGTCTGATCCTGGTCAACGCCGGATTCGTCATACGTTTCGCGTCCGAGAACTCGGCGCGCCTCGTCGGCCGGGAAGCCGCGACGCTCGTCGGCCAGATCATCGACGACGTGTTCGATGCCTATTTCGTTCACGCATTGCGCAATCATGCCAACCAGATCGTTCTGGTCGGCGGCGCACAACGTGAGTTCCGTGCCGAGTTGCTCGGCGCCGCCGTCGATGTGACGATCGCGAGCAGCCACGACGGATATCGCTTCGAGCTCGAGCCGGTGGACGATCGGATCGACGGGTCACGCTTGCCGGCCGCAGCCGCGGTGATCCGCCGCCTGCGGGAGTGCGACGACGTCGAATCGCTGACGGCGATGGCGGTGCGTCTGGTCCGCTCGATCACCAGCTTCGATCGTGTGATGTTGCGGCGGTTCGATGACGACGGCACCTCGGAGGTCATTGCCGAAGTTCGCTCGAACGGCCTGGCATCGTCTCTGGGACTCAGGTTTCCCGCCGCCGAAACATCAGGCCAGATCCGCGCCGAACTCGTCCGCAAGCCGATCTGCATGATTGCCGACGTGAACGATCCGGGCGCCGCCATGGTTCCGGCCCTGGACGCCCATGGCTTGCCCGCTGACATTGCCGACAGCACGTTGGCAATCGCACCGCCGCGGTATGTCGACGAGCTGCGCGCGATGGGGGGGGCCGCGGCGATGACCGTCGCGATCGTCATCGAGGACACGATTTGGGGATTGATCAGCTGCCATCACACGGCGCCGACACACGCCGTTGCCGCCGCCCGATCGGCCTGCGGCATGGTCGGTGACCTGGTCGCGCTGCAGATCGAAGCATTGACGCGGCGACGACAGCGTGACACCGAACGGTTGGTCGCACGCCTGCGGGCGGCCCTGCTGGCGTGCACGCCGGGCAGCGATTCGGCATCGGAAATTCTTTGCGCGCATGGCGGTGAAATGCTTGCGATGATGGGAGCGGTGGGAATGGTGGTTTTCGGCCACGAGGGATGTCGAAGCGTCGGCGTGGCGCCGACAGCGGAAGTCCTGCGTCTGATGCGCGAGCGCCTGGAACAGGCACATGAAACCGAGATCCTGTTCCTTGACCGCGCAGACGATGTCTCGAGCTGGTTGGGCATCGAAGCGGAGGCGGCGGCGGGGCTATGTGTGATTCCATTGTCGCAGGCACCAGCGGAAGCCATCGTGTTCTTCAGGCCGAAGCAGGTGCGCGAAATCCGGTGGGCGATGGTCCCGCAGGCGTGCGTCGGCGAAGATGATCCCGATGCCACGCGAGCGGGCGATTTCGGCACCGCCCTTGACGTGGTGCACGATCGAAGTGCGCCTTGGAACGAGCGCCAACGCGTGCTCGCCAACGGCATACGCATCGCTGCGATCGAGGTGTATCGACGGCAGCTGGACGCGCGCACTCGCTGCACATGGGCCCGGGCGATGGTCACGGATCGCTGCGGGCCCTGATCGTGGTCGAGGTCCAGGCCTACATCGGCGTTGGATCGAGCAAGGCGGGCCGGCGGTGATGGTGCCGGTGCACAAGGGGTTCGGTTCGACGGTCATCGAGCGCGCGATCCGCTTCACGCTCGGCGGCACGAGCAGGGTGGCGTTCGAGCCCGCCAGTGTGCGAGTACGGATCGAACTGCCAGCGCGGTATCTCGGCATGTTGTTGCAGACGTCGCCCATTGCGACGTGCACGGACCACGTACCGTCGTCGGATCCGCGTGCACTCGATGGCCCGATCCTCTCGTAGACGACAACTTTCTGTTGGCGAGCGTCGACGGCGTTCTCACCATGATTAGCGTCGATTCCTGGCCGCCGACTCCATTGGTCTACCCGATGCGGCAGTCGTGGATCCGCGATGGCGCAAACAGTCCCATCGCCGCAACCGCGAGACTGCGCCGCAAAGAGTTCATTGGTGTGGCCGCTGCGCCACCTGTGCCGGCGGTCAGTCGTCGCTGCGATGACCGTTGCGGCGTGCCGCCATATATGTCGCAGCGGCGGCACCCAATGCCAGGGCACCCAGTCCGACGGCCAGCCGGTTGGCGTCGGCCCACTGGCCGGCGCGGCGGGCCTGATAGCGGGTCTGCCAGGCGGCCTCGCGGGCCCCGTCGGCGAGCCGCTCGCTTTCGAGCAAGCTACCATCGTGAGCCGTCGCCGAGCCGTTCGCTCTGGCGAAGCCTGCTCGCGACGGCACCTGCGGGCCATCGTCGCGACCACCCCGATCATCCAGTCCGAGGGCCAGGCCCAGAACACCCGCACCGATCAGCACTGCCGAGACCGGGTGCTCGCGCACCAGCCAGGCGCCGCGACTGAGTAGATCGGCCCGCTCCCCATCGCCGGCAAACATATCGAGCGCATCGCCCAGCAGATTCGGAGTCGACAGCCTCTCGGTCAGCGCATCGATGCGCTCGACGAGCCGGTCGCGTACTTCATCGAGTTCCTGCTCCGCGTGTTCGGCCTCGCGCTGGCTCATAAGGCCTCCTTCACGTGGCGCGCGCTGCGCCTGGCCGCCGCAATCGAACGATGTGGGCGCAGGTTCTCGAGCTTGAGGTACTGCCTGCCGCTGATGAACAGGATGATGCCGATCAGCAGGAAGGCCAAGCCGAAAGCGAGCGTTGCACCGGGTCGGCCGATCGCCTGGGCCAGCCAGTCGATCCCGGCCTGCACGAGCACGAACGCAGCGATTGCAAGACTCAGCAAGCCGGCGACCAGCCAGACCATGCCGGTCTGCAATTGCTGGACCTTCTCATTGGTCTCGGCGCGAATCAATCTGCCTTCCGCTCGTAACAAATCCGTGGTGTCGACCAAGATGCTGCCCATCTGTTCGACGATGACATCGACGCGGTTCATCGAAGATCTCCGGCAGCGGGCGTGGGCGTCGCGGCTGCCGCACCACCTCCCTGGGGCGACGGAAAGCCCTCGCGCGAGCGGGGGGGCCGGCGCGCCGCCGGCGCGTCATCCGCATAGCGCAACAGGGTCGCCAGCGCATAACCGGCTCCGGCTAGCAGCCCACAGGTGATGACCGGATGCTCGCGCAACGCGCCAACCAACTGGCTGCCGAGCCGGTCGGGTGCGGCCCGGCTGAGACGTTTCGCAGACCGCGAAAGCGTGTCCGCAACACTGTCGAAGGTGTCGGCCGAGAGATCGTAACCCTCGTCTCGTAAATGTCGCGCGCCTTCACCGACCGCCGCGCTGAGCGCACCGATATAGCGGTTGGACTGTTCACCGAACTGTTCGGCAGTGTTGTCGACGGTCTCGCGAATGGCACGCTCGGTTTCATGCGCCATGTCACGAGAGGAATGCTGGATCTGCTCGGCGGCATTGGCCGTCGCGCCTTTGATCGAGTCGGTGATCGGCATGAGCATGGCTCCTGATCGTCACGGTTCATTGGTGGCAGCCGGACTGGCTGCCCCTCGGACGATGAAACCGCAAGTCGCGTGCCCGTGCCAGTCGCCGGATCAGTCCTCGTACTGGCGCAGCCGGTTATAGAGCGTCTTGGCGCTGATGCCCAGCATTTGCGCGCTCTTTTCGCGCGCCCCCTCGTTGAACTCGAGCGTGGCCATGATCAGCAGGCGCTCAACCTCGGCGAGCGTCATACCCACGTGGATCGCGATCCGTGCGGTGTCGGCGACTGGCGCATCATTGGCCTGCACGGCCGTGGCCGGGGTCACCGCCGGTGCGTCGCGATCGGAGTCCGATGTGGGAATGCTGTCGGTTCCGATGGCCTCGCTCTCGGTCAGGATGGCCGCCCGATTGACCACGTTGCGCAACTCGCGCACGTTGCCTGGCCAGTCATAGGCCATCAATGCCTCGATGGCCGCAGGCGCGAAGGTCAGCCGGCGCTGCTCACGCTCGTTCATCTCGGTCAGAAAGGCTTCCGCGATCAGAGGAATGTCCTCGACGCGCTCGCGCAGCGGCGGCAGCTCGATCTGAAATACGTTCAGGCGGTAATAGAGGTCCTCGCGCAGCAAGCCATCGGCAACCGCCTGGTAGGGGTCGCGATTGGTGGCCGCGACGATTCGGACATCGGTGGCGATCGCCACATCGGAGCCCACCCGGCTGAACACACCGGTCTCGAGAACGCGTAGCAGTCTGACCTGCAACTCGGCCGGCATCTCGGTGATCTCGTCGAGGAACAAGGTGCCGCCGTCCGCCTGCTCGAAGATTCCCTTGTGTTGTTTGATCGCGCCGGTGAAGCTTCCCTTCTCGTGACCGA
The DNA here is from genome assembly GCA_041396685.1 of Burkholderiaceae bacterium. GTDB lineage: Bacteria > Pseudomonadota > Gammaproteobacteria > Burkholderiales > Burkholderiaceae_E > JAUIAI01. Next base: position 188,068 of record JAWKYD010000010.1, read on the forward strand.
ACAACTCGCTCTCGATCAGCTGCTCCGAAATGGCGCCGCAGTTGATGGCCTTGAAGGGCTCGTTACGTCGCCGGCTCAGGCGATGGATCGCATCGGCGACCAATTCCTTTCCGGTACCGCTTTCGCCCACCACCAGGACACTGACCGACGTTGGCGCGACCTTGCGGATCTGCCGATAGATCTCGCGCATCACGGCCGAGCCACCACGCATGCGCGCGAGACCGTCGGTTCGTTCATCGGGCGGCGGAACCGGCGCCAGTTCGGGAGGCGGCCATCCGCCGCCATCGGACACGGCTTCTTCGCGCGCGACGAGCGCACGCGCGATGGCGCGCTCGAGCAGCGCGACATTGACCGGCTTGATCAGGTAATCGCTGGCGCCGAGGCGAAGCGCCTGCACGCTCGTTTCGACCGAGGCATGGCCGGTGATGAGGATGACCTCGGCATGAGAACCGACGGCGTCGCTTTCGCCGAACAGATCGAGGCCGGAGCCATCCGGTAACTGCAGATCGAGCAGGATGATGTCAGGCTCGTGCACGACGAGTTGCTGGCGCGCGTCGGCGAGATCGCTGGCCAATGCACATGCATGGCCCTTGTCCTCGCAGATGGCCGCCATCATCTCGGCGGAATTGCGATCGTCTTCGACGATCAGGATGCTCGCCATGCTGGTCCGTAGTGGGTCGATCAGAGATTGGTCGAGCCCCACCGCGCGAGTCACCTGGAAACCAGTGTGCGCGGCTCGGTACGACAGAAAGCCATCTAGCAAACGCTCGAGCGGGGCCGGGCGCATTGGCTACCGGAGCGTGATTCGAAGACCGACGGCGGGCCACTGGCCAAAAAGAATTTTGCCGCGATCGACTTTATCTGTCTACGCAATCCCGGTCAACCTGGCGGGATAAGGCTTGCCGCGCCCGTCCCGCATGGCAGCAAGCTGGCGAGACGGACCCGTCCATGCGACCGCGCGTCGCGCGCGGTCGCTGGCTGCAGACGCCCCTATTTGTGGCGGTCCGCTGCATTCTCCAGTTTCTTGCCGCCCGCCTGGATGTCTTCGCCCATGCCACCCATCGTGTTGCAGGCTGACACGAACAGACCGGTGGCAAGCATCAGAATCAGCATCTTGAACGGTTTCATGACAACTCCTTTTCGCTATGGGGCTGGAAGTTCCGTGTCCCGCGTCGGGCCCCTGTCCCGCGGGCAGACGGCCCACCGAGCTTTCCGAGCTTCTTTTCATCGGGCTGGGTCGGCTTGCCTGGCAATTTCACCGGGGGCGAGGGTACCGGCGCGTCGGGTGGCTTTTTCTCCGGTGCCTCATCGGGTGGCGGACGCACCGGTGGTTCCGGCGTTCCGTTCACCTGCTGATCGACTGTGTTCATCGCGTCTTTCCCTCGCTTGCCCGAGTGATCGAAAGGGCCACCGCAGCAGCTGCGGCCGGCCCTTGTCTCGATCACTCCTCGCCCAGCGCGCGCTCGGTCGCCTGCGACTGCCAGACGTTGGCCGTCACATCGACGGTCCGCGCCACGCCACTGGTGGGATCACGATCCACTTGCACCTCGAAGCTGTTTCTCGCTTTGACGATCTCGAACTCCAGATAGGTTGGCTCGCGATCATTGATCGACGTGACCTGGTAGCCCTCCTGCTGCAGCTTGTTGGTCAGATCTGTCGTGGACATGCCTGGTTTGAGCACCGCTTCGAGACGCTGCTTCTCGTTGCCCATGTCCTGAGCGTAGGTACGATCTCGGTAACGATCGCCGACCGATCGGTCATAGGCGACGGCGCCGGGCCGATAGTCGGCCTCGTTCATCGCACGCTTGGTCTCGGCCGCACGCCAGAGGTTGCTGCTGACGTCGACGGAACTCGCCTTGCTGGTGCCGTCGTTGAAGTCGAGCTGAACCTCGTAGCTGGTGTCGCCCTTGACCACCTCGTATTCGATCTCGTCGTCCGATTGCTCGTTGATCGCGGTGATCATGTAGCCGGCATTCTCGATCGCAGCGCGATAGCCGTCGCGTGTGTTGACCGCTCTGAGTTGCTCGGCGAGCTGCTCCTTCGCGTCGGTGTACCGGCCCATGTGGGCCCGGTCGCTCCACGACTCGAACCGCCTGCCCGCCTGATCCATCGTGCGATCGGTGGCCGCTGCCGCGCTTCGTACGCCTTCGCGGGCGTTTTCGGTCATATTGGCGGCGCCTTGTTTAACATCATTGGCGACATCGCGCGTGGCCTGAGCGGTATCCTGCGCGGCGTCCCTTACCGCATTGCCCGCTTCGCGAGTGGTCTCACGCGCGCTCTGCATCGCATCACGTCCCACTTCCTGGGTCTTGCTGGTGGCGTCGCTGGCAGCCTGTTTCATTTTCGCGCCGGCATCTCCGGTTGCCGGAGGCGGTGTCATTCCGGTGCTGCGCGTCGAATCGCTCGTGCCATCCGCGGCATTGGCCGCACCGAACACGCCCGCAACGGCGATGGCCACGGCAAGTCGCTGAATCGGTCGTTCGAACTTCATTTCATTCTCCTGATATTTGGTTGGGTTCAGCGGGCACTGACGTCCCGGCAATTCGCCATTCGCAAGCGCTGTGCCTGCGTTCTGGTCCTCGTGCATTCGCGGAAATCCTGTGCTCGTGGGCTGCGGCGCCGCGCCGTCGGCGGGGGGCGGCCCATCGGCAAGGCGCGTCCGGCGACCGGCGCACCGCGGTGAGACGCGAAGGCGATCGACGTGCCGGACGCATTCGGAAACGAAGCTTTCAGTCCGGACACCGACTGCAACGGACGGCCGCTTCCCCCTCGGCCCGAGCCCCTCGAATGCGGCGATCCCTGCAGCTGTCATCGCTTCGGGCGCGGGCACGTGAATTGCGGGCGCGGCTTTGTTTAGCGGTTTGCGCGTGGATCCGCCCGAGTGGTTCGCGCGTGCATTCGCCCGAGACCGTATGAGTCAGTCTTTACCGTGCGAACGACCAGCCAATGCCGAGGGAGATTGGAATGACTTCAGGAACCAAGAGCGGCAAGCCCGACGATGTCTGGTTCGCGCCGAGTGCGCCGAAGGTTTTCGCGGCGGTAGTCATCCTGGCCGGTTGGACCTGGGGGCCGTGGTCGTCGCCGGGGTCGGCACGCCCGCCGGGGCTCGCATCGAACACAGAGGTGCCGCAAACGCAGGTCGAGTCTGCGGCGCCGATACCTGCCGAGGCGCCGCCGCGGCACTCTCGCTTCAAACCCGCGGCCGGCGACGCAACGCTCCCCGCGACGCCTCGGCGCGCTCATTCACCGGTCGTGATCGGCGGCCAGTCGGCTTCTCACCTGAGGCCGGTCAAGGTGCCTCTCGACGTCGTGTCCTTCCAGCGGTCCCGGCCGCGGGCATACCGTTTGCCTCAGTGCTGCGCGGCCGTGTGGTCGCAATTCTCTCGGCATCCTCAGGAGTGCATCGTGAACTGGAATCAAATCGAAGGAAACTGGAAGATTTTCAGGGGGAAGATCAGGGAGCAGTGGGGTGATCTCACGGACGACGATCTCGACGAGATCGCCGGTCGCCGTGATCAACTGATCGGGCATGTGCAACGACGCTACGGCATTGCGCGCGAGGAAGCCGAGCGGCAGGTCGAGGCTTGGTCGCGGTCCGATTTGAGTTGATTCCGCGGTCAATGGATGCGCGCACGGTTGCGGCGGATTGCCCGACCGCGCGCGACCGTGGCGCCCGCGAGAGCGAGCGCCGACACCGCCAGGTAGATGCGGGTCAGATCTCGCTTCTCGGGCCTGCCGGGGCGGGCGGAGAATGCACGTCGGCGGCGGGCGAATCGGATGGGGCTGGCGAACGCGGGTTTGTCCAGACCGGCGTCACCCAGGGCGTGGCGAGGGCGGCCGATGTCGTCGGCCATCGTGGCGCCACGCAGGCCCATCGGACGGAAGGGTCCTATCGTGGTGTCGCGCGAGGTCTGATGCTCGATCTCGGCATTGAGTTCCGCGCCCAGGATCAACAGAATGGACAGCAGCCAGATCCAGGTCATGAACGCGATGATCGCGCCCAGCGAGCCGTAGGTCTTGTCGTAGAAGCCGAAGTTGTTCAAGTACCAGGCGAACAGCCACGAACCGACCGTGCCGAGAATCAATGCCACAGTGGCGCCCGGAAACAGCCAGCGCCATTGCGCATGACGGCGGCTCGCGCCCCAACGATACAGTAGCAAGACGGCCGCATAGACGGCAAAGAGCAGCACTCCGGTGCTGACCAGTGCGACCACCCGCGCGTGTCCCCCGTTCGTGCTCAGTCGCTCGACGATGGTGGGTACGGCCACCACCAACAGGGTTGCCAGGCTGAACAGAAAGATGAATGACAAAGTCATGAACATGGTGACCACGGTCAGCCATGCGAAGCTGCGCTTCTCGGCCTCTTCGTAGGCCACGTTCATGGCCTCGAACAGGCCCTTCATGCCCGCATTTGCCGCCCACAAGGTGGCGCCCAGCGACAAGACCACCGCGATACCCAGACGGTCGTTGCCGACCATTGCGACGGTCGTCAGTTGCTCGCGCACGACGTCCAGTACCGCTGCCGGCACGAACGGATCGAGGTAGGCGAGCTGGTTCGCGATCGTGGCGGGGTCGGCCAGCAGGCCGTAGAACGACACCGCTGACGAGAGCGCCGGTGTGGCTGCCAGAAGTGCGTAATAGGTGACCCCGGCGGAGACCAGCAGAACCCGATCCTCGATCACCTCGCGAAACAGGCGCGCGAAGACATCGAGCCAGCCTTCCAAGGGAATGTGCCAGGGCCATCTGGCCCCGCGGCCCCGGTCCACTACCACAGGTGTTGTTTGCATTTGATCGCCGATCGTCGCCGACCGGCGCCGGTTGGTCGCGACCGCGTGTGTCACGCAATTGATGTGCCCGCCGCACAGGCACGTCTGGCGGCCTCGTCGTTAGTGCAATCGGGTGCGATAACGTGCGATCTTCGAGCAAGAATGGGACCCTTGGTGTCGTACCCCCGGGGTCGGGTGCGCTTCTTGCCACTCGATCCCCCGGAGGGTTCCGTGTTGCGACCATCGAAAGATGATGGCGCGTTTGCGCCGGTCGGTCGATGCGTTCGGCTCACGTCCGAAACATGAACGTCGCGGGGTCGAATATGGATTCGTTGACGACCGTTGCCGGTAAGCGATCCGGCGCAGTGTCTTCTGACCCGAAGCCGGGCGACCACACGGCCCGCGCCACGGCCGACGGTGCCGGCGCCGCGCCGGAACTGTGGGGCGGCGTTCGGCATCTGAAGATCATGATCGCGGCCTTGTTGTTTCTGGCGGTCTGTGCCGCCTTGTACGTGGCTCGTCCCTTGCTGATTCCCCTCGTATTCGCGGCGTTGGCCTGGTTGGCCTTGGGCCCGATGGTCCGATGGCTGTTGAAGTTCGGGATTCCCGCCGCCTTGTCCGCCCTGGCATTGACCGGTGCATTGGTGATGACCTTGCTCACCGTTGGCTACATGGCGCTCGGCCCGATCAGCGAGTGGATGCAGGACATGCCCTCGATCAGCGCCCGTCTGCAGTGGAAGCTGCGCGAGCTGCGCGGCCCGATGGAGGCGGTCACCTCGGCTGCCAAGTCGGTCGAGGAGGTCAGCGGCGGCCTGAACGGCGGCGCGCAGCAGACCGTGGTCGTCAAGGAGGGTGGAGGGCTCATCGGCGCGCTGACGTCGAACCTGCAGTGGGTGCTCTCGACGGCCGCCGCGTTCATCGTGCTGACCTACTTCCTGCTGGCCTCCGGAACCTACTTCCACGCGCGACTGATCGCCTCGTTCGATCACATGCACGACAAGAAGAAGGCGCTGCGCACGGCGCTCGAGATCGAGCGTGATGTCTCGCACTACCTCGGCACGATTACCGCCATCAATGTCAGCCTGGGCATCGTGATCGGCTCCGTGCTCTTCATGGCTGGCATGCCTTCGCCGTGGCTGTGGGGCATTACGGCGGCCGTGCTGAACTACATGCCCTATATAGGTCCGTTGCTCGGTGTCGTGCTGGTCGCCGTGGCGGCCGTGATCTCGTTCGACGGCATCGGGCAGTGGCTGCTGATGCCAGGCCTCTACTTTCTCTGCACGGGCATGGAAGGCCAGTTCATCACGCCATGGCTGCTGGGCCGCCGCCTCAATCTGACGCCGGTAGCGATTCTGCTGTCGGTCGCTTTCTGGGCATGGATCTGGGGATTCGCCGGTGCGGTCATCGCCGTGCCGATGCTGGTGGTCGCCAAGGCGATCTGCGTGCACACGGGGGTGTTGGCCTGGTTTCCGCGTTTCGTCTCCGTGGAGCAGCCCCCCGCCGACTTCGCCGACTAGCAAACGGGCGCCGCCGCTTCGCCGGGCGCGGGCTCACGGCTCCGAACGGCCAGCCGATCACCGGTGCGGCAGCGATTGCAGCAATCCGCGTGCCCGATCGGTAACAAGCGGCCAGTCGATCGATAACTATTTCCGCCATTGCGATCGACCAGCCCTTGTCAAGGCTCGCCGATCGCCGCGGAAATCCGTTTGGTTCGGGGAAGTCTCCGGCTTGGCACGGCAATTGCTTGAAGCTATACATCGACACGAAGCGGGGGAGGCCAAGAATGGCTACCGGTATGGTTCTCACGACGAGCCGCCAAACCATCATGAGTCGGCAGATGCAGCGCGCGCTGGCTCAGTTGCAAATGAGTGCGCTCGAGCTGACGCAGGAGATCTCGCGAGTCATCGAGGTCAATCCTCTGCTCGAGTGCGATGCGCTGGGAAGCGATGCGCTCGATTGCGTCGACGATACGGCGACGAGTGAAGAAGACGAAAGCGCGCCGGAGCCGCGGGACGATCCGCCCGAGCCGCTGGAGTGGGGCGCTGCGAACAAGCCGGTGTCCAGTGAGGATGATGCCGGCGACTGGGTCGCCAATATCGCTTCGCAAGACGGCCTACGAGAGCACCTGCAGTTGCAACTTCTGGAACTTTCGCTGAGCGCTGACGAGCGAGGCCTGGTCGCGGCATTGATCGATTCGCTCGACGACCGTGGTTACCTTGCCGACTCACTTGAAACCGTGGCCGGCGCGCTGAATCTGACGAGCGACCATTCGGGCTTACTCGACAAGGCCTTGGGCATCCTGCAGGCCATGAGTCCGGCCGGTGTCGGTGCCCGGGATCTGCGCGAATGTCTGCAACTGCAGCTCGATCGAATTGCATCGGATGAGCCCGGTTGGTGGCTCGCCAGGAAGGTGGTAGACGAGCATCTCGATCATCTCGGCGGTCAGAACCGCCGCAACCTGCCCTCGACGCTCGACGTTTCGCCGCAAGAGATCGACCAGGCGCTGACCTTGATCCGCAGTCTCGAGCCCCGGCCCGGCAGGGCCTTCGACGAGAGCCGTGTCGACTACGTCGTGCCGGATCTGGAGTTGATGAAGATCCGCGGGCAGTGGCGGGTCAAGGCGACGAGGGCGATTCTGCCCCGGTTACAGATCAACGAGGCCTATGCCGCGGCGATCGGGGGTGACCGCGAATCCGACCACCGTGCCCTGGGCGAAAAGCTTCGTGAGGCGCGCTGGTTGATTCGCTCGATCGAGCAGAGGGCGTCGACGATCGAGCGCGTCGGTGAGGCGATCGTCGATCGCCAGAGCCGCTTCTTCGATCACGGTGACATCGGCTTGAAGCCGATGACGCTGGCCGAGATCGCCGACGCTGTCGGCGTTCACGAATCCACGGTCTCACGGGTGGTGAACAACAAATACATGGCTACGCCCGGAGGCCTGGTGCCGCTGCGCCGTTTCTTTGGCAGCTCCGTCAGCACGACCGCCGGACGCGCCTGCTCGGCCGCTGCCGTCAAGGCGATGATTCTGCAGATGGTGGAAAAGGAGGTGCCCGGCGAGCCCCTGACCGACCACCAGTTGACCGATCTGCTCGCCCGAAAGGGTGTGCGCATTGCCCGTCGTACCGTGAGCAAGTATCGCTATGCAATCGGCGTCGAGCCCTACGAGATGCGACGTTTGTCCGCGGCGCCGCGCGAGCCCGACGTGAGTACCGCAGGCACGCGAATTGCGAAGTGATCGTAGACCGCTAAGGGGTCGCTCAAACAACAGACTCGGAGGTGTGAAATGTTCTATTGGGCTGCAATTTTTCTCGTGATCGGCCTGGTGGCGATGCTATTGGGTGCCGGCGGTGTGGCGGGCATTTCGATGCAGATCGCCTGGGTGCTGTTCATCATCGGTTTGATCCTCGCCGTGGTGTTCTTCGTGCTGGGGCGACGACCGAAGTTGTAGCCGCCGACAGCCGTGACTACGGTTGTCGGCCGCAATGATGAAGGCAAACCGGAGTTTTCAATGGGTGATGAAGACAACAAGCAGTTCACTGATGACGGCATGCAGGGCGAGGGCAACAAGGACGCCGCACGCCGATACAACAAAGAATCCCGCGAGTTCATCGAGAAAGGCAAGGTGGAGCAGGCGATCGAAGATGCCAAGCCCGGGAATCGGGACGAAGCCGAGTCTTTGCGCGATGCCGAGCAAGAGGGGAAATCGCGGGCGCGCAAGTAGGTGCACCGCATTCGAGGCGCGCAAAAGCCTCAGGGCCTGACGGGCCGCGGTGCTTCCTCGGTGTCACTTTGGGACGGGCAGACGATTTCGATCGTCTGCCCGTCGTCTGTCGATCGCACGTCGATGCCACAGGCGATGAATGCCTGGCGGGTGCGCCACGCAGACATCAGGTGACGCGGATTCGTGAACAGATCGGCCAGCGAGCGACGTGCGTCCAGACCGTGAAGCAGAGCGGAATTGCCAGCCGGAGCATGCGCTTGAATCCGCAGTCGTTCGCTGGTCTCTGGATCGGTGCGCAGGACGACCTCGAGCCGCAGATCGTACAAGTATCCGATCAGCGCGCGACAGGCGTGTGGCACGCGAAATGCCCAGGCGTGGCACGTCAGTTCGGGCAAGTCCTCGAGGCCTTCGATGCGTGGGCGCTCGTGCTCGGCGCGATCCGCAAACGCGGCCCGCAGCGACGACGAGAAGTCGGTGTCGCAAGGACCATCATCTTGATCGGTCGGATTCGCGCTCGACGGGGCACCGTCGAGCTCACGCAGTTGGGTGGTCAGGTCGGCGATCGCGCGCTCGATGCCGGTCATCGCTCGCGATGAAGCAGTCCCGGATGGCGGTTGCGTGTGATTGAGGATCTCGAACCAGCCATTGAGCGCGTTGAGCGGTGTACGCATCTCGTGAGCCAGCGCGCGCAGCAGGGCGTGAACGTCGCCGAGCTCCATCGAGGCGGCCGGCGGCGCGGACGAGAGGGCGGGGACGTCGGAAGCGCTTCGGTCGGACGCTGGGTTCATGGGGTGACGCCTTGGTTGGCAGCACTCGGTTGGTGAACGGACGCGGTATTCGCATCGGCCATCGTGATTCTCTCCTTGGCTTCGGTCCAGTCTTCGCGATCGGGCTTCTCAATCGAGTGATGCACCTGCGCGCGTCTTCCCAGCGCCACTTCGATGATGATGGCGAAGTGATCGGAGCCCGGCACTGCCGCTCTGGCCATGCTGACCAGGGAGAAGTGGCTGCTCAGAAATACGTGGTCGAGCGGAAACCGCATCATTGGCCAGCGCGCATGAAAGGTGTTGTACATGCCGCGGCCGATGCGTGGATCGAGCAGGCGCGAAATCTTGCGGAACAGACGTGTCGTTTTCGACCAAGCGACGTCGTTCAGATCGCCTGCGACGATCAGGGGACGGGGGTCGTCACGCACGGCCTTGGCGACCACCAACAGTTCAGCGTCCCGCTCGGTGGACTCCTCGTTCTCGCTCGGGCTCGGCGGTGCGGGATGCACGAAGTGCAGGCATATTCCGTCGCGATCCGCCCAGGGCTTTACCTCCAGGTGCATGGACGGGATCTGCTCTTCGACCAGGTATTGAATCCGGGGATCGACGAGAGGCAGACGGGAGAAGACATGCATGCCGTACAAGTTGTCGAGAGGGCAGTCGAGCCGATGCGGAAACTGATCGTGCAGCGCGCCCAGTTCGCGCTGCCAGCGCAGATCGGTCTCCAGGGTGACCAGGATGTCAGGGTTCTGAGATCTTACGAGCGTCACGAATTCAGAGACGTGCCGGTTGGTCATCAGCACGTTTGCCGTCATCAGGCGCAGATGTCGTGCGCCGAGGTCGCCCGGGGCATCGGGTACTTCCGGGGAGTGTACGCGCGTGTAGGCCCAGATCCACGACAGATGCCAAGCCAGGCAAAGAGTCGAAACCACAATTGCCAACGGCAGGGATATCGATCCGGTTCGGTAGAGAGCGGCACCCGCCAGCGCATTGATGGCGGCCAGAACCACGATCTGCACGCGCGGGAAATCCCATACCCGCACCAGCCAGTGCGTGATCCGCAGCAGCGGCAGCAGCGTAATGATCGCAAGCACCATGGCGACGGTCGCCACGGTGATCGTCAGGGCCTGATGCATCGAAGGGTTCATCGCAGCAGCGTCTGATTCTTAGGCTAGCCAAGACCGGCAGAGCGCGAGTCGGGGCAACGGCTCGAAAGACCGCCTGGTGTCGCAAGACTCGTTCCCGAATCGTTGCGTGAAGCCCGTCGCCCGGTTCGGAACACCCGGGAACGGAAATTGCGAAGCATGAGTCTCCGCTCTCTCGGGTCAGCGAGTTTTCGACCAGCGTAACGCGGGACGATGTTCACGCGTCGAGAGACTTATCGGTTCGGTCGGATTGACGCATGCCTGCCACTTCGCTGCTCGACACCCGTATTCGTTCGCTTCACGACGATTCGGACGACGGCTTGATCGTGGTCGAGTGGATTGCCGACGACGTTGGAGCGGGAGGTGATTTGCGGGTCGTCTACGCCAATCGTTCCGCCAGCCGGATCGTCGGCATCGAGGATGATCCGGGCCTTGCCGATGTGTTGCCGGCGGGGCTGAGCCGTGCCCATGCGCTCGCGGGCGACACTTCGCTCGTCGATGCGCTCTATGCGAAGTCTGCCTGGACCGGTCTGATCGCCTGCGTCGAGCCGGACGGCGAACGAGAGTACCGGGTCAGGGTGCGCCCGATGGCCTCGGGTTCGGCGATCCTGTTCGATGAGATGTCGGCGATCGACGCGATCATCGACGCCTCTGGCGCCTGTCGGCGGCGCATGGATGCATTGTTCGTGTATCTGGCGCACGAGTTTCGAACGCCGTTGGCCGGTGTTCGCAATGCGCTGGCCATTCTGGCCTCACATGCACCCGGTGATCTCGATGCCGTGATTCAGGCACGTTCCATCGGCGATCGTCAGGCCAGGCACATGATCGACCTGCTCGATGATCTCCGCGACGTCGCCAATGATCCCGGCTCGGGGCAGACGTCAGGGCGGGGCGCCTTCGTGCGGCCGGCGGATCTGTTCGGGGCGTCCATTCGCGAGCTCGGTCCCACATTGGCGCGCGCTGGCGTGGACGTTTCACAAGGACCGTTCCAGGGCACGCTGCTCGTCGAGGGCGAACGTCTGCAGTTGCTTGAGATGCTTCGTCATGCCTGGCGCCTTCTCGCTCGTGAGCTGCCGTCCGGCAGCACGATCGCGCTGAGTTCGCGCGCGCGCGTCTCGGTGGCCGAACTGCGCGTGACGATGTCGGGCCCAGGGCTGGTACCGTCCCTGTGCAAGCGGCTTCGACGGGTGTTCGGCGCGGTCGAGGACGACATCGACCTGGCGATCGACGGGGCCAGCCTCAGCGGATTTCTCATGCGCCGAGTTCTGCGTGAGCACCAGGGGTCGTTGCGCTGGCAGACCTCGGACTCCGATGAGACCGAATTGACGTTGGTCATTTCGCTGCCGGCTTGCGAGGAAGCCGAGCTGGTCGGGCGAGAGGACATCGCAACGCCGCCCAGAACGAAGGCCCGCTACGGGCGCCGTCGAATCCTGGTCGTCGACGACGACGGCGATGCCCGCGAAAGCCTGATGACCTTGCTGACCATGAACGGACATCAGGTGACCGGCGCCGCCACCGGTGGCGAGGCGCTCGAAAGCTTCGCCAGCGATCGGCCGGATGCGGTATTGATGGACATCGCGCTACCCGATGGCAGCGGCTGGGACTTCGCCGATCGGATGCGTGCCCTGCCGGCCACCGAGAACGTGGCGATTCTCGCGCTCAGCGGTTTCAGTCGGCCGGTCGATGTGACATCGAGCATGGCCGCGAGCATGGACCGCCATCTCGTGAAGCCAATTGCGATCGAAACCCTGCTGGCCGAGGTCGACGACGCCTGTCGGCGCCGTCGAGCCCGAGATTAGATGGAACGGCCCACGGGCGTGGGTCAGTTCAGGGCGAGGGTGGCGACCAGGGTCAGAGCGACCAGGATCGCTTGTATCGGGCCCCAGGGCAGGGTCGGACGCTGATTCACCCGCAAAAAGGCCTGGCGGTCGGGGTAACCTTGATCTCTCATGACTATTCTCCTTGGCGGAGACGGCGCCACCGCGGGTCGAATCGCACCGTTGCGCACGCGCTCGAATCTCCCAACACCGAAGTGTTGGCAAGGTTCGTGCCTGAGGATGATTTTTGACCACGGGCAGAAAAGGGTGAACCGAACGACGAGATCACGCTCGGGCCCGTGCCTCAGGTGCCGGAGCGGCGCGGTGGTGGCCTACCAAGAACGGCGCTTCGTCACGGCCGGCGCCTCGCGCCGAGGGCACGGTCGATCGACGTACTGAGCCGGCCGAAAGCCACTGGCTTGACCAGATGGTCGTCGAGGCCCGCATCCTGGCTCGCGCGGATATCGGCGGCATGGCCGAAGCCGCTCAGCGCAATCAACGCCAGCCGCTGGCCATCGGGTTCGCGACGCAGCAAGCGGGCCAGTTCGTGACCGCTGACGCCGGGCAGGCCGATATCGAGCAAGACCACCTCGACGGGTCGAGAACGTACCGCCTCGAGTGCCGCCTGGGCATTGCCGGCCACCCAGACATCATTGCCACGCAGTTCCAGCAGCATCGACAGGCTCTCGGCTGCATCGTCGTCGTCGTCGACGATCAGGATCGCGCGTCGCCCTGAGCGTACGCTCGCCGGCGGCACGGTCAGCGCGCTCACCGCGTGGACGTTCATGGGCATCGGGCTGAGCGGCAGGGCGATGGCGAATGTCGAGCCCTTGCCGGCACCGTCGCTCGCGACCGTGACTTCTCCGCCGTGGGCCTCGATCAGTCGCCTGACCAGGAAAAGGCCCAGTCCCAGGCCCGCGCCATCGCCGATGCGCCGGCGCGCCCCGATGGGGTTGCGCTCGAGCAAGCCGGCGATCTCGTCTGCCTCGAGGCCGCGACCGGCATCGACGACTTCCAGCCGCGCCCGCTCGTCGTCCTGGCGCAGGCGCAGGCTGATCATCGCGCCGGGCGGCGAGAACTTGCAGGCGTTGTCGAGCAGATTGCCGATGATCTGGGTCAGCCGAACCGGGTCGCCACTGACCATGACCGGTGTGGCAGAGACCTCCCGCTTGATCTGTATCTGTTTGGCAACCAGGGCGGGCCAGAGATTGTCGATCGCCATCTCGGCGGTTTCGCGCAGATCGACCGGTCGCGTCGTCATCGTGATCGTGTCGGCACGGATGCGCGCGACGTCGAGAAGATCGTCGATCAGTCGGCGCAGGTGCGCCACCTGGCGGACCGCGATCAGATAGGCACGCTGCGCGAGGTCGCCGCTGCGCAGTGTCGACTGCAGGATGTCGAGCGAATGGGTGATGCCGGCCAAGGGGTTGCGCAGCTCGTGCGACAGCACGGCCAGGAACTGGTCTTTCTGGTGATCGGCCTGCAAGAGCGCGCGCTCGGCCTCGCGCCGCCGCGTGATGTCGCTGAACGACACCACGAAGCCATTCGGCGCCGGCGTGGCGACGATGCGAAAACTATGGCGGAGGGTCTCGTGTTGGTAATCGAGCTCGCGGGTTTCAACCGTGCCGGTCTCGGTCACGCGTTTGTAGAGATCGAACAGACCTTCCTCGCGGTTGCCCGGCATTTCGCGCAACATCTGGCGACCGATGAACCACCCGCGTGGCCGGCCGACGATCCCGGCCGCTGCCTCATTGACATATCGCCAGCAGAAATCGACGATCACGCCGGCATCGTCGCGCACGGCCTCGAAGACCATCACCCCGTCGGGAGACAGATCCAGGCTCGCGCGCATCGCGACATCGATGTTCGAATCAGCGTCCATGGATTGGTCCGAGGCAGAGGCCGCAAAGGCGCGGCGATATCGCTCGCTCGTCCTGGACAATCATGCCAGCGAATGCCGGTCCTTGCCAGATTTTGCGCCGCCCGGGCCGGGCCTTGGATTCGTTCACGGCCGCTCAGGCCTTGCTGATCCGACAGAGATAGGTCTTCAGGTTCGAGTGCCCCGACACCGGGTCGCGCTGCTGGTGATCGGTCAGATAGTTGACCGAGCGCCAGGGGTGAAACGGTTGCGCGGCGTCCCAGCCGATGGGCACGAACACGGTCTGCTCGCGGATGCCGGCGTGCAACCAGGCGCGCGCCGTGATCGTGCCGTGCGCGGTCTCGACGACCACTTCGTCGCCGTCTTCGATGCCTTTGAGGCGAGCCTTTTGCGGATGGATCTGGACGTACAGATCCGGCCACATCTCCTGAGCCTGCCACGCATAGTGGGTCCACGAATGGAAATGCGCGGCGGCCGGCCGGCCGGTGATCAACTCTGTGTCGAAGCCGCGCGCGCGCAGTTGCCTCGACGGCGAGTGCTCGTCGGGTTGGCGAATCTGGATCGCACGCCACGCCGAACCGGCTCTTTCCAGGGGGGCGCGGTCAAGGTCGGCTGCCTCTACCCACGGCAGGTCGATCAACTGCTCGCGATCGGTGTAGAACTCGGGCAATGCATCGAGTCCCATGTCCCTGAAGCGCGCATCGAGCGCTGCGGTCCAGAACTCCAGCTTGCCGCTCGGCGTGGGAAATCGATGGCCCTGCGGCGCACCGGGCGCGGTCGTTCCCTCCAGGTACAAGGTCTCGATTTCGGCATCGTCCTCGTGGAACAATGGCACGCGCACCCAGCGCGTCGGCGCTTCGTGCAGTCGCTTCTGTGTGCAGCCGCGCATTTCCGGGTGCGCGATCATCTCGGCGTCCCAGAACAGGGCCGAATCCTTGTATTCGTCCCTGAGCACGTCGTCGAAGCCGAGCCGCTTGCCGAGCTCGATCCAGATCCAGCCGTCGGGCCAGGCCTGACCGGGCGGATCGATGACTTTGTCGATCCAGATCACGCGGCGGTCTTCGGCGGCGCGACCGATTTCGCCCTTTTCGATGCCGGTGGCCGCGGGCAGCACATAGTCGGCGAAGCGGCTGGTCTCGTTGGCGAACAGTTCGATGTGCACGAGCAGGTCGAGCGATTTGAACGCGTCGCGCAGCCGGTCCTGTCCGGGCCAGGCCGACATCGGATTGTTGCAGGTGATCATCGCCCTCATCGGGTAGGGCGTGCCCGCGAGCATGGCCTCGAGCCAGGACGTCGGATTGTTGCCCAGCGACGGCCGGGTCATCGGTGCACGTCGCTCGGGTGGCGCATTGGCCATGGCTGGCGAGGCGGTGCCGTAGTTCTGAAACGTGCCGCCTTTGCGGCCCCAGTTGCCGGTGATGGCCGCCAGGAACATCAGCGCGCGGTTGGTCTGGGCGCCATTGGCATGCTGGTTCAAACCACGGCCACCAAAGATCACGCAGCCATCGGCGCGGGCGATCTCGTCGCCTAGCGCGCGGATCGCGTCCGACGGCAGGCTCGTGACGTCGGCCGCCCACTCGGGCGAATAGCCTTTCTCGAAGACGTAGTCACGCCAGCGCTCCCAGCCCAGCACCCAGGTCTCGCAGAATGCCTGGTCGTGCTGGCCCGTGGTGAAGATGTGGTGGGCCAGCGCCAGCGCCAGCGCCCAGTCGGTGCCGGAGCGGATCGGCAACCACAGGTCGGCCTTGCTGGCCGTCACGTTCAGGCGCGGGTCGACGACGATCATGCGTGCGCCGTTCTTGATGCGCCAGTCGTTGACCATGCCGAAGTGCACGGGTCGGGACTCGGCCTGGTTGTCGCCGAAGTAGACATACAAGGCAGCGGTGCCCAGGTCGGTGGGCGTATAGCTGTTGCCGCTGCCGTTGGCACCCTGCGTGAGCATGTATGCCACGCGCTTGGACTCCGAACAGAAGGCCTCGGTGTCGCTGTAGTTCGGCGTGCCCCACAGCTGCTGGAACATCAGGATGTAGCCACGACGGGTCAGCGTGCCGGTACGCGTGCCGGCGAAGATGCCGAGCGTCTCGGGGCCGTAGGCGTCACGCAGCGCAACGAGCTTCGCGGCTATTTCGTCGAGCGCCTGGTCCCAGCCGATCGGCACGAAGCGTCCCTCGCCGCGCGCGCCGACACGCTTCAGGGGCTGGGTCAGGCGTTTGTCGCTGTTGTAGAGCTGAAGCAGGAACTGTGATTTGGGGCAAACCTTGCCCTTCCAGAGGGGGTCGGCCTCGTTGCCGGTGACACGAACCACCTTGCCGTCACGCAGGTGATACTCGGTCGGGCAGCAGTTGAAACAAATGTTGCAGCCGCCGGGCACGATCGTGTCGGCTTGACGTCGCTCGCGATCACTGCGATAGGGGAAGCGGATGGCTTGCGACGCGATCGCCACATTGCGTTCGGGGTCGTCGACGACGCGCGGGCGATGGCCTTGCGCGATCCGGCGTGCGGCGGCCGGCGGCGGTGCGACGGCGCCCGCCATCGCGGGTCGATCGCGCAGGCGCTCGAGATAGATGTTCGCGGGCCCGAGCAGGAAGGCGTCGTGATCCAGGGCGCGCCGAGCCTCGCGACCGATCGCCTCGAGATGCGCCTCACGCTCGCCGAAGCGGATCGCCTCGCCCGGGCAGACCGTGGCGCAGGCGGGGCGGCGGCCGGCTGAGCGTCGTTCCGCGCACAGGTCACACTTGATCGCGTGGTGATCCTTCGCGTCATAGCCCATGGCCCCATATGGGCAGGCGATCACGCATTCTCCGCAGCCGGTACAACGTGATTCGTCGATCGCGACCACGCCGGTCTCGGCATCCTTGGTGATCGCCTTGGGCAAGACCGGGCAGGCGCGCAGGCAGGCGGGCCGCTCGCAGTGCTGGCACGACAGCGTGAAGAAATCCAGCCCCGCCTGATCGGTATCACCGAGCCAGACGACACGGTTGCGGTACTCGCCCGGACCCAGACCGTGCTCGGCCTTGCAGGCGGCCTCGCAGCTCTTGCAGCCGATGCAGCGTTCCAGATCGATCATCAGACTAAGGCGTGACATCGTGCGATTCCAGGCAGGCGGGCCAACGCGAAGCGACGTCGGCCGGCATACGGTTCAGCGACCCCAGTCGGCGAGGTGCCACCAGTAGATCTCGCCATCGGCAGCATAGCCGGCGAAAAACACGACCACGACCACGTGCGCGAACAAGGCCGCCACGAACAGCCAGGCAAGCGCGATATGGAGCGGGCGCCACCACGCCTGCACGGCGGGCACGGATCGTCGCGCACCGATCAGTTCCGCTTCGCGGCGCACCAGTCGCTGATATGCGAGCGCCAGACGCGGCGCCCGGGCCCAGTGACGCAGCGTGACCGAGAACAGCGCCTCGTCCGCCCGTGGATCGAGCCGCGCGAGCAGATTGCGCTTGGCATCGATGATCGCCCGCAGGCGGGCTCTAAGCGCCGGGTCGGGCGCCGCGAAGGGCGCGGTCTTGGTACCCAGCGTGGCCGCCATCATCGGCGCGACACGTAGCCGCGCGAAAGCGCCACTCAGCAGCAGGCAAAGCAGACAGGCGACAATCACGAGCGGCGGACCCGCCAGGCTCGCCAGCGCGTGCATGCCTACCAGAACCGCGCCGGCCAGGCTGGCCAATACGTGCGCGACGAACAACCGGTTCGGTTGACGGGACAGCCCGCCGCGCTTGCCGATCGAGAATGCCCACGGAGCCAGCAACAGCAGCGAACCGACAATCGCCGCCGTCTGGAGGAGTGGCGAGCCCGGCCGCATCCAATCGGCAGGAATCGCGTTGCGCAGCGATGCGAACGCCGCCAGCGTGACCGCGGCGGCGATCGACAGGGCGACCAGCCGGCGATCGGCGAGATCGGGACGGCGTGATGGACGGGGACTGGCGGGCAATGAGGACATGGGTCGTGCTCGCTTGGACGGTGCGGCGCTGCCTCGTCGCAGGGCGCTCCAGACGAGATCGCTGGTGCGCAAGCATTTGCTGGCGGTGAATCTCCGCCGGGCATGATAATGCAGTGCCGCCGCGTGCCCGTCGAAGCACTGTCAGCCCGCACCGGCGGTCCGCCGCCATCCGGGCCGGCGTTCTCATGCCCTCGCGAGGATGTGCCGATGTCCATGCCTGCCTTCCGTCCCTTCGCTCGTCGACTCGCGACGCTGCTGTGCGCGTTTGCGGTGGCCGCCCTTGCCGGCTGCGCGACGTTCCCGGCCGAAGACCCACCGGTCGTGCGTGTGGCCGGTCTTCAGCCGCTGCCCAGCCAGGGGCTCGAACTGCGCTTCGCGCTGACACTGCGCGTGCAGAATCCGCGCGACACGCCCATTCGGTACGACGGTGTCGCGCTCTCGCTCGATCTCGATGGCCGCGGGCTGGGTAGCGGCGTCAGTCCGCACGCCGGGTCGATCGAGCGCTTCGGCGAGGCGCTGATCGAGGTTCCCGTTTCGATTTCGCTGTTCAGCGCGATCACCCAGGCGCTCGGGCGGGTCGGCCGGGTCGAGCGCGGCGAGCCGCTCGATCAGGTGCCGTATTCACTGACCGGCAAGCTGGGCTCGGCCGAGCCGGGCGGGGCGATCCGCTTCAGCAGTGAAGGCAAACTATCGTTCCCGCAGCCATGGTCGCCGCCCCGACAGGACGCACGATGATCGATGCCATCCATCTATGGCTGGCCTTCGTGGCCGCCTCGGCAATCCTGCTGGCGATTCCCGGCCCGACCATCCTGACCGTGGTCAGCTATTCGCTTTCGCACGGTGCAGGTGCGCGGCTGGCCCTGGTGTCGGCGGTCGCGCTCGGCGATGCGACCGCCTTGCTCATCTCACTGGTCGGCCTGGGGGCTCTGTTGTCGGTGTCAGCGCTGTGGTTCACGGCGGTCAAGTGGGTGGGAGGCCTGTATCTGGTGCTGCTCGGGCTGCGTCTGTTCGTCGCCGGGTGGCGCGATCACGGCGGGTCGGCGACGCTGCCGCCGACGGGCATGCACCGTCTTTTCTTCAACACCTGGTTGGTCACGGCGCTCAATCCGAAGGGCATCGTGTTCTTCGTCGCGTTCCTGCCGCAGTTTCTCGATGCCAGCCGGCCGATCGCGCCGCAACTTTGGCTGCTGTCGGCCACCTTCGTGGTGTTGGCGGCAATCAACGCCGGGTTGTATGCGGCATTTGCCGGCGCGGCGCGTGAGCTGATGATCGGTGGCCGGGTGCGTCGTCGCCTCGACATGACGGGTGGCGCACTGCTGATCGCGGCCGGTCTGTGGGCGTTGACCGCGCGGCGGCTCACATGAGGCGGCCCGTCGCGTGAAACCCTGTCTCGGCGACTCGAAGGGCCCGCGCGACGATCCGTCGACGATCGCGACCCCACGATGCCGCCTGCGTCGCTGGTGTGCCGACGACCGCGAACCGTTTGCCGAAATCAATGCGGATCCGCGTGTGATGGCGTACTTCCCCGCGCCGCTGACCCGTGCGCAGAGCGACGCCCTGATCGAGCGCATCGAGGCGCATTTCGACCGCCACGGATTCGGCCTGTGGGCGCTCGAGCGGCTGACCGATTCGCGTCTGCTGGGTTTCGTCGGACTGGCCGTTCCTTCGTTCCAGGCGCCGTTCACGCCATGTGTCGAGATCGGTTGGCGGCTGGCCGCCGACCACTGGGGACGGGGTTATGCGAGCGAGGCTGCCGGCGCCGTGGCGCGGACCGCGTTCGGGCAACTGAATCTCGATGAGATCGTCTCGTTCACCGCCGTCGGCAACCGGCGTTCGCGGGCGGTGATGACCCGCATCGGCATGCGGCACGCGACCCACGAGGATTTCGAACATCCTTCTCTCGCGCCGGGGCACCGGCTACGGGCCCATGTGTTGTACCGGCTCGACCGATCGCGCTGGCAATCCGAATCGGCTGCGGACGTCGGACATCCGCGACCGTGAACAGTTTCCCGATAAGCCTGGTAGCGGTTCCGACTCGCTCTATCGCGGTATTGTCACGGGCTTGGGGCCGGCGGTGATAGTCTCCGGACTTCGCATTCGATCCCGTTTTTGGGGAGTCATTTTTTCAAGGAGTCATCGATGGCCAATCGCATGCCCAACCTGACCGCCTTGCTCGGTCTCATTGCCGTTGCCGGCTATCAGAACCGGGACAAGATCGGTGCGCTGATCACCCGCGCACAGGAGGCATTGTCTGGTTCCGGTGCGCCCGCCGCACAACGCCCGGCGCCCGACACCGGGCGCGAGATCGGCGAGGTATTCGGCTCGAAGTCGGGCGCCGACTCGCTGTCGGGGGGACTCGGCGAATTGCTCGAGCGGTTTCGCGGTGCGGGCGAGGGCGACACGGCCGACTCCTGGGTGCGCCAGGGGCCGAACCAGCCCTTGCGCGATGCCTCGCTCGAACGTGCTCTCGGGCCCGGTCTGCTGGAGGAGCTGTCGCTGAAAACCGGGCTGGATCCGAGCGACATCCTGCGTCGTCTGTCCAATGACCTGCCGCGCGCGGTCGATGATTTCACGCCCGACGGTCGCGTGCCGTCGGCACAGGAGGCTTCCCGCCTCTGGTGAGTCGCCGGCTCGCCCGGCCAACGGAAAGCCCGGGGCCCGATGGCCCCGTCATGGGCCGGTGCGGTGCGGCAAGGACCTCTGCTGCGTCTCACCGGCCAGCTGAGGAGACATCGATGAATCCAACGTCGCCGGCCCGCGATGAAGCGGCCCAGCGTCAGGCTCTGTTCGCGCCGCGATCGATCGCCGTCATCGGCGCATCGACCGACGAGACCAAGATCGGCGGACTGCCGATCGCGTATCTGAAGGCGCACGGCTTCGACGGTACGGTCTACCCGATCAATCCGCGCGCCAGCACCGTGCAAGGTCTGCGCGCCTGGGCCGACGTGCGCGAGGTCGACGGCGAGATCGATCTGGCGATCTGCGCGGTGCCGGGGTCGCTGGCCAAGGATGCGGTCTCGGCCTGCGCCGAGAAGGGCGTGCACGGCATGATCATGTTCACCGCCGGGTTCGCCGAGGTCAGCCCGCAGGGCGCGGCCGCCCAAGCCGAACTGAGCGCGATCGCGCGCGCGGCCGGCATGCGGCTGGCGGGGCCCAATTGCATGGGCATGGCGAATCTGCGCACGGGCGCGATCGCGAGCTTCCACGGCGCGTTCAGTGAGCCCGTCGCGCGTGACGGGCGCATTGGCCTGGTGTCGCAATCGGGCGCCTTCGGCGGCCTGAGCGCGCTCATGGCGCGCCAGCGCGGTCTGCCGTTCGGGCATGTGATCACGACCGGCAACGAGGCGGATGTCGAGGCTGCCGACGGCTTGCTGTTCCTGGCCGATCAGCCCCACGTCGATGTCATCCTGCTGTACGTCGAAGGGGTGCGGGACGGCGCCCGTTTTCTGCGCGGGCTGAAGCTCGCGCACGAGCGTGGCAAGGCCGTGATCGCGATCAAGCTCGGCAGCACCGAAGTCGGTGGTGCGGCGGCGGCCTCGCACACGGCCGCGCTGGCCGGCGCCGACGAGGTCTACGACGCGGTCTTCCGTCAGTATGGCGTGCATCGTGCACGATCGATCGAGGAGTTTCTGGACCTGGGTTGCACGGTGGCCATCGGCGGCCTGCCCAGTGATGACAATGCCGGGATCGTTACGGTGTCGGGTGGGGTCGGGGTGCTGATGGCCGACGACGCCAGCAGCCGTGGCCTGCGCCTGCCGGAGCTGTCGGCGCGCACGCAGGCCGCGGTCAAGGCGCTGGTACCGTTCGCCGGCACGCGCAATCCGCTCGACATCACCGGTCAGGTGGTCAACGATCGGGCCTTGTTGAACAAGGCCGTCGATCTGTTGCTCGACGACGAGGCCCGCCTGGCAACGGTGATCACCTTCCAGGGTGCCGCGCTGGTTCGCGACGATGCGCTCGAGACGCTGGTCGAGCCCTGGATCGAGATCGTGCGCCGTCATCCCGATCGCTGGTTCGCGCTGGCCGGCATGGTGCCCAGCGAGATCCGCCGCGTGCTCGATCGCGCCGGTATCCCGGCCTTCGTCGAGCCGACCCACGCCACCCGTGCGGCCGCCGTGCTGGCCGGTATCTCGGCCCACTTGCGCCGCGATCTGAACCTGCCCGAGGTCGGCGATGTGCCGGCCCTGCCGGTCGGCAAGGCCAACGAAGCGGATTCACTGGCGGTGTTGCGCTCGGCCGGCCTCGATACGGTCGATACCCGGGTCGCCGCCGATGCCGATGCCGCGGCCGCGGCCGCCGAGACGATCGGCTTTCCGGTCGTGCTCAAGCTGTTGTCGCCCGATGTCGTGCACAAGAGCGACATCGGCGGCGTGTGTCTGAACCTGCGCGAGGCGGGTGAGGTTCGCGACGCCTTCGCGCGCATCATGCGTTCGGTCGCCTCGGCTGCGCCGGAGGCGCGCATCGACGGCGTGCTGGTCGCGCCGATGATCACCGACGGCGTCGAGACGATCGTCGGTGTGACCCGCGATCCGGTGTTCGGTCCGGTCGTGATGTTCGGTATCGGCGGTGTGCATGTCGAGGTGCTCGGCGACGTCAGTTTCCGGGTCGCGCCGTTCAGCGTCGATGAGGCCGAGCGGATGATCGACGAGATCCGCGGCCACAAGTTGCTGGCCGGGGTGCGCGGCCGACCGGCCGTCGACCGGACGGCGCTTGCTCGTGCCTTGTCGCGCTTGTCGATCTTCGCGGCGGCGCACGCCGATTCCCTGGTCAGCCTCGAGGCCAATCCGTTCGTGGTGCGCGAGCAGGGTGCGTTGGCACTCGATGCGGTGCTGCTGACCGACTGACCCGACCGCGCTGGCGTTCGCAGCGTCGCGACTGGTGACCCGAGCGCGGCGTCGCGGGGCCGGCTCAGCCGGCCAGCGCCGCCCGCAGCGCGCTCAGCCCCGGATAGTCGCGTGGCGTGAGCGCGGTTTTGTGAGCGGCCTCGCCCCAAGCGGTGCCGGCCGCGATCGCGGCCAGCAGACGCGGCCCGTCATCGACCCATGTGCCGCCCATCAGCGTGACACCGCGTGCGAACATGGGGTCGGGCAGGCAGGAGGCACCGGGGCCGATCAGCGCGATGCGCTCGGCCGCGGGCGCATGCGCGAGCACGCGATCGAGTGTGCCGTTGAGCAGCAAGGTGCTGGTCGCCAGCAGTTTGTTGCAGTCGCCGAGCGAGCCCGGATCGAGCACCACCCGGTAGCCGTCGTGTCCGCCGGCCAGTTTCGGCTTGAGTTCGAGCACGGTCAGCCTGGCTCCGGCCGCGACGATGCGGCGGATCAGCGGCGGGAACAGACCGACCATGCCGACATGGTCGTCAGGGCCCGGATCCAGCTCTCCGATCGAGTCGCCGGCGCGCGGCGGCACGTAACCCGCGCGATCGAACAGCCAGCGGGTCAGGGCATTGACCGCCGCGAAGCCGATCACCCGGCGGGCATCGGCATGGTCGGTCCACCAACGCGCGATCAGGCGCGGATCGGCGCCGGACAGGGGCAGGCCGGGAGCGATCGCCGTCAATGCCGCCAGGGTGTCGTCGAGCAGCACGTAGGCCAGCCCGATCGTGCCGTCGGCGAGTTCCAGGGCCGCGAACTCGGCGTCGCGGTGGCCGTTCCACGGGGATGGCGGCAGGTGCAGGGCGCGCACGCCAGGCACCCGCGGCAGCGGCGTCAGCGCGGCCAGGATCTCGTCGGGCAGAGCCGGGCGGCCGACCCTGCCGGTCGGCGAGTCGATCGGGGTGGGTGACATCATGAAACCCTCCGAAAAGCCACATTATCGTCGCGCACGACTTGAAAATGAACGTTCATTCACGATATGATGAATGAACGTTCATTCTCGCCTCTCCTCTCATTGCCTCGATGACCGTCGAAGACGCTTCGGTGACCACGCCCGAGTTGCACGGAAACCGGCCCGACGAGATCCTGGATCTCGTCGGGCCGGTGCTTGCGAATCGGGGGTTCGATGGCGCCTCGATGCAGCAGCTGGCCCGTGCCGCCGGCATGAGCGCCGGCAATTTCTATCGATATTTCCCATCCAAGGACGCCATCATCGCGGCGCTGGTCGAACGCGACCTGCGCGAACTCGAGAACGACTTCGCGCAGATCCGTGCGTCGGACGATCCACGTGCCACGTTTCGCGAATTGATCTGGCGGCGGGTCGCCGAGGTGCCCTGCAAGATGGCGCCCATGTTGCTCGAGACCGAGGCCGCCGCGCTGCGCCGGCCGGAGGTCGGCGTCATGCTCGTCGACATGGAGCGCGCGATCGAGCGCAATCTGGTCTAACTGTTCAGGGCGCTGGGCGTGGCGGCGCAGGTCGATGACGCACGCCTGCTCGCCCATGCCCGGCTGATCATCCTGCTCGTCAAGGGCATGATGCGCCGCGCCGCGCCGCTCGAAGGCCGTGCGCCCAGTGTTGCCGAGTCGGCCGCGCTGGCCGAACTCGTGCTGCACACGATCGACGATACGTTCCAGTCCCTGCTCGGCAAGCTGCCGGGAGCCGCACCCGGAGTCTCCTCATGAAACGCCTTATTGCGATCGGCCTGGTCGTGGTGGCCGTGGCCGGATTTGCCGCCTATCGATGGCTTCAGGGCGCCGACGGCGCCGGCTCGGTCGCATCCGCCGGCTCGGATGCGGTCGCGGGCCGCCTCGACGACACCCCGCACGGTCGGGATGCGGTCCTTGCGCAGAACGCCGCCGCCAGGTCGCCGGCCGCGGGCCGACGCGACGAATTGCCGGCGATCTCGGTCGTGCAGGCGAGCACCGCCACGATCGTGTCCAGGCTCAATGTGTCGGGCATGATCGAAGCGGCCGAGCGGGTGGTGGTGCAACCCGAGATCGAAGGTCTGGCGATCGCCGAGATCATGGTCGAGGTCGGCGACACCGTGCAGGCCGGACAGGTGCTGGCCCGCCTCGCGGACGATTCCCTGCAGTTGCAGCGCGGGCAGCTGACTGCCTCGGCATCGTCGGCGCAGGCCAATATCGCTCAGTTTCGCGCGCAGATCGTCGAGGCACAGGCGGCCGCCAACGAAGCCGAGCGCGCGCGCGCCCGCTCGGCCAAGCTTGCCAAGCAAGGCGTGCTCTCGCAGGCCAGCCTCGATCAGGCCGATGCTGCCGCCACGGCGGCGCAGGCACGCCTGAGCGCGGCACGCCAGGGGCTGAACGCGGCGCGTGCGCAGGCCGAGGTGGTGGCCGCGCAGATCGCCAATCTCGACTACCGCCTGGCGCGTACCAAGGTGAAGGCGCCGGTCGCGGGGTTGATCAGCGCCCGCAGCGCTCGCTTGGGCGCGATCGCCAGTGCGGCCGGGGAACCGATGTTCGCGCTCATCCGCGATGGCGCGCTCGAGTTGCGTGCCGATGTCGCCGAGGGCGATCTCCTGTCGATCGAAAAAGGCCTTGCCGCGGCGGTGTTCGCGACGGGGCTTGGCGCGCCGCTCAGCGGCCACGTGCGCCTGATCGAACCCACGATCGACGCCCAGACACGGCTCGGGCGCGTGCGCATCGCGCTCGACGATTCGCAGCGGGTGCGCGCCGGCATGTTCGCCGATGCGCGCATCACGCTCGGCGAGCATTCGGGGGTTTCGCTGCCGGTGGCCGCCGTTCAGCGCGAATCGGGTTCGGCGCGTGTGCTGCGAATCGAAGGTGACAAAGTGGTGTCCGCCGACGTGGTGACGGGAATCGCGGACGAACGACGGGTCGCGATCCTGTCGGGGCTGGCGGCGGGCGACTGGGTGGTGGCGCGTGCCGGCGCATTCGTACGGCCCGGCGATCGCATCCGGCCGATCAAGCCGTCCGGCACCGAGCCCGGACGCGCCGAGTAAGGGGCTGCGATCGTGAACTTCTCTGCCTGGTCGATCCGCAATCCGATCGCGCCGATCCTCGCGTTCTTCATTCTCCTGATCCTCGGTTGGCAGTCGTTCCAGTCGTTGCCGATCACGCGTTTCCCGAACATCGACGTGCCGCTGGTGTCTGTGCGGGTGGTGCAGGCCGGCGCCGCACCGGCGGAACTCGAAGGGCAGGTGACCAAGGAGATCGAGGATGCGGTCTCCGGCCTGACCGGTGTCAAGAAGGTCATCTCCACGATCAACGACGGGGTCAGTTCGACCATCGTCGAGTTCCGCATGGAGGTGCCCACCGACAAGGCCGTGCAGGACGTGAAGGATGCGGTCGAGCAGATCGAATCCGAGTTGCCGGCCGAGGCCGAATCACCGAACGTCTCCAGCATCGAGGTCGAGGGTCAGGCGATCATGACCTTCGCGGTCTATGCTCCCGACAAATCGCTCGACGAGATCTCCTGGTTCGTCGATGACGCCGTCAAACGCAATCTGCAGGGGCAGCGCGGCATCGGCCGGGTGGAGCGCTACGGCGGCGCCGAACGCGAGATCCGCGTCACGCTGGATCCTGCACGCCTGGCCTCGTTCGGCATCACGGCGGCCGACGTCGGCCGCCAGGTGCGGCTGACCAATGCCGACGTCGGTGGCGGTCGTGGCGAGATCGGTCAGCGTGAGCAGGCGATCCGCCTGCTCGGCGACGCGAATTCGGCGCAGGCCTTGGCTGCCACCACGATCGCCGTCGGTGGCGGCCGCTACGTGCGGCTGACCGATCTGGGCACCGTCGAAGATACCTACGAGGAGCCACGCGTCTTCTCACGCTTCGACGGCGAGCCGGTGGTGACCTTTTCGGTGTTCCGCTCGTCCGGGGCCAGCGAGGTCACGGTGGCCGAGACCACCGAACGCGTGCTGGCCGAGGTGCGGGCCAGGCATCCGGAGTTCGCGATCGAGCCGGTCGACGACACGGTGTTCTACACCTATGGCAACTACGAGGCCGCGCTGCACACGCTGCTCGAGGGGGCGGCATTGGCGGTGTTGGTCGTGCTGCTGTTCCTGCGCAACTGGCGCGCCACGCTGATCTCCGCGGTGGCGCTGCCGCTGTCCGCGATTCCGGCCTTCTGGGTCATGGACCTGATGGGCTTCTCGCTCAATCTGGTCAGCTTCCTGGCGATCACGCTGGCCACCGGCATTCTGGTCGACGACGCAATCGTCGAGATCGAGAACATCGCCCGCCATATGCGCATGGGCAAGTCGCCCTACCGGGCGGCGATCGAGGCCGCCGACGAGATCGGGCTGGCCGTCATCGCGACCACCCTGACGATCGTGGCAGTGTTCGTGCCGGTCTCGTTCATGGGTGGCATTCCCGGGCAATATTTTCGCCAGTTCGGCTTGACGGTGGCCGTGGCCGTCGGTTTCTCGCTGTTGGTGGCGCGCCTGATCACGCCGCTGATGGCGGCCTATCTGATGCGCCCGGGCGATGCCGATCTCGAACACGATGACGACGGCCCGCTGATGCGCCGCTACACCGCATTCATCGGCCGAACGCTTCGTCATCCGTACCTGACGTTGCTGGCCGCCATCGGCGTGCTCGCGTTGTCGCTGTTCTTCATGGTGCGCATCCCCGGCAGTTTCATTCCGCCCGAGGATGTCTCGCGTATTCTGATCAGTGCCGAATTGCCACCGGGCTCCACGCTCGAAGACACCGAGCGCATCACCGAGGACATGCGCGAGCGCATCATGCGCGTCGACGGCGTCGAGCACGTGTTCGTGCTGGGCGGCTCCTCTCCCACCGGCGAGCGCGACATCCGCCGCGCCTCGATCAGTGTCCTGCTCGAGCGCATCGATCACTCCACGCTGCGCACGGTCGTGAACGGCCTGCACGATCATCTGCCCCTGGTCGGTGGGCTGATTCCGCGCATGGCCAACCCTGGTCGAACGCGGCCGCAGAAGCAGATCGAGGTCGAGGTATTCGAGCGCCTGGGCGACGTGCCCGACGTACGCGCGTACAAACTCAACGATCGCGGCCAGCGCGACATCGCATTCAACCTGTTGGCCGACAACGATGCCGCGCTGAACGAGGCGGTGTCGCAGTTGGAATCGCGTTTGCGTGCCGATCCGCTGCTGGCCAATGTCAGCGCCACCGGCGCCTTGCCCCGGCCCGAAGTGCAAGTGACGCCGCGCGTCGACGAGGCTGCGCGTCTGGGCGTGACCACCCGGCAGATTGCCGAGGTGGTGCGGGTTGCCACGATCGGCGACGTCGATGCGGCGCTGGCGAAGATGTCGATCGACGATCGTCTGATCCCGGTGCGGGTGCAGGTGGACCAGGCCGTGCGCCGCGACGTATCGCAGCTCGGCGCACTGCGCGTTCCCACGCGCGGCGGCGCCACCGTGCCGCTCAATGCGGTTGCGGACGTACGCATCGGCGAAGGCCCGAGCACGATCAAGCGATACAACCGCGAGCGCCAGGCCGTGATCGGCGCCAGCTTGCCGCCCGGCGTGCCCTTGAACACCGCCACCGACCGTTTCAAGGAGATCGTCGCCGCCACGCCTTTGCCGGCGGGCGTGCGGGTTGCCGAATCCGGCGATGCCGAGGTCCAGCAGGAGCTGGTCGCGAGCTTCGGCAGTGCGATGGTGCTCGGCCTGATGCTCGTGCTGACCGTGCTGATACTGCTGTTCAAGGACGTGCTGCAGCCGTTCACGATCCTGTTCTCGCTGCCGCTCTCGCTCGGCGGCGTGGCCACGGCACTGATCCTGACCAACAATCCGGTCTCGATGCCGGTGCTGATCGGCATGCTGATGCTGATGGGCATCGTCACCAAGAACGCGATCCTGCTGGTCGATTTCGCGGTCGAGCAGGTGCGCGCCGGCCGACAGCGCGTCGATGCGATGATCGAAGCCGGTCGCAAGCGTGCGCGCCCGATCATCATGACCTCGATCGCGATGTCGGCCGGCATGCTGCCGTCGGCGCTCGGGGTGGGCGAGGGCGGACCGTTCCGCGCGCCGATGGCGATCGCGGTGATCGGCGGCATCATCGTGTCCACGGTGCTGAGCCTCGTCGTGGTGCCGTCCTTCTATCTGATCATGGACGATGTCTCCCGACTGGCGGCAAGACTCTTCGGGCGATTCGTCGGCCGCAAGGAAGTCGAGCACGACCCCACGGATCCCGACGTGATGGCCGCCGAGGTGGCGCGCAATCGCGATGGTCTGCAACTGCTCGAAGGCCGGCTCAGCCGTCTCGAGAGCGATGGCGTGTCGGCGCGGCGTCCGCTGGTCGACACGGCTGACTGATTCGCCATGACCGGACGCGAGACGAACGGCGCCGGCGCGGATGGTCGGCCGATCGGCGTGCCGACCGACTGGGCGGCCTTTCCGTGGTCCGCGAGCGTTCGGCCCAGTCCGGCGGAACTCGGGCCGCGCGCGGCCTTGCTCGAAGTGGATGCCGGTGTCGTGCTGTTCGACGAATTGCAGCCGTGCGCGGGCTTCCCGATCGTGTTCGACGGCGAGGTTCGCGTCACGCGCCGGTCCGCCGATGGCCGGTCGCTCGAGTTGTACCGGGTCGGTGCCGGCGAGATCTGTCTGGTGTCGGCGGCCAGCCTGTTCGCGGATCGGCCGATGGGGGCACGCGGCCAGACCGCCTGTGCGACGCGGCTCGCGCTCGTGCCGCCCGATGTGTTCCAGGCCTGGATGACCGACACGCCGTTTCGAAACCACGTGCTCACGCTGTTCGCAGAACGCATGGCCGAGCTGACCGCGACGGTCGATGCCTTGGCCTTCCAGCGACTGGACGAGCGCCTGGCCGCCGCGTTGCTTGGCCACGGCACCGAGCTGCACTGCACCCATCAGCAACTGGCGGAGCAACTCGGAACGGTGCGCGAGATGATCACCCGGGTGCTGCGCCGCTTCGAGAACGCCGGCTGGATTTCGCTCGGTCGCGAGCGCATCCGGATCGCCAATCCGGCTGCGTTGCGTGCTCATGCCTCGCGCGCTGACGGTGGACTCTGATCGGCCCCCTCCGGCACGGGGTGGTCGCGATGGCCACGAACACGCCGATCCGTTCGCCACGCGCCACGCATCGCGCACACCGATCAGCGCGTCCGAACGTGCCAGCGGTCCACCGGTACGAATGCCCGGCGCTGCGTAACCTAAGTCACCGACATCGGTGGTCGTGCGGGTTTCCAATCAGGGGGTGAGTCGCTGATCGATGCGACGAACTTCGGGAGAAAGCACATGAAAAAGAACATGGGTGGTCTGGATCGCGGCCTTCGTCTGATCGTCGGAATCGCGTTGATCGTGGCCGCCGCCACCGGCAGTCTCGGCGTCTGGGCCTATATTGGTGTGGTGCCGGTACTGACGGCGCTGATCGGCAGTTGCCCGCTGTACAGCGTGCTGGGCATTCGCACCTGTCCGGCCGCCAAGGCCTGAAGCGAAGGCGGAACCGCCGGGCCCTGCCCTCGCAGCCGGCCCGGCCCGCCGATCGGCCGGCGAGTGTGCAAAATAGCGTCTCCATGAAAACCCGGCGCCCTGGCTGAGAAGCCGAAGGGCCCGCCACACCGGAGACACCGCATGCGCACCCGCGTCACTGATTTGCTGGGCACCCGCTACCCGATCGTGCAGGGTGGCATGCAGTGGGTCGGTACCGCCGAACTCGCCTCGGCGGTGTCCAATGCCGGCGCGCTGGGCATCCTGACCGGCCTGACCCAGCCATCGCCCGAGGCGCTCGCCGCCGAGGTGCGGCGCTGCCGCGAGATGACCGATCAGCCGTTCGGCGTGAATATCACGCTGCTGCCCAAGATCGACCCGGTGCCCTACGATGAATACATCCGGGCCGCGCTCGACGAGGGCGTACGCGTGATCGAGACCGCCGGGCGCAGCCCGGAACCCTACATGGCGATGATCAAGGCTGCGGGCGCCAAGGTCATCCACAAGTGCACCTCGGTGCGCCACAGCGTCAAGGCCGAGACGATCGGCTGCGATGCGGTCAGCGTCGATGGCTTCGAGTGCGCCGGCCATCCGGGCGAGGACGATGTCCCGAACCTGGTTCTGATTCCGGCCGCGGCGGCCAGGCTCAGCGTGCCCATCATCGCCTCGGGCGGCATCGGTACGGGCGCGCAGATGGCGGCGGTGTTCGCCCTCGGCGCCGAGGGCATCAACATGGGCACGCGCTTCATGGCCACCCGCGAGGCGCCGATCCACGAGAATCTCAAGCGGGCGATCGTGGCCGGCGACGAGCGCTCCACCGCACTGGTCTACCGCACGCTGCGCAACACGGCGCGCATCTACCGCAACAGCATCGCCGAACAGGTGCTGGAGATCGAGGGGCGCGAGGGGCCGACGCAGTTCAAGGACATCCAGCCGCTGGTGGCCGGCACCCGCGGTCGCGACAACGCGATTCGGGGTGGCGACATCGACGGCGGCGTCTGGACCGCCGGCATGGTGATGGGCCTGATCGATGACATTCCGAGTTGCGCGGAACTGATCGATCAGATCATCGGCGAGGCCCGAGCGGTGACGCGCGAGCGCATGGCGGCGCTGTTGGCAGACTGAAACGGCTCGGGGCCCTCACGGGCCTGCGATACGGGCGCCGAGTGCGCCTGTCGAGCAATGATCGGCGACGCTCGAGGGTCGACGCCGAGTTCGCGACGGCGCGCCGGCCGCGCTCAGGGCTCGATCGCGCCCTTGCGCTCGACGATCATCCGATAGTGCCCGGGCTCGCGATGGCGCGCGAAGTCGAACACGCTGCGTTTGTACGACAGGCCCAGGGTCAGGTCACATCGCGCGATGGCGAGCTCGTCACCCTGGGTGGTGCAGGCCGCGACGATCTCCCCCGAGGGCGCGATGATCGACGAGTTGCCGATCTGTTCGACACCTTCCTCGTTGCCCGCCTTGGCCACGCCCACCACCCAGGTACCGTTCTGGTAGGCGCCGGCCTGCATCACGAGCTGGTTGTGGAAGTGTGACAAGGCATCGTGCTCGGGCGCCGGCGGGTTGTGCACCGGCGTGTTGTAGCCGAGCAGGATCATCTCCACACCCTGCAGACCCATCACGCGATAGGTCTCCGGCCAACGCCGATCGTTGCAGATCGCCATGCCTATCAGGCCACCGAAGGCGCGCACCACCGGCCAGCCGAGATTGCCGACCTCGAAGTAGGCCTTCTCGAGATGCTGGAAGCGGCGCCAGGGCTCGTGCCGGTCGTGGCCGGGCAGGTGGATCTTGCGATAGCGCGAAACGATGCCGCCGGCACGGTCGACCAGGATCGAGGTGTTGAAGCGCCGCTTGCGGCCGGCTTCCTCCGTGAGCTCGGCATAGCCGAGATAGAAGCCGATGTTCAGTTCGCGCGCGGTCTCGAACAGCGGCGCGGTGGCCGGCCCGGGCATCTCGGCCTCGAAGAAGGCATCGATCTCATCCTGGCGCTCGAAATACCAGCGCGGGAAGAAAGTGGTCAGCGCGAGCTCGGGATAGACGATGATGTCGCAGCCATGGTGCGCGGCCTCGCGCATCATGCGAGTGAGCCGGGCGACCACCTGGGTGCGGGATTCGTCGCGGGCGATCGGGCCGAGCTGGGCGGCGCCGACGGTCAGGATTCTCGTGTCGTCTGCCATGGAAACTCCGGCGGTGTCGGGTGCGGGATGGCGGGCGTCGCCCGCCGGCGTCGTTCAGGCCGGATCGGCCAGCGCGAGCAGGCACTGCAGCAGAACGTTTGCGCCGGCCTCGATCTCGTGCGGCGCGGTGTACTCGGCCGGGTTGTGGCTGAGGCCGTCACGGCTGGGCACGAAGATCATCGCCGATGGACACACGCGCGCCATCATCTGCGCGTCGTGGCCGGCGCCCGAGGTCATGCGCCGCACCGACAGGCCGAGCCGGACGGCGGTGTCGGCGACCAGGCCGGCCAACGCGTCGTCGAATCGCACGGGTTCGAAGCGGGCCAGCGACTCGGTCTCGATGTGCACGCCTTCGGACGCCGCCAGCGAGTCGAGGAAGCTCGCGAGCCGACGCTCGGCCTCGCGCAGCGTGTTCTCGCGTGTGTGGCGCAGGTCGACCGTGAGTTCGGCCTCGGCGGCGATGACGTTGATCAGGTCCGGCCGAAGCCGTAGTCGTCCGACCGTGCCCACCTGGCCGCTGCCGAGTTCGGCCGTCAGTTCGCGGACCCGGCAGGCGATCCGCGCCGCACAGTAACCGGCATCGTGGCGCAGGTGCATCGGCGTGGTGCCGGCGTGATTCGACTGACCGGCGATGCGCACCGCCTGCCACGAGATGCCTTGCAGGTCGTGCACGGCGCCGATCGTGACGCCCTCGCGCTCGAGCACAGGGCCCTGCTCGACGTGCAGCTCGATGAAAGCGCGCGCCGCCACGGTGCCCGGTTCGGCGTCGCCGGCATAGCCGATGCGGGCGAGTTCGTCGCCCAGGCGGGCGCCGTCGATCGCGCGTGTGTCGAGTGCCTGCTCCAGCGAGAGGCCGCCCACGTGCACCAGCGAACCGAGCATGTCGGGCGCGAAGCGCGCGCCTTCCTCGTCGGTGAACACGGCCACCGCCAGCGGATGTCGGGTGGCGGCGCCGGCCGCGTTCAGGGTTTCGATCACTTCGAGTCCGGCCAGCACGCCGAGGTTGCCGTCGAAGCGTCCGCCCGTGCGCACGGTGTCGATGTGCGAGCCGGTCATCACCGCCGGACCATGCTCGCGACCGTCGCGAATGCCGAACACATTGCCGATGCGATCGATGATCACGCGCAGACCGAGAGCGCGCATGCGCGCGACGACATGGTCGCGGCCGAGCCTGTCTTCGTCGGTGAGCGCGAGCCGGCAGTTGCCGCCGCCGGGAATGGGGCCGATCTCGGCCAGCGCATCGATCGCTGCGTTCAGGCGGTGGCCGTCGATGCGCAGACCGCGGCTCATGGTGCGGCGGGCGAAAGCCCGGTCAGGTCACGATAGAGGGCCGGGTCGGTGTCGCCCTCGCTGCCGATCAGCAGCACGCGCGAGTCCGGGCCGAGGGCCAGCAGGGCGGTCACCCCGGGATGGTCGAGCGCCAGGATCAGCGCGGCCAGGCCGGCCACGCCGGTCTCGCCGGCGACGATGGCGGGATCGTCGCCGCAGGGCTCGGCCAGCCGGCGCATCGCCGGGCCGATGGGATCGTCGTCGATGGCGACGAAGGCCTGCGCGGCGCGCGACACCACCTGCCAGGCCAGCGGCGAGACCTCGCCACAGGCGAGGCCGGCCATCACGGTTTCGAGCGAGCCGCCGACCACGGTCGGCTCGCCCGCCATCGCGCTGCGCAGATGGCAGTCGGCCGTGCGCGGCTCGACGACGATCACGCGCGGGCGTCGCTCGCCCCAGCGCAACCAGAACACGGCGGCGACCGCTGCCGCCAGGCCGCCGACGCCGGCCGGCAGAAACACGTGTGTGGGCGGCGTGTCGCCGAGCGCGTCGGCCATCTCGTGGCCAAGCACGCCGTAGCCGTGCATGACATCGGTGGGGATTTCGGTATAACCGGGGTAGGAGGTGTCCGACACCACGGTCCAGCCGTGGGCGCGGGCCTGGGCATCGGCGTGCCGCACCGAATCGTCGTAGTTGCCGGGCACGCGCTCGACGGTCGCGCCATAGGCGCGGATCGCCTCGCAGCGGCCCTCGCTGACGGTTTCGTGCACGACGATCACGCAGCGGCAGCCGAAGCGCTGCGCGCCCCAGGCGACCGAGCGACCGTGGTTGCCGTCGGTGGCGCAGGTGACCGTGATGTCCGCCGTTCGCGACCGATGCGCACCGGCCAGCAACTCGGCACCGCTGGCCTCGATGCCTTGCTCGGCCAGACGCTGTTGCAGCACGCGCAAGACGGCATAGGCGCCGCCCAGGGCCTTGAAACTGCGCAGGCCGAAGCGGCCACGCTCGTCCTTGTAGAACAACGACGCGATGCCGAGCGACCCGGCCAACGCGGGCAGTGCCCGTAGCGGCGTGACCGCATAGCCGGGCCAGCGGCCGATCTCCTCGCGTGCCCGTCCGAAGCCGGCAGCGTTCAACACCGCCGCGGCCGGCGCCGGGTAGGGCGTCATTGCCGACGCCGCCAGCGGATTGGCGAACGCATCGACAGCGGGCGCGTGGATCGGGCCGGCCGCCGCCACTTACTGCTGCGCCTTCGCGATGTTGGCGAGCATGGCCTCCATCAGCGCGACGCCATCGGCGCCGAGCTTGTCGGCGATGATCTTGCGAACCGCTGGCTGCGAGGATTTCGCGAAGGCCTCGAGTTCGGCCGGCGCCACCGCATTGATCTTCATCTTCCTGGCCAGCTTGGGCAGCCCCTTCTCGGTCGATGCCTCGATGATGCGCGAGATGCCGCGTCCGGCGCCGACGGCCACCATGGCGGCCTCGTCGACGATGCGCTTCTCGGCATCGCTCAAGCCATTGTAGAAGGCCGGGTTGATGAACCAGAGATAGGGCGTGATCACGTGATTGGTGATCGACAGATAGCCCTGCACCTCGTCGAACTTCGCGAACGCGATGATCGGCACCGGGTTCATCTGGCCGTCGGCCACGCCGGTCTGCAGCGCCGTGTAGACCTCGGCCCAGGGCAGCGGCGTGGGCTGGCCGCCCAGCGACGAGATGATCGCCTCGTGCGTCGGCAGGGTCATGGTGCGGATGCGCAGGCCGTCGAGATCGGCGGCCTTGGTGATCGGTCGCTTCGAGTTGGTCATCGCGAAGAAGCCGCCGCTGTCGAGCATGCCCAGCACCTTCAGTCCGGCCTTGGCCTCGAGGTCGGCGGTCAGCTTCTTGCCGAAATCGCTGTCCTTGTCGATGACCTTGGTGGCCACGGCGATGTTCGGGAACGCGAACGGCAGATCGAACACGCCCACCGGCGGATAGTGCGAAGCGACGCCGCCGGCCGACGAGATGCACGACTCGACGATGCCGTCCTTGACCTGGCCGATCACTTCGTTGTCCTTGCCGAGTTGGCCGTTCGGGAACAACTGCACCTCGATCGCGCCGTTGGTCTGGGTCTCGACCAGGTTCTTGAACACCGCGGCCATCGCGCCGGAGTGGCTCTCGAACGGGCTCTCGGGGTTGAGGTGGGCGATGCGCATGACCTTTTGCGCGTGGGCCGGGGCGGCGGCCACGGCGAGCGCGGTGACCGCCGCAGCGAGGGCGAGTTTGAGAAAGGGTTTCATCGGGGGGCCTCCAGGCATGGTGGAAAGAGTGCCGTCGGCGACGCGCGACGGAAGGATGCAGAGGGCCGGGTCACTCGACCAGCCCGAGCATGCGGGGTACGAGCAGCGTCAGCGTCGGCCAGTAGGCGATCACCACGAGCACCAGCAATTCGGCGAGCAGGAACGGCCACAGGGCGCGCGCGATGCGCTCGAGCCGTTCGCCGGTGACCGACGACAACACGAACAGACAGGCGCCCACCGGTGGCGTCATCAGCGAGATGTTCAACGCCAGCACGATCATGATGCCGGCGTGCACCGGGTCCATGCCGATCGACTGGGTGAGCGGCACCAGCACCGGCGCCAGGATCACCAGCATCGCGTTGATGTCCATGAACATGCCCAGCAGCAGCAACATGAGCAGGATCAGGCCGATGACCACGCCGGGCTGGCTCGAGAACGACAGGAAGCCGCTGGCGATCGCCTGCGGAATGCGGTTGAAGGTCATCCACCAGCCGAGGATCGAGGCCGAGGCAATGATGAGAAACACGATGCCGGTGACGTGCGCGGTGCGGATCGACATCTCCACCAGGTCGCGGCGGCTCAGGCGGCGATAGACGAGACCGCCGATCACCAGCGCGTAGAGCACCGCGATCGAGGCCGCCTCGGTGGGCGTGACCACGCCGCCGAGAATGCCGCCCAGGATGATCACCGGCATCATCACCGCGGGCATGCCCTGCCAAAGGGCGACCACCATTGTCTTCACGCTCGCGCGGCGGTCCGACTTGGGCAGTTTCCAGCGTTTGCCGAACACGCCGATCACCGCCATGCAGACCGCGCAGATCAGCAGGCCGGGCACGATGCCGGCCGCGAACAGCCCGGCGATCGACACGCCCATCAACGAACCGTAGATCACCATCAGATTCGACGGCGGGATCGTCGGCCCGATGATCGAGCCGGCCGCGGTGACGGCGCAGGCGAACGGCCGCGAATAGCCGTTCCTGACCATCGCCGGCACCAGCGTGTTGCCGAATGCGGCGGCATCGGCGGTGGCCGCACCGGTCAGGCCGGCGAACATCACCGAGGCCACCATGTTCGATTGCGCCATGCCGCCTCGCAGCCAGCCGACCATCGCATCGGCGAGGTCGATCAAGCGGTCGGTGATACCCGAGCGGTTCATGATCTCGCCGGCCAGGATGAAGAACGGCATGGCCAGGAAGGTGAACAGATCGAGGCCGGCGAAGAAGCGCTCGACGGCCATGCCGAAGAAGCGTCCGCCAGGGTCGATCGTCCACATGCCGACCACGCCGGCGATGCCCAGCACGTAGCCGACCGGCATGCCGATGGTCAGCAGCACGAAGAACGTCACCGTCACCCAGGTCATGGCCGGAAATCCTCGTGCTCGGCGCGTACGGCCAGCAAGCCCTGGTCACGCAACGCCACCAGCAGCATCAGGATCGCGGCCAGGCCGCCGAAGGCCGGCACCGCCGCGAACGGCAGCGCCTTCGTCATGCCGTAGATCATGGTCAGCCGGGTCGTGCCGCGACCGACCAGGCCGATTCCGTAGACGAAGATGAACGCGAAGAAAGCAAATGACAGCAGGTCGATCACGGCCAGCAGCAGCCGGCGCGCGCCACGCGGTAACGCGGTGAACAGGAACTGCACGCCGATATGCTGGCGGCGCACGATGCAGCCGGCCGCGGCGAGCAGCGCCAGCCAGATCATCAGATAGCGCGCCGCCTCCTCCATGAACGTGAACGGCAGGGGCAGCGCATAGCGCACCAGCACGCCGAACCAGACGTCGACGACGAGCAGGGCGAGCAGGGCCACGCAGGCACGGTCGATCCAGCGGCCGAGGCCGCTTGCGAGTCGATCGCTGACGTCGGCCCAGCGGGGAATGATCGGGATTTCGGGCATCGGATGAATGGGCGGCCGGACGGCCGCAATGCCGGGCCGTCCCATTCGACAGTCCGAGGCAAGGGCCATGCCAGGCCGCCTGCCCGCCGCCGAGGCATGATGGGTGGGGGGGCGAGCGGCGGCGTCGCCCGTCCGCGCCCCAGAACAGGACTCGTCTGGTGCTGTCTGGTGCGCACCGTCACGGTGCAGATCGGGTAATCGGGAGGGGCCGTTCGCCCGCTCGATTCCGGCGGTGCCTCAGAGGAAGGTCGCCCGACCGTTCACGAACGTGGCGAAAACGGTGTAGGCGGTGCTGCCGCCCGCAGTCGTGATCGTGACCGCGAAGGTTGCGGAATTCGCGTCGGCCGCGGTCGTCACGATGCTGGCCTGGGCGCCGGCCGCATCCGTGACCGTGATCGTGGATCCCACCTGCGGGATGCCGGCCACGACCCGCCACTGACTGAACGACACCGACAGATAGCCGTCATCGACCCGCGTGAGCGCGCTGCCGCTGACGATCGTGAAATCGTTCTCGTCGGTGTAGGCGGTTTGCAGATTGGAGATTCGCTCGCCATCGATCAGCAGGCTGACCCCGCCGCCGGTGAACGTCATGGTCAGCGTGAACGAATCGGGTCCGTAGCTGAGACCGCCGCTACTGCCCGCCAGGGAATCGGCGCTGACGCGTATGGTGCCGGTCAGCCCGGTGCCGGTCGCGGTGAGTGCATTGGTGATCGTCATCGTCAGCGTGCCGGACAGGCTCGTCAGTCCGGACTGGCTGGCAGTGACGGTCAGATCGTCGTAGGTGATCGTGAAGCTCGTGCCGGCCGGTATGCCGCCGCCGCCCGAGGCGAACGAGTCTGGCGCGGTAAACGTAACGCTGCCGGTGCAGGCGACGATCACGTCCGTGCCGCTTTGAAAACCGTCGCCGTTGCCGAAGACGTCGCCGCAGGGCAGCGTCTGAACCGCCTTCGTGAGCCTGGTCGCCGCGATGCGAGCGGTCTTGAGCCAGGGGCCGCCGTCGGCAGTGGCCGGCGCGATCAGGCTCAGCCCGCCGGTGTTGATCCGCTTGTAGCTCTCGTTGGCGTCGGCCAGCGAACCGTCATTGGCCACCAGGGCG
The DNA here is from genome assembly GCA_041396685.1 of Burkholderiaceae bacterium. Taxonomy (GTDB): domain Bacteria; phylum Pseudomonadota; class Gammaproteobacteria; order Burkholderiales; family Burkholderiaceae_E; genus JAUIAI01. The sequence continues at coordinate 227,106 of JAWKYD010000010.1, forward strand.
TCGGCCAGGCGACGGGCCTGATCCGCGTCGTTGACGAGTGTCTTGGTGGCCTCCGTCGGCACCGCGCCCGCGCTGCCGCCGGTGTTGCCGGTACCGGTGGCGCCACCGCCGCCACCGCAGCCGCCGATCGCGATCAGCGCGCCGAGCAGCCAGCGCGCCGACCAGCGCCGCGCCGCGCCGCGTTCGGACGGCCGAGCCAACGATGGCTGCGGCTGACACTCGACCCGTTGCACGGTCGGGGAATTGCGCGGGTGCTCGGCTATCATTGTTGGTCAGTCCAGTGCTCGAACGGTTGTCTCGGGAGTCGAGGCCGGCGCGGGTCGCAGAACCGCCTGGCCCCGACCAGTTTATCGTTTCTCACGACACTGGCCGCGCCCGCCGGGCTCGACTTCCTTCTCATCGATTCAGTTTTCCGGGAGACCCGCGTGTCTGGCGAAACCGACAAGAACGGGCTGATCTATCCATTCGAGGCCCCGCCGCCCGTCGGCCAGGTGACCGAGGTGGCCGACGGCGTGGTCTGGATTCGCATGCCACTGCCGTTCACGCTCGACCACATCAATTTGTGGGGCATTCGTGATGGCGACGGCTGGGCGGTGGTCGATACCGGCGTGCAGACGCCGGAGACGGTGAGTGCCTGGCAAGCCTTGTTGAAGGGGCCGTTCGGCGGTGCTCCCGTAACCCGGGTCATCGTCACGCACATGCATCCCGATCACGTCGGCATGGCCGGCTGGCTGACCCGCCGCTTCGAATGCCGGCTCTGGATGACCCGGCTCGAATACCTGACCTGCCGCGTGCTGGTGGCCGACACCGGCCGGACCGCGCCCGCCGATGGTGTCGAGTTCTACCGGCGTGCCGGTTGGGACGCCGACTCGCTCGAGACCTATCGCACCCGCTTCGGTGGTTTCGGACGCCACGTCTATCAGCTGCCCGACAGCTATCGGCGCGTGGTCGACGGGGAAGTGATACGCATCGGAGCGCACGACTGGCGGGTGATCGTGGGTATGGGCCACTCCCCCGAGCACGCCTGCCTGGTGTGCGAGGAACTCGGCGTGCTGGTGTCGGGTGACCAGGTGCTGCCGCGCATCTCGTCCAACGTATCCGTGTTCCCGACCGAGCCCGATGCCGATCCGCTCGACGACTGGCTGTCGTCTCTTTCGTTGGTGCGCGAGCAGGTCGGCGACGAAATCCTCGTGTTGCCGGCTCACAATGCGCCGTTTCGCGGTCTGCACGCGCGCCTGGATGCGCTGCAGCGCGGCCACAGGGTCTCGCTCGAACGCCTGCTGCGCACCCTGAGCCAGCCGCGCCGCGCGATCGACGTCTTCGGCGCTCTGTTCGCGCGCCGCATCGATCCGGAATCCGGGCTGCTCGGCATGGCAACCGGCGAGGCGCTCGCGCACCTCAATCATCTGCGCCATGCCGGCCTGATCGTCGCCGAGCCCGATGCGCAAGGCGTGCTCTGGTATCGGGCGGCCTGACGCGAAGCCGTCCCGGCGGTCTCAGAGCCCTGGCCCCCATGGCGCGGCCAGCATCAGTTTGTTGTTCTGCGCCAGCAACAGCGGCCTGAGCTTGGCGGCGAAGGCCATGAAACCCTGATCGGCATACACGCGTGCCCAGTGCGCCCGACGGGCGTTGTCGTCATCGAACTTCCACACGTGGATCAGCTGATTCAGTGCGCCGATGTCGCCCGTGAAATAGGCGACCAGATTGGCGTCGAAGCCACCGGCCTTCAGCGCCGGAAAGCCTTCGCTGCTGTAAAGGGACACGACCTCGCTCATCTTGCCGACGACGACATCGTAGGTTCTCAGTTCATAGATCGCCATGGAAATGCTCCGGTTTGCTCGAGCGCCGGATGGTACGCCGCTGCGCGCCAGGCCCGTCCGCCCCCGCCGAACCCCGCCTCGGCGGCATTGCCGGGTGAATCATCTCTGCCCGAGGTCGTCCAACAGGCTGCGATGGCTGCGGGTGTGGGAAAATGCCGGCTTTTGCTCGATCGAACCGCGCTTGCGGTCTGAGTCAAGGAGAGGGCATGCTCAACGAGATTCGAACGTTTGGCCTGGCAATTGCGCTAGGCCTCGCATCGGCTGGCGCGCCGGCCGCCGAGATCACGGGCGCGGGTGCGTCCTTCCCGGCGCCCGTCTACGCCCAGTGGGCCGAGGAATACAAGGCGGCCACCGGCAACGCGCTCAACTATCAGGCGATCGGCTCGGGCGGCGGCATCAAGCAGATCAAGGTCAAGACCGTCGATTTCGGCGCCACCGATGCGCCGCTCGATGGTAAGCAGCTCGACCGCGGCGGGCTGGTGCAGTTCCCGGCGATCATCGGCGGCGTGGTCCTGGTGGCCAATGTCGGCGCCGAGCCGGGCGCGCTGACGCTGTCGGGCCCAGTGGTGGCGGCCATCTACAAGGGCGAGATCAAAAACTGGAACGATGCGCGCGTCGCCGCGCTCAATCCGGGCCTGTCGTTGCCGGCCGATCCGATCACGGTCGTCTACCGCAGCGATTCGTCGGGCACGACCGCGGTGTTCACCGAGTATTGCGCGGCGACAGATCCGTCGTTCGAGTCGGCGGTCGGCGCGGGCAAGACGGTCAAGTGGCCCACCGGCATCGGCGGTAAGGGAAATGCCGGTGTGGCCGCCAACGTCATGAAGCTCAAGAACTCGATCGGCTATGTCGAGTACGCCTACGCCAAGCAGAACCGGTTGGCTCATGCGGCCATGATCAATGCGGCCGGCAACCGGGTGCAGCCGGGCGCCGACACGTTCTCGGCCGCGGCCGACGGCGCGAACTGGAAGGCACAGCCGGGTTTCGGCATCAGCCTGAACGATCAGGCCGCACCGCAGGCCTGGCCGATCACCGCGGCGAGTTTCATCCTCATGCACGCCAAGGTCGACGATGCCGCCCGCGCCACCGAGGTGCTGCGATTCTTCGACTGGGCGTTCGCCAAGGGCGCCGATGCGGCCCGCGCGCTCGATTACGTTCCCTTGCCCGATTCCACGATCGCGCTCGTGCGTGATGCCTGGCAGGCGATCCAAGGTCCCGACGGAAAACCCCTGAAACCGTGAAGATGGCGGCCATCGCGCCGGCCGCTGCCGCCGACGACCAGCGCCTGCTGGCTCGGATCAGACGATTCGCCTGGCAAGACCGACTTTTCGTCATCACCTTGTTCGCGTTGGCGAGCCTGGTGCTGGTGGTGCTGGCCGGCATCCTGCTCGCGCTCGTGCGCGAGGCCTGGCCGGCCATCGAAGAGTACGGTTTCGGATTTCTGTTCTCCAGCGATTGGAGTCCGTCCGATGACGAATACGGCGCGCTGATCGCGATCTACGGCACCCTGGTCAGCTCGGCGATCGCGCTGCTGCTGGCGGTGCCGCTGAGCTTCGGCATCGCCGTGTTCCTGACCGAGACCTGCCCGCTCTGGTTGCGCCGTCCGCTGGGCACCGCGATCGAACTGCTGGCCGGCGTGCCCTCGATCATCTATGGCATCTGGGGCCTGTTCGTGCTCGCACCCTTGCTGCAGAACACGATCCAGCCCTGGCTCGGCGCCACCGGCCTGCCGCTGTTCTCCGGCCCGCCGTTGGGAGTCGGTCTGCTCACCGCCGGCCTGGTGTTGTCGCTGATGATCATTCCGTTCATCGCCGCGGTGATGCGCGACGTTTTCGAGACCGTGCCGCCCGTGCTCAAGGAATCGGCCTACGGTCTGGGCTGCACCACCTGGGAGGTGATCCGCCACGTGGTGCTGCCGCACACGCGCATCGGCGTGATCGGCGGCGTGATGCTCGGCCTGGGGCGTGCGCTCGGCGAGACCATGGCGGTCACCTTCGTGATCGGCAACGCCAACCGCATCTCGGGCAGCCTGTTCGCGCCAGGCAATTCCATCGCCTCCACGCTGGCCAACGAGTTCGCCGAGGCCGATCCCGACCTGCACGTGCCCTCGCTCTACCTGCTCGGATTGATCCTGTTCGCGATCACCTTCGTCGTTCTGGCGGCGGCGCGCTGGCTGACGCGGCGTGGTGAACGCCAGCGGGGCAGCTGACATGGACGCCACGCGCTATCAGCGTCGTCTCTGGATCAACCGCGTCGGCATGAGTCTGTCGGCCCTGGCCATGGTGTCGGGCCTGGTCGGATTGGCCTGGATTCTGTTCACCCTGTTCGCCAATGGTCTGGCGGCGATCGACTGGGCCTTGTTCTCGGAGTCCACGCCGGCGCCCGGTTCCGACGGAGGCGGGCTGCTCAACGCGATCGTCGGCAGCCTCATGATGGTGCTCGTGTCGATGCTGGTGGCCACGCCGCTGGGCGTGATGACCGGCATCTATCTGGCCGAGTACGGCTCACGCTCGCGCATCGCCCGGGCCACCCGCTTCGTCACCGACATCATGCTGTCGGCCCCGTCGATCGTCATCGGCCTGTTCGTCTATGCGATCGCGGTGGCCACGGTGCGCCATTTCTCGGGTTGGGCCGGCGCGCTCGCGCTGGGCCTGATCGCCCTGCCGGTCATCGTGCGCACCACCGAGAACATGCTGCTGCTGGTGCCCGGCGGACTGCGCGAGGCGGCGTTTGCGCTCGGTGCGCCACGCTGGAAGGTGAATCTGTCGGTGGCCCTGCGCGCCGCTCGGGGCGGGGTCATCACCGGGGTACTGCTGGCCACCGCGCGCATCATCGGCGAAACCGCGCCGCTGCTGTTCACGGCGCTGAACAACCAGTTCTTCACCGCCGATCTGTCCAAGCCCATGGCCAATCTTCCGGTCGTGATCTACAACTTCGCGATGAGCCCCTACGAGAACTGGCAGCGTCTGGCCTGGGCCGGCGCCGCGCTGATCGCGCTGATCGTACTGGCGCTCAATATCGCGGCGCGGACGCTCTTCTCGGGAGGTCGGCGATGACGTCCCCGCCCGGCGCGACGTTTGCGCCCGCTGCGCGCGCCGCCCGCTTCGCTCAACCGGATCCGGAGACCTGATGGCATCGGCCGAAACCATCGACATCACCGAGGCGCGACCATCGGTTGCCGCCGACGGCCCGGTGATGGACGTTCGTCACCTGAACTTTTTCTATCGCGATTTTCGTGCGCTGACCGATGTCAATCTGACCCTGTCGCGCAATCGCGTGACCGCGTTCATCGGTCCATCCGGATGTGGCAAGTCGACGCTGCTGCGCACCTTCAACCGGATGTTCGATCTGTACCCGGGCCAACGCGCCGAAGGCGAGATCCTGTTTCGCGGCCGCAATGTTCTCGACCGGCGCCAGGACGTCAATCTGCTGCGTGCCAAGGTCGGCATGGTGTTCCAGAAGCCGACGCCGTTTCCGATGAGCATCTACGAGAACATCGCGTTCGGCGTGCGGCTCTACGAGAGCATGGACGCCCGCGCGATGTCCGAACGGGTGGAGTGGGCGCTGCGCAAGGCGGCGCTCTGGGACGAAGTCAAGGACAAGCTGGGCCAGAGCGGGCAGAGCCTGTCGGGCGGCCAGCAGCAGCGTCTGTGCATCGCGCGCATGGTTGCGGTGCGGCCAGAGGTCTTGCTGCTCGACGAACCGACCAGCGCCCTCGACCCGATCTCGACCGCCAAGATCGAGGAGTTGATCCATGAACTCAAGAACGACTACACGATCGCGATCGTCACGCATAACATGCAGCAAGCGGCGCGCGTCTCCGATTTCACCGCTTATATGTACCTTGGCGAACTGATCGAGTTCGGCAACACCGACGAAATCTTCGTCAAGCCGCGGCGCAAGGAAACCGAGGACTACATCACCGGACGCTTCGGCTGAGCCGGCAGAGGATCCAAACCATGGAACACACCAACTCCAAGTTCGACATCGAACTCGAGTCCCTGCGGGTCGAGGCCACCAGCATGGCCGGCCTCGTCGAGCGCCAGTTCAGCCGCGCGGTGCGTGCCCTGCTCGAGGGTGATCTCGACCTGATCGCGCAAGTTCTCGAGGACGAAGCCGAGGTCAACCGCATGCACGTCAAGACCGACCTGCACTGCAACAAGATGATCGCCACCATGCAGCCGATCGCCGTCGATCTTCGCGAGATCATCGGTGTGCTGCACATGAACAATGATTTCGAGCGCATCGGCGACGAGGCCAAGAAGATCGCCAAGAAGGCGCGCGCGCTTCGTGGGCGCACCCTGCCGATCGCCCTCGAGCGGCTCGACACGATGGGCCGCATCGTCAGCGAGATGCTGCTCGCCGCAGTCGATGCCTACGTGCGCCAGGATGTCACCGTGGCCGCGCAGCTCAAGGCCCGCGACAAAGACGTCGACGCCTTGCGCGACGAACTGCAGGCCGACATGGTCAGTGCGATGGCGGGCTCGCCGGAGACGGTCACCGAATGCCTGTCGCTGATCTTCGTCGTGCAGTCGATCGAGCGCATCGGTGACCACGCGAAGAACGTTGCCGAATACGTGGTCACCGTGGTTTCGGGGGTCGATCCGCGCCATCCACGCAGCATGGCCGCAGCTGTGCAGGGGCCGACCTCCTGAGCATTGCGCCGCTTCGAACGGCACGGGCCGGTCGGCCGATCAGGCCGCCGCGCCGAGTTTTGCGGCATCACCCTCGGGCAGCGCGCGTACCCGGCTGCCCGGCAAAATCAGGCTGAAGCGCGAGCCCTTGCCGGGCTGACTCTCGATGTGCAGATTGCCGCCGTGACGGCTGGCGATCCGCTTGACGATCGCCAGGCCCAGACCGGTACCGCCGGTCGAGCGCGAGCGCGCCTGGTCGACCCGGTAGAAGCGTTCGGTCAGGCGCGGCAGGTGGTCGGCGGCGATGCCGATGCCGTCGTCCTCGACCGAGATCCAGAGATCGCTGTCGCGCCGCGCGCAGGCGAGCCGGATGTGACCGCCGGCCGGTGTGTAGCGCACCGCGTTCGTGAGCAGGTTGCGGATCGCGCTCTCGATCTCGCTGGCCCGGCCGACCACGGCGAGCGCGGTCGGCGCGACCACGGTGATGTCGTGATCGTCGCCCGACAAGGCACGGGCCTCGGCGCCCAGGTGCTCGAACAATATCGCCAGCTCCAGCACTTCGTCGTCGCGTCGCTCGGGGCCGTGTTCCAGGCTCGACAGCGTCAGCAGGTCGGACACCAGGCGCTGCATGGTGCGGCTCTGGCGCACGATGTTGTGCAGGTATTCCTGGCGCTTGGCGGCATCCAGATCGAGGTCGATCATGGTTTCGGCAAAGCCGCTGATCACGGTGACCGGCGTGCGGATCTCGTGCGACACATTGGCCACGAAATCGCTGCGCATCCGGTCCAGACGCGCCTGCTGGGTGATGTCGCGGCAGATCAGCAGGCGCCGGTCGTCCTCCAGCGGATGCAGGCGGATCTCGTGCATCTTGCCCGGATGGTTCGAGAGTTCGATGCGCAGTGGTCGCTGTGCAGCGCGCTCGGCCAGGTAAGCGCCGAACTCTGGTTCGCGTATGAACTGCTGCACGGGCCGGCGCGCACCCAGATAGCCGAACAGTTCCTGGGCCGCCTGGTTGTGCCACTCGAGCTGGTCGCGCGGGCCGAGCAGGATCAGCGCATCGGGCAACCAGTCCACGATCGAGCGCGCGGTTGCGGCATCGCGGCCGAGTGCCCGCCGCGCGTCGGCTTCGCCCTGTGCGAAGCGGGCGATGCGATCGAACAGGCGGCCCCAGAACAGCGGCGCGGCGGGCACGTCTCGCGAACCCGGTGTGGACGCCCAGCGGTAGAGGCCTTCGAGAAGCCAGGCATTGGCCAACACCGCGACCAGCAGCACGAAGGCCAGAAAGAGCGCGGCCCAGAGCGGCGAGAACCACCAGCCTGCCAAGCCGGCGAGCGCCAGTACGGCGACCAGCGCGAACGCGAGATCGGTGCCGAACATCAGTCGGGCGCGAATCGGTAGCCGCCGCCGCGCACGGTCTCGATCAGTCGATCCAGCCCGACCTCACGCAGGGCCAGCCGCAGCCGGCGGATGTGGACATCGACCGTGCGCTCCTCGACGAACACGCTGTCGCCCCAGACGATGTCGAGCAAGCGCGCGCGCGTCAGCACACGCTCGGGATTGCGCATGAACGCTGCCAGCAGGCGGAACTCGGTCGGGCTGAGTTCGATGCGCTGACCGGCGCCGAACACGCGGCGGGTGGCCGCCTCCAGGCGCAGGCCGCCGCCCTCGAGGGTTTCGTCATCGCTCGCGCCCTTGTCGCCGGCACGGCGCAACAGCGCCTTCAGGCGGGCGATCAGCTCGCGTGGCGAGAACGGCTTGGTCAGGTAGTCGTCGATGCCGACGTCGAAGCCCTGAAGTTTGTCGCCCTCGGTGGAACGCGCGGTCAGCATGATGATCGGCAGCGACCGGGTGTTTTCGGAGTCGCGCAGATCGCGCGCCAGTTGCACGCCCGATTGGCCGGGCAGCATCCAGTCGAGCACGATGACATCGGGCGGCTCCAGGGCAATGAGGGACTTGGCGGCCGCGGCATCGGGCGCCTCGGACACCTTGAAGCCGTTGTGACGCAGATTGACCGCGACCAGCTCGCGAATGGCGGGTTCGTCCTCGACGACCAGAACGCGTTCGTTCAAAGCAACACCTGGAACCTGGGAATCCGGACAATGTAAGAGACCATTGTGACATCCCCATGACATGTGGAGCCGCCCGCCACGGGACCGCTCGGACGACGACCGGGTTCGCGAACGGGAATTCAGGGCGTGCGCGCCGATCCCGGGTGCGGGTCGCGGGAGGTGACCGGATCTCGGTCCGGGCCGACCGATGGCCGGTGCGCGGCTGTCACCGGCGCGTATTTGTGCGATGTTCGGGGCCAATTCCAACGATCGAGAGGTTCGTCGTGTCCGATCTACCCGCACGGGCCACCGTGCTCGTCACCGGCGGCGCCGGTTTCATCGGCTCGCACACGGTGCTCGAGCTCATCGAGGCCGGCCATCGGCCGGTGGTGCTCGACAATCTCTGCAACGCCAGCCCGGAGTCGCTGCGGCGGGTGGCGCGCATCACCGGCGTCGAGCCGCGCCTGGTGGTGGGGGACATTCGCGATGCGGAGCTCGTTCGCCGACTGCTCGCCGAGGAGCGCTTCGACGCCACGATGCACTTCGCGGGTCTGAAATCGGTGGGCGAATCGGTCGCCCAGCCGCTCGACTACTACGAGAACAACGTCGTCGGTACGCTGAGCCTGCTGCAGTGCCTGGGCGACGCCGACGTCAAACGCTTCGTGTTCAGCTCGTCGGCCACGGTGTACGGTGATCCGCAGGTGGTTCCAATTCGCGAGGATGCGCCCACCGGCCCGACCAATCCCTACGGCCGCACGAAGTGGATGATCGAGTTCATGCTGCGTGATCTGGCGCTGGCCGACGCAGGCTGGTCGATCGCGAACCTGCGCTATTTCAATCCGGTCGGCGCTCACCCGAGCGGCCTGATCGGCGAAGACCCGAAAGGCACGCCGAACAATCTGATGCCCTTCATCAGTCAGGTAGCCGTCGGCCGACGCGAATTTCTATCCGTGTTCGGTAGCGACTACGACACGCCCGATGGCACCGGCGTGCGCGACTACATTCATGTCGTCGACCTGGCGCGCGGGCACCTGGCTGCGCTCGATCGCGTGCTCGCGCACGCCGGCGAGTTCACGGTCAATCTGGGCACGGGCAACGGCTACTCGGTGCTCGAGATGGTGCGCGCGTTCGAGAAGGCCAGCGGCCGGGCGGTGCCCTATCAGCTTCGTCCGCGGCGGCCGGGTGACGTGGCCGCCTGCTATGCCGATCCTGCGCTTGCCGAGCGGCTGCTGAACTGGCGTGCCGAGCGCGGTATCGAGCAGATGTGCGAGGACGGCTGGCGTTGGCAGCACGGCCATCCGGAGGGATTTGCCGACGCCGGCCCGGCCGCTGCTCCCGCGCGCTCGGCCGAAGACGTCAGTTCTGATTGAAGAACACGCGCCGTCCCTTGAGATCGCCGAGCAGCCGCAGCAGGGTACGAAAGTCTTGTTCGTCGTCGATCGGGTTCAGGTGCTCGGTGTTGACGATCAGCAATGGCGCGCCGTCGAAATGATGGAAGAAGCGGCTGTAGGCCTCGATGAGCGAGCGCAGGTAGGCGCTGGAGATGCGTGACTCCATCGCGATACCGCGCCGCTGCACGCGTTCGATCAGGGTCTCGGGCGAGGCCTGCAGATAGATGACCAGATCCGGCATCGGCACCTGCGGGCGCAGACTGTCGAACATCGTCTGATAGAGGCCGAGTTCGTCGTCGTCGAGCGTCAGACGTGCGAACAGCGGGTCCTTGTCGAGCAGGAAGTCGCCGACCACCGACTGCGTGAACAGGTCGCGCTGGGCCAGGTCGCGCAATTGGTTGATACGCTGGAACAGGAAGAAGAGCTGCGTGGGCAGCGCATAGCGCGATCCCTCGCGATAGAAGCGCTCGAGGAACGGGTTCTCCTGCGGTTGCTCGAGCACCGTCTGCGCACCGAATCGTTCGCCCAGCTTCCTGGCCAGCGACGTCTTGCCGACGCCGATGGGTCCCTCGATGACGATGTGCCGCCAGCGCTGGAACGGCGACGGCGCGCCGGCGTCGTTCATGGCGCGACCCAGCGAGCGTCGCCGGCCGGCGCCAGCGGCTGATCGCGAATCCGGGCCGTGAGGTCGGCGATCAGTCGGCCGTCGGGCAGCACCAGCGACGGCGCCAGCTCGAACAGCGGTCGCAGGACGAACGCACGCTCGGTCAGGCGTGGATGCGGCACTTGCAGGCCGGCGTCGTCGATGACCCGTGCGTCATAGACGAGCAGATCCAGATCGAGTGTGCGCGGCGCGTGCCGCTCGCCACGCTCGCGACCCGCCGCTGCTTCGATGGCTTGTAACCGGGCGAGCAGCGCGTGGGGACCGAGAGTGGTCTCGACCATGGCCACGGCGTTCAGGTAGTCGGGGCCGGGGGCGTCGACCGGTGTCGATCGGTACCAGCGCGAGGCCGCCCGGACCCGTGTTCCGGGCAGCGCGTGCAGCGAATCGAGCGCATCGCGCAGCGCCTTCTCGGGCAGACCGAGATTGGCGCCCATGCCGATGAATGCGCGACCCGGCACCACCGAGGCGGGCTTAATCGAGCTGGCCATCGGGCGGGATCTCGGGCGCGTCCGGGCGCTCGCCCTGGCGCGAGCGGCCGCGACTTCGGCGGGCCCGGGGCCGACGGGCGCGCGGGCCGGCGCCGTCTGCGGTCGACAGTGATTGGCGCTGGCCGGGGTCGCCGTCGGCGAAGTCTTGCCACCAGCGCCCGAGTTCGGCGTCGACCTCGCCGACCTCGCAACGCAACAGCATGAAGTCGTAGGCGGCGCGAAAACGCAGGTGCTCGATCAGCCGGAACGGCGCCTGACCGTTGCGGCGCTCGAAGCGCGGCTGCAGGGACCAGATCTCGCGCATGTCGGCGGCGTGCCGTTTCTGGATCGCCAACTCGCCCGCCTGGGCGTCGAGCACGATGTCGATCGCGGCCATCAGGGCCGGGATCCGGTGCTCACCCTCGCCGAGCAGCCGCGTCCAGTGCCGGTTGACTTCCTGCCAGAGCAGGGAGGCGAACAGGAAGCCCGGCGAGACGCCCTTGCCCTGCGCGATGCGCTCGTCGGTGCGGCGCAGTGCGGCGGTCACGAAGCGCTCGCCGTCCGGTTGTTCGAGGATGACGTCGAGCAGGGGCAGGAGGCCGTGATGCAGCCCTGCGCGGCGCAGCTCGTGCAGACAGGCCATCGCATTGCCCGACATCAGCAGCTTGAGCATCTCGTCGAACAGGCGCGCCTTGGGCACGTTGGAGATCAGGGGCGCCAATTCGCGCAGGGGCTTGCGGGTGCGGGGCTCGATCTCGAAACCGAGCTTGGCGGCGAAGCGCGCCACGCGCAACATGCGCACCGGATCCTCGCGATAGCGGGTGTCCGGGTCGCCGATCATGCGCAACAGCTTGCGCTTCATGTCGCGCACGCCGTCGTGGTAGTCGAGCACCTCGCCGGCGACCGGGTCGTAGTAGAGCGCATTGATCGTGAAGTCGCGCCGGGCGGCGTCTTCTTCCTGGGTGCCCCAGACGTTGTCGCGCAGCACCCGGCCGTGATCGTCGGTTTCGGCATTGGTCTGCAGCGCGCGAAACGTGGACACCTCGATCATGTCGCGACCGAACATCACGTGCACGATCTGGAAGCGGCGTCCGATCAGGCGCGCGCGCCTGAACAGCTTGACGACATCCTGGGGCGTGGCGTCCGTGGCGACGTCGAAGTCCTTCGGGCGCATACCCGCGAGCAGGTCGCGCACTCCGCCGCCGACCACGAATGCCTTGAAACCGGCCTTGTGCAGGGTTTCGCATGTGCGCACTGCGGCGCTCAGAACCAGCTCGGGATCGACGCCGAGTTCGGCCGCGCGATGGCGTTGCGGCTCGTGGCGAACGCTGGCCCGCAGACTGCGCCGCCTGAGCACGCGGTTGATCAGGCGCCGGATCACGCCGGCACCTCGTCGAACAGGCGCAACACCGGCCAGCGACGCTCGAGCGCGATGCGGGCCAGGCGCTCGTCGGGGTTGGTGGCGATCGGATGGCTGACGCGCTCGAGCAGCGGAAGATCGTTGGGCGAATCGCTGTAGAACCAGCTGTGATCGAAATCCTCGAGGCGGTGGCCGAGCGAGGCGAGCCACTGCTCGGTGCGGGTGATCTTGCCCTCGCGAAACGACGGGATACCGTGGTGGCGCCCGGTGTAGCGATCGTTCTCGATCTCGAGTTCGATCGCGATCAGGTGATCGATGCCGAACAGGTTCGCGATCGGGCGGGTGACGAACTCATTGGTGGCGGTCACGATCGCGCACAGGTCGCCGGCGCGGCGGTGACGTTCGACCAGTTCGAGCGCCGCCGAACGCAGGTTGGGACGGATCATGCGGTCCAGGTAGCGGGCATGGAGGGCGTCGAGTTCGGCGCGGGTGTGCGCGGCCAGCGGTGCGAGCTGAAACGAGAGGAATTCCTCGATGATCAGCGTGCCGGCCTTGTACTGCGCGAAGAACTCGTCGTTGCGCCGGTTGTGCTCGGCGCCGTCGATGACGCCGATCTCGCCGAGGAATTGCGACCAGCCGTGATCGCTGTCGATCGGCAAAAGCGTGTAGTCGAGGTCGAAGAGCGCCAGATTCATGTTCGTACGGACAGTGTATCAGTCGGGCCGCGCGAGATCGCCGGATTGCTCGAATTCGCGCAACAAGGGACCGGTCAGCGGGCGCGCGCGGGCCAGCGCGAAGCTGTCGAGGGCCGCCACCAGGGCGGCCAGGTAGCGGATGTCACGCGTATGGCGGGTCATCAGGCGGTGCACGACCGCATCGTGGTCGGCCAGTCCGCGCTCGGCGAGCATCCGGCGCAGCGCCTGCTCGCGATCGCCGTCGCTCGGGGTGCGCAGGGCGATCACCAGGCCGGCGGCCAGGCGCGAGCGCAGGTCGTCGCGCAGCGCCAGGCCGGCCGGGGGCTGGCAGGCGCCGATCACGATCACATGGCGGGGCAGGACGCGCAGGCGGTTCAAGAGCAGGAACAGGTCGTCCAGAGCGGCGTCGTTCCAGTTTTCGATGTCGTCCAGCGTGAGCAACTCGTGGTCGGACAGCGTCGCGTCGTCGGGCAGGTCATCCGGACGCAGGACACGGGCTCCGGGCAGCGCGTCGATCAGATGTGACTTGCCGCTGCCGGCCGGGCCCCAGAGCAGAATCGGCGAGGCCGGTCGCTCACCGGCCGCCAGTGCCTGCATGAGGCCGAGCGCCTCCGCGTTCGGACCGGCGACGAAGTTCGAGAGGCTGGCCGGCGCCCGGACGGCGAGTTCGAGAGGCAGTTGCTGCACGCCGTCACGCCTCGCGATGGAAGAACTCGCTGCTGCGATAGACATTGCGGATCCGGCGCAAGGCGACCGCCATGATCGCCGCCAGGGGCAGGGCCAGCAGCACGCCCACGAAACCGAACAGGGCGCCGAACGCAAGCAGGGCGAAGATCACCGCGATGGGATGCAGGCCGATGCTCTCGCCGACCAGTCGCGGCGTGAGCACGAAGCTCTCGAGCGCCTGCGCGACACCGTAGATGATGGCCACCGAGACGAGCGCGCGCAACGGACCGAGCAGCAGCATGCCGTCGATCAGTGCGAACACCATGCTGATCGAAAAGCCCACGTAGGGAATCGCCATCAGCAGGCCCGACAGCACGCCGATCGGCGCCCACAGGTGATAGCCGGCAATCGCCAGCGCGATCGAGTAGTAGGCGGCCATGATCAGCAACACCTTGATCTGTCCGCGCAGATAGTGGCCCAGCAGCGTGTCGACCTCCTGGACCAGATCGGTCGAATAGGCCTTCCAGCGGGTCGGAACCAGCGCACGCAATTCGGCGATCATGTGCGGCCAGTCGACCAGCATGAAGAAGGTGACCACCGGCACCAGCAATAACAAGGACACGATCTCGAGCGCGGCGCCCCAGCCGCTGCGCGCATAGGTGATGATCTTGGCGGCGATGTCGTCGCCGATGTTGGACAGGTTCTCGGTCAGCCAGATGCGCAGGGACGACACGTCGAGGGTCAGCTCCATGCCGGTTTTCTGCCGCAACCAGGGCAGCACGTCCTGGGTGAAGGTGCCGATCAGGCCGGGCAATCGGTCGCGAATGATCTGCACTTCCTGCTGCACGATCGGCAGCACGATCAGCAACAGCAGCGCAAAGGCCAGGAATGCCGCCCCAACCATCAGCAGCGCCGCCAGTGCGCGTGGGACGCGCACCGAGGCCATCGCCCGAACGCCCGGCTCGAGCACGTAGGCCAGGATCGCCGCCATGATGAAGGGCGTGAGCACCGGTCCGAGCTTGAGCAGCACGATGACGAGCGCGGCCGCGACGGCCGTCCAGATCAGGGTCTGGGACTGACGTGGCGTCAGATACATGCGTGAGGGGCCTGTCGGAGAAAGTGACGCGTACACCGGGGCCGCCGGGGTGATTCGCGCAGTGCGAATTCCGACGCCTCGGTCGGTGAGCATCGATCGGCTAGCCGGCGATTGTAGTCGCTATGCCCCTGTCGGGTGGACGGCAGGCGCCGACCGGCTTGCGGGCGGACCACTAAAATGTCGGGACACGCGCCCGCTGCGGCGGTTCCGGACGTCGCCGCTTCGCTTGCGACGTCGATTCAAGAGTGATCCATGACCGATTCCCTGAGCTACAAGGATGCCGGTGTCGACATCGATGCCGGCGACGCCCTGGTCGAACGAATCAAGCCGCTGGCGGCTCGCACCCGTCGCGACGGCGTGCTGGCCGGCATCGGTGGCTTCGGTGCCTTGTTCGAGGTGCCGCCCGGCTACCGGCGGCCGGTGCTGGTATCGGGCACCGACGGCGTGGGCACCAAACTGCGCCTGGCGATCGAGCTCGCACGGCACGACACCGTGGGCATCGATCTGGTCGCGATGAGCGTGAACGACATCATCGTGCAGGGCGCCGAGCCGCTCTATTTCCTCGATTACTTCGCCTGTGGCCGGCTGGACGTCGATGTCGCGGCGGCGGTGGTCGGTGGCATCGCACGGGGCTGCGAACTGGCTGGCTGCGCATTGATCGGCGGCGAGACCGCCGAGATGCCGGGCATGTATCCGCCCGGCGACTACGACCTGGCCGGCTTCGCCGTCGGCGTCGTCGAACGCGACGAGATCGTCGACGGCAGCACGATCGTGGCCGGCGATCGCGTCCTGGGCCTGGCATCCAGCGGCGTGCATTCCAATGGTTACTCCCTGGTGCGGCGGATCGTCGAGCGGGCCTGCGGCGGGCTCGATCCGGCCAGCCTGGCTTTCGATCTCGATGGCCGGCCGTTCGCCGATCAACTGATGGCACCGACGCGGATCTACGCGACCGCACTGGCGACGGCGCGCCGGGCGGGCGCTGTCAAGGGTGCGGCGCACATCACCGGCGGCGGTCTGCTCGAGAACATCCCTCGCGTTCTGCCGGAAGGCACGAACGTGCGCATCCGTCAGGATGCCTGGGATCGGCCGGCGCTGTTCGCGTGGCTGCAGCGTGAAGGCCGGGTCGATCCGACCGAGATGCTGCGCGTGTTCAATTGCGGCATCGGCATGGTGTTGATCGTTGCGGCCGATCAGGCCGAAGCGATCACCGCCGCGTTGCGTGAGGCCGGCGAGAGCGTGTTCATGCTCGGCGCCGTCGAGCCGTCCGATGGCGGCCAGCCGCGGGTGATCGCCGATTAGCGGCGTCTTCAAACGTCCGGGGGCGCACCACGCCGCCACCGTTCGCCGCGGCGTGCCGCGCGGACGAGGCCTGCCGGGCGTCGGGTGGCGCTGGCGACACGGTGCGTTGTGGCTCGTGTTCGCACTGGCCGGCTGCGCGGGCCTGTCGTCACCATCCGATGACGCCGGCGCCCCGACCTCGTCCTCGCGCGAGGCCGGCGAGGCTGCCTCGCCATCCGGCGATGACGGCAAGATCAGCAACGGCGCCGACGGCGGCAATCCGGCTGCGCGCGCCCCGGACGTCGGTTCGGTCAGCGACGCCGGTGGCGCGGCCGGCAAGCCTGCCGCCAAGAACAATTACGAGTTCATCGTGCACGCGCCCGAGGCCCTGGTCGGGCCGATTCGCGAGCAGACATTCGTCGGCCGGTGGCAGCGCCGCGCCGATTACGACCCGTTGCAGTTCGAGGGCCTGGTGGCACGTTTGTCGGACGAGGTCCAGGCCATCCTGCGATCGCGCGGTTACTTCAGCGCCCGGCTCGAGATCGCCACCGACTTCCAGCAGCCCACGGTCGAGCTGACGGTTCGCGCGGGTCCGCGCACCACCGTCAACAAGGTCGATCTCACGCTGCGGCGCGATGGCGAACCAGATCCGTCGCTGACCGAGTTCGCGCGCCAGGCATGGGCACTGCCGGAAGGCAGCTTCTTCGATTCGGCGCTCTGGCAAAGCGGCAAGCGGCGACTCGTCGATGCTTTGAACCGGCGCGGTTTTTTGCGCGCCCGCATCGAATCCAGCGCTGCCCGGATCGATCCCGAGCTGACCGCGGCGTCGCTCGAGGTGGCGGTCGAAACGGGCCCGGTGATCGGTTTCGGCGAGCTGCAGATCGAAGGCCTGAGCCGCTACGACCGGCGCGTGGTCGTTGACCAGCGGCCCTTCGCGACCGGCGAGCCCTACGACTTCGATCAGATGTTGCTGTTCCAGTCGCGTCTGCGGCTGACCGGCTATTTCGACGAGGCGACCGTGCTGCCCGATCTCGAGACGCTGAGCGCCGATCCGCAGGCGACGCAGGTGCCGTTGAAGGTGCAACTGGTCGAGAAGGAGTCGAAGCGGGTGGCCTTCGGCATCGGCTACAGCACGGACGAAGGTGTGCGTGGCCAGATCGGTCTCGAGCATCGCGATCTGTTCAATCGCGACTGGCGTCTCGAGTCCGCGGTGATCCTGTCCCAGAAGCGCGCGCGCGCATTCGCCAACGTGCGCACACCTTATGACGCGAACGACCGCTTCGTGGGATTCGGGGGCCGGCTCGAGCGCGAGGATGTCGAGGGCCAGCTCAGTTCGCGCAGCAACTCCTATATCGGCATCGGCAGACGCTACGGTGGCGGCGAGGCGTTCTTGTCGGTGCAGTACCAGACCGAGACCGTCAAGCTCGATCCGACCGCTACCGACCCGGGCCTCAGCGATACCCGTCAGGCTCTGGTCTTGGGCTTGTCCGGCGGCCTGCGCCGACTGGACTCTTCGGTCGAGCCGCGCGACGGCTACGCGCTGACTGCGCAGATTTCGGGCGCGCACGCAAGCGTGCTGAGTTCGCGCGGCTTCCTGCGCCTGTACGGCAAGGCCACCCGCTTCTATCGCGGCCCGCGCGAGTCCATGCTCAGTGACGGCACCCTGATCCTGATGGCCGAGCTGGGTTACGTCGAGGCCGGATCGCGCACCGACATTCCGAGCGAGAATCTGTTTCGGACCGGCGGCGCGCAGAGCGTGCGCGGCTACGGCTATCAGTCGCTCGGTGTCAGCGAGCGCGGCGCCGTCGTCGGCGGACGCTATCTGGCGGTCGGCTCGATCGAGTACCAGCACCGCATGAGCGATCTGTACTCGCTGGCCGTGTTCGTCGACGCGGGCAACGCCGTCGACGATACCGGTGCCTACGATCCTGTTTTCGGCTACGGCCTGGGCGCGCGCTTTCGTACGCCGATCGGCCCGATCAATTTCGACCTGGCCTACGGGGATGCCGTCTCCCGCTGGCGTCTGCACTTCTCGGTCGGCTACGGTTTCTAGGAGTTCGTAGGCGTATGAGACATGGTCAGGATTCACTCGTCGAAAGCGCTGGGCAAGGCGTGGGTTGCCGCCGTTGCGAGGCGGTATCGGCGCGGGGCGACAACCTCTAGCCATGTGGCGCACGCTCGCAAAGGGTCTCGCGTGGCTCGCTCTCATCGTCGGCGTGATGATCCTTCTGATCGTGGGCGCAGTGTTCTGGCTTGGCTCGGAGAGTGGCCGCGACACGGCGCTGGGTCTGGCGCGCCAGGCGGCCTCCGCCGCCGGCGTCGAGCTGCGTCTCGAGGGCGCACGGGGGGCGCTCGGGTCCGAGCTCGCGCTGCGGCAGCTGGAGCTGGTCAGCGGCGGCACCACGGTGCGGGCCAACGCCGTGCGCCTGGCCTGGCGACCGTCGGCGCTGTTCTCGCGCCATCTGGTGATCGATCGCCTGCAGGTCGGGGCCGTCGAAGTTCGAACCGCCGCCGGTACCACGCCGCCGTCGCCGACGGTCGAACCGACCCGCTTGCCCGAGGCGGTCGAGTTGCCCGTCACGTTGTCGATCCGATCGATCGAGGTCGGGCAACTGACGATCGTGCCCGCGACCGACAACGGGTCGAACACCGATCCGGTGGTTTCCACCCCGGCCACGCCCGAGGGCACGTCGGCCGCCGAAAACGGCCCGTCGCCACCGCTGCGACTGAACGATCTGCGCGCGACGTTCGCGTACTCGGATCAACGATTCCGGCTCGATGACGCATCATTGGTCACGCCCTGGGGGGGCGTGGATGGCCTGTCGCTGACGGTGCGCGACCGCATGCCCTACGGCCTGAACGCGCAATTGCGCTTCGCTGGCGAGGCGGCCGGCCAGCCGGTCGCGATCGACCTGCGCGCGAGCGGTGACGCCGAGCGGCTGTCGCTGTCCTGGGACGGACGGCTGGCCGACGGCCGCGCACAAGGCGAGGCGCTGTTGCGGCCGCTACAGGCCTTACCGGCGGTCAGCGCCCGGCTCACCGTCGACGGGCTCGACCTGCAACGCTTCGGCGAGCAACTGCCACGCGCGTCGATCGCGTTCGAGATTTCGCTCGACAATCTGGTTCAGGCGACCCGGGTCGGCGCCGGCGACCCGCGGCCACCGGTGGCCCAATGGCAGGGGCGGGTGCGCGCGGTCAATGCGCAGCCCGGTCTCTGGCCGGCCGGTCGCCTGCCGCTGGCCTCTCTCGAGAGTGGTTGGGCGCTCGATTGGCGCGGCGATCCGGCGAGCAGCCGTGTCGCGCTCGGCGGCCTGACTCTCGAGCTGGTTCGCTCCGACGAAGCCCGTGCCCATGTGCGCGGCGAGCTGCAGAGCACGCTGGGCGTGAGCCGTCCGCTGGGTCGCTGGCAGATTCCGGACGGCAGCGCCAGGCTGACCCTCGATAACCTCGACCTGGCGAGTCTGGCGGCGTTGGCCTCGACGCGGCTGTCCGGCACCATCGAGTGGCGCGACGACCTGCTCGCGGCCGATCTGCGACGGCCAGCGGCGCAATCGGCTGCCGGCGATCCGGCGGCGCTCACGGCCGCGGCGTCGTTGGCGCTGCGCGCCCGGCTGAATCCGGAGTCGGTGGTCTTCGAGCGATTGCAGCTCTCGGTCGGCGAGGGCGCCCTGCGCGCCGCCGGCGAGGTCGGTCTGAGCCCACCGTATCGCAGCACGCTGGCCGGACAACTCGATCGAATTCGTCCCGCGGCCTGGCTCGGCAAGCGCTGGCCGCAGGGCGAGCGTTGGGCGGATTCCCGGCTGAGCGCCGGCTTCGGGCTGCAGGGTGAGTTGGCGAGGGATTCCGTCTCCAGCCTGACGCTCAACATCACCGACAGCCGACTGGCCGGCCAGCCGCTGGCCGGATTGCTGCAGGGCACCGCGCATATCACCGACGGCGGCGGGCTGCAGCGACTCGATGCGCTGCAACTCGATCTGCGCCATGGCAGCGATCGCTGGCAGGCCAGTGGTGCGCTCGGGCAGGACAAGGACGAACTGACGATCTCGCTCCGTCTCGGCGATCTGGCATCGCTGGCGCCGGGGCTCGCCGGCGACGCCAGGGCCGATGCCCGCCTCACCGGCCGGCTGGACGCATTGCGATTGACGCTCGATGCCGGCGCCCGCCGTCTGCGCATCGACGCTGGCGAATCACCGCTGCGCATCGACGGCCTGACGTTGACCTACGCCGGTCCGGTCGATCGCACCGGCCTGGGTGATCAGAGGTTTCGGGCGGCCGTGGGTGCGGATGCCGTGATCGTCGGCACCGAGACCGTCAACCGGCTTTCCGCCCGTCTGGACGGCACGATGGCCGAGCACAGGCTGAGCCTCGATGCGCGCGCGCGCGAGCACCGCCTGCGCACGAATCTGTCGGGGGGCCTGCAACTGGCGGCCGGCGAGTTCGCTGATCCGCGCTGGCGCGCAACGTTGCGCGACACCCGACTCGACGGGCCGTTGCAAGCGTCACAGCGTGGCACGGCGAATGTCCGCTATGACGCTCAGGGAGTGCGGGCCGAAGGCCTCGATCTCGCGCTCGCGCAGGGTCGGTTGACCGTTGCCGAGGCCCGGCGCGCCAGCGAGGATGGTCGTTTCGCGGTGCGTGCCGAGTGGCGCCAGTTGGCCCTGGGTCCGTTGCTGGCGCCGGCCGCCGTGACCCTGCCGGAGGGTCTGCCCGAGTTCGAGTTGGCCGGGCGCCTCGATCTCGCGGGGACCGGTCCGGCCGATCTGGATGGCCGTGTCGTGCTCGAGCTGGCCGAGAAGGTCCGTGGGGGCACGGCACGCGTGCTCGCGGGTCGCAACCGGCTCGAGGCCGAGCTCGACGCGGGACAGCTTGGCGGGATCGTCGAGCTGACCTTGCCGTCGCTCGCGTTCACACGCCGCTGGACCGGGGCGGACTGGCAGATCGATGGCGGATTGACCCTGGCCGGGGACCTCAGTGGCCCGCTGACCGAGCCGCAGATCGCAGCGCGCATCAGCGGCCGCGATCTGAGCGTTTTGCAGCCGACCATGGGTTGGCGGCTCGACGACGGCAGCCTGCGTGCGCTGGTTAGTGGTCGCACGATGACGATCGAGTCGCTGCGGCTGGCCAGCGGCGAGGGCAGCATGACATTGTCGGGCAGCGCCGAATTGCTCGACAGGGGGGCGGTCGACGCACCGGGGGCCCTGCCGCTGCGCGGGCGTTTCGAACTGGTCAGCGATTCGCTCGAGGTGCCGATCGGCCCGGGCCAGCGAATCGTACTCAGTGGCACGGCGCGTTTCGACAGCGCCGCCGACGGCATGCGCCTGAGTGGCGACTTGCGTGCCGACCGTGGCGTGATCGAGATCGCCAGTTCGGGCGCGCCGTCACTGCCCGGTGACGTGACCATCGTCGATGCCAGCCAGCCGGCCGAAGCGCCGGCGCCGGCCAAGTCGGGCGAGCCGCCCTCGGCGGCGCCGGTCGTGCGCAGCGATCTGCGCATCGACCTGGGCGAGCAGTTGCGCGTGGTCGGCGCCGGTGTCGACGCACGCCTTGGCGGACAGCTGAAGATTGGCGGTACCTTGCCCGAGAACCCGACCGTGAGCGGTACCGTTCGTCTGATCGAAGGGTCGTACAAGGCCTACGGCCAGGACCTGCAAGTCAGGCGCGGCAACGTTCAGTTCAACGGGCCGATCGACAACCCGGCGCTCGATATCGTCGCGGTGCGGCCAAACCTGCCGGTCGAGGTCGGTGTCTCGATCAGCGGCAATGCGCTCAATCCCGTGATCGAGGTTTTCTCGTCGCCGAACATGTCCGATGCCGAGAAATTGTCGTGGCTGGTGCTGGGTGCGCCGTTGTCCGATGCTCCGTCGGCCGCCCAGTCCCTGGCTCTGCGCCAGGCGGCGATGAGCCTGGTCGGCCGTGACGACGGCAGTATCTCCGGCGGCGGGCTGGCCGACAAGCTGGGGCTCGAGAACATCGGTCTGGGCTATGCGTCGTCCACCGGTCAGAAGGAGCTGGTCGGTGACACGGGTGCGCCCACGGACCTGCCGGGAGCCCAGAACCAGTCGTCGTCGGGCGCGCGTGACGAGGTGGTCACCCTGGCCAAGCGCCTGTCCAAGCGTTTGCTGATCAGTTACGAGCAGGGCGTGCGCGGCGTGTGGAACCTCCTGAGGATCCAGTACGAAATCAACGACCGGGTGCTGTTGCGTGCGCAGACCGGTAGCGACAGCGCGGTCGACCTGCTGTATTCGTTCACCTTCGACTGACCTTCATCGCGGCCGGCGCTCGTCGGACGCCGTTTCCGGAGCAGACGATGATGGATTACTCGACGATCATGCGGGCTTGGAAGAGAGCTTGCGCGGTGGGGTTTGCGGCGGCCTTCGTGTCCAACCCGGCGCATGCCGGGGCCGCCGATGTTCTCGCCGTCGACGTGCACGCCCAGGGCGACGGATACCGCTTCTCGGCGACGATCCGCTCGGCCGATCGGGGCTGGCAACGGTATTGCGATCGCTTCGAGATACTGGCGCCCGACGGCCGGGTGCTCGCCACCCGGATCCTCGTCCATCCTCACGTCGACGAGCAGCCGTTTACCAGATCGCTCGACGATGTGAGAATTCCGGGCGATGTCGGCCATGTGGTGGTCCGCGCGCGCATGAAGCCAGACGGCGCCAGCGGTGCGACCATTCGCGTGACTTGGCCGCCCTAGCCCCGAGCAGCGATGACCATCGCCGGGGCGCTGGCCCATTCAATCGAGGCAGACCGAACCGATGCTCAGCGAACAACAGAAGCAGGCCTTTTGGCGCGACGGATATCTGATGGTGGGCGGGGTGGTTGCGGGCGACGCGCTGGCGCGGCTGCAGCGCACGATGGCCGGCTGGGTCGACGAGAGCCGCGCGCACGCGCAACCATGGGGGCGCACGATCGATGACCGTCCGCGCTTCCATCTCGAGGCCGGCCACGGCCCGGGTGCGCCGCGCCTCTTGCGCGTCAATGCGCCGATCGAGGTCTCTGACGACTTTCTGAACGTGGCCACCGACGGCCGTCTGCCGGCCGTGGTCGCCGACCTGATCGGCCCCAACGTGAAGCTGCACCACACCAAGATCAATGCCAAGCAGCCGGGCGGACACACGGCCGTGCGCTGGCACCAGGATTTCGCCTTCACGCCGCATAGCAACGACGACGTGGTGACGGCGCTGGTCATGGTCGACGAAGTCGACGAGCGCAACGGCCCGCTCGAGGTTCTGCCGGGATCGCACCGCGACGAGATCTATTCCCTTTGGCACGACGAGGCTTTCACCGGTGCGGTGTCGACCGAGATCGAATCTCGCAGCCGGGAGCGCGCGGTGCTCTGCACGGGCCCGGCCGGCTCGGTCTGCCTGATGCACACGCGTCTGCTGCATGGTTCGGCGCCCAACCAGGGAAGCAGCCCGCGCACCCTGTTCATCGCGGTCTACTCGGCCGACGACGCCGTACCGCTGTCGCCAAACCCGATGCCGCATCGCTTCGAGGGCATGTTGGTCGCCGGTCAGCGGTCGCGGCGGGTGCGCAGCGTGGCATTCGACATGCGCTTGCCGCAGCTGCCGCGCACTGGTTCGTTCTTCGATCAACAGGCCGCACCGTCGCGCTGAACGAAGAGCCCGCGGCCACCGGTCGGCCGCGCACGCCTGCAGGGGGTTGAACAGGCGTCGAATGTCTGCCTTGTTCGACCGACTGCCGTGCGGGGACTCCGACTGGCGTCCCGTCTCGGCGCATGAAATCGTGACCGCCATGGGATTAACCGCTGCGCGGGCCGCGTTTTCGGACGACCGGCCTCAAGCCTGACTGAGCAGAATTGGCAGCGTGGCCGGCATCACGCGGGGAGCCTCGACGATCGAGACCCGACTCTGTCGACCGGTCGTGGAGCCAAACGAATGCGCAAGAACCTGCCCGTCACGGGAATCGAACATCGTCTCGACGCGAAGACCCAACTCGTTTCGACGACCGACACCAAGGGGCGAATCACCTATTGCAACGATGCTTTTTGCGAAGCATCGGGATTCAGCCGTGACGAGTTGATCGGCCAGCCGCACAACCTGATCCGCCATCCAGACATGCCGGAAGAAGCGTTTCGCGATCTGTGGGCAACGATCGAGAACGGGCATCTGTGGCAGGGCGTGGTCAAGAACCGGCGCAAAAACGGCGACCACTACTGGGTGGTGGCCAATGTCACGCCGCTCTACGAAGGCGAGCGCATCGTCAGTTATTTGTCCGTACGTGGTCTGCCCTCGCGTGAGCAGATTGCCGCCTGCGAAGCCTTGTACGCGACCATGCGCGAAGAGGCGCAACGCGGCCGGCTCGTCCATCGGGTGCAGGGCGGGCGGGTCTGGCGCAATACACCGCTCGGCCGGCTGCGACGCTTGCTCGTGCCGAGCCAGCGCCAGCAGATCGTCCGCCTGAACATCGCTCTGGCCCTGGTGGCGTTGGCTGGCGGGCTGCTCGGTTCCGTGCTGCTGCCGTCGGGGTGGTCTTCGTTGTTCCAGGCGGTGTTGACCGGGCTCATCGGCTTCGTCGGACTACGCCATTTCTGGGTGCAGCCGATGCGTCAACTGGAGCGCTACTCGGCACGCCTGGCGGCCTGCGATCTCACGGCCGCCGAAGTGCCCTCCACCGGCGCGTTGTTCGGCGGCCTGGGCATGGCACTGGGCCAGATCTCGTACAACATTCACGCGGTGATGTCGGACGTTCGCGCCGAAATCCACGCCCTGCGCAGCACCACGTCTCAGTTGATCGCTTCCAAGGGCGAATTGTCCAAGCGCACGGAATCGCAGGCGGATTCGCTGACCGAGACGGCCAGCGCAATGGAGCAGATGACCGCGGCCGTGCGCGCCAGCGCCGACCAGGCGCGCACCGCTGCGACCATGTCGCACGAGGTGGGCAAGATCACCGACCGCAGCCAGCGTGCGGTCAGCGAGGTGGTGACCACGATGGACCAGATCGGCGCGGCGTCGAATCGCGTCACCGACATCATCCAGGTCATCGAGGGCATCGCATTCCAGACCAACCTGCTGGCGCTCAATGCATCGGTGGAGGCGGCGCGCGCCGGCGAGCAAGGCCGCGGTTTCGCGGTCGTGGCCGCCGAGGTGCGCGCACTCGCCCAGCGGAGCGCCGGCGCGGCCAAGGAGATTCGCAAGCTGATCGCCGAAGCAACCGATCGGGTGCAGGCCGGCCTGGAGGTGACCCATGCGGCGCGCGACACGATCGACGAAGCGCTGACCGCGGTGCAGGAGATGGGCAGGCTCGCCGATGCGATCGCCGATGCCGCCGCCGAGCAAACCGCGGGCATTTCCCAGGTCAATGAATCGTTGACGAACATGGATGTGGTCACGCAGCACAATGCGTCGATGGTCGACGAGTTGTCGGGCTCGGCGTCCGCGCTCAGTGTCCAGGCCGACACGCTCGCGGACAGCCTCGATCTTTTCAAGGTTTCCAGCCAGGACCTGCGCAGCCAGCGCGAAGTCGATGGTGCCGCGCTGCGCCGTCAGGCCAAGGCCCGGCTCGCGGCAGCGGCCTGAACCAGCAGAGGGAACGCACCGGCACCTGACGGATCGCCGGTACACGGGGGCGCCGATGTGGCGCCCTTTTTCATCTGTGGTGCGCGCCCGACGTGCGCCAAGAATGACAGCCAAACCGTCGTTTTTGAACCATTTGGGATAGTCCCGAACGGGATAGTCTCGTTACCGGTGGCCGCTTCCGATCGATGAAGTGCGGGTGCGGCCCTCTTGCATGGGTCAGCGAGGCTCCGATGCGTAAGAATCTGCCAGTCACCGATGTCGAGTTCAGGCTGAAAGCCGGCACGACGCTCGTCTCCGCGACCGACGAAAAGGGGCGCATCGTCAGCTGCAATCCCGCCTTCGTCGAGGCATCCGGATTTGCGGAAGACGAGCTGCTGGGTCAGCCGCACAACCTGATCCGCCATCCGGACATGCCCGAAGAGGCATTCCGCGACATGTGGGCGACGATACAGGCGGGCGGGCTGTGGCGGGCAGTCGTGAAGAATCGTCGCAAGGACGGCAGTTTCTACTGGGTCAGCGCCAATGTCACGCCGCTCAAACATGACGATCGCATCGTCGGCTATCTGTCGGTGCGCGCCGTGCCGGGCCGGGACGAAATCGCCGCCGCCGAGCGTCTGTACGCACTCATGCGCTCCGAGCAGGAGGCCGGCAGACCGGTCCACAAACTCGCCGGCGGACGGCTCTGGCGCGATACGCTTTGGGGCCGGCTGCGTGACGCCGCCGACCTCGGCCTCGAGGGCCGGCTCGGGCTGCTCGGCTTCACCATGGTTGCGATCGTGCTCGGCACCGGCGTGACGCTGCGGCAGTTCGCGGCGCCTTTGTGGCTGGAGTTGCTCGCCGTCCCGTCGTTGGCCGCCTTGGTCGGCCAGGCGCTGCGACGGATCATCGCCCGACCGGTGCGAGACATCGAGTCGTTCGCCTGCGGACTGGCCGCCTGCGATCTGACCCGGCCGTTCGACGATCGTCGCGCCGGCGTGCTGCGTGAACTCGGCATGGCGCTGACCCAGGTGTCGCAGAACGTGCGGGCAGTGATGAACGACAACCGCAACGAGATCGAGGCGCTGCGCTCGACCGTGGGCGAGCTGTCCGAGGCCAAGCTCGAGTTGTCCCGTCGGACCGAATCGCAGGCAAGCGCGATCGAACAGACCGCGAGCGCGATGGAGCAGATGACCGCTTCGGTGCGCTCCAGTGCCGAACAGGCGCGACGCGCGGCCGAGACCGCGATCGAGGCTCGCGAGGTAACCGATCGTAGTCATCACGCGGTCGGCGAGGTGGTCACCACGATGGACCAGATCGGTGCCGCATCGCATCGCGTGACCGACATCATCCAGGTGATCGAGAGCATCGCGTTCCAGACCAACATCCTGGCCTTGAACGCCTCGGTCGAGGCAGCGCGCGCCGGCGAGCAGGGCCGTGGTTTCGCGGTCGTGGCCTCCGAGGTGCGCGGACTGGCGCAACGCAGCGCCAATGCCGCCAAGGAGATCCGCGATCTGATCGCCGAGGCCGGCGACAGGGTGCAGGCCGGGCTGAAGGTCACCCATGCGGCACGCGAAACGATCGACGAAGCGCTCGAACAGGTGGCCACCATGGGTCGTCTGGCCGGCGAGATCGCCGAAGGCGCGAGCGAGCAATCCGTCGGCATTTCGCAAGTCAACGAGGCGATCGGTCACATGGACGTGGTCACGCAGCAAAATGCCGCGATGGTCGAGGAACTGGCCGCATCGGCCGGCGCGCTCAGCGAACAGGCGAACGTGTTGGCCGAGAACGTGCGTCTGTTCCGACTCAGCGAGTCGGACAGTTTCGGGCGCACCGAGAGCGCGGTGTCGATGCGCAAGGCCGCCAAGACGCGCGCCATGGCTGGCGCGCACTGAGGCTGCGCCAGGCACCGCGCTCAGACGAAGCCGATCGCCACCTGGAACAAGCGCTCGACGATCTTGATCTGACGCTTGTCGGCGAGGAACAAGATGACGTGATCCTCGTTCGCGATGGTGACGTCGTGATCGGCCAGCAGCAGGTCTTCGCCACGCACGATGCCGCCGATCACGACGCTGGGCGGCAACGCAATGTCGCCGACGCGTCGGCCGACGATGCGGGAAGTCTTGGCGTCACCATGGGCGATGATCTCGATCGCCTCGGCCGCGCCGCGCCGCAGCGAGTGCACGGCGACCACGTCACCGCGACGAACGTGCGTGAGCAACGCGCCGATCGTGACGTGAGCCGGTGAGACCGCGATGTCGACCGCCGCACCCTGCGCGATCTCGACGTAGCTGAGCCTGTTGACGATCGAGATCGCCCGTCGCGCGCCGAGTCGCTTGGCCAGCATCGCCGACAGGATGTTCGCCTCGTCGTCGTTGGTCAGCGCGCAGAAGACGTCGGTTTCGGCGATGTCTTCCTCGAGCATGAGATTCTCGTCGGCGGCGTCGCCGTGCAGGACGATGGCGTGGTCGAGCACCTCGGCGAGTCGCCGGCAACGTTGTTCGTTCTGCTCGATCAGCTTGACCCGGTAGTCACGCTCGATCTGGCCGGCCAGTCGCCGGCCGATGTTGCCGCCACCGGCGATCAGCACGCGGCGCACCTTGCCTTCCGGATTGCGCAGCGCGGCCACCAGCCGGCCGATGTCGGGCCGCGCGGCCAGGAAGAAGAGTTCGTCGTCGGGCCGGATGATGGTGTCGGCACTGAGCGCAACGAGCCGGTCCTGGCGGAAGATCGCCACCACGTGCATCGGCAGGTCGTGGCGGCGGTCACGCAGATCGCGCAGCGCGGTGCCCGCCAGCGGCGCTTCGACGTGCACCCGCACCGCGACCATCTTCGCGCGGCCGCCGACGAAATCGAGGATCTGCAGCGCGCCGGGCGTTTCGATCAGGCGGTGGATGGAGGTCGTGACCAGCTCTTCCGGGCTGATCAGCACGTCGATGGGGATCGCTCCCTGGCCGAACAACTCCGGATGCTCGAGATAACGGCTCGAGCGCACGCGCGCCAGCCGCGTCGGTGTGTGGAACAGCGAGTGGGCGACCTGGCAGGCGACCATGTTGGTCTCGTCGCTGGAGGTGACCGCGAGCACCAGGTCGGCGTCCTCGATGCCGGCCCGCACCAGCACATCGGGATGAGAGGCATGGCCGGCCACCGAGCGGATGTCGAGCCGCTCCTGCAACTTGGCCAGCAACGCAGGGTCCTGATCGACCACGGTGATGTCGTTGGCCTCGATGGCAAGGCTCTGCGCCACCGAGCTGCCGACCTGGCCGGCTCCGAGTATCACGATCTTCATGGCAGGGCGGTCAGTGGCGCCAGTAAGCAGGCAGGAAAAGAATCAGCAGGGTGAACACCTCGAGGCGACCGACCAGCATCGCGAACACCCCCAGCCACTTTACCAGCGGACCGACATCGGCGAACGAAGTCGCCACCTTGCCCAGGCCGGGACCGAGCAGGTTGATGGTGGCGGTGGTGGCGCCGATCGCGCTCTCGAGATCCAGCCCGGCCGCCATCATCAGCACGGTCACGACCAACGCGACGGCGATGTACAGCACATAGAAACCCCAGACCGAGTACAGGACGTCCTCGCGTACGGGGCGGTTGCCGAACTTGATCACCGAGATGCTCTGCGGATGCGCGAGTTGACGTAGCTGGCGGATGCCCAGCTTGGCCAGCAACATGATGCGCATCACCTTGATGCCACCGGCGGTCGAACCCGCGCAGCCGCCGATGAACGACAGGATCACCAGCAGCAGAGGCACGTGTAGCGGCCAGACGGCGAAGTTGTCGGTGGAAAACCCCGTGCTGGTCAGCACCGAGGCGACCTGGAAGGCGGCGTGGCGAAACGCCGTCGAGATCTGGGCGAAGGTGCCCACGAACCAGAGACTGAGGCCGATGACGATCGAGCCGATCACGAACAGCAGCGCATAGGCGCGCACCTCGGCGTCGGCCAGGTAGGCACCCACGCGACCGCGCATGATCGCGATATAGTGAATGCCGAAATTGACTCCGCCCGCCATCATGAACACGATCGCGATCGCCTCGATCACCGGGCTGTCGTAGTGCGCGAGGCTGGCGTCGTGGGTCGAGAAGCCGCCGGTGGCCACGGTGGTGAAGGCGTGTCCGACTGCGTCGAAGACATTCATGCCGGCGACCCAGAAGGCGAGCCCGCAGCCGATCGTCAGCGCCGCGTAGATGAGCCAGAATGCGCGGGCGGTCTCGCCGATGCGCGGCGTGAGTTTGTCGCTCTTGGTGACGCCCGAGGATTCGGCCCGGTACAACTGCAGGCCGCCCACCCCGAGCATCGGCAGGATGGCCACGGCCAGCACGATCACCCCCATGCCGCCCAGCCATTGAATCTGCTGGCGGTGATAGAGCACCGACGGCGGCAGGACGTCGAGCCCGCCGATCACCGTCGCGCCGGTGGTGGTGAAACCCGACACGGATTCGAACACGGCGTCGGTCAGGTCGAGGTGCAGGCCGAGCATGAACGGCAGTGCGCCGACCAGACCCAGGATGATCCAGAACAGGGTGACGAACAGGAAGCCGTCACGCACGGAGAGCTCCGCGCGCTGACCCCGGTTGGGCAACCAGAGCAGCGCTCCGAGGAGCAGGGAGCCGCCGATCGAGCCGAGGAATACCGGAACCTCACCGTCACCGGTGGCGATCGCCACCATCAGCGATGGCACGAAGCTGATGCTGTAGAGCAGAAGGAGTTGGCCGATCAGGCGAAGGATCGGGCGGCCGTGCATGCTTGTGGGGTTTCAGGGGGCAGTGCGATCACCGATGGTGATTCGGTACAGCAGGCGGCGCTGGCCCTCGTAGCCGCCGGTGGCCATGTGGTTCAGGCAGCGATTGTCCCAGATCGTCAGCATGCCGGGCGACCAACTGTGGCGGTACACGAAACGGTCCTGGCCACAGTGCTCGAACAGCGGCCGCAGGATCTCGTCCGCTTGCTCGTTGCCGGTGTCGGCCAGGCCGACCGTGTAAGCCGGGCTGACGAACAAGGCCTGGTGGCCGGTTTCGGGATGCGTGCGCACGAGCGGATGGCGTTGCTGGGCGCGCGCATCGTCGCTGCTGACGATGCGCATCGAGCGGCCCTCGTCGGCGACCCCGTAGCGGCCATCGGGGGCGTAGCTGCGGCGCGCCGAATGGATCGCGGTGAGCGACGCGAGCTGCTCGCGCTGCGCCGCCGGCAACGCGGCCAGTGCCGCCTCCAGGTCGGCGAACAAGGTGTCACCACCCCGATCGGGCACGATCTCGCCGTATAGCAGCGTGGCCGCCGGCGGCGACGCGAGAAAGCTCCAGTCGGAGTGCCAGTTGCCGGCGAACACCGGCGCCCGTTCGTCGGGTTCGCGGCGCACTTCGATGACATGCGGATGGCCCGCGATCGGCAGGATGAACGGATCGTCGCCGAACGGACCCCAGCGCTGTGCAAAGCGCTCGAGGTCTTCGATTTGCAGCGACTGGCCGGCGATGCCGATCACCTTGTGCTCCAGCCAGACCCCGCGCAGCCGCTCGAGGCCGGCATCGTCGAGTTCGCGCAGGTCGATGTCTTCGACCACGGCGCCGCAACTGGCGCCGCTCGGAGTGACTTTCATGGCGATCGATCTCCATCGGAAGGTTCACCGTCGGTCGCTGGCCCGAGGCCGTCGCCCGAACAGATCGTGATCAGTATCTCGCCGTAGTCGGCGCGCTTTTTCTCGCCGATGCCGGCGATACCGTCCAAGTCTGCCATGCGGGTCGGCCGGCTGGCCGCGACGGCCTGCAGCGTCCGGTCGTGGAACACGACATAGGGCGGCACGCCGCGTTCGCGCGCGATGCCCGCCCGCCACGCCCGCAGGCGCTCGAAACAGGCAACGGTCTCGGCGTCGGCCAGACGGCCGTCGAGCGTTGCCACGGTGGCGGTCTGAGAGGGGCCGCGGGACGAGCGCGAGCGGCCCCTGGCCGGCGCATGAACGATCTCGCGCAGCATGATGCTGCGCTCGCCCCGCAGCACCGGGCGGGCGCCCTCGTTCAGGCGTAGTGCGCCGAAGCGCGCATGATCCACGCCGACGAGATCGCCCGCGATGGCCTGGCGCAGGATGCCGCGCCAGGTGTTGGCATCGATGGCGGCGCCCACGCCGTGCACGGACAGGCGGTCGTGGCCGAAGCGCCGGATCTTGTCGTTGTCGGCACCGCGCAGGACATCGATCACGTGCTGTGCGCCGAAACGCTGGCCGGTGCGATAGACGGCCGACAACAACATGCGCATCGGCTCGGTGCCGTCGTAGGTGCGTGGCGGCTCGAGGCAGGTGTCGCAGTTGCCGCATTGCCAGCCGGCCTCGCGCTGCTCGCCGAAATAGGCGAGCAGGCGCGCGCGCCGGCAAGCCGTGGTTTCGCACAGACCGAGCATTGCATCGAGCTTGCCGGTGGCGATGCGGCGATAGTCGTCGCTGGCCTCCGACTCGTCGATCATGCGGCGCTGCTGGACGACGTCCTGCAGGCCGTAGACCATCCAGGCCTCCGACGGCTGCCCGTCGCGGCCGGCCCGGCCGGTTTCCTGGTAGTAGCCCTCGATGCTGCGCGGCAGATCGAGGTGGACCACGAAGCGGACGTCTGGCTTGTCGATGCCCATGCCGAATGCGATCGTCGCGACGATGATGCGGATGTCGTCGCGCAGGAAACGGCGTTGCGCATCCGCGCGGGTCGCGGCATCGAGGCCGGCGTGGTAGGGCAGCGCACTGAGGCCCTGCTCGGCGAGCCAGGCGGCGGTCTCCTCGACCTTGCGGCGCGACAGACAGTAGATGATGCCGCTGCTGTCCGGGTGGTCGTTGAGGAAGCGCCGCAACTGGGCGCGCGGGTCGCGTCGCTCGACGATGCGATAGCGGATATTCGGCCGGTCGAAGCTGGACACGAAACGCCGTGCGTGCTGCAGCGACAGCGTGGCGACGATGTCTTCGCGTGTGGTCGCGTCGGCGGTGGCGGTCAGCGCCACGCAGGGCACGCCGGGCAGGCGCGCCCGCACCTCGCCGAGCCGTGCGTACTCGGGCCGGAAATCGTGGCCCCACTGCGAGACGCAATGGGCCTCGTCGATGGCGAGCAGCGACACCGGCAGGCGCGCGAGCAATGCCTGCCCGCGCTCGGCGAAGAGCCGTTCCGGCGCCATGTAGAGCAGATCGAGTTCGCCGCGCTCGGCGGCCGCTTCGATCTGCGCCGCGCGCTGGCCGGCGATGGTGGAGTTCAGGAACTCGGCGCGCACGCCCATTGCGCGCAAGGTTTCGACCTGGTCCTGCATCAGCGCGATGAGCGGCGAGACCACCAGGGCGACACCGTCGCGCAGCAGCGCGGGTAATTGATAGCAGACGGACTTGCCGCCGCCGGTGGGCATCAACACCAGCGCATCGCCACCGGCGGCGAGGTGGGTGACGATCTCGGCCTGCTGGCCGCGGAAGCGGTCGTAACCCCAGACCCGGCGCAGCAGCGCATGCGCGCGCTGCGACGGATCGTCGTCGCGAGCCTCGCCGGTGACCGCCGGGCCGAAGAGGTCGTCGCTCATGCCCGTCCCGGCCAGAGCCAGGCCGCGCCGCGTACACCCGATGCGTCGCCGTGCCGGTTGCGCAGCAACCGGGTCTCGACCCGATCGGCGAACACGTGTTCCTGCCACAGCGGCGGCACCAGCCGGTAGAGCTCGTCGACTTGCGAGAGGCCGCCGCCGAGCACGATCACGTCGGGGTCGAACAGATTGATCACCGAGGCCAGACCGCGCGCGAGCCGGTCGGCGTAGGCGTGCAGGCTGCGCGTGGCGAGCGGCTCGCCCGCACGCGCGGCGGCCACGACGGCGCGCGCATCAACGGCGCTGCCGCCGTGACGGCGATGGTCGGCGGTCAACGCCGGGCCGCAAAGCCAGGTCTCCAGGCAGCCGCGCCGACCGCACCAGCAGGCCGGGCCGGGTGATTCGTCGGCGCGGGCGGTGGGCAGCGGATTGTGGCCCCACTCGCCGGCGATGCCGTTGGCGCCGACGATCAGGCGGCCGTCGACGATCAGCGCTCCGCCGCAGCCGGTGCCCAGGATCACGCCGAACACGCTGGCCGCGCCGGCGGCAGCGCCGTCGGACGCCTCGGACACCGCAAAGCAATTGGCGTCGTTGGCCAGCCGAATCTCGCGCGCCAGTGCGATTTCCAGGTCGGCGCGCAGGTTCCGACCATTGAGCACGACCGAATTGGCATTGCGGATCAGCCCCGTGTGCGGTGACGGCGAGCCGGGAATCGCGACGCCGACGGTGCCCTGTCGGCCGAGTTTGTTCTCGCAGCGTTCGACCAGCGCGGCGATGGCGGCGATCGTCGCCGCGTAGTCGCCGGCCGGCGTCGCGATGCGTTCGCTGTGCAGCGTGCGCTTGCCGTCGTCGAGCGCGAGGATCTCGATCTTGGTACCGCCGAGGTCGATGCCGATGCGCATGGTGTGCTTAGAGGTGGGCCGAAGAAGCGGGAAGGGTCTGCATTATCGGGCGGTCGAGGTATTTCAGCCTGTCAGGGGTCGAGCTGGCGGGCGATGAGTTCGGCGATGCGGTCAGTTCCGCTGGCCGATTCCATGGCGATGCGCGCACGGTCGTCGATCGCGCGCAGCCAGGTGAGCTGGCGTTTGGCCAACTGACGGGTGGCGGCCACGCCGCGCGCGATCAGAATGTCGCGGGTCTCGCGCCCGCCGTCGTCCAGCCATTGCCAGACCTGGCGATAGCCGACGCTGCGCATCGCCGGCAGATGCGCGTGCAGGCGCGGATCGGCGCGCAGCGCGCGCACCTCGTCGATCAGGCCGGCGGCGATCATGGCCGTGAAGCGCTCGGCGATGCGTGCGTGCAGCAGGCTGCGATCGTCGGGCTCGAGCGAGATGCGCAGCACCGGTCCGTGCCAGGCCCGGGCGGCGGGCTGCGCGAGCAGGGCCGACATCGGGCGGCCGCTGATCAGGCAGACTTCGAGCGCGCGTTCGATGCGCTGGGCGTCGTTCCGGGCGAGGCGGGCAGCGGTGACCGGGTCGAGCGTGGCCAGCCAGGCGTGCATCGCCGGCCAGCCGTCACGGCTGGCACGCGCGAGTAGCTGCGCGCGCAGCGCCGGGTCGGCCGCGGGCAACTCGTGCAGGCCGTCGGTCAGCGCGCGCGCATAGAGCATCGTGCCACCGACCAGCAGCGGCAGGCGCGCCCGCGCGCGGATCTCGCCGATGGTCCGACGCGCGTCGGCGGCAAAGCGCGCCGCCGAGTAGCTGTCCCAGGGATCGATGATGTCGATCAGATGATGTGGCACCCGGGCACGTTCCTCGGCCGCCGGCTTGGCCGAACCGAGGTCGAGGCGGCGATAGATCTGCCCGGAATCGACACTGATGATCTCGATCTCGAAGCGCTCGGCCAGGGCCATCGCGATCGCGCTCTTGCCGCTGGCGGTGGGGCCCAGGAGAAGGATCAGGGGGCCTTCCCGCTGCGACGACTCGGGCGCATCGGTCATGGCCGGGGTGCGGCCATCGGCTCGGGGCGCCCGCCCGTGTGCATGGGCGACTGCTCGTCATGGTGCGGCGCGAACCGGCGCACGAGCGTGTGCGCGACCAGCGCGAGCAGGGCCGTCAGCGCGGCGATCGTGTAGGTCAGCGGCGCCAGCGTGCCATCGTAGCTGATGCCGATCCACATGCCGATCAACGCTCCCCAGACATGCATCTGGAAGCCGTTCAATGCCGCAGCCGCGCCGGCATTGGCCGGAAACGGCGCAACTGCCGCCACTTGCGCGCTGGCGTTGATCAGGCCGTGCGCGATCATCACGCCGAGCATCGGCACCAGCAGCGTGGCCAGCGACTGCACGCCGGCCACCACGAATCCGGCCATCGTCAGACCGCAGGCGGCCGACAGGCTCGCGCCACGCAGCATCAGGACGCGCGGACCGACCCGTGGCAGCCAGCGTGCCAGCAAGGTGGTGCCGAGGATGAATGCCGCGGTCGCGAGACTGAACACCAGGCCGAACACCCAGGGCGGATGGCCGAGCACGTTGATCACCACATAGGGGCTGCCCGAGATGAAGCTGAACAGCGCACAGAAACTGGCCGCGCCGGTCAGTGCATAGGCCCAGAACTCGCCGTGCCTCGCGATGAAGACGTAGTTGCGCAGCAACTGGGCCGGGGCCAGCGCATGCCGGTTGCGGTGGCGGTTGCTTTCCTGGAGCGAGCGCCAAGCGACCCATAGCAGGACCAGCGCGAACAGACCCAGGACGCCGAACAGACCGCGCCAGCCGATCCAGGGCAGACTCAGCCCGGCGAGCGCCGGCCCGAGCAGCGGTGCCAGCCCCATCCAGGCCAATACCCTGGCCATCACGTGAGCGCCCTCGGCGGGCGAGTAGCGATCGCGCACGATCGCGCGCGCGCACACCACCAGGCAGCACACGCCCAGCGCCTGCAGGAAGCGTGCGGCCACCAACCAGCCGAGGCTGGGTGCCAGCGCGCCCGCCAGCAGGGCGATCGACAGCAGGGCGGCACCAGCCAGCACGACGGGGCGCCGGCCGAAGCGGTCGGACAGCGGACCGGCCAGCAATTGCGCCACGGCGAAGCCGCCGATGAACACCGACAAGGTCAGTTGAACCTGTCCGCTGCTGGCCGCGAACTGATTGCCGAGCGCTGGCAGGGCGGGCAGATAGACATCGGTCGATGCCGGCTGCGCGGCCAGGAAGGCGACCAGCAGCCATGGTACCGGATGGGAGTGTTTAGCGGCCACGGAGGAACCAGCGGTCCATCGCATCGTGGTCGAACTGCACCCACGTGGGCCGGCCGTGGTTGCACTGGTCGGCGCCCGGCGTTGCCTCCATGTCGCGCAGCAGGCGATCCATTTCGTCCAGGCCCAGGCGGCGGTTGGCCCGAACCGCGCCGTGACAGGCCATGGTTGCGAGCAACTGATCGCGGCGTGCCGCCAGCAGCTCCGCCTCGCCGGTGTCCTGCAACTCGGCCAACACGTCACGGGCCAGTCGGACCGGGTCGGCGCGCGATAGCATGGCCGGCAACGAACGTACTGCCAGGGTGGTCGGCGACATCGGTTCGATCGTCAGGCCGAGCGCCTGCAGGGTGTCGGCCGCGATCGTGGCGGTGGCGATCTCCTGGGCGTCGGCACGGAAGGTGGCCGGAATCAACAGCGCCTGCACGGGCAGGCCGCGCTCGGCAAACTGGCGCTTGAGCCTCTCGTAGACGATGCGTTCGTGCGCCGCATGCATGTCGACCACGATCAGGCCGTTTCGATTCTGCGCGAGGATGTAGACGCCGTGCAGTTGCGCGATCGCATGGCCC
The DNA here is from genome assembly GCA_041396685.1 of Burkholderiaceae bacterium. Lineage (GTDB taxonomy): Bacteria > Pseudomonadota > Gammaproteobacteria > Burkholderiales > Burkholderiaceae_E > JAUIAI01. Next base: position 264,026 of record JAWKYD010000010.1, read on the forward strand.
AGCGGCAGATCGTCGTCCGGCCCGTTCGCGGCGTCGGCCGGGATCGGCGTGGCGGCGACTGTGAGGCCCGCGTTGGCGAGCGGTGAGTGGCCACTGACCCCGGCCGCTTCGCCGTCGGTTGCGCTCGGCGCCCCGATCGACTGCGTGGTCACCGCGGGCGTGCGCGCGATGTTGTCCGCCGCGCCGAAAGCGGGCGGGTCCGACGGCGCCGCACCCGCGTCGTGCGCGCTCAGCGGTGATTGCGCGCGCAGCGCACGGTCGATCGCGGCGCGATCGACACGGCTGGGCATCTCGACCCGCGTTTCGCGCCAGGCGGGCGCATTGCCGGCCGAACGCCAGGCGTCCCGGTCGAGTAGTGAACGCTGACCCCCGGTCGCTGTCGCGGTCGCTGTCGCGGACGCTGTCGCGGACGCGGACGCGTTCGGCGTCGCGGAATCGCCCATCGGTGCCGCCCCGGCGGCCGCACGCCCGCGCCCGGCGGCAATCATCGTGCCGGCCGCGGGCGCCGCCGACGCGCCCGTGATGGGTGCCCGAGCGCGATGCTCGTGCGGGTCGGGGCCGGCCGCACCCGATCCGGCGCCCACGGCCAGCGCGTCGCGCACCGCGCGGTAGACGAGTTGATGGACCGCGCTGGCATCGCGGAAGCGCACTTCGGCCTTGGCCGGGTGAACGTTGACGTCGACCAGCGACGGGTCGAGGTCGACGTAGATCACATAGCCGGGATGGCGGTCGCCGTGTAGATAGTCCCGGTAGGCCCGCCGCACCGCGTGTGCAAGCAGGCGATCGCGCACGGCGCGCGAGTTGACTACCAGGAACTGACGGTCGGCCCGCCCGCGGGCCGCGGTGGGGTGGCCGAGCAGCGCCTGCATCTGCACGATGCCGTCGAGTTCGATCCGGTAGTGCCGCTCGCCGAGCGCCGGGCCGAGGATCGACTCCGCGCGCCTTTCCCAGCTCTCGCTCGCGTGCTGTTCGACCTTGCGGCCATCGACGAAGGCCGTGAAGCTCACGCTCGGATGGGCGAGCGCGACCCGGCGCATCGCATCCAGACAGTGGCTGGTCTCGGTGGCCATGCTCTTCAGGAACTTGCGTCTCGCGGGCGTGCGCGCGAACAGGTCCAGGACTTCGACGGTGGTGCCGGCCAACCCCGGGCTGGCCTCGGGCTCGGCGTCGCGCTGGCGGCTGCTCACGCGCCACGCGTGCACGGCGTCGGCCGTGCGGCTGGTCAGCAGAACCTCGCCGACCGAGGCCAGGGCCGCCAGCGCCTCGCCACGAAACCCCATCGTCGCCACCGCTTCCAGGTCGGCCAGTGAGCGGATCTTGCTGGTCGCATGGCGTTGCAGGGCGAGCGCGAGCTCGGCGGGCGGGATGCCGACACCGTCGTCGATCACGGCGATACGGCGCACACCGCCTTCTTCCAGGCGCAGCACGATGTCGCGCGCGCCGGCGTCGAGCGCGTTCTCGAGCAACTCCTTGATCGCCGAGGCCGGGCGCTCGATGACCTCGCCGGCCGCGATCTGGCTGATCAGCGTATCGGGGAGGAGTCGGATCTGGGCGGCGGGCATCGAATCGGACGGCGCCCGACCGGATTCGGCACGGGCAGGCAAAACCGCGATTCTACGAGTGTGGGCAGCGGCGGCCGATCGAATGCCCGGGTCGAGGGCCATGCCGACGCATCCGCGTGCGCCAGGCTGCAGCCCGGGAGCTCACTCGGCGGGTGAATCATCGGCCCGCACGGTGTTAAGGAGGCGCCCATACAAGCGTCTCCTTGAGGAATGCTGTCAGTCGGCGGATCGATGCCAGCGCAGGCAGGCCAACTGGCCGAGCGAGGCACCGCGGGTCAGCTCGCCGCGGTCGATCCGCGTCAGCACCTCGTCGTGTGCGAGATGGACGAATTCGCTGACCTCGCCGTCGACATTGTCGGGACGCGCACCGGCGGCGAGCAAGGCGCGATACACGATCACGTCCTCGATCATCATGCCCTCGCGCACGGGCATCTGCAGCCGCCAGCGGCCGAGCGCGGTCAGCGCCCCGAGCGCCGCTTCATCCAGGCCGGCTTCCTCGGCCGCCTCGCGGCGCATTGCCAGCGCCAGGGGCTCGACCGAGCGGGCATCCGACCCCAGACCCACCAGTCCGCTGGCCAGATTGTCGAGCATGCCCGGATCGGTGTCCTTGTGCAGCGCACGTCGCTGTAGCCAGCAGCCATCGATGCGGCCGTCGGGGCCGCGGGTCTCGCCGACCAGGTGCACGGACAGCGTGCGCAGGCCGAGCACGCGCATGCAGCCGCGTTCGATCGCCCCCAACAGGCTGCCGTCGTCGGCCAGCACCGGCAGCCGCTCGTGGCGCCAGCGCGCGCTGCGGCCGGCGTCACGCAGCGCCAGTGCGATCGCGTTCAGGCTGGCGTTGGTGTCGCCGGCGCAGACCGGCATCAGCGACAGCGCGTCGTCATCGAGCGCCAGGCCGGGCACGGCGCGCCGCAGTAGCTCGGCATCGTCCGGCAGTAGGCTGCCGACCACGCGCCCGGCGATCTCGAACAGCAGTCGTGGCTGCGGTGCATCCACTTGCAGGCCGCCCAGCAGATGCTCGAAGCGTGGATCGGAAGCGGGTTCAGGCACGTTGCAGACCGCCCGTCAGCGTGGGCTGCAAATAATCGCGCAGTCCGTCGAAGATCGCCCCGGCCACCTGCCGCCGGTAGTGCGGACTCATCAGGCGCCGCTCCTCGTCGGGATTGCTGATGAAGGCGGTCTCGACCAGGATCGACGGAATGTCGGGTGCCTTGAGAACCGCGAAGGCCGCGCCTTCCACCCGTGGCTTGTGCAACTCCGCCACCGCATCGAGCGCGCCGAGCACGCGACGTCCGAGCCGCCGGCTCTCGTGGATCTTGGCGCGCGCGGTCATGTCGACCAGGACCTCGCGCGCCATCCGGTCGCTGACCCGGGCGGCCACTTGTACGCCGCCAATCAGGTCGGCCTTGTTCTCGCGCCGCGCGAGCCAACGTGCCGCCGTGCTGGTGGCCCCGCTTGGCGAAAGCATGTAGACCGAGGCGCCGCGCGCCTCCGGTCGCACGAAGGCATCGGCATGTAGCGATACGAACACATCGGCGCCGACGCGCCTTGCGCGTCCCACCCGATCGGCGAGCGATACGTAATAGTCGCCCTCGCGGGTCATGTAGGCGCGCATACCGGCCTCGAGGCGCACGAGTTGACGCAGCTCGGCCGCGATGGCCAGCACGACGTCCTTCTCGAGCGTCCCGCGCCGGCCGACCGCGCCCGGATCCTCACCGCCGTGACCGGCGTCGATCGCCACGGTCACCAGGCGCGCGATCGGCGCGGGTTCATTGCGGGCGCGCGCCGAACCGACGATCGCGGGAGCGGTCTTGTCGCGCAGAATCCCTGCCAGGGGATCCTCGATCACCACCGGCTTGCCGGTGCCGCCGTTCTGCTCGAGCAGCGTCACCAGGGGGTCGGTCGGAATCAGCGGATGGAGATCGATCACCAGCCGGTGCTGATAATTGGCGATCGGCTCGAGCGCGAACAGCTGCGGCTCGATCGCCTGTTTGAGGTCGAGCACGATGCGAGCGACACCGGCACCACGCTGTCCCACCCGCACCCCGGCAATGAACGGATCGTCCGCCTTGACCTTGCCGAGCAGCTCGCTGATGCCACCGGCGATGTCGATGCCCTCGATGTCGACTACCAACCGGTGCGGCGCGCCGAGCAGCGAGTAGCGATAGGTCAGCGGACGATCGAGCTCCAGCGTCAGACGCGTGTAGTCGCGTGCGGGCCATACCCGCACCGCGAGAATGCGATCGGCGCGAGCCGCGCGCAACGGCACCGCCAGCGCGAGCGCGCCCAGGCCGCCTCTCAGCCAGCGGCGGCGCGCATGGCTCTCAGGCACGCGCGCCCCCGGGCCGTGCCTGCAAGCGTTTCGAGCCTGCGGCTCTCGGGCTCGTCGCCGGCCACCAAACGCAGCCAGAGATCGGGTACGGGCAGCGTCGGCCGAGCCCGCTCCGGCCACTCGACCAAGACCACCGCGTCGCTGTCGATGAGCTCTTCGAAACCCGCTTCACGGAGTTCCTCTTCCGACGAGAACCTATAAAAATCAAAGTGATATAGCGTGAACGACGAAAGTGTATACGGTTCCATCAGGGTAAAGGTCGGGCTCTTGACCCGACCGTTGTAGCCAAGCGACCGGATCAACCAACGGCAGAATTCGGTCTTGCCGGCGCCAAGATCGCCGGACAGGTAGACCCGCGTGCCGGGGTCCAGCACCGCGCCCAGCGCCGCCGCCATGGCGGCGGTGGCGGCCATATCGCGCAGAAAGAAACAGGCTTGATCGGAATCGTCGGTGGTCGGGCTCATACTGCGATCGATGCAAGGCGAGACGGAATCGGAAGGAAGCGGCCGGGCGCGCGGCCGAGGTGCGCACGCTATCACGGCGAAAGGGCGTGCGCTGCCCGACCGCGCCCGGATCGAAGCCTGGGCGCGCGAGCTCGGTTTCGAGCACGTCGGTGTGGCCGATGTACGCGGCATGGACGCGAGCCCCCAGTTGCAGGCCTGGCTCGCGGCGGGCTGCCACGGCGAAATGGAATACATGGCTCGTGAGCCGCAGCGGCGTGCCCGCCCGGCCGAGCTGGTCGGCGGGACGTTGAGCGCGATCATGGTGGGTGCCCGCTATGCGCCGCGGCCGTCGGACTGGCGCGCCGATGGCTGGCGCGCGCTCGCCGAGCCGGGTCGCGCCTATGTCTCGAACTACGCCCGTGGCCGCGATTATCACAAGCGTGTTCGCCGGCGCCTGGCGCGGCTGGCCGAACAGATCGCACAGGCCGTCGGTCCGTTCGGGCATCGTGCGTTTTGCGATTCGGCGCCGGTCATGGAGGTCGAGATCGCCGCGCGGGCCGGGCTCGGCTGGCGTGGCAAGCACACCCTGCTGCTCAATCGCGAGCAGGGTTCGATGTTCTTTCTGGGTACGCTCTACACCGATCTGCCGTTGCGCGCCGATTTGGCTGCCGAGAACCACTGCGGACGATGCCGGCGCTGTCTCGACGTCTGCCCGACCCGGGCCTTCGACGGCCCCTACCGGCTCGATGCCCGGCGCTGCATCTCGTATCTGACGATCGAGCATCGGGGGCCGATCCCCGAGTCCTTGCGCGCCGCGATCGGCAACCGCGTCTACGGCTGCGACGATTGTCAGCTGGTCTGTCCGTGGAACAAATTCGCACGACCACCCGTGCACGACGAGTTCGACCCGCGTCATGGCCTGGATGCCGCCCGATTGCTGTCTCTCTGGGCCTGGGGCGAGAACGACTTCGATGCGCGTCTGCAGGGTTCGGCGATCCGGCGAATCGGTTGGTCGCGCTGGCGCCGCAACCTGGCCGTCGCGATCGGCAACCTGGCCCAGAGTGGGGCGTCAGCCTGTTTGCTCGCGCAGGCGCGCGTGCGCCTCGCCGACGCCCGCGCGTCGGCGGACCCGTTGGTGGCCGAACACATCGACTGGGCATTGGCGCGTCTGGCGCCGAGGGCCGACGATGACGGGCCCGCCGCCCGGTCGGTGGTGCGATCGTGAGTCCCGCACCGGACCCACCGCCGGACCCACCGCCGGACCAACCGCCGGACCAATCGCCGGACCAACCGCCGGACCAACCGCCGGACCAACCGCCGAGTCCGCCGCCGAGTCCACCGCCGAGTCCGCCGCCGGGTCCGTCCCGCGGTCTGCGTGCGCGTCTGCGCCAACGGACCGCCCGCCGCAGCGGGTCTTCCACGCAGCCGCAGTCGGCATTCCAGGTGGCCGATCAGGCGATCGTCGAGCGCTTTTTGGAGTCGCTCTGGCTCGAGGACGGTCTGGCCCGCAATTCGATCGATGCCTATCGGCGCGATCTGCGCGCGGCCAGCGACTGGCTCGGCCGTGAACAAGGGTGCACGCTGCTGGCGGCCGAACTGGCCGATCTGCTCGCCTATGTCGCGGCCCGGCATCCGGGTTCGCGGGCGGCAAGCAGCAATCGTCGCCTGACCGTGCTGCGCCGCTTCTTTGCCTATCTGGTACGCAGTGGTCGCCGCGATGACGATCCGACCGAGACGATCAGGGCGGCGCGCGCCCAGCCGCGCTTTCCGGACACGCTCAGCGAAGCGCAGGTAGAGGCGTTGCTGACGGCGCCACCGCTGGACGACCCGCTCGGCATTCGCGATCGGGCGATGCTCGAATTGCTCTATGCGACCGGCCTGCGGGTCAGCGAACTGGTCTCGATCGAACTGCATCAGATCTCGCTGACCGACGGCGTCGTACGGGTCGTTGGCAAGGGCGACAAGGAGCGTCTGGTACCGGTCGGCGAGCCGGCCCGCCAGGCGCTGCTGCAGTATCTTGAACAGGCACGTGGCGAGATCCTCGGACGGCGGATCAGCGATGCCGTGTTCGTGACCGGCCGCGGCGGGCCCATGACCCGCCAGATGTTCTGGGTTCTGATCCGACGTTATGCGGTCCGCGCCGACATTCGCGCGCCGTTGTCGCCGCATGGCCTGCGCCATGCGTTCGCGACTCATCTGCTCAATCACGGCGCCGACCTGCGCGTGGTGCAGATGCTGCTCGGGCACGCCGACATCTCGACCACGCAGATCTATACGCAACGTCGCGCCGCGCGCGACTGCAGCAGTTGCACGAGCGCCACCATCCGCGCGGATGATGCGCGGCGGCGGCGTCGGGCCGGCCGATGCGGCCGGCGCCGGGCAGTAGAATCCGCGCATGGGTAAACGCGTTAGCGAGACACCGGCCACACAGGCGCTCAAGCGTGCCGGCATCACGTATTCCGAGCATGCCTACGACTACGTCGATCACGGCGGTGCCGGCGAGGCCGCGCGCCAGCTGTCGCTGCCGGCCGCCGCGGTCGTCAAGACGCTCGTCATGCAGGACGAGCGCGCGCGCCCGCTGGTCGTGCTGATGCACGGCGATCGTGAGGTCTCCACCAAGAACCTCGCCCGCGAAATCGGCTGCAAGAGTGTCCAGCCGTGCGCTCCCGAGGTCGCCCAGCGGCATTCCGGCTACCAGGTCGGTGGCACCTCGCCGTTCGGCTTGCGCAAGTCCATGCCGGTCTATGTCGAGCGCAGCGTGCTGGGCCTGCCGCAGGTCTACGTCAACGGCGGGCGGCGTGGCTATTTGGTCGGTCTGGCCGCCGACGTGCTCACCGACACGCTCGGCGCCCGGCCGGTCGAGTGCGCGCAGCCGGTGCGGGATGCCTGAACCCTGGAGATTCGCGTGATCAGTCTGCTCGCCGTCGTGCTCGCCTACCTGCTCGGCTCGATCTCGTTCGCGATCGTGGTCAGCCGTCTGTTCGGTCTCAGCGATCCGCGCAGCCACGGCTCCGGCAATCCCGGTGCCACGAACGTGCTGCGCACCGGCAACAAAGCGGCGGCCGCGCTGACCTTGCTCGGTGACGCGGCCAAAGGCTTCGTGGCGGTCTGGCTGGCGATGCGCGTGGGGCCGACCTACGGCCTCGACCGGGTCGATGTCGCGCTGGTATCGGTGGCGGTTTTCGTCGGCCACCTCTGGCCGGTGTTCCATCGTTTCAAGGGCGGCAAGGGTGTCGCCACCGCGGCCGGTATCCTGCTGGCAATCAATGCCTGGCTCGGCATCGCCACCATCGTCACCTGGCTGCTGATCGCGTTTTTCTTCCGCTATTCGTCGCTGGCCGCTCTGGTGGCGGCCGTGTTCGCGCCGCTCTACGACCTGCTGCTGTTCGGCCCCGACGCCAAGGCCCTGGCGCTGCTGGTCATCAGCGCGCTGCTGATCTGGCGTCACCAGGCGAACATCGGCCGCCTGATCTCCGGCAAGGAAACGCGCATCGGCAGCAAGAAGCAGCGCTCGGCCTGAACGCGCTGGCGAAGAGCGCCCGCCGATATTGCCCGCAGCCGCGCGGGCCGGGGCGGTTCAGCTGACCGTGAGTGACCAGCGCGGATGGACGGTGAAGCGATATCCGTCGTCGGCGGCAAGACCCGCCTGCAGGCGCAATGCTGCGGTCAACGCGATCATCACGCCGTTGTCGGTGCAGAGCGCCGGCGGCGGCAGGTACAGTTCGAAGCCGCGTTCCGTGGCCCCAGTCAGCAGCCGTTCACGCAGGCGCCGGTTGGCACTGACGCCGCCGGCCACCACCAGCCGGCGCAGGCCGGTCTGATCGAGCGCCGCCAGACTCTTGGCGATCAGCACGTCGGTGATCGCCGCCTCGGTTTCGGCGGCCAGATCGGCGCGGGCCCGGTCGTCGGCCAGGCCCCGGCGGACATGGGTGAGCACGGCGGTTTTCAGGCCGCTGAAGCTGAAGTCGAGATCGCCCGAATGCAGCATTGGCCGCGGCAGTTTGAATCGGTCGGGGCTGCCTTCGGCGGCCAGGGCGGACAGCGACGGGCCGCCGGGGTAGGGCAGGCCGAGCATCTTCGCGCTCTTGTCGAAAGCCTCGCCGGCGGCATCGTCGAGCGTGTCGCCGAGCAGGCGGTAGCGCCCGATCGCCTCGGCGACCAGCAACTGCGTATGGCCGCCCGAGACCAGCAGCGCCACGAACGGGAAGGTTGGCGGCGGATCGGCCAGCAGCGGCGACAACAAGTGCCCCTCGAGATGATGAACCGGTACCGCCGGGATTCCGAGCGCGAATGCCAGGGCGGCGCCCGTTGCGGCGCCCACCATCAACGCGCCGGCCAGGCCCGGGCCAGCGGTGAACGCGACCGCATCGAGCCTTTCGCGGGTCACGGCGGCCTCGCTCATGACCTGCTCGAGCAGCGGCATGAGACGGCGAACATGGTCCCGCGAAGCCAGTTCGGGCACCACCCCACCGTACGTGCGATGCAGGTCCACCTGCGAGTGCAGCGCCTGGGCGAGCAGGCCGCTGTCGCTGTCGTAGAGGGCGACGCCGGTCTCGTCGCAAGAGGTTTCCAGGCCGAGTACGATCATCGGTCGCGGCGCCCCGGGGTGGGAATCGTTGCGCGAGCGAGGCGGGGCCGACGGTGGAACGTGGACATCATTTGCCTGAATCATGACTGAGGCGATAGAATACCCGGTTCACCTAACTCAGGATTGATCTCCTATGCCGACGGTTCGCGTCAAGGAAAACGAGCCATTCGATGTGGCCCTGCGTCGCTTCAAGCGCACGATCGAGAAAGCGGGCATCATCACCGAATTGCGTTCGCGAGAGTTCTACGAGAAGCCCACGGCCGAGCGCAAGCGCAAGAAGGCCGCCGCGATCAAGCGCCATTTCAAGCGCCTGCGCAGCCAGATGCTGCCCAAGAAGCTCTACTGATCGCCGGGTTGTCGGGGCCGTCGGCATGCTCAAGGATGCCATCCAGGACGACATGAAGGCCGCGATGCGCGCGCGCGAGACGCAGCGCCTGTCGGCCATTCGTCTGTTGATCGCCGCGCTGAAGCAGCGCGAGATCGACGAGCGCATCCAGCTGGACGACGCCGGCGTGGTGGCCGTCGTCGAGAAGCTGATCAAGCAGCGCCGCGACTCCGCCGAGCAGTACGAACAGGCCGGACGCGCCGAACTCGCCGCCAAGGAGCGCTTCGAGATCGACGTCCTCTCGGCCTATCTGCCCCGCCAGGCAGACGAGGCCGAGATCGAGGCGGCCATCTCCGCCGCCTTCGATGCGGTCAAGCCCAGTGGTCCTGCCCAGATGGGCCAGGTGATGGGCCTCCTGAAGCAGGCATTGGCCGGCCGCGCCGACATGGCGGCGCTGGCCGCACGCGTGCGCGCACGTCTGACCGCCTCCTGAGCGTTCGAGTCCGCGCTCCGGCATGAGCGGCGGGCCGCGGAGAGCGCGGCAGCCTCCCTACTGTGTCCGCATCGCGCACTTGCGCGATACGAGCCGTTGCCATCCGGACGATCGTTGGGGGCCGTTGCCGCCAACGGGCCTGTCGGACCTACCATAGCGGCATGATTCCGCAGGCGTTCATCGAGGATCTGCTCGCACGACTTGACGTGGTCGAGGTCGTCGGCCGCGCGGTGAAACTGCGCAAGGCGGGCGCCAACATGCTCGGCCTGTGCCCGTTTCATCAAGAGAAGAGCCCGTCGTTCACGGTCAGCCCGGCCAAGCAGTTCTACCACTGCTTCGGCTGCCAGGCACACGGATCGGCGATCGGCTTCGTCATGGCCTACCAGGGTCTCGGCTATGTCGAGGCGATCGAGGAGCTGGCTCGCTCGGTCGGCATGGTCGTGCCGCGCGAACCCGGCCGCGGCGAACGACCGGGTCAGGCGCGTGCGCCCGGCCTGCTCGACGCTCTCGAGCAGGCCGGGCGCTTCTATGCCCGTTCATTGCGCGAATCCGAACGGGCGATCGGCTACCTGAAGGGCCGCGGGCTGAGCGGGCGCACCGCCAAGCGTTTCGGGCTCGGCTACGCGCCGCCCGGTTGGCGCAATCTGGAGGCGGCCACCGCCGACTACGACGATCATCGCTGGGTGGAGGCCGGTCTCGTGCAGGCGCCGGATGACGGCGATGAACCCGCTGTCGGTGCGGCCGCCGACCCATCCGCAAAGGGCGTCACGGGCGAGCCGTCCCGGGCGGCGGGTGCCGCGACGGCGGACGGTGCCGCGACGGCGGCGGCCGGCACCCCCTCTGCAGCGGCGGCCCCGCAGCGCCGTCGTCGTTACGACCGGTTTCGCGACCGGATCATGTTTCCGATCCGCAATGCGCGCGGCGCCACGATCGGTTTCGGTGCGCGTGTGCTCGATCGCGGCGAGCCCAAATACCTGAATTCCCCCGAAACGCCGGTGTTCTCGAAGGGCCATGAGTTGTACGGGCTGTTCGAGTCCCGCCAGGGTTTGCGCCGGCTCGAACAGGCGATCGTGGTCGAGGGCTACATGGACGTCGTGATGCTTGCCGAGCACGGTATCGACAACGCGGTCGCGACGCTGGGCACCGCCACGACGCCCGACCACGTGCGTAAATTGTTGCGCCAGGTCGACCACCTGGTGTTCGGTTTCGATGGCGACGCTGCGGGCCGTAAAGCGGCCTGGCGCGCCTTGCAGGCCTGCCTGCCGATGATGAGCGACACCTCGCGTGTCGAATTCCTGTTCTTTCCCGACGGCGACGATCCCGACAGTTTCGTGCGCGCCCGGGGCGAGCAGGCGTTTCGGGAAGCGGTGGCCTCGGCCACCCCGCTATCGACCTTCCTGCTCGACCAACTGTCCGGTCGCACGGATCTCGGAACCCCCGAGGGACGCGCCCGCTTCCTGGCTGAAGCCCGGCCCTTGCTGCAGGCCGTCGCGGCCGAAGCGCTTCGCTTGCAACTCGAGCGCGCGGTCGCGGATCGTGCCGGCGTCGGATTGGCCGAACTCGCCCGCTACCTGCAGGCCGATGATCGCGCGGGTCAGGTGGGCCGGCGGGATCGCGGCTCGGGACGTCACGATCCCGACGAGGGCAAGAGCGGGGCGTGGCCGGATGTGGGTGACGATCGTTCGTGGCCGACCGCGCCCTTCGACGTCGAAGCCGAAAACGCTCCCGACCCGGGCCGGGGTGTGGGCGGCCGCCGATGGCCGTCGGGTCGTGGGCCGTCGGGGCAGGGCAACTGGGGGCGCCGTCGACCGGGCGGACCGGGCGCCGGACGGGGTGTGCCGCTGGCGGTGCGCGGCGGCGGGCCCAGCCTCGAGCGCCGCCTGCGATTGCTGGCACTGTGCCATCCGTCGCTCGCCGAAGAGGTCGTTCTTCGCGACGAAGCCATGTCCGTGCTGCCGGCCGGGCTGCGCGACTGGTTCGCGGCAATGGCCGGCGCGGGCGGTGCCGGCACGCCGCAGAGCCGACTGGAGGCCTTGCCCGAGGCGCTCGCTGCCGTGGGTGCGCTAGCGGCGCGGGATCTCGGTGAGGGGCGGGTACCCATGCTCGATCTCGACGAGGCGCGGATCGAGTTCGAGGGCGCGCTGCAACGGCTTGCCGACAAGGCCGTGCAGGAGGCCGCGGCCGAATTGATCGCCGGAGGACTCGCCGATCCCGAAAGCCAGGAGTTGTACCGGGCGCTTCTCGCCAGCCGCCGCGAAAGCTGATAATATAGGTGGTTACCCTCTGTATCGCTTTCGGCGGACGTAAAAATTCGCGCGCAAATTGCGGGCCGCGCCATGGGCGGGCCCCGAAACCAGTGCCGCACCGACCCATTAGGGGTCACCGAGTCCCTGAAGCGCCACCGACGGGCAGGCGCACGTGTGCTCGCTTCGGCGTGCACGGTGTTGGCTGTCGCCCCGTTGAGTGAGCTGGAGCGGCGAAGTCCCTTGATTACACGCCCCATTTTGGGGCCCGGAAGCCTGCCTGCGCGCGCCACGCGCAGGCAGGCGGGTCATTGATTTATCGGGTGTCGCCCCGAGTGTCGGTTTCCCGGGTCTGCGACGACTCAAACCGGGAAAGTGTGGTCGTGGCCAGAATCGAACGGGAAGCGGATCGTGGCAGACAAGGAATCGCGTGTGAGTAAAAAGTCGACGACTGATTCGGACAAGACGGCAGTGAGCGCAGCGGCGGGCAAGACCGGCAAGGCCAAGGGCGTTGCCAAGACGGCCGCCAAGCCGGCGCGCGCCGCGGCCGCCAAGAAACCTGTGGCCAAGGCGCACACATCGGTCGCGCCCAAGCGCGCCGCCGCCAAGGCCGAGACGGCCAAGACCACCAAGACCGTGGTCGCCAAGCCGAAGCCAGCACCTGTGAAGCCGGCGGCAAAGGCCGATGCCGGCAAGACCGCCAAGCTGAAGTCGCCGGCGGGCGCCGAGCCGGCCGCCAAGAAGGCGGCAGCCAAGAGCGTCGCCAAGACCGGCAAGGCGGCAGCCAAGTCCACGACGAAGGTCGCCAAGGGCAGCAAGAGCGGTGCAGCCGCCAAGAAGCCCGCGAAGCAGTCGGCCACGGTCACCAACGCCGAGATCGAGCAGCTTCGCGAGGCGGTGGCCGAGGCCGCCATCCGTGGCAAGCGCAAGGAGGCCGCGCCCAAGGCCAAGGGCGGTCCGCGTGGTCGCAAGCCGGGACCGAAGAAGGGCGCCCAGGCTGCCGGCTCGATGGACGACGATGACGACATCTTCGATGACGACGGCGACGGCGACGGCGATGTCGAAGCCGATGTCGATGCCGATCTGGTCGACATCCCCGACGACGAGCCGGCCAAGCCTGCCAAGGGGCGCCGCGGCACGCGTGCCAAGGAGCGTGCGCTGCTGAAGGAGTTCGGCGGCAAGCCGGGCATGTCCGACGCCCAGCGTGAGGCCACCCGCGAGAACCTGCGCTTGCTGATCAAGATGGGCAAGGAGCGTGGCTTTCTGACCTATGCCGAGATCAACGACCACCTGCCCGAAGACCTGATCGACACCGAGTCCACCGATTCCGTGATCGGCACGTTCGCCGATATGGGCATCCAGGTGTTCGAGCAGGCGCCCGATGCCGAGCAGTTGCTGATCGGCGACGGCACGCCCGTGAACTCGTCCGACGACGACGCCGAGGAAGAAGCCGAGGCCGCGCTGTCCACGGTCGACTCCGAGTTCGGCCGCACCACCGATCCGGTGCGCATGTACATGCGCGAGATGGGCTCGGTCGAGCTGCTCACCCGCGAGGGCGAGATCGAGATCGCCAAGCGCATCGAGGAAGGCCTCAAGCACATGGTGCAGGCGATCTCCGCCTGCCCGGTGACCATCGCCGAGACCCTGACCGACGCCGAGAAGATTTCGGGCGGCAACATGCGTGTCGATGAGGTCGTCGATGGTCTGCTCGACGAATACGAAGAGGATCTCGAATTCGGCCCGCGGTCCGAGGACGACGATGATCCCGAGGCCGAGAAGGCCGCCCATGCCGCCCGGCTCGGCGAGCTGCGCGAGGCCGCGCTCGAGAAATTCGCCGTGATCTCCAAGGCCTTCTCGAAGATGAAGGGCGCGCACGAGCAGCATGGTTACCGGTCCAAGCCGTATACCAATGCGCAGGAGGTCATCCAGAACGAGTTCATGACCATCCGCTTCACGGCCAAGATGGTCGAGAAGCTGTGCGACACGCTGCGCGGTCAGGTCGATCTCGTGCGTCAGTACGAGCGCGCCATCCGCGACATCTGTGTCGATCGCGTCGGCATGACCCAGGAGCACTTCATCAACAGTTTCCCGGGGCGCGAAACCGATCTTCAGTGGGTGCACGAGGAAGTCGCGAACGGCCCGAGATTCGTCGAGGTGCTCGAGCGCAACCTGCCTGCGATTCAAGATCTGCAGCAGAAGCTGATCGATCTCGAGGCGCGCATCGGCATGCCACTGATCGACCTCAAAAACATCTACCGCCAGATGGCGGCCGGCGAGGCCAAGGCCCGTCGCGCCAAGCGCGAGATGACCGAGGCGAACCTGCGTCTGGTGATCTCCATCGCCAAGAAGTACACGAACCGTGGTCTGCAGTTCCTGGACCTCATCCAGGAGGGCAACATCGGCCTGATGAAGGCGGTCGACAAGTTCGAGTACCGGCGCGGCTACAAGTTCTCGACCTACGCCACCTGGTGGATCCGGCAGGCCATCACCCGTTCCATCGCCGATCAGGCCCGCACGATCCGCATTCCGGTGCACATGATCGAAACGATCAACAAGATGAACCGGATCTCGCGCCAGATTTTGCAGGAAACCGGCCAGGAGCCCGATCCCGCGACCCTGGCCGAGCGCATGGAGATGCCCGAGGACAAGATCCGCAAGATCCTCAAGATCGCCAAGGAGCCCATCTCGATGGAGACGCCGATCGGCGACGACGACGACTCGCATCTGGGTGACTTCATCGAGGACACCACCACCCTGGCGCCCGCCGAGGCCGCGCTGCACGATTCCATGCGCGACGTGGTCAAGGAGGTGCTCGATTCGCTCACGCCGCGCGAAGCCAAGGTGTTGCGCATGCGTTTCGGCGTCGAGATGAGCACCGACCACACGCTCGAGGAGGTCGGCAAGCAGTTCGACGTCACGCGCGAGCGGATCCGCCAGATCGAGGCCAAGGCGCTGCGTAAGCTGCGTCATCCGAGCCGGGCGGACAAACTGAAGTCGTTCCTCGAAGGGCAGTAGGCGGGGCTCCGCCATGAGTGCCTTGCCGGCCAGTCGCACCGTTTCGCTCGACGCGCCGTTGCGCTGGCTGGCACGTGGTTGGCGCGACTTCCGGCGCATTCCGCTGGTCTCCAGCGGTCACGGCGTGGTGTTGTTGCTCGCGACCGGCCTGATCGTCGCGATCGGCCAGTCGAACGCCGCGCTGCTGGCCGGCGCCTTCAGCGGCTTCGTGCTGGTGGCGCCGGCGCTCTGTTTCGGCCTGTACGCGAACAGTCGCGCGATCGAGCGTGGCGAGCAAACCGGTCCTCGCGCCTGTTCGCTGGCGTGGCGCCGTGCCGCCCGCCCGGCGGTGCGCGCCGGCCTGCTGCTCGCGCTGACCGGGTCGGTCTGGGTGCTGGTGTCGTCACTGCTCGTGTCGCGTGCGGCGCTGCCCGTTGGTGGCGTCGAGGGTTACGTCCGATATTTCGTGACCGAACAGGCCGACTCACCCGTGTTCTGGCTGTGGTTGCTCGCCGGCGCCTTGCTGGCTGCGCTGATCTTCGGCGCCACGGCCGTGTCGCTGCCAATGCTCGTCGATCGTGAGATTTCCGTGGGCGATGCGGTCCGAACGAGCATCCGTGCGGTTGGCGACAACCCGGTCGCGATGGTGTTCTGGGCCGTGCTGATCATGGTGCTCGTCATGGCTGCGGTGGTCACCGTGATCGGTCTGGTCGTGCTGATACCCGTGCTGGGCCACGCGAGTTGGCATGCCTACCGCGATGTCGTGCAGCCCCCCGACCCCTCCGCTGCGCTCTGATGTTCGGCTACAACGAGGAACAGATCGCCCAGTTCGGGGTGACCTTCGGCGTGGGGGCGTTCATCGCCTACATGCTGTTCATCATCTGGAATCTGGCGCGCGAAGCCAAGGCCGGCCGTTTCGGCACATTCGTGTTGTTCTTCGTGCTCGCATTCGGAATGCTCGGCTTCATCGCGAAGAGCATCATCCAGTGGGTGATGGGCATCTGAGATCGGCAGCCGGTGCGCGATTCTTTGTGCGGGCACGATCGGGGATCCGCAACCGCCAATGAAAAAAGACCGGCGCCAAGCCGGTCTTTCGTCGTGCGCAACGAGCGCCGGATGCGGGTCAGGGAGAGCGACGCCCCAGCTTGCCGGCCTGTACCTGCACCAGCGTACGCTTGATCGCGAACATCGAACTGCGCGCCCGCCCCAGGATCTCGTCCGGGCGGCGACCGTGCATCGGCGCGACCGCACTGCCGACCGAGGCGGCGATCGTGCAGGTCAGGCTGGTGAGCACGATCGGCGCGGACAGAGCCTCCATGACCTTCTCGGCGATCTGGTTCGCGCGTTCGAGGTTGTTGACGCTGTCGAGCACGAGCACGAATTCATTGCCGCCGGTGCGGGCGATCAGGTCTTGCTCGCGCAGCACCCGCTGCAGGCGGCGTGCGACGATACAAAGGATCTGATCGCCGAAGCCCTCGCCGTTGGCCTTGTTCAGATCGCCGAACCGGTTGATGTCGACGCACAGCACCGCAAACGGTTGTCGGCGCAGATCGCGCGCGAGCATCGTCGAGATGCGCTTGTGCAGCGCGCGGCGATTGAGCGCACCGGTCAACGGATCGCGTACGGCGGCGCGTTCGTTGGCCTGGCGGCGCAACCAATCGGAGGTCTGATCGCTGACCGTCCAGAGCAGACCACGGCCGGCATTGTTGGGATCGAAGCGTCGCACCTGCACGCTAAAGTAGCGCGGCGTGGCGCCGTTGAGCGACAGGTTCACCGTGCGGCTCTCGTGGCCCAGCACGCGTTTGTCGGCACGGTCGATCAACTTTTGCAGGCGCTCGCGGGTCATTCCGACGGCCGAGGCGAGTTCGGCCATCAGCGCTTCGCCGCTGCCTTCGCCGAACCACTGGCGGAAACGCGCATTGGCACGGCCGAGCTTGCCATTGACCGTCTGTGCGATGCCGAGCTGGCTGGTGCTGAACAGCGCCAGTTGTTGCGACATCAGTGAGCGTTCCCGGCTGCGCGCGCGCTGATGCCGATCGAGCGTGGTGAGCGTGCGCACCACCTGGTCCACGACCAGGGCGGTCGCGACCAGCAGGCCTGCGACCAGCAGGGTCGAGACGTTGCCGAACTGGCCGATCGTGCCGATCAGCGCGGCGACCAGCAGCGGCGTGGTGGTGGCCGCGTAGACCAACGGGCTGTTGGCCAGCGGCCGCAGCAATAGCAGCGGCGCGGCGATGCCCATCAGGATCAGGGCGAGCTGGGAATCGGCCGCCGGTGCCGCGTTGGAGGCGATGATCGCGCCCATGAACCCGTGCGCGACCAGGCTCGCGAGCGCCGCGCGCCTTTCGATGCCGCGCAGTTTGGCAGGGTCGGCGGTGGCCGCTGCCAGATGCTTGGCATGGATCACGGTCATGCCGACGATGATCGCCAGTGCGATCAGCGCACCGGTGGCCAGCGCCGTATTGGAGAGCTTGCCGATCCCCAGCAGGCTGGTGACGATCAGCAGGGCAACGCTGATCGCACCGGTGAACAGCGCATTGGATTGCAGCGCCACGACCCGTGGTTCGAGTCGCGACGGATCATCGGTGAACAGCCAGTTCGTGGCGTTGGCCAGGGAAAATCGCATAGCGCGCTGAGGTTGGCTTCGAATTTGCAAACTCGGAGGATAGCGGGAATCCGGACCTGCCCTTGTGACCTTATCGTTGTTCGGTCGGCGTGCGCGGATGAACAGTCCGTTCGGAGACCGATCCGGGTCGGCATGAACCGCCGCGAGCGGTGGTTTTCATAATGTGGAGATCTGCGTCTGTGCCGGGTCTGTCGCGCCGCCGCCCGCGGCGTGGCGGCTGATGCCTCGTTCGGCGCGGATGCGGTGCTCGTTCATCGTCGCCTGCAGCCGAAGATCGTTCTCTGCCAGGCGGTCCCGTGGACTTTCCGGATGCCACAGATGTATGACGGGTGCCGCGAAACGCAAGCTCTTGACGCGCAGGCCGGCATTGATCAGGCGCACGGCGAGCTCGGAATCTTCGAGCCCCCAGCCGGTGATGTCTTCCTCGAAGCCGTCGACGCGCCGCAAGGCCTCGGTCGCGACCGAGAAGTTGCAGCCACGTACCCATTGCCAGCGCGCCGGTGCGCGACGGCGCCAGCCGCCATCGGGCAGGCGCAGCAGGGGGGCGGCCCGGTTGATCCGCCCGCGCAGACGATCGAGCCACCAGGCGGCAAGGCCACGGCCGACGATGTCGACCCCACCGGCCTCGAGACGTTCGGTGTAAGACTTGCTGGCCAGGATGCGTGCGCCGGCCAGCACATGACCGGCCTCGTGAAACGCGACGTGGTCGCGCACGAAGTCGGCCAGCGGCACGCAGTCGCCGTCGAGGAAGATCGCCAGGCGTGCCCGGGTGGCTTCGATCGCCCGGTTCATGATCAACGACTTGCGGAAGCCTTCGTCCGCGTGCCAGCAATGCTCGATCGGCAGGCCGCGGTCGCGCCACCGCGCGATGACGGTCGCGGTTTCGTGGGTGCTGCCGTCGTCACCGACGATGATCTGACTGGCGTGCAGGCTCTGCGCCGCCAGGCCCTCGAACACGCGCTCGAGCGCGGCCGGGCGGTTGTAGGTCGAGACGAGGATCGTCGCGTCGGCGACGCGGCAACTATCGGACATGGGTCGGTCGGGTGGGCGGCGGGCGCATCGCTCGCGAGCGGTTCGCGAATCTGGCGTGCCGGCGCCGTTCTATACTCGCGGGCGCCGGGCCTCTAGCTCATGCTTGGTTAGAGCAGCGGACTCATAATCCGTTGGTGCAGGGTTCGACTCCCTGGGGGCCCACCAAATTCACACTGTAAATCAATCATTTAGCCTGCATCCTGTCGGGCCGCGAAATAGGTGGGGGGAGTTTTTTGCCAGGTTTCTCCCATAATCTCGCCAATAGTTGCCGCTTCGCGTCGAGCGCCAGGTGCGCATACCGCTTGCTGGATTGGGCCGAGGTATGGTCAAGAATCTCCCCCACCTGAGCCAGCGATCCACCCGCGGCCAGGATCGCGCTCGCGGCCGAATGGCGCAGATCATGCAGGTGCAGATGGGATAGGCCAAGCCTATCGCGAGCCTGCCGGAAATAGAATGAGTATCGGGTGTAGTCGAGGGTCAGCGGCCAGTGCCGCAGATACCCGACCAGGCGGGGCGCTACGGGCTTCACGATGGGCCGATCGGTCTTGCCCTTGTCGAGCACCAGGCAACCATCGATCGCGCGCGAGCGGTGCAGCTCGCCCGGCCTGGAGCCGGTATAGAAGGTCAGCAGGATCAGGGCGCGGGTGGGCCGGTGCGTGCAGGCCCTGGCCAGGCGCAGGACGGCCGCTCGATCGAGGAAATGGGTGCGGGCGTTATCGACCGCCGGCATGGCGATCTGAGCGATCCAGTCGAGCTTGCCGAGCTGGTGGTACTTGTGTGCCCACCGGCAGGCCGAACGCAGCGTGGCCAGGCGCTGGCGCACCGTGGCGGGCGCAAGGTGATCATGCTGCTCTGCATAGGTGCGCGACAGCTCGCCGAGCTGATCCAGGCGCAGGCCTTCGACGCAGGGCGCCAGGTGTTCCAGGTTGCGAATCGTGTTCGCTGCGTCGCGCAGCTTGGGCACGCGCTCGCGCAGGTAGACGGACAGGGCGTCGGTGATCCAGGGGGCGGCGGGCTCGGCCGAGTTCAGCTCGGCGAATGTCTCGGCCGTCCACGCTTGGTCGATGCGGCGAGCTTCGCGCTCTGTAGTGCCTGCCGGAAGTCGCTTGCGGCGGCGGTGGCGCCGGCCGCGCACGATCGCGTCAAACTCCCAGCGCCAGCGCGAACGCTGGCCATCCCAATACAGTGCCATTGAGCCATGACCTGATCCAGTTCCTCTGGCCGAAAGCGTAGCATGTTGCGCCGCGGGCCAATCCGCAGGCACGGGATCGGGCCGGCCGGGGCCGCGTTCGCATACAGCCACGACCGGCTGACCGAGAACCGCTCGGCGGCCTGGGCGGCGGTGAGCAGGGGGCTACTCATCCTCAGTCACCTGGGCCAGCTCGGCCAGCGCGTTAATAAGCAGCTTCATCTGCCCTTGGGCGTATCGGGCGCTGCTCAGGGCCATCTTGGCCGCTTCCTGGGCGGGCAGGGTGATCTGGTTGATGCGGCTGCGCAGAATGTGTGGATCGGTGTCTAGGGGCACGCCGAGCGCTTCGCATAGCTTCATCCAGATTTCCGATCCTCGTTCCTCGCGGATCTGCATGCGATCGCGAAACCGGGCTGTCTCGCGCGCCCGCGATTGGCGTCGCCGTTCGGCGTCATTGCGCGCTATCTGTCGAATGCGCTCGCTCTCGGCAATGGCGCTCTCTCGATCAATGAGAAGTTCTTGCACTTCCGCGGCGATGCGGCGCCGCAGTAGGAACGAGTTCTGCCGATCTGCGCGCTCCCGTCGCGAGGCGGCCAGGCGCTCGCGGCGAATCCCGTCGGTGAGCAGCTTGATCATGGCGTCGCGCGGCAGGTTGTCCATATGCTTGAAGGTCGGTCGCCTGGAGTAGCGCCAGCCGTCGTCGCCGCGCAGGATCAACCCGCAACCGGCGGGGACGTCTTGAAGTCCGATCACACCCTTGGGTGCGGCGAACGTGACGCCAGCCGCGAACTTGAGGTACTTCAGCCATTTCCCTGCCGTGACATCGGCGCGGAAGTCAGCCGGGCTAACCTTTATCTCGAAAGCCTGGGGCACGAAGCGCTGGAATGTGACCGGGATCATGTAGACATCGGGGCGCGGCGATCCGCTGGAGCCGAGCTGCATGTCGAGCCAGATCGCCGATCCTGGTATGGCGCCAGCCAGGTGCGCGGCTAGGTCGGCCGCGAGCCCGTCGTGCGTCCAGGTGTGCGCCTTAGCCTTGGCCATGTCCGCCGCTCGGCGTGCGTGGGTCGTCGCTCATACTTCCACCACGGGGTACAGGCGCAGCAGGTTGCTCGATGCCGGGCTGATCATGAGCTGAGCATTGAAATGCTCTGGCTTCATCCGGCCTATGCCGTTCCAGTAAATCTCGACATGCTTGTCGTTCCTGACGCTCATCGTCACCTTCCAATGGTGCAGGCGCGCGCTCACGCCAAGCGGCGCACTCAATGGTCGCGTGGTGAGCCCGTTGATCAAATCGTTGTCTATGAAGTAGGTCGGGCCTTCGGGCCCCATGGCTTGGTCGATCTGCTTGCGCAGGTACGCGTTGTCGTCCTCTAGCTTCTCGATGTGCATGCGCGCCCAGCGGGGGAGCCTGGATAGGTCGTGCCCGCTCATATCTTCTTGCCTCCGGCCTGCGCCCTGGCCTCTCGCGTGTGGTCCTGGCGTTGCCAGTTATAGGCCACCTTCTCGATGATGACGGGCGCAAGATCGACGTTCATTGCGCCGGCAAGGTCGAGGATTCTGATCACGGCGTCGGCCAGCCCCACCGCGATGGACGAGTGGTGCGGCAGGTGCTTGTCCATCGCGCTCGTGCGATAGCCTTCGAGCGCTTCGCTGACTTCCGAGTGAATCAGGGCGATCTTTTCCGGGACCACGCGATACGGGTCGCGCATCGGGTCGCCTGGCGAAGTGTTCTTGCCGTCTCTCTCCCACCATCCTATTCGGACGTTCTCGGTGTAGATCAGATCCTGGAGCGACTGAACGCCTACCGTGCACAGTGTCAGTAGTTCGATCTTCGATTCGTGCCCGCTCACACCTGAAAATCCTTCTTCCATTGCATTTCCTCCAGTCGATGCCGCGCATCGCGCTTGGCGATGGCGGCGGGGTCGCGGTTGACCAGGTGCGCATAGTCGTCCGCGCGGGATTCCATGCGCCCTTCTTTCATGCGTTTGACCTGGCGCTTGCTGACCACGAGCGCCGTGTGCAGCTCGTGGTCAGCGCGCTTTGGCTTGGCCGCGCTCACTCGGCTTCCTTCGCGCGCGCCAGGATTGCACCGATGGTTTCGAGGTCGGTCTTGGTGAGCCGGTCGGTATAGGGGATCCCACCGGTCAGCGCATCGGCGGCCAGCGTCGCGTGGGCAGCGCGAACAACGGACGGGGTGGCCTTGGTGAGATAGATCCCCTCGGCGGAAATTCCGTCGCGGCGCGAGAGTCGAATACCGCTAACGATCAGCTCCCATCGGCCGTGCGTGGTCACGGTGCCGAGGTAGGTTCTGCCGTCGCACAGGATGGCCGCTTTGTCGCCTTTCTTCAGGCTGTTCAGCCAGGCCTTGCGGGTGTTATCGGCTTTGGCGGGTGTGGTGGGTTTGGTGCTGGGTTCTGCAACAGTCATGGTCACTCCTTGTTGGTGGTTGGTTGTACCGTCTGTTCCGGCTGTCACCCGATGAAGCGGTGGGAATTCTGGTTGCCTGCGGCTGCGGATGCCTTCAGGATCACGGAACGACTCTTTGCATCGCTTCTGGCAGCGGCCTTCCTTCTTCGATGGCGACTAAGGCGCTAGCGACGGCTGGCACCGAGACGTATTCAGGGTCATCGGCGAGCGTTGATGGGACTGAACTCGCGCCGATGGTGAATTGGTTCGCCAGTCGCCCATTGAACCGGGGTGCCGTGACATTGCATCGATAGCCGTGCCAATCGAATGACCGAATCCCGCGAATGTGTTCGCGCACGACTGTCGAGGATCGAGCGGTCGATCTGCGGTGTGAGTTAACGTAGTGGATGATTCGCTTCGCCTTGCCGTCGGCGGCACGCACAGTCTTGTCCCGGTCTTTGAAAAACGTCTTTGTATTCTCAGGCGCGATCGAGAAGATCAGGCGCGGCGAACGTTCGGTGTGAATTCGCTTTACTGACACGCTCCACGCTCGCTCGCGTGTGTTCCACCAGGCGAATGCTTGGGTGAGCACGATCTTGAACATGGTCAACCGAGCTACGGGGTCACCTTCGCCGTCGCGTAGCAGACTCGCTAGCCGAGACGCGCCGACAGATTGTTGGCGGTAGTGGCCTTCGCCGACGGCGATCGTTGCTGCCTGGCGCTGGCGGCAGAATGCGATGGTGCGAGTATCGCGATTGACGCCGATGACACCGGCTGCGCCGCGTGAATGAACACTCCCTGTTTCGTCGCGCCATGCCCAAACCACGGCGACTTCAAAATAGATGTACCTGCCGCCGCGCAGTGCGCAGTAACCAAGGGGCGGGGCCTTCACCTTCTGTGCAATGATGGTCGTCGGAAACATTCGCTCCGCGGTCCCTGGCCCAAGTCCGACGCTAAAGGCGAGCATCGTGGGCAAGCGGTCAAGGCACGGGAATCGGATGGCGTCGAACATTGGATAGCCTCTGTCATAAAAGAAGGCATCCGGTATGTAGATCCCGATGGTGCGCGCGACGCAATGCAGCTCATCGGTCATGCCGTCCATGGAAGCAAGCGGCGCGACGGTTTCATTGAATGTCGATTCAAGGCTGTCAAGCAATGCTGACAGGGTGGTCGTGCGCTCGCGGTACTTGTCTGGTGGTAGTTCGGGTTGGGTGGTGTGATCCGGTTGGTCTTCATGATCCCGTTCGTTGACGGGGCTGGCGTGCGCAGGCACGGGATTGCCAATTGGGGATCGCCACCATCGAAAGAAGCGCACCCACTGGCCGTGTGCCCAATGGAGAAGCGCGTCCTTGGTGATCAACTTGACGGCGAATCTCACAGTCAGTCTCCGTTGGTGGTTGGTTGTGCCGTCTGTTCCGGCCGTCACCCGATGAAGCGGTGGGAATTCTGGTTGCCTGCCGTGCCAGGCCTCGCCGCGCCGGGCCCTGCCGGGCCTGGCCGGGTCACGCCTTGCCTGCCGCGTCTATCCCGGTCGAAAGTTCTTCGCGTGGATCGAGTTGAGCCACGCGCGTTGCTTGTCGCTGAGTCGCACGCGAGCCCCGTACTGCTGGATGCGCTCGCGCGTGCCGTTCAAAAACTCCTTGTCCCTCTCGCTGAGCTTCGCGCTCGGCGATCCGCGCAGGGAGAGAATGTCGGCCCACAATTGCTCAAGCGTGAGCCGTTCGGCCTGGCTGGTATCCGGCCCCTTGCGGTTGCTGTATCTCATTGGATCGTGATCTTCTGAAACGTGTTCAGGTCACCGGTCACCGGGTGCCCGTTGTCTCCGACCAGATCACGCACGCCATTGCGAAAGTCGTCGCTGCGCGCGATGGCGATGCGCAGCGCTTCGACCAGCAATCCCGCGTAGGCGGGCGAGCCGCAGAATGCGAACAAGACATTGCGCTTTGTGCCGGAGAAGCCGAGTCCGACCGACACACCGTTCTCGATCAGGGCTTGCACCGTCTGGTGCTGTTGGTCCGGGGTGCGCGCGCCTTCGCTAAAGACGAGCGTGCAAGTCTCGGCGTGATCCTCGCCCTGGTTGTAGTCGGGCGGTGCTGCTTCAGTCATCGGGTTTCTCCGTTGGTTGGCAACGCGGGTGGTTACGGGCGAGATCGATTAGACAGACCGCGAGATCGACGCTTTCCGATTCCCAAACGTCGCCAGACGTTTGGGTCATGACGATAGCCGCCACGACCGCCACCAGCTCGAAGCTGATCGGCTTGTCGTCAGGCACCGCCTTGCTCCGCGTCGCCGAGCTGGCGGTCCAGGCGCGCCTTGGCCGCGTCGCTGACGAGCGGTGGGGTCTTGGGATCGATGGCCGCCTTGGCCTGGTTGGCCTGGCCCTCGATGGGCATGGGCGCGGCATCCGCCTTGGCGCCAATCTCCGTGCCGTACTCGACCGTGCCGTCGGCGTAGTAGGCGACTCCCTTGCGGGCGATGCGCAACATCGCGCGCTGGTCGGCGACGCCCATGCTGACGAATCGACTGCCGAGCGCGTTGCGCAGGGCGGCGGCTTCGGTGGCGCCTTCGCTGGCGAATTCGGCGCCCGTCTCGTTGTCAACGAACGCGTAAAACCGGGACTTGCTGGTGGTCATGGTGAATCTCCTGATGGGTAGGTGGTGGGCCTGGCTACTCGCTGCACTGACCGGCTTCGCGAACGTCCCCGAACGCAGCATTCCTGCCAGCATCCGCTTTGGCCGTTGCCCGTTGATCGTTAGAAGGGGATTTCTTCGTCGAGCATTTGCGCGCGCGGGTCGGCCTGGTCATCGTCGATGGTTGCCTGGTAGCCGGCGCCATTGAATGAGCCGAGGTTCAGGCTCCCCGCGATGCGCTTGTACATGCGCCTGGTGCGCTCGACATCGCCTGCGCAGTAGGCCGCCACAATGTCCGCGCGCCCTGCATCGATGACGTCCCACACATGCGAGCCGTGCATGTCCTTGGCGAGCAGGATCGAGCCATCGGCGAGCGTGATTTCCTCGTCGTCGAATTCGCTTCCCTTCATCGGCAGGCCAAGCAGCTCGCAGATCATGTCCATCGAGCCGCCGCCGGTTGCGCGCTGGCCGGCGTTCCACATGACCAGCGTGTCATGAACGCGGTCATGCCAAGGCTTGGTGAGTACCGGCCACCAGTGCGGCAGGCGCAGGCCGTTGACGATCGCGCGCCGCTGCATGAAGGGCAGATCGAACCCGAGAACGTTGTGCCCGCAAACATCGACCCGCTGTTCTCCGACCGATTCGGCCATGCGCGAGAACGTCTCGGCCAGCAAGGCGAATTCATCGGCGAAGTTCTCTGACCAGGCCGTCTCTACCGGTTCATCGTCGATCATCCAGGACACGCACACCACCTGGCCGGCGTTCGGGTCGATGGCGGTGCGCTTCCACTTCTCGCGGGCTTCTTCGACGCGGGTGATTTCCCACGCCTGGAGCTTTTCCTGGTTCTCGGCTGCCCGCTTCTCGCGCGCGGCGTCGCTCTTGAGGCTGTCCGGGATGTTGAAGTACGACTCTGGCGGGGTGATGGACTCGAAGATCCGGTCGTATGCGCCTGGGCGCTGGTCGGGGATCGTCTCGATATCAAACGTCAGGATCATGCTGGGTCTCTCTTTTGCTGGGATGGCGCGCCAGGCGCCTTGTAGTTGGGGTTCTTCTGGTACGCGGTGAACAGTGCCTGGGCGGCGCTCTTGTCGCCCTGAGCGCTCGCTCTCTTGGCGTAGCCACGCCAGACGCCGTGCAGTTCATCGGCGCCGCATGACTCGATGTGGCTGATCCAGTCGGCGAGCGTCGATTCCTCGATGGCCGGCGGGCGCTCGGCTTGCTTGCGCTCCTGGCGCTGGGTGCGCGTCTCGCGCATCGGGGCCGCGTTGGCGCCGTCGTCGTCGTCCGCGCCCGATGCGATGCCAAGGATCGCCTCATAGGCATAGCGGCGCATGTACGACCACTGCGCGCCAATCTCTTGTGGGTCACCGACGAAGTGCAGCGGCACCGTCGAGCGAATCTCGCCATTGCCGGATTCGTGCGCGAGTACGGTCACCAGCTTGTGGCGCAGCTTGCCGTCGGAATCCACTTCCTCGACGGGCTGCGTCACGAGCAAGCCGTGTCGGCCAAGGATTGGCTTAGTCTGCTCGACCAGATCGGCCAGGTTTGCGAATCGGTATTCGAACTCCGCACCAGTGCGCTTGGATTTGACCTTGGCGACCCGCTCTTTCTTGATCGCGGGGAACTCGGCCTGCGCGGCGGAGAGTGCCTGGAAAACGTTGGAGTGGTTGGCCTTCGGCCTTGTTTGGTCTTGCATCGTTTCCTCCGAAAAGAAACGGCCGCGCCCGGGGGGAGCGCGGCCGACAAGCTCGCTACTGCAATGCCGACAGTGAGCGATGGAGGAAATCGATGATGTAAAGCAGGGGGGCGCCGATCACGATCGCGGCAGCGAGCGGATGGGCGTCAAGGAATCTGGTGGGGATTGTGGTGATTTGCATCTGCGGGTTCCTCCTGTTGAGCAGCCCGCAGTGTACACCATGCTATGCGTGCATGGAACGTTAAACTTTGCTTCTTCGGCGTCGCCAGGGGATGCGGTGCGCCACCGGATAGAGCGCGCGCAACTCGTCCGAGCTGATCGACACGCTTCCGCGCGATGGGTTCCAGGCGCTCAGGACTGTTGCACCACGCTGCGACACCAGGCGGCGCACGAGCCAGGTTCCGTCGTGCCTGACGGCGAGAACATCGTCCTCGATTTCGACTGGCTCGGATGGCTCGATCAGCGCCAGCTCGCCGATCAGATATCGCGGCGTGTTGGCATCGTCGCCAATCTCGACGGCGAAGGCATCACCGTCGGCACTGAAGGCCAGCGCCAGGCTGGTTGCCAGCTCGCGCAGATCGGCCGCGCTCGCGGGCATTGGCTCCGCGTGCCGCAATATCGCCACTTCCGACACCAACGGCGTCTCGATCAGCGCCATGGCCCCGTCACCGGTGGCCAGCCAGGCGGCGTTCACGCCAAGGTGCTCGGCCGCGGCAAGGCAGTTCTGCGCGCTCATGGCCGCGGACTGCCCATCGAGCAATTGATAAACCGCGCCGCGGGTTATCCCCAGGTGCCGAGCAAGGGCGGCGGCGGAAATATTGGCGTGAGACAACGCCAGGCGAAGGCGGTCGCCGAAAGTCTTTTGTGGCATGCAGCTCTCCTAGTGCAATTGATCTTACCGCTCCCTGGCACCAGTCGATCTGTTCTGGTTGAAACGCAATTTGTACCCTGAAAAGGTGTTTGCAATGCGTTTCCCCGCGCTTGAATTCGCTGTACAGATTACTGCTACTATCATGCCCCAGCAAACCTATACATGCAGGGGGGAACATGACGGAAATACGTCACAACGAAAGTAAATTTCCAGGGGAGTCAGCGGGCGGGGATCAGGGATTTCCCTGGGATGACCCGTCGCGATATCCCGATGGAGTCACGCAGCAACAGGTAGCGGTGTCGCGGCTGCTGACCAGCATCGGGATCCCGAAGCTGGCCACGGTGTTCGGCGTGCAGACCACTTCGATCGCGCTCTGGATCGCCAAAGGGCGGATCCCGCCCGAGCGGTTCAGGGTGATCGAGCAGCACTGGTTGGCGGCCGTCGAGGAATCGGGCTATGTCGTACCGCCTCGTCCGCGCACCGCCGCCTGGCGCTCGCTGCCCGGGGCTGAGTTCGCGACGATCGACGACAAGTACTTCAGCACCGAGTCAAACCGCCAGCGGCGCAAGCGGCGCCAGCAACGGCTGAAGGCCACGATGAAGGTGGCCAAGGCGCTGGCGGGTGGGAGCGAATGATGGGTAACCGAATCATTCGCGGCGAGATCCTGAACAGCGAGCGGTACGCGCAGGTTGATGACGCGGCCAGGCTGCTGTTCCTGCACCTGTGCCTGCTGGCCGATGACTGCGGAACGCTGAGTCTGGCGCCGACCTACGTGCGCCGCCAGGCTTTCGTTCGGGCGGCGGATCACGCCGAGGTCGAGCGGCTGCTGCTGGCCCTGGCCGACGTTGATCTGATCCGCGTCTACGAGGTCAAGGGATCACGGTACGGGTTCATTCCACGGTTCGCGCAACGGTGTCGCATCACGCGACTGCATCACCCGATGCCACCGCACGCGTTGTATGCCGATGATGACGCTGCGGTGCAGGCCTTCGATCACGCCAAATCAGGGCCAAGGAAAAACAATGACTTAACTCCAAATCTGTCTGACAACAGTCGGCCGAGTGCGGACAGTGGTCAGCGGAATGCGCCCACGCGCGCGATGAATCCGAATCCGAATCCGAATCCGAATCCGAATCCGAATCCGAATCCGAATCCGAATCCGAATCCAGAAGCAAACCCAATCCCTTCTCTGCCTGCCACAGCCGAAGTTCCTAGGCTCCAACCTTCTGACTTCGCAGGGGAGCTGTCGGCGGTACCGAAAACCGAACCGCCGACCACCGCTTCGCCGAACGCCGATCCACCGTCTCGGACCGGGCAACGAACCCGCGTTCCCGAGGGGCCGTTACCTGCCGATTGGCGGGCGTACTGCGAGCAGATGCGCCCCGAGCTTGACCCGGACAAGCTGCACGCCGAGTTCGTCGCGTACTGGCGCGATGTGCAGGGCTCGGCCGGGTTCAAGGCGCGATGGCTTGGCGCCTGGCGCAACCGAGTTCGCGACGCACGGGCCGCTCCTGGCCTGGTGCGGGCCGGCATAGCTCCGGGCCTTGGGCAGGCACCGGCGCGCGGCCGATCCGATCCAGGCTACGACGAGCGCGGCAACAGCGCGGCGGCGCGTGCCGAGATTGACGCGGCGCTTCGCAAGCTGGCGATTCGGCGCGCCGAGCGTGGCGAGGGTGTGGACGCCGAGGCGATTGGCGCCAGCGTGCGGGAGGTTCGCGATGAACGATGAAGCCAAGGTCGGCGAGATTGTTCGCGACATGCTGCGCGCATTTGGTCGGCGCACCGACGATGGGTTGCTGTTCTGGCTTGACGCGCTGCGCGGGTATGACCCGAACGCCGTGCAGGCCGCGATCATGGTCGTAGTGCGTGATCGCAACCGTGACTCGGCGCACCCGCCGACACCCGCCGAGGTTCTGGCCGTGCTGGAGGGTCCAATCTCCGACGGCCACCCCGAACCGAACGAGGCCTGGGCGATGGTGTCGGCCGTGTTCGACGACGAGGCCGAGTCGGCGGTGCTGACCGAGCCCATGGCGCAGGCCTGGGGGATCGCGGCCGAGCTGGCGCCCGACAAGGTGGCGGCCAGGGTGGCGTTCCTGCGGGCTTACGAGCGGATCGTGGCCGAGTTTCGGGCGGCGAATCGCCCACCGGCGCCGTTCCTGTCCCGCGGGACTGACCGGAACGGGCATCGGGCGGCCGTCCAGCGTGCGATCGACCAGCGGCTGATACCAACCCACCACCCATTGGCAAAAATCGCTTTGGCGGCCCCTGAGCCCGTTTCCGATCCCGTGGTCTTGATCGCCAATGCGGCCCGCCTGGCCCCGCCGGCCTCGCGCGAGCGCGCTCGCGAAGCGGTGGGGGGGCTGCTGTCGCTGGTGCGCAGCAAACGAGCGGGGGCCTGACATGGGGGCATACAACGACATGGCGGGCGGCGAGGGTTCCCGCGCGGCCAGGCCTCGGCGCAAGCGTGGCGCGGTCGAGGATGTGCCGGTCAAGAGCGGGTGCGCCGCCTACGGGTGTCCGCGACCAGGCACGACCAGGTTCGGACCAGGTGCCGAGTATTTCTGCGCCGATCACCACGCGGTGCTGCTCGCTGGCGGCGATCTGCAAGCCGAGACAACCCGCCTCAAGCGCCTGCACCGCGAGGGCCACTTCGATACGCCTGAGTACGACCGGCGCGAGGCGATCCCGCCAGGCCTTGAAACGCTGCTCACCGATACCGGCGCGCCGCTCGATCTATGGCGCAAACACCTACGCCGATTCGCCGGGGGCTGAGCAGTCCCGTCGATCGCTGTCGGCATGGACTATGACGGGCTCAAGGTCAATGGCGATCAACAAGCGGCGCTAGCAGCCGCGCACATGGAAGCAAAGCATGCACGTTGAAATTCGATCACACCTGGCGCTGGCAGAGCGGCTACCGCCCATAGCCCGCAAGACCGCGCCATGGCAGCCAGATGAGGCGATCCTGGTCGGCCCGCATACGCTGGCGTACGAGCCCGCGATTCGCCAGATTGAGCGCGTCTACCTGCCCGGTGGCCAGGTGCTGTCGGTGGCCGATGTGTACCGGATTGCTAACCGCAATCGGTGGGCCGTGCGCCTACCGGTCAAGCTGCGCAAACCGTCGCGCTACTACCTGCCAGGGGCTGAGGCATGAGCGCGGCCGTGGTGGTGATCGCGATTGTCATGGTGCTGGGATCGGCCGGGGTGATCTGGCGCCTGGTGGCCGAGCTGAACCGCGAGCGCGGCCGAACGAAAACGATGTGCGCCGAGAACGAGCGGCTGCGCAGGCGCATCAAAAACCTGGCCGGCGAATCGGTGTTCTCCGAGGTCGAGCTGCAACGGCTGCGACTGAAAACAGGCGAGCCGCTGGCCGCGCGCAAGGCGGGGCAATGAGCTGCGATGCGTGCGCCGGTCGTGGCGGAAAGCTCGGCGGCGTCTACCGGATGCAGTGCCTCGCGTGCTGCGCTGACCTGGTGCTGAGTACCGCACCGGACAAACAACGGGCGGCCGGGATGCTGGCCGCCATTGCAAGACATCCGGATGCACCGGATCGCGCCGCGATCCTGGAGCGCGTTCGGGAACGACAAGGGGAGTGATGTGAGAGCAAGCAGACAGGGTTTCCTAGCGTCATGGTTGGCCATGGCATCGGCGGTATTCGCGGCCCGGGTGCGGTATTCCGGGAGCCACCTGGCGGCACCGATCGGGCGATCCAGATTGCCTGGTGAGCCAGGCGAGCGCGGCTATAAGGCCATGCGCCAGTACGCCAAGCGATACGGCAACAAGTCGGGGGAGATTTTCCGATGAGCAAGCATCGAACGATTCGTGGCGCGCCGATCCAGGTGCCGCCGTTTTTCATGGTCAAGGCGATGACCGGCGCGATGGTCGCAGCCGGCCTGATCCGATTCCCGATCCTGCCAGGCCTGAAGCTGCACGCGGCACGCGCGCAGGTGACGGGCGACCTGGTGGGTGTGTGGGTGTACGGATAACAGAGGGGGAACTAGAGATGCGAGGAACACCGAAGGACAGCGAGGGCCTGCACCAGCGGGCGATCGTGCAGTGGAGGAACACGAAGATGCGCGACTGGCCGGCGTTGCGCTGGCTGGTGGCGATCCCGAACGGCGGCAAGCGCGACCGCGTGACGGCCAAGATGATGGTGGCAGAGGGGGCCACGGCCGGCGTTGCCGATCTTCTCTGGCCGCTGCGCCGCGGCCCGCACGCGGGCATTGCGATCGAGCTGAAAAAGCTCGACGGCGGCGATGGACTCACGGGTGACCAGCTCGATTACCTGAAGTTCATGCACGGCGAGGGCTGGGCTGCGTACTGCTGCCATGGCAGTGCACGAGCGATCGACCTGCTGGTGCAGTATGAGGCTGGCAATCTCGCGCCCACGGTCGGCCCGGTGGTGATCCAGTCCGATGGGCTGATCGTCCCGGCATATGTGGGCGCCGGGCATGCGGGGGCGCGCAAATGATGGCGGCGATCAACAACCTGGTGGCCGGCATCGTGATCACGGTGCTTGGACTCATTGCCGTTGCCGTGTTCTGCGCGCTGATGGCGCTTGTGTTCATGTTGCCGTTCGGCTTGATAGGCGCTGGTGTCGGTGCGTTCTGGTGGGCGCTCAAGTACGTCGGGGGTGTGCTATGAGCGGCGATATCGCACCGATCGAGCGCGAGGATGCGCAGCGCGAGCTGCTGGAGCTGCTGACCGCGATCCAGACCGCATTGGGCGGCGTGCGCGTGCTTGAGGTGGATCACCGCATATCGCGCGGTGCGCTGATCAGCATGCGTAGCCGCGAGCCGCGCGAGGTCATGCTAGACACACTCAAGGGCAGGATCTTCTCGGCGTTCTGGCCGCATGTGACGATCACCGAATACGCGCGACCAGGCGCAGAGTTCGGGTCTGACTTCGGCGGGATACATGGCGGCGCATCGATTGCGATCATCGATGAGCTGGAAGCGACGCGGCTGCTTTCGCTGGGCCCGCTCATTGCACGCCTGATCGATCGGCTGACCGGTGAGACAAGGGGGTGAGCTACGAGTCCGCGCTTCGCGCCTATGTCGCAGCTCACGCGCCAACCCGTGCCGGCCAGCGCTCGGCCACCGATGCGCTGATCGCTTCGGCCGGGCTTGACCGCCTGGGCGCAGCGCTGCTGCGGGTGCGCCTGCTGGCCGACCGGCACGAGTACGGGCCGACACTGCGCTACCTGCAACCCGCGGTGCGCCGCGAGCTGGCGATCCGCGGCCTGGCCACCAGCGGCGAGGCGGCGCGCCGAGCTGCTGCGCGGGCGCTGCGGGCCTGGCTGGCCGGCCCGTGCGAAACCTGCCATGGGCGCAGGTACGAGCAAATACCGGGCGCGCCGAGCCTATCGGATCGGCAGTGCCCAGCGTGCGCCGGTACCGGCACGCGCATATCCGAGTTCATGCAGGGCAGCGACCGCGACCAGCTCGCATGCGCGCTGCACCTGATCGAACACCGTTATGGCCATGCGATCGGCGCACTGCGCGCCAGGATGTATGGCCCGAAGATCACCCACAAGGAGAGTAGCAATGAGCAGCGACGGAAGCGATGCGCAGCCGACCATGATGACCGACGACCAGGCCGCGCTGTTGGATCGAATGGAACAGACGATGGCGGTAGCCGGTAGCAACGGCGGGGTGAGCCCGCTCGATGAAATCATGGGCTTGCTGGCCAAGATCCGGCACCACGATATCCGGGTGAAGGTGCCCGCCCATGTGCGCATCGAGGCGGGCGGCGATCCGGCCTTCGTGCGCATGATGGTCCGCGATTCGGGCCCGAAGATCGCCGAGGATATCGAGGCCCTGGTGCGCGCTGAATCGTCGGCGAATGACGATGGCACGCTCGATGTGCGGATCACGCACTATTCGCTGTCGCCCGAAGTCGTGGCCGCGATCCTCGATTGGGCCCAGCGCATGCAGGCGCGCAAGGTGCAATCGGATGCGATGCAGGCTGACCTTGATCGACAGCTCGAATCGGCCAATGCGGCGCGCGAGGCATTCGCGCGCCATTTTGGCCACGACCCATCAAGTCACTGAGCGCGGCGGCGTCCACTTGGTTTCGGGGCGCGCCGTGCGCGGCTTGCCCCGGCGCCTGGGCGGCAGTACGCCAGCCTCGCGCTGCGTGCGCAGGCTCTGGCTTTTGATGAGCCACAGCTCCCATATCGCCGGGTGCATGAGCTGTTCGCCCGCGATGTAGCGGCCGAGCGTGCGCTCTGACAGGTAGAGCATGCGGGCCATCTCGGCCCGCGAGCTGCCGCTATTTACGATGGACTCTTTGATCGCGTCGCCCGTTGGCGAGTAGATCGTGTAGTCGGCTTTTTTGGTCATGTCAGTCCAGCGGGAAGCATTCTTCGGTGCCCGCGTGCGACCTGGTGCTCGCGAACAGCATGCGCCCGCTGTTCTCCCATGTGTACCGGGCGGCGTAGGCCACTGCGCCGATATCGAGCTGGCCGCCGGTGGTTGACTGCGTGAGCACGCTATCTTGGTCAATCAACTGGTTGATGCCCTGGCGATTTCGATCTGGACCGTCCGTTCGTTGCCGTTGGCGTCGCGCACGTGGATTGTCTCGCCGTTGAGCCGATACTGCGCCACCGTCACCGCCGACTGCACGGCGATGCTCGCGCCCTGCACCCGATTGCATCGCATGCTGGTGATGCGCGCGCCGTTGTCGTCGTACTTGCCGCGGACGGTCGAGCTTGGCCAGCCATACTGGCGGGCGTCATTGATGCCGACGCGCCGAATCTCCTGTTGCACTGACCAGGCGGTCATGCTGGCCGCGACGGGCTCGAAGTGTGCGATCCAGTCTCGCGTCTGGTTGACCGTGAGCCGATAGTCGGTGACGTTCGCCAGCTCGGTTTCGATGATGCTCTTGAGGCGATATTGCGCTTCGTTGTATGCGGGCGGCGATGCGGGGGCCGGGGTTGGCGTGGGGGTTGGTGTGGGAGTTGGTGATGGCGCTGGCGTTGGCGCCGGGGTCGGGGTCGGGGTCGGGGTCGGGGTCGGGGTCGGGGTCGGGGTCGGGGTCGGGGCGGGCGCCTGGTTGGTGGCAGAGTCGCCGGCCGTGGCGGTACGGTCGTCAACCAAGCGAACGACATGGCCGTCGGCAGTTATGAATCCGCCGGCGGTGGTGGTTGTTCCGTCTCCGCCGCCGGACCCACATCCAGCGAAGATTGCGACGATTGCGGCCAGGTGCATTGGGCGGGTGGTGTGCATGGAATGGTTCCTCAGAATATCCAGTTCATCGCGACGACGAACGCCACGACAGTCAGGGGGAATATCAAGCGGGCGATGATCCGCTCGATGCGCTCGCGGCGCTTGATGCGTTGAGCCAGGCGGGCGAGATTTTGCAGCTCGGAACCGTTGTAGTGGATCATTGGCAATACCTCAGAACGTAAAGGATGGTCACGGCCGCGAGCGCGCTGGCCCATCGGCATATGGCTACCGGCCAGTATTCGCGCGGGGTGGTGGGGTCGTCGGGGTGCTGGGTCACGAGCTGGCGCCTATCGACGGGCGCTCCAAGCTGCGCGCGTGCTGAATGGCCATTTCCAGGGCTTTATGCAGCGCGGCCTTTTGGTGCTGGTCGATGTGAAGGTCGTTCGCGTATCTGATGGCGTCGTGCAGGTCTTTGACATTGCATCCCATGAACATGGCGGGCTGCTCCGGCGCTGGCTCCGTGGTGACCTGGCGCTCGACGGCTGACAGCCGTTTCTCAATGGTGTGCACGAAACTTCCGAGCTTGTCGGCCATGTCCGCGTGCATATCGATGCGACGGCCAAGGCTCGCGCGATCGGACGCGGCGTTCTCGGTCATGTTATGCGTGGTTGCCTCCAGGGCTTCGGTGCGGCGCATCAACGAGGCGATCTGCGCGACGGTCTGCCAGGCTGTGGGCGCCGGGGAGTCGGCGGCATCATCGACGATATCGCGGATGCGAAC
Source organism: Burkholderiaceae bacterium (assembly GCA_041396685.1). Classification (GTDB taxonomy): domain Bacteria; phylum Pseudomonadota; class Gammaproteobacteria; order Burkholderiales; family Burkholderiaceae_E; genus JAUIAI01. Next base: position 299,405 of record JAWKYD010000010.1, read on the forward strand.
CATGCAGCGCTCGGCATTGGTGAGCCGATCGATCAGCGGCTGCATGGCTTCGACGCAGATGGCAAGCGCGCGCTGGTCGATGCATCGCTTGATGTAGTCGTCGTACTGCTCTGCCGGCGACAGCTCGCGGGTGTTGGTGGGTGTGTCATTCACTTGGGTTGCTCCGGTTGATTGAAAAGCGGTAAGGGTTCATCGATGGCCAGGCCTTTGAGGGTTTCGAGTACCGCGCGCATGACGGCAATGCCGACGATGGCTTCGGCCTCGATCATTCGGCCTTGCGCCACCCACTTCGGGAACAGGCTCTCGCGCATTGCTATCTCGCGCTTCACAGCCGCGATCTGGTCGGCCAGGGTGTAGGTGGTCACTGGTCGGCCTCCAGGTTCTCAGTCTCATTGATCGCGGCGTCGATTTCGTAGTCGTAGGTGGTGGTCAGCTCGGTCAGCTCGTGGCGCAGCGACTCCAGCGACTCGGCGATGTCGTCGATCGCGTCTTTGAGCTTGGCGGGTGTCGCGCGGCGCGCCTCGCTCACTGCGTCATCAACCGCGTCGAGGGTGCGGAAGATTGCCGCCGTGTCCAGCGGTGCGCTGTCCAAGCGGCGCTTAATGGCGGCTATGGCTTCCATGATCGAGGGCGTGCCAAGGCGTGCCTCCAGGCGCTCGCCCGACAGTTGCCCGGTGTAGCGCATCAGCTCGTCGTCGGACAGCGCGCGTTCAATGAATCCGTGCGGGTTCATTGCAAAGCCTCGTGCAGCTCAGAAGTGAGGATCACCGGCCCGACCAGGCGGTGCGTGAGCAAGCGCGAGACATAAGCGTCAAGCCAGCTCGGCGCGCGCCAGGTGGGCGCGGCGGCAAAGACGATTTCCGTCCCGGTGGTCAGTAGGTGGAGCTGCGCATCAATCGAATGCGCCAGCATCTGCGAGGCCAGGCCTGGGAAACTCGTATCCATCCGGCGGTGCTGGTCACCTTCAAGCGGTATCAGCATGGAAACGCGGTAGCTGGCGCGGTCGCTGGGCTTGTCCTGGTCTGGCCAGACGGCGAACAGCGTGCCGGCCGGGATGTGGCGCATTGCGCTTGTGCCAATCGAGCTTTCGCCGAGGAATTGCGGGTTGTCGATCGCCCGGTATAGGCGGTGCAGGCTGTACGGTGCATTCATGCGGTCAATCCTCTGCGGGTTCTGGCCGGCTGGTTGCCACGCAACTGCTATGGCCGTGCCTCTGACTTGTGGGGAAAACTTCGGAATAGATCAGGTGGTGGCGCCCCGCCCGGTCAATGCCATACAGACGCACGGCGCTGTCCGTTCGCGGCCAGCCGCAGACGCACTGCATGGCGTCGCCAAGCGAGGCGTACCGCTCGTCGATGGCTGACTTGCCGACGTTTCCAACGACACGCCAGGATCGGAACGCGAACGGGTCCATGGGTCAGGCCGCGGTTCGTCTTTTGGGCGGTTCGGTGGCGGCCCTATCGGGCGTCCAGCCGAGCTTCTTGATGCGCTGAAGGAATGCGCTGTTCGATATTCCGTTCGCCTTCGCAAGCGGCCACGCAGGGGCGCCGCTTGCGAGTCGATGAGTGTCGCGCCTGTTCTGGTTCTGCGCGGCAGCGGCTGCAAATCGGCAATTGCCGGGGCTATATGGCCCGTCGTTGTCGATGCGGTCCAGTGACCAGCCTGGCCCGCACTCCTGCCGCTCCGCCCATGAGACAAACGCAGCCGGGTCGTCTCGCCACTCGGCGCAAACGAAAATGCCTCGTCCACCGTACCTTGGCCACGATCTGTCCCGCTCGTTGTGGCACCGGCTACGCATGGCTTTCCATACTTTGTAGAGTCGGGTGCCTCCGAGTCCGTGTTTTTTGGAGACCGATCGTCGGCATGTGTCGCATCTATCGGCTGCGCCGGATATCAGTTCGCGTTGAAGTGTCGAGCTGATGGCGCCGCAACTGCATTGACACAGCCACCGTTTGGCACCGCTCGATTCGCGATCCAGCTCAAGAACGGTGCGCTGCCCAAACCGCTGCCCGGTCAAGTCGATCAACTTACTCATGGCCGGCCTCCGAATCCTCCGCATCGCACGCGAGCGCGAGCGTTTCGCCATAGGCCTGGCCAAGCAGCTCGCCCGCTCGATCGGTCGCGCCAGACTCGAGCGAATCTCGAAGCGACAGCAGTAGATCGAGCACGGCATATAGCCGGTCCGACAGCGGGGGAGTGGCGGGTGTGTGCGCGTGCGAGCTGCGCACGCAATGGGGCTGAGCGGCCATGGCGGCCTCCTGTGTGTGGCTTTGAGTTCCGCCCCTTTTGAGAGGGCGGCCGGGGGCTCAAAACCGCACACAGACGGCGGACTTCTTCCCCTTGCGGGTCTTGTATCCGTCGCACCCCCGGCCATTGATCGAGCGCGTGCGCGCGTCCAATGGACGAAATTAAACCGCCAGACTGTCGGGGGCGGTGACCGCTGTGTGTGGCGTTTTGAGCGCCGGGGCACACGATAGCGGCCCGCCCTGGTGGCGTCAAGCGCGAGGCGCTCATGCCTGCGCCAGCTCGGCCGCGAGCTGCTCGGCGAAGTGCACCGACCAGTTGTTCAGGTACGCGCTCCAAGCGCCCTGGCTGGGAGCCCACCGGAAGCCGTTCTTCTTGAGCCTGGCGCGCACGGCCTCGTCGGGCTTGCCGGGGAAATAGAGCCTGACCCTGTTTGCGGGCGCATCGCGCTCGACCGAGACACCGTTGCCAGCCTCGATCACTTCCACCGGCTTCGCCTGGTCGCGCTCGATCCTCGCGAGGCGCTGCTGCATATCGCGGATGCGGGCATTGCTGTTGCTCAGCGAGTAGCCGGGGAAGCCGACATAGCCCATGCAATCGGGCTTCACCAGCTCGGCCGCGCTGGCCTGGCCGTAGCCGATCGCGACCAGCGCGGCGATCTGCGCATCGGCCCCGGCCTTGGCGGCGGCTTGCGCGTCGCGGGCCTTTTCGTCAGCGGCCCAATTCGCCCATACCCACGCGTTGTGCACCTTGCCCGACGAGGGCATAAGGTTCTGGTCCTGGGCGCGCACGACCTGGTAGACCAGGTAGCGGCCACGGCCTGGGTTCTTGGCACCGCTGGCGCGGTACTGCTCGACTGCCGCAACGGCCTGGGCGGCCAGGCAAGGGCCGAACATCGCGACGAGCTGTTGGAATCCGTTCATGGTTCTTGCTCCGTTGGGGCACTCACTCGGGGGTCGCACGCGGCCCCCTGATGAATGGCCGGTCAGGCGTAGGCGCTCCAGTAGCTCGACTCATAGACGGGCTTGTCGCCGACCACCGCGATGGGCTCCAGCTTGTAGGCGTTGGCGTAGCTCTCGATGCGCACGTGATCGCCCTGGGCCTTCTTCCTCATGGGCTCGCCGATGTACTGGCCGGGGCAGGGCACGCACTGACCGCTGAATCCGTTCGACCCGCTGTCGTTCTCGGCTTCGCTGGCGATCGCGCGAATCTCGACCATCGACTTGCCGACCAGCGCCACCACTTCGTAGAAGTCAACGTTGGTCTGTTCGTAGCCCCACGAGCAGCGCAGAACGTCGCCGACGGCCAGCTTGCGGGCGCTGGCGGCCTTGGCCTTGGCCTTGCGTTCTTCGTTGGCCTGGTGGCTGGCTTCGATGTCGGCGAGCCACTTCGAGACGCTGGCGAACCTGGCTTCCGGGCTCTTGTAGGCGTAGAAGATCGCGGCCTTGCCGGCCTTGCCGATGAAGCCCTTGGCGACCAGCTTTTCGCCGACCTTGAACAAGTAGGCCTCGGCGCTGCCGCTTCTGTTGGCGATCACCGAGCATCCTTTGGGCACCGATGCGGCCCTGAGCGCGGCCAGTTTCTCGTTCCTGTTCATCCCTAGTTCCTCCGTTGAAACCATGTCCAATCGACACGGTTTCAACTGTACAGCAAACTAAGCATCATGTGCAACTATTGGTGTCAACGATTGTCACATCGAGGAAAACCGCCGGGTTTTGTGGCGTCTGAGGCTTAGTTATCTGCACTTTAGACCGTGGTGTGCGCACCTATGCTGCTCATGTTGTCGGTGGCCTTTACGCTCCTGCGCATGTAGACTCCGCGCCAATCACGGTCTATCTGGCCGTCCGAATGCGCCTTGCGCTCCTAACCTGGTCGGCCCGTGGTTGTAGTGCGGTGGTGCCCTGCCGGCACCCTTGGCGAGCCGCGCGTGCCGCCGTTGGCATAATCGGCGGCGCAGCCTTTGCAGTGACGCGCGTCTGATGCGCGTGTTCCTTTGCTGGTGCGCCTGGCCTTCTTGCCGGCACCTGTTCTGACCGAGCTGCCGGCCGGCCAGGTTCCCCCCATAGGTGACCAATGGCCGAATACGACGACGATCAACCGGCGCGCGACGAGCGTGCACCGACGGATCATTTCGCCTGGCTTGATGGCGGTCTGCCGAAGATCGGCCGAGCTGGGCTCCCGAAGATCAAGCCGCCTACGGGCTCGAAGGGCCGAGGCCGGCGCCAGGCTGACCGCCTTGAGGCCGAGAATCGCTGGCCCGAGTTCATCGAGTGGGTGGCCGGCGGCGGGAAAATCTCGGTCTACGCTGAGAAGGTCGGCGTATCGATCAAGACGATTCAGCGCTGGCGAGCCAAGACAAAGGACCGCGAAGCCGAGTATGAGGATGCGCTTGAGCAATCCGGCGAGTCCCTGGTCTTGCAGGCCGAGGTTGTGTTGCGCACCTGCGCGGCCGACAAAGATCACATAGCCCGTGCAAGGGCGCTGTCCGAGCATTACCGCTGGATGGCCGCCAGGCGATCGGTGGCGTTTGCCGAACCGCTCAAGGGCGAGCTGGGCGAACGCGAGATTGTCGTTCGCGTGGTGCGCGAGGATCACGAGACAGTCGAGCAGCGCAAGGCACGCGAGGCGCGCGAAGCGAATGGCTCGCAGGCGTAGGCGCAGCGGGGCGCAGGCCAAAGAAATTCCGATCGCGCTGCCGAAGCGGCACCCGGGCCAGGCGCGGATCATCGCGGCCCGTCGGCGCTTTAACGTGCTGGCCTGCGGCCGGCAGCTGGGGCAAGACCGACCTTTTCACCGACATAGCGCTTGACGGCACGCACGAGGGCGACATTGCGGCCGTCTTGAACGGTGGCCGAATCGGCTGGTGGGTCGGGCGCCAGGCGCATTTCTCGGAAGTCTGGGACCACGTATCGACGATCCTGCGGCCGGTGGCGCGCAAGATCGACAGCAATCTGCATGAGATCAGGTTGCACAACGGCGGCGGTATCGACTTCTGGACGCTGCATCAGGACTGGAACACCGGCCGCGGCCGGCGCTATCACCGCTCGATCGTTGATGAGGCCGCCTTCGCGCGGTATCTGGAGAAGGCCTGGCAGCGCACGATCGTGCCGACCCTGGCCGACTTCCAAGGTGACGCGTGGTTCGGCAGCTCACCGGATGGCTTCAACTACTTCCGAATGCTGTTCCTGATGGGCGACCCGCATTCGGAGTTCTACCGGCCAGGCTGGGCGAGCTTCCAGGCGCCGAGCGCGGAGAACCCGTTCCTGGATCCGGCCGAGATTGAATTGCAGCGGCTGCAAATGTCGGACGCATCGTTCCGGCAGGAATGGCTCGCGCAATTCGTCGAGGGTTCCGGCGGCATGTTCCAGCGCGACTGGCTTCGGTGGTATCACCGCCAGGTGCCCGCCGATCAGATGGTGCGCGTTCTCCTGGTCGATCCCGCCAGCGGGAAAAAGAAGGACGACGGCGAGGATTACACCGCGTTCTGGGTGCTGGGCCTGCATGACGATCACCGGTACTACGTGCTGGATTTCGTGCGCGAGCGGTACGACCTGGTGGAGCGCGCGAAGATGCTATTCGCGCTGCATCGCACCTATCGGCCGCACATGGTCGGGTATGAGGAATACGGCATGCAGTCCGATGTCGCGCACATCAAAGACAAGATGGAACGCGACCAGTACCGATTCGATATCGCAACCCTGGGCGGCAAGATGCCCAAGGAAAAGCGGATCGAGCGCCTGGTGGCGCCGTTCAAGACCGGGCAAATCTATCTACCGTCGGCCGATGTTCCTGGCCACTTGGTCGGCATGGCGCACCGCGCGCTGAAGGTCTGGATCGAAACCGAATTCATTCTGTACCCGAACGTGCCCCATGACGACGGGCTGGACGGCCTGGCGAGGATCTTCGACATAGGCGCGGAGTGGCCGAACAGTGTCGGCCGCGCTCGCGACGAGGTGCCCGAATACATTCCCCGCCCGTCGATCGGGAGCGTGCTGCATGGTAGTTACTGACGAGAAGGCCGAGCGCGCGGGCGACAAAGACGAGCGCGAGAATCACCCGCTGGTCGATCTGGTCATGGATCGATTCGAGAAGGCGAATTCCTGGCGCTCAACCGGGTGCCGGATCATCGGCGAATCGCCCATGGAGTGGATCGAGCGCATGGACCGCGCTTACCACAAGCAACACGAGGCAAGCGAGCTGGAGCAATTCCCCTGGATGCGCAGTTACTTCGGGCTTATTCAGCTCAAGGTCAACGCGACGCACGCATGGGGCAAGAATCAGTTTCTGAACCAGCGGTTCACGCCGTTCACCCTTGAACCGACACCGCTGGCAGATTTGCCCAAGCATCTGGACGACCAGGCGCAAGGGCGGTTCCGGTCGCTTCTACTGAGGCGGCTTCAAGAGTCCGGGGCTACCCCGGATATGTTGATCGATCCCGCGCTCGGCACGCTACGCCCGGAGGTGGTGCCGCAGCTTGAAGAATTGATGCGCGTCGAAAAGGACGCGGCTCGTCAGATATCCCATGACATAGCCGCCCGAGCATGCAACCGGCATGCCCGCGTCATCAAAGACCAACTGATCGAGGGGCAGTGGCACGAGGCGTTCGACAAAACGCTGTTCGACCAGTGCCTGTACCCCTATGGGGCGATGGCGGTCGAGCGCGGCGAGATCGTGAAATGGAACTGGCAGGGCAATCGCATCAAGCGCCAATGGGAAACGGGCTGGCGGTTCCGGCATATCCCGGTGCGCCAGGCCTATCACGCACCCGATGCGCAGCATGCGCAGGATGGCTCGTACTTCATCGAGGAAATCACCCGATCGAAGTCGGATCTTTACCAGCTCAAGCAATCGGAAGGAGCGTTCGCCGATGCGATCGACGAGCTGATCGCGGCGACAGATTCTGAGGAATATCGCGGCGACTGGATGCACTCGATCACCGGGCCCGGTTCGGGCACCGAAACCGTGTTCGGCCGTGACTCCGATGTGACCACGCTGCGCATGCAAGGCGAAGTGTGCGGGTCTGACCTGGCCGGCATCACCGGCTTGTCCGTCAGCGACGAGGAACTGATATCGATCACGGTCGAGGTCTGCGATGGGCGGCTGCTGTACTTCGATGCGCGCCCGTTCATCGAGGGCCAGCGCTCGTATTTCTCGGCGTCCTATGTGCGCAATTCGAACGACGCCGCCGGCATCAGCATCGGGATGATGCTGTACGACCGGCAACTGCGGATCAACCGCCTGGAGTTCTACGGCGCGGCCAATGAGCGCATGGCGCACGGCCCGGTGATCGAGCAATTGCAGCGCGCATTCGCCGACGGCGAGACATTTTCATTCGCGCCATGGACGCAGGTATATCGCGCGGCCGTGGCCGAGCGCGGCGACCAGGCGATCAGGTTCCACCAGGCGCAGCCGCTGTGGGGCCAGCTACAGAACCAGCTCATGGCGCAGCTCGTTCTCGCCGACCACGAGTCAGGCATTCCCGCATTCGCGTCGCAGGGCACGACTGCCGGCCCGCAACTGCCGACCCTGGGCCAGACGATCGTTCACCACCAGGCCGCGGCAAAGGGCATTCAGTCCTGGCTTGAGAACAACGACGACCAGATCATCGCCCCGACGATACAGTGCATGTACCACGACAACCTGATCTACCTGAAGGATCGGAGCATCGAGGCCGATGCACGGGTGCACGCACAGGGCGCGCTTGGCGCGATGACCCGCGAGCTGCAAGGCGCGCGAATCGCGCAGGCGCTACCGCAGATCATCCAGGGCGCGCAGATCGGCGCCGAGACGGGCAACCCGCTGGTGCCCACGCAGGTAGCGCGGGTGGCGATGAATACCTTCTTGTCCGAGCTGGGCTTGCCGGTCGAGCAGATCGCAGACAACCCGGACACCGATTACACCGCGAACCCGACGCAAAGCGCCGCACCAGGCCTGGCGATTCCATCGGGTGACGGGCGCAGCCGCGTAGGCGGAATCTGAGGCGACTATGTACCGA
>JAWKYD010000011.1:0-236729 GCA_041396685.1 Burkholderiaceae bacterium
ATACGCGCGATCACGCGTGCGTCCGAAGCCTTCTTCCTTGGGCCGCCGCAGGGTTTCGCCGATCACCCCTTGTTGAGCCAGCGCGACGTCGTGTTCATCGCGCGCGACGACCAGCGCGAGTCGCTCGACGCCATGCATCGCGAGCTCGCCGCCGAGGCGCCCGTGCGCATCATGAACGCTATGGAGGTACAGAACCGCGTGCCGTTGTTGCGCGAGGCCTATGCGGTGGCCGGCCTGCTCGATGCGAGCGGCAGCGACATCGACGTCGCCGCTCTCCATGCGGGCTTCCTGCGCGTGTTCAAGGGGCGTGGTGGGCGGCTGCTGACGAACGCTCGCGTGCGTGCGTTGACGCGTCGCGGCGGGGGCTGGACGATCGACATCGGTGACCGGCAGTTGCAGGCACGTGTCGTGGTCAACGCCGCCGGCGCCTGGGCCGAGCATGTCGGCGAGCTCGCGGGCGCCGAGACCATTGGCCTGGTCCCCAAGCGGCGCACTGCCGTGATCGTCGCCGCGCCGGCGGGCGCGGACATCGCCAGGCTGCCGCTGACCGTCGACATCGACGAGCAGTTCTATCTCAAGCCCGATGCGGGGCGGCTGTTGCTTTCGCCTGCCAACGAAGATCCCCAGGCACCGGCAGACGCGCAGCCCGACGAATGGGACGTCGCAATCTGCATCGACCGCATTCAGCGTGCCTTCGACCTCGACATCCGACGTGTCGAGAACAAGTGGGCGGGTCTGCGCAGCTTCGTCGCCGACAAGGCCCCGGTCGTTGGTTTTTCCGACCGGGTTGAGGGTTTCTTCTGGCTGGCCGGGCAGGGTGGTTATGGCGTGCAGAGCTCGCCGGGCATGAGTCGTCTCGCGACGGCCCTGCTGCTAGGCGAGCCGATTCCCGCCGACATCGCCGCCCAGGGACTTCGCGCCGAAGACGTGGCGCCGGCACGATGTTCCTCGCTGGCGCGCTGAGCTTCAGTCGATCGATGTCAGGCTGGCGCGGAAGGCGCGTGGCGCACGACCGGTGGCGCGGCTGAACACACGGCTGAAGTGGGCCGGATCGCCGAATCCAAGACGGTTCGCAATCGCCGTGATCGGCAGGTCGCTGTAGGCCAGATACCGACGGGCCTCCTGAACGAGTCGTTCGGTGATCCATTGACGGGGCGTCTGGCCGCTCGCGGCCCGGGTCAGCCGACCGAGGTGGTGGACCGTGATGCCGAGGCCGGCCGCGTAGTCGGACACCGAACGACGCTCAGCCCAGTGCTTGTCGACCATCTCGGTGAAGCGGCGCAGATGACGATCGGCACGCGCACCGAGTTCGGCGGTGGGGCCGCGATCCATCTGGCGCGCGATGAGCCCAAGCATCTGCATGGCCTGCGCCCCGATCACGTGATCGGCGGCAAACGCGCGGCCGTCGTGTTCGGCCTGCATGGCGCTGGCCAATGCCAGCATGACCGGAGTGCAGCCGGTCATACAGGCGTGCATCAGCAGCGGGCGCAGGCGCTCGGATTCGGCGCCGGGGCGGGCGAGCAATTCACCGGACCACGTGATCACCCAGCCGGCCGCGTCGCGCGCGAATCGGAAGGCGTGCACGACCCCGGGCGGAATGTTCACAACGCAAGGCGCTCGCATGGCGAGATCATCGGTTTCGAGCTGGGCTCGGCCGGAACCGGCGGCCAGCAGGACCCATTGATGCAGGCGCGGGTGCCGGTGGATGCCGAGCCGGCGGCCGTGGAGGGGAGCACGCGCCTCGATCGTCTCGCAATGCACGAGCGAAGGCACTTCGGCGACCTCGCCGAACAGCGCATAGTTGACGATTCGGGGGCCGGATGCCCGCGTCATGTTCGTTTCGTCCAAGTGTTGGTCGATTTCTGGCAATTATCGCCGATCCCGGCGGGATAGTTTCGGGGACTTGAATGTTTCTGCGGCGCACCGGAGGAGACGGTCGTCGCGCACACCCGAGGAGAACCGCATGAAAACCCAGGTCTGCATCATCGGCGGCGGCCCGTCGGGCCTGATGCTCTCGCAACTGCTGCACCTGAAGGGCATCGAGACTGTGGTCCTCGAGAAGCACAGTCGCGCCTATGTGCTCGGCCGCATCCGGGCCGGCGTTCTCGAGCACGGCTTCGCCGAACTGATGCGCGAGGCGCGCTGCGGCGAGCGCATGGACCGCGAGGGCCAGATCCACGAGGGCTTTTGCATCTCCCACGACGGCAAGCTCGACCGCGTGGATCTGCACAAGTATTCCGGTGGCAATTCGGTGGTCGTCTACGGGCAGACGGAGCTGACCCGCGACCTGTACGAGGCGCGCGACAAGATGAATGGCATCGTTCTGCACGACGTCGAGGATGTCGTCCTGCACGATCTGGACAGCGCCACGCCTCATGTCACCTATCGCATGGGCGACGAGCTCGAACGCATCGACTGCGATTACGTGATCGGCGCCGACGGTTTCCACGGCGTCAGTCGCAAGTCGATCCCGCGTGACGTGCTTCGCGAATACGAGCGCGTCTATCCGTTTGGCTGGCTCGGCGTGCTGTCGCGCACCAAGCCGGTCAATGAAGAGCTCATCTACGCCAAACACGAGCGGGGTTTCGCGCTCTGTTCGCTACGCTCGAACGTGCTCAGCCGCTATTACATCCAGGTGCCGCTGACCGATACGGTCGAAGACTGGTCGGACGACGCATTCTGGGACGAAATCAGACGCCGCCTGCCGTCCGAGGTCGCGGCCCGCATGGAGACCGGACCTTCGATCGAAAAGAGCATCGCGCCGCTGCGCAGCTTCGTGGCCGAGCCGATGCGCTTCGGCAGTCTGTTTCTGGCCGGCGATGCGGCACACATCGTGCCGCCCACCGGTGCGCGCGGACTGAATAGCGCCGCTTCCGATATCTACTATCTGTACCACGCGATGGTCGGCCACTATCATCAGGACGATGACAGCGGCCTGGACGGCTATTCTCAGAAGGCGCTGGCGCGCATCTGGAAGGCGCAGCGTTTTTCGTGGTGGATGACGTCGCTGCTGCATGTCTACCCGGACATGTCCGACTATGACCGCAAGTTGCAGCAAACCGATCTCGAGTACCTGTTCTCGTCGGACGCCGCGCTGGCGTCGTTGGCGGAGAACTACGTCGGCCTGCCGTTCTGACACCGCCCAATCGCCGTGCGCGCTGCGTTGCCGCCGCACGGCGTGGGCACGGCGGCACCTGGAGGCGGGCCCGGCGTCGCCCGCACGATGAGTCAGGCTTCGGATCCGTCACCGGCAAGCGGCGCAGCGCGACGCACCCCGGCTTTCTGCACGCAGTGCCGCTCTCGCTGCGGTTGCGTGGCCGTCAGCGAGGGCGATCGGCTGGTGCGCGTCGAGCCCATGCCGGATCATCCGACCGGTGCGCATCTGTGTCCCAAGGGCCTGGCCGCGCCCTCACTGGTGCATCATCCGGCGCGCTTGACCCGGCCGCTGCGGCGCACGCGTCCCAAGGGCGATAGCGATCCCGGCTGGCAGCCGGTGTCGTGGGACGAGGCGCTGGACAGCATCGCGGCGCGCATGGGCGACATTCGCGATCGGTTCGGCCCCGAGCAGGTCGCGTTCGGAGTGACCACGCCGAGCGGCACGCACATGTCGGACGGCATTGCCTGGGTCGAGCGCTTCATCCGCGCGTTTCGCAGCCCCAACACGATCTACGCCACCGAGATCTGCAACTGGCACAAGGACTTCGCCACCCGGTTCACCTTCGGTCACGACATCGGTGTGCCCGATTTCGCGCACACCGACTGCATCCTGCTGTGGGGCACCAATCCCTCGGAAACCTGGCTCGCGCGCATGGCCGAGATTCGAAAGGGCCTGCGCGCGGGTGCCCGCATGATCGTCGTCGATCCGCGTCGCACGAGCCTGGCCCGGGGCGACGCCTGCTGGCTGCCGGTCCGGCCGGGCACCGACCGAATCCTGGCGCTGGGGCTCGCGAACCTGCTGATCGAGGCGGGGCGCTTCGATCGCGGTTTCGTCACACAGTGGACCAATGGCCCGATGCTCGTTCGCGCCGACGACGGCCGGCTCTTGCGAGGCGCCGATCTGGTCGGGCAGACGGGCGTGCCGCCGAGCGCGCTGATCGCGGTCGGGGCCAGCGGAACGCTGCTTGCCTTCGACGCGGCCGCCGGCCGATGGTTGCAGGCGTCCGAAGAGCCCTGCCTGGAGGGCGAGTGGCCGGTGATGACTCCGAGGGGCCGGGTGCTCTGCCGGCCGGCCTTCGCCCATTATCGTGAGCAGGTGAGCGCCTGCCCGCCCGAGCGGGTCGCCGCCGAGACCGGTGTACCGATCGATCGCCTGCGCGAAGCGGCCGAAATCATCGGCTCGGCCTCCTCGCTGGCCTATTTCGCCTGGAACGGCATCGGCCAGAGCGCGGATGCCACGCAGACCGATCGCGCGCTCGCGCTGCTCGTCACGCTGACGGGATCCTATGGCCGGCGCGGCGGCAACGTGCCCGGGGCGGCAGCACCCTTCGCCGATCTGTCGGCATCGAATTGCCTGCGCGAAGCCTGGACTCAGCGTGCGCTGGGCCGCGACCGGCTGCCGATCGGGCCGCCTTCGCAGGGCTGGGTCAGTGCGCGCGATGTCTATACGGCCATCCTCGATCGGCGCCCGTATCCGGTGCGGATGTTGTTCAGCTTTGGCGGCAACCTGCTCGCGGCGCAGCCGGACCCCGATCGTGCGCGACAGGCCCTGTGCGCATTGCCGTTTCATGTCCACGCGGACTTCTTCCTCAACGCCAGCGCCGCCTATGCGGACATCGTGCTGCCGGTGTCCACCTCGTGGGAGCGCGAGGGCTTGCGCTGCGGTTTCGACGTCAGTCTCGAGGGCATGCGCTGGGTGCAACTTCGGCCCGCGGTGATCGGTCCGGTCGGCCAATCGCGCGCCGATGTCGACATCGTCCAGGCGCTGGCACGACGCCTGGGGCTCGCCGACCGGTTTTTCGACGGCGACACCGATCGCGGTCTCGAGAACGCGCTCGGCGAATCCGGTATCACGCTCGCGCAGCTGAGAGCCGAGCCGGCGGGCCTGCGGGTGGCGGGCGAGGTCGCGCTGGACGCGCATCGCCGACCGGGGCCCGACGGCGCCGCGCAGGGATTCCCGACCGATTCCCGGCGCATCGAGATCTACTCGGAGCGACTGCTCATTCACGGTCAAGCGCCGGTGCCACCCGGGGCGGGCCAGGCCCGCCCGCTGGCGGTCGACTTTCCACTTCACCTGAGCTGCGCGAAACGTGTCGCGTATTGTCACGGCCAGCACCGCCACCTGCCGTCCCTGCGACGTCTGCTGCCCGATCCTCCGTTGCTGATGCCGCCGGCCGCGGCCGCGGCGCGCGGCATCGCCGACTCGGACTGGGTCGAAGTCGTGACACCGACGGGTTCGTTCGTGGCCCGGGCGATTCTGACCGATGCGCTGCGCCCGGACACCGTGATCGCTCAGCACGGTTGGTGGATCGCAGGCCCGGCCGACTCACCGTACGAGGACGCGCACGCCATGGCGGCCAACGTCAATCGGGCCATGGATACGGGCCGTGAAGACCCGGTCAGCGGTTCCATACCGCTGCGCGATGCGCGTTGCCAGGTGCGTCGCTGGCGCGATCCGGACGCGCCGCCGCCGGCCGCCGCCTGAATCGTCGGCGGGTGGCAAGGCGCGTTCGGTCCGTTCTGAGTCGGGGGCATGCCGTGACGCGCCCGCCGCGGCGGGCGACAATCCGGGGAACCTGCCCGGAGGCTCTCATGGACGAAGACCTGCTATCTCGTATCCCTTTCTCGAAGACACTCGGCATCGAACTCGTGGAAGCCGGCAAGAACGGGGTCCGTGCCCGGCTCACCGTCAGGGCCGAGCTTTGCACCGCCGGGCACAGCGTCCACGGCGGGGTGTTGATGAGCCTCGCCGACTCGATCGCTGCGCTCGGTGCCTACCTCAATCTGCCCGAGGGGGCCAAGGGTACGACGACGATCGAGAGCAAGACCAACTTCCTCGCCGGTGCGCCGGAGGGCAGCGTTCTGCTGGCCGAGGCGCTGCCGGTGCGCGTCGGTCGCCGCCTGTCCGTCTGGCAGACCCGCATCACGGCTGGTGACGGGCAGGAGGTGGCGCTGATCACGCAGTCGCAACTGGTGCTCTAGACGCTCACGATCGGTACCCGGCGGCTTTCCGAGGCTCGTCCGGCAACCCGCCCGCCGGGTTGCGAATTCGATTTGTGCAGTGCACAATTCCGGTATCATTACGGATTCGGCGCCACTTGCGCACCAGAAGGGGAAACCTCATGACCGACATCGTTATTGCCGCCGCAGCCCGCACCCCCGTGGGGTCGTTCAACGGCTCGTTCGCCAACGTTTCCGCGCATGAACTGGGCGCGACCGCGATCCGCGCCGTACTGGAGCGAGCAGGTGTGGCACCCGAAGACGTCTCCGAGACGATCCTCGGCCAGGTGCTCACGGCCGGGCAGGGACAGAATCCGGCCCGCCAGGCGCACATCTCGGCCGGGCTGCCGCTGGCCAGCGCCGCCTGGGGTATCAACCAGGTCTGCGGATCGGGTCTGCGCGCCGTGGCACTGGCCGCGCAGCACGTGAAGCTCGGCGATGCGGGCATCGTGGTCGCCGGCGGTCAGGAGAGCATGTCGCTCAGCATGCATGCGGCCTATCTGCGCGCCGGCCAGAAAATGGGCGATCTGAAGCTGATCGACACCATGATCAAGGACGGTCTGTGGGACGCGTTCAACGGCTACCACATGGGCAATACCGCGGAGAACGTCGCCGAGCAGTTCGAGATCTCACGCGGCCAGCAGGACGAGTTCGCGCTGGCCAGCCAGAACAAGGCCGAGGCCGCCCAGAAGGCCGGCCGATTCGCCGACGAGATCACGCCGGTCACGATCAAGACCCGCAAGGGCGACCAGGTGGTCGACCAGGACGAATACATCCGCCACGGCGCCACCATCGACGCCATGACCAAGCTTCGCCCGGCCTTCTCGAAGGACGGCAGCGTCACGGCGGGTAATGCTTCGGGCATCAACGACGGCGCCGCCGTCGTGCTGGTCATGTCTGCCGACGAGGCCAAGCGTCGCGGCATCACACCGCTGGCGCGCATCGTTTCCTATGCCACCGCCGGGGTCGATCCCAAGATCATGGGCACGGGCCCGATTCCGGCCTCGCGCAAAGCGCTCGAGAAGGCCGGCTGGCAGGTGGCCGACCTCGACCTGGTCGAGGCCAACGAGGCCTTCGCGGCCCAGGCCTGCGCGGTCAACAAGGACATGGGTTGGGATCCGTCGATCGTTAACGTCAACGGCGGCGCGATCGCCATCGGCCACCCGATCGGTGCCTCCGGCTGCCGCGTGCTGAACACCTTGCTGTTCGAGATGCGGCGTCGCGAGGCGCGCAAGGGTCTGGCCACGCTGTGTATCGGTGGCGGCATGGGCGTCGCGATGTGCGTGGAGCGTGTCTGACGGCACTGCGGAGGTCGAACGGCGCCGGCCCTGGCTGGCGCTGACGCTCACCCTCGTCACGCAGGCTCTGGCTGCCCTTGCCCAGGGCGTCCCGACGGTGCTGGCACCGGCCGTGGCCCCGGAACTCGGGTTCGCTCCGGAGCGCATCGGTGTGTTCGTCGGGGTCATCTATGTGCTCGCGATGTTGTCGGGCCTGGCCGGTGGCGGCTATGTCCGGCGCTATGGTGCATTGCGCTTCTGTCAGCTCACCGTGCTGGTCGCGGCGGTCGGACTGGCCTGTCTGCCGGCTGCCGCCGTGCCGATGCTGCTGCTTGGCGCCGTCGGCATCGGTATCGCCTATGGTCTCTGCAACCCGAGCGCGGCCGACATGCTCGGCCGCCATGCGCCACCGGCTTCTCGCGGGCTGATCTTCTCGATCAAGCAGACCGGTGTGCCGATCGGCGTCGCAATGGCCGGGCTGCTCGCCCCCTGGCTCTATCTCCAGGTCGGCTGGCGGGCCACGGCCTGGGTCGTCGCCGGCGTGTTCGTCGTGGTGGCGTTGGCGATGCAACCGGCCAGATCGGTGTTCGATCGTGATCTCGATCGCTCGATCCGGCTCGGTGGCTTGTCAATCGCGACGCCATTGAAGATGGTGTTCGCGAATCCCGGCCTGCGGCGGCTTGCCTGGACTTCATTGGTCTACGCGGTCACGCAGATATGCCTGCTGACCTTTCTGGTCAGCTACCTGCATATCGAACACGGCTTTGGGCTCGCGGCCGCCGCTGCGGTGCTGTCGAGTGCGCAGTTGGCCAGCATCGTCGGACGTCCGTTCTGGGGGCACGTGGCCGATCGCTACGTGGAACCGGCCACGCTGTTGGGCGCCCTTGGCCTGATCATGGGTGTCACCAGTGGCGCGCTGGCACTATTGACGGACTCTCCGCCCCTGGCCTGGGTCTACCTGGTCAGCCTTGGCTGCGCGGCCACCGCCATCGCCTGGAATGGTGTGTTCTACGCCGAACTGGTGCGCGTGGCGCCGCGCGACAAGTTGGCCACGATCACCGGTGGGACCCAGTTCATGACCTTCCTGGGCGGCGTGCTAGGGCCGGTCGCGTTCGGACAGTTGGTCAGCGGCCTTGGCAGTTACTCGGGTGCGTACTCGGCGCTGGCCGTGCTGCCGATCATCGCGGGTGCGAACGTGTTGCGCGGGCAGTTCGCGGCGCGGGCGTCGTAAACCGCCGACGGCCTGGGCCCGTTCGCAGCAGGCCACGTGCCAGCGGACGAACAAACGCCGGCCGAACGGCGTGCGCGTTCGGCGCGCCCGCACCTGCCCCGGCAGGGCAAGGGTGCTGGGCGGGGAAGGCAGGGCGGTCGCGGCTCAGATGGCCAGATACTCCTGGCGCAGTTGCGCATTGTCCAGCACTTCTTGAGCGCTGCCATCGAACACTACCTGACCCATGTCGAGGATGATCGCGCGATCGGACAGGTGCAGGGCGGCGATTGCATTTTGCTCGACGATGATCGTGGTCATGCCCGCTTTCTTGATCTGCTCGAGCGTTCGCTCGATCTCCTGCACGATCACCGGCGCCAGACCCTCGTAGGGCTCGTCGAGCAACAGCAGTTTGACGTCACGGGCGAGGGCACGGGCGATCGCGAGCATCTGCTGTTCGCCGCCCGACAGCGTGACGCCCTCCTGACGGCGGCGTTCGCCCAGGCGCGGGAACAACTCGTAGACGCGTTCGATGCTCCAGCCGATCGGCGGCGCGATCTGGGCCAGTTGGAGGTTCTCTTCGACGGTCAGGCCGGCGATGATGCGGCGATCTTCGGGGACCAGCGCAATGCCATTGCGGGCCGCTTCGTGTGCCGGCATCTTGTGCAGGGCATGGCCGTCGAGCCAGACCTCGCCCTGGGTCAGCGCCGGTGCGTCGAGCCGCGCGAGGCTGCGCAGTGTCGAGGTCTTGCCGGCGCCATTGCGGCCGAGCAGGGCGACGATCTCACCTTCGTTGATCGTGAAGCTGACACCTTGCACGATGTAGCTCTCGCCGTAGTAGGCATGGACGTCGCGGACCTCGAAGAAGGGACGGTCGCTGCGGCCGGTGGCGCTGCTCTGATTGGCGGTGGCGGTGTTCACAGGTGCGCTCCCCCGAGATAGGCTTCCTGGACCTTGGGATTGCCCTTGATGTGCTCGGGCTGGTCTTCGACGATGACCGTGCCCTGCGCGAGCACGCTGATGCGCTCCGCGAGCGAGAACACGACGTGCATGTCGTGCTCGATCACGATCATCGTGATGCCCTTGCCGGCGATGGTCTTCAGCAGGTCGATGGTGTTGTTGGTGTCGGCCCGGCTCATGCCGGCCGTCGGTTCGTCGAGCAGCAGCAGCTTGGGTTTTTGCACGAGACACATCGCCATTTCGAGCCGGCGCTTGTCGCCGCGGCTCAGGCTGCCCGTGATGACGTCGCGCTTGTCGGCCAGGCCGATGTCTTCCAAGGACGCCATGGCCTGATCGTAGATGTCGCGCTCGCCGGCCACGGCACCCCAGCCATTCAGGCGGTAGGCGCCGTCGCGCCGGGCGAACGCGGGAATCATCACGTTCTCGAGCAGCGTCAGGTCGGCGAAGATCTCCGGCGTCTGGAACACGCGGCTGACGCCGGCCTGGTTGATCTCGTGCGGCTTGATGCCGAGCAGCGAGTGGCCCGCGAACATCACGGTCCCGGTGTCGGGAATCAGTCGCCCGACCAGGCAGTTCAGCAACGTGGACTTGCCGGCGCCATTCGGGCCGATGATCGCGTGCACCGTGCCTTCCTCGACGGTCAGCACGACATCGTTGAGTGCCTGCAGCCCACCGAAGCGCTTGCTGACGTTACGGACTTCGAGAATGCTGGCCATGTCAGTGTCCTTGCTGGGCGGGGGCGCCGGAAATCATCGGCGACGATTGGCCGCGGGAGCGTCGGAGGATGCGCCCGATGCGCGTGAAGCCCTCGATCAGCCCGCCCGGAAGGAAGATCACGATGATCATGAACAACAGGCCGAGCGTCAGATGCCAACCTTCGCCGACGAACAGGCCGGTCACGGCCACCACCGGCTCGAGCAGCCATTCGGGCAGGAAGTCGAATGCCGTGTGCAGGGTCGCATCATTGAAGGACGAGAAGATGTTCTCGAAATACTTGATCAGGCCGGCGCCCAGTATCGGCCCGAGCAGGGTGCCGGTGCCGCCGAGAATGGTCATCAGCACGACCTCGCCGGAGGCCGTCCATTGCATGCGCTCGGCGCCGGCCAGAGGATCGGTGCAGGCCATCAGTGCGCCGGCCAGGCCCGCGAACATACCCGAGATCACGAACGCAGCCAGCGTGTACGGGCGCGTGTTGAAGCCGGTGTATGCCATCCGGTTCTGGTTCGACTTGATCGCCTTGAGCATCATGCCGAAGGGGCTCTGAAAGATGCGCATCGCGATATAGAAGCAGATCAACAGCAGTACCGCGCACACGTAGTAACCGACGCTGAACTGAACGGTCATGCCCAGCATCTGAACCTCGGTGTAGCTGTTCATGTGCAAACCGAAGAAGTTGGTCAGCGGCAGCCCGGCGCCCTCGATCCTGGTGTCGAGCACGCGCGGATCGCTCAGCGTGAGTTGCAGGCCGGTCTCGCCGTTGGTGATCGGGGTGAGCACCGAATAGGCGAGGTTGTAGGACATCTGCGCGAATGCGAGCGTCAGGATCGAGAAATAGATGCCCGATCGGCGCAGGCTCACGAAGCCGATGACGGCGGCGAACACCGCCGAGACCAGCACCGCGAAGATGACCGCCGGCACGATGTTCATGGTCAGCAGCTTGAAGGACCAGACCGCAGCGTAAGACCCCACGCCCAGGAACGCCGCATGACCGAAGCTGAGGTAGCCGGTCAGGCCGAACAAGATGTTGAAGCCGATGGCGAAGATGCCGAAGATCGCGAACTTCTGCAGCAGGTCGGGATAGCCGGCGCCGAACGGTGTCAGCAGGATGGGGCCGGCCAGGGTGAAGACGGCGACGAGGATCAGCAGGCTGGCGTTGCCGATCGGACTTTTGCGACTGATGCTCATGGATTCGGCTCCTCAGGCGTCCATCACGCCCTTGAGGCCCATCAGGCCGCGCGGACGGAACAACAGAATGACGACGGCGACCAGATAGATGATGATCTGGTCGATACCGGGCAGGATGGACTTGACCTCGTTCATGGATGCGAACGATTGCAGGATGCCGAGCAGGAAGCCGGCCGCCACGGCACCGGGCAGGCTGCCCATGCCGCCGACCACGACCACCACGAAGCTCAGCACGAGGAAGTCCATGCCCATGTGATAGTCGGGGGGGAGAATCGGTGTGTACATGACACCGGCCATGCCGGCCACCACCGCGGCGAGGCCGAACATCATCGTGAACCGGCGGTCGATGTCGATGCCCAGCAGGCCGACCGTCTCGCGATCGGCCATGCCCGCACGCACCACCATGCCAAAGGTCGTGAAGCGCAGGAACGCGAACACACTGCCCAGCACGACCGCTGCAAAGGCCAGGTAGACCACCCGCCACCACGGATAGACGACCGAACCGACGTCGAATCCGAACAAGGCGCCGACGTCCAAGGCGCCGCGCACCGCCATCGGCGCTGCCTGGGGAATCGGGTTGGCACCGAACAATGCCTTGATGATCTCCTGCAGCACGATGGCCAGGCCGAAGGTCACCAGTATCTGCTCGGCATGCGGGCGCTTGTAGAAGTGTTTGATCAGGCCGCGCTCCATCACGATGCCGACGATCAGCATGAACGGTATCGCGAGCAGGATCGAGACCGGGACCGAGTATTCGAGGAGGAACCTGCCGAAGTCGCCGAACATTGCCTGCACGTAGGGCGTCTTGATCTCCATCGGCGTTCCCCAGGCGGTCATCTGCGTCGGATCGACCGTGACCTTCTCGAGCGAAAGCAGCCGATTGACCGTGACCGCACAGAAGGCGCCCAGCATGAACAACGCCCCGTGCGCGAAATTGACCACACCGAGGGTTCCGAAGATCAACGTCAAGCCCAGGGCGATCAGCGCATAGGCGCCGCCCTTGTCAAGGCCGTTCAGGATTTGCAGGAGTATCGCGTCCATGGCTCTCGGCGCGGATCGTTGGTCCGCACGAATTCTGGCTAGGGACCGGTCGCGACCGGAGTCGCGACCGGAGGCCTCACCGGGCGAGGGGCGCCCGGTTCAAGCGCCCGGCGATCGGTTGAGCGCCGGGCTTCGATCGGCGCGGGATCAGGCGCCGGCGTTGCAGGGGCCGAGTTCGCCGCCGAAGATCTTGGCGTCGTACTCGACTTGCGCCCGCGGCGTGACCTCGACCACCTTCAGCAGGTCGAACTTGGAGGTCGCGTTCTCGTTGCCCTTCACGACCAGCACGTCCTTGAAGCACTGGTGGTCCTCGGCGCGATACTCGGTCGGACCGTTGCCCATGCCGTCGAACTTGAAGCCCTCGAGGGCGGCGGCCACCTGGCAGGGGTGGAAGGTGCCGGCACGCTCGCAGGCATCGGCGTACAGCAGCGCCTGGACGTAGCAGGTGTGCGCGGCCTGCGACGGCGGGAAGCCGTATTTCTTGCCGAACGACTGCACGAACGCCTTCGAACCGTCGTCCTGCAATGACCAGTGCCAGTTGGTGGAGCCGTAGATGCCCTTGACGTTCTCGCCGGCGCCTTGAGCCATCAGACGCGAGTAGAGCGGCACCACGATCGCGAAGTCCTTGCCGTTGACCTGCTTGTCGCGCAGACCGAACTGCACGGCCTGGGTCAAGGAATTGATCATGTCCTTGCCGTAGTGATTCAGGATCAGCACGTCGGCACCGGAGTTCAAGACCGGCGTGATGTACTGCGAGAAGTCGCCCGCGCCGACCGGGGTGCGCACCGCCTGCAGGGTCTTCCAGCCGAGCTTCTCGGTGGCATTCTTGATCGACTCTTCCTGTGTCCAACCCCAGGTGTAGTCGGCGGTGAGGTGGTAGGCGATACGGTCCTTGCCATAGGCCTTGCCCAGCACCGGGGCGAGCGCCTGGCCGGACATGTAGGCATTGAAGAAGTGACGGAAGCCGTTGCGCTTCTTGTCCTTGCCGGTGGTGTCATTGGAGTGGGTCAGACCGGCCATGAAGATCAGGCCGGCTTCCTGGCACAGGCCTTGCACGGCAACCGCGACGCCCGACGAGGATCCGCCGGTGATCATGATCACGCCGTCTTTCTCGATCATGCGCTTGGCCGATGCACGGGCCGCGTCCGATTTGGTCTGCGTGTCGCCGGTCACGAAGGCGACCTTCTTGCCAAGGATGCCGTTGCCCTTGAGCGCCGATGGCTTGAAGGTCTTCATCATGCCGCCGTCGCCCTCGCCGTTCAGGTGCTCGACGGCGAGCTGGTAGGCACGAAGCTCGTCGGCACCTTCATCGGCGTAGGCACCGGTCTGCGGGACGTTGAAGCCCAGGGTGACAGTCTTGCCGGTGGGCGCGTTCAGGAAATCGGCGCCCCAGGCGTTACGCATGAAGAAGGTGGGGGCGGCGATGCCGGCGGCCAGGGCCGCGCTGCCCTTGATGATCTCGCGACGGGGTTCGTTGATGAGTTTGCTCATCCGATGTTCTCCTCAGGGTGGGGTCGGTCGGGCCCAAGTCGTGCCACGACGGAACTTTTCACTTCGTTGGGCCGGCGATGCGGACGTACTGCATGGCCCGATCTGCTCGACACCCGCCGCACAGGAGGGTGCCGACGCGATTATTTTTACGCTGCTGTCGCGCGATGCGAAAGCGGAAAATCGCTTGCTGTAAGCGGTGCGTAAGGGGGTAGTAAGCGATGCGTAAGAGCCGCGCGCTTTGTAAGAATCGGGTCAGTTAGACGTAAGCGAGCCGTAAGCGGCGAAGGCGCTTTCGCGTGCATCCGGTGACGCGCGCCGAGCTTGGCATCGGGACGATCAGGGAGCGACTGCAGGGGCGCCAGACGCATCAGCGCGCGGCGTGCGGCTCGTCCTGACGCGGATACTCTGGGCTGTCGAAAAAAGGCGCGGCACCGCTGCCCATGCGCATGACATCGAGGCGGTGATGCCCCCACTGAAGAGGCACGTCCACCCGCTCGGCCGCTTGACCGCGCATTCGCCCGTCAGCGCCGAACAGACTCGCTCGGCGGCGCGGGTCGCCGGCCACCGGAAGGCTGCGCATGATGTCCTCGGGATAGAGTTCGTAGGGCTCGCCCGGGATGGTCGCGTCCACATAGTCCAGGCCCACCACGCTGAGCCTGGCAGGGTCGACGAGCACACGCAGGCGCTGCCCGGCCAGCGCCGACGGCAATGCCAGGCTGGCGTCGAGCAGTTCGTCGACGGATTCATGCATGCCGATCGGAACCGTCAGTCGCTGCCGTCCCTGTCCCGGCATTGCCTCGAAGCGGATCGGTTCACCGCTGTCATCGAGGGTCAGTCGCAGATAGAGCTCGGACGGCATTTGCGCTTGCTCGGTTTTGAACCAGACGCTGTAGATCAGCTGCAGCGCGCTGGCGCCGCCGAGCCTGGTCAGCTCCTGACGCGCGTAGACCGTCGGCGAGCCCAGGTCGAGCGAGGGCGTGGGGTCGTCCTGGCTGCCGGCGAGTACCACCCGCGCCGCGGGTAGTCCGCCCCGCACCTCGATCACCGGCGCCATTGCTTCAATCAGGCGAAGGCTCACGTCTTCGGTGAGCACGGGTAGCGCGAGCGCATCACGGCGCCGGCTGCGCACCAATGCCCGCACGAGGTCGGGTGCGGGCGGCGCGGCGGACGGCACGAGCATCAGGTTGCGCCGGCCGATCTCCGGCGGCATCTCGAGGCCGTCGGCAAGTGCACCCGCCAAGCCCGTGCGCGACTGCGTCGACAGAGGGCGGTACCGGTCGTCGAGCGAGGCTTCGGGCAACGGCTTCTCGATGGCCGCCGACAGCATCTCGACGCGCTGCCCGTCGCGCCGGTCCTGCTCGGTCAGGAGCTGCCCGCATCGCTCGAGGTGTTCGAGCAGGAACGGCAGGGGCGTGTTGGCGGCATAGCCCAGCAGGGGAGCCGCGCGGTGTGTGCCGAAATTCGCGATCTCGTATTTGCGCGCCTGCTGATCGAGCGTACGCATGCGTGCAATCCAGGCCGCTGCCATGTGGCCGGCGCCGATTCGATCGAGATAGGAGCGCAACAGCCGCGAGCTGCGCAGATAGGGAAAGCCGGGGACCGGCCGGTCCTGATGGTCGCGCACGCCGGCGTCGTCGAGCGCGCGGTCGAGCGCATCGAACTGCGCCAGGCATCGCTGTGTCGGATCGGAGGACGTCGCAGCGGCAATGGGGACCGGTGCCGGCGCAGGCAGACTCGAACTGGCTGCACAGCCAGCCAGCGTGATCGCAGCCAGCGCACCCGACAAACCCCGGACGATGCCTGGCCAACCCCGATGCCCGCAGCAACGGTCGCGGACGCGACTTGGACTGTCGTTCATGCGTGTTCGAGACGGCCGATGGTGGCTTTGAGTCTACCCTCTCGGGGCGCCGATTCCCGCAACCGTCGGCCGCGCGATACACTGCCGACCGAGGAACGAAAGTGAATCCGACTAGAATCTTGCGCGGACTGGGCTGGACCTTGATCGCCGCGCTCCTTCTCGCGTTGCTTGCCTGGGCGTTTGCCGCCTACCGGCAGCCCGATCGGGTGGGCGATCTCGCCAGCTTCCTGCAACTTTGCGCAACGATCATCGGTCGATGACGGCGCCCGGCCACCCAGGCGAGGGTCGGCTCGCGCCCGCCGGACATCGCCCGACCCCGATGGCGAGTCATGGCCACCAAGAAAGCCAGTACCTACGATGAATCCTCCGTTCGCGTGCTCAAGGGCCTGGAGCCCGTGCGCCAGCGGCCGGGCATGTACACCCGAACCGATAATCCGCTGCACATCCTGCAGGAGGTGATCGACAACGCGGCCGACGAGGCGCTCGCCGGTCAGTGCCGCTCGATCACGGTCACGGTTCATGGGGACGGCAGTTTCAGCATCGAAGACGACGGCCGCGGTATTCCGGTAGGGCTGCATCCCGAAGAGAAAGTGCCGGTCGTCGAGATCGTCTTCACCCGCCTGCACGCCGGCGGCAAGTTCGACAAGGCGCACGGTGGCGCCTACAGCTTCTCCGGCGGCCTGCACGGCGTCGGTGTGTCGGTGACCAATGCGCTGAGCAAGCGGCTCGAAGTGACGGTCTGGCGCGATAACGCCCGCCACGATATCGCGTTTGCAGGCGGCGAACTCGCCGCGCGGCTCAAGAAGGCCGATGGCAAGCCCGACAAGCGCCAGGGCACGCTCGTGCGTTGCTGGCCCGACGGACGCTACTTCGACAGCGCCCAGGTGCCGATCGGCGAGCTGGCGATGCTGTTGCGCTCGAAAGCGGTATTGCTACCGGGACTGAAGGTTTCGCTGATCGAGGAGAAACCGTCGCGTCGCCAGGTCTGGCAGTTTCCCGAGGGGCTGACCGGCTACCTGTCCGAAACCCTGGACAAGGCGGGCGCCAGCGCGCCTCTGATCCCGGTCTTCGAGGGCGACCAGTACGCGCCCGGCGGCGACGAAACATTCGCCGAAGGCGAGGGCGCCCAGTGGTGCGTCGTCTGGACCGAGGAAGGCCCCTTGCTGCGTGAGTCGTTCGTGAATCTGATTCCGACGTCGGCCGGCGGCACGCATGAGTCTGGTTTGCGCGACGGCCTGTTTCAGGCGGTGCGTTCGTTCGTCGAATTGCATAACCTGCTGCCGAAGGGAATCAAACTGTTGCCCGAAGACGCTTTCGCGAGAGTCAGTTTCGTGTTGTCGGCACGGATCCTCGATCCTCAGTTCCAGGGGCAGGTCAAGGAACGCCTCAACTCCCGCGATGCCGTGCGCCTGATCAGCAGCTTCGTTCGCGGTCAGCTGGAGCTCTGGCTCAATCAGCACGTCGATCACGGCAAGCGACTTGCGGAGTTGGTCATTCGGCAGGCTCAGGCGCGCAGCCGTGCCGCGCAGAAAGTCGAGAAGCGCAAGAGTTCCGGCGTGGCTGTGCTGCCGGGGAAATTGACCGATTGCGAGTCGGGCGACGTGCAACGCACGGAGTTGTTCCTGGTCGAGGGCGATTCCGCCGGCGGGTCGGCCAAGATGGGCAGAGACAAGAACTTTCAGGCAATCCTTCCCTTGCGTGGCAAGGTTCTCAACAGCTGGGAGACCGATCGCTCGCGACTGTTCGCCAA
This sequence comes from Burkholderiaceae bacterium, assembly GCA_041396685.1. Classification (GTDB taxonomy): domain Bacteria; phylum Pseudomonadota; class Gammaproteobacteria; order Burkholderiales; family Burkholderiaceae_E; genus JAUIAI01. Next base: position 17,646 of record JAWKYD010000011.1, read on the forward strand.
CAACGAGATCCACGACATCTCGGTGGCGATCGGCGTCGATCCGCACGGTGCGGGGGAGTCGGTCGATCTGTCCTCGCTACGCTACGGCAAGATCTGCATCCTGTCCGACGCCGATGTCGATGGGTCGCACATCCAGGTGTTGTTGCTGACCTTGTTCTTTCGTCACTTCCCGCGTCTGGTCGAAGACGGCCATGTGTTCGTCGCCCGTCCGCCGTTGTTCCGGGTCGACGTTCCCGCGGCGGGCAAGCGGCCGCTGCGCAAGCTCTATTGTCTCGACGAGGGCGAGCTCAGGCATGTCGAGGACAAGTTGCGCCAGGAGGGTGTGCGCGAGGGATCCTGGTCGATTTCCAGATTCAAGGGCCTCGGCGAGATGAGCGCCGAGCAGCTCTGGGAAACGACCATGAATCCGGATACGCGGCGTTTGTTGCCCGTCCGGCTGGGCGAGCTCGGGTCGAGCGACACCAGCGGCCGCTTCAACATGCTGATGGGCAAGGGCGAGTCTGCCGCCCGCCGGGCCTGGCTCGAGGAACGCAGCACCGAGGCCGCCCTGGACATCTGATCCGCCCGTTGCGAGGGCGCTTGAATATCTTTTCCGCTTCGTCCACCTGGCCGCGGGCCCGGCGGGCGGCAGGCGGCATCAGGAGAACCGATGAGCGACAGCGATCGCAGCGATGACGCGTTTGCGGACGACGACGTGATCACGCTGGCCGACTACGCCGAGAAGGCCTATCTCGACTATGCGGTCTCGGTGGTGAAGGGGCGTGCATTGCCGGAGGTCGCCGACGGCCAGAAGCCGGTGCAGCGGCGCATTCTCTACGCGATGAACGAGATGGGGCTGGGCGCCAATGCCAAGCCGGTCAAGTCCGCGCGGGTGGTCGGCGATGTACTGGGCAAATTCCATCCGCACGGGGACACCGCGGCCTACGACGCCCTGGTCCGCATGGCGCAGTCGTTCACCTTGCGCTATCCGCTGATCGACGGCCAGGGCAATTTCGGCTCGCGTGACGGCGATGGCGCGGCGGCGATGCGATATACGGAAGCGCGGCTGACCCGTTACGCCGAGCTCTTGCTGTCCGAAATCGACCAGGGCACGGTCGATTTCGTGCCCAACTACGACGGCTCCGCCGAAGAACCGGCATTGCTGCCGGCGCGTCTGCCGATGGTGCTGCTCAATGGCGCCTCCGGCATCGCGGTCGGCATGGCCACGGAGATTCCGCCTCACAACCTGCGCGAGGTCGCCGACGCGGCGATCGCGGTGCTGCGCAAACCGCGCATGACGACCGCTGAATTGCTCGAGATCGTGCCCGGGCCCGATTTTCCGGGCGGCGGTCACATTATTTCCGCTCCGGAGCAGATCCACGACATCTACGAGAGCGGACGCGGTTCGATCAAGGTCCGTGCCCGCTACGACTACGAGGAGATGGCGCGTGGGCAGTGGCAACTCGTGGTGACCGAGCTGCCGCACGGGGTTTCGGCACAGCGGATCGCCGAGGAGATCGAAGAGATCACCAATCCGAAGGTGCGTGCGAACAAGAAGGCACTGACGGCGGAACAGCAGCAGTTGAAGCAGACGATGTTGTCGGTGCTCGACACGATTCGCGACGAATCCGGCAAGGATGCCCCGGTACGGCTGGTGTTCGAGCCGAAGACCTCGCGCATCGACCGGCAGGAGCTGGTCAATCAGTTGCTCGCGCACACCAGTCTCGAAGCCAATGTGTCGATCAATCTGGTCATGATCGGCATCGACGGCCGGCCACGTCAGAAGTCGCTGGTCGAGATCCTCTCCGAGTGGGGACGGTTTCGCTTCGACACCGTGACGCGGCGATGCCGGCACCGCCTCGCCAAGGTCGACGATCGCATCCACATTCTCGAGGGGCGCCAGCTCGTCCTGCTCAACATCGACGAAGTGATCCGGATCATCCGCGAGTCGGACGAACCGCGAACGGCGTTGATGGAGGCCTTTTCGCTCACTCATCGCCAGGCCGAGGACATCCTGGAGATCCGCCTGCGACAACTGGCGCGCCTGGAGGCGATCCGCATCGAGCGCGAACTCGGCGAGTTGCGTGAAGAGAAGGGCGCACTCGAGACACTGCTCGGCGACGAGTCCGCGATGCGCAAGAAGGTCATCGGCGAGATCCGTGCCGACGCCAAGGCTTATGGCGACGAGCGCCGCACCCTGATCGAGGCGGCAGAGCGGGCGGTGGCCGAGGTGCGTGTGCTCGAGGAGCCCGTCACCGTGGTCGTGTCCGAGATGGGCTGGGTACGCGCGCGCCAGGGGCATGGTCACGATGCCGCCCAGTTCACGTTCAAGAGCGGCGATTCGTTCTACGGCGTGTACGAGGTCATGACCACCGACCAGGTGTTCGCGCTCGGCACCAATGGCCGCGTCTATTCGGTGCCGGTGGCGCAGATGCCGTCCGCGCGGGGCGACGGCTCGCCGATCACCCGCTTCGTCGAGCTCGATGCCGGGGTGCGCATCGAGCACGTGTTCGCCAGCGCACCCGGGCGCGGCGTCATGCTCACCACGGCCAATGGCCTCGGTTTCCGTTGCCTGACCGAAGACCTGATCGGGCGCACCCGCCAGGGCAAGGCCTTGCTGACGGTCGGCGATGGGGATCGACCTCTGAGGCCGGCGCTGTTCGACGGCGATTCTGGCAAGGTGTTGTGTGTGTCGGAGCAGGGACGCGCGCTGGTGTTCGATCTGGCCGAGGTCAAACAGTTGCGCAACGGCGGGCGCGGAATCGCGTTGATGGCCACCGAGCCCAAGGACCGGCTCGCTCAGGCGATCGTCTACGGTTCCAGTGGTGTCGAGATCGCCGGGATCGGGCGCGGTGCGAAGCCGGTCGATCGGCGCTTCACGGCCGGCCAGCTCGATGGCTACGCGGGCTCGCGGGCGCGCAAGGGCAAGTTGCTGGAGCCACGCATCCGCGACGCCAGGATTCGCTTGGCCGGGGGCGACTGAGGCCGGCGCCGGCCGGTGTCAGACCGCCTTCGATCCCGCACGGCGGGCGCTGCGGGGCGGTCGCGCTCCGATGACTCGGCGATCTCCTGCCAGGCTCTCGTAGAATCATCCGATGGCTTTCCATTCGATACTCCCACGACGGTCGGGCGGCGCGCGCCTCGCGACCCGTGGCACCCATGTCGCCAGTGCGATGCTGCTCGCATTGCTCGTGTCGGCATGTGTCTCGACGCCGCCGGATACCTACGACCCGCAGCGTGAACACCACCGCCCCGATGGTTTCGTCAATCGGTATGGCCCGGCCGGCGGTCACTCGCTGTCGGACATCGCCAAGTGGCGATGGCAGGCCTGGCGCGCCGACCGTCCGGCGCCGCCGAGCCGATTCCGTGATGGCTATGGCGGCTTCGAGGTCGTCAGACCGGACGTTGCCGCGATCCTGGCCGAGCCGCGCGACAGCGCGACCTGGATCGGCCACGCCACCGTTTGGCTGCGCGTCGGTGGCATCAACATTCTGACCGACCCCCACTTCGGCGAGCGCGCGTCCCCTTTCAGTTGGCTCGGACCGGTCCGGCGGGTGCCGCTGCCGATTTCCCTGGACGAGCTGCCTCATGTCGACGCAGTGGTGATCTCGCACAACCATCCGGACAGCCTCGACGAGCAGACCGTGCGCGCGCTGCGCGATCAGGACGGCGGTGCGCCGTTGTTCTTCGTGCCGCTCGGGCTGCGCCCGTGGTTCGAGGAGCGCGGCATCGATTCGGTGCAGGCAATGGACTGGTGGGACACGCGCAGCGCGTTCGATCTGCGTTTCACGTTCGTGCCGGCCCAGCACTGGAGCGCCCGCGGCTTGTTCGACCGCAATCAGAGTCTGTGGGGCGGCTGGGTGATCGCCGGCGACCGCCGCAAGGTCTACTTTGCCGGCGACAGTGGCTACTCGCGTGATCTGGCCGAGATCGGTGCCCGCTTTGGCGGCTTCGATCTCGCTCTGTTGCCGGTCGGCGCATACGAGCCGCGCTGGTTCATGCAGGACCACCATCTGAATCCCGAGGAAGCGGTACTGGTGCATCAGGATGTCCATGCCCGCCAGTCGGTGGGCATCCACTGGGGCACGTTCGAACTCGGCGACGAGCCGCTCGATCAGCCGATCGGTGATCTCGCCGCAGCGCTGGCCAAACATGCGATCGATCCGGCCCGCTTCGTTTTGTTGCGACATGGAGAAACGTTTTGGCTGAATCCGTGACCGATGCCACCAAGGCCGACGTCGGTGTGCGCTTCTGGACCCGTGACAGTGCCGGAACGGGCCGCATCGGGTTTGCGGCGTTGTCGCGCCCGCGTCAGCTCAACGCGCTGACCCTGCCGATGTGTGCGGCGATGCTCGAGCGGTTCCGTGACTGGGCCGCCGACGAGTCGATTGCCGCGGTCGTGCTCTGCGCCGACGGCGACAAGGGTTTTTCGGCCGGCGGAGACGTCGCGGCGGTGGTCCGCTCGGTACGCGCGGGTGGCCCGCAGCGCTACGTTGCGGGTGACACTTTCTTCGAGGTCGAATACACGCTCGACCGGCTCATCCATCGCTTTCCGAAGCCCTTCGTCAGCCAAGTCCACGGTATCTGCATGGGCGGCGGCCTGGGTCTGGCGGTGGGCGCGCGCTACCGGGTGATTGGCGACGGTGCGCGCGTGGCGATGCCGGAGATTCACATCGGCTTGTTTCCCGACGTCGGCGGCGGTTGGTTTCTAAACCGGCTTCCGGCCGGCATCGGTCGCATCATGGCGCTGACCGGGCTCGTGATCAACGAGGCCGACGCCCTGTTCGCCGGTTTGGCGGACGTGTTCGTTCCCAACGAGCGGCGCGAGGCCTTGTGGGACGATCTCTGTGCCTTGCCGCTACGCGGCAGGCCGCGCGATGACGATGCGGCGATCGGTTCGCTGCTGCTGGCCGCGCATCGCCGCTACAAGTCCGGTCTGCCCCTGTCACGGCTGCTCCAGTACCTCGACGCCCTGCGCTACATTGCCGCGCAGCCCGACCTCCCGTCGCTACTCGCCTGCCTGCGCGCGGCGGCCGACGAAGACCCCTGGTTCGAGGCGCCGGCATCCAGCCTGGCCGGTGGTTCGCCGACCACCGCCGTGATCGCCGACGAGTACCTGCGGCGGACCCGGCTTGCCGGCCTGGACGAGGTGTTGGCGCTCGATCTGGTGTTGGCCCGCCAGTTCCAGCGTCACCATGATTTCTTGGAGGGCGTGCGCGCGGTGCTGATCGACAAGGATCGTCGGCCGGCCTGGGAGGCATCCTCGTTCGCGGATGTCGATCCGCGGGTCGTTCGCCGCCACTTCGAGCCGCTGGGCTAAGGAGACGCTTGGATGGGCGCTCCCCAAAAGGGCACGGACACGCCCTGCGAATTCTCGCCCGACGCCCGACATCAACTTGCTGGAGACACTGCCCGTGAACACGCCCGCTTTCGAAACGATTCTGCTCGAAAAGGATGGCCCGATCGCCACCATCACGCTGAACCGGCCCGATCGGCTCAATGCCTTCACGACCGCGATGCGTGACGAGTTGATCGCCGCGTTCGATGACACCGATGCCGACGACTCGGTGCGCGCGGTCATCGTGACCGGGGCCGGACGGGCATTCTGCGCCGGCGCCGACCTCGGCGCCGGGGGCAAGACCTTCGACTACGACAAGCGCGCCGACCCGTCGCGCGAGGCGCATCGGGTGGGCGACGTCTACCGCGATGGCGGCGGCCTGACCACCCTGCGGATATACCGCAGCCTCAAGCCGGTCATCGGCGCCGTCAACGGCGCCGCGGTCGGTGTCGGTGTGACGATGCAACTGCCGATGGACATCCGTCTGGCCTCCACCAAGGCGAGATTCGGCTTCGTGTTCGCGCGGCGCGGCATCACTCCCGAGGCGGCCTCCAGCTGGTTCCTGCCACGCCTGGTGGGTATGCAGCAGGCGTTGGAGTGGTGCATGACCGGCCGGGTGTTCGATGCCGACGAGGCGCTGGCCGGCGGCCTGGTCCGATCGCTGCACGAACCCGACGACCTGCTGCCGGCGGCGCGCGCGCTGGCTGCGGAGATCGCCGCCAACGCGGCGCCCGTTTCGGTCGCACTGACGCGCCAGATGCTCTGGCGCCTGCCGAGTGCCCCGCATCCCATGGGCGCACATGCCATCGACAGCCGTGCGATCCAGTCACGTGGCCAGAGCGCCGATGCGCGCGAGGGCATCACGGCCTTCCTGGAGAAGCGTGAACCCCGCTATCCGGATCGGGTCTCGGCCGATATGCCGTCGTTCTTCCCGTGGTGGCAGGAGCCAGACTTCGAGTAGGCAGGCATGACTGCGTCAGGCACCGCCGGGACCCTGGTCGAGCGCGTCGTCGAACAAGTCGCCGCCCGGATCGGTGGCCGCGGATTGCCGCCGGGTGCCCGTCTGCCCTCGATCCGCTCGGCCGCGCGCGAGTTCGGCGTGTCGCGCTTCACGGTCGTCGAGGCCTACGACCGACTGGTTGCACGAGGCCTGATCGAGTCCCGGCGCGGCAGTGGCTTCTACGTGCGCCAGGTCGAAGTGATTGCGCCCACGCGGCGCGTGCACGCCTGGGCCGAGGCGCAGACCGCCGGGGTCGATCATGTCTGGCTGCTGCGCAACATGTTCAAGCGCCTGCCGCCCGAAATGATGCCCGGAGCGGGTGTGTTGCCGCCGTCCTGGCTCGATGCGGAACTGATCGAGCAGAGTCTGCGTGCGGTCGGACGGCACGCGGGACCTGCGATGCTCGACTACGGTCATCCGCAGGGATATCCGCCGTTGCGCGAGCAGATCTGCCAGCGGCTCGAACGGTTGAGCATTCCGGCCACCGTCGACGGCCTGCTCTGTACGACCGGCGTCACCCAGGGTCTCGACCTGGTCGCCCAGCGCTACCTGCGCGCCGGTGACCCGGTGCTCGTCGAGTCGCCGAGCTGGTTCGTGTTGTTCGGGCAGTTCGCCGCACTCGGTCTGCGTGTCCTGGGGGTGCCCAGACTGGCCGACGGTCCGTGCCTGGAAACCCTCGAAACCCTCGTCAAGCGCTATCGGCCACGCCTGTTCTTCGTCAGCGGCGCCTTACACAACCCCACCGGCAGCACGATCTCGGTGAACCGTGCGCACAGGCTGCTGCAGTTGGCCGAGACCCATGACCTCACCATTGTCGAAGACGACGTCAACGCGGATTTCCTGCCCGATGCCTTGCTCGGCCAGGGGCCGCGGCTGGCCGCCGCCGACGGCCTGCGCCGGGTGATCTATCTGGGTGGCTTCTCGAAGAGCCTGGCGGCCAATCTGCGGGTCGGGTTCGTGGCGACCACCGCCGATCGTGCGCGCGAGCTGACCGATCTCAAGATGCTGCAGGGACTGACCAGCCCGGAGCTAGGCGAGCGGGTGGTCTATCGGGCCTTGTCCGAGGGGCACTATCGGCGCCACCTGCACCGCCTGCAAAACCGTCTGGAGCAGGCCCGGGGCGCGCTCGTGCAAGCGCTCGAGGCGCTCGATATGCCGGTGTTCGTCGTGCCTCGCGGCGGTATGTTCGTCTACGCGCGCAGTGCGCTTCCGGCACGCGCGCTCGCCGAACGCATGATGGATCACGGTTACCTGATGGCGCCCGGCGATCTGTTCATGCCCGACGGCGAGCACAGCCAGTGGTCGCGCTTCAACGTGGCCACCAGCCTTGAGCCCGCCATGCTGAACTGCCTGCGATCGGCGCTGGCCGGGCCGGACGCAGCCGACCGGTCCGACGGATCTCGGCATAAACTGCCATCATGAACGAGAACGACGAGACCCCGATCGCCAGCGCCGCCGTACGCCTGGCCGCCGAGCAACTGGCACCCAGAACACCGGCCGAGCTGGCGGCGGCCGTCATCGCCGGCGTCGCGGGGCCTGCCCCGGAGCCGGTGCTGGTCGGACACGAACGCGCGTCCCGCGCGATCGAGTACTCGTTGTCGGTCGACCTGCCGGGCTACAACCTGTTCGTGATGGGTCCCAAGGGCATCGGCAAGTCGCAGTTCGTACGCCAGGCGATCGCGCGCCGCGCCCGGGCATCGAGCTCCCGCGACTGGGTCTACGTCCACCAGTTCGGTTCGGCCGACCAGCCTCTGGCATTCGGTTTACCGTCCGGCGACGGTGCCCGGCTGCGCGCGCGCATGCGCGAACTGGTGCGCGAGCTGCGGGCCACCTTGCCGGCGGCCTTCGAAGCCGAGAGCTATGCCACCGAGATCGAGCGCGTGCAGTCGGCGCTGGCCGAGCAGCAGAACACCGCCTTGCAGGCCATTCACGACGAGGCGAGCGCTTCGGGCATTGCGTTGCTGCAGACCCCGAACGGCCTGAGCTTCGCGCCGGTTCAAGAGGGCGAGGTCATGCCGCCGGAGACCTTCAACGCTCTGCCGACCGGCGAGCAGGAGACGATTCGCAAGCGCATCCGTGAGCTCGAAGAGAAACTGCAACGGGCGATGCGTGAAACCATGCGCTATCGTCGCGAGCAGGTCGCCGACATCCAACGCATCAACCGCGAAACCGCTCGATTCGCGACCGAGCAGGCCATCGAGGAGTTGCGCGCCGCTTTCGATGCTGCCACCGGCCTTCATCCGTGGTTCGACGCCTTGCAGGCCGATCTGCTCGAGCACTACGAACTGTTCCTGCCCCAGAAAGCGTCGGCGGAGCAGGGGCCCTTCGTCGCGCAGCCGGATTTCGGGCGCTACGAGGTCAATCTGCTGACCGAATCCTGCAACGGGCAGGCGCCCGTGGTGGTGGTCGATCATCCCACGATGCCCGAACTCGTCGGCCGGATCGAATACCGCGCCAACTTCGGAACCCTGAACACCGACTTCCGATTGATCAAGCCGGGCAAGCTGCATCTCGCCAACGGTGGCTATCTGCTGGTGGACGCTTGGCGCCTGCTGGCCGAGCCCTTTGCCTGGGATGCCCTGAAGCGTACCTTGCAGCGCGGCGCGATCCGCATCGAGTCGCCGGCCGAGGCCTCGGGCATGACCGGCACCGCCCGCCTCGAACCCGCGCCGATTCCGATTTCGGTCAAGGTGGTGGTGTTCGGAGAGCGCTATCTGTATCACCTGCTCAGCGAGCACGATCCGGAATTCTGCGCGCTGTTTCGTGTGGTGGCCGATTTCGACGATGCCCTGCCGCGTGACGACGCTCACCAGCGCGGGCTGGCCCAGGTGGTGCTCGCGCAGGCGCGGCAGGCGAATCTTGCGCCGTTCCAGCCCGCTGGTCTGGCGCGCTTGCTCGACGAGGCCGCGCGGCTGTCCGATGACAACCAGAGGCTCAGTGCCCATGTCCAGTCCCTGATCGAAATCGCGGTCGAGGCCGACCACGAGGCGCGTCGGGACGGCGCCGGTGAAATCGGCCTCGAACATGTTCGGCGTGCCGTCACCTGCGGTCGCGACCGCATGGCGCGCAGCTATCGCGAGTATCAACGCGCGATCGAACGCGGCGTCCTGCTGATCGACACGCACGAGCAGCGCATCGGCCAGGTCAACGGTCTGGCCGTCTACGACATCGGGGGGCACGGATTCGGCCATCCTAGCCGGATCACGGCGACCACCCGCTTCGGTGAGGGGAATCTGCTGGACATCCAGCGCGAGACGCAGTTGGGCGGCTCGATCCACACCAAGGGTGTGATGATCTTGTCCGCGTATCTGGCCTCCCGGTTCGCCGCGCGCCAGCCGATGCCGGTCAACGCAACACTCAATTTCGAGCAGAGCTACGGACCCGTCGACGGCGACAGCGCAACGATCGCCGAGACCTGCGCCTTGCTGTCGTCATTGTCGCGCTCGCCGCTGCGCCAGGACCTCGCGGTGACCGGCTCGATGAACCAGCTTGGCGAGGTGCAGGCGGTCGGTGGCGTGAATCACAAGATCGAGGGTTTCTACGAGGTTTGTCGGGCGCGCGGCCTGAGCGGGACGCAGGGCGTCGTGATGCCGGCCAGCAACATCGAGCATCTGATGCTCGACGAGGAGGTCGTCGATGCGGTGCGCGCGGGTCGCTTCCACATCTACGCGGTCGATCACGTCGATCAGGCACTCGAACTGATGCTCGGGCTGCCGATCGGTGGGCCGACCGATGCTGCTCACGCCGATACGCTCACGGGCCGGGTGCAGGCTCGGCTGGCCGATCTGCTCGTGAATCGTGCGGGCGATCGGGCCTTGGCCCGACGGGCGCGCTTGACCTCGGGTGAGCGCGGTGGCTGATTCCGCGACGATCGTCGAAGCAGGGTCAGAGCCGGCGCCGGACCGGCCCAGCCGGGTGATCCTGGCACTCAGCCCGGGCGCGCTGAGCGCGGTTCCGATCGGCGCGGCCTGCGCGCTGGCCGAAGCCTTCGAGGTAGAGTTGCACGTCGTCCGCCTGGGGCGCGAGCGGGCCGAGCAGATCGCACGCCTGCCGTTCACCCGTGAACTTTCGGCCACGGTGCTCGAGTTCCGCCGCTTCGAGCCGGCCGACGCCCGGCTGTCGATGCTCGGTCAGCATCGACGCATCGAGATGTTGATCGCCCGGGTCAGCAAAAGCGGCGTGGGTCCGCTGGTACACCTCGACGATTCGCCGATGCCAGTAGACCCGCGTGCCTGGACGCTGCGTGACAGCGCGCCGTGGTCGACGCCTTTCGCCGGTCGACCGGCCTATGCCCAGATCGTCGCGCTCGTCGGAGACGACGACCTGGCGCTGCGGGTGGCGGCGCTGCTGCCCCGTGCGCGGCGCACGGCTGTCCGGGCACTCGCAGTGCCGGGGCGCCAGGTCCGCAGTATCGCCCACCATCGTCGGGCCGCGGCGATGGTGCTCGGCTCGCTGGCCACCCGGGTCGACTGGTCGGGTGCCACTGGCGGCGGGCATTGCGCTGATCCGGGTGAGCGCCAGGGGAGACCTGGCGAGCCTGCGATGGGCGGAATCATCGATGAAATGTCTAGAATGAACACATTGATCGTTTCGCGGGCGCGCGATCTCGCGGCACTCGGCCTGAGTGATTCAAAGCTCGCGGCGCGGGTCGGTATCGCGGTACTGACCCTGTCCTGAGTGCCCCGGGGCCGCGCCCGGCCCACTTGAAATGGCGGCCTCGGCCCCCACCTGGATGTCTCACCGATGTGCCTTGACCCCGCCCAGATTCGCGGGGACGGGGCCTGGCACGCGTGCCGGACTATCCGAGCGCGAAAATAATCCGCAAGACGACACGAGAGCTCATGACTTCAGAGACGACAGCCCCCGAAGGCGCGCAAACCTATGGTTTTCAGGCAGAGGTGAAGCAACTGCTCCACCTGATGATCCATTCGCTCTACAGCAACCGTGAGATCTTCCTGCGCGAGTTGATCTCCAATGCCTCCGATGCCTGTGACAAGCTGCGCTTCGAGGCGATCGAGAACGACGCACTCTATGAAGGCGATGGCGAATTGCGGGTGCGTCTGAGCGCCGACCGCGATGCACGCACATTGACGATCACGGACAACGGCATCGGCATGTCGCGCGACGAGATCATCGCCAACCTGGGCACGATTGCGCGCTCTGGCACGCGCGAGTTCGTGCAGAGCCTGTCGGGTGACGCGAGCCGTGATTCGCAGCTGATCGGCCAGTTCGGGGTCGGCTTCTACTCGAGCTTCATCGTGGCCGAGAAGGTCGAGGTGCACACCCGCCGCGCCGGCCTGGCCGCCTCCGAAGGCGTGCGCTGGAGCTCGGACGGTTCGGGCGAGTACACGATAGAGGCGGCGCCGCGCGAGCAGCGGGGCACGGAGATCGTGCTCCATTTCCGCCAGGACGATGATGCCGATGCCAAGTCCGAACTCGATGCGATGCTGGATGACTGGCGACTTCGTACCATCATCCGCAAGTACTCGGATCACATCTCGATTCCGATCCAGCTGCCGAAAGAGAAATCCGACGACGCCGAGTCCGGTGATGCCGAGTGGGAAACCGTCAACCAGGCGACCGCATTGTGGACCCGCTCACGTCAGGAGCTGACCGAGGCCGACTACCACGGCTTCTACCGCAATCTGACCCACGACCAGGCCGAGCCGCTCGCTTACACGCACAACCGCGTCGAGGGCCGCAGCGAGTACACGCAGCTGCTGTTCGTGCCGGCCAAGGCGCCTTACGATCTTTGGGATCGGGAAAATCGCCGTGGCATCAAGCTCTACGTGCGCCGGGTCTTCATCATGGACGACGCGCAGAACCTGATGCCCGTCTACCTGCGGTTCGTACGCGGCGTGATCGATTCGGCGGACCTCCCGCTGAACGTCTCGCGCGAACTCCTGCAGGAGTCTCGCGACGTCCGCGCGATTCGCGAAGGCAGCACCAAACGGGTGCTCGGCATGCTCGAGGACCTGGCCGGGAATCAGGCCGACAAGTACCAGCTCTTCTGGGACGAGTTCGGTCAGGTCCTCAAGGAAGGCATGGGCGAGGACTTCGGCAACGCCGAACGGCTTGCGAAGCTGCTGCGTTTTCACAGCACGGCCGCCGACGGTGATAAAGCCACCGTGTCGCTGGCCGACTATGTCGCGCGCATGAAAGACGGGCAGGACAAGATCTACTACGTGACGGCCGACTCGTTGAGCGCCGCGCGCAACAGCCCCCATCTCGAGATCTTCCGCAGCAAGGCAGTCGAGGTGCTGCTGCTGGTCGATCGTGTCGACGAGTGGATGCTCAACTTTCTGCACAGCCACGACGACAAGCCACTGGCCTCGGTGGCGCGCGGCGACGTCGATCTCGGCACGCTCGAGGACGCCAAGGAGAAGGCCGAGCACGAGAAGGTCGCCGAAGCCTTCAAGCCGCTGGTCGACGGCATCCGCGAGGCGCTCGCCGGTCAGGTCAAGGACGTGCGCATCACCTCGCGTCTCACCGATTCGGCCTCGTGTCTGGTATCGGACGAGGGCGACATCAGCGGCAACCTCGAGCGCTTGCTCAAGCAGGCGGGTCAGCAGGGTCCGGAGCGTAGGCCGATCCTCGAAATCAACCCGAACCACCCGATCCTGAAGCACCTCTCGGCCGCTCCTTCCAGTGTCAAGGAGTGGTCGAGCCTGCTCTTCGATCAGGCCTTGCTGGCCGAGGGCGGACAGCTCACGGATCCCGCGGGCTTCGTCAAACGCCAGAACGACATGATGTTGGCCATGCTGATGCGAGCCGGCTGAGCCGATGCCTGAAGTGGCGCTGTCGCCCCTGGCCGGCTTCGCGCCGGTCGTCGACGAACACTGCCGGGTGCTCGTGCTCGGCAGTTTTCCGGGCACGGCGTCGCTGCGTGCAGGGCATTACTATGCGCATCCGTCGAATCGCTTCTGGCCGATTCTGTCGGTTGCGCTTGGCGAAGACCTGACCGTGATGGCGTTTCCCGAGCGCTACCGACGGTTGCGCGCGCAGCACATCGGCCTATGGGACGTGATCGCGAGCTGTCGGCGACAGGGTAGCCTCGATGCCAGCATTCGCGATGCGCGGCCGGCGGGATTGTCCTCGCTGGCGGCGGATCTGCCCGTGCTTGCGCACGTGCTGACCAACGGATCGACCGCGAGCCGGCTCGCGCGGCAGGCCGACTGGCCAGCCGGTGTCCGGCTACAGGCCATGCCGTCGACCAGTGCGGCCTACGCCTCGATGCCGGCCGATGAGAAGTGCCGCCTCTGGGTGACGGCAGTCCGGCAAGGTCTTGGCATCGGGGCGTGGTGCAAGGGCGGGCGTGGCGGTTCGCACCGGTCTTCGGCGAAGGACATCGAAGCGTGAGACATTCCGGACGTGCCCGGTCGACCAGGCGGGCCGGGCTCGACATTACATTGTCGGAGTCCGACGGCATACGCTATCTGCATTTCGGTACCGAGTGGGTTCAGGGTGCGATGCGGGTCAGGCGGCCGGACGAACTCGCGCTCGACTACGCCCGCCACATGATGGCCTGGATGTTGTTTCGCGATGGCCCGCTGCGGGTCGCCCAACTCGGCCTGGGTGCTGGCTCCCTGACACGCTGGATTCATCGCCATCTGCCGCAATGCACGACGACGGTGGTCGAACTCAGCCCCGAGGTCGCCGCCGTCTGTCGGAGCCACTTCAAGCTGCCGGCGGAAGACGAACGTCTCGAACTGCTGCTCGAGGACGCGCAGGAATTCGTCGCCCATCCCCGCCGCCGACGAGCCTACCAGGTGGTGCAGATCGATGTCTTCGATGCGCAGGCGCGCGGCCCGGCGCTCGACTCGGTGGCGTTCTATGGCGACTGCCGGGCGATACTCGACGATCGTGGCGTTGCGGTGGTCAATCTGTTCGGAGAGGTGCCTAGTTACAGCATCAACCTGAGCAACATCACCGAGGCATTCGCGGGCCGGGTGCTCGTGCTGCCGCCGGTCGAAGCCGGCAACGTGATCGTGTTGGGCTTCGGCCCGAAGGCGGGCCCCTGGAGCTGGGCGGAGCTGCACGCGCGCGCTGCCGACATCGAAACGCGGCACAGCCTGAAGGCCGTGGGCTGGGTGGAGGGCTTGCGCATGAGTGCTGACCGTGGCCTCGGTGACGGCGCTTTGATCACCAGCACCTGAGGAGCGGCCCGCGCCGGCCCGTCGTGTCAGCCGCACGCGCCCGGCTAGCCCGACACGAGCAAGTGGTGCCAAGCGCGCGCTCCCGCAGACCCGTTCAGAACGAGCGCGGCAACTCCAGCACGTGCTCCGCGACGAACGACAGGATCAGGTTCGTGGAGATCGGCGCGACCTGATACAGCCGGGTCTCACGGAATTTGCGCTCGACATCGTACTCGGCTGCGAATCCGAAGCCCCCGTGGAACTGCAGGCAGACATTCGCGGCTTCCCAGGAGGCGTCCGCGGCGAGCAGCTTGGCCATGTTGGCCTCCGCGCCGCAGGCCTCGCCGGCGTCGTATAGCGAGCATGCCTTGTAGCGCATCAGGTCGGCCGCTTGCAGGTTCACGTAGGCGCGGGCGATCGGGAACTGCACACCCTGGTTTTGCGCGATGGGACGGCCGAACACCTCACGATCTGTGGCATATCGGCAGACCTTGTCGATGAACCAGTAGCCATCACCAATGCACTCGGCGGCGATCAGGACGCGCTCGGCATTGAGCCCGTCGAGGATGTAGCGAAAGCCCTTGCCTTCCTCCCCGATGAGGTTCTCGGCGGGAATCCGTAGATCTTCGAAGAACACCTCGTTGGTCTCGTGATTGACCATGTTGCGGATGGGCCGCACGGTCATGCCGTTGCCGATCGCCTCGTGCAAATCGACGATGAAGATCGACAGGCCGTCAGCCTTGCGCTTGACCTGGTCGATCGGGGTCGTGCGCGCCAGGAGGATCATGAGGTCCGAGTGCTGGATGCGCGAGATCCAGACCTTCTGGCCGTTGATCCGATAGTGATCTCCTTGACGCAGGGCAGTCGTCTTCAGCTTGGTCGTGTCGGTGCCGGTGGTCGGCTCGGTAACGGCCATCGATTGCAGGCGCAGTTTGCCGCTCGCAATCTCGGGTAGGTAGCGTTGCTTCTGCTCGGAAGAACCATGGCGCACGAGGGTGCCCATGTTGTACATCTGTCCGTGGCAGGCGCCGGAGTTGCCGCCAGCACGGTTGATCTCTTCCATGATCACCGATGCCTCGGCCAAACCGAGGCCAGAGCCGCCAAACTCCTGCGGAATCAATGCTGCCAGCCAGCCGGCCTCGGTCAGGGCCTCGACGAACTCGGCCGGATAGGCGCGCTCCTCGTCCTTGCGTTGGAAGTACTCGGGTTCGAACTGCGCACACAGGTCTCGGACCCCGTCGCGAATGTCCTGATATTGGTCGGGTCGTTGCTTCATGGAATTCTCGTGGGCAGTTTGCCAGGAACGTTGAGGTCCGAAATGGTAACCGGCGCACCGACGGAGCCGTCGCCCGGCGCGGCTGGCCGAGCGGGCGAGCTGCCGTCATGAGCCGTCGGTGGCGCATCCCGGTCGACCGACGGAAGCAACTCGATCGCGCCGCCTGCGATGTCTGGCAAGGACGACGTCGACAGGCCGGCCGCGCTGGCCGCCCGTCGCGGCCGCCGTGACGCCCGGCGGGGCACGCGATACCGTCGCGGGTATGGACCAGAGTACGAGATCGCGTTCGACCTCATCCAACCTGAAGCTCGAGCACGGCCGGCCCCTGACGGTCGAGGGTCTGCTACCGGCGCTGGTGGCGGACGGACTGCTGGCGTCTTCGGAACTGGCCGATCTTCGTCAATCGGTCGGGATGACCGCCAACACCGGACATCCGCTGGTATGGCTTGCCTCGCGCAAGCTCAAAGCCGCCGATAGCGGCAAGGCCCTCGACAAGGAGCGACTGCTTGCCTGGCTCGGCCAGAGGTCGGGTCTGGAGGTGGTTCGAATCGACCCGCTGCGGATCGACCTTTCGAGGGTGGCCGAGGTGGTCTCGAGTCAGTATGCGACCCGCCATCACATCCTGCCCTTGGCCGTCGGCGCGCATCAGGTCACGATCGCCACCGCAGAGCCTTTCTGCACCGCTTGGGTCGGCGAGTTGCGGCGCTCCTTGGGCAAGGAGATCGTCCGCGTCCTGGCCGACCCGGACGACATCGCCCGCTATGCCGTCGAGTTCTACACGCTCGCCCATTCGGTACGGACGGCGCGGGGCAATGGCTCGATGCCGGTCCAGAGCAACTTCGAGCAACTCGTCGAACTCGGCCGCAGCGGCCGCAATCTCGACGCGAACGATGCCCACGTGGTCACGATCGTCGACTGGCTCTGGGAGTACGCGTTCGAACAGCGGGCGAGCGACATCCATCTCGAGCCGCGCCGCGATGTCGGCACCATACGCTTTCGGATCGACGGTGTGCTCCATCATGTCTATCAGGTGCCGCCGACGGTCATGCTGGCCATGACCAGCCGAATCAAGCTGCTGGGACGCATGGATGTGGTCGAGAAGCGGCGGCCGCAGGACGGTCGAATCAAGACGCGAATGAGCGACGGTCGCGAGATCGAGCTGCGTCTGTCGACACTGCCGACCGCATTCGGCGAGAAGCTGGTGATGCGCATCTTCGATCCGGACGTCCTGGTCCGTGACTTCGAATCGCTCGGCTTCTCGGCCCATGAGTTGGCTACCTGGCGCCGGATGATCGACCGACCCAACGGGATCGTGCTGGTCACCGGTCCGACCGGCTCCGGCAAGACCACCACCCTCTACTCGACGCTGCGCGCACTGGCCAGCGACGAAGTCAATGTCTGTACGGTCGAGGATCCGATCGAACTGGTGGATTCGTCGCTCAACCAGACCCAGGTCCAGCCGGGGATCGGGCTGAATTTCGCGGCCGGCGTACGTGCACTGATGCGCCAGGACCCGGACATCATCATGATCGGTGAGGTCCGCGACCTGGAAACCGCCGAGATGGCGATGCAGGCGGCCTTGACCGGCCATCTGGTGCTCACCACGCTACATACCAACGACGCGCCGTCGGCGGTCACGCGACTACTCGAATTGGGCATTCCGGGCCACCTGCTGAACGCGACCCTGGTCGGTGTGCTCGCCCAACGTCTGGTACGAGTCCTGTGCCCGCACTGCAAGTCTGCCGACGCCGGGCTGGCTGCCGAGCAGTGGCGCGCACTGATCCACCCGTATCGCGGTCAGGCGCCGGCGCGCGTCTATCGGCCGGTCGGCTGTCTGCAGTGTCGCATGACCGGCTTTCGCGGGCGGGCCGGCATCTACGAATTACTGCAGATGGACGAGGGGCTGAAAGCCGAGATCGGCAGCAGTGCACCGTCACTGGACCGCATTCGTCGCCATGCGGTTGCGGCCGGTCTGCGTCCATTGCGTGTGGCCGGCGCAGGCAAGGTGGCGAGCGGCCTCACGACCTGCGAGGAGGTGCTGCGGGTCGCGCCGCCGGTGGATCTGAAGCCGGCCGACATGGCGGCTTCGCCCGCGCGCACCGAGCTAGCCAATGCGGCCCATGCGTCCAATGCGTCCAATGCGGCCGAGGCCGAGCCGGTGGAGCAGGGCGCGCCGCCCGCAACGCGAGTCGCCTCCAGCCTGCTGATCTGACCTGCGCTACTTGGCGAGTTCGCGCATCGCGCGCTCGAGACCGGCGATGGTCACCGGATACATGCGATCGGACATGATCTGCCGGATCACCGAGATCGACTGACGGTATTCCCAGACGCCCTCGGGCTCCGGGTTGAGCCAGGCGTACTTCGGAAACTTGTCGACCAGGCGGCGTAGCCAGATCGCGCCCGGCTCTTCATTGTTGTACTCGACCGAACCGCCGGGCTGAAGAATCTCGTAGGGGCTCATCGTGGCATCGCCGACCAGGATCAACCGGTAGTCGGTATTGAACTTGCGGATCAGGTCCCAGGTCGGCGTCCGTTCGGCGTGCCGGCGACGGTTGTTCTTCCAGACGTGGTCGTAGACGCAGTTGTGGAAGTAATAGAACTCCAGGTTCTTGAACTCGCTGCGGGCGGCCGAGAACAGCTCCTCGGTCTGCTTGATGTGGTCGTCCATGGTGCCGCCGACATCGAGCAACATCAGCACCTTGATATTGTTGTGCCGCTCGGGGACCATCTTGATGTCGAGATAGCCGGCATTGCGCGCGGTGCTGGCGATCGTGTCATCGAGATCGAGTTCTTCCTCGGCACCCTCACGTGCGAACCGGCGCAGGCGGCGCAGCGCGATCTTGATGTTGCGGGTACCCAGCTCGACCTGGTCGTCGTAGTCGCGGTAGGCGCGTGACTCCCAGACCTTGACCGCCGTGCGATTACCCGCCGAGGGCCCGCCGACACGAATGCCCTCCGGGTTGTAGCCGCCGTTGGTGCCGATCCACTTGTTGCCGCCTTCGTGGCGCTTCTTCTGCTCGTCGAGCAACTCCTTGAGCCGCTTCATGAGCTTGTCCAGCCCGCCCATGGCCTCGATGGCGGCCTTTTCCTCGGCGGTGAACTGACGCTGATATTGGCGCTTGAGCCACTCTTCGGACAGGTTCGGATAAAGCTCTTCGAGCGCCTGCACGCCGTTGAAGTAGCTGCCGAAGGCGCGATCGAATTTGTCGAAGTTGCGCTCGTCCTTGACCAGGGCTGCGCGCGACAGATAGTAGAACTCGTCGATCGAGGGACCGGTCACCTTGCGGTCCATTGCCTCGAGCAGCATTAGGTACTCCTTGATGGAGACCGGCAGGCGGGCATTGCGCAGGTGCAGGAAGAAGTCGATCAGCATGGGTGGCTCCGAGGGCCGGGAGGCGGGCGCCGCACGCCTCGCATCAGTTCGATGTGAACGAGAAGCGCAGGCCGACGACTCCGGCGACGATCAGCAGGATGCTGACCAGTTTAAGGGCAGTCAGCGGTTCCTTGAAGAACAGGATACCGATCACGGCGGTTGCCGCCGTACCCACCCCCGACCAGATCGCATAGGTGATGCTCAAATCGAGCACCCGCAAAGCCAGCGCATTGAAATAGAACGCAATCGCGAAGCAGCTGAACATGACGACGACCGGCACGATCTTCGTGAAGCCGGCCGAGAGCTTCAGGCAGGTCGTGCCGATCACCTCGAAGGCGATCGCGGTGGCGAGATGGAACCAATGCACCGGTGCGTGCGCTCGCGGGCGGGGCAGGCACTGCCCCGGGGGACGCCGATCAGCGGTTGTGCCGGGCCATGAACACCAGGCGCTCGAACAAGTGGACGTCCTGCTCGTTCTTGAGCAGGGCGCCATGCAACGGCGGAATCGCCTTCTTGCCGTCTTTTTCGCGTAAAGCCTCGGCCGGAATGTCTTCGGCCATCAGCAGCTTGAGCCAGTCGATGAGTTCGGAGGTGGAGGGCTTCTTCTTCAGACCGGGCAGATCGCGCATGTTGAAGAAGGCCTCGAGCGCCGATGCGACCAGCTCCTTCTTGATGTTGGGGAAATGCACGTCGACGATCTGCTGCATCGTCTCGCGATCGGGAAACTGGATGTAATGGAAGAAGCAGCGACGCAGAAAGGCGTCGGGCAGCTCCTTTTCGTTGTTGGAGGTGATCATCACCAGCGGCCGGTGCTTGGCGCGGATCAGCTCGCGCGTCTCGTAGACGTAGAACTCCATCCGGTCGAGTTCGCGCAGAAGATCGTTGGGGAATTCGATGTCGGCCTTGTCGACTTCGTCGATCAGCAGCACGACCGGCTGCTCGGACTCGAAGGCCTGCCACAGGACGCCCTTGAGGATGTAGTTCTCGATGTCGCGAACGCGTTCGTCGCCCAGTTGGGAGTCGCGCAGGCGCGACACCGCATCGTATTCATAGAGGCCCTGCTGGGCCTTGGTCGTGGACTTCACGTGCCACTGCAAAAGGGGCAGGCCCAGCGCACCGGCAACCTCTTCTGCGAGCATGGTCTTGCCGGTGCCCGGCTCGCCCTTGATCAGCAGCGGCCGCTCGAGCGTGATCGCCGCGTTGACCGCGAGCTTGAGATCGGCGGTGGCAACATAGGTCTCGGAGCCTTCGAAGCGCATTTGCACAATTCCTGTTTGTCGGTTCTGCGCTGCAGTATAAGCGCATGCGGACCCTCGATTTCGGATCGAATGCCCGCGAAGTCGGTTTCGGTCCGGCGATCGCCGGTGGACGATGCTTTCGGGCGTCGGATAAAATGCTCGATTGAGCTTGCGGCCGGCGTTCGTGCTGGCTGTCGGCACGATACCTATCAAGAAATCATCGAGGAAAGAGCCTGACATGCACTCTCGGAGCATTCAAATCACCGGCGCAACCCGCGCGTCGCGCCGCACCCGCGTCGGCGCGGTTTCGTTGGGGCTGACCGGCCTGGCGCTGGCGACGTCGCTCTTGAGTACCCCTGCGTCGGCGCAAGGGCTCAAGGGAGACCCGGCTGCGGCCGCCGCCAAAGCTTCGATGTGCATCGGCTGCCACGAGATCGGCGGCTATAAGACTGCGTTCCCGACCGTCTATCATGTGCCGAAGATCCTGCACCAGACCGAGGGCTTCATCAGTGCGGCACTCAAGGCCTATCGCAGCGGCGAGCGTTCGCATCCGTCGATGCGCGGAATCGCCGGCAGCCTGTCGGATCAGGACATCGCCGATCTGGCCGCCTTCTACGCCCAGGGCGCCAAGCCCTGACCGTCTCCGACCCGGTTCCCACGGTGGCCACCACGAGTCTCCGGTCGGGCCGACGTCCGCCAACCGCGTCCGTTATCAGAATCGTTCGAACATGAAATCCCTGATCCCCCATTCCGTCGCCGTCGCCGTGTTGTCGCTGGCCTCCCTGCAGTTCGCCTGGGCGGCCGGCGGCGCCCAAGGTGATGTCGCTGCCGCTGCCAAGCAGAAGGCCGATCAACTCTGCGCCAGTTGCCACGGCGCCGATGGCAAGACCCCGGTCGATCCCTCGTACCCGATCCTGGCCGGCCAGTACGCCGACTATCTCGTGGTCGCGCTGAAGGCCTACAAGAGCGGCGCGCGCAAGAACCCGATCATGGCCGGCATGGCCGGCCCGCTGACCAGCGCCGAAATCAACGCGCTGGCCGCGCATTACTCGTCTCTGCCTGGTCCGCTCAGCTACGAGCGCTGACCGCCACGCCCGGGGCCGCCGCCCGCCAGGGTGGTGGCTCAACCGGATCCGGCGCGTGGCGACGGAGGGGGGCCAGGGCTGGCGTCGAAGGCGCGCAGCAGGTGCCGCGTCAGTTTATGCATGCCACCTTGCGAGACGCGCTCGGGTTCCATGCCTCGCTTGAAACCTTCGGCGATGAAGCGGTCCAACAGTGCCGTGTCGCGCGTGATCACGTGTACCGGCACGTCCCATGATGCTCCCGGCCGGCTCACGCCGCTCAGGGGCTGGTGGTCGCCGATCAGAATCAACAGGTCGTCGCCCAGCCAGGGCTGCTCCAGGTAGCCCTTCAGCCATTCGAAGGTGTACGAGACCGCGCGCGCGTACGGTTCGCGCAGCTCGGTCCAGTCGGCCTCGTCGGCGAGCGCCGCCGACAGCGGCTCGTCATCGAACGGCCGCGGCGTCAGAATGCGTTCCCAATCGGCCTGGTAGGGCGGTATGGGCCGGAACGGCACGTGCGTGTTGATGGTTGGAAAGATCAGCAGGTGTGGGCGACCGGCGCCGCGGGCCAGGCGTTCCTGCTCCGTTCGCGCGATCGAGTATTGATCCGGAATCCACCAGAGACCGATTTTCGGGCCCTGATACCGCAGCGCGGGCCCGTCGTGAAACTGATCGAACCCGTAATAGCGTCTTTCGGGCCATGGCCAGCTCAGCGCCGGGTACAAACCGATGACCTCGTAGCCATGGCGACGAAAATGACTGATCAGTGTCGGCCGCTCGGAGGTCAGCAGCACGTCGTGACGCAGTGGATTGGACAGGTCGATGCCGGACAGCAGACTCAGGTGGGCGAGATCGGAGGCGCCGGCGAACGTCGGTGAGCGGTAGAACGCGGACGCGACCTGACGTCCGGTGGCCGAGATCGCTTCTTCGAAACGCCGGTGCGCCGGGCCTATGGCCGCCGCGATCTCGGCGTCGTCGTAGACGACCGCGCCGTAGCTCTCGAGAAACATAAGCTTCACACTGGCGCCTTGCAACGCTCCCAGGCCACCATCGAAGGCGGGCGAGGGTGGCAGCACGCGGTCGATGCCTCCCGGCAGCCAGGCGCTGGCGAGCAGTGCGGCCTGACGTACATAGGTCGGTGTGATCGGCTTGGAGATGACCGGCCAGGTGGCCTTGACCCCGGCGAGATTCGCGAGCACGGTCGCCAGCGCGAGCGCTGTGACCAGCCAGATCGCCGGCGTGCCCGCCGCCCAGGGTAGCGCGTCATGGGCCAGGCGGGCGATGGCGCTACGAAACAGACGGAACAGTCCGTAGGTGATCAGCGCGGCGAGGACGGCCAAAGCGATGAGGCCCCAGCCCGGTAGTGCCTGGGAGACCACGCTGATGAAGCGCGGCAACTGCAGGCCGTCCCAGTACAGATTGACGGGGCGGCCGAACAACGCCGGCACGGAAACGTCGAGATAGCGGCCCAGGGCGAGCAGCAGGTAGGCAGCGGCCAGGAGATTCAGCGTGCGTCGCCCCGGCAGACCGCGCCATGTGTAGCCCACCAGCAGACCACTCCAGAGCAGAACGAACTCCGGTGCCAGGCGCGCATCCGGCTTGAGCAGCAGCGTCGGCCAGACGTTCTCGGCGCTCAGCAGACCGTTGAGCAACAACGCGCAGGCCAGTGCCGGCAGGATTGCGCCGGCTCGCTTGCCCAAGGGCGAGGCCTCGGACACGGCCGGGCGCCACCTCAACGCAACAGCCCTTCGAAGGGCAGACAATCGACGGAATCGCCGACGGCCACGGAACCCTGCTCGTGATGCAGGAGGACGATGCAGTTCGCATTGGTCATCGAACTCAGCACGCCCGACCCTTGCTGGCCGGTGATGGTCACCTGCATCGAGCCGTCATGCGCCCGGCCTAGGATGCCGCGCTGGAACTCGGTGCGGCCGGCCCGCTTTTTGAACGGGCTCAGCGCCGTGGCCCGCACGTGGGCGGTGGCATCGGTCGCGCGCCCCATGAGGCGCTGGATGGCGGGCTTGACGAAGAACAAAAAGGTGATCATGACCGCGACCGGATTGCCGGGCAGACCGAAGTAGGCGCATCCGCCAACGTCGCCGAAGGCCATCGGTCGCCCGGGCCGCATCGCGATGGTCCAGAAGCGAACGCCGCCGATGCGCTGCATGACGGCCTTGGTGTGGTCGGCCGCGCCCACCGACACGCCGCCCGAGGAGATGATCAGGTCGGCCCGCACGGCAGCCTCGCGAACGGCCGTCTCGATGCTGGCCGGGTCGTCGGGAACGACACCCAGATCGTGCAGTTCGCAGCCCAGATCGAGCAAGAGGCCGGTCAGCGTGTAGCGGTTGCTGTCGTAGATCTGCCCCTCGCCGAGCGGTTCACCGATGGAACGGATCTCGTCGCCGGACGAGAAGAAGGCTACCCGTATGCGCCGGCGCACCTCGACCCGCGCAACGCCGAGCGAGGCGATCAAGCCCATGTGTGCGGGTCCTATCCGGGTGCCCGCGGTCAGCGCCGGCAGACCCCGCGTGAGATCCTCGCCCCGCCGTCGCAAGTGCTGGCCGGCGCGCTGACCGGCCGGGATCCAGACATGGTCGCTACCATCCGCGCGGGTCAGTTCCTGGGGCACGACCAGGTCCGTGCCCCGGGGCATGATCGCGCCGGTCATCACCCTTACCGCCTGACCGGGTGCCGCCTCGCCTCTGAAGGGCTTTCCTGCGTAGGCCGCTCCGACTATCTTGAGCCGGGACTCGCCGGCGGCAAGGGAACTGGTCGCGGTCGCGACGCCATCCATGGCCGAATTGTCGTGCGCCGGTACGTCGATGGTGGACAGCAGGTCCGCGACCAGGATCCGACCGAGCGCGTCGCGCAGCTCGACGGTTTCGAAATCACGCACCGGCTGCATGACCGCTTCGATGATCTGCCTGGCCTGAGCCACGGGCAGTGCGGCCGGATCGTAGCCCTCCAATCGCGCGATCGCCCGGGCCAGACGTTCGCCGGCGTCCGTAGGCAAGGGGCTGGAATCAGGAGCCGCCATGGCGGTCGATGTCCTCGCGTGTGTTGAGGTTGACGAATGCCTGCTGGTCGTCGAATTGCACGACTGCGTATGGGTGGCCGTGATACCAGTGGTCGATCTTGCGACCGCCGGCCTGCAGGTAGTCCTGTAGATCCGGGCAAAGCTTACGCGCGACCAGAGCAAACACCGGTTGCTCGCGGCCGCCGGCAGCGGCGACTGCGATCGGGACCGCCTGCCGGCCCGCTGCATCGGCAAGTTGCCGGGCCAGATCGAGCGGCAGGAAGGGGCTGTCGCAAGGCACCATCAGCACCCAGTCGGTCGCGGCGAGGGCGAGTCCGGCATGCAAGCCCGCCAGCGGCCCTGCGTGCCCGGGCAGACGATCGGGAACAACGGGCCAGGGGCGCGGCGCGAAGCGTGCCGGATCCTGGTTGGCATTGATCAGCAGAGTGCTCACCTGCGGCGAGATGCGCTCGATGACATGATCGATCATGGCTCGCCCTCCCAGGCTCACCAGCGCCTTGTCCGCGCCCCTGCCATCGGCGCCCATGCGGCGGCCGAGTCCGCCAGCCAGGATCAGGCCGGTGATTTCGTCCGCGGTGATCATGCCAGCGCCGTATCGCCGCCCGGTTCGCGCACGAAGCGCTGCGCGCCGGTGAACAGCAGATAGTGACGGCCGCGGCAGCGGCCCAGCATCGTCATTCCGACGCGCTGCGCGATGCGATGGCCCATCTCGGTCAGACCCGAACGCGACACCAGGAACGGTATGCCCATCTGTGCACACTTGATGACCATCTCGGAAGTCAGGCGACCGGTGGTGTAGAAGACCTTGTCGTCACCCGCATTGCCGGTCAACCACATCCATCCGGCAATTGCATCGACGGCGTTGTGGCGACCGACGTCCTCGACGAATACGAGAATGTCGCCGCGGCCGGGGCCGGCATTGGCCGCCAGCGCGCAGCCGTGTACCGCGCCCGCTTCCTTGTAGATGGTGTCGTAGCGCCGCACGTTTTCCATCAGAGCATAGAGAACCGGCTCGGTCAGACGCGCATGACCAGGCAGGCGGACGGCCTCGACTTCATCCATCAGGTCACCGAACATGGTGCCCTGACCGCATCCGCTGGTCACCGTGCGGCGGGTCAGCCGGGCGGCGCGCCCGGGCGTCGGTTCTGCCGCCGATTCGTCGGCGTGCCCGTCGCCGGCCTGGCGTTCGTCGGCGTCCCAGATGGTCTCGCCGGTATCGGCCCGGTGGCGGGTGGTGACCGCGACGCTGGCGCTGTCCCAATCGACCTGCACCGCCGCCAGGTCGGCAATGCCGTCGATCAGGCGTTGGTTGCGCAGATAGCCGATGGTCAGGGCTTCCGGCGCGGCCCCGAGGGTCATCAGCGTGACGATCTCGCGCTTGTCGAGGTAGAGGGTCAGCGGATGTTCACCGGCGATTCGCGTATCGACCGTCTTACCCGTCTCGTCGATGGCGGCGACCACGTGCGTAACCGGCCGACGCGCGTCGGTCAGGATCAGTGCGTCAGCCACCGATGTAGGACATCTCGATCTTGGCGAGATCGCCGGTCCGCGACGAACGCAATTCGGAATAGCGGTCCGTTCGGGTCCGCCAGACTCCGGCGATCGCACTGGCGATCTGCTCGTCCGTGTAGCCCTCGCGCAGCAAGGAGCGCAGGTCGTGGCCGGCGCTGGCGAACAGGCAGGTATAGAGACGGCCCTCGGTGGACAGGCGCATGCGGCTGCATTCGCGACAGAACGGCCTCGTGACGGAAGAGATCACGCCGATCTCCCCGCTACCGTCACGA
Source organism: Burkholderiaceae bacterium (assembly GCA_041396685.1). Classification (GTDB taxonomy): domain Bacteria; phylum Pseudomonadota; class Gammaproteobacteria; order Burkholderiales; family Burkholderiaceae_E; genus JAUIAI01. The sequence continues at coordinate 43,867 of JAWKYD010000011.1, forward strand.
TAGCGCCAACGCTCGGCAACCTCTCCCGGGTAGTTGGGATCGATCGGCACAACACCGAAGGCTTGATCGAGGGATCGAACGATCTCGGCGCTCGGCACCACGTCATCGAGCCGCCAGCCGTTCGAGGCTCCGACATCCATGAACTCGATAAAGCGCACGATGTGCCCGCTGCCCTTGAAGTGACCGGCCATCGAGACGATCTGATGATCATTGACGCCGCGCTTGACGACCATGTTGATCTTCAAAGGCCGCAAACCGGCAGCGTCGGCCGCCTCGATACCGGTCAGCACGTCGGCCAGCGCGAAATCGACGTCGTTCATCGCACGGAACGTGGCATCGTCCATCGCGTCGAGGCTGATCGTGACGCGCTTGAGGCCGGCATCGGCCAGCGCGCGCGCCTTGCGCGCGAGCAGGGACGCGTTCGTCGTCAGAGTCAGATCGATGGGCCGGCCCTGCGCGCCGTCGATGCGTGACAGCTTCTCGACCAGACGCTCGATGTTCTTGCGCAACAGGGGCTCACCGCCGGTGAGCCTGACCTTTTGTACGCCGTGACTGACGAGGATCCGCACGAGCCGCTCGATTTCTTCGAAGCTGAGCAGGGAACTTTGCGGCAGGAACGCATAGTCTTTGTCGAACACCGACTTCGGCATGCAATACGTGCAGCGAAAATTGCAGCGATCCGTGACCGAGATGCGAACGTCGTGCAGGGGGCGGGCGAGAGTATCGGCGAGCAGACCGTCGCCCAGCAGGGCCTGCCCGATCGGCTCGGGTCGCAACGCTTGGTAGCGGGCTTCGGCGATCGGGATGATCCGTGAGCTCATCAATGACGGGTCGGCAAGGCGCAGGAAAAGACCGCGCCGCAAAGCGGCGCCTGGTCGGATCGAAACAAGATGACGGGCATGCCGATTACACGGGCGCCCGCCAGCAGCCCCTAGCTTACCAAGATCCGCCGGACGGCGCGTCGCTTAGTCCTTGCCGCGAAAGAGGTCGGCCTCCCGGGGGAAGCCAGACCTCGTTCGAACGACCGATCAGGCTGCCGGCCCCTCCGGGCGGGTCTCCACCTGCTGCAGCGGTGTGCCCTGCGCGGGTGCCCGTCGCGTGCGACGGGCCCGCCCCGGCGGCGGTCCGGCCGGTGCGACCGGCTCGGCATGGCCCACATCGACGCGTGTCTCGACCCACTGCAGTCCGGCGTCGCGTACCACCGCATTGAGCGAATCCCGGTCCATCGGCTGCGCTCCGACATCGTCGTTCTGCGCACGTGCGTCATTGCTTGCCGCCGCGTCACCGTTGGCCGACTGAGGCGCTTGCCCGGCCGATGCCAGGCCGTCGGCGACGTCGGATTCGGCCGTGGTCGTGTCGTTTCCGGCAATACCGCCATCGGCGCCTCGCGCTTCGGCCACCTGCGCGTTGGCATCGACCACGGCGTCGATCGCCGCGGCGGCGCCCTCATGGTCTACCGTGCGCATCTCGCCCGACGCGGCGATCACGGTCGCAGCGGCGCTGTCGTCGTGGTCGGTCGGCAAGACCGGCGCGTCGATGGTTTCGGCCACCGGCGCCTCGCCGACAGGTTCGGCAACGGGCGTCTGATCGGCATCGCTGCCGATCGGCGCCGTGCTCGCCACCGCCACGGGCGCGGCGACGTCCCCGTAGATCTCGCCGTCGTCGGCGACCGTTTCGGCACGGGCATCCGCGGCCAGCCCCGCGTCTTGCTCGCGGGCGTCGGCCGCGTCCGTCTCGGGCGCCGCGCTGGCACCCGCACCGGCGCCGCGGCCACCTCGGCGACCGCGCCTGCGACCCGAACGGCGCGGAGCGCCCTCTGCGGCGGCCTCGTCGGACTCCGCATCAACGACGCTCGCGGTCTGTTCGGCCTCGGGGGAGTCCTGTGCGGCATCGGCTGTCTCGGTCGAACCGGCTTCGACGACTTCGTCCTGGGTGGCGTCCGCTTCCTGGTCGCGTCCGGCGCCGCGGCGACCACGACGGCGGCGCGGGCGACGGCGCGCACCGCTATCGTCGTCACCGTCGCGCGCCTCCGCCTGCGGGCGATCCGACTCCGCGGCTGCGTCGTCGTTGGTTACCGGAGCGTCGTCGACGGCCTCGGCAGCAACGGCCGTGTTGGCTGCCACCTCGACCGTCTCGTCTGCGCCGTTCGGCTTGCGGCGGCGACGACGGCGGCGGCTGTCGTCTGCGGCTTCGTTGCCGAGCTTGGCGGCGGCGTCCGAGCCATCGGTCTCACGTGCCGTGCGTGCGGGCTGCGCCTGCGCGCGTTCCTCGTCGGCCTGCCGGGAACCACCGCGGCCGCCGCGGCGCGAACCGCGGCCGCGATCACGATCACGATCACGTTGCTCGTTCCCACTACGGCCGCCGCGGCGCGAACCGCGGGCGGGCGTGCCGGTGGTCTCGCTGCCGTCGGCCTGCGCCCGTTGCGGAGCCACTGTCGTGTCCTGCTGTGAAGCATTTGCTTCGTTGGCGGCGTCGTCGCGACGGAACCAGCGTGCGATCCGGCCGAGCAGGCCGACCGAGTCCGTGGTCTTGGCGGTCGGTGACATTGGCGCAGCGGTCTGCAGCTCGGCGGACTCGTCGCGCGGCGGGGCCACCGGCGCGGGCCGGTCGGGCGTGATGCCCTTGACCACGGCCTCTTGCCGTGGCTTGTTGTTCTCCACCTTGGCTTCGAGATACTGCGGCTCGACCGGGCCGTCGGCGATCGAGTAGCTCGAACGATAGCTGTTCAGCCGTTCATCGTCGTGGCGCAGGCGCTCGAGGCGGTAGTGCGGTGTTTCGAGATGCTTGTTCGGCACGAGCACGATTTCCACCTTCATGCGTGCTTCGAGCTTGGCGATCTCGCCGCGCTTTTCGTTCAGGAGATAGGTTGCGACCTCGACCGGCACCTGAGAGTAGATGGCGGCCGTGTTCTCCTTCATCGACTCTTCCTGGACCACGCGCAGGATCTGTAGCGCGGACGACTCGACGTCGCGGATCACGCCGGTACCGGTACAACGCGGACAGGTGATATGCGTGCCCTCGTTCAAGGCGGGTCTAATCCGCTGGCGCGACAGCTCCATCAGGCCGAAACGGGAGATCTTGCCCACCTGAACGCGTGCGCGATCGAGGTGTAAGGCCTCCTTGAGCCGGGCTTCGACCTCACGCTGGTTGCGGCTGCTCTCCATGTCGATGAAGTCGATGACGATCAGGCCGCCAAGGTCGCGCAGGCGCATTTGGCGGGAGGCCTCGTCAGCCGCCTCGAGATTGGTTCGCAGCGCCGTTTCCTCGATGTCGGAGCCACGGGTGGCGCGGGCGGAGTTGACGTCGATCGCGACCAGGGCCTCGGTGTGGTCGATGACGATCGATCCGCCCGACGGCAACGGCACGTTACGCGAGTAGGCGGTCTCGATCTGGTGTTCGATCTGGAAGCGGGAAAACAAAGGCGTGGGATCGCGATAGCGCTTGACCCGGCTGACCATGTCGGGCATGACGTGCGCCATGAACTGGCGCGCCTGCTCGAAGATGTCGTCGGTGTCGATCAGGACCTCGCCGATGTCCGGCGAGAAATAGTCCCGAATTGCACGGATCACCAGGCTGCTTTCCTGGTAGATCAGGAATGGCCCCGGCGCGGAACCGGCCGCCGACTCGACCGCCGTCCAGAGTTGCAGCAGATAGTTGAGGTCCCACTGCAGTTCCTCGACCGAGCGGCCGATACCGGCCGTGCGGGCGATCAGGCTCATGCCGTTCGGGTAGTCGAGCGACTCGAGCGATTCGCGCAGTTCCTGGCGATCCTCACCCTCGACGCGACGGGAGACGCCGCCGCCACGCGGGTTGTTGGGCATCAGTACGAGATAGCGTCCGGCCAGGGAGATGAAGGTGGTCAGCGCCGCACCCTTCGCGCCGCGTTCCTCCTTGTCGACCTGGACGATCACTTCCTGGCCTTCGCGGATCGCGTCCTGGATCCGCGCCTTCGAGACCTCGGTACCCTGCTTGAAGTAGGAGCGACTGATTTCCTTGAACGGCAGGAAACCGTGGCGCTCCTCGCCATAGTTGACGAAGCAGGCTTCGAGGCTGGGCTCGACCCGGGTGACGACTCCCTTGTAGATATTGCTCTTTCGGGATTCGCGGCCAGCGGATTCGATGTCGATGTCGATCAGGCGCTGACCATCGACGATCGCCACGCGCAGCTCTTCGGCGTGCGTGGCATTGAACAGCATTCTTTTCATTCAAGGCTCCATGCGCAGCGAACGTGGTTTGCGCGAAACCAGCGGTCGATGGAGCCCAGCAAAAAACGGTCAGGCTCAGGCGTGACGTGTCGGTCGCCGGCCGGGATCGGCCGGTCTGATGGACGAGCGCCGAGCTCCGTCCGCAGGCCGGCCATGGGCGCCTGTTCGGGTCGGGGATCTGGCGTCGTCTTTCGACACGAGGGGACTCTGAGTCAATCAACCGGTCATGCCCGAGAGAAGGGGCATGGCGTGCTTGCGGGATTCGTTTCGACCGCGCTCGGGGAAAATCACCGGGCCGCGGTTAAAGAATTTTTTCCTCGATGGCGAGGCGCGTAGACGTGTGCGGAGCCACGGAGCGTCTCGCCGGCCGTAGGGGCTTCGGGCCCGATCGGGTGACGGCGCCGGATCGGTGTCTCGCTTCAGAGTCACGACCGGGCTGAGTGGCAGATATTTCGACGCAAACTGGATGTTGCGGCGCAATCTCCATCGAATCTCTAGTATATCAAGCTGTCGTCTGCCCAGCGAATTCCAATCACCGGTACGCCCGATTGCCGGTCAATCCTGTCGTGCAGGCGCCGTTAGGGCCGTGAAAATGTCGCAAAACGTTGTGCCAGAGAAACAAGTTCGGCAGGTCGCAATCGAAGAAGCGGCCGAAGGCCAGCGTTTGGACAACTTTCTGGCCCGCCTTTGTGGTGGTGTGCCCAAGAGCCACCTCTACCGCTTGATCCGCCAGGGGCAGGTGCGGGTCAACGGCCGGCGCGCGAAGCCGGAGAGCAAACTGGCCTATGGCGATCTGGTTCGCGTGCCACCGGTGGTCGGGGTCGGCGCGCTGCCATCGGCCCCGTCGCCGATGTATCAACGCACCGCTGCCAGGCTGGCCCGACGCCTCGCGGTTGTTTACGAAGACGATGGACTCCTGGTCGTCGACAAGCCTGCCGGCACCGCCGTGCACGGCGGCAGTGGCGTGACCAGTGGCGCGATCGAGCAATTGCGGGCGCTCCATCCACAGGCTCGTTTTCTGGAACTCGTCCATCGTCTGGACCGTGACACCTCCGGTCTGCTGATGGTCGCACGGCGGCGTAGCGTGCTCCGCGATCTGCATGAGGCGCTGCGCCTGCGGCGAATCCGCAAACGCTATCTGGCGGTCGTTCTGGGCGAGGTCCCGGCGCGTTGGCAGACGGTACGGCTACCGTTGAGCCGCACGCTCACGGTCGACGGCGAGCGTCGCGTGCGCCCCGACCCCGACGGTCTGTCCGCTGTCACGCACGTACGTGGATTGGGCAACGGAGTTCTGCGCGGCGTGGGGCCGGTCAGCCTGGTCGGCGTTCGGCTGGAGACCGGGCGAACCCACCAGATCCGGGTGCACATGGCTTGCATCGGTCATCCGCTGCTGGGTGACGTCAAGTACGGTGACTTCGCCAAGAACCGGTTGGCCGCGGCCGCCGGCCACGGCAGACTGTTCCTGCACGCAGCACGGCTGGGCCTGCGTCATCCTCGCGAGGATCGCGAGCTCGAACTCGAGGCAGCGCTGCCCGAGGAGTTCGTCACCGTGCTCGCGCAGGCGGGCATCGACGCCGGGCTGGCGTCGCGCCCAGCCGACACCGATGTCTGATCGAGCCCGCGTAATCGGCCCTTTGGAGAAGCCCCAGTGACGTCGGCTGCCATCGTTGGGAGACAATATCAGCATGTCTGAGACCCTAACGGCGCCGGTGGTCGAACTGGTCGTGTTCGATTTCGACGGCACGCTTTTCGATTCCACGCACGCGATTACCCAGGCCATCCGAGCGGCAGCGGTCGACCTCGGACTGCCCGAGCCGTCGCGCGAGCGAGCAAGCCACGTCATCGGCCTTGGTTTGGCCGACGCATTGCGCTATGCGGTGCCGACGCTGCGCGAATCTCAGGTGCCGGCATACATAGAGCGCTATCGCTTTCACTGGTTCCAACGGCAGGGCGAGTTGTCGGCGTTCGACGGGATCGAGGCGTTGTTGGACGCTCTTGCCGGGCGCGGCGTGCCGTTGGCGATCGCCACCGGTAAATCGCGGATCGGCTTGAACCGTGCGCTCGAGCAGGTCGGCTGGAGTCGGCGCTTCTTGACCACCCGGTGCGCCGACGAGGGCGAGCCCAAACCCCATCCTTGGATGCTGCGCGACATCAGCGAAGAAACCCGGATCGCGCTCGAACGGACCGTCATGATCGGTGACACCACGCACGATCTCGACATGGCGCGATCTGCCGGCGCGCATGCCATCGCGGTCACCTACGGTGCCCATCCAGCCGAGCGTTTGCGCGCGTCCGAACCACTGGCCGTCGTCGACGACGTGGCCGCGTTGCAGGACATCTTGCTGACCTTGACGGGCTCCGCTCATGGCTGAGTCAGGCCGATGGGCGAAAGTGTGCGCCCCGCACGCCTTGGTCGAGGGCGGTGACGGCGTCAGATTCGAGGTCGAGACGCCGCAGGGGCGCCGACCCGCCTTCGCGATCCGCTTCGATGGTCGTGTGCGGGCCTACTTGAACCAGTGCTCGCACGTGGCGATCGAACTCGACTGGATCGAGGGGCAATTTTTCCACGACGATACCCGCTACCTGATCTGTGCAACCCATGGCGCGCTCTATGACAGCGCCACCGGTGCCTGCGCCGGCGGTCCTTGTTCGGGCCGCGGCCTGACGGCCCTGGCTGCCGACGAACGCGCCGATGGCATCTACGTCCAAGGCGCCAACCCGAGAGAACTTCATGAATGAACCGATGAGCGAAATGCCACGCGGGGAGCGGCGGCCGGCGCCCAATTCGGGTTGGGAGCGATCGGTTCTCGAGAAGATGGCCCTCGAGTTGGTTGTCGAGCGACGGCGCGCCCGCCGCTGGAGCATCTTCTTCCGCTTGTTGCTGGTCGCTTACATCGGTTTGATGACCGTCATCTGGATGGGACTCTGGAGGCCGGGCGGTGAGCAATCCGGGCCCGGCATCTCCTTGACCGGCAACGCCGACACGGGTCCTCGCCATACCGCACTTGTCCGTATCGACGGCGTGATCAAGGCCGACGGTCGCAATTCGGCCGACAACATCAACGAGGCTCTGCGCGCCGCCTTTCGCGATCCGAATACCGCCGGGGTCGTCCTGGAGATCAACAGCCCGGGGGGGTCACCGGTTCAAAGTGCGTTGATTTATGAAGAAATGCGCCGCCTGCGCGAGGAGTTCCCGACCACCGAGTTGCATGTGGTGGTCGGTGAGGTCTGCGCCTCGGGTGGCTACTACGTCGCCGCCGCGGCCGACAAGATCCACGTGAGCGCGGCCAGCCTGGTGGGCTCGATCGGCGTACTGATGGACGGCTTCGGTTTCGTCGGCGCCATGCACAAGCTCGGTGTCGAGCGGCGCCTGTTCTCGGCCGGTGAGAACAAGGGCTTCATGGATAGTTTCTCGCCCGTGTCCGAGCGCGATCGCGAGCACTTGCAGGCCTTGCTCGACCAGATCCATCGTCAGTTCATCGACGCGGTCAAGCAGGGACGCGGCGAGCGGCTGAAGTCGGATCCGAGCCTTTTCACCGGTTTGGTCTGGACCGGTCAGAAGGCCATCGAACTCGGACTGGCCGACGACATCGGCACGCGTGGCTCGCTGGCGCGAGACGTCTTCAAAGCAGAGCGTGTGATCGATTACACCGAGCGTGACCCTCTGTTGCAGCGCATTGGTCGGCGGCTCGGAATCGCCTTCGGCAGTGGCGTGGGCGATGGTGTGCGCGAAGAGCTGGTGTCGCCAGGCTGGCGCTGAGCCCTGACGGAACGCTTAGTCCTGCGGTGCGAGCGGGTCGACCCCCACCTCTTCCAGCAGCGAGCACAGGGCGATCAGCGGCAGACCGATCAGCGCAGTGGGGTCGGGCCCTTCGAGAGCGCTCAGCAGCCGGATACCCAGCCCCTCACTCTTCGCCGCGCCTGCGCAGTCGTAGGGTTTCTCGAGTCGAAGATAGCGCTCGATGCTTTCGTCATCGAGAACGCGGAAGCGAACGTGGGTATCCACCCGCCGCGAATGTGGGCGCCCTTGGACGTCCAGCACACATACGGCCGTGTGAAAGACCATGGCGCGACCACTGGCGGCGCGCAGCTGGGCGAGGGCGCGTTCATGAGTGCCGGGTTTACCGATCGGGGTGCGACCATCGAGGGTCGCGACCTGATCGGAGCCGATCACCACCGCCTTGTCGGCCTGCGCGGCCGGTGCGGCACGACCTGCCAAGGCCTTCTCGAGCGCCAGTCGTTCGGCAAGCATGGGTGGCGTTTCATCGGCTCGCGCGGTTTCATCGATCTCGGGCGAGAACACACGGAAGGGCAGGCCCAGGCGGGCAAGCAGCTCACGGCGATAGGGGGAGCTCGAGGCGAGAACGATCATGGCGCAATGATACCGATCCGCGACCGTATCAGCGGGTATGCTTGCGGTCACGAGCGAATCTGGAGGGATCGAGTGCGTTGGCCGGATGATCATCGCGTGTCGGTGGCCCGCCTGGCCCGGGAAACCGGCGTGCGCGAAGGGCTCGTCACGCTAGACCGTCTGCCGCGGCTGCGCGAGGCCCTGGCGGACGTCGACCGGGATGCGCCCGATGTTTCCTGGCGAACCGAGCTGGCCATCGTGCCTCGGCGCGAGGATGAGTTCGACCTTCATCTGTTCGTGAGCGCGCGGCTGCCGCTCGCCTGCCGACGCTGCCTTGAACCGGTGCTCACCGATGTTCGGTCCGAACGCCGTTATCGGCTGATCGCAGATGCCGCCGTCGTCGCCGGGCGCGATGAGCAGGCCGAGGACCATGAAGTGGTCTGGCTCGATCCACATCTCGACATCGCAGCCCTGATCGAAGACGAGTTGCTGCTCGAGCTTCCCATGATGCCGGTGCACGACACATGTCCCGAGGGCGCCATTGCGGCGGCGCTCGACGGCGAGTCGCCGCGGAATGACGAAAGCCCCGAAACACATAATCCCTTCTCGGATCTGGCAGCGCGCCTGAAGCGTACCCCGGATTGACTTCAGTTCGCGAAAACTGCGTTCAATGACTGTCACTAAGCGCGATTACAAGGGACAACAGCCGCATGCCGCAGTACTTGAACGAGGATTCGGTTGTCTTTGCGGTCTTTGCTCAACAGGCTATAATGGTCGATTAGCATTTCGCATCAACCCTTTACACGCATTTCTTTCATTGCCCGATCACCATGGCCGTTCAGCAGAATAAGAAGTCGCCCTCCAAGCGCAACATGCGCCGCTCTCATGACGGTCTCACGGGCGCGGCGCTTGCGCTCGAACCCGAAACGGGCGAGGTCCATCGCCGCCACCATGTGAGCCCCAGCGGTTACTACCGCGGTCGCAAGGTCGTGCAGACCAAGGCCGACGACTGATATCCGGCCGGGTCGTTTTGCGCGAGCCGGAGGTTGAGTCGCGGTCCGGGCAGGGTGCCAGGGGGCCGAGTCGGGTGCCCGCTGGTGCGCTGGTCTTGGGTCCGGGCGGGTGCTAAAGTCGCCGCCATGTGCGGGTCCGGGGCGGTCGTCCCGTTGCCAGAATGACTATCCGAATCGCCGTTGACTGCATGGGTGGAGACCACGGAATCGCCGTCACGATTCCCGCCTGCGTCTCGTTTCTGCGCTCGGAGTCAGGTGCCTACTTGTTGCTGGTGGGACGTCAGGCCGATATCGAACCCGCCCTCTCGGCGGCGCTTGGCGGTGGCGATTCCCTGCGCCAACGACTCGAGATCGTCGATGCGCCGGAGGTCGTCGAAATGGACGAGGCGCCGGCCAGCGCGTTGCGCGGCAAGCGTCGTTCATCGATGCGACTGGCGATCGAGGCCGTGCGCGACGCGCGCGCCGATGCCTGTCTGAGTGCAGGCAACACCGGGGCCCTGATGGCGATCTCCCGTTTCGTGCTGAAGATGCTCCCGGACATCGAGCGTCCGGCGATCGCATTCCAGCTGCCCAATCGCAGCGGTGGCACCACCACGATGCTCGATTTGGGCGCGAACGTCGATTGTGAGCCTGGCCACTTGTTTCAGTTCGGTCTGATGGGCAGCGCTCTGGTCACGGCGCTCGAGCATCGCGAGTCCCCCCCCACGGTGGCACTGCTGAACATCGGCGAAGAACTCATCAAAGGCAACGACACGGTCAAGCAGGCTGGCGCGTTGCTGCGCGAATCGTCGCTCAACTACATCGGATACGCCGAGGGCGACGACATCTATGCCGGCAACTGCGACGTGATCGTCTGTGACGGTTTCGTCGGCAACGTGGCACTCAAGACCTCCGAGGGGCTTGCGCAGATGATGGGCGCCTTCATTCGCGAGGAGTTCAGCCGCAACTGGATCTCGAAACTGATGGCCTTGGCGGCCGCACCCGTCTTGCGCCGTTTCAAGCGACGGGTCGATCCCGACCGATACAACGGCGCGGCACTGGTCGGATTGCGGGGCGTCGTTTTCAAGAGCCACGGGTCCGCGTCGCTGGCTGCTTTCGAGGCGGCACTGCGTCGCGCCTACGATGCCGCCGACAATCGTCTCTTGGATCGCATTCGCGCCAGTCTCGACCAGGTCCGCGCCAACTCGAACGACCCGGCCGGATCTTCTTCGGTGGTTCTCTCGTCATGACCGTTTTCAGTCGACTCGTGGGCACTGGCAGTTATCTGCCCGGTGAGCCAATCAGCAACGATGCGCTCGCCACCCGTTTGTCCGCGCAGGGCATCGAGACCTCCGACGAATGGATCGTGGCGCGTACCGGAATCCGGCAGCGCTATTTGTCGAGCGACGAGCCGACCAGCGTGCTGGCGACGCGGGCCGCCGAGCGTGCGCTGGCCGACGCCGGGCTGGAAGCGACCGACATCGATCTGATCGTGCTCGCCACCTCGACACCGGACTGGGTGTTTCCATCGACGGCCTGCCTGGTGCAGAAGGCACTGGGCGCCGCCGGCGGTGCGGCTTTCGACGTGCAGGCCGTCTGCACGGGCTTCGTGTATGCCATGGCCAATGCCGACGCCCTCATCAGCACCGGCGTCGCCAAGCGCGCGCTGGTGATCGGCGCCGAGCGCTTCTCGTCGATCCTCGACTGGCAAGACCGCACCACCTGCGTGTTGTTCGGCGATGGAGCGGGTGCGGTCGTGCTCGAGGCCTCGCAGGCACCGGGTGTGCTCGCTTCCCGGCTGCACGCGGACGGCCGCCACGAGGCCATTTTGCGCACGCCCGGTCACGTTCGAGGAGGTGCCGTCACCGGCCATCCGTTCCTGACCATGGATGGCCAGGCGGTGTTCCGGCTCGCCGTGAATGTGCTCGATTCGGTCGGCCGCGAGGTCACCGAGGCCGCCGGCCTAGGCATTGCCGACGTCGACTGGCTGATTCCGCACCAGGCCAATGTGCGCATCCTGGCGGCCACCGGCAAGAAGCTTGGTATCGCGCCGGAAAAGGTCGTCGTAACCGTCGATCAACATGCCAACACGTCGGCGGCCTCGGTGCCGGTGGCCCTGGACGCGGCGCGCCGCGACGGCCGCATCCGGGCCGGTCACACGGTCCTGCTGCAAGGCGTCGGCGGCGGCTTCACCTGGGGCGCCAATCTCGTGAGGATGACCTGACATGAAGCTCGCCTGCGTTTTTCCCGGACAGGGTTCCCAGGCCGTGGGCATGCTGGCCGATTTTCTGCAGGTGCCCGCCGTGACCGAGGCCTTGCAGGTCGCGGATCGGCTCCTGCCCGAACCCGCGATGTCACGGCTTATCGCTGAGGGGCCGCCCGAAGCTCTCGCGCTCACCGTGAACACCCAGCCGGCCATGCTGCTTGCCGGCTATGGTTGTTATCAGGCCTGGCTCGCCGCCGGTGGGCCACCGGCCGAGCTGGTGGCGGGGCACAGCCTGGGCGAGTACACGGCGCTGGTCGCGGCCGGTGTGCTGGACCTCGAAACCGCGCTGCCGCTCACGCGGCTGCGCGCCGAGGCGATGCAGGGTGCGGTACCCGTGGGGGTAGGCTCGATGGCCGCGATCCTGGGTCTGGACGATGCCGCGGTCGTCGATGTCTGTGAGCGCGCGAGCGTGGCCGGCGAGCAGGTCACGGCCGCCAATTTCAATGCGCCGGCGCAGGTCGTCATCGCCGGCCATGCGCCGGCCGTGGCCCGCGCCTGTGAGTTGGCCAAGGCGGCAGGGGCCAAGCGTGCATTGCCGCTGGCGGTGTCGGCGCCATTTCATTCGCCGCTGCTGGAGCCGGCCGGGGTTGCGCTCGGCCGGGCACTGGCCGGCCTGGCGCTGCGCGCGCCGCGGGTGCCGTTGGTCAACAATGTCGACGTCGCGGTCGAGTCGGATCCCGTGCGCATTCGGGACAGTCTCGTGCGCCAGGCCTATCATCCGGTGCGCTGGGTCGAGGTGGTCAAGCGCTTGCGCGAGTTGGGAGCGACTCATGTGATCGAGTTCGGGCCGGGCAAGGTCTTGACGGGTCTGGTCGGTCGGATCGACAAGGAACTGAGCGCTGCTTGCGTGTTCGACCAGGCGTCGCTCGACAAGGCACTGGCGCTGATCGCCTGACGGCGTCGCGTCACGAGGAGACAGCACATGTCGTTGCAGGGAGAGGTGGCACTGGTTACCGGCGCCTCGCGCGGAATCGGCCACGCGATCGCGCTCGCCCTGGCCCGCGCCGGCGCGCAGGTGACCGGAACGGCGACCAGCGAAAGCGGCGCGGCCGCCATCGATCGGGCCCTGGCCGATCATGGCGGCCGCGGAGTCGTGCTCGATGTCTGCGACGCTCAGGCCAGTGAGCGGGTCGTCGGCGCGCTGCCGCCGGTTTCCATCCTGGTCAACAATGCCGGCATCACGCGTGACAACCTTGCCATGCGCATGAAGGAAGACGAATGGCAGTCGGTGATCGACACCAATCTGGGTGCCGTGTTCCGCATGTGCCGGCTGGTCATGCGCGGTATGGTGAAAGCTCGCCGCGGGCGCATCGTCAATATCACCTCGGTGGTCGGGTCCGCGGGCAACGCCGGCCAGGCGAACTATGCCGCAGCGAAGGCCGGTGTGGCCGGCATGACGCGATCCCTGGCCCGTGAGTTGGGCGGTCGCTCGATCACCGTCAACTGCGTGGCACCGGGTTTCATCGACACCGATATGACCCGATCGCTTCCGGACGCCCAGCGTGAAGCACTGTTGGGCCAGATTCCGCTCGGCAGGCTCGGCCAGGCCGAGGAGATCGCCGCCGCCGTGCTCTATCTGGTATCGCCTGGGGGCGCCTACGTCACCGGCAGCACCTTGCATGTGAACGGCGGAATGTTCATGGATTGATGGCAGAATCCGGTGTCGCGGTCAGCCGGCTCGTCAGGTGCCGGACACTGTATGCACACGGGTGCGTTCCGTAACGCCCGCCGGACTGTGAAGCTTGACGAGTTATTTCGGGCGAGAGCCCTGTTTTGGAGAAAAAGATGGACGATATTGAACAGCGGGTGAAGAAGATCGTGGCCGAGCAATTGGGCGTGAACGAAGCGGATGTGAAGATCGAGTCCGCGTTCGTCGACGACCTCGGCGCCGACTCGCTGGATACCGTCGAACTGGTCATGGCCCTCGAGGACGAATTCGATACCGAAATCCCGGACGAAGAAGCCGAGAAGATCACCACCGTCCAGCAGGCGATCGATTACATCAAGAACAGCAGCAAGGCCTAAGCGCGTGAGCAAGCGTCGAGTCGTCGTAACAGGGCTTGGAATCATCAGCCCGGTCGGCAATGACATTTCGACCGCCTGGTCGAATATCGTGGCCGGGCGCAGCGGAATCGGGCCGATCACCCGGTTCGATGCGTCGTCCTTCTCGACGCGCATCGCCGGTGAGGTCAAGGACTTCGATGTCGGTAGCGTCATGCCAGCCAAAGAGGCGCGGCATTTCGATACCTTCATCCACTACGGCATCGCGGCCGCCGGCCAGGCGATTGCCGACTGTGGACTCGAGATCGACGATGGCAATGCCGCGAACATCGGCGTCATGGTCGGCTCGGGGATCGGAGGACTGCCGCTGATCGAAGCCACGCATCAGGAATTACAGAATCGCGGTGTCCGCCGCGTTTCGCCGTTCTTCGTGCCGGGTTCGATCATCAACATGATCTCCGGGCAACTGTCGATCATGCACGGCATACGGGGCCCGAATCTGGCCATCACCACGGCTTGTACCACCGGGCTGCATTGCATCGGCCAGTCGGCACGCATGATCGAATACGGTGATGCCGATGTCATGATCGCCGGTGGGGCGGAGTCCACGATCTCGCCGCTCGGTGTCGGCGGTTTCGTCGCGGCACGAGCGCTGTCGCAGCGCAACGACGACCCACAGACCGCCAGCCGGCCCTGGGACAAAGACCGCGACGGCTTCGTGCTGGGCGAGGGCGCGGGAGTCATGGTGCTCGAGGAATACGAGCATGCACGCAGGCGCGGCGCGAAGATCTATGCCGAGGTGACCGGCTTTGGCATGAGCGCCGACGCTCATCACATCACCGCGCCCGATACCGACGGGCCGACACGCTGCATGCTCGCCGCCATGCGCAACGCCGGGGTGGCGGCCGATCAGGTGGCCTATCTGAACGCCCATGGCACCTCCACGCCGCTGGGCGACAAAAACGAGACCAACGCGATCAAGCTCGCGCTCGGTGACGCCGCCGGCAAGGTGGTCGTCAACTCGACCAAGTCGATGACGGGGCACCTGCTCGGTGGTGCTGGCGGCATCGAAACCGTCTTCACCGTATTGGCCGTTCATCACCAGATCTCGCCGCCCACGATCAACATCTTCGAGCAGGATCCGGAGTGCGACCTCGACTACTGCGCCAACACCGCGCGTGACATGTCTATCGAGGTCGCCATGAAGAACTCGTTCGGCTTTGGCGGCACCAACGGCACGCTGGTCTTGCGCCGGGTCTGACTCGATCGCAACCATCAGGCGAACGGCCGGCCCTGCCGGGCTTGCGCGTTGAGGCGGTCCGGCAAGTCCGCGAAATCAGCCGGTCTCCTTCGGCCGCACGGCCGGCCGGCTTCGAGCCAGCGGTCGGGCTTGCCGTGTAGGCTGGCCGGATGGAGCCGATCGACGACACGTTCGGGGGTATCGCCGCCCGCCCGCCAGGGGCCAACGGCTGCCTCGCCCATCTCGATCTTCCGGACCGCAACCCGAGGTGGTGCGTCGATTCGGTTTTGACGACGCTGCTTTTCATCGGGGCTGGCTTCGGTTTGCTTTGGCCGCTGCTGGCCCGGATGCTGGGCGAACTGCCTGCGCCGTTTTCCAGCGGTCTCGCACTCGCCCTCGCCGTGGGTGCGAGGCTGCCGTGGCACGGGCGCAGGCATTCGACCTCGGCGGAAGCGGCCGGCGATCCGCGGCGGCGTTGGTGGTTGTCTCCCGGCCTGGCCGAAATCACCGAGCTGGAGCTGTCCGATGGCGCGACGGCCGACTGGCGCGTGGTTCACGCCTGGGCGGGTGTGTCGCGCGCCGTGATCGGCCTGCACGCCCCGCGCACGCCGGGCATGGGGGCTGCCCGACTGGTGCGTCGAACGCGCTGGGTACACCTGCGGCAAGCCGATTTCGACGATGCCCAATGGCGCATGTTCAAGCGTTGGCTGATGACATTGCCACGCCATCGGCCGGCGCGGTCGTCGGTGCCGATCCCCGACGAACATGGCACACCGCGACCGCCGGCTGGCGGTTGACCGGCGGTGCGTGGTGGCCCAACCAGGTAATCGGCACGTTTCGGATCGATAAGTGGGACAATCCGGGCAACGAGGCCGTGCGTGCCTGTGGTGCCGCGGCCGTTTCTCGCTTTCGATTATTCGCAGAGGAAGGCCCCCATGCGGCTGCAGTCATCGCTCATCGCTCTGTTGCTCACCGTTTTCCTGGCAGGCATGGCCGAACCGGTGCATGCGCGCTCCGGCCTGCCGGAGTTCGCGGATCTGGTTGAGCAGGCTGGGCCGGCCGTGGTGAACATTCGCACCACGGCCCGCGCCAGTCGGCTGGCTGGCCGCATGCCCGAGTTTCCGCTGCCCGAGTGGCTCGACGAAGACGATCCTTTCTTCGAGTTCTTCCGCCGATTCTTTCCGCCACGCGGCGACAACGAGAAGCCCGAACGCCGCAATGCGCCGGAGCAGGGCGATGGCCGGCAGATTCCGCGCGGGGTCGGTTCGGGGTTCATCATCACCCAGGACGGCTATGTGATGACCAACCACCATGTCGTCGATGGTGCCGATCAGATCTTCGTGACGCTGACCGACAAGCGCGAATTCAAGGCGCGGCTCATCGGATCGGACAAACGCACCGACGTGGCGGTGGTCAAGATCGAGGGGCAGAAGGTGTTTCCGGCGATCACGATCGGCGATCCCAACACCCTGCGCGTTGGCGAGTGGGTACTGGCGATCGGCTCACCATTCGGCCTGGAGAACACGGTGACTGCCGGCATCGTTTCCGCCAAAGGCCGCGACACCGGGGACTATCTCCCGTTCATTCAAACCGATGTCGCGGTCAATCCCGGAAACTCTGGCGGTCCGCTCATCGACATGGATGGCAAGGTCGTCGGTATCAATTCGCAGATCTATAGCCGGACCGGTGGATTCATGGGCATTTCGTTCGCGATTCCGATCGACGAGGCGATGCAGGTCGCAGATCAATTGCGCGCCAGCGGTCGCGTCGTACGCGGCAGAATCGGTGTCGGCATCGCCGATGTCACCAAGGAGGTGGCCGATCCGCTCGGTCTGCCCAACGACAGTGGCGCCCTGGTGCGCAGCGTCGCGGCCGACGGCCCCGCGGAGGCTGGGGGTGTGCAGGTCGGCGACATCATTCTGACCTTCAATGGACGCGACATCGACAAAGCCAGCGATCTGCCGCGAATCGTCGGTGGCACCAAGCCCGGTACCGTGGTCAAGGTCGATGTCTGGCGCCGCGGCGAGCGCAGGTCCGTGACCCTCACGGTGGGTGAGATGCCGGCCGATCAGGCGGCCGCTTCGTCCCAGCAGGATGCGCCCGCCGAGAAGGCCGACGCCAAGAATGCGCTCGGGCTGGGCGTCACCCGTTTGGCGGCCGAGCGCGCACGCGAACTCCGCATTCGTTCGGGGGTGTTGATCGAGGTGGTCGAGGGACCCGCGGTCGAGGCCGGCTTGCGCGAGGGGGACGTCCTGCTGGCCATCAACAACAACGAAGTCGACAGCGTGCCCAAGTTCAATGCCCTGGTCGCCAAGTTGCCCAAGAGCAAGCCGGCGGTGCTGCTGGTTCAACGCGGTGACTCGGCTCAATACGTCCCGATCGTTCCTCGTTGAACCATTGTGCACCGCGGCGAGCCGCGGCCAGTGCTGCAATCCATACGCCCGTCCGGTCGCCATGGCGCGACCGGACGGGCGTTTCCGGACTCACTTGGCGGTGTGAACGATAAGCGGCCTGCTAGAATCCAGGGCTGTCCCCTGCGAGCGCGCGTCGCTGCGTGCAACGCCGCTTGGCTGCAATGCAACAAATCCGTAACTTCTCGATCATCGCGCACATCGACCATGGCAAGTCGACGCTGGCCGACCGTCTGATTCAGCGCTGCGGTGGCCTTTCCGAGCGCGAGATGGCCGAGCAGGTTCTCGATTCGATGGATCTGGAGCGCGAGCGAGGCATTACGATCAAGGCGCAGACCGCGACCCTCAGCTATGCAGCGGCCGACGGCCAGACATACCAGCTCAACCTGATCGACACCCCCGGGCACGTCGACTTCTCGTACGAGGTCAGCCGTTCTCTGTCCGCTTGCGAGGGCGCGTTGTTGGTCGTCGATGCCTCGCAGGGCGTCGAAGCCCAGACCGTGGCCAACTGCTATACGGCGATCGAACTCGGTGTCGAGGTCTTGCCGGTGCTGAACAAGATGGACCTGCCGCAGGCAGATCCCGTCACCGCAGCGGCCGAGATCGAGGACGTGATCGGAATCGATGCGTCGGAGGCGGTTCGCATCAGCGCCAAGACCGGCATGGGCATCGACGACATACTCGAGCTGGTCGTGCGCAAGGTTCCGCCGCCTTCCGGCGATGCCCAGGCGCCTCTGCAGGCCCTGATCGTCGATTCCTGGTTCGACAACTATGTCGGCGTGGTGATGCTGATCCGCATCGTCAATGGCACGCTGCGGCGGCGCGACAAGATCCGCCTGATGGCCGCTACCGGTCACTATTCGGCCGACGAGGTCGGCGTGTTCACGCCGAAGTCGCTGGCCCTCGAGGAATTGCGGGCGGGGCAGGTGGGCTACGTGATCGCGGGCATCAAGGAACTGAGCGTCGCCAAGGTCGGCGATACGGTGACGCATGTGGCGAACGGGGCCGAGTCGGCCTTGCCCGGGTTTCGCGAGGTCAAACCCTCGGTGTTCGCGGGCTTGTATCCGGTCGAGTCGAATCAGTTCGAAGCGATGCGCGAGGCGCTCGAAAAGCTGCAGCTGAATGATTCGGCACTGCGCTTCGAGCCCGAGGTTTCACAGGCCCTGGGGTTCGGCTTCCGATGCGGCTTTCTCGGCATGCTGCACATGGACATCGTCCAGGAACGTCTCGAGCGCGAGTTCGACATGGACCTGGTCACGACCGCGCCCACGGTCGTGTACGAGGTACTGCAGCGCGATGGAGAAGTCATCCGGATCGAGAACCCGTCGAAGCTGCCCGACCCCAGCAAGATCGACGAGATTCGCGAACCGATCGTGTCGGTGACCGTTTTCGTGCCGCAGGAGTTCGTCGGTGCGGTGATGACCTTGTGCACGGGCAAACGGGGCGTTCAAACCGGGCTTCACTATCATGGCAGGCAGGTCAAGCTCGCCTACGAATTGCCGATGGCCGAGATCGTGCTCGACTTCTTCGATCGACTTAAATCGGCGACCCGCGGTTACGCCTCGATGGACTATGAATTCCTCGAGTACCGCGCCTCCGATGTCATCAAGCTCGATCTACTCGTCAACGGCGAGCGGGTAGACGCTCTATCGCTGATCGTCCATCGCTCGATCGCCCAATCGCGCGGGCGCGAAGTCGCCGCCCGCATGCGCGAGCTGATCCCGCGCCAGATGTACGACGTCGCGATTCAAGCGGCAATCGGCTCGACCATCATCGCCCGTGAGAACGTCAAGGCGCTGCGCAAGAACGTTCTGGCCAAGTGTTACGGTGGCGACATCACCCGCAAGAAGAAACTTCTCGAGAAGCAAAAGGCAGGTAAGAAGCGCATGAAGCAGGTCGGCAGTGTTGAGATTCCCCAGGCGGCATTTCTGGCCGTTTTGCAGACGGACGGACGATGAACTTCGCCCTGATCCTGTTTCTGCTGTTGGTGGTCACGTTCTTGGCCTGGTTGGTCGAGCGCCTGGTGTTGGCGCCGGCGCGGCAGCGCCAGGCGGACGCCGCCGTCGCGCAATTCGAGCGTTCCGAGGCCGAATATCTTCGCCGAAGCCACGGCGAGCAGGCGGTGGAGACGCAACGCATTGCGCTTCGTAGTTCCCGATTGCGCCAGCCACTATGGGTCGAGTACACGGCCGGCTTGTTTCCGGTGATCCTGGTCGTATTCGCATTGCGATCATTCGTCGTCGAGCCCTTCAAGATCCCCTCGGGGTCGATGATTCCAACCCTACTGGTGGGCGACCTGATCCTGGTGAACAAGTTCGCCTACGGACTGCGACTGCCGATCGTGCACACCAAGATCGTTTCGATCGGCGAACCGAGCCGCGGCGATGTCATGGTGTTCCGCTATCCGCGTGATCCGTCGGTCGACTACATCAAACGGGTGATCGGACTGCCTGGCGATACGGTGTCTTACCTGAACAAGCGCCTGATAATCAATGGCAAGGACGTCGAGTTGGAGCCCAAGGGGCGCTTCATCGACGTGGACAGTCTGAGCGAGGTTCCCCGTTTCATAGAGAGCATCGACGGAAATCCCCACCAGATTCTCACCAACCCCGAGCGGCGTTCCGAGATTCAGCCCGTCGAGGCGTTTCCGATGCTCGATCGTTGCGAATACCGCACCAACGGGGTCGTTTGCCGCGTGCCCGAAGGCCACTATTTCGTCATGGGTGACAACCGCGAGAACAGCCTGGACAGCCGTTTCTGGGGCTTCGTGCCCGAGGAGAACATCGTCGGCAAGGCTTTCTTCATCTGGATGAATTTCTCCGACTTGTCGAGAATCGGCTCATTTGATTGAGAGAATAGGCATGAATACGAGCGCCCGGCTACGCCGCTTGCACGAAGGCAGACCCTCCTTACAGACGGGCATGTCCATCTGGCTGCTCCTGTTCGTGGGCGCGTTGCTGTTCATCGTCGGTGGTGCGGCCCTGCGCATCCTTCCATCGTTTCTCGAGTACATGGCGGTGCAACGCTCGGTAGAAGCGGTCGCAGTCGAGTCCAATCAGCAGGCCGGCGTGGTGCGCGCTTTCAATCGCATCGCCACGATCGAGAACATTACTTCGCTAACCGGTGAAGACCTGCTCGTCGAAAAGACACAGGCGGGCACCCGGATCAGTTTCGCCTACGAGAAGCGCATCCCTCTGGCCGGCCCCATCAATATCCTGATGGACTACCGCGGCAGCGCGATGGCCTCGAAATAGTGCGCGACCGCGCATGGATCTCGACGCGCTGCAGTCCAGGCTCGGGCATCGCTTCCGTGGCCCCGCGCTGCTGACCCAGGCGCTTACCCATCGCAGCTTCGGCCAGCCGAATAACGAGCGACTCGAATTTCTCGGCGATTCGGTTCTCAACTGCGCCATGGCGACGCTGTTGTTCGATCGTTTCCCCGACGATGCCGAAGGTGATCTATCGCGTTTGCGGGCCTATCTCGTCAAGCAGCAGGGCCTGCATCGCGTGGCACAGCGGCTCGAGCTCGGCAAGGTGATCCGCCTGGGTGAGGGGGAATCACGCAGTGGTGGCGCGCGACGTCCGTCCATTCTCGCTGACGCGCTCGAGGCGGTATTCGGTGCGGTCTATCTCGACGGCGGTTTCGATCTCGCGCGTGACGTGATCGGCCGTCTCTACGAGCCCGAGCTCGCCGCCGCCGATCCGCGAACGATGGGCAAGGATCCCAAGACGCGCCTTCAAGAAGAGCTCCAGCGCCTGCGTGTGCCCCTGCCGATCTACGAAGTCGTGGCCACTCACGGCGCGGCGCACAATCAGGTCTTCGACGTCTCTTGCGAAATCGGCCGGTTGGAGATCCGCTCGATCGGCTCCGGTGGCAGCCGTCGCGCCGCCGAGCAGGCGGCCGCGGAGACCGCGCTGGCCGCGCTTTCCGCCACGCAGACGGCTGCTCGTTCCCGCGCGCGCGCGCGTCGCGGTGGAACGGGTGCCGCCAAGATGGCGAGCAAGTCGGCGGCACCGAATGACGACTGAACCGTCGGCTGGCGATGACGAACGGCCGTTTCGCTGTGGCTTCGTCGCGGTCATCGGGCGTCCAAACGTGGGCAAATCGACATTGCTCAATCGCCTGGTCGGCCAGAAGCTCGCGATCACCTCCGATAAGGCACAGACCACACGGCACCGGCTGACCGGGGTCGTCAATCTGCCGCGAGCGCAATTGCTGGTGCTCGATTCCCCAGGTGTGCAATCGCGTGAGCGCAACGCGCTGAACCGTGTGCTCAACCGCACCGCCCTGCAGGTTGCGCAGGACGCCGACGTGGTTCTGTTCGTCGCCGACGCCCGCGGTTGGCGCGACGAGGATGGCGCGCTCGCCAGCCGTGTGCGACCACGCGGACGTGGCTGGCTGCTGGCCCTCAACAAGCTCGATGAGGTTCGGGACCGTGCGTCTCTGTTCAAGTGGGTGCCTTCGGTGCAGCAGGCTCAGGGCTTCGATGAGATCGTACCCATCAGCGCTCGCACGGGCTTCCAGGTCGACACGCTCGCCGAGGTGCTCGCTCGCCACCTGCCAGAGGCCCCGCCTGCCTTCGAGGCGGACGAACTGACCGATCGCAGCGAGCGCTTTCTGGCTGCCGAGATCGTGCGCGAGAAGCTGTTTCGCACGCTGGGCGCGGAATTGCCCTACGACATGACGGTGCTGATCGAGCGCTTCGAACTGGAGCAGGCGCTGCGCCGTATTCACGCCACGATCCTGGTGGCGCGCGACAGCCAGAAGGGGATCGTTCTCGGTCGCGGTGGCGAGCGCATCAAGCGCATGGCCACTGAAGCCCGCCTCGATCTCGAAAAGCTGTTCGGCGCGAAGGTGTATCTCGAGCTGTTCGTGAAGGTTCGCTCCGGCTGGGCCGATAATGAGCAGAGTCTTCGCGCTTATGGCTACGAATGAAACGCGAGCGGGTTCACGACCAGCCGGCATTCCTCCTGCACTCGGTACCGTACGGCGAGACCAGCCTGGTGCTCGAGCTGCTCACCCGAGACCACGGCCGGGTGGCGGCACTCGCCAAAGGGGCCAAGCGGCCGCGCTCGTCGCTACGTGCCGTGTTGCTGCAATTCCAGCCGTTGAGCGTCGCGTTCACGGGCAGGGCGGAACTGCGCACCCTGACGGCAGCCGAGTGGAGCGGTGGGCTGGAGTCGCCGCGTGGCGAGGCCTTGCTCTGTGCGTTCTACATGAACGAGCTGTTGCTGCGACTGCTCGCCCGGGAAGATTCGCACCCGGGCCTGTTCGAGGCCTATGAACAAGGCCTGCGCGCTTTGAGTGAGAATAAGTCGCTGGACGACACTCTGCGGCGCTTCGAGTGGCGCTTGCTGCGCGAGACCGGATACGCACCCGATCTGCTGCGCGATGCCGAGCATCGGCCGGTGACACCGGAGCGGCAGTACGCCTGGTTGCCCGAGGGCGGGTTCGTCGCCTGCGACCCCGGCCAAGACGGTGTGACGGGAGAGGTCTTGCTCGCCATTGCCGCGCACGATTATCTGTCCGAGAATTCGCGCGTCCAGGCCAAGGCGCTGACGCGGCGCATCCTCAACTATTGCCTGGGCGGGCAGGATCTGAACACGCGTCGCATCCTTCGTGACCTGCAGCGACGGTAGCGGGGCGTCGATGCCGCGGCGTCGCCCGTTCCCGTCGGCCGCTCTCTTCAGGAGTCTTTCGTGATCGAGCTCGGTGTCAACATCGACCATGTCGCCACGCTGCGACAGGCACGTCGAACCTACGAGCCTGACCCTTTGTGGGCGGCGGCCGAGGCGCACCTGGGCGGCGCAGATGGCATTACCGTGCATCTGCGCGAGGATCGCCGTCACATCCAGGACGACGATGTGCGCCGTTTGCGCGACCAGACCCAGATCAAGTTGAACCTCGAAATGGCGGCTACCGACGAGATGGTCGGCATCGCGGTCGGGCTGCGACCGGAAATGGCCATGCTCGTGCCCGAGGGACGGCACGAAGTCACCACCGAGGGGGGGCTCGACGTGGCCGGTCAGCGTGATCGCCTGCGCGACGTCATCGCGCGCCTGCGAGGGGCCGGCATCGTGACCAGCGTGTTCATCGATGCCGAGCCCGGGCAGGTTGCGGCCGCGGCCGAGATCGGTGCCCAGGTCTGCGAGATTCACACGGGGCCGTATGCGCACGCGTTCCACGCGCGCGGCCGCGACGCCGAGAGTCCGGCCGTGCAAGCCGAGATAGAAAAAATCAGGGCCGCCGGCGCGTCGGCGATCCTGGCCGGCATGCGCTTCAATGCCGGACATGCGCTCAATTATTTCAACGTGCAGCCGGTGGCGGCGATCGCCGGCGTGCGGGAATTGCACATCGGTCACGCGATCGTGTCGCGCGCGATCTTCGTCGGCCTGCGCGAATCCGTTCGCGAAATGAAGCGCCTGATCCGCGAGGCGGCGGTGCCCTCATGATCTTCGGCATCGGCACTGACATCGTGTTGGTCGATCGGATCGAGCGATTGATCGAACGCTGGGGAGATCGCTTTCCGCGCCGTGTGCTCGGTCCCGACGAATTGCGCGAATACGAACGGCGGCGCACACGTGGTCGGCATGGTGCGGCCTATTCGGCGCGCTATCTCGCCAAACGCTTCGCGGCCAAGGAGGCCTTCTCGAAGGCGATCGGCTTGGGCCTGCGCGCGCCGATGACCTTGCTCTCGCTGCAGATCCTGAACCGTCGCGGCGGTCAGCCGGTCCTGGTGCCACGCGGCGCGCTCGAGCAGTGGCTCAACGAGCGGAATCTGCGGGGTCATGTTTCCCTGTCGGATGAGATCGACAGCGCCGTGGCGTTCGTGATCGTCGAGCGATCATCCGAACCCGGGGCGCGTGGCTGATCAACGAGCGGATCGACGATGCTGGACGAAGCCCGCGTTCGCGAAATCCTGGCCGACCTGCCGGCGCGGCCGGGCGTCTACCGGATGATCGCCGACGACGGCACTCTGCTTTACGTCGGCAAGGCCAGGGATCTGAAACGACGGGTCAGCTCGTATTTTCAGAAGCACGACCACGGTCCTCGAATCAAGATGATGATCGAGCGCATCGCGGACGTGCAGGTCACGGTCACGGGCTCGGAGGCGGAAGCCCTGGTGCTCGAGAACAACCTGATCAAGACCGCCGGACCGCGCTACAACATCCTTTTTCGCGACGACAAGTCGTATCCGCTGCTGAAGGTGTCGGGCCATGCGTTCCCGCGGATTTCCTACTATCGTGGCGCCTCGGATCGCCGTCATTCGTACTTTGGGCCTTATCCCAATGCCTGGGCGGTCAAGCAGACCATCCGTACGCTGCAGAAGGTGTTCGGGCTGCGCACCTGCGAGGACACGATCTTTGCCAATCGCTCGCGCCCGTGCCTGTTGCATCAGATCGGCCGCTGCAGCGCGCCGTGCGTCGGCCTGATCGACGAGTCCAGCTATGCCCGCGACGTGGACGCCGCGAGCCGTTTCCTGCGCGGCGATCATCAACGTGTTCTCGGTGAGCTCGAGGCCGACATGATGGCTGCCGCAGACAGCCTCGAGTTCGAACGCGCGGCCGTATTGCGCAACAAAATGAGCGCGCTGTCGGAGGTATTGCATCAACAAAGCCTCGAAACGGCCGAGGACGTGCAGGCCGATGTCATCGTGGTGGTGGCCGCAGGCGGCCGGATCTGCGTGAATCTGGCCATGATCCGTGGTGGCCGGCACCTGGGAGACCGACCGCTGTTCCCGACCCAGGTCACGCTCGACGAGGCCGAGCACGACATCGAGTCCGTGCTCGCCGAAGCCCTGCGGGCTTTCGTGCTCCAGCACTACGTCGACTGCGAGGTGCCTCGCGTGATCGTGGCCAGCCACGCGCTCGATGATCCGGCCGTGCTGGCGTGGCTGCGCGAGCGGGCCGGCCACGCCGTCCAATGGGTGCGTCAGCCCCAGCGCCACCGACGTCGCTGGCTCGACATGGCGCTCGACAATGCCCGCCTCGCACTGACCCGCCAGTTGGAGCAGTCGCTCTCGCAACGGCATCGCACCAGCGCGCTGCTCGAGGTGCTCGGCTGGCAGGACACAGTGGACTCCGAAGCACTGCGCATCGAGTGCTTCGACATCAGCCATACGATGGGCGAGGCCACCCAGGCCTCGTGCGTCGTGTACCAGCATCACCAGATGCAGCGCGCCGAATACCGGCGCTTCAACATTCGCGACATCACTGGCGGAGACGATTACGCCGCCATGCGCCAGGCCGTGATGCGACGGTATGCGCCGTTGGCGAGCGCGTTCGAGGTGCCGGGCGCGGTCGCGTCCGCCGACGAAGATGACGCGCCGGGCGCCGTCGCGACGGCCGGCGAAGATGAGGTGCCGGGCGCCGTCACGACCGCCGCCGACGACGACGAGCCGGGCGTGAATGCGACTGCCGACGACGACTCGAGCGGCGATGCGATCGTCGGCGACGACCCGGCGACGGCCGAGGCCGTTCCCGGCACGCGGGTGAACGAGGATGGGCGCGCGCTTCCCGACCTGGTATTGATCGATGGCGGCAAGGGCCAACTGGCCGTCGCGGTAGAGGTGTTCACACAGTTGGGTCTGCCGACCCGCGTCCTGGTCGGCGTCGCCAAGGGCGAGGGCCGGCGCGTGGGCCTCGAGACCCTGATCTTTGCCGATGGCCGCGCCCCTGTCGCGCTCGGGCGCGAATCGGCGGCCCTGATGCTCGTGGCCGAAATCCGCGACGAGGCTCACCGCTTCGCGATCACCGGCATGCGCGGCAAACGTGCCAAGGCACGGCAGGCTTCGCGACTGGAGGAGATCGAAGGCGTGGGCCCGAAGCGCCGGCAACGGCTGCTGGCACGCTTCGGAGGACTACGTGGCATCATGCGAGCCGGTATCGAGGATCTCGCCTCGGTCGAGGGAATTTCGCAAAGCCTCGCCGAGCACATCTATCGGCGGTTGCATTGACTGGTCACGTGTCCGAAAAGAGAAACGCAGTAGCTTCGCGTGTGTTGAATCTGCCGAATCTGCTCACGTGGGCCCGTGTGGTGGCGATCCCGTTGCTGGTCGCCCTGTACATGCTGCCCATCTCCGAGGCCAGCCGCAACCTGGCCGCGACCGCTCTGTTCGTGCTTGCCGCGGTCACCGACTGGTTGGATGGATACCTGGCACGGCGCCTGGCGCAGATGACGCCGTTCGGAGCCTTCCTGGATCCGGTGGCCGACAAGCTGATCGTCTGTGCCGCCCTGGTGGTGCTGGTGAGCCTGGCGCGGGTCGATGCGCTCATCGCCCTGATCATCATCGGTCGCGAGATCACGATATCGGCGCTGCGCGAATGGATGGCACGCATCGGCCGTTCGGCAAGCGTGGCGGTGCAGGGTGTCGGCAAGCTCAAGACCGCTGTGCAGATGACCGCGATCCCGATGCTGCTCTACGACGGCCCCGTCCTGGGGTGGCATACGCGTGCACCGGGGCAGGTGCTGATCGTCGTCGCCGCGGTGCTGACGGTCTGGTCGATGCTGTATTACCTGCGCAAAGCCTGGCCCCACTTGCGCGACGCATAGTCTGATATATAATCTTTGCTTCGGTGTTCGAGCAGCCTTCGGTTGCCCGACACCAAGCCGGAAACGCCGTTCGCATCTCTGGATGCAGGGCCTTTCGGTCCGCATGACGCGGGGATAGCTCAGTTGGTAGAGCGCAACCTTGCCAAGGTTGAGGTCGCGAGTTCGAGACTCGTTCCCCGCTCCAATTCCCTTGTAACGTCGTCTTCGGCCTTCTGGTCGCAAGAGGCGTTCGTCCGCAGTCGGTTGGCACCGCCTGGCGGGGTGGCAGAGTGGTTATGCAGCGGCCTGCAAAGCCGTGGACGCCGGTTCGATTCCGACCCCCGCCTCCAAGAACAACATGAGTGGGCTCGATCGCCTTCGCTGCCTTGCGTAGACCCGGCCGGCCTCGAACGGTCGGCATTCGGCAACGATCGAATGACGCGTGACCAGCGTGCCGGTGGTTGCGCATTTGCCGCGCTCCTTCGAGAGCGCCGACCCAAGCCCTCTGCGGCGAAACCGAGGCAGACGTTCACGCTCGGCGCCTTGCCTGCCTGTGCAAAAAAAATGCCGACCAAAAGCGGTCGGCAGGAATGTTTGCGGATTCGGGGGTCGTCCGCAGTTGAAGATAAGAACATCGATAACGATGAACAACACCCATTTTAGGCAGGTCCCGCGGGTGCAATCGTCGGAGAAGAGGCAGTGTCGCGCCCCTCATCGCCGCCACTCGGCGCCGCGTCGGGCCGCCTTTGGCAGCCTGCTGGTGATAACCGCGCGCTCAAGGGTAGCGGCGGCGTATCGGGCCCGCTGATGGTTTGTCACGATGCACGTGGCCGACAGATCAGCGGATTCTTCTCAGGCCTGTGCCTGAATCGACTGTTCGAGCCCAGCCATCATGAGGTCGATCTCCGCCTTGGAGACATTCAGCGCCGGCATGAAACGCAAACAGGTCGCGCGAGGCGCATTCAGCAGCAGACCCGCGCTGCCGAGATCGGTATCGATGCGCAGCGTGTCGCGTGCATGGGTCACGACCTCGGCAGCGATCGGCCGTCCGAGTTCGATCGCCTGCAGCAGACCGCTGCCACGGGTCTCGCCGAGACCAAGGCGGGCGGACATCTCCTTCAGGCGACCGGTCAGATGCTCGCCATTGGCACGCACGGCTTCAAGGAAGCCCGGCGTCAGCACTTGCTCGAGCACGGCCAGACCGACCGCGGTCATCAGCGGATTGCCGTTGAACGTGCCGCCTTGTTCGCCAGGCTCGAACACGCAAACGGCCTCGCGGGCGAGCAGGGCCCCGATTGGTACACCGCCCCCCAGGCCCTTGGCGAGCGTCATGATGTCTGGTTCGACACCGTAAGCCTGGTGCGCGAACAGATAACCGATACGGCCGACGCCGGTCTGGACCTCGTCGGCGATGAGCAGCAGGCGATGCTTGTCGCAGAGCGCGCGCAGCTCGCGCATGAAGGCCTCGGTGGCAGGGCGCACGCCACTCTCGCCCTGCACGGGCTCGAGCATGATGGCCACGGTCTTGGGACCGATCAGGGCTTCGACGGAGGCAATGTCGTTGAGCGTCGCCTTGGGAAAACCCGGTACCTGAGGCGCGAACATGGTGTCCCAGCCAGGCTTGCCGGATGCGGACATCGTGGCCAGCGTGCGCCCGTGAAAACCGTCCACGAAGGTGATGATCTCGTATGCGCCGTCGCGGTGCACCCGTCCCCACTTGCGTGCGAGCTTGATCGCACCTTCGTTGGCCTCGGCCCCACTGTTGGTGAAGAACACCTGGTCGAAGCAGCTTGCCGCGCACAGCCGTTCGGCGAGCGCCCGAGACGGTTCGTTGAAGAACGCCGGGCTTGGATTGATCAGCTGGCGGGACTGGCGGTCGAGCGCGTCGATGATCGCCGGCGGGCAATGACCGAGCGTGTTGACCGCCCAGCCCTGAATGAAATCGAGCCAGAGGCCGCCCCTGGAATCACGCAGCCACGAACCTTGGCCGTGGGTGAAAACGATGTCGGGACGGGCGGTGATGGCCATCAAGGCCGCATGGTCGGCATTGTTCATGGTGCAAATCGAAGGTCTGGTTGTCGGCGTAAGACCGTAATGTGCCCGATCGAGGCTCGTTCAGGGGCTTGAATCCGCGGCCGGCGTGGAAATGTCGCGGGCACGATCGGCATGCACGACGCTCGGTCGGCCCAGCATCAGGTCGAGATTCTGGACGGCCGCGCCCGCCGCCCCTTTGCCGAGATTGTCGAACACGGCCGCCAACAACCACGGGCCGGACGAAGCTGCCGCGAATACCGACAACTCGATCTCGTCACTGCCGTTGAGGGCGGTGGCCGAAAGCTCGCTCGCGTCGTCGCGTCGATGGTCGGTGCGTACGCGAACCAGACGTTGGTCCGAATAGGCGTCGGAGAGGCATCGTCTGAGCGTTTCCGTGTCGGTGCCCGGCAGTACCTGGTCGGGCTGGACGGCGATCGTCAGCGCGATGCCTTGGCGGAAGCTGCCATACGCGGGGACGAACAGGGGCTCGTGTCGCAAGCCGCTGAGCCGCGTGATTTCCGGCAGATGCTTGTGGGCTAGTCCAAGGCTGTAGAGCGTCAAATCAGGGGGCGAAGACTCACCGGCGGCCTCGATCGCTTCGACCGCGACACGACCCCGTCCCGAGTAGCCGGATACGGCGTGGATCGCCAGGCGTGCATCGGCCGCGACCAGCCGGGCGGCGATCAGCGGACGAAGCAGCAGGATCGCACCGCTCGGATAGCAGCCCGGATTGCTGACACGGGAGGCGCCCGCGATCAGTTCGGGCTGTGCGGGGGTGAGTTCCGGCAATCCGTATACCCAGCCGGACGCGGTGCGATGCGCCGAGCTGGCGTCGAGCACGCGAACGCGCGGATTGCGAATGGACCGGGCCGCGTCCCGCGCCGCGGGATCCGGCAGGCACAGGATCGCAATATCACAGGAGTTGATCGCGTCGGCGCGAAGGTCGGCGTCACGACGCCGATCAGGTGGGAGCCTCGCCAATGAGATATCCGCGCGGTGCTGCAGGCGTGACAACAGTTCGATCCCCGTCGTGCCCTGATCCCCATCGATGAAAACGGTGTGCGTCATGGTTGCCTCTGGCATGGCCGTGCGGGTCGAGAGAATCCGCCGTGTGCAATGCATCTTGCGGATCTTCATCGCATTGGTAAAGTTGACTTTACAAAAGTGGAAAGTCAGGAATCCTGAATACGATGAGGTCACTCAATCTCGATCAATTGAAGACTCTGGCGACGATCGCCGAGCTCGGCTCGTTCGCTGCTGCAGCCCGGCACCTGCATCTGGCGGCGCCCACGGTCAGCCTCCATATCGCCGAACTCGAGGCGCGGCTGAAAGTGCGTTTGCTGCATCGTGAGCGCCATCGGGTCGTCGCCACGGGTATCGGCGCGACCGTCGTGGAGAGCGCGCGGCGCCTGCTCGCCGATGCCGAGCGCTTGCTCGACGACGTCGGCCGTCTGCGCGAGGGCAGAGCAGGGCGGGTACGCATCGGCGCCTCGACCGCCGTCCTCGCCACATTGCTGCCGCAGGCGATCGCGACCTTGCGTGGCGCGGCCCCCGACATCGACGTCGATGTCGCGGTGCAGACCTCGCAGGAGAGCAGCGACCGTCTGTTGGCCGGCACGCTCGACATCGCGCTGGTCGCACTGCCGAGATCGATGCCGGCGGGTCTGCAGGTGCACGAGTGGCGACGGGATCCCATCATGGCGTTCGTGCCCGAGCAATGGGCGCCGCCGCGGATCGTGACGCCTCGCTGGCTGGCCGCTCGCGCATTGATTCTGAACGATCCGGGCACGCATCTGCACCGCATCACCAACGAGTGGTTCGCGGCCGCCGGCGAACTCGCCCGCGCTCGCATCGAGATCAACTTCAACGACGCGGCGCGCTCGCTGGTCGGTGCCGGCTACGGTGCGGCGCTGCTACCGGTCGAAGCCGGCCACGGTACCGACGATGCGCGCATCCGCGTTCGACCTTTGCGCCCGGCGCTTTGGCGCCAACTCGGTATCGCACATCGCCGTGGCCCCCTCGAACCGGCCGTCGAATGCATGTTCGCGACGCTGCTGGGCCTCTCGGCAGCTCATGCTCGCCCGCGGCGGCGGGCATCCGCAAAACGCTGAGTCACTCGTGGCAGTGTGTGTGTCGGCGCGCAAGCGGCCGCGCACTTGCTACTATTGACTCGGGCTACGGGTGTTGCGTCGGCGTTCCTGCCGCCGTGCACTGCCTTGCGATCGTGCGGTCCGCGCTTCGTGGGCGGTATCGATTGGCATCCGTTTGGCCATGCGGACATGGCGGAATCGGTAGACGCAACGGACTTAAAATCCGTTTCCCAACCGGGAGTGAGGGTTCGACCCCCTCTGTCCGCACCAGCGGGAAGCCTCTGCTTCCGAGAGTCCCGCTGCCGGCGGGTCGGCCCGATGTCGTCGGGAGTGCGCTTTGCGTGCTCCCGGTCAATCAAAAGAACCGACAGGAAGGACACATGAAAAAGCTCTTGATCTCCGCCGCTCTCTCGGCCGGAATGCTGGCGGCGGTGCCGTCGGCTCAATCCGCCCAGTTCATCTCCATCGGCACGGGCGGCGTCACCGGTGTCTATTACCCGACCGGCGGAGCGATCTGCCGACTCGTCAACAAGGACCGGAAGGAACACGGCATTCGTTGCTCGGCAGAGTCTACCGGCGGCTCGGTTTACAACATCAATACCATCAAGGCGGGCGAGCTCGAGTTCGGCGTCGCCCAGTCCGATTGGGTCTATCACGCCTATAACGGCACGTCGAAGTTCGCCGACGCCGGCCCGTTCAAGGAGTTGCGGACGGTGTTTTCCGTCCACCCCGAGCCGTTCACGCTCATCGTGCGCAAGGACAGCAACATCGCAGGCTTCGAAGATCTGAAGGGGCACAAGGTCAACGTCGGCAATCCAGGCTCCGGTCAGCGCGCCACCATGGAGGTGGTGATGGACGCATTCGGCATGAAGATGTCTGACTTTTCGCTGGCCGCCGAACTCAAAGGTTCGGAAATGGCGCAGGCGCTCTGCGATGGCAAGATCGACGCAATGATCTACACGATCGGTCATCCGGCGGCCGCCATCACCGAGGCGGCAACCACCTGTGACGTTCAGTTGGTCGATGTCAAGGGAGCCCCGATCGACAAACTGGTGGCCGACAATTCCTTCTATCGCATCGCGACGGTTCCCGGCGGCATGTACAAGGGCACAGACAAGGAGGTCTCGACCTTTGGGGTCGGTGCGGTGTTCGTGACCTCGTCGACGGTCGCAGACAATGTCGTCTACACGGTGACCAAGGCCGTGTTCGACAGTTTCGATGATTTCAAGAAACTGCATCCGGCCTTTGCCAACCTGAAGGAGTCTGAGATGATCTCCGAAGGTCTGTCCGCGCCCTTGCACGAGGGCGCGGCCAAGTATTACAAGGAACGCGGCTGGATGAAGTGAGGATGTCGGCGCAACGCCTGTCTTGCGGCCCTCGCTGAGGGCCGCGCGCCGGAATCCTTCGGGGCCTCGGGACGCTTGCGTCGCGAGGCCCTTTTTCGTGACCAGGGGAGAGCGAGATGGCGGAAAAAGCAGAATCCGGCGACGACATGAAGTCTTTCGTTGCCGAGGTCGATACCGGCGCGCGCCAGCCGGTTGGCACCGTTGCATGGCTGGTCGCCGCCATCGCGCTGCTCTGGTCTTCGTTTCAGCTCTACATCGCGTCTGCCGTTCCGTTCTGGCTGACCGAGCACCTCGGAATCAATCTGGTCTTCAACAATCAGGAGGCGCGTCAGATTCATCTGGCCTTCGCGATCGCTCTGGCCTCGTTTGCCTACCCCCTGTTCAAGTCCAGCTCGCGGCGTGAGATACCGTTCTACGACTGGCTGCTGGCCGCGCTGGGCGTGATGAGTTGCCTGTATCTGCTGGTCTTCAAAGACGCGATCGCGGCCCGCGCCGGCCTACCGACGACGGCCGATCTGATCATGTCCACCATCGGCCTGCTCTCGCTGGCGATCGCCGTTTACCGCTCGCTCGGGCTGCCGATGTTGATCGTGGCCGGGGTGTTCGTACTCTATGTCTTCTTCGGACATCTGCCGTTTCTGCCCGAGGCCATCCAATGGAAGGGGGCCTCGTTCGGCAAGGCGCTCTGGCACTTCTGGATGCAGACCGAGGGCGTCTTCGGGGTTGCGCTCGGCGTGTCGGCGACGATGATCTTCCTATTCGTATTGTTCGGCGCATTGCTCGAACAAGCCGGGGCGGGCAACTACTTCATCCAGCTTGCCCTGGCTTTGCTCGGGCATCTGCGTGGCGGCCCCGCCAAGGCCGCGGTCGTGGCATCCGGCATGAGTGGTCTGTACAGCGGCTCGTCGATTGCCAATGTCGTCACCACTGGCACATTCACGATACCGCTGATGCGCAAGACCGGTTTTTCGGCCGAAAAGGCGGGTGCGGTGGAAGTGGCTTCGTCCACCAATGGGCAACTCACACCACCCGTCATGGGCGCGGCCGCCTTCCTGATCGCCGAGTTCACGGGCATCAGTTACACCGACATCATTCGCCATGCCGTCGTGCCGGCGCTCGTGTCCTATATCGCGCTCTTCTACATCGTGCACCTCGAAGCGCTCAAACTCGGATTGCAGGGCATGCAGCGGCCGCCTGCGAGGCTGTCGTTGGCCAGCAAGCTGCTGGGTTTCCTGGGCGGCTTCCTGTTGCTGGCGGTTTTGGGCGCCATGGTCTACTACGGCCTTGGCTGGGTCTCGACCGTGACCCCGCAGCGGTCGGTCCTGGCAGGGGCCGCGATCTTCCTCGTCCTGTATGTCGTACTGATCGCCATCGCTGCGCGCCGGCCCGATCTGACCGAGCAGGATCCCAAGTCCTTCGCGGTGCTGCCTCGTGCCGACGAGGTGGCGTTGACCGGTCTGCACTATCTGCTGCCGATAATCGTCCTGCTGTGGTCGATCCTGATCGAGCGACTGTCGCCGTCTCTGTCTGCTTTCTGGGCGTCGGTGGCCATGATCTTCGTGGTCGTCACGCAGGATTTCCTCAAGTCTCTGATGCGCGGCCAGGGTCTGCGCTTCGGACTGTTGCTGATCGGCATCCGCGATTTCGGACGAGGAATGATCGCCGGTGCGCGCAACATGATCCCGATCGGTGTTGCCACGGGTGTGGCCGGCATCATCATCGGCACGGTGTCGCTGACCGGCGCGCACCAGGTGGTCGGTGAGTTCGTCGAGTTGCTCTCGGGCGGCAATCTGATGCTGATGTTGATACTGGTTGCCGTGATGAGCCTGATTCTCGGCATGGGCCTGCCGACGACCGCGAATTACATCGTCGTGTCCTCGCTGATGGCACCGGTGATCGTCTCCGTGGGGGCCCAGTCGGGATTGGTCGTGCCCTTGATCGCCGTGCATATGTTCGTTTTCTATTTCGGCATTCTCGCCGACGACACGCCACCGGTCGGCCTCGCGGCATTCGCGGCCGCGGCCATTTCGGGTGGCGATCCGATCCGCACGGGGCTGCAGGGATTCACGTACGACATCCGTACGGCGCTGTTGCCCTTTCTGTTCATTTTCAACACGGAACTTCTGCTGATCGACGTCGGGCCGGTCAAGGCGGTGTTCGTGTTCGTGATCGCGGTCATCGCGATGCTGTTGTTCGCGGCCGCGACGCAGAGATTCTTCCTCGTTCGCAACCGTTGGTGGGAAAGTGCCGCACTGCTGCTCGTTGCCTTCACGCTGTTCAGACCCGGCTACTGGCTCGACCAGGTGCAGGACCCCTACGATCACGAACCGGGCGCGCGTGCGGTGGAGCTGGCCGCTGCGCAGGCCGCAGGACAGCCCTTGCGCATGGTGATCTCCGGGCCCGATTTCGACGACCCGGACCGCATCGCGCGCACGACGATTCTTGCGTCCATGAGCGGGCCGGCCGACGGCAAGGCAAGGCTGGAGAGTGCCGGCCTGATGCTGGGTAGTGGCGACGTCGGCAACCGGCCGGTGCAGGTGCTCGACGAACCCATGGCCGGCACACCGTACTTCACCAAATTCCAGATGTTCGATTTCTACGGTGATACGCCGGTGGTGATCGAGCGGGTCGAACTGGAAGCGGAACGCTGGCCGAAAGAGATCTTCTACATTCCGGCGCTGCTGCTACTCGCCCTGATCATCTTCGTCCAGCGACGGCGCGCCGCTGCCGAACCGGCGGGCGGTACGCTCCAGACGGTGGCGACGTGATCGGCCGACCAGGACGGCCCTAGCGTGATTCGGCCGCCTGCTCGATCAGCGGCAGCAGGTGCGGCTCCACCGTGTCGGCCAGCAGGGGCTGTGCCTGCGCGGTCGGATGAATGCCGTCGGCCTGAAAGAGATCGCGTCTGCCGACCAGGGGTGCCAGCAAGAATGGCACGAGCTCGATTGAATGCCGGGCTGCAATCGTAGGAAAGAGACCGGCGAATTGCTCGCCATAGTGGCCGTAGTTCGGCGGCACCTGCATGCCGACCAGCAGAACCCGCGCGTCGATCTTGCGCGAGGCCTCGATCATGGCGTCGAGATTGCCGCGGGTGTTCTCCAGCGGCAGCCCACGTAGGGCGTCGTTCGCGCCCAGTTCGATGATCACGACCGCCGGCCGATGCTTTTCCAACAGATGCGCGATGCGTGCGCGGCCGTCGTCGGTGATGCTGCCGCTGATGCTCGCGTTGATGAACTCGACCGCCAGACCACGGGCACGAAGCCGCTGCTCGACCAGCGAGACCCAGCCCTTGCCGCGCTCGATGCCATATTCGGCCGACAGACTGTCGCCCAGCACGAGTATTCGCGTAGGCGCCTGCTGCGCACGGGCATGACCAACGATCAGGAATGAAACGGCTACACTGCCGGCCAGAGTCCTGAGGGCGTGGCGACGGCCGGCCGACGGACCCCATCTACGAACAAGCCGAGTCATGAGCGCGATCATAGTTGAGCATCTTAGCAAACGGGTTCAGGACGCCGGAGGTTCCCTGACGATTCTCGATGATGTTTCATTCGAGATCGAACAGGGTGATTCGTTGTCCATCGTGGGCGCCTCGGGATCGGGAAAGTCGACGCTGCTCGGCCTGCTCGCCGGACTCGACCTGCCCAGCGAGGGTCGGGTCACGGTGTTCGACACCGACCTGTTCGCGATGAGCGAGGACGAGCGCGCCGCGTGGCGGGCGCAGAACCTCGGCTTCGTCTTCCAGAACTTCCAACTCCTGCCGCAGATGACCGCGCTCGAGAACGTAGCCTTGCCCTTGGAGCTTGCCGGTGCAGCGGGCGCGCAGGCGCGCGCGCGTGAAATGCTTACGCGCGTCGGACTGCAGGATCGGCTGCATCACTACCCCCGCACGCTCTCGGGTGGCGAGCAGCAGCGGGTGG
This sequence comes from Burkholderiaceae bacterium, assembly GCA_041396685.1. Classification (GTDB taxonomy): domain Bacteria; phylum Pseudomonadota; class Gammaproteobacteria; order Burkholderiales; family Burkholderiaceae_E; genus JAUIAI01. The sequence goes on from JAWKYD010000011.1 coordinate 80,255, forward strand.
CGTTGGCGCGCGCATTCGCGCCGCGACCGGGCCTGCTGTTGGCCGACGAACCCACCGGCAGCCTCGATGCGGCAACGGGCGAGCGAATCGTCGAACTCTTGTTCGAGCTGAATGCAGATTCAGGCGCCACGCTGGTGCTGGTCACGCATGATGATGTGCTTGCCGCGCGCTGCGGCGACCGGATCGCGTTGGCGGGCGGGCGACTGGTTGGAACGGAAACGAGTCCGGGCTGACCGCCGCAAAGCGGCCGCCATCGCCGCGCACGAAATCACGCCGACAGTTCACGGTGCAACGCCGCGATCGAAGGATCGAGGGCGACCTTCATCGGATCGGATGCGCCGCCAAGCAGCGCCTCGTGTTTGGTTGCGATCTTCTTGCCCAACTCGACCCCCCACTGATCGAACGAGTTGATGTCGAGCAACCAGCCCTGGGCGGCGGTCTTGTGCTCGTAGAGCGAAATCAGGGCACCGAAATGCCACGGATCCAGTCGTGGCAGCAGGATGGTCGTCGAGGGGCGGTTCCCCGGGTAGCGCTTGTGGGGATCGTCGACATCCGGTTGGCCATGTAACAAGGCCTCGGCCTGCGCAATGCCATTGGCAAGCAGGCCCAGGGCACGCTCCTGCGGATCCCAGCTCTCCGGCTTGACCAGAATGAAGTCGACTGGCTGAACCTGCGGGCTTTGGTGTAGCGACTGGAAGAACGAGTGCTGTGCATCGGTACCGGGCTCGCCCCAGATCACCGGGCTGGCCGGGGCCTCGAGCGGGCTGCCGTCGCGATGCACGCGCTTGCCGTTACTTTCCATCTGAAGCTGCTGCAGATAGGCCGGCAATCTCGCCAGCGCTTGCGCGTATGGGATGACGGCCTCGGTCTGCGAACCGAGTGCGTCGGCATTCCACATCGACAACAGCGCCATCAGTATCGGCGCGTTGCGGTGCCAGGGTGCCTCCCGGAAATGCCGGTCCATCGCATGGGCGCCGGCAAGCATCTGATCGAAACCCTGCGGGCCGATCACCAGGGCGACCGGCAGGCCGATCGCGGACCACAGCGAATAGCGGCCGCCGACCCAGTCACGGAAGGGGAAGATGGTGTTGTCGGAGAGACCGAAGGCCATCGCCCCCTCGGGATTCGCGGTCACGCCCACCAGATGATCCTGCATCTCGTGGTCGGCAATGCCGCCCGATTGAAACCAGGCGCGCACGGCTTGCGCATTGCGTGCGGTCTCGACGGTTCGCCACGACTTGGAGGCGATGATCGCGATCGTCTCGTCGGGGTCGAGCCGCGCCGAGATGCGGCGCCAGGATTCGGGGTCGATATTGGCGAGGAAATGAGCCTGTACGCTTCCGTCGGCGAAGGCATCGAGTGCATCGCAGGCGAGCAGGGGGCCCAATTGCGAACCGCCGATGCCGACATTGACCACGTGCCGGATACGCTGGCCGCGCGCACCGCGCCGGTCACCGCGTCGGATCTGTACGGCGTAGTCGCGCATGCGGGCACGCGTGTGCTCGATTTCGGCACTGACCGCTTCGCCTCCCGGACCGAGGCTCAGATGGGCACCATCGGGCGCGCGCAGAGCAACGTGGAAGACCGAGCGGGACTCGGTTTCATTGATCACCTGTCCCGCGAACATCGCATCGCGTTTGTCGGTCAGGCGACTGGTCTGAACGAGTCGCTCCCATTCGGGCATCGCCTGCAGTGGAACGCGATGTCTGCTTAGATCGAGGTACAGGCCGGCCACATGCAGGCTCATGCGCGACATCCGGTCGGGCTCGGCTTCGTACAGATCGAGAATGCGCAGTTCTCCGCTCAGCCGCGCTTGCTCGCGAAACGTGGTCAACGCACGGGCGTAGTTGGGCTCGGTCCGCATCATCACTCCTTTGGCATCGTTGTTCGTCGGGTGCGGCGCGACGAAGCGGCAGCCAGGCTGGCCGCACGTCGGCGCACGAACGATGTCGATTGTCGGTCAATTCGGGGGAGACGGCAGTGGGCGCCGCGCGCACGTGCGCGCGGCGCCCCACGCTTCGGCCTGCCGCGCACCGTCGGGCCGTGGGACGCGTGGTCCTCAGAGCGCGTTGATGCCGTCGAGCACGCGATCGAGAAGGGCGTTCAGCGGCAGGCCGACACCCCGTGGATGGTCGCGATGCCAGGCCTGGGCAGCCTGACCATGCACGACGGCCGCTATGCCGGCGGCCTCCCAGCCGGCATAGCCTTGAGCAAGCAGTCCGCCGACCATGCCTGCGAGCAGGTCGCCGGTGCCGCCGGTGGCCAGTGCCGCACTGCCGACGGTGACGATGCCCCAGCGCCCGTCCGGGCCGGCCAGTACCGAGCCGGCGCCCTTCAGCAAGGTGCAGGCCTCGAAGCGGCGCGCGATCTCGCGCGCTGCGGTCAGCCGGTCGCGTTCGACGTCGCGGGTTTCACAGCCGAGCAGCCGCGCGGCCTCGAGGGGATGAGGCGTGAGGACCGCCGCCGGCCCGCCCCGGCGTGAGCGCAGCACGGCCGCCCAGCGGTCGAGGTCCTGCGGATCGCCGAGCAGGTTCAGGGCATCCGCATCCAGACATAGCGGCAGGTTCAACTCGAGCGCGCGGCCGAGCAGGCTGCGCGCCGCCGCGCCGGTGCCAAGGCCGCAACCGACCGTGAGCGCGGTGGCCCGTGACATGAGCGCGGAAAACTCGCTGGGGCGTTCGGCCTGCCAGGACATGATCTGCGGAGTGGTGGCGCTGAACACGGGCCCGTCGGGCCCGAGCGTGGCGATCTTGCCGGCGCCCATTGCACGCGCGCCCTGCGCGGCGAGCAGCGCGGCCCCAGGCATGTTCGCGGCACCACCGACGATGACCGCCGTGCCGAAACTGCCCTTGTGAGCGACCGGCGAGCGTTCGCCCATGCGGGTCTGCGCCCACGCACGATCGATGCGCAGGCCATCCGAGCCCTGGGCGGAGAGTCCGAGGGTCGCCACGCAGACCCGGCCAGACAGGGCCGGTCCCTGGCCCGTATGCAGGCCCGGCTTGTCGGCGATCATGGTGACGGTGTCCGTGGCCCGGACCGCGCTCGCGAGCGGCCCGCCGACCAGGCTGCCGCGCTCGGCGTCCAGCCCGCTGGGCACGTCGATCGCCAGGACGGGCCCATCGAAGCGGTGAGTGAGGTCGGCAAAGCGCGCGCTCGCCCCGCCCAGCGGACGGGTGAGCCCGATACCGAACAGGCCGTCGATCAGCAACGCCGGTCGGTCCTCGGGCAGGTGGCGGATGATGTCCGCCAAGGCCAGAAAACCGCCGCCCTGTGCGCGCCAGCGGCCATGGACGGCGTTGGCTTCCGGCGCGGACGGCGGTGCGTCGGATTCGCTCAGGGCCAGAACGGAGTAACCACGCCGGGCCAACAGCGTCAGTGCCAGCAGGGCGTCGCCGCCGTTGTTACCTGGACCGACCGCGGCCATGACCGACGCGCCGCGGCCCAGGCGTCGCAGCATGACGTCCGCCCGTTCGCATACCGCCGCCGCCGCGCGCGCCATCAGATCGCCCGTGGGCGCCAATGACAGCGCGCTTGCCTCGATTCGGCGAATCCGCTCGACGGTCAGGAATCCCGAGCGTTCACGGGCAAGCGGCGATGGTCTGCTCGTGGAGTCCATACGGAAACCTCTGGAAGTTGGCCGGCGCCGGACCCGCCGGACCGGGAGCCGCCCTTACTATAATCGTGCTTTGCCCGTGGCCGTCATGTCCCATTCGCTCCTGCTTCCCGGCGCAATCGCGCTCTCGCCTTTTCGCGTTGCCCGCCTGCTTCAGAGCCTGCAGGCGCTGGATCCTTCGATCGACACGGTCACGGCCCGCCACATGTATCTGGTGGCGCTGAGCGAACCCGCCGATGATCTCACTGCGCGCCGTCTCGGCGCCTTGCTCGAGGCGCGTCAGGATGGACCTTTCCCCGCGCGCGACGAAGGTACGGTCTACGTCGTGCCGCGTCTGGGCACCATCTCCCCCTGGTCGACCAAAGCCACCGACATCGCCCATCGCTGCAGTTTCGACACCGTGCTTCGGATCGAGCGTGGCACCCGGTTCGAGCTGGTTCGGCGCGGTGGATTCCTGCGCCGTCCTGGCATCGAGCGCGATGAACTGCTCGCTCTGGCCGAGCCCTTGCACGACCGGATGACGGAGTCGGTTCTGCTCGATCGGCCGGTGGCCGGTGAACTGTTTGCGCCGCCAGCCGCGCGCCGCCTCGCCCACGTCACGCTCGGCAACGATGGTCGGGATGCCCTGCGCCAGGCGAATGCGGCGCTCGGTCTGGCGCTCTCCGACGACGAGATCGACTATCTGGTCGACGCCTTCGCGCGCGAGGGCCGCGACCCCACCGATGTCGAACTCATGATGTTCGCACAGGCGAATTCCGAACACTGTCGCCACAAGATCTTCAACGCGAACTGGGTGCTCGACGGCGATCCGGTGCCCGAGACGCTGTTCGGCATGATTCGCGAAACGCATGCGGCCCACCCCGATGGCACCATCGTTGCCTACAAGGACAATGCGGCGGTCCTGGAGGGCGGGATCGTCGATCGCCTCGACCCGGACCAGGACGCTGCCCATGCGACCTGGCGCGTCACTCGCCGGGCCGTGCACCACGTTCTGAAGGTCGAGACGCACAACCACCCCACGGCGATCTCACCGTTCGCCGGCGCGGCCACGGGCGCTGGCGGCGAAATCCGCGACGAGGGCGCGACCGGGCGCGGCGCCCGCCCGCGTTACGGCATGACCGGCTTCACGGTGTCGCATCTTCGTGTTCCCGGCTTCGCGCAGCCCTGGGAGCGGGACGAATTGCCCGCAGCGCCCTCGCGCATGGCCAGTGCGCTGCGCATCATGCTCGACGGCCCGATTGGCGCGGCGGCGTTCAACAACGAATTCGGCAGGCCGAATCTGGTCGGTTACTTCCGCACCTACGAGGGCAGGGTCGGGGACCGATGGCGCGGTTATCACAAACCCATCATGATCGCCGGTGGTGTCGGCAGCATCGATGCCGCGCTGGTCGAGAAACAGCCGCTGCCGGTGGGCACGCTGTTGATCCAGCTCGGCGGACCGGGTATGCGCATCGGCCTGGGCGGCGGCGCCGCGTCCAGCATGGCGGGTGGCAGCAACGATGAGGCACTCGATTTCGACTCCGTTCAGCGTGGCAATCCGGAGATGCAGCGTCGCGCCCAAGAGGTGATCGACGCGTGCTGGCGGCTCGGCGAGCGCAACCCGATTCTGTCCATCCATGACGTCGGTGCCGGCGGACTGTCCAATGCGATGCCTGAATTGGTGCACGATGCCGGCCGCAGCGCTCAGCTCGCGCTGGCACAGATCCCGGTCGTCGATCCTTCATTGTCGCCAGCCGAGATCTGGTGCAACGAGTCCCAGGAACGCTACGTGCTTGCCCTGCGGCCGGACGCCTACGGCGAATTCGAGCAGCTCTGCGCGCGCGAGCGCTGTCCTTTCGCCGTGCTGGGCGGCGTCACCGACGATGGCCGACTGCGTTTGATCGACGACCGTCCGGGCCACGAGGGAGCTCCGCCGGTCGACATCGGCCTGGACGTGCTGCTTGGCAAGCCGCCGCGCATGACGCGCCATGGCCAGACACGCCGGGTCGACACCCGTCGGCCCGATCTCACCGGCGTGGCCCTCGAGGGAATCGTCGCGCAGGTGTTGCGCATGCCGGCGGTGGCGGACAAGTCCTTCCTGATCACGATCGCCGACCGTACGGTTGGCGGTCTCAGCCATCGCGATCCGATGGTGGGTCCCTGGCAGGTACCGGTGGCCGACTGCGCGATCGGGCTGCATGGCTTCGCGGGCCACGTCGGCGACGCGCTGGCAGTCGGCGAACGCTCGCCACTGGCGGATCTCGATCCGGCCGCGGCCTCGCGTATGGCGATCGGAGAAGCGCTCACCAATCTTGCCGGCATCGGCAGCTTCGCGTTGGATCGGGTGAAGCTTTCGGCCAACTGGATGGCTGCCTGTGGCGATCCGCGCGAGGACGCCGATCTGTTCCACGCCGTACGTGCTGCCCGCGACACCTGCATCGCGCTTGGCCTGGCGGTGCCGGTCGGCAAGGATTCGTTGTCGATGCGCACCACGACCCGCGACGACAAGGGCCGGACGTCCGTCGTGTCCTCGCCGGTCTCGCTGATCGTCAGCGCATGGGCGCCGGTGGCCGACGTGCGCCGCAGCCTGACACCCGAGTTGCGGCGCGATCTCGACTCCGTGCTGATCCTCATCGATCTTGCCGGCGGGCAACAGCGGCTGGGCGGCTCGGTCCTTGCACAGGCGATCGGCCAGCAGGGCGGCGCGCCGCCCGATCTGGACGACCCGGCCAGGCTGTGGGCGGCGCTCGCCGCCGTTGGTGAGCTGACCGACGAGGGTTTGGTCCTGGCCTGCCACGATCGTTCCGACGGCGGCCTGTTCGTCACGTTGCTCGAAATGGCCCTGGCAGGCGGATGCGGCCTGGCGGTCAACCTCGACATGTTGACCATCGATCCGCATGCGGCCGACTGGGGCGACTACAAGATACGGCCGGAGCAGGTGTCGGTGCAGCGACAGGAATTGACGCTGGCAGCATTGTTCAACGAGGAGCTTGGCATCGTCGTGCAGGTGGCCGGCGAGCATCGCGATGCGGTCTTGGGCCGCCTGCGCGCGGCCGGGCTCGGCGCCTGCTCGCACGTGATCGCCAAGCCCGATGATTCGAACGACATCGGCATCTATCGTGACGGGCGCTGCATCTACCGCGAATCGCGCTTCACGCTGCGCCGTTTCTGGAGCGACCTGAGTCATCAGATGATGCGCCTGCGCGACGACCCGGCCTGCGCGGACGAATGGCTGGCGACCGCCTGCGATGTCGCTGCCGAGCCGCTTCACTGGTCGACGCCGTTCGATCCGCAGCACGACATCGCCGCGCCGATGATTGCGAGCGGCGCACGGCCGCGGGTGGCTGTACTACGCGAGCAAGGTGTGAACAGCCAGCACGAGATGGCTGCCGCCTTCACGAGTGCCGGTTTCGATGCCGTCGATGTTCATATGACCGACCTTTTCACCGGCCGTGTCGCGCTCGATTCCTTCATCGGTCTTGCCGCCTGTGGCGGATTCTCCTTTGGCGACGTGCTCGGCGCCGGCCGCGGATGGGCCGCGTCGGTGCTGTTCAATGCCGCGATGGCCGAGCAGTTCATGCGCTTCTTCCATCGGCCCGAGACCTTCTCGTTCGGAGCCTGTAACGGCTGCCAGATGCTGGCCGAACTGCGCTCGCTGATTCCCGGTGCCGAGCATTGGCCCAGCTTCGTTCGCAACCGCTCCGAGCAGTTCGAGGGGCGTCTGGTCGAGGTCGAAGTGCTGGACTCTCCCTCGATCATGTTCGCGGGCATGGCCGGCATGCGAGCGCCGATCGTGGTTTCGAACGGCGAGGGGCGCGTGCAATGGCCCGGCGGGAATCTGGCCCAGGGCGCGCTGCCGGTGTTGCGTTTCGCTGGCGCCGGGGGCGCGGCCGACCGCTACCCGGCCAACCCGAACGGATCGCCGGATGGCATCACCGGCCTATGTTCGGCCGATGGTCGCGCCACCATCCTGATGCCGCATCCCGAACGCGTTGTTCGCACGGCACAAATGAGCTGGGCGCCGCGGCAGGCCGGCCCGTGGTCGCCCTGGATGCGGGCCTTCCGCAATGCGCGGGTCTGGGTCGGATGACGCGGCGCGCAACGAAAAAAAAGGGCGATTACGGCACCGAAATGCACATAAACGCCCCGAAATCGTGCAGTGGCTCGGGGATGCACACCGCACGAACTATCAAACGAAATTCTGCCTTTCGTGCCACTACCCCGATATCGGGGAATCGGAACAGGAAAACTAGGGAAATCCCTTATAAGGGTCAACCCGTAGATCTTATCAGCCATATTGGGACTTGCTTCTGTAGCAAAAATGCCGATGCATCGGTGAACCGCCAATGAGCCGCCCATCCACGGCCGCAGTCGGCGGCCTCTTGTTCGGTACCGTGGCCACCTTGTTGCTTTGGCTCTACGCGGATCGGCTCACCCGGCGCGATCTGAATGAAGGTTTTTCGCAACGAATCAGCCACGCCCAGCTGGCCGTTGATCGCGCGCTGGACGAGTTGACCGGTTCGTTGCAAACGATTCGCAGTCTCGTCGAGGCCTCGGGACCGCTGGATCGCGACACGTTCGAACGGGCGATGCGCTTGCGCGGCCAGCGGCTCTTTCACACCGGCGTCCAGTTCATCGGTCTGGCAGTGCGCCTCGACGATGAGGCACCCGATTGTGCGCAGGGCGCCGATCAGCCATGTCTGCGGGTGCAGCGCATCTATCCGCTTGCCACCAACGAAACGGTGGCGCAGACCGACCCGATGACCGACGAGGCCCGTCGATCGGCGATATTGCGCGCGATCGAAACCGGCTATATCTCGGTGACCGAACCCCTGGGATTCGCTACCGACAACATCGCTGCACCAGGCCTGATCGCCTATCTGCCGATCTATCAGCGAGCGCAGTCGTTGGCGTCGGTGGCTGCCCGGCGGCGGGCGCTCGAGGCCATCGCGATGGTCTCGTTCTCTTTGGAGGACATCGTCAGAGCCGATCTGGGCGCCAGCTTCTTCCGTTCGCTGGCTTTTCACATCGCCGACCTCGGCCTGATCGGTGTGCCTTCCGATCGGCAGACCCCGCGCGCCGAGGTTCTCAACGGGCCGGCACTGCTGCGTGGCAACGACCTATCGGCGCGACCGCGGGACGTCCTTGCGGAGCGCGATATTCGGCGTGGTTTCGCCGGCCGCGAGTGGCAGTACCGGTTCCGACTCCATGCGCCGTCCCGGCCGGACACCAGCGTCGCGGCGCCGCGACTGATCCTGGTACTTGGCGGGCTGTCGACATTCTTGCTGACGGCATTCCTGCAGTTCGTGTCGCGCGCGCGTCAGCGCGCCGAAGCCCTGGCGCGCGACATGACCCGCCACCTGCAGGAGAGCGAAAGCCAGTTGCGACTCGTTCTCGACGCCGCCCAGGTGGGTGCCTGGCACTGGGACGCAGACAGCGGCTTCGAGGGCGATGCGCGAGCGCGTGACCTCCTCGCGTTGCGCGGACCCCGGCTTGTCGATCTATTTGCCGATCTCCAGGTTGGCGACCGAGAGCAGGCGGCTCAGGCGATCGAGCGCGCGCTTGCCGGCGACGGCATCGTCACGCTCGAGGGCCGCCTGTCGCCCAATCGGGGTGGCCGGCACGTGGAGTTGGTCGCCCGGATCGCCCGCAGCGCGGGCGGCCAGCCGCTGCGTGCCGTCGGCCTCGTTCGCGACATCAGCGAACGCATCGAGCAGGCGAGCGCGCGCCGCCGCCTGATGCTGCGTATCGTCACTGCCGAGGAACAGGAAAGGCGCCGAATCGCACGCGAGTTGCACGATCAGCTGGGTCAGGAGATCACCGCGATCTCGTTCGGCCTCAAGCATCTCGAAGGCCTGGAGGCGGAGCCCGGCGCTCGCGCCGAACTCGTGCTCAGACTGCGCTCGATCGTGCAGGCGATCGACGAGCGGGTCGATCGCTTCATGCTCGATCTTCGTCCGGTGGTGCTCGATGACCTCGGACTCGATGCCGCGCTGCAGGCGCAGTTCGACCAGTGGTCGGGCGTCCATGGTATAGAAGTCAATTCCCATATCGTCGGGCTCAGAGAGCGCGACCTGCCCTTCGAGGTCGCGACGACCGCCTTTCGCCTGGTTCAGGAGTCCTTGACCAATGTTGCCCGCCACTCAGGAGCCACCGCGGTGGACGTGATCGTCGAGGCCGGCGAGCGCGCGCTTCGCGTCGTCATCGAGGACAATGGCCAGGGGGCACGGGAGCCGATCAACGCGCGTCGACAAGGGCTTGCCGGCATGCGCGAGCGGGTCGAGACCCTCGGCGGGGAGTTCCGCTACGAATCCAGTCCGGGGCACGGTTTCCGGCTGTTCGCCACCATTCCCGTGGGTCAGCTCGAGGGTACCGCCGCATGAACCGCGTCATCGATGTACTGCTGGTCGACGATCACGGCCTGATGCGCGAAGGGATGCGCATGATGCTCAGCCGAGAGGCCGATGTGCGGGTGGTCGGCGAGGCGGGCGAGGGCGGCGAGGGCGTGCGCCTGGCCTTGGAACTGCGCCCCGATGTCGTCGTCATGGATCTGTCCATGCCCGGTATGAATGGCGCCAAGGCAACCGAACGTCTGCGCGAGCTCGCGCCGGAGGTCGCGGTGATCGCACTGACACGCCACGTCGATCAGGGCTATCTGCAGCACGCCATGCGCGCAGGGGCACGCGGTTACGTGATCAAGAAGGCAGCGGCCGAGGAACTGCTGACCGCCATTCGGCGTGTCGCCGCCGGCGAAACCTACGTCGATCCGGGCCTGGCCAGCCGCATGGTCGGGCGCATGATGATCAGCGCGCCGTACGAGCGCGACGCTGGCTCGCGGCCCCTGTCGCCGCGTGAGGAGCAGGTGTTGCGCCTGATCGCGCTCGGTCACTCCAATGCCGAGATCGCCGCCAATCTTGGTATCAGCGTCAAGACCGTCGAGTATCAGCGGGCACGCGGCATGGAAAAACTCGGCATCCGATCACGTGTGCAGATCGTGCAGCATGCTCTGCGCGAAGGCTGGCTCGACGATGCCTGATTTCCGTCGAAGGCGGTGGTGCAGCAGGCCGGCGATGCCTGGTGCATGCGGACCCCGGGCCGGGACGCGGGCGCGGTCGCTACGGACCTTGCTGAACTGGTGGCTCGTGAGTTTTGCGGCCCTCATCGCCGCCGAGCCCGCACCGGCGCAGCAGCCGCCCCAGTCGCAGCACTTGGTAACGATTGGTTCGGGGGAATATGGCGGCGTGTATTTTCCGGCGGCCGGGGCGCTTTGCCGATTGCTGAATCGCGAAACCGGACGGCACGGCATCCGTTGCGTCGCCGAGCCTTCCCGCGGGTCTTTGCAGAACGTGGCCGACCTGCTCGACGACCGCACCGATTTCGGCATCGTGCAGACGGACATCCAGGCCGACGCGGTGCTCGGCCGTGGCCGCTTTGCCAAGAAGGGGCCGCAGCACCAACTTCGCGCGTTGTTCGCATTGCACGCGGAGCCGATTACCGTTCTGGCTCGCCTCGATGCCGGCAGCGGCGAGATCCAGGGCTTGCGTGGCGATCGCGTCGCTCTCGGTCAGCCGACCTCGGGCACGCGCGCGACCATGTCGATGCTGCTCGACGCCTTGTCGATGACCGAAGCCGATTTTTCCGCGGTCGCCGATTTCGGACCCCAGGTGGCTGGAACGGCGCTCTGCGAGAACCGTATCGATGCCTTCGCCTATGTCGTTGGCCATCCGAACCACCTCGTGCGAGGCGTGTCGGAGAGTTGTGCCATCCGTATCGTGGCCATTCGCGGCCCGGCCATCGATGCGCTGCTGGCTCGTCATCCCTACATGACGCAGGCCCGGATCGCCGGTGGCTTGTACGTCGGCGTCGACGAGTCGGTGCCGACGATCGGCGTGCGCGCCTCTGTGCTCACCACCGACCGGCTGGACGAGCAGGCCGCTTATGAGATCACGCGTGCGGTCGGCGAGAATCTGCAGGCGCTCGGGGATCTGCATCCGGCACTGGCCGGGCTGCGCATCGATGATCTGCGAGCCGGCATGACCGCCCCTCTGCATCCCGGTGCCGCGCGCTACTTCGCCGAGCGACTTGCCCGCTGAAACCGGCTCGATCGTGTCGTCGCCGCGGGCGTGCCAAGCCGTGAATCCCGTAGAATCCCCGGATTGAACACCGCGCTGTTTGTGCCGGTCCCTATCCTTCCGGAGACTGTCCCCCATGGATCTTTCCTTTTCCGCCGAAGAGCAGGCCTTTCGTGAGGAAGTGCGCGCCTGGCTGACCGAGAACGTGCCGGCCGAATCGCGCCGCAAGGTTCTCGAATACGAAGAGCTGACCAAGGACGAGCTGATTCAGTGGCACAAGATCCTGGCCAAGAAGGGTTGGGTGGCGCCGTCCTGGCCCGTCGAATGGGGCGGCACCGATTGGTCGCCGGCCCAGAAGCACATCTTCGACGAGGAATGCGGGCTGATCGGCACGCCACCGATCGCGCCGTTCGGCCCGGTGATGTGCGGTTCGGTATTGCTGCGTTTCGGTACCGAAGAGCAGAAGAAGCGCTTCCTGCCGCGCATCTATCACTGTGACGATTTCTGGTGCCAGGGCTATTCCGAGCCGGGCTCGGGCTCCGATCTGGCCTCATTGAAGACCCGCGCGGATCGTGTCGGCGACCACTACGTGGTCAACGGCCAGAAAATCTGGACCACGCTCGCGCACTACGGCGACTGGATCTTTTGCCTGGTCCGCACCGACTTCGATACGGCCAAGCGTCAGGACGGCATCAGTTTCCTGCTGATCGACATGAAGACGCCCGGCATCACGGTTCGGCCGCTGGTCCTGCTCGACGAGGGGCACGAGGTCAACGAAGTGTTCTTCGAAGACGTCAAGGTGCCGGTCGAGAATCTCGTCTACGAAGAAAACAAGGGCTGGACGGTTGCCAAGTACCTGTTGGGTTTCGAGCGCCTGAACACCGGCCGCATCGGCAGTTCGAAGCGCGAACTCGGCAAGCTCAAGGAGCTCGCTGCTGCGACCACCCGCAATGGCAGACCGCTGCTCGAGGACATGCGCTTTCGCGACCGTCTGACCAGGGTCGAGGTCGAGCTGATGTCGCTCGAGATCACGAACCTGAGCTTCATCGATGCCATGCAGCGCACCGGCCGGCCGCCGGGGCCCGAGGTGTCGATGCTCAAGATCAAGGGCACGGAGATCCAACAGGCGCTGACCGAGCTGATGATGCAGGTGGTGGGCCCGCGCGCGGCGTCGTTCAAGCCTCTCGACTACGACGGCTTCGACCGCCTGAGCGCCCGCGCCGCAGCACGCTACTTCAACTACCGCAAGACCAGCATCTACGCCGGTTCGAACGAAATACAACGCAACATCATCTCGAAGATGGCGCTGGGCCTCTAACGGAATCGATCATGGACTTTCAGTTTTCAGAAGAACAGCAATTGCTCGCCGATACCGTCAAGCGTCTGGTCGATCGGGACTACGATTTCGAAGCCCGCAAGAAGATCCTGCATTCCGACGCCGGTTATTCGACCCAGGCGTGGGGCGCGCTGGGAGAGATGGGAATCTTCGGCCTTGCGCTCGGCGAGGCGGCCGGGGGTTTCGGCATGGGCGTCATGGGCATGGTGCCGATCATGGAGCAGATCGGTCACGGCCTGCTGCTCGAGCCGGTCGTCGCCACCTTGGTCGGCGCCAAGATGATCGAATTGCTCGACGCCGAAGGGCAGGCCGCTCTGCTCGGCGAACTGGCGCAAGGCCGGTGTCGTCTGGCGGTCGCGGTGCAGGAGCCAGGCGCCGACATCGGTGCCGCATCCGTGTCGATGACGGCGGCCAAGTCCGGCGATGGCTGGCGCCTTAGTGGCGAGAAGACCATGGTCGTGCACGCACCGATGGCCGAGCGGCTCTTGGTTTGCGCGCGCGTCTCGGGCAAGGCCGGCGAAAGCGACGGACTCGCTGTCTTCCTGGTCGACGCCGATGCGACCGGGCTGAAGCAGCGCACGATGCGCACGGTCGACGGCTATCGTGCTGCCGATCTGGTCTTCGACGACGTCCCCGCCAGCGCGGTCGGTGAACCCGGCGCCGCACACGCCGCCGTCGAGGCCGCACTCGATTTCGGCAATCTGCTGACTTGTGCCGAAGGGGTCGGCGCAATGGATTCCGCCAATGCCGCCACGTTGGAGTACATCAAGAACCGCAAGCAGTTCGGCGTGCCGATCGGTGCCTTCCAGGCGTTGCAGCACCGCATGGTGGACATGACCGTGTCCGCGCAACAGGCGCGATCGATGCTCTACAAAGCCTGCGATGCATTCGATCGCGCGACGGCCGGCGAGATCGACGCGCGCGCGCGCATGCACATGGTGTCGGCGGCCAAGATCAAGATCGCCGATGCCGCCCGCCAGGTTGGCCAGGACGCGATCCAGCTACATGGCGGAATGGGCATGACCGATGAAATGAAGGTCAGCCACACCTTCAAGCGTCTGACGATGATCAGCCAGCAGTTCGGCGATATCGATCATCACCTCGCCCGCTTCGCGGCCACCGAGGGCTGACGCGCCGCCTGTGGATCCGGCTCGGGCGTACGACCGCTGCGCCCGAGCCGCTGCAACAACTGAGTGCGCAGGGCCACGGCGGCGGCGCTGGGTTTGTCGGCGCTGAGCAGATACACATCGATGCTCGGCAGCGCCGGCAGGTCGCCCTGATAGAGTTTCAATTCGTGGGCCTCGCCCACGGCAGCGGGCAGCGCGCCAACCCCGATACCAGCCGAGATCGCCTCGATCGCCGTGGCCAGCGAGGCGCCACGAAGCGCCAGCGTGCAGCGCACACGATCGGCGCTCTCGCCGCCCTGCACCGCGCGGACGATTGCCTGGCGGGCGCTCTCGTAGGGGGTTTCCACCAACGGCAGCGGCAGGCCGTGCGCTGCGTCAGGCGCACGCCCGAACCAACGCATGCGCTCGCGACGTACGACACGGCCGCTTCTCGTGTCGCGCGGATTCATCATCAAGGTCAGATCGAGGCCGTTGGCGGCGAACATGCGCTCGATCTCGGTTGCCTCGGCCAGATGAACGCCAAGCGAGACCTCGGGATGGCTGCGCGCGAAACGCGCGACGGCATCGGTCAGCGCGAACGCGTTCCAGATCACTTCGGTGCAGCCGAGCCGGATGGTGCCGCCCAGGCGGGCGTCTTCGACACGCGCCGCAGCGATCATGTGCAGCTCGACGATTTCCTCGGCGAGCGGTAACAGACGCTCGCCGGCACTGGCCAGCGCGACTCTTCGCGTCGAGCGCTCGAACAACGGCTGACCGATGATTTCTTCGAGACGGGCGATCTGCGAACTGACGGTGGACTGTCGCGTGCCCAATGCCGCAGCCGCCTTCGAGAAGCTTTGATAGGTGGCGACGAGCACGAACGCGCGCAGCGCCGAAGGGGAAGCATCCAGCATCGGGGGCCTCGCGAAATCTTGGCGTCAATGACGCCGATTGAACGCGCTTCGCGGATGATAGCCCAGTGGGCTGAAACTCCTCACGGGCCCATGACCCAGATCTGGCGTGATGAGATGCCTGGCAGACCAAGATCACCAGGCGACCGCTGGCGACGAGCCCGACCGCGTCGATGCGCGTGTCCCCGCTGCCGCCCGCGATGCTCCGTCCGGGCGACGGTCGATGCGTCAGGCAGAAGGTATGAAGGTGTCGTCGTCCTGGTGTTTGCGCTCGAAGACCAGGAAATCGAAGTAGCCGCACTTGTTGCCGTTCGGATAGTCACGGCAGACGGCCGGACGGGCCTTGTAAATCGTGCAGCGGCGCTCATCGGTATCGAAGAAGCGACAGATGCTGCCGTAGATCTCGTCCTTCCGATGGCGCAGGATGCGCTCGTCGGGCGTGTACCAGCGGAAGAACTTCTTTTCGGCCGCTTCGACCGTCATGTCGAAATGGCGCGCGATCCGTTTGACATCGCTGTCCTTGGCCTCGATGCGGTCGTACGAGCAGCAGTAGCCCGGGCATTGCGAGCAGTCGTAGCGGATTTTCCGTTCGGCCATTTGAATGCGCTCCTGGTTGACCCGACAAGTGTACCGACAGCCCATCCTCGAACGTAGGTCGATCGTGGCGCGGATCACGCGTCGCGAGCGTTGCGTGGTGCTGCTGCGTCTACCACGCCGGGCCGATTGCTCGGCAGGCTGCCAGGGTCGTGCCGCCGGCACGATACGGCCAGGCAGGGGCGGTCGGTACGTCGCGTGTCTCAGCCATCGATCGACAGGCCTCTGCGCAATGCCCGGCGGGCGAAGCGAGCCGGGTCGACGACACTCAACAAACTGCTGTCCAGCAACGTCGGCGCGCCATCGAGGCGGTCGACCACGAGGCTCGCCGCCAGCGCGGACCAGAGTACGCCGCGTGAACCAAAGCCGCCGACGACGAACACACCGGCATGGCGAGGCAGGGCCAGCCGGTCGTTGCGCCGCCACGGCCCGGGATCGTCGCGCAGCGGGGCGGGCGCGAGCGCACCCCCTATCCATGGCAGACGATCCGGGGATACATGACGAAAGCCGACCGTCGCGCCGTGAATCCGCACCTCGCCGAGCGGGCCGCCGAGCATCCGCGCGAATCGCGAGAGGTTGCCGTCGTCGTCGCCCGGGTCCGGGGCCGAGTCCGTGCGCTCGTCGTAGCTTGCACCCAACAACACGCGCCCGTGGCCGAGCGGGCAGGCATAGGCACTCGATCCGATCACCGCACGCATTCTCGCCAGCTCGGGGCCCGAGACGACGGTGGACTGTCCTCTCACCGCGCGACAGAAGGGCGCCCAGTCCAGCAAGTCGCGGCCGCCGTCGCCGGTAGCCACGACGACGGCGTCCGCCTCGTACAGCACGCGCCCGTCGTCGGCCAGCAGCTGCCAGCCGAATGCACCCTGGCGCAGGCTCGTGACCCGCTCGGCAACGGGTGTCGGGCCCGGATCGGTCGCCGCATCGACGGCCACCAGGGTGGGAACTCGCGGCAAGAGCACACCTCCGGACGCCAGCGCGACGCCCGCCTCGGCACTCGCCTCTTCGCGCTCGAGCCAGTGCGCAAAGGCAGTTGGCAGCGCGGCGCTGTCGACGAGTCCACGCAAGCGCTCGGTGTCCCGCGATTGGTGGGCCAGCATCAGACGGGCGACGCGGCTGCGGCGCATCGATCGCTCTGGCGACAGACGCAAGGAGAACGCCGGGTCGTCGGCATCGACGGCGTCCCAGGCGGACAACGCCGCGCGACAGAGTCGCGAGAGGACATTGTCATCCGGCGACAGGTGCGGATGCGCGGCCAGGGCAGGCTGCAGTGACGGTGAGCGGCCGGTGGCGAGCGGTGTGCCGAACCAGGCCGGCGAGCGACCGGCGCCGTGCAGCGCTCTGGCCGAAAAGGCGGCCGCCAATCCCGAACCGATCACGGCTATGCGCGTGTCGCGACCGGCGGCCACCGGCGGCGCCTGCCAGCGGGTACGCCAGGCAGGCGAGTAGACGGCCGTCAGCGCATGGCGCTTTTCGCCGGACCCGTCCCGCTTCTGCCACTTGAAGCCCGCGTCGCCGAGCGCGGATTTGACTGCCGACGACGACGAATAGGTTGCGAGCGTGGTGGTTCCGGGCCGGGACCATCGCGCGAGGGCGCGCAGCATGCCCGACGACCACATTTCCGGATTGAGGGCGGGGCTGAAGCCGTCCAGATAGATGGCATCCAGACCGGCATCGAGATTGGCGACGGCGGGAGCGATGTCGTCGAGTACGAGCGTCAAGTGGATCTCGTCCGTAAGAACCAGACGATGCCGGCCACGGGTGAGGGCGGCAGGCCAGCGCGCCAGGAGCGCGTTCGCAAATGGTCCTGCCAGGCCCCATACGGCCCATGCCCGGCGAAGATCTTCATGCGTGACCGGATAGCCCTCGACGGCAATGTAATGCAGGCGCCCCCGGTGACCCGCGGCGCGCTTGGCCTGCCAGGTCGCGAACAGATTGACCGCCAATCCGAGGCCTGCCTCGAAGATTGTCAGGGGGCCTCCCTCGGCGAGACGCTCGGGCAGCCGGCTACCCAGCACGAAGACATGATGGGCCTCAGCGAGGGCGCCCGAGCGGTTCTTGTAGATATCGCGAAAGCGGCTGCTGACCGGGCACCCCGATGCGTCGTAAGCGATGCCGGCGGATGGCAGAGCGACCGGTCTGCGAACGGTTCGATCGGGGTTCATCGTCATGGGCGCTCATCGGCAGATGGCACCCGGCGCAACTGCGTGGCGAAGACAGTGCCGTGGACGGTCACTCCGTGAACTTGTAGTGGTCGCGATTGAGAACCGCGCTGATCGCGGTGACTTCGTCCGGAAACAGCGACAGTCCGAGTTGCGTGTTGCAGTACTCGACCATGCCGCGTAGGAAACCCGGCGTGTTGATACGACCGCTGGGGTCGTAGATCGAGGCTCCGTCGCCGCCGACGCGACGCATGTGGCAGGCCGTGCATTGATGCTCGACGATCAACTCGGCGCCTAACGCGAGATCCGCGTCTGCGAAGATCTGCGGCGTCTGCGCATGGCTGACGGCACTGAAAACCGCGATGGCCAGTGGCCAGGTCAATAGTGTGGAGCGGCGCTTGGGCATTGCGATCCTCCGGTGGCACGTTGCTCGATTTCGCGACACCAGCGCGCGCCCGGTCGGGGGGCGCACGCCGGCGCGCCGAAGGCCGGCGCGCCGAACATTTTCGCATCATCGGGATCCAGTGCCGCAGCGGCGCTGGAATCGGAGCGTTCGCGGGGCCTTTGGTGCGGTCGCAGACCCAAGGTATGCGATCATCGCCCGGATCGAGGCCGGCGCTCGGTCAGCGCCCGCACAATGATTCGATATCCAGAGGAGAGCCACCATGTGGGCGCAGCAGCAACGACTGTACGCAATGTTCCTGGCCGTATTCGTGCTCGTGGGGCTCACCGCTTGTGCGGGTGATGGTACCAACGACGGCGATCTCCTCGAGAAGTCGACCGTCAGCCTCACGGGGGCCGGCAGTGCCGGCACCACTCAGCGCATCATCTATCAGATGCCGGCCGTGCGCGGTGGATCCACGTCCGCACGCGCGATCGTGTTGCTGCCGTCGGGTACGCCGCCGGCCGGAGGTTGGCCGGTTCTTGCCTGGGGCCATGGCACGACCGGCATCGGCGACACCTGCGCGCCATCCGACAGTGCCGATCTGGCGGGCTATCTGCCCTATTTGAACGGGCTCGTCGGCGCCGGTTTTGCGGTGGTGGCGCCAGACTACGAAGGCCTGGGCGTCGACGGCCTGCATCCCTATCTGTCAAAGGACAGCGAAGGGCGTAGCCTGCTGTATGCGGTGTTGGCAGCCACCCGCGGCTATCCGGAGCTGTCCAAGCGCTATGCATTGATCGGTCATTCGCAGGGCGGGCACGCGGTACTGGGCGCGGCCGCGCTTTCCCGCGAGCTGCCCGAGCTGTCGTTGGTCGGTACGGTCGCGATCGCGCCGGCGTCCAACATTCGCGCATCGGGTGATCTGTTGCAATCCGTGATCGTCGATACGGGCAGGTCGATTCAAGAACGTGTCCAGGCCGGTGTCGGCCGTCTGCTGTTCTCGTCGCTGATTCTGGCGGCCATTCCCGCCACCGATCCGGGCTTCGATCCCGCCAGCGCGTTCGGTGGCGCGGCCACCAGTCTGGCTGGCACAGCGGCAACGGCATGCCTGACCGACCTGTCGGCCGCGGTCCAGTCGCTGGTGCAGCCGGCCATCGTCGGCTCGGGTTCCATCGATTCCCTGTTGCCGCCAGCGTCCCTGAACCTGCCCGCGGTGTCCAACTACCTTGCGGCCAACGAGCCGGGCAACCGCGACACGGGCGCGCCCGTGCTGCTGCTGCAGGGGTCTGCGGACACGACCGTGTTCCCGATGTTCACCCAGGCGCTGAACGCGACGCTCACCGGTGCCGGCAACGCGACCACCTACACGGAGTTCGCCGGCGCGACGCACACCTCGATCGTCGCGGCCAGCGCCACCGATGCCGCGACCTTCCTGGCCACGGCATTCGCAAGTCCTTGATCTCGGTTGTCAGATGAATCGTGTCCTCGCCTGGTTCGCCTTCCTGCTCTTGATCGCGCTCGGGGGGCTTGCTTATCTGGGCTGGCAGCCGAATGCAGCGCCGGCGCCCATTGCGCCGCTGGCGCGATGGCTGAGCGAACTGCTCGATCCGGCCTTGGCCGGTCGATCATCCTCCACCCGCCCGGTCGAGCGACTCGCTGCGCGCGATCGCGCGCCGGACGTGGCGGCGGGGCCGGCGCTGGTGCCGGCGGGTACTGCAGCGAACATCGATCCGGGTCAGGCGCCCTCGTTCGACGCCGGAGGTCGAAGCCGGGTGGCCCTTGTCGAGGTGGACTCGATGGGCCGCGTGACGATCGAGGGCGAGCGCGACATTCCGCCCGACCCGACCGCGGCCGGCGTCCTGGATCCGAACGCCGTGGTCAGCGAGCCGGCCGGCGGCGCCACGCTGGCCGCCGCCGCACCGGCAGGCGACGATGAACGGTCGGTCGCCGACGGGCAAGTGCCTTCGACCGCCGCATTCGAAGCGCGTGCCGCCCCCGGTCGAGACGATCGGGACGGCCGCTTCCCAGTGGTCGCGGCCAGTTCCGTCAGCGGCGAAACATCCGAAACGGTCTCCGACCCCAGTGCGCCGAACTCCGCGAACGACGCCGTCGACGACGGTGCGGCATCCGGGCCCGGCACCGTGGCCGCCGTCATGCAGCGCGCGACGACGGAACGGCAGCAGGCTGCCGAGCGGGCCGTCGAAGCCGCCCGCCAGGCCCTGGCGAACGCATCCGTGGCAGCAGGTGCTGCGACTCCAGCGCTCGCAGATACGAACCTGCCGGCCGCGTCCGGCCAGCTCTCGGCGACCGGCATCGAAAGTTCCGGCGCTGACAGTTCGCAGTCGGTCATCGCGCGGTCGACCGTCACCACCCCGTCGACGGACTTCGTTCAGTCCTCATCCGATGTGCCGACGCGGGCGGCGCCGGCCGCCTCATTGGCAAGTGCCGGTGCGCCGAACGTCGCTGATCCAACCGCGTCGGCCGCCGCACCTACGACGGGCCTCGCCGGATCGGGCCCGACTGCCGTCGGTTCGACCGCCGAGGTCCCGCCCGTCGCGCGTGCGGGCGAGACTCTCACGACCGGTTCGCTGGCCGCGCTGATCGATTCGATGCGACGCGCCGAGCGCGCCGATCGCGATCGGGTGGCCCAGGCAAGGGCCGAGACGAACCGCCTGATCGCCCAGGCGACCTCCGCATCGGATGAGCATCGGCGCCGCGTGCTCGGCATGATCGAGACGCCCGAGCGCGTGACGTCTCCCGAAGCGGATGGCGCTCCCTCCATCCCCCCGGCAACGTCCATGGTCAGCGACGATGCGCGGGACGACGTTCCGATCCCGGCGTCCGACCGGTCCCGACCGCCTGCATCCTCCGATCAGGTCGCGCCGGACCTGCCGCAACCTGTCGGCCGGGCGGATCAGTCGGTGGACACCGACCCGAAGGGCAATCGCGGACCGGCCTCGGTGGCCGACCTGGGCACCGTAGGCGAGCCATCTTTCGGCTCTGGCATTTCCGCCGAGAACCGCGAGCGTCTCGCCATGGTCCTTGCGCCCGACGCGACCTTGCCGGCGCCGGCGGCCTCCCGCGAAGCCCGCGAACAGGAAGCGACGATCCACGACTTCCTGGCCGGACAGGTCGTCGAGTTCCAGGTCGGCAGGGATCGCCTCACCAAGAACGGCCAACGCGCTCTCGATCGTCTCGCCGAACTCATTCAACGGCAGAAAGACACTCACATCGTCGTCCAGGGACACACCGACAGCGTGGGCGACCGTGCGAGCAATCTCGAACTGTCCGGTGCGCGTGCCCTGGTCGCGCTCGACTACCTCGTCTCGCGCGGCATCGATGCATCGCGTCTCTCGGCGCAAGGCTTCGGCGAGACCAAGCCGATAGCCTCCAATCGGACGGCAGACGGGCGCAAGCGCAATCGCCGGATCGATTTCGCGGTTCTGGAGCCACGCTGAAGCACCGTTCGAGCGCTATCGGCTGCCGAATGTTGGCTGCTTGCCAATCGGCATGCGATCTGCGGTCTGGCGGGCCGCTTCGTGTGGCATCATTCACCGAATGACCGTCTCAGAAGCCAGGACCTCCTCGAAGCAAAGCGGGCCGATTCAGTTCACCACACTGAATCGCTGGCGCCGCGAGCGTGCCATGCTCGAGGTCTTTCTCGTCAACGGGCAGCGTCTGGTCGGGCGAGTCCGCTCTTTCGATCGTTTCTCGATGCTGCTCGACATGCCGCAGGGCGGCTGTTTCGTGTTTCATCACACGGTCAGCACCATGCAGCCGGCCGGCAAGGGGCGACGTCCCGCGCCACCGGCCAAGTCGCCTCGCCGAGAGTCCACCCGAGAGGGCGGCGCTCGGCCCATGCCTCGCGAACGGCGCGTTCCCCAGGAATCCGATGGCGAGCGGTTCGAGCCACGCCGGCCGCCTGCCGCCGCGCCGGAGGTCAAGGTCGTTCGCCGTACGCGGCGCGTGATTCAACGAGACTCCGACTGAACGCAGGTCTCGGGCTCGCTTGCGGCGGGCCGAGCGACCCCCTTGAAAACTTCTTTGCAAGGTGTTGCCCGCGGGCCGCAATACCATGTGCGGCTCCCCAAAAGGATGTAACAATTCACAGCAAGCCGTAACGGCACCGACCGTTCGTCGAGTAAGAACATCCGACAAGCCGTCATTCGGCGGGTCAGGTTACCTATCGTCGCAGCTTTTTCCGTTACCATCGGGCCGTTCACGATGCTCTAACCTGCGATCAGGATGTTCTACTCAAGACGCCATTTCCTAAGCCTTGCCGTCGGTGCTGGTGCCGGCCTAGCAAGTCCGCTGGCCGTGGCCAGCAATCGAGGACAGGTCGGCCCACGGGCACGTCGGCTGCGGCTGTTCAATCTCCACACGCATGAAGCCTTCGAGTGTGCGCTCGAACCCGGCGAGACGCCGGTGTCCGAGATGCTCGCCACCTTCAATCACTTCATGCGAGATCATTATTGCGGTCGGATCGGCAAGATGGATCCGTCCCTGATCGATCATCTGATGACAATGACCGAAGTGCTCGAGGCGCCGGGCGAAGTCATTCACGTGATTTCCGCATTTCGCGCGCCGGCCACGAATCGCATGCTCGAGGAGCGTGGCAAAAAGGTGGCGCGTCACAGCATGCATCTGACCGGTCAGGCGATCGACATCCGCATGCCCGATGTCGCCCTTGGCGATGTCCGCGATGCCGCGCTCGATCTGCGCGCCGGCGGCGTTGGTTACTACCGTAAGTCCAACTTCGTTCATTTCGACACCGGTCGCGTTCGTCGTTGGTGATCGATCGCGGCCGGCGCGGCGTCAGGCCGCGTTCGACCGGTCGCTGATCTGCCGGACCCAGTCGCGTGCCAAGTGCATGTCGGCCTCTGCCGCCGGTTCGGCCCGGCGATTCCAGCGCGCAACCTGTGCGACCACCTTGTGGTCGAGCCCGTAGATGTCGGGGTGAAACTCGATGAGACCGTCCTGGCCCACGCTCGCCGTGAGATAGGTGAGCGCAACCATCACCGGTCGCGCCGGGACGATGAACTCGGGCCGCGCGTTCGCGAGCGCCGCCGCGATCGCTTCCTGGTTCCAGTTCGGATCGTTGGCCAGCATCAGTTCGGTCAGTGCAATCGGTTTCTCGACGCGCACGCAACCGTGGCTGAAGTCGCGCCGATCGCGGGCGAACAGATCCCGCTGGCTGGTGTCGTGCAGAAAGATCGCGCGCCGGTTGGGCAGAACGAACTTGACCTGGCCAAGCGCGTTGCCGGCGCCCGGTCGTTGACGCAGCCGCGCCTGTCCGCGCCGGAGCTCTCGCAGAATTTTTGCGTCGACGGTCTGCGTGGTTGAACGATTGCGCCTCACCACCTCCATGTTCTTGCGTTTCAGATAACCCGCGTCCCGCTTGAGCTTGGGCAGGATCTCGTCACGCATGATGTCGTGCGGCACGTTCCAGTACGGATTCAGCTCGACACGGGTTACAGTTCCAGCGAACAAAGGCGTTTCCGAACGGCCCGAACGTCCGACGACGACCCGGCTCGCGAGATCGATCGAATCACCTTCCAGACCCGCTTCGAGCTTGAATTCGGGCAGGTTCACCAAGACCAGAGGTCCGTTCTCGACGCGCGGCAACCAACGCAGACGCTCCATCGAGATCTCGATCTTGGCCAGGCGCGACCCGAGCGGCGCGTTGAGTTCGGCCAGCGTGGAGGGCCCGACCACGCCATCGGCAGCCAGTCCGTGACGAGCCTGGAATCTTTCGACCGCAGCACGCAGCAGGGGATCGTAGTGCTCGGCGAGGTTGCGGGTGTCGTCCGACTGCTCGCCGAGGTCCACTGCCTCGACGTAGTCGCCGAGAAAGCTCAAACGTGCACGCATCGATGCGACGCGCGCATCGTCGCTATCCGGACGCAGTGCCGTGCCCGCCGAAACCTTGCCCGACGGCCCTTGCGCCGCTTCGACCCGAGCCTTCTCGCGCAACTGTGACAGCGCCGCGCGCAGCGATGCATAGCGCGGATCGGATGGCGTGGCGTCGGTCTCCAGGCTGGCGAGATCGTTGGCGTCCCACGCCTGCCGCAGCGTGGCGTCCATCGGAACGCGCCTCGGCGTGTCGAGTACCGGATGCATCGACTTCGGATCGACGCTGCCGTACCGTAGATGTTCCAAATAGCAGGTGAGCGAAGCGGTCAGTTCGCGATTGAAGCGGTCGATCGCCGCGGCCGAGCGCTTGCCTGCCTCGGACAGCCGATAGGCGTTTCGAGTCAGGGTCGTGGAGCCGTAGTCCTGGGGCCGCAGGCCATGCGATTCGGCCGCCAACAACATCGTCAGTGCTGCTGGGACACGCGCGTCGAGCCCTTGCGGGCCGGCCCAGGGAAGGACCGCCTTCGCCGGCACGGTGCCGGCATCACGGCAAGGTATCGAAGCCGCCTCGGAGGCGGTCGGCAGGCTGAGCGCCGCCACGAGCAACCCGATTCGGGCGACGTGTTGGATGCGGCGATCGTCGGTTGCGCAGAGGAGCTCGGGACGGTTGGTTTCAGCGGCCATTCTCGGTCAGATCCGGTTCAGGCTCGCGATCTGCGAGCCGACCCGTTCACTGTAAAAATGACCGACCAGGCTTTCCGTTAACTAATTCGACATTCCGAAGTCATCAAGCCGTTCGCGTGAGCCGGTTCGTGACGTGGTTCACGTTTTTCGAGCGGATCGACGGGACATCGCACACAAATCAGTGCGATTGGCGGGCGAATTCGATGAACCAGTCGATACTGGCCGGATTGGCCATCGAGTCGCGGTTGAGCACCCGTGCCGGCGGGTGGCCAAGCAGGATTCGCTTGACCGGCACCTCGAGTTTCTTGCCCGACAGAGTGCGGGGAACTTCGGCGATGGCGATGACGTCGTCGGGTACGTGTCGGGCCGAGAGCTGTTCGCGCACCGCCTTGCGAAGCGCATCGGACAGCGCCGGCTCAAGCGTGGCCCGCGGATCGCGAAGCACGACGAACAGGAGCATTCTCGAGGGTTTGCCGAGGTATTCGAGATCGATCACAAGAGAGTCGAGAACCTCCTCGAAGCCCTCGACGACACGGTAGAGTTCGGCGGTGCCCATGCGGATACCGTGCCGGTTGATGGTCGAATCCGATCGGCCGTAGACCACCGAGGTGACCGATTCCGGACGCTCGAACAGTGTCAGCCAGTCGCCATGGCGCCAGACCCCCGGCCACGGTTCGAAGTAACTGTTGCGGTAGCGTTCGCCGTCGTCGTCGCCCCAGAACCGTAGCGGCATCGACGGCATCGGCTCCGTGACGACCAGTTCGCCGACGCGTCCGAAGCCGGGCCGGCCTTCGTCGTCGAAGCTCTGTACGGCGCAACCCAGGCCACGACACTGCATCTCGCCAGCATAGACGGGCAGGGTGGCCGACGAAGTCAGGAATGCGGCGAGCGGATCGGTACCGCCAGAGATCGATGCCAGCAGCAGATCGCGCCCGACCGACCCGTATACCCATGCGTAGGCGTCCGCGGTCAGCGGCGAGCCGGTGGCGCCGAGTGTGCGCAATGCACCCAGGTCGAAGCGATCGCGCGGCCTGAGGTCGGCTTTGATGTTGAGCGCCAGGAAGGCCGGGCTGGTGCCGAAGAAGGTGGTTTTCTCATCGGCGGCGAAGCGCCAGAGCGTATCGAGATCCGGATGGCCCGGATTGCCGTCATAGTGCAACGCGGTGCAGCCACGTGCGAGCGTGCTCAACCAGAGGTTCCACATGATCCAACTGGTGGACGAGAACCAGAAGAAGCGGTCGTCACGTCCGAGATCGAGGTGCAGGGCATTGCCCTTGAGGCCTTCGAGTAGCGCACCGCCGTGGCCGTGAACGATGGCCTTGGGCATGCCGGTCGTTCCGGACGAATAGACCACCCACAACGGATGGTCGAAAGGCAACTGCTCGAATGCCGGCGCCTGCGGCTTGGCGAGCGCATCGCGCCAGGCAATGACCTCGACCGTTTGCCTGGCGGGCAATGAAAGGTCCGCGACTTCGTTTAGATAGGGCACGAAGACGACCGCGCGCAAGGTCGGCAGTTCGGCGACCAGATCACGCACGATCGCACGCCGATCGTGATCCTTGCCGCCGTAGCGGTAACCGTCGACCGCGAACAACACCGTGGGCTCGATCTGCCGGAAGCGATCGAGCACGCCGACCGACCCCATGTCCGGAGAGCAGCTCGACCAGATCGCACCGATTCCGACCGTCGCGAGCGCCGCGCATGCCGTCTGTGGAATGTTCGGCATGTAGGCGCAGACCCGGTCACCTGGCACGACCCCGAGTCCACGCAGGCGGGCCATCAAGGCTCCGGTCTGGCCGGCCAACTGCGCCCAGCTCAACACGGTGGGGGCGGTGGTCTCGGATCGGAAGATCAGGGCAGGGCGGCTGTCGGCGTCGGGCTCGGCGGCGCGCGCGAGCAGATGCTCGGCATAGTTGAGGCGCGCGCCCTCGAACCAGCGCGCGCCAGGCATCCGGCGCTCGACCAGTACTCGTTCGTAGGGAACGCTGGCCCGGATCTCGAAGTAGTCCCAAATCGCGGCCCAGAAGTCTTCTAGCGACTCCGTCGACCAGCGCCACAATGACTCGTAGTCGGCGAAGTGCAGGCCCTTGCGCTCGCCGAGCCAGCGACGGAAATGGGTTAGATGAGCCCGTTCGAGGCGCTCGGCCCCCGGCCGCCAAAGAACGTCAGGGGCTGCAGTGACTTCGGTCATGGCCATGATCCCGGCTGAGAGAACGGAATGCCGCGAACGGCCCGGATCGATTCCGACAGCCGGTGAGCGGGCGTGGGAACGACGATTCTAAGGGGCTGCGGCTGGTCACGTGGCTCGTGGGGCGGCGCATGAGCGACGGTATGGCGGGGAACTTTGCGCGATGGCCGGGGCGCGCGGGAACGACTTGAAGTGGCGCCGACGCGCCCTCAGATAGAAGACACGTGCGGCGCGCCCAGCGCCGATTGCCGCTCATGTCATCCGCCCTCAGCCTGGAGCCGATCATGTCCAATGCGATCACCAATCCGCACCGTGAACCGGCAGCCGACCTTCAGTCGGCTGCCGTACTGGCGGTGGCGCTCGAGAAGCTCGACACTGCGCGCCAGCCACCCGATCCCGCGCAGTACAAGCTGCTCGCCGAGCGCCTCGCCGCGCAACTGCGGCGTCTGGCCGGGCACCCGCAGTTGGCCACGTTGCTGGCCCGATTTCCCGCGGCCGCGGACGTCTACGAGAACCTGCAGTACGAGCATGCCGGCTTGTGCCTGCATGCGCTCGAGGCGGCGATGCCGGCCGAGGCACAGGCCAGGGCGATGTTCGAGCGCCTCAGGCGGTAGCGTCGCCGAACCCGTCACTCATGCGCCAGGGTGGGTGCCAGGCACTGATCGGCCGAGCGCGGCCTGCTAACATTGCGCGCGAATCGCCGCGCCGCCGCGTGTCCTGCCGACGCATCAGCCCGTATCAGATCCGATGACGCCAGAGTTTCGTTGTTACCTGTGTGCGGGCCGCGACGGCCGGCTGGTTGCCAATTCCGATGCCAAGACACGCGAGCGCCTGCGTGTGAAGCAGTGTGCGAAGTGCGGTCTCGTGCAGCAGTTTCCGTTGCCGGATTCCCGCGACCTGCATGTTTACTACTCCCATCATTACAGGCTCGACTACAAGCGCGTCCATCAGCCTCGTGCCAAGCATGTGCATCGCGCCGGCATCGCGGCGCTTGCGCGCATCGATTTCCTGGCCGAGGCCGGAATCCGCGCCGGCCGCCTGATCGACGTCGGTGCCGGTGGTGGCGAGTTCGTATTCATGGCCGGGCGCAAAGGCTTTCAGGCCTCCGGCGTCGAGCCGAATCTCGGCTATTCCGCTTTTGCACGTGATGCCTACGATGTGAGCGTTCAAACGGCCGAGGTCGGAAGTCTTCAGGGCAGTAGTGCCGACGTCATCACGATGTTCCACGTGTTGGAGCATATCGCCGACCCGCGTGCCGCGCTCGAATCCATCTGGCAGGCACTGACGCCCGATGGCCATCTGTTCATCGAGGTGCCGAACATCACCGCCGCCGATGCGTCGCCGCACAACATCTACTTCAAGGCGCATCTGTTCTACTTCAGCGCGGCCACGCTAGCGGCCCTGGCGCACGTGCGCTTCGAACTCGTGGCCAGCGACGATCGTGGCAACCTGCGGATGCTGCTTCGGCGCCGAGAGACGCCCGCCCAGGCGCGCCTTCCCGAGCCGGCCGCCGTCCAGGACGCACATCGTCGGCTCGATGAAAAGGGGTGGCTCGAGTACATGACACGGGGTCGCGGCTGGCGCAAGCCGATCTCGCGCTGGCGGCGTCACCGGGTCGAGGCGGGCTTCGATTCGGTCGGGCCGCGAGACATTCTGAACTCGCTGATCGTCTGAGCGAGCCTTGCCGGCAGCGGCGAGTTTTCATGCGTCAATCGCGGGCGTTGGACCACGACGGCGCGCCAACTCGCCGCACCGTATTCGCGTTCCGGCAGGCGGCGACCGAACGAGGCGGGCGGTTCGGCCGACCCTTCGTCAGGCGCGGCGCGCCCGCAGCAGCGTCACCCGCTGCATCCAGAGCACACCGGCCAGCACGATTGCACCGCCGACCAGCTGCGATGGCAATGGCCAGAAGCCGAACGACAGTGAAACCAGGACGCCGAACACGGGCACCATGTTCTGCCAGAGCGAACCATTGGCGAGCCCGAGATGACTGACCCCGATGTTCCAGAGCATGACGCCCATGCCGGTGGCCAGTACGGCGGTCATCATCAGCCAGAGCAGCGGCAGGCCTGCGGGCAGTTCGGTCGGGATCGGAACCTGGCCGAGCATCGCCAGGACCAGCCAGGCGAATCCGGCCCACAGGCCTGCACCGCACAGGCCGAAGCAGGTGCGCGCGACCTGGGATACGCCGCTGTCGAACCAGCGCTGTGAGGTCAAGGTGTAGAGGTTCCAGCACACGAACGAGAGCACGATCAGGATCTCGCCGCCGTGCCGTCCGCTGGCCACGCCCTCGATGCCGCGACCGAACACCGCCACCAGCGCGCCGACGACCGTCAGGGTGGCGGCCAATGCGAAGCCCGGGACGAGCCTGGCCCCGGTGAACAGGCGCAGACAGACCGCCGCGTAGACGGGCGTGCCCGCCATGATCGCCGCTGCCGTCACCGGTTCGGTGTAACGAAGGCCGAGGTTGTAAAGCACCAGAAAGGCTGCGAAGGCGACCGAGCAGGCCAGCCAATGATGCAGCGAAATGCCCGGTCGCAACGCCCGGCTGCCTTCCGAGCTCAGAATGACCACGAGCAGAACGAGCGCTGCGATCAGCGTACGAACCGCCGCCAGCAACATCGGATCGTAGGTGTCGAGCAGCACCTTGGTCATCGGGATGTTCATTCCCCAGAAGAAGGCTGCGGACACATAGCAAAGCGTGCCGACGAGCCAGGCGCGACGCGATGGAGCGATACCGGGGAGGTCGGAGACGGTTCGAGCCATGCAGGATTCCGGATGCGGGCGACCGTGGGGCCAGGGAGAACGGGACATCGACGCGCAGTCCTTGCGGGCGGACGTGCGAAGCAAGGAGCTCACGAGTTTACCCGCAGGCCTGTGCGTCGACGAGACGCTGGTATCCTCGTGAGCCTGACCAGACGGCGTGCGGAGGAAGACGATGAATGCGTCGAATGTCGATGCTGCTCGGCGTGCATTCCAGGCCGCCCCCGAGCGTGTCGAAGGTGTCGCGGCGTGGCTTGGCCGCGAACTCGCCGGGCAGCCGGCCCGGTGGCTGATCGAGCCCACCCGGGCCGACTGGCAGGAGCTCGACTTCGCGGTGCGCGCCTGGGCCGATAGCGGTCGTCCGCTGGCCGAAATCGATCCCACCAGCTTCCGCGTGCCGAGGCTCGCTACCCGGTTGCGCGAAGCACGTCGGCATCTGCTCGATGGTGTCGGATTCTTTCTCCTGCGAGGCTTCGACGTCGGGCGCTACAGCCTTCCCGAAGCGGCCATTGCCTACCTCGGAGTGGGTTCGCACCTCGGGTCGTTCCGCTCGCAGAATGCCCGTGGCCATCTGCTCGGACACGTCACGGACGTCGGCCGCGACATCAACGATCCGGGCACGCGGTATTACCAGACCAACCGCGGACTCGAGTTCCATACCGATTCGTGCGACGTCGTCGGATTGCTCTGCCTGCAGGGCGCGCGCAGTGGCGGCGAAAGCCGCCTGGTCAGCTCGGTCTCGATCTACAACCGGATCCGTGCAACGCGCCCGGAACTCTGCGAGGCCTTGTTTCTCCCGTTCCCGACCGACCGGCGCGGTGAGGTGCCCGCCGGCATGGACCCGTGGTTCGATATGCCGGTCTTTCACTGGTTCGAGAACCGCCTCACCACCATCTACGTCGGGCAGTACATCCGCTCGGCGCAGGCCTTGTTCGAACGCGCGCCACGCCTGAGCGCGGCGCAGTTCGAAGCCATCGATCTGGTCGACAGCATCGCAAACGACCCGGCGCTGAGTCTGGTCATGGACTTCCAGCCCGGCGACATGCAGTTTCTGCACAACCACCAGCTCTTGCACGCTCGCGAGGATTTCGTCGACTGGCCGCAGCCGGAACGTCGTCGTCATCTGCTGAGACTATGGCTGTCGCCTGACGACGCGCGTCCCCTGCCACCGGTGTTCGCGCTGCGCTATGGCGAACTGACGCCCGGCGCCCGTGGCGGCATCATCACGCCCGATACGGTCGATTTGACCTTTGCGATCTCCCCGTGACGGGCGAAATCGGCGCTTTTCCCGAGTCGTTCTCCAAATAGGATTTCCCGATGCTCAATCCACAGGCCAAGGCGCTTCTCGAATTGATCGAGACCCTGGGTGCACCCCCGATGAACACATTGCCGGTCGCCGAGGCGCGCGCGCAGTATCGCGATCGCCGCTATGCCACGCAGCCGACGCCGCCTGAGGTTTCTTCGGTCAGCGATCACCAGGTCAAGGTCGGCAACGGCAGTATTGCGGCGCGCGCCTATCGACCCTTGGGCAGCCGTCCCGATGCGGTGCTTCCCGTGCTCGTCTATTACCACGGCGGCGGTTGGACGATCGGCGATCTCGACACCCACGATACCCTGTGCCGCTCGCTCGCCAACGGCGCGAAATGCGCGGTGGTGTCGGTCGATTACCGTATGGGTCCGGAACACCGCTTCCCGATCGCGGTCGACGACTCGATGGCCGCGCTGCGCTGGGTGGTCGCCAATGCGCTCATGCTCGGCATCGATCCATCGCGCGTCGCGGTGGGCGGCGACAGCGCCGGTGGCAATCTGGCGGCGGTGGTCAGCCTGCTGGCGCGCGACGCGGGTCGCCCGTCGATCAAGTTCCAGTTGCTGATCTACCCGGCGACGGACCAGCGCGCCCAATTCGAATCGCATCGGCGCAACGGCACCGGCTATCTGCTCACTGCCGCGTTGATGGATTGGTTCCGCGACCAGTATCACGGCAGTCCCGACGAATATCTCGATTGGCGCGCCTCACCGATGCTGGCAGGCTCGCACGAGAAATTGCCGCCGGCACTGGTGCTGACCGCTGGCTACGATCCCCTGGTCGACGAGGGTCAGGCCTATGCCCGCCTTTTGGCCGGCGCCGGTGTCGCCGTGGAATCGATCTGCTATGAGGGCCAGATCCACGGCTTCATCACGATGGGCAAGATGATCGACGAGGCCAACGAAGCGGTCGACAAATGCGCGCAGGCGCTGGCCAAGGCGCTGGGAACCGCCTGAAGCAAGGCGGCACGCGTGCCGCAACCCGGCGCGGGCGCCGAACGCGAAGGTCAGCGCCCCCGCCATTGCGGCGGCCGCTTCTCGAAGAATGCGCTCATGCCTTCGCGAAAATCGGCGCTTTCGTAACAGAGCCGAATCAGGTCCTCGTCCTGGGCGGCCGGGCCATCGATGCGCAGCCGGCGAAGTCCTTCCTTGATTGCACGCAAGGTCAGTGGCGCCATCGCGCCCAGCTCACGGGCCAGTGAGCGTGCACGCTCGAGCGGCTCCTCGGCGATCTCGAGCAGCAGGTGGCTTGCCAGCGCTTGCTCGGCATCGATCAACCTTGCCGTGAACAGCATCTGGCGCGTGCGCTCGGCGCCGAGCACCGACACGACGCGAGCCAGACTGGCGGCGGAAAGGCAATTGCCAAGCGTGCGGGCGATCGGAAACCCGAAGCGCATGTCGGATGCTCCGATGCGCAGATCGCAGGCGATCGCGATGGCAGCACCGCCGCCGGTACAAGCGCCGCGGATCGCGGCGATGGTGGGCACCGGCACTTGCTCCAGGGCTGCCAGTACTTCGTCGATGCGACGCTCGTAGCGCAGCGCGTCCTCGCCAGTCCGAAAATCCCGGAAACGCGAAATGTCGGTGCCGGCCGCGAACGCCTTGTCGCCGGCGCCGCTGATGATCAAGGCACGCAGGTCGTCGCGCCCGCCAAGCGAATGGCAGAGCTGCGCCAGGCGGTCGTACATCTCGAAGGTGATCGCGTTGCGGGCCTGGGGGCGGTTCAGGGTGACGTGGCCGATGCCGTCGGCGACGTCGAAGAGGATTTCATCCGTCATGGCGGATTGCTCCAGAACGGCCAGCGGCGAGGCCGTATGCAACTTGTTTCGCGATCTGCCGGCGGGCCGGTGGCCTGGATGGGTCCGGCAGGGGTCCCGCATAATGGCACGAGTTCAGGAGACGACGAACGATGAACCGAGACAATCCACTGCTGAGCGGTCATGACGAACCGGCTCAGCGTCTGATCGGCCAGGCGATCGCGCTCGCCAGAGAGCTCGTCGAGCCGCAGGCCGCGCAGTGGGAGCACGAGCGACGTCTCGATCGGGCGGCATTGCGCGAGGCCGCCGCCGCCGGCTTGACGTCGATCCAGGTGCCGCGTGCCTTGGGCGGGCAGGGCGCCGGCTTCCGATGCAAGGCGGCGGTGGCCGCCATGCTGGCCAAAGCGGACTTCGGCTTCGCGATGTCGCTCGTCAATACCCACAACGTGGCCGCCAAGGTGGCGAACGAGGGATCGCCGGCGATGGTCGATCGGTTTCTTGCCTCGCTGATATCGACCGACAGGCTCGGCAGCACGGCGTTGACCGAACCCGACGCGGGTTCGGACTTCGCTGCCATCGCGACGCGGGCGACGCCGACGACGGACGGCGGCTGGCGTATCGACGGCCGCAAGGCCTGGATCACGAATGCGGCCGAGTCCGACGTGCTGGTCGTCTACGCGAAGACGGGCGCGGGCGAGGGCGGCAATGCGATAGCGAGTTTCCTCGTCGACGGCCGGCGCGACGGCTTTCGTCGGTTGCCGGCTGCGGTTCTCTGCGGGCAACACACCATCGGCACGGGCGGCTTCGAACTCGAGCACTACCAGGCAGCGGGTGACGAGCTGCTCGCGGGCGCCGGCCAGGGTTTCAAGGCGGCCCTCGGATCCATCAATGGCGCGCGCATCTACATTGCGGCCATGTGCTGCGCGATGCTCGAGCGCGCGCTGGAGATCGCGCACGAGTTTGGTTTGACGCGACGAAGCTTCGGCGTGCCGCTGATGGCACATCAGGGCTGGCGTTGGCGTCTTGCCGAGGCTTCCGCCGAGCTCGCTGCCGGCTGGGCGCTGGTCGATGGGGCTGCGCGCGCACTCGAGCAGTCGTCATCCGTGATGGTCGCCGCCGCGCAGGCCAAGATCTTTGCGACGCGTATGGCCGAGCGGCACCTGCCGGCGATGCAACATGCGCTCGGGGCAGCGGGGCTCGATGATTCGTTACCGCTCGGCCGCCACCTGATCGGAGTTCAGGTCGCCGGCTTCGTCGACGGCTCGACCGAGATGCTTCTCGAACGCGTGCTGGCTGCGAGTCGCTCGAGCGCCGGCGCTTGAAGGGCGGCGCAAGGCCCGTCGGACCCCGTCAATCGCGCCCGATGAACACCGCGCGCCGCTTCTTGGCCACACGCAGTGGCTCGCGAGCCACCGCGATCTTGACAGTGGGGCCGTCGTCGCCCTTGCGGTCACTGCTCTCGGCGCGATTGCGCCCATTGTTCTTGGCGATATAGACCCGCCGGTCCGCTGCCGCCACGAGATCGTCGAGGTTCACGCCGTCATCGGGAGACACGGCGCAACCGATCGACACCGTCAACGGAATACGGCCGGTATCGCCGTCGACCACCACACCGCGCGTGCGTAGCACGAACTCGTGCGCGATCTCGCGTGCCTGACGGCGACTCTCGACCGGCAGCAGCATGCAGAACTCCTCACCACCGTAACGACCGGCGATCGCATGCACGGGCGCGGCAACCCGCAACATGTTGGAGAACATGACCAAGGCCTTGTCGCCGGCAGGGTGGCCGTAGGAATCATTGATGTGCTTGAAGTGATCCAGGTCGAGCATCATCAGACAGGTCATTCGGCTCGCCTGGAACTGATCGGCCAGCAAGCGTGCACCATCCTCGAAGAAGGCACGGCGGCCACGCAGGCCGGTCAGAGTATCGATCGCCGCCAGCTTGCGATACTCGAGCGCGACCCGGCCGTTGACGATACTCATCAGCAACATGGCCGAGACTTGACCAATGATGGCGGTTGCTGCGCAGCCGAGCATGGCAACCAGCTCGCGGAGCCAGCCCGGCAAGACATGGGTTCCGAGGATCAGTTCGGGTAGCTGAAACGCCGGCAGCGCGAGCAGGCAGACGCCGAGCGTCATGCCGGTAACGATCACCGAGATCCGCCAGCCCGCGCGAGCCCGGTTCAGCATCGTTGAAACCGAATCCAGCACGAATAGCAGCGCCACGCCCTGCGAAGCCGACAACAGCATGGTGAAGCCGGCCAGATCATCGATCAGGCCGGCATCGAAAGCCGGTAGCAGACCAATCAGTACGCAGGTCGCCAACATCGGCAGACGCCAGGACCGTGAGTCGGCCAGCTGGTTCAAAGACTCGTGCAAAGCGAAGGTAGAGGCCAGTCCCAGACCGAGTGCCGGCCAGTACGGCCGCGCACCCAGGACCGATCCGAGTTGCTCGAGTCTGTGTGGGGGAAGGATCGCGACACAGATGAAGGTCACGCCGAGCAACAACAGGCCGGCGATCGACCACTGAACCGCCGCGCGCGCCCGCACGTGCTCCGCGCGCATCGGCGCGAGGATGCCCAGGCAGACCAGCGAGATCAGGCCGCCAATCAGAAGGAACGAACGCAGGTCGAACATCGGCTCATTAAAGCGTCAGTGCGGACGGCTCTGGCGCGCCGAAGGCTCAACGTTGGAAACCCGCCGACGACCGGCAAGCCCGGTAAAAGCGCGGGCCGTGGGCGCTCGGAGGCGGGCCGGAGGGAGCGATCGGATGCTTCGCTCACTCTCTAGCGTATTTGACATAATATACATTATGCGCAATAGGATATGGCCGCCGGAGTACCTCGGGCCGGCCGATCGAACACGTCCGCGGCCGCCGAACCGACGGCTCGCGACCGGCCTTTCAATCGATCCGGAATGCACCGACCGCGTCCTCGAGGATCTGGGCTTGCTCGACCAGGGCCTTGCCTGAATGCGTGATCTGGCGCGCCAACACGGCGTTGTCCTGGGTCGACCGCTCGAGCGCGTGCACGGTCTCGTTCACCTCGGTGACCGCGACCGACTGCTCGTTGGAACCGTGCGAGATCGACTTCACCAGGCGCACCGTTTCCGACACTTCGTGCGCGATCGCCGCGATGCGCTGGCCTGCGTCGTTGACCAGGTGCGATCCCGCCTCGATCTGTTCGACGTTGCTGGTGATGATGCGGTCGATCTCCTGGGCCGCGTTTGCACTGCGACTGGCCAGCGCACGAACCTCGGACGCGACCACGGCGAAGCCGCGGCCTTGCTCGCCAGCGCGGGCGGCCTCGACCGCCGCATTGAGCGCCAGGATGTTGGTCTGAAAGGCGATGCTGTTGATGACCTCGATGATGTTCTTGATCTCGGTCGAGCCTTGCTGAACCTGGTTCATCGAGTTCATGGCGTCGATCATGATCGCGCGTCCCTGGTCGGCAGCGGCATTGGCTGTCGATGAACGCTCGCTGGCCAGGCCTGCCGAATGCGCGCCAGAGGCGGCAATGTTCGCGACCTGGGCCATGGCGGCGGCGGTTTCCGACAGGCTGTGCGCCTGTTCGTTGGTCCGATTGGTGAGATCGGTATTGCCCTGCGAGATGCTCGTGACGCTGTCACGCACGGAATGCGCGGACTCCCGGATGCGCTGCACGGACACCGTCAGTCGTTCGACCATGCTGCCCATCGCGCGCATCAGTTGACCGATCTCGTCGCTACTGTCGTCCGACCGGATGCCGCGCAGATCGCCGAGCGCGACATTCTCGGCCAGTCCGACCGCCAGAGCCAGTCGCCGTTGGATCGAGACGCTGAGCAGGTAGCTCAGGACGGCGATCGCGGCGATCGTGGCCACGGTCAGGATGAACAGCAGAACCAGGGTGAAGCGCACGCCGTCGTTGGTACGCTTGGAGATGTCGTGCTGGCGCTCATTGATGGCCTTGATCGCAACGGTATTCTGCTGGCGCAGACGTGCCACGAATGCACGCATGTCGGCCAGAGCGCCCTCGAGAGTCTTCGTGATTTCGAAGCGTTCGTTGCGCACCCGGGCGATGTTGCTGCCGGCGGTCAGCCACTGCGAAGAACTGTTCTTGATCGTCTCGATGGCCTTGGCTGCGACATCGCCTACCGATGCCTGCGCGAACGTTCTCCCGAGCGAGGAGATCTTTTCCCGCAGGCTCGTCAGCTCCTGATTCATTGCGTTTACGGCGGCTTCCAGGTCGGCCGCCGCCGTCGCCAGAAAGCTGTTCGACAAGCCATTCTCGGCGGCGGCGAGATGCTGCAGGATCTCGGTCATCAGGTTGCTCAGATCGGACGGATTGCCCTCGCCGGTCACGAGCTGCTCGATGCGGCCGTCCACCTTGTCGATTTCTCCCGCCAGGTCTCGCGCCCGGCCGTCGGCGACGGACTGCCAGGTAACGAGCGCTTCGAGGAAGGCCGCGAGGCGGCTGTCGTAGAGCCTGGCGGCCGCTTCGTCGGACTGCTGGCCGAGGGCTTTCATGCGCAGTGTGATCAGCCCCTTGTCTGCGTCGAGGTACCAGTCTTCGAATACGTTCGATGTGATGTTGGCGTCGAAGAACAACTCGGCGTTGTCCTCGTTGGCCAGGAACGGCTCGATCTGCTCGGCGAGCGCTGCCGCGCGGCGACGCAGGGAATCGAGCACCGCGACGTTGTTGGTGCCGGTCATCGCATTGATCAACGATTCGCCATCCTTGAAGATCAGTCGGATGAGCAAGGTGTCACGCTGCGTACGGATCAACTCGGCGCGCTCGTTTCGGGCGGCCTCGACTTCGGAGCGCTTGTCGTTCAGAGAACGCACCCCATGCTCCACGGCCTTCATGGCGAACTTGGTCGTGCGCATCGCATCAAGCGCCTGTGCGCGCACGCGGACGTCCTCTTCGTCCTGGGTGATGCCTTGTTCCACGAACGAGCTCACCGCATTGGCAAATGCGTCCAGCTTGGCGATGTCGGCCTGCGCCGTGCCGACGGCGTCGGCGCGTTCGCTCCCGGGCGCAGTGAGGACCGCGCGCGCTCGCTGAAGGGTTTCTCGCGAGGCGGCAAGGTCTTGCAGGTTGCGCGATCGACTGAGGTCCAGCACCGACGACAGGACGTTTTCCACCGCGCTTTCAGCGTGAGTGATGGCATCCTTGCGCGGCATGATCTCCTCGCTCATCTGAGCGAGATTGTCCTGGATCAGCGTGAGATGGTAGGCACCGGTGCCCACCACGATCAACAATGCGACGGATGCCAGCCCACCTTGGAGCAGCAATCGGTGAAAAAGTTTCATGATCTTTAAAGTTTTTGATTCTCTGACCGAGACGAGCCTCCCCGAATTGGCCGCCGTCGTCACTGGCGTCCAGCCATGCCAGTCGAGACGATGATCGAATGGTGGTTCCTTCGGCTTTCTCGGAATAAATCCGGGATTCGCGCACAATTGCGGACCGGTCACCGTTCGACGTGACTATTCGCGCGGCTGCCCCGCTCCTGTGTCCTGTTCGCAACCCCGTCAAGTCTCTTTACTGTTGGAATTACCTTGAAGCTCTACACCTCGATCGGTCCAAATCCTCATGTGGTTCGCATGTTCATCGCCGAAAAAGGCCTGCAGATCCCCATTCAGGAGATCGATCTGCGAGGCGGCGAGAATCGTCGCGAACCCTATGTCAGTTCGGTCAACGCGCGTGGCCAACTGCCGGCGCTTGAACTCGACGATGGCACGGTGATCTGCGAGATCGTTGCTATCTGTGAGTATCTCGACGAGATTCACCCCGAGCCGTCGCTGATCGGCTCGACCCCGGCGGAGCGCGCCCAGACGCGCATGTGGGCACGGCGGGTCGATCTGTACTTCAACGAGCCGATGGCCACGGCATTTCGCGCCGCCGAAGGACGCAAGATGTTCGAGTCGCGCATGCGGCTGGTTTCCGCCGATGCGGCCAATGATCTCAAGGCCATCGCGCAAGATAGCCTCACCTGGCTCGACGGCCAGATTGCGGGCAAGACCTGGCTGTGCGGCGAACGCTTCACCTTCGCCGATATTTTGCTGTTCGGATTCGTAAGCTTCGGCGCACGGGTCAATCAGCCGCTCGCTCAGTCGCACACCAATCTCGCGGCCTGGTTCGAGCGGGTAGCCGCGCGCGATAGCAGCAAGGCCTGACCGCCCTCTTCGTTCACCATGCGCACCCTGCCCGGTCCGACCGGTTCGCGGACAGCAGCCGCATCGCCAGCGGCTGTCCTGTCGTGAGCTCAAACGCGCCGTTTGACGCCATCGTCATCGGCGCGGGCGGGGCGGGCCTGATGTGCGCCGGGGTGGCGGGTCAACGCGGGCGGCGCGTCCTGATCATCGATCACAACGATGCTCCGGGTCGCAAGATCCTGATCTCCGGCGGCGGCCGCTGCAACTTCACCAATCTCGAGGTTCGCCCGGAGCGCTTCATCTCGGCCAATCCGCATTTCGCGAAGTCGGCCCTGCGCCGCTTCGACGCCGCGCAGTTCCTTGCCCTGGTCGAGCGCCACCACATCGCCTGGCACGAGAAGACGCTGGGGCAACTGTTCTGCGACGGCTCGGCGCGCCAGATCGTGCGCATGCTGCTCGACGAATGCCCGGCCGATCGGGTCACGCTGGCGATGGGCGCTTCGATCGACGAACTCGAGCACGGTGGCGATGGTTTTCGCATCCGCGTTGGAGACACCTGGCACCGGGCGCCCGCGCTGGTGGTAGCGAGCGGCGGTCTGTCGATCCCGAAGATCGGCGCGAGCAGCCTGGCCTATCGCTTGGCCGAGCGTTTCGGCATTGCCGTCGTAACGCCCCGTCCGGGTCTGGTGCCCTTGGTGCTGCCCGAGTCCGACGCCGATTTCCGGGGGTTGACGGGCTTGTCGCTCGAGGTGATCGCACGCAGCGGCGACGTCCGCTTTCGCGAGGCCGCCTTGTTCACCCATC
This sequence comes from Burkholderiaceae bacterium, assembly GCA_041396685.1. Lineage (GTDB taxonomy): Bacteria > Pseudomonadota > Gammaproteobacteria > Burkholderiales > Burkholderiaceae_E > JAUIAI01. The sequence continues at coordinate 119,897 of JAWKYD010000011.1, forward strand.
GTGGCCTGTCCGGGCCGGCGATTCTGCAGATCTCGTCGTATTGGCGGGAAGGCGAATCACTCTCGCTCGATCTTCTCCCCGGCTGCGCGGAGGGTCGCGACGAATTCCTTCTCTCCGGCAAGCAGATTGCCCCACGCCGCACGCTGATCAATCTTCTGGGTGAGTCGGTGCCAAGCCGGCTCGCCACCGTGTTGCTCGAGCGAGCGGGCGTCGGTGGCGCGCTCGGCGACATTCGCGATCGTGACCTGCGCCGTCTTGCACAGAATCTGCGGGATTGGCGGTTCGAGCCGGTCGGCAGTGCCGGCTTCGATAAAGCGGAAGTGACCATCGGTGGTGTGGACACCGCCGCGCTGTCGAGCAAGACGATGGCCTCGACCGCCCTGCCCGGCCTGTATTTCATCGGTGAGGCGGTCGATGTCACCGGCTGGCTCGGCGGCTACAACTTCCAATGGGCCTGGTCCAGCGGCTGGGCGGCGGGCCAGGCCTTGTAGCGATCGCGCGCGCGCCGCCGTGATCAAGGCGGGAGCGCCGGCGGCCGCTCGCAGAGTGACGAATCGCCAAGCACGAGAAAATGCGGATTCAGGGCCCGGCTGCCGTCGTAGCGCAGTGGCAGGCCCCCGGCGATCACGACATGCCCGCCGGCACCCTCCACCACCGCCTGAGCGGCGGCCGTGTCCCAGGGCGCCGTCGGGCCCAGACGGGGATAGCAATCGCCCTGCCCCTCGGCGATGCGACAGAACTTGAGAGAGCTGCCATAGCGATGCAACTCGTGCGGCTGTTGACCGGCGATCCATGCCTCGGTCGCCGGCGTCAGGTGCTGACGGCTGGCAAGAATCCGCAGTGGCCGTTGGAAGTCTCCATTGGCGCTCCGTGACGGCAACGCCGCGCAGCGGATCTGCCTGCGCCCTTGCGCATCCTCCATCCAGGCGCCCTTGCCCGGCGCCCCCCAGTGATGGCTGCCGAGCATCGGCGTGGAGACGATGCCGAACACGGGTCGGTCGGCAAGCATCAGGGCGATATTGATCGTGAACTCGGGATGACCACTGACGAACTCCCGCGTGCCGTCGAGCGGGTCCACCAGCCACCAGAAGCGATCGTCGGCCGTGCGGTCTGCTCGGCCCTCGATCGCCGCGGCGCCCCGGCCGGACTGCCCCTCGGCGGGCTCCGGAGCGTCCTCTTCGGATACGACGAACAACCCGGGAGTCAACCGTGCGAGCCCGTCACAGATGATCTGGTGCGCTCGCCGATCGGCTTCGGTCAACGGGCTGCTGTCGGCCTTGACGCGCCGGCCCACGTCCTCGCCGCGCGCTTGGGCCTCGAACAACGACCTCGCCACATTGCCGGCTTCGCTGGCGATCGCGATCAAGCCATCCAGATGATCGCGCCAGTCGGGGTGGCTCAGTGAGACCATCGCTTCAGCGGACCGCCGCGAATCGTGATCCGATGCATCAGGCGTGTTCCGCCCGGATAATTGTTCAGCGCGTAGTGCCAGGTCGCGCGGTTGTCCCACAGCGCGATCGAACCCGGTGCCCATTCGAAACGTGTCTGAAACTCCGGCCGAGCCGCATGCCGGTAGAGAAGCTCCAGCAAAGGGCGGCTTTCATCGTCGCTCCAGCCATGGAAACGCAAGGTGAACGCCTGGTTCACGTAGAGAAGCGGGCGTCCGGTCTGCGGATGCTCGATCACCACCGGATGAACCGCATCCTGAGTCGCCTGATCGGCGTTCTGCATCCGCGAATCGCCCAACCTCGCGTATAAGCCCTGCGTTCCGAAGATATGCCGGCTGGAGTGCACGGCATCGAGCGATACCAGCGTGCGCCGCAGTCCAGCGGATAGAGCCTCGAACGCGGCATTCATGTTCGAGAACAGGGTTTCGCCGCCCCGCGGCGGCAACTCGCGCGCCAACAGCATCGACCCCATTGCCGGCTCGACATCGTACGAGTGGTCGGTATGCCAGCCGCCGCCGATGTTGGTGGTCTCGTCAGCCGACTTGCTGACGACGGCGATCTCGGGGTGCTCCGCTTCACGGCGAAAGAAGCGATTGACGTCGATCTCGCCGAAGCGACGCGCCAGTGTGATCTGATCCGCCGGCGTCATGACCTGGTCACGGAAGAACAGCACGCCGTGATCGGCATATGCGCTTCGCAAGCGCTCGAGTGCGACGTCATCGAGTTCACGCAGATCGATGCCCGATACGTCGGCACCGACCCCGCTGCGCGGTTGAATCGTCAGCATTTTCGTCTCCGCCCGAGGCCGAGCCCCGCGATTGATGGCAGACGAAATGATGCCACCAAGCCGGAAACCGGTGGCGGGCGCGGGAGCGCCCGCTCCGTCGACGATTCCTCAGATGCTTTCGGTGGCGATCCTGCGCGGTTCGCCGGTACGCTTCATCGCGAACGATGGCCCGACCGCGCCCGTCTTTGGCGGAACCTCGACATCGATCACGTCGGCAATGGGAGCCAGCGCCTCGTCGGCGGCCAATTCGGCCAGCTTCCGCGCCGCGACGCTCGTTGCACGAACCTTGTCCAGGCAGCGGCGTGCCCGTTCGACCATGGACTTCGATACTCCGCCGCTGAGTTCGGCCTCGAAGCCGAGGGTGCGCAAGAAACTGTGTTGCAGTTCCGCCTGTGCCTCGGCCTCGTCCGCGGTGAGTTCGCCCAGTTTGATTGCGTCGGCAGCATCAGCGACCTCATAGGCCGCGTGAATCTGTTCGACGAAGGTCTTGTCCTGCGCATGCCGACACTGGCCCAGGCCGCGTTGCGCATCGATCTGCAGCGCCATGGCGCGCAGGCGCAGCGCTTTCGAGGCGCCGTCGCCGGCCAGGACCTGTGCGGCCAGCTCGAAGGCCGTCTGATAGTGTTCGGCTGCGTCGGCGTATTCCTCGTCGATGAGATGGAGATCGCTGGCGGTGCCGAAGTTGGTGCGGGCGCGCTGCATCAGCATGCCATTGCCGTCCGGCGAATCGGCCATGCCCTCGAGCGCCTTGTCCATGTGATCGCGCATCTGTGCGGACAACGGCTCGCGCAGCTCGAGATCCTGACAGGACTTGTAGAAGAGATTCGCGACGCTGTTCTCGTAGGGCTTGCGGATCGTGTCCGGCAGGGCCAGGCCGCAGCGATAGAACACCGATTCCATGAAGCGGTCGAAGCTCGGAATCGCGTACAGAAAGACGCGATCCGGATGGCGTTTGCGGATCGTGCGCAATGGTTCGGGAACGCCTTCCTCACCGACGTGGCGCGCCCCCGAACTGGCATCCGGCCGATGCAGGCACCAGTGAATACCTTTGGTAAGAAATTTGGGGTTCTTACGCAGACCATCGCGGATCGGACCCATGATGCTCTCGTCGTTACCGCTGTAGCCGACCACGACCAGGCCCTTGTCCTCGCACATCTCGACGATTTTTTGCTGCATGTTCTCGCCGAGGATGTCCATTTCCTGCTCGGCCATCTCGAGCGTGTCGAACAGAAAGTCGCCGTGCAGCTTGACCAGTTTGGCGCGCTGACTGGAGCCATTCAGGCCGCTGATCGGGGAATCGTATGCGCACGCGAGCGGCTTCGTACGGTAGTACAACAACATCGCATCGGTCAGCAGATCGTCGAAGTTCGGCGTCAGCACCCGGTTCACGCGCGCGGCATGGATCAGCCCGGCCAGATAGAGATAGCCGGGGCTGGGCAGTCGATCGGCAACGAGCCGTTCGATATACATCTGCCGTTCCTCGCGAGTCTTGCGCGTGTACTGGAACAGGGTGCCGTATTCGGTGCTCGCGTTGACGTGCTGACGGACGTCGGTCAGCCACTGTCGATACTCGCCCGATTCCCAAGTTTCGTATTCGGCCTGGCGTTTGGTCGGCATGGGCACCGGATACCCATGCAGGTGACAAAACACTTCCTGGCGCCATTCGCGAATCATCGCGCTCACGTCGGGAATTCCCGAAGACAGCGAGGCTCCCGCGCCGATCAGCATCGTGTATGGGCATTCGCCCGGAGCGGGACTGGCGATCTGGGAGGCCAGAAAGCCGGATTCGGTCAGCAGAAATCTGCCGGAGTCATCATGAGTAACCATGCTCGCCTTCAGTGTTCTTTCGGTTTTCCGGTTGGCTGGCGAGGTCGTGGCAGGGGAGCCGGCCCGAGGCATCATCCGACCGACGATGCCTCGACGACTGAGCGGCGTGTCAGACCCGCCTCGCAGCTACGTGCCAAACTTTAGGGGATCCCGACGCCTGCGAGCCGTTGAAATCGGGCCACTAGGCGCGCCTTTACCTGCGACCAGACCGCAGGGACAGCCGCCATCGGCCGGCCGGTCGGCGAACGGAATCGCCCTTGGGCGGTGTCTCGACGACAATGATCCGATGATGGCTAAGCCGAGCCCGCCACCTGCTCGCGGGGCCGCGGCGTCATCGATGCCGCGCGTGCCTTGGTGGCGTGCCAGAACAAGAGCGCGAAGCTTGCCAAGATCGCCGGCCAGTAGACCATCGGCAGCTTCCAGAGCACACCCACCGCGAGGGCGATGCGCAGCACCATCTCGCCGATGCTCAGGGCGCGACGATCGAAGCGTGACAAAACGCTGGCCAGCAGGTAGAGGCCCAGGGCCACGCGCGCGCACACCCAGGCCAGCGCAAGCCAGTGCACGCTGCCGTCGTAGCCGGGCAGGTACTTGTGACCGCTGCCAGTCGGGTCCAGTTGGGCCTCGGGAATCAGCAACAACTCGGGATAGAACGCGAACACGAACGGAATCACGAACATCACGACGCCGCTGCGCACCGCCGACAAGCCGGTGATCATCGGGTCTTCCTTGGTGATCGAGGCGGCCGCGAAAGCCGCGATCGCGACCGGCGGTGTAATCGCGGACGCGACCGCGAAATAGAACACGAACATGTGCGCGGTGAACTCCGCGATCCCGAGACCGACCAACAGCGGCCCCATCAGCAGCGCCACGTTCAGATAGGCCGGCACCGTGGGCATGCCCATGCCGAGAAGAATCGCCAGCAACATGCAGCTCAGCAGCGCAGTGAACACGAACAGACCGCTGCCGCCCATGGACTGAGCGGTCTCGCGCATCCAGTGCACGATATCGTTGGCGATATAACTGGCCAGCCCGGTGAAGTTCAGCGAGAAATCGATGACCGACACCGCCAGGAACATCAGATACAGGGTCGAAATGACCACGCCGGCGTCGGCGAGCGCCCGCACGATCCTGCCGGGATTGGCGCGGATGCTCTTATCCATGAAGAACAGCACGGCCAGCAGCGCACTGGCCCACCAGCCGGCCGAGCTCGCGTCGCCGGCGGCCGCCTCGATCAGCGCGACCGGCCAGGGCAGCGTCGCCGACACGCAGGCGCCGTTGGCGAACTGCTGATCATAGGCGAACAGGCTGCCGATCAGACCGCAGGAGACGGCCTCCTTGGGGGTCAGCAAGAGCAGGAGAATGACCAAAATCGGACCGAAGATCATCAACAGGTGAATCTTGTCCTCACGGGTCAAGCGCATGTCGTCCGTAGCCTCACCCACGGCCTGGATGTTCTGTTTGCGAGCCTGGAACACCACCGACAGGAACAAGGCGCCGAAGTACGCGATCGCCGGGATGATGGCGGCCACGATCACCGAACTGTAGGCCACCGCGGTGACCGCCGACAGTACGAACGCCGCCACCCCCATGACCGGCGGCATGATCTGGCCACCTGACGATGCGGCCGCCTCGATGCCGCCCGCGAACGCCCGTGTGAAGCCACGCTTGAGCATCATCGGGATCGTGAGTACGCCGGTCGACAGCACGTTTACGACGGGGCCGCCCGAGATGGTGCCGAACATTGCCGAACTGATGATCGCAGCGTGGGCGGGGCCGCCACGCAGCCGCCGGGTCCACAAGAAAGCGAGTTTGATCAGCGACTGACCGCCGGCCGAGACGCCGAACAGATTGCCGAGCACGATGTAGGGGAACACCGTGCCCATGAGGATGCTCATGAAGCGCCCGAGGATGCCCTGCCCGCTGTTGACCAGGATATCGCGCACGTTCGGCAGGCCGTCGACGAGTTGCCGCGGTTCGCCGCCGAGTTTCGTGATCCAGTATTTCGAGATGCCATCGGCACCATAGAAATACCAGATGGCCACGGTGCCGAGCGTATACAGCGCGATCAGCAGCGAGATCGCCACCAGAGGGAAGCCCCACACCTTGATGTTGTAGACGAGGAAGGTGAGGATGCCCACGCCCATGATCGCGAACAGCCACAAGCCGGTGGTGTTGATGCAATTGGGATCGTCGATCGTCTGCGGCGGCGGCAGGCCGAGTGCGGTTGCATACTCGCGCTCGGCAGCGAGCGCCCTGGCGATCAGTTCCTGCCGCTCGCCGGTGATCTGATCGATGATGCACACCGACTCGATCTCGACCAGATAGGTCCAGGCCACCGCGTAGGCCATCACGATGAACAACACGTCCATGGCGAGGCTGGCGGCCGCGATCAGGCTTCCCTTGTGCTTGAACGCGCGGTAGAACGACTGGCTGAAAACCACCACCGTCATCATCAGCACGAAGGCCAGTGGGTTCAGGTACTCGTAGGGGAACTTGCGGATCGTGACCGTCGGGTCGTTGGCCAGCGCGCGTACCCATTCGTCCAGGCCCGGCAATGTCGGCATGGTGTGTACGAGACCGATGAAAACGATCAGCAGGCCCAGCGCAGACGCGATGCGCATGGGCCAGGGCTTATCTGGCGAAGTCGTCATGGTTCGGTCCTGGGCACCTACGCCGCGCAGCGGCGCGCTGATCGGAATGAACGAAAGCCGGCACTCCGGCCGGCTCTCGCAGGATCACGGGAACACTGCCCCGACGGCGCGCCTTACTTGGCGCAATCGGCGATCTTGTACCCGGCCTCTTCCCAGGCCTGAACCGCACCGGGATGGTACTTGAGTGGCGATTGGCCACAGAAGCTGGACAGCACCGGATCCATCTCGGCCAAGCCGACGTTGGCCATGATCTTCGAACGCTTCTTGAGCTGGTCGAGCGACTCGATGTGAGCCTTGGTGATCGACTTGGCGAGCTCGTCAGACATGCTTTTGTTCACGACCTCGGCAAACGCCGAGCCCAGCGCGCGCAGCTTGTTGTCCTCGGAGATCAGGGTGAGTTGTTCTTCGGGGAACGGCAGGGCCTCACGTGGCAGCACGATCGGAATGTTGCCCGGCACACTGATGATCTTCTTGGCGAAATCGCTCTCGAACTTGTCTTTCGGTATCGACAGCACCGTAACCTTGCCGGCCGAGGTCATGGTCACGATCCGCGGATGCGGCCAGGTGGCCGGAAACACGAAGGCATCGACCGAGCCGTCGACCAGCGTGGTATCGAGCTGATTCCAGTTCTGTTGCACGCCGTTGTAGTCCTTGCCTTCGTTGAGGCCGGCAGCGATCTGCAGCGTCTGGCGCGCATTGGTCAGCGCGGCACCGCGCGGCGGACCATTCCAGATGGTCTTGCCGCGCAGGTCATCCCAGGTCGTATAGCCCTTGTTCGAGTAGAAGAAGGCGTTATAGCCGCCGACGTTGTACGGATAGAGCGCGCGCAGGTTCCCGGCCAGTTCCGCACCCTTTTCCTTACCCAGGGTGGCATACGGACCGACACCGCGGCTGAGCAGGAAAGGCAGGATCAGCGGCGCCGCCGATATGTCAGACTTGCCTTCGGCGACATTGCGGATCGAGTTGGTCAGCGTCTGGCCGCTGGCGACCTGCAGGTTCGCGACCTTGCGCTCACTGAGCACATCGGCCAGATGCAAAATAGTATTGCCCGGAACGCCGTCGTTGTTGGCGGTTTCGGCGGTCAGATTGACCTGCGCGCTGGCCGCACCGGCCAGCCCCGCCGCCAGCGCAAATGCAATCGCGGATTTTGCGAAATGAAACATGGATTCTCCTCCGTGTGGGGGTTCTCGTCGACGCCGGAACCCGTTCAGGGCCATATCCTGCCTCAAAACGTGCGATCAGCAAATTCGACGGCGCGTACCGACGGCAATCGTGCTCAAACCAACGAAGATCATGACCATCGTCCGGCCCAACCAATTGCCGTGGTCGCTGTCGGCGACGATGAATGCGCCGGTTTCACGCGCGAGTTCGGATAATGAATTCCGGACGCGCGTCGTCGGCGCCCGCATATTCGTCCTCGGGCATCAGTCGGCGCGCACCCGGATTGCGATCAGGCGCACGTCCATCACACGTGGAACGTCCTGTCGTTGCGGTGAGCGGAGGACCGACCTGCCCTCGGATTCACAGCAACCGCGATGCGTGCCCGTGCCAGTAGCGATCCCGTAGCTTGCGCTTGTAAAGCTTGCCCGTGGGCAGGCGCGGCAATTCGACAGCGAAATCGATCGATCGCGGGCATTTGATGCTGGCCAGGTGTTCGTGGCAATAGGCGATCAGGCGGCGCTCGGTTTGCTCGTCGGCCGACACGCCCGGCATCAGCTGGACGACCGCCTTGACCTCTTCACCGAGGTCTTCATTCGGCACGCCGAACACGGCGGCGTCGGCCACCTCGTCGTGGCTGATGAGGAGATCTTCGGCCTCCTGCGGATAGACGTTGACGCCGCCGGAGATGATCATGAAGGTCGATCGGTCGGTCAGGTACAGGAAGCGATCGGCGTCCAGATATCCGACGTCGCCGACCGTGCTCATCGTGCCGTCGGGCGAACGGGTTTGTTGCGTGCGCTCGGGATCGTTGAAGTACTCGAAGGGGGTGGCGGTCTTGAACCAGATCTCGCCCGGGGTGCCCGGCGCGACGGGCTGCATGGCCTCGTCCAGGACATGGATGTCGCCCAACAGCACACGGCCGACCGTTCCCCGGTGAGCCAGCCACTCCTCGCTGTTGCAGGCGGTGAAGCCCAGGCCCTCGGTGGCGCCGTAGTACTCGTGGATGATCGGGCCCCACCAATCGATCATGCGCTCCTTGACCTGCACCGGGCACGGCGCGGCCGCGTGAATCGCCACTTCCAGCGACGACAGATCGTAGCGGCTGCGGATTTCGTCGGGCAGCTTGAGCATGCGGCTGAACATCGTCGGCACCAGCTGGCTGTGCGTGACCCGGTATTTCTCGATCAGCGACAGATAGGTCTCGGGATCGAAGCGCTCCATGATGACCGCGGTGGCACCGCAGCGGATGGTCAGCGCCACGGCCGCCTGCGGCGCCGAATGATAGAGCGGCGCCGGCGACAGATAGATCATGTCCTCGCGGTACTGCCAGAGTTGGAGCAGAAATTTGTAGAGCGGCAGCGGCTCGGCGGGCGGCTGCTCGGGCAGCGGACGCAGGATGCCCTTGGGCCGACCGGTGGTGCCCGACGAGTACAGCATCGCGGTGCCCAGCCACTCATCGGCAATCGGTGTATCGGGCATGTCGGCCACCGCGCTCGCGTAGTCGATGAACGGGCCGTCGTCGCCCGTGCCGTCGACGATCAGGCAGAGTTCCAGCTTAGGGCACGACCTGGCTGCCTGGATGGCAATCTCTCGTTTGGCACGGCTGGTGATCAAGGCCTTGCTCTCGCTGTTGTTGACGATGTAGGCGAGTTCATCGGCCGTCAGGAACGAGTTGATGCAGGTGATGTAAAGGCCGCTGCGCTCGGCGGCCGCACTGATCTCGAGGCAGCGGCTATTGTTCTCCATGAACGACGAAAAGTGGTCGAGGCGGTTCAGGCCGTGGCGGCGCAACAGATGCGCCAGACGGTTCGAGCGCTGGTCGAGCTCTCGGTAGGTCACGGTTTCGCCGGAGCCGGCCATGATGAACGCGGGCTTGTCGGGCTTGGTCGCGGCATGTAGTGCGGGATACATCGATTTCTCCTCGGTGGAACCGTTCTCAGCGGCCCTTGAAACGCGGCGGGCGCTTCTCGTTGAAGGCGCGCACGCCTTCGCGCCTGTCGTCGGTGTCGACCAGATGGTTGTAGGCCTCGACCTCGAACCGATAGGCGGTGCGTAGCTCCATCTGCCCGCCGTAGCGGACCGACTTCTTGATCTGACGGGTCGACAGCGGCGCATTGCCGGCGATCGCGGCCGCGGTGTCGATCGCCGCGTCCATCAGCGTCGCGGGCGGATAGACGGCATTGACAAGACCCCACGACAACGCCGTGGCCGCATCGATCGGGCGCCCGCTCAGCAGCATCTCCTTGGCGCGCCGCTCGCCGATCGCGCGCGGCAGGTTCTGGGTGCCGCCACCGCCCGGCATGATGCCCAGCGTCACCTCGGGCAGCGCGAGACGGGCACGATCGCTCAGGTAGATGAAATCGCAACAGAGCGCGAATTCGAGCCCGCCCCCATAGGCGTGCCCGTTGACCGCGGCGAGCACCGGCAGGGGCAGATCGACCAGCGCCCAGTACTGGCGCTCGAACAGCTCGTGCTGAGCCTGCCAGGCGGCGCGCGTCATGTCGTTGCGCTCTTTGAGATCGCCGCCCGCGCAGAAGACCTTGTCACCGGCGCCGGTGAGAATCAGACAGCGCCATGGCCCGGGATCCGCGGTCAGGCGGCTCCAGAGATCCAGCGCCTCGCGCCCCATCGCGGTGTTCAAGGCATTGCCCACCGACGGGCGATCGAGGGTCACGCGCAGCACGTGCGCATGCGGACTGTCGAGGCCGATCGTCTGGTAGTCGGGCAGCGCCGCAAGCGCCGACTCTGCGTCGTCCGGCCCGGCGGGATCACTCATGGCCGGCCTTGGTTGCTTTCGTCGGTCATGAAGGTGACCACTTCGCCCAGCGGCGCGCGCTCGGCCACCAGGCTGTTGACCGGATGCTCGGGGTTGGCCTTGCCGATCGCCATACCGCAGAACAGCATCTGTTCGCCGGGAAGGCCGATGAACTCGCCAACGGTGCGATGAAAACGCGACCAGGCCTCCTGTGGGCAGCTGTCCAGCCCCTCGGCGCGCAACAGCAGCATGATCGTCTGCAGCAGCATGCCGAGGTCCGACCACTGCGGGGGTCCCATACGACGATCGATGCTGCAGAACAGCGCCATCGGGGCGTCGAAGAACTGATAGTTGCGCGCCACCCAGGCCAGCCGCCGGGGTTTCTGATCGCGTCCGATGCCCATCTGCGCATACATCTGTTCGCCGAGCTCGTAGCGGCGCTCGCGATACGGCGAATGCAGATTGGACGGATAGATGTCGTATTCGGGATCGCCGTCGCCGGCCGGCGAGGTCTCGAGGCGCTCGCGCATCAGCGCCTTGAATTGCGCAAGCGGTGCGCCGGCGAGGACATGAAGATGCCAGGGCTGGACATTGCCGCCGCTGGGCGCGCGCAGCGCCTTCTCGAGTACCCGGCGGATCACCGCTTCCGGCACGGGATCGGGCAGAAAATCGCGGATGGACCGGCGCGTGGCGACCGCCTCATCGACATGCATGGTTTTGGTCTCCTTGAGAGTCGACGACTCAAAATGGGCCTTGGCCGAGTTTCAGCACATCGTGCGAAGCTTTTCGACCAGCACGGCGTCGACGTCACGGGGCCCGCCGTCACCGCGCCGCGAGTGGCGGCGCTCGCCGGGCAGGCGTACGCCATCGATCGCTTTCAGCGCGGCGACGAACTGCTCGGTGGCCGCCGCCGGATCGGCGCCTGCGACACGCGCCGGATCGATCGCGAGCAGGAACTGGCCGCCCTGTGGCGGTCCACCGTCCTTGTTGTCGCGCGTGACCGTCTGGAAGCTGAAGGTCTCGCCAACCATCGGACCGGCCAGCAACTCGACCATCAGCGCGAGCCCGCCGCCCTTGTATCCACCGAAGGGCAACAAAACGCCGTCGAGAATGCTGGCCGGGTCGGTCGTGGGACGGCCTTGCGCGTCCAGGCCGGTGCCCGGCGGTACGGATCGGCCGTCGCGCGCCGCAATGGCCACCTCGCCGCGCGCCATGGATGCGGTCGCCATGTCGAGCACGATCGGCGTTGCGCCGGGCCGGGGCCAGGCAAAAGCGATCGGGTTGGTACCGAACAGCGGCCGCGTGCCGCCAGCCGGTGCCACCGCCGGCATGTAGGACACGCAGCTGAGCGCGAACAGGCCCTCGCCGGCCAGCATCTCGACCTCGGGCCAGAGACCGGCAAAATGATGCGAATGCGTGATGGCTGCAAGCGCCAGTCCATGGGTGCGCGCGATGTCGACCATCGCGGGCACCACCAGACGGTGGCTGAGCGGCGCGAATCCGTTGCGGCCATGGCAGTGCAGGATCACGCTCGAGCGCGGGCTGAGTTCGGGCTTGGCCTGGCCATCGACCTTGCCACTCTTGAGCGCGGCCAGATAGCCCGGCAGGCGGAACAGGCCGTGCGCGGAGGCGCCGTCGCGCTCGGCCATCACCAGCACGCGGGCCACCGCCTCGGCATTGGGCGCATCGGCGCCGGCCGCACGCAGGCAGGCAAGCGCTAACGACTGGATGTCGTCGAGGGTCAGGGAAACGGTGCTCATCGGCGGCGGGAAATGGTTCGGCGGGCGCGGTCAGAGACTCGTCTGACCGCCATCGACGTAGATGCAGGTGCCGGTCATGAACGAGGCCTCGTCGGAGGCGACGAACAGGATGGCGTTGGCGATCTCGTCCGGCGTTCCGGGGCGTTTCAGCATCGTATCGGATCCGAATTCGGTGATGAACTCGGCCTCGTCTCGTCCCATCGCGGCCACCCGGCGCCGGTGGAAGTCGGTGAACACGGGGCCCGGCGCGACCGCCATCACACGTATGCCGTCGGCAGCGTGATCATTGGCCAGACCACGGGTCAGGCCCAGGATGGCGGCCTTGCTGGTGTCGTACTGGATGCAGCGCGGACCCGACACCAGCGAGCGCACCGAAGCGAGGTTGACGATCACACCGCTATGCTGCTCGCGCATGTAGGCGACCGCCGGCCGAGCGCAATTGACCATGCCCAGCAGATTGACACCCAGCACCCGGTTCCAGCTCTCGGCGTCGGCCTCGGTGATGTCCTGGTAATTGCGGATCGCCGCGTTGTTGACGAGGATGTCGAGTCGCCCGTGGCGTTGATGCGCAGCTTGCACGAAGTGCTCGGCCTGCTGCGGATCGCTGATGTCGGCTTCTTCGAAGTGGCAGGCGGCGCCCTGCGCCTGCAGCGCGCTGGCCAGCGCCTGGCCACGCTCGGCGTCCACGTCACAGAAAACCACGAGTGCGCCTTCGGCGATGAAGCGACGTACGGTCGCTTCACCGATGCCGCCGACAGCGGCGCCAGTGATGGCTGCGATCTTTCCGTTCAAACGACCCATGAGAAAGGCCTCCTTGGTCAGTCATCGGCCCGCGACAGCGAGATCCGACGGTTCGAAATCGGTACGGGGCAAGCTCGCCAGGAAGTCGACGACCGCCTCATTGAAGGCCGCCGCACATTCCATGTTGACTGCGTGGCCACCGTCGAGGTCGACCACCCGCAGCCCCGGCAAGGCTTCGCTTGCGCGGTCACGCAAGGGCTGGAACCGTTTCTCCCAGCGACCATTGACGAGCAGCGTCGGACACTGCAACTCGTGCAGGCGGTCGCCGACCGAGAGATCGGGACGGGTGTGGGCGGTCAGGCGCACGAACGCCTCGGGATCCGTACCGTCGGCGATCTCGATCAGCCGCTCGCGCAGAGCCGGGTCCAGCCGGCGCGCATGCCGCGGATGGAACGGCATGCGTGCGAGCGCCGCGGCGCCCAGATCCTGCACCAGCGCAATACGCTCGTGACGATTGCGCTCGCGGTCGAAGCTGACCGGATCGACGAGCGCGGATATGGAATTCGTGAAGATGTGGGCTATCACGCGCTGCGGATGCGCGAGGCAGTAGTGAAAGCCCAGGCCCGCGCCAAACGACTGCGTGCACAAGACGACGCGTTCGGCGCCGGACTTGGCGCGTACCGCATCGATGGCATCGACCAGCGCAGCCACCGAGTAACACGAATCGTCGGCAGGGCTGGGGCTCTGCCCGTGGCCCCAGAGTTCGAGCCGCACCGGGCGTACCCACGGTAGCAGCGCGGCGACGTTGTCGGCCCATTGCAAGCGGCTGGACAACATGCCGTGGATCATCAACATGACAGGGCCGCGCCCGCCGGGCACCTCGTCGAAGGCGAACACCGGCTCGGCGCGATCAGAATCCGACATTGGCCTTGCCCTTGAGTTGCAGGATCTCGCGTGCGTCGTCGGGGGTGGCGATCTCGAGCCCCATCTGCTCGACGATGGCGACGGCCGCCCTTACCTGCTCGGCATTGCTGGTGGCCAGCCGGCCGGGCGCGATCCAGAGCGAATCCTCGAGCCCGACTCGGATGTGGCCGCCCATGGCCGCCGACATCGCGGCGATCGGCAGCTGGTTGCGACCGGCACCGAGCACCGACCAGACGTAGTCGTCGCCAAACAGGCGATCGGCGGTGCGCCGCATGTGGGCGACATCTTCGGGATGCGGTCCGATGCCGCCCAGCAATCCGAACACCGACTGGACGAAGAACGGTGGTTTGACGAGGCCGCGATCGACGAAGTGCCTGAGCGTATACAGGTGACCGATGTCGTAGCACTCGATTTCGAAGCGGGTGCCGTTGCGCGAACAGGTCGTGAGAATGTTCTCGATGTCGCGAAACGTGTTCTTGAAGATGCGATCGTCGGATTCGGCCAGATACGGCCGTTCCCAGTCGTACTTGAAGGTCTCGTAGCGGGCCAGCATCGGATACAGGCCGAAGTTCATCGACCCCATGTTCAGCGACGCGACCTCGGGCTTGAACTCTGCGCAGGGTCGCAATCGTTCCTCGACGAGCATGGTCGGCGCACCGCCCGTGGTGATGTTCACCACCACGTCGCTGTCGCGTTTGATGACCTCCAGAAACGGTTGAAAGGCCTCGGGTCGCTGGTCCGGGCGACCGTCGCGCGGGTCACGCGCATGCAGATGAACGAGGGCCGCGCCGGCCTCGGCTGCGGCCAGCGCGGCCTCGGCGATCTCCCCGGCCGTAATCGGCAGATGCGGCGACATCGTCGGCGTATGGATCGCGCCGGTTACCGCGCAGGTGATCATGACTTTGCGCTTGTCGGCCATGTTCAGGTCTCCGGCGACGCCGGGCGGCGGCCCGGGCGTCGATGATTGTCAGGGGGCGACGCACAACTCGGCAGCGTTGCCGTGTTCGGCCCCGGCTGACGATATGGCGCTATTGAACCATGAGTGGCGGGCCGACCCGATGGCGAGCCAGCGTCTTGATCGGGCGTTCGATCCCACCGGGGAGCAACGTCGTCCCGAGGCGCTCGCCTGGCCTGCGGGACTGCATGGCCCGACACGCATCGTGCCGCCCGGCGGTGATCGGGCGCTATCAGTCAGACGCCGCGAGCAGGCTCGCAGCGGTGGCGTCACGCAAGCGCCGTGGCGCGATCGAGAACACCGCATTGGGCGCACCGGCGGCGGCCCACACCAGATCGTGCTCGAGCAAGGCCGGATCCATGAATACACGCAAGGGCTGCAGGTGTCCGATGGGCGCGACGCCGCCGATTGCGAAGCCCGTCGAGGCGCGGACGCGCTTTGGATCCGCACGAGTCGGCGCAGCACCGAGCAGGCGTTGAACGAGATCGAGATCGGCCGAACGGTCGCCCGCGATCAACAACAGCACGAGATCGCGCGCGGGACCGTACTCGAACACCAGGGACTTGACGATCTGGCCGATCGTGCAAGCACAAGCCGACGCCGCCTCCGCGGCGGTGCGGGTGCTGTCGGGCATCGTGCGGATCTCGATCGACAGACCGAGTGACTCGGCCGCCTGCGCGACCCGATCGGTGCTGCGCATCTTGTTGCTGCTCATCCGGGTGTCTCCAGAAGCCCCCTGACGGCGCCATCCAGCGCCAGCAGATGATCGTCATCCTCGGCACCGAGCCGGGCCAGCGCGCCGACGAGTTCATGAAGATACTCGGCATTGCGGCCGCTGGGTCCCCGACTGCTGGCGATCTGGGCGGCGATCGCTTCTGGCGGCGCCTCACCCAGCCAGGCGAAGTTGCCCGGGGCAGCCACGTAGACGAGCGCCTCGAGCGCTGCGCCCGAGTCATCGAACAGCGTCACGGCGCGGCGCTCGTAGCCGTTCTTCTCGCGATGATCGAGCGCATCGAGCACGGCCGTGCGCGTGACAGGGTCCAGGCGGTAGGCCATGCCCAGGCAACGGCGACCTCGCGCGGGCACCAGCGTGACGACCCGTCCCGGTGCCTCGGGCGTGCCGCGGTGATCGTGCGAGCCTTGCCAGAACTGGCGTACGTGATCCGGCAGGGCGGCCCGTCGGCGCTCCAGATAACGAAAATCGGGCCGCCAGATCAACGACCCGTAGGCGAACAACCACTCGGGCATGGCGTTTACGAGCCGGCGGGACGCACGCGCACCCTTACCCGCTGCTCTGGATCAGGTGCTCGGGAATGTCGACCCAGGCCGCGATTGCCGCGGTGACCACCACGACACGATCGTGCGGACCCTCGGCCGGGTGATCGAGACCGCCGGCGACCGCGCTCGCGCGCACGGTGCCGAACGGCAACGACGCGGCCACCTTGTCGAGATCGATGCGTTCGGGCCGCGTCGCGCCCAGCGTGAGATCGATCTCCATCGATGCGGCCGGGATGTCCAGGCTGCGGAACAGCGACAGCGAACTGTGATGCAAGGCGTCCTGCACGGCCCGCAGCGCCGCCTTGGTGTAGTCCTCACCGTGCAGGTCGTTGCCCATGCCCATCTCGAGAATGATCCGCCGCTTCATTCGCCGGCCTCCGGAAAATCGAGATAGACGGCGACGATCGCATTGGCGATCACGGTATGTCCGCCGGCCGGATGAGGCACGTCCAGCCCGCCGAGTTCGGCGCTCACCCGGCGCGAGCCGTAGGGCAGGACTTCGGCCACCGCGTCG
The DNA here is from genome assembly GCA_041396685.1 of Burkholderiaceae bacterium. Taxonomy (GTDB): domain Bacteria; phylum Pseudomonadota; class Gammaproteobacteria; order Burkholderiales; family Burkholderiaceae_E; genus JAUIAI01. Next base: position 136,701 of record JAWKYD010000011.1, read on the forward strand.
CAGTCGACCGCTTCCGGTCGGGCCACGCCGATGCGCACCTCGACCTGCATCGCATCGCGCTCGAAGCCGAAGGCCGGCGCCACCGACAGGCTGTTGTGCCAGAGCGCATCGGCCAGCGCACGCTTGGCCGCCTTGGTGTAGTCGGCACCGTGCAGATCGGTGCCGATGCCGATCTCGAGCGCCATGCGTTTCTTCGCCACCGTGGTCGTCTCCTCGGGTCAGACCCAGGCCTGCAACACGTAGTCGTATGCCGCCTGCCCGTTCATCATGTCGACACGTTGATGCTGGATGCGGAAGCCGTCGGCCTCGCGTACGAGCACGTGCCGATAGCTGCCGGCGAAGTGGCGTACGTTGTCACGGCGCAGCTCCATCATCTGGAAGCGCGAAGCCACCCGCACGCGCGCATCGTCGACCTGCTCGAGCACGACATTGCCCACCAGATGACTGGTGCCCCACATCGGTGCCTGTGACCAGGCGTTCGGATGCAGGATGCGGCCCATCCGCACCTCCATCAGCAGCTTGTCCTCGGCGAAGATCGACGGCTCGGCCTCCCAGCTGGTCTGGCCGGGATGCACCGGCATCCAGTAGAGGCCGTCGTCGGTGAAGCAATCGATGTATCCCTGCCAGTCCTTCGCGTCCAGCAGCGCCGCCTGGCGATAGAGGAAGGTCTCGACCCGCAGTTGCAGGGCTGGATCGATGACCGCCGCTCCTGGCACGTATTGCGGCGTCTCGCTGCCACCGCCGCGCCCCTGGGTCTCGGGAGCAACCGACTCGGCGCCGGTCACCGACGGCACGCTCTCGATGACGATGCTCGAGCCCACCGCCTTGCGAACCTCGTTCTCGCTCATGATCAGGCCTCCGTCTTGATGGGGGCGTCCATGTAGTTCGACCAGGCGCGGAACTGGCTGCGCATGACCGCCTCGGACGTGCCGTTGTTCGAATAGATGACGCCGTTCTTCTCGGTGTCTTCGCCATAGTGGCGGTGGAAGCTCACCCAGTCGCCGCCGTTCGACTCGAGGCCGCGCTGGCCGCGGGTCCAGTTCTCGAGGTCGTCGGCATTGATCATGGTTGCCGGTGAATTAACCAGATTGAAATACCACAGCGAACGACGATAGATGGCCTCGGGAGCACCCTTCAGACGGAAATGCCAGATCTCGGACAGCGTCTTGTCGGGGGCCAACGGGCGCAGACAACGCAACTGCTGAAGCGGTGACTGCACGGACAGATACGGGTACACCAAAACGTGGTGGATGCTGCGTGACAGGTATTCCTCGGCCTTGTCCGCGCCATAGGCCTCGACCATCAGTGCCTCGTAGGCCTTGGTGTCGGGATCCTGCGGACGCAGTCCCATGTAGGCCTGCAGGATGCCGTGGCCGTGCGGCAGATTGATCGTCTGCACCGAATCCCACTTTTCGAACGGCGAGGCGAAGGCGGACAGATAGTGATAGAACAAAGGCACCGCCTCGTCGCGCTTCTTCAGGCGCGCTTCGATTCGGCTCGCGGCCACGCCGGTCGACTGATGGGTCACCGACGGGTGCAAGGCATCGAGCTGGTTCTCCATGAAGAACTTCCAGTTCGAGTGCTGGATCACACGATGACAGACCGGCACGGCCTCGACCTCACCCACCGGTGAGCGGTCGCACATGTCGTCGAACGCGATCCTGGCATCGCCCAGAAATTCCGCCAGGCCGGGGCCGTCGGCCGACAGACTGGCGAACACGAAGCCACGATACGAGTCCACGCGCGCAGCGGGTTTGATACTGCAATCGGGGTTGTCGGGCGTCAGACGGGTGTTCTCGTAAGCGCTCTTGAGCGGAATCGCCTTGATACGGCCGTCGAGCTCGAAGGTCCAGGCGTGATACGAGCAGACCAACGACTTGCCGGTGTTGCCACGCAGATTGCCGCACAGATGCACGCCGCGGTGCGGGCAGCGGTTGTAGAGCACGTTGATGCCGCCATCGAGATCACGCACCATGATCATCGGCTGACGGCCGATCTGCAGAGTGGCGTAATCGCCCGGCTTCGGAATCTGCGACTCGTGGCCGCAGTAGACCCAGATCTTCTCGAAGATATTCTCGATCTCGAGATCGAAAATGGCCTGATCCGTGTACACCGAGCGGTGCACGCGATCGGGCTCGATGAGATTGTCGAGTTTCATCCGCCTTCGTCCTGTCAGTGCGAAGCCGGCGGTCGGCCGGCGCGATATTTCCCGGTTGGCAGCACCGGCACCTCGGGGTGCCGGACCTGCGTAGCAAACATGCTTGCTCGTGAGTCGGCCATGCGGTCATCCGGCCTTGGCGTCGCCGGCGTCCACGCCGACCAGTCGGTGCAGCAGCGCATCGTCGTCGCGCAGATCCTGGCTCGGGCCGTCGCGCACGACGCGACCGCGATTCATGACGATACACCGCTCGGCGAACGACAGCGCGATGCGACTGTTCTGCTCGACCAGCACGATGCTCATCTCGAAGGCATCGCGCAGATGCGCGATCGATCGTTGCAGCTGTTCGACGATGACCGGTGCCAGTCCCTCGGAAGGCTCGTCCATTAGTAACAGGCGCGGATTGCCGACAAGGGCGCGCGCGATCGCCAGCATCTGTTGCTCGCCACCCGACAGTTGGTTGCCCAGGTTCGACGCACGCTGGGCCAGTGACGGAAACAGCTCGTAAACCGCCTCGCGGTCCCAATGACCGGGCCGTTGCGCCACGGCGAGATTCTCGGTGACGGTCAGCGAGGGGAAGATCTCGCGTTCCTGGGGCACGTAACCAATGCCCGCGCGTGAACGCTCGTGTGGCTGCAGGGCATCGAGCGCGCGGCCGCCGAACGAGACGCTGCCGCCGTGGCGGGTGGTGATGCCCATGATCGAGGCCAGCAAGGTGCTCTTGCCGACGCCGTTGCGGCCGATGATCGCCACCGCTTCGGCGGCGTCGACCGTGAGATCGACTTCGTCGAGCACGACTGTGTCGCCGTAGCCGGCCGACAGCCCCGTGATGACCAGCCCGTCCGATTTCATTCCTGCCCCAGGTAGACCTCGCGAACGCGCCGGTCGTTGGCGATCTCGTCGGGTGTGCCCTCGGCGAGCACTGCGCCCGCGACCAGCACGCTGATACGGGTCGCGACACGAAAGATGATGTCCATGTCGTGATCGATGATCAGCACGGCCGTGTCGGCCGGCAGACGGTCGATCGCATCGAGGATCAGGCGGGTTTCGGACGAGGCCACACCGGCGGCCGGCTCGTCGAGCAACAACACGCGTGGCCGCCGGCCGAGTGCGATCACGATCTCGACCAGGCGCTGCCGACCATAAGCCAGCTCGCGCACCGGGGTCAGCGCGACATCGTCGAGTTCGAACGCAGCGAGCAACTCCAGAGCCTCGTCGACGGCGTCGGACTGTCGACCCACCGGCTGCCAGAAGCGATGCCCGCGGCCCAGGCGTTCGATGATCGGCATGACCACGTTCTCGAGCACGGTCAGCTCGCGAAACAGCTGGTTGATCTGAAACGTGCGCGACAGACCGCGGCGCGCACGCGCGGCCAGGTCGAGTTGCGTGATCGGCTCGCCGTCGAGCAGGATCTGGCCGCGGTCGACGGGCACGGCCCCGGTGATCAGATTCACGCAGGTGGTCTTGCCGGCGCCATTGGGGCCGATCAGGGCGTGTCGTGCGCCCGGCATCAGGGTGAGATCGATGTCGCGCGAAACATGCAACGCGCCAAAATGTTTGTCGATGCCGCGCACGTCGAGCACCGGTCGTGGCGCGTTCATCGCCGGTGCTCCGGTTTGCGCCAGCGATCGAGCCAACCGAGCACGCCGCCGCGCGCGAACAGCACCATCAGCACCAGGACGACACCGACGCCGAACTCCCAGAACTCCGGCGAGAGCTTGGCCAGCTCGTCTTCGAGAACCATATAGAGAACGGCACCGGCGAAGGCGCCGTATAGGCGACCGATGCCGCCGAGGATGATGATGATCAGGATCGTGCCCGAGCGCGAGAAATCGAGCACGTCGAGCGTGACGAAGGTGTTGGTCTGCGCGAACAGCCCGCCGGCGACACCGGCGACCGCCGCCGACACGGCGTAGATGCCGACCAGCCGTCGGTAGACCGGCGCGCCGATCGCCTGCATGCGCAGACGGTTCTCACGGATGCCCACCAACGACTGGCCGAACGGCGAATGCACGAGCCGCCGGCAGATCAGAAACACGACGAACAGCACGGCCAGAGAGTACAGGTAGTAGGTGCGGCCCCAGAGGTCATAGTCGAACAGACCGAGCACCGGCGCGAAACTGATGCCCGTCAGGCCATCGAAGCCGCCGGTGATGCCCTCGTTGGCATTGGCCAGCTCACGCAGGAAGGCTGCCGTTGCCAATGTCAGCATCAGCAGGGTGAGGCCGTGATAGCGCAACAGCACCGCACCCGAGGCCAGACCGACGGCACCCGCGACACCGGCGGCCAGCATCAGCGAACTGATCGGCTCGGTCCAGCCGAGATGCGCGGAGGCCATCCCGCTGGCATAGGCGCCGAGTCCGAAAAAGGCCGCATGCCCCAACGACACCACACCCGCATAGCCGACGATCAGGTCGATGGACAGCGCGAACACGATCGTCAGCAGGACTTGCGAGCCGAACGCGAGATAGTCGGGCAGCAGGAAATAGACGGCGCCCCCCGCCAGCCACGGAATCGCCTCCCAGAGACGCCAACGGTGCCGGCGGGCGAACCAACCACGCGCCTGATCGGCAAGCGGAGCGTCCGGCGCCGCAGTGGCGGCCACAGGCGGCGTCACGGCGCCCCTGGCGCCGCCGGCGGGCAGGCGGGACTCAGCCATGGGCCTTGCCGAACAGTCCGTGCGGGCGCAGCAGCAGGGCGACGATGGTCACCGCATAGATGAAGAAGGCACCGCCCTCGGGCCAGAGGTACTTGCCGGCATTGTCGATCACGCCGAGCAGCATCGCCGCCACCAGGGTGCCCGAGATCGTGCCCAGGCCGCCGACGGCGACCACGATCAGGAACACCACCAGGTACTGAATGCCGAAGATCGGCGACATACCGAGGATTTCCACCGCCAAGCCGCCGCCCAGAGCCGCGATCGCGCTACCCAGGCAGAACACCGCCTTGAAGAGCCGGTCGACGTCGATCCCCACGCATTGCGCCATGCGCTGGTTGTCGACCGCGGCACGCACGCGCGCTCCGAGCAGGGTCTTCTCGAAGCCGTACCAGAGCAGTGCGGCCAACACCAGGCCGACCACGATCATGACCAGCCGGTAGGTGGGCACTTCGCGAAAACCGAGGTCGGTCTGGCCGGACAGCCAGGCGGGAACGTCCACATGGATGGGATCGGGCCCGAAGACCCAGGTGAACAAGCCGGTGACCATCAGCACGAGACCGATGCTGAGCAACACCTGGTCGAGCTCGCCGGCCCGATACAGCGGGCGGTAGAAAAGCGGCTCCAGCACCAGGCTGGCGATACCGACCAGCACGGCCGACAGAGGCAGCGCGAGTAGAAAGGGCAGACCGAGCCCGCTCATCAGCGCGACCGCGAAATAGCCCCCGGCCATCGCGAAGACGCCATGGGCCAGATTGACGAAACCCATCAGGCCCATGGTGACCGTCAGGCCCACGGAGATCACGAACAGGATCATTGCGTAGGCCAGCCCGTCGAACAGGATGCTGACCAGTGCCGAACCGAGGTTGATGCCTCCCATGGGCCGACGGCTCCGTCAGTGCGGGATCACTCGCCGCACTTGCCGATCTTGCCGGCCTTGCAGGGATCCTTCACCTGCTTGATGGTGGCCAGGACCCGCGTACCCAGCTTGTCGCCCTTGCGCACGATCTCGTGGACGTATTCGTCGTGGACGATGTCGCGGGTTTCGGCGTCGATCTGAATCGGGCCGCGCGGGCTGCCCTCGAACTTCCAGCCCTTGAGTGCAGCCATCGCCTTGTCGCCGTCGATCTTGCCGTCCAGCGTCTTGACGACATGTGCGATCGCGGCCATGCCGTCGTAGCCGGCCACGGCCATGAAGTCCGGGATGGAATCGGCACCGTAGGCCTGTTTCCAGGCGTTGACGAACGCATTGTTGGCGACCGTGTCCCGGTCCGCCGCATAGTGGTGCGTGGTGATCAGGCCCTCGGCGGCCTCACCCATGCCCTGCAGCTCGGTGTCCTGGGTGATGTCGCCCGGACCAATCAGTTTGATGCCCTGCTGGGCCATGCCAAGATCCTTGAAGGTCTTGGCGACCGCACCCGCGTGATTGCCGGCCGGCACGAAGACATAGAAGCAATCGGGCTTGGCGTCGCGCACGCGCTGGAAGAACGGCGTGAAATCGGGCACCTTGGCCGGCCCGCCCATCGGGATCTCGTCGACGACCTTGCCGCCCTTGCCTTCGAAGCCGTGCTTGAATGCCGCGACACTGTCCTTGCCGGGCGGGTAGTCGGTGTAGCCGCTGGCCGCGGTCTTGCAACCCAGCCCCTCGGCGGCGTACTGGCCCATGGGCACGCCGGACTGCCACATGGTGAACGACACCCGGGCAATGTATGGCGAGAGCTGGGGAATCCAGGCAGTGCCGGCGTTCATGATGATCATCGGCGTCTTGGACTCCGTGACCAGCGGGGCGCTGGCAATCGCGTTGGGCGAGAAGATGAAACCGGCCAGCAGGTCGACCTTGTCGCGCGTGATCAACTCCCGCACCAGGGTCTTGGCAACATCGCCACCGGGGCGCTTGGAGTCGCGCTTGATCAGCTCGACCGTATGCCCGCCGAAGGCCTCCGGATGCAGCTTCTGATACAGCTCCATGCCCTGCGCCACCTGCTGGCCCAACTGGGCGCCGCCGCCCGAGAAGGTCAGCACGACACCGACCTTCACGTTGGCCGCCTGCGCCGCGAACGGCGTGGCTGCAACCGCGGCCGCCAGCAATGAATGCTTGAGAACCGATTTCATGCGCTTGCCTCCTGTGTTGGATGGGGCGCCGTCGTCAGCCGGCGACGATCGCCGTCGCTTCGAGCCCACGCACCCCGGCGCGCCCAATTCTATACTCGGGTCAGGATGGACAAAGACCTTCACTCCCTGCAGACCCCGGCGCTCGTCCTCGACGAAGCACGGCTCGATGCTAATTGCGACGGCTTCATCGCCCGTGCTCGTGGCCTTGGTGTCTCCCTGCGCCCGCACGTCAAGACCGCCAAGTCGGTCGAGGTCGCGCGGCGCGCCTGTGGCGGCGCCGCCGGCCCGATTACGGTCTCGACGCTACGTGAGGCCGAACACTTCGCGGCGGCGGGTTTCAGCGACATTCTCTGGGCCCAGGCCATCACGCCCGACAAGTTCGGCCGCTTGTTTGCTCTGCCGGAGACCATCACCGTGGTCACCGACGAGCCGGCCGTGGCCCGCGCCCTGGCGCGGGCTGCCGCCGACGCCGGCCGGCGTCAGTCGGTATTGATCGAGATCGACTGCGGCGAGCACCGCAGCGGCCTGCTGCCAGACGACCCGCGTCTGCTCGAGGTCGGCCGTGCGCTCGCCGGCGACCTCGCCGTGCGGTCGCCGGCACGCCTGCGCGCCGGTGCCCGGCGGGGTCCCGACGAGGCAGCCGGCGCCGCCGAGACGCCGGGCGCCGACAAACGCCAAGAGACCGCTGCCGCGGCGGGCACCCGTCTGGCCGGCGTCATGACGCACGCCGGCCATTCGTATGCGCAGTCGACACACGAAGGCATGCGCCGGATCGCGCAGGCCGAGCGTCAGGCGGTGCTGGCGGCGGCCGGCCGCCTGCGCGGCGCCGGTCTGCCCTGCCCCATCATCAGCGTCGGCTCGACGCCCACGTTCCGCTACGGCGACGATTTCACCGGCATCACCGAGGTGCGCGCGGGCGTCTATGTCTTCTACGACCTCTCCCAGGCGATGCGTCATGTCTGCGACCGCGACGAGATTGCGCTGACCGTACTGAGCACGGTCATCGGCCACAACCGCCAAGCGGGCCGATTGCTGCTCGACGCCGGCGGGCTGGCGCTCTCGAAGGACCTTGGCGCGAACGCAGACGGCCATCCCGGCTATGGCGAACTGACCGACCTCGCCGGCCACCGGCTCGGGCTGGCGATCACCACGGTCTACCAGGAGCACGGCGTGGTCGAGGTCGCCGATGAGACGGTTTTCGAGCGGCATCCGGTGGGCAGCCGCGTGCGCATCCTGCCCAATCACGCCTGCATGACCGCGGCCGGTGGCTACGACGGCTATCACGTGCTGCGCGGTGGCGGGATCGGCGCGATCTGGCCGCGCTTCAACGGTTGGTGAGCGACGCCGGCCCGTCCCCGGCCCGGTTTCAATCGACCTGCTGGAAACGCGTGCTCAAGGCCCCCGCCACGTCCATCTCGAACACCAGCCCGACCACCGGCGGGCGCGCATAGTGCCAGGTGACACCGTGTTGCGCGACCCCGTGCGCGGCGAGTTCCTCGCCCACCAGCGCGCCGATGTCGTGAACCGTGTAGGCACGCGTCTGCTCGGCCTGGGTCCAGGCGCAGCCCAGGCCGGCGAGCCGTTGGTTCATCGACGCCACCACGAACCGCACCTTCTCACGCAGTCCTTCGGGCGAATGGTCGTTCAGCGCAACGATGCGTTCGGGATACGGTGCCAGGCCGGCACGCGCGTCGCCACCGCCCGAGACCATGAAGCCGCCCCGGCCCTCGCCCGCCGCCGGCATCGTGTAGGCAAAGCCGTTCATCGACGGCGCGGGCGGTGCCCCGTAGCGCGGACACACGTTGGTGCGGGCGACCGGGTTGATCTCGTCGCGGAAGATGCCCCAGTCGGTCAGCTTGCCGACATAGGCGCGGTTGAAGTCGATGAAGCCCTGCTCGCTGAACGGCTCCGCCGCACGCAGTTCGCACTGCGCGAACGCGGCAAATGGCCGACCCCGCGCGCGGAGATGCGACTCGATGAAGGCGAACGCATCGGCCAGCGGCAGCGGGCGTGAGAACACCACGCGCTCGATGAAATAACCGGGCAGCGCGACCACACCGGCGCTGTACTGAAAATAGGCCGGCAGGTAGGCATAGCCGCCGGCTTCGAACGGCACGAGTTCGGACATCGCAGTCTCCTGTCTCTCATCATGAATAATCCGGGCTGGGATCGATCGCCGAAATCGCCACCCCCCGCTCGGCGATATCCTGGCCGGCAGCGAACAGGATGTCTTCGCGATAGCGGGCCGCCACGAGTTGCACGCCGATTGGACCATCTTCGCCGACATTGGTGGTGACGGTCATCGCCGGCACGCCCAGCACCGGCAGTGCGGTCATCGGCATCTGGGCACGAATGACCCGTTCGAAGTCGTCGGCCGAGCCGACATCGAGTAGATCGGGAAACGGCGGCTCGGCCGACACCGGACACAGCCAGACCGAGTAGCGCGCCAGGAACACATCCCATTGGCGCATCAGCGAAACTCGCGCCTGCAGCGCGTCCATCAGCCCGTCGTAGCCGCCGTCGGGGCAGCGATCGAGCATGTAGCCGGCCACCTTCGAGGCGTCGGGATCGCTCTCGCGCTCGAGCGGCGCCAGCCGGTTGCGGCGGAACTCCGACAACCACAACGTGGCATTGATGTCGGCCGCCTCCGCGATTGGCGGGCATTCGCAAACGTCTACCTGCCAGCCGGCATCGGACAAGCGGGCGGCCGCTTCGTGCAGCGCACGCGCCACCGACGGATCGACGGCCAGGCCGTCGGGCGAGACCGTCAGCGCCGCCCGGCGCTCGAACCCGCCCTGCGTGAGCGGTACCGGAACCTGCCAGGGATCACCGGGCGCCGGCGCCGCCATGGCCTCGAAGCCCAGGCGCAGATCGCCGATATCGCGCGCGAGCGGCCCCGACACGGCCATGAGCTGGGCGCCGATATGGCGATCGGGGCCGGAGCGGTTGACCGCCGGCACGCGCCCGATCGTCGGCCGCAGTCCGTGTACGCCGCAGGCGTAGGCCGGGTAGCGGATCGAACCGGCGATATCGGTGCCGTGCGCGATCGCGCCGATGCCCACGGCCACCGCCGCCCCGGCGCCACCCGACGAGCCGCCAGGTGTCAGCGTCGGATCGTGCGGATTGCGGGTATGGCCATGCAGGCTGTTGCGGGTGAACCAGCGCAGCGAGAACGCGGGCGTGTTCGTGCGGCCGATGATGACCGCCCCGGCGGCACGCAGGTTGGCCACCAACGGACTATCGTGTTCGGCGACCAGGTCACGCTGGATGCGCAGGCCATTGGTGGTGGCGCGGTCGCGCTGATCGACATTGACCTTGATCGTGACCGGCACCCCGGCGAGCGGGCCCGGATCGCGTTTGGCGTCGCGCGCGGCATCGACCGCGTCGGCCTGCAGCAGTGCGTCTTCGTCGAAGCGCTGCACGACCGCGTTGATCGGGCCATTGACCTCGTTCAATCGCTGCAGCGCGCTCTCGGTGGCCTCGCGAGCCGTGAAATCGCCCTTGCGCACCCCACGGGCGATCGCGCCCGCGCTCATTGTCCAGATCTTGGTCATCGTTGCGTCTTCCCCTCGGCGGCGGCGCCGCTGTCACGATCGGCATCAGTATACGAACGCGGATACGCTATGCTGCGCGGCGATGAGAAAGAGACTCTTCTACGGCTGGCGCATGGTGGGAGCCGCCAGCGGCATCCAGTTCCTGCAGGCGGCCATGCTTTACCAGGCATTGGGCGCCTATGTGGCCATCCTGACCGAGGAGAAGGGCTGGAGCAAGACCTCGCTGTCGGCGGGTTCGGCGCTTCAGGCGACCGAGGCCGCGCTGATCGGGCCGTTGCTCGGCTGGATCATCGACCGCTTCGGTGCGCAGACCATGATCCGCTTCGGCGTGCTGCTGTTCGGCGCCGGCTTCATCGCGTTCAGTTTCATCGACACGCTGCCCCAGTTCTACATGGCGATCATCCTGATCGCGCTGGGCTCGAGCATGTGCGGGTTCTTCCCACTGAACGTGGCCATCGTCAACTGGTTCAAGAAGTACCGCGCGCGCGCCTTGTCCTCGATCGCGCTGGGCCTGGCACTGGGCGGCGCGTTCGTGCCGGTGGTGGCCTGGTCGATGCACTATTTTGGCTGGCGCGCCACCGCTTTTGGCTGCGGCGTGGTCGCCATCGTGGTCGGCTTGCCGCTCGCGATGGTGTTCAAGAGGCGCCCCGAGGATCACGGCGAAACGCTGGACGGCCTGCCGCCGCCCGACCCGGCAAGCAAGAGCGAGGGGGGGAGCCACGACCCCAGCGATGATATCGAGTTCACCGCCCGGCAAGCACTGGCCACGCCGGCCTTCTGGTTGCTGGGCTTCGGCCACGGATTCGCTCTGTTCGTGGTCACCGCGGTCAATGTGCACGCCATCTCGCACATGAAGGAGGGCTTGGGCTATACGGTCGGCGAGGCCTCGCTGGTCATCACCCTGATGACCGCCTTTCAGGTGGTGGGCGTGAGCTTCGGCTGGTGGGCCGGCGACCGCTTCCAGAAGCGCCTGGTCGCGGCCACCTGCATGCTCATGCACGCCGCCGGCCTGCTGATGCTGACCTACGCGGTCTCGCCGTTCATGCTCGTCGCGTTCGCGGTGCTGCACGGCAGCGCCTGGGGGCTGCGCGGACCGTTCATGCAGGCCTTGCGCGCCGACTATTTCGGCCGGCGCTCAATTGGCACCATCATGGGCCTGTCGTCGCTGCTGGTGGTGATCGGGCAGATCGGCGGCCCCTTGGTTGCCGGATACTTCGCCGACGTCACCGGCAACTACCGGTTCGGATTCACGATTCTGGCCTGTCTGGCGGCGTCGGGTTCCGTGCTTTTCGTGCTGGCACGGGCGCCGAAGGTGCCGGATCGGCCGCCGAAGCCGCAGGCCGCCTGAGCCGACTTCGGCATTTCCTACCCGACCTCACGCGGTGCCGGCCCGCGGCATGTGTCGACGGCAGTTCGGTGCGGCATACGACGCACGCGTCAGTTCGGGCCTACATACGTGATGTCCTTGCCCTCGATGCGCACGTAGTCGTCGGCGCCGCCCATGCTGGCGCCCTCGGTCAGCAGGCCGGTGCCGGGTACGTGATTGACCTCCAGCCGGATACCGTCGGGATCTTCGAACAGCACGTAGTAATAGCCCGGCGCCCAGGAACCCTCGAGCGGGCCGCGCACGATTCTGCCGCCCAGGCGGGCCACCAGTTCGGCGGTTTTGTCGATGTCGGCGCGGCTGCGGGCGCGCAGGCAGATATGGTGCAGGCCCACCCGGTACTGCTCGAAGCGTTCGCCCTCGAACTGCGGATCGCAGCGGCGAACCCCGATCGCGGTGCGCGCGCCGACGTGATAACAGAAGTCCTGGCCGTCGTGGACGCAGGTCATGCCGAACTCCGGCAGCAGCGCCTTGTAGAAATCGCGTGCGCGATCGAACTGGCTGACCGTGAGAATCACGTGGGCCATGCCGTTGATGTCGATCATGGGGTCTCCTCGAGTCGTCTGGGTGGGATGGCGTCGGCCACGATCCGTGCGAGGTGTGTACGGGTCAGTAGATCACCGCGCAGCGTACCTCGATGCTCCAGCGGTCGGGGGAGTCGCCCGTGGTGCCCGGATGCCTGATCGCGGTGTGAAAGCTGAAGCTGCACGGTGCGCCGGCATCGCTGTCGTCGGCCCGCTGCCCCTGCGATCGTGCCAGCGGGCCGGCCGAATCCCATTGTTTGATCAACAATGCTTCGTCGCGGGTCAGGTGCGGATAGTAGTACCAGCGATGCGCGGCCGAATAGCGCGCGAAATAGTTCTCGCCGATGCGATCGGCATAGTGGATCTCGAACACCGACAGATCGACCGGCGCGACGCTCTGGCCATCACAGAGCGCCATCGGGAAACGGGCCACCGGCTCGGCGCGGATGCTGCGCCAGACATTGATGATGGCGAAGCGCCCACGCATGATCGCATCCTCGGCCAGGTCTGCGTCGAGCAACGGCTTGCCGTTGGCGATCGCTCGCAACGTATCGTTGCCGGTGGGCGGGCGGGCCAGGTCGCGCAGCCGCTGCGGCGCGCTGGTCAGCGTGTAATCGCCATGCACGATGCGCGCAGGGCCCTGCACCTGCTGGCCGCCGGCCACCCGTGCGCCACTCTCCTTGCCCGTCGCCGAGCGCACGTTGTGATCGAACGCCAGCACGCGGGCGGCACCGGTGGCCACGCCCACGAGTTCCGCACACGCCGGGTAGTAGCGCTCGATCACGGCGTCGTGGTCGAGGAAATCCAGGTCCGGATCGCGCAGGCGATCGGCCACCGCAGCGAAACCGCTGCGTTCCAGTCCGGGCCCGCTGTCGCCGAGCGCCCTGGCATCGGCCACCGGCAGGCGGCGCTTGTCGACCACCATCCCGACGAACTCGCCGTCGCTGCCGTCCCGGTCGCGTCGCGTGAACAGCCGGCCGTTGCGATAGAGCGATGGCACGACCGCCTCGTCCATATAGTTGATGGCGGCGGTCACATCGACGGCCACCGGGTCGGCTTGCAGAGCATGGAGCTTGGAATTCATGTTGCTCGTTCCGTTGAGATCCTGTTCGGGGCGCAGGTGCGACACGCGGCAGGCGCGGTAGATTCAGCCCTAACCACAAACCGAATGGATCGAGAATACGCCATGATCGCCAAGCCCATCGTCACCCTGATCACCTGCGGCGGCACGATCGCCAGCGCGGTCCAAGCCGGCAAGGGCGCCCTGCCGACACTCGACATCGGCGCCCTGGCGCGCGAGATCCCCGGCATCGACGCCGTCGCCGAACTGCGCACGGTCGAAGCGCGCCGCGTGCCCTCGCCGCACATGGGCTTCGATGATCTGCTCGCGCTCGCCCGCGCCTGTCGCGACGCGCTTGCCGCCGGCAGCCAGGGAGTCGTGATCTCGCAGGGCACCGATACGATCGAGGAGATCGCCTACGGGCTCGATCTGGTGCTCAACACGGATGCGCCGGTCGTGGTTACCGGCGCGATGCGCAATGCCAGCATGCCCGGCGCCGACGGTCCCGCCAACCTGCTCGCGGCCGTGCGTGTGGCGGCATCGCCAACGGCGCGCGGGCTGGGCTCCCTGGTGGTTTTCAACGACGAGATCCACGCCGCCCGCTTCGTGCGCAAATCGCACACGCAGAGCACGGCGACCTTCGTCTCGCCGGCCACCGGCCGGTTGGGCTGGCTCGCCGAGGACGCGGTGCGAATCCTCGTGCGGCCGGTCGCGGGCCAGCGGTTGAGCGTGCCCGAGGTCGCTGAAATTCCCGCCGTAGCCTTGCTGCGCCTTGGTCTGGGCGATGATGGGCGTCTGCTCGAGCACCTGGGCGAGGCGGGCTACGCCGGCGTCGTGATCGAGGGCTTCGGGGGCGGGCACGTCACCCGCGCGATCGCCGCGCCCGGCCGCCTCGAGCGGCTGATCGAGCGCATGCCGGTGGTACTCGCCTCTCGCACCGGCAGCGGCGAGGTCCTGCGCGGCACCTATGGCTTCGAGGGCTCCGAGCGCGATCTGCTGGCGCGCGGCGTGATCCCGGCCGGCGCCCTGGACGGCCTCAAGGCGCGTCTGTTGCTCGCCTTGCTGCTGGCCGGCGGCGCGGACCGTGGCACCGTGAAGAGAACCTTCGAGAGCGTGGCGCCGCTCTGCGCATGAGCCCGTCGCACCGGCCCGGGCTGACGCAGGGCCATGTGGATCGCCACCGGCTCAGATCAGACGGATCGCAAAGCCGAGGTCGAGTTCGCCCGCGTCGAGCGGCAGATAGAAGTCCTGCATGTAGATGGGTTCACCGCTGAGCGGGTAGGACACGACATTGAGCACCGGCGACATGCCGCCGGCAGGCATGCCACATACTTCGGCAACATGCGCCGGCGTGGGCTGAAAACGCAGCGTCTGATGCACCCGGTGCGTCGGTGCATGATAGCGATCGCCGATCATCTTCTTGAAGTTCAGGCCGTCCATGCTGGCCATGGGCCGGGACATGAACTCCGGAAAGCGCGACGAAAGCGCGAAGAACTCCGCGTAGATGTCGATCCGGCCGTCCACCGTGAACAGACGGTCGACCCGGGTGACCGACTCCTTGTTCTGGCCCAACACCTCCGACCAGCGCCCGACCGAGCGGATCTGCCGACGCGACAACACGCGCGTATGCAGAGCGAAGTACTCGGTCCGCGGCGACCTGCTCCTGATGTAGCGGATGTGCCAGGGGTCGGCCAACTTGCCCGTGAGATCGGCGACCACCGATCCGCTGCCGCGCCGCCGCTCGATGAGCCCGTCCGCCGCCAGCTCACGCAATGCACGCTGGATGGTGCCCAGGCTGCACGGCGTGGTGTGCGCCAACTCGGCCTCCGTGGGCAGACGCATGCCCGAGCGCCAGAAGCCGTCGGCGATCGAACTGGCGAATGCCAATCGGAGCCGCTCGTGCTTGGGGAGCGAGAGGTCCTCGCGCCAATAGCGGGTGACGAACTGCTGCGCCAACTCCTGCGCCGCGTTGGACATGTTCTGGCAGGTCATTCCGGCGCGCCCGAGGCTGCGACGGGCACGATTGACGATGGGAAAGGTCGGTTCTTGCGATACGGCACACTGCGATTATTAGTCTATAGTAATTACTTCAAATGAATGCGGCGAGTCGCTGTCGCCGGCCACGACACCAGGAGACGACATGAAGAAGCGATTGACCACCGCGGCCATTGCATTGGCCGGCCTCATCGGCACGGCACCCGTGCTCGCCAAGGAAACCCTGTCACTGTCCACCTGGGGAAGCCCCAAGCACTATCAGGTGGTTGAGTTCGTGCCGCGCTTCGAGAAGCTGCTCGACGAGAAGTCAGGCGGCGCGTTCCGCCTGAAGGTGTTCGAAGGCGGCGAGATGGTCAAACAGCAATTCGTTGCCACGGCGGTGCCGCAAGGCACCATCGACATCTCGCTGACCACGCTGGACAACTGGTCGGGTCGCATCCCGGACGTCGGCATCCTGACCACCCCGCTCTGGGACCACTCGATGACCTGGACGCGAGACAACCTGAAGCCCGGCAAGCCGGTCTTCGAGTTCTTCAACGACAAGTTGAAGGAACAGGGCGCGGTCATGATCGCGATGTTCGACATCGGTGCGCCAGTGGTCTCGACCAACTTCCCCATCACCGGGCCCGACTCATTCGAGAACATGCCCATCCGCGCTTACTCGAAGGGCTCGGCCGAGGTGCTTCGCACGCTGGGTGCGGCGCCGACGATCATGGGGGTCGGTGACGTCTATTCGGGCCTGCAACGCGGCACGGTCAAGGGAGCCATGGGCGGGCTGGGCGGCGCGGTCGGGCTCAAGCACTACGAAGTCACCTCGAACATGTTCGTTCCGAACGGGGTGATGGGTACCCTGATCCACGCCTATGTCATGAACAAGGAGCGCTTCGACAGCCTCTCGCCCGAGAACCGGAACGCCCTGATGGCCGCGGCCGGCCAGGCGCGCGATCACATGCAGCAATTCGCAATCGACAAACTGTCCTCGCTGCTCGACGTGGTTCGGCAGGCAGGCAAGACCGTCACCGTCGTCGAACCCGGCAGCGAGCTCTGGAACAAGTTCGCCCGTCAGCTCGAACCGCTCGCGGCCGATGCCAAGAAGACGTATTCCGCCGAGGCACAGGCGGTCGTCGCCGGCAAGTAGTCCGGCCTGCGCGCGCGTCGCGGGCAGTAGCCCCGACGCGCGCTTCGCACCGGTTCCCGGGAACACGCCACCGGGTGCCGGACAGCTTCTTCCGGACCCGATATGAACAGCATCCTGGTGTCGATGGCCCGCCGGGTCGGCGGTGCGATGACGGCCGTCTCGCTGGCCCTGATGATCCTGCTGTGCATCCCCATCACCTACGAGGCGGTAGCGCGCGCCTTCAACGCACCGACGATCTGGGTCTTCGAGACCACGCTCTACGCCTTCATTTTTCTGGGCTTTCTGGGTAATGCGCTCGCGGTCAGGAGCGGTGCGCACTTTCGCGTGACCCTGCTGGTCGACATGATGCCAGGCTTGAAACGGGTGTTCGACCGCATCGCCCAGCTAGCCACCCTCGCCTTTGCAGCGCTGATCATCGCCTCCGGCGTCTATTTCGTGAACAACATGTTCCAGAAGCAGATCCTGTCTGCCACGCTGCTGGAGGTGCCGCTATGGATACCCGCGCTGGCCATTCCGCTGGGCGGGCTTGGCCTGTTCCTGCAGACCCTGGCACAGATGATCACCGGTGAGGCGGCGCTCGACGCCCACCTGGCGGGCGAGTGAACGATGCTCGAGGACCTGATCTTCGACTACGCGGGCTACATCGCGATCTTCCTGCTGTTCGCATTCATGCTGCTGAGCATCCCGGTGTTCGTGTCCATGGGGCTGGCCGCCTTCGTGGCGGCACTGATGATCGAGGACCCGTTCCGCGCTTTCAAGACCCTGATCAACACGGCCTGGCAGGGGGCATCGATCTTCGAGCTGGTGGCGCTGCCACTGTTCATCTTCACGGGCACCATCATGCAGCGCACCGATGCCGGGCGCGATCTGTTCGCCGTCACCAAGGCATGGACCGGATCGGCCAACAACTCGCTTGGCGTGGCCACCATCGTCGCCTGCGGCATATTTGCCGCGATCTCGGGCTCGTCGGTGGCCACCGCGGCCACGGTCGGTCTGGTGGCGATTCCGCTGCTGCTCGAGGAAAAATACGGACCGTCTCGCGCGGGGGGCTTCGTTGCCGGCGGCGGCACGCTCGGCATCATCATCCCGCCGTCGATCCCGCTCATCCTGTACGGCGTGATCACCGAGACCTCGATCGGCCAGTTGTTCATCGGCGGTGTCGTTCCCGGCATCATCATGATGAGTTTCTTCGCCCTTTACGCATTCCTGTCGCGCCCGGCGATCCGCGTCGATCATCCGATGCCGTTCCACGAACGCCTCCAGGTTACGGCGCGCTCGGCCGGCGTCGTCATCCTGCCGGTAGTGATCATCGCCGCCATCTACACCGGCGTTTTCACTCCGACCGAGGTCGGCGCGCTGAGCGTCATCTATGTGGTCCTGCTCGGGCTCCTGCAACGACGCCTTAGCCTCGCCAAGCTCAAGGACGCGGCAGTCTCGGCAACGGCAACCACGTCGATGCTGTTCATGCTGATCGTGTTCGGACAGTATTTCGCACACTTCCTCACGTTCGAACAGGTGCCGCAGTCGATCGCCAGCGGCATCATGGCAAGCGCGAGTGGCGTCTGGGCCGTGACCCTGATGATCCTGGCCTACGTCGTGCTCGGCATGTTCCTCGAGAGTGCGGCCATGCTGTTGATCTCGATCCCGATCTTCTTCCCGGTGGCCGCCGCGGTCGGCATGGACCCGATCACCTTCGGAATATTCGCGGCCATTGCGATGGAGATCGCGCAGATCTCACCACCGATCGGCGTCAACCTGTTCACCATTCATGGCATCTCGAAAATCGGTCTTTGGACGCTCGCCCGAGGCGCCCTGCCCTTTCTGGCCATCCAGATCGTCATGCTCTACCTCGTCTACTTCTTTCCCGGCATCGTCACATGGCTGCCGAACCAGATGAAGTGACACAAGATTCGACACAACCCAGGAGACTGTCGCCATGCAACTGACGGACGCGGAGCAGGCCATGCTCGCCGGCGAGATGGGCGAACCCGTGCGCTGGGCGATCGAACACCAGATCCAGGTGGGTCGGATGTTCGACGCCGACGACTTCGTGCCCGTGAGCCAGGCCCACATGATGGGCGACCCCGAAGCGGTCGGCGTGGCCGGCGCCGAATTCCTCGAGAATCTCGCCGATCAGGATGCCCGCGTGGCCATCCCGATGATCACCGACCCGCGCGGTGTCGATTTGCGCCATTACGAGGCAATGGGCCAGACCGAAGAGATGGCCGATGTCGAGCGACGGATCATCGCGGCCCTCACCCGCATGGGCGTGATCATGACCGACACCTGCATCAACTATCAGACGGTCATGCCGCCCGTCCGTGGCGAGCACGTGGCCTACGGCGATACCGGCGTGGTCATCTACAGCAACTCCATCTGCGGCGCGCGCTCGAACTTCGAGGGTGGGCCCTCGGCGCTGGCAGCCGGCCTGTCCGGCCGCACCCCTCGCTATGGCCTGCATCTGGACGCCAACCGTCGTGCGACGCGACGCTTCCGGGTATCGGAGCAACCGCGAGGCCTGACCGACTGGGGCGTGCTGGGTGCGGTGGTCGGCAAAGCGGCCGGTTCGTACTGGGAGGTGCCGCTGATCGAGGGGCTCGAGGTGCGTCCGACCTCGGATCAGGCCAAGCATTTGGGCGCGGCCATGGCCAGCTTCGGCTCGACACCGCTGTTCCATCTGCTGGGAATCACGCCCGAGGCGCAGACCCTGGCCGACGTCGATGCCCAGCGGCTCGCAGTCGAGCCGCTCACGCCAGAGATGATGAGCACGATGCGTGAACGTTTCGGCGGGCGCGGCGACAAAGTCGACGTCGTCGTTTTCGCCGCGCCGCAGCTGTCGATCGTCGAGATGCAGCGGGTCGCGCAGCTCTGCGCCGGCAAGCAGGTCTCGGTGCCCTTGATCGTGTGCACCGCGCCGCAGGTCTACCCGGACGCCAAACGCATGGGCTATGTCGACACCATCGAGCGAGCGGGCGGACGCATCCTCGTGGGCACCTGTTTCTACAACGGCTATGCGCGCGAGGTGGGCGAGGCCAATGGTTGGAAGCGCTTGTTGAGCAATTCGGCCAAGATCGTCAACATTCTCGGCGGATACGGCTATACGCCGGCGCTGGCGAGCATGGAGGCTTGTGTCGAGGCGGCGGTGGCCGGGGAGATCGTGCAATGATTCGTTTCAAATGTCATGTCGGGGTGGGCGCCCGTGTCGAGGGCGAGGCGCTGGTGGCCAGCGACGATTTCTCCGCGCGCTACGATCTCGATCGCATCAAGGGCGTGTTCTCTCGCCCCGACCACGCACTCGCGGGCCAGAGCTACCGAGACCGCATCCTGGTGCTGAACACCGCCAAGGGCGGCGTCGCGTCCGCCTGGATGCTGCACGAAATGAAGGCGCGCGGCATCGCGCCGGCGGCCATTCTTTTTAACCGTGCCAACACCATCCTTGCGCAAGGAGCCGCACTTGCCGACATGCCGATGTGTGACCGTTTCGAAGACGGCGACATCACGACGTTGATCCGCAGCGGCGACCGGCTGGTCGTCGATCCCGTCGAGGGTGTCGTTACCGTGACGAATCGCGATCCCGACTGAGCCGCGGGCACGTTCGCCCATGCCGCATCGGTGCCCGGGCCGTCGATCTGCGACGACCCGCAACGGGGCTCATCACGCAGACTCCTTACCGCCCTGGCTCGGCTCGCCCTTGGCCGGGCCCGGTTCGTCTTTCGCCGGGTTCGGATTGTTGAGCCAGCGCGCCAGCGGAACATCGCTGCTGGAATGCGCGACGATCGACAGCACCACGACCACCGCGGCAATGTGGAACAACCGACCCGCCTCCGGTACCTCGGAGTGCAACACCATGATCGCGTAGATCAGCGAGGCGAAGCCCTTCGGCCCGAACCACGCCGCGGCCAGACGGTGGCGCATGTCCAGCTTGCTGCCCACCAATGCCGGCAGCAGCCCGAACGGTCGCGCGATCAGCAAGGCGGCAGCGCAAAAGGCGTACTCGGCTGGCTCCAGCGAGAACAGGCTCGACGGCGACATCAGCGCCCCGAACGTGAGCAGGGCAGCCAGTTTCAAGAGCTCGCTCAACTGTTCGGCGAACAGATGAAAGCGTGCGGCGAGATCCTCGTCGACGGAAGCGAAGGTGGCACCCGCGAAAAAAGCGGCCAGGAATTCATTGGCGCCGAGTAACCCGGCGAGCGCGAAGGTTGCGATCGCCAGCGACAGACCGTAGAGCGGCTCGGCCTGTTCGGCCAATCGCAGCCGCCGCGGCCTGATCTTGCCGGCAATCCAGGGAATCGTCAGGCCGATGACCGCGCCCGCAGCAACATCGAGCAGCAAGGCGGGCAGCGGCTCTTCGTCGGCGCCCAACATGCCCATCAGCACCAGAACCACGGGCAGGGTCAGACCGTCGTTGATGCCGCTCTCCACGTTGAGTAGACGGCGCAGCGGCGGGTGCACTTCGTCGCGACCCACGATGGCCGCGGCGAACACAGGGTCGGTGGGCGTGAGGATCGCGGCCAGAAGCAGCGCAAGCAGCCAGGGTAGCCCGGTCAGGTAATGCGCCAGCGTCGCCAGGATCAGCAGCGTCAGCGGCAGGCCGAACAGCAGTGCCCGACCGGGTAGGTGCCAGGCCTTGCGCACCTCGCGCACGCCGGCACGCATGCCGTCCGTGAACAGCACGGCCACCAGCGCCGCAGTGGCCAGATGCTGCACCTGTGAGTCCCCGGCGGCCAATGGAATCCAGCCCATACCGCCCTTGCCGAGCAGCATGCCCGCGACGATGAACAGAACCGATACCGAAGCTGCCGTGCTCGCCGCAAGCCGCGAGGCGAGCACGGCCGCGAACAGGACGAGAGCGAATATCAGCAGAGATGACATGCCGTAGGGGCCGGTGGCAGGCAACGAGGCGAGGCCGCAAGTGACATGCCCGGTGACGCAGCGAATCATGGGAGCGCAGACGCACACGGGCCCGACCAGGCGCCCAAGGGCCAACACGCCGGCATTCACGCGCTCGAAGCGGCACTCGAATGCGTGGTTGCCGGCGTCGATGGCCTGTTGGTCGACGGCAGGAGGGAGGTGGCTTCATGAATCCCGAAGAAATCCACGCTCTGGTGCATTTGCAGGCGATCCCGAAGCCAGGGCGCGCCGCATCGCACGAATACGGCGTCTCTCTTGCGTTCAGGTCAACACAGCCTGAAGCACATTCGAATGGTCACGGCCCGAACCGCTGGGGATACTCCCGTTCGAACGATGACGCCGCTTGGAGACACCCGCCGCGTCGCAAGGAATCGGCGGGCAATGCGATCATCGTCGGCGGAGCGCTGGCCCTCAGGCGCCAGCGTCTGCGTCTGCGAACGTGAAGATCGCGCGGCTCGCATACGTGCGCGCCATTTGCAGCGCGCCTGGGGCGCGCCGGCGTCAGCCGTTGCTCGAGTCCTCCTGCGCACAAACCTGCAGATGCCCGGCCAAGGCCGCCAGGGCGCTGCCCGGCTGCGGCGGGCCGCGCATCACCAGCGCCATCTCGCGACTTGCCCAGGCATCGGCAAGCGGCAGCACTCTCAGCTTCATCGGCCCCGCGTAGTTGCGCGCTGCGGCCACCGGCAACACACCGATGCCGAGCCCCGCATCCACCGAACGGCAGACGGCTTCGAAACTACGCACCTGCGCTCTGAGCGCCATCGGTCGGCCCGCGAGCTCGGCCTGCGCGGTCAGCAGTCGGGTCAGCCGGCTGCTGCCCTCTAGCCCGACGAGGTCGCGCGCCAGCACCTCGGAAAAGTCGATGTCGGCTTCCGCCCCGGGCAAGTTCGCACAGAGCGGATCGTCGGCGCGCAAAACCGCGCCCAGGCGATCCGCGCGATACCGGCAGCTCCAGAGCCCGCTCGCGTCGCCGCCGCCCACCACGACCCCGAGGTCCGCTGCGCCGTGTCTGATGCGTCCCAGACCCTCGTCGCTCCAGCACTCCTCCAGCACGATGCGCACGTCCGGGTGCGAGGTCTGAAAGCCCGCGATGTCGCCGGGGAGGAACTGTGCCATCGCCGAGGTGTTGCCCTGCACCCGCAATACCGTCCGACTGCCTGCCGCATAGTTGCTCATCTCGGCCCGTAGCCGACGCATGCGGGCCACCAGATCGCGCGCCAGCACCAACAGATGCTCTCCTGCCGGTGTGAGTTCGATGCCGCGCGAATGACGCTCGTACAGGCGCGCGTCCAACTGCTGCTCGAGCATTGCCAGCCGCCGGCTGGCGGCCGGCACGGTGATATGGCTGGCCTCGGCGGCGCGGGTCACGCTGCCGAACTCGGCCGCCCGAATGAACAACGCCAGGGAATCGATGTCTGGAAGCATGGAGCGGTGCCCGGTTGCGACCGGCAGGGGGTTACACGAAACCGTGACTGGCAGCCTCGCGTCGCGCGTCGAGGGCGATGTCAACCTCGGCTGCGATCCGTTCTGCTCAGCTCAGCAGCATCGAAAGTACCACCGCCGCCAGCGCGATCGCTGCCGCGACGCCCGTGAGTGCGATCCGCCGGTGGATCAGCGCCCGCCGTTCGGGCTCGATCGCCGGCGCATCACGGCCGGGTTTGGCCGTCCACCAGGCGCCCATCAAACCCCCCTGCCCCTCCACCGCCGGAAGGGATTCGAACGGCACGCCAAGATGCTGGGCGATGGCCTGCGCCACCGGCATGAGGCTCGGCGTGGCGTAGTTGGTTCGAAGAGCCCGGTCCTCGAACAGCAGGATTCGTTCGCCGCCCACGAGTTCCAACCAGTAGGTTCGCTGAAGCATGGCCATCAGCTGGGCAGCGAACGCTTCCTCCCGGCTCAGCACACGGGCAATCGAACCCGGCACCAGCCGCCGAGCGACCGCGGCAGGCGCATGTACCAACGAGCGATCCCCGGGCAGCGCCAGAACCAGGGCGTCGGAATGGAGCTCCACCCGCAAACCATACTGGCCGCGAGCCTGGCGCCAGCAAAGCCTCGCCAGGGCCGCTGAAAGGAAACTCAACCCCATGAGCACTGACAACACCGCCGCCATTGCGATCGCGCCGAACGAAGCGAACAGAGTACCGATCATGGCCACGACGCCACCGAGCGCGAGACCCGCAAGCAGGAGTGCCGTCACGCCGGCGCCGATCGCTCTGGCGTTGGACTGGCGCCAGACCAACGCACCCGCGCGGCTCGGGTCGGGTTCGAAATTGCGCATCGGGCGATGATATCGGGCTTGCGGGCCGATGCGTCACAGCGGCGAAAGGATGCGTGCCGGGGCCGATGCGCCGGGACGCGCCGGATACCCTGCGCTACGCACGGCGCCGCCGCCGACGGCCGTCATGAATGCCAGCGACCATCGAGGTCACCGGCTCGCCGCTCTCCGCATCAATCCGCCTTCGCGCCAAACGCCCCGCTCGCGCGAAGCGCCTCCACGCCGGCGCCGTCGTAACCCGCAAGCCGAGCCGCTGCCTCATTACCTTCGCCCAGCCCCGGCGCGCCAAACGTCGGCCGCGCCGACTCCTGCCGGAACCGGATCGGGGCCCCGATGTGCTCCCGACCTCGGTCATCCACCAGCCGCATGCCCCGTGCCGCCACATGAGGATGATCGAACGCTTCGCGCAGATCCAGCACACGTCCCCAGGCGACGTCCTTACCGTCGAACCAGCGCTCCCATTCGGCCATCGTGCGCGCGACGAAGGTCTCGCGCAGGAACTCCGTCACCGCCCGCTGTCCTTCCCCCGGCGGCCCGATCGCGGCATCGATCAGATCCGGCCGTTGCAGCGCCTCGAAGAGATTGCGGGCGAACTTGTGTTCATTGCCGGCGAGCGCGATCCATTTGCCGTCGGCGGTCTCGTACAGGTTGTACAGTGCGTTGCCGCCCCAGGTTCGCTCCAGTCTCGGCTGCGGCGGCTGTTTCTCGGCGAACACGCGCCCTGTGATGTTCGGCGTCCAGGCCATGAGTGCGTCCTGCATCGACAGGTCGATGTAGTCGCCATTGCCGGTTTCGCGGGCCCGGAACAGCGCCATCAGGATGCCCGAGAGCGCCGTGAGCGAGACGGCCATGTCGGCCATGGCAATCGCCGGCAGGGTCGGCTTGCCGTCCTGGCCGATGGTCAGCGAGGCGACGCCGGCCTGGGCCTCGACGGCAATGTCGTGAGCGACCCTTCCAGCCAGCGGGCCGGTCTGGCCGAAGGCGCTGATCGAGCAGTAGACGATGTGCGGTGCGCGCCGGGCAACGGCATCGTAGTCGATGCCCAGGCGCTTGACGACGCCCGTTCTGAACGATTCGACGACGACGTCGCTCTTCTCGGCCAGGCGCATGAACAGCTCTCTGGCCTGATCGTTCTTGAGATCGAGCACGACGCTGCGTTTGCCGCGATGTGTATTGCGGAAGTAGACGGACTCGCCGCTCTCCTTCCAGCCGATGTTGCGGTTGGGTTCGCCCTCGCCCGGCGGCTCGATGCGCCAGACTTCGGCGCCGTGGTCGGCCATCGTCATGGTCAGGTGCGGGCCGGGCAGGTACATGGAAAGGTCCAGCACACGCACGCCTTGCAGTTTCATGTGTTCTCCGGGGCGGGGATGGCGGCCGCGTAGGCGCGGGCGATGTCGGCGCGGGTGGCGACCCAGACATCGTCGCAGCGGGCCACGTGGTCGAGAAATTGCCGCAGCGCATCGATGCGCCCGGGGCGGCCGATGATGCGCAGATGCAGCCCCAGCGACATCATGCGGGGCTGGCTGGCGCCCTCTTGACGTAGCCACTCGAAGCTGCGGATCGCGTAATCGGTCCAGGTCGCCGGCGCCAGTGACGGCGCGGTCCAGAACTTCATGTCGTTGGAATCGAGCGCATACGGCATGACGACGATCGGGCCGGCCTCGGTACGGGACCAGAACGGGCGATCGTCCGAGTAGTCGTCCATGTGATACTCGAAGCCCGCCTCGACCAGCAGCCGGCGCGTGCGCTCGGTGTGCAGGTAGCGTGACAGCCAGCCGACCGGACGTCGACCGGTGGTCTTCTCGATGGACTGCACGGCGCGGTCGATGAAGTCGCGCTCGCTGGCTTCGTCGAGATGGAAGTGGTGGATCCAGCGCCAGCCGTGGCTGCAGGTTTCGTGGCCGTGCTGGCGAATGAAGTCGGCGACGTGCGGTGCACGCTCGAGCGCCAGGGCGGCGCAGGCCCAGGTCGTCGGCATTCGGTACTGTTCGAGCAGGCCGGCAACGCGCTCGAAGCCGGGGCCGATGCCGTAACGGTAGTTGGATTCGTTGCCGTAGTTGCGGATCGGCCTGCGAAGCGCGACACCGAGCTCGTCGACCGGGTCGGGCCCGCGGTCGCCATCGGCAACGGTCTGTTCGGAGCCCTCTTCGACGTTGACCACGATGGACAGCGCCAGGCGCGCGCCGTTGGGCCAGCGAAAGTTGCCACCGAAAAATCGTTCGGGCATACGGTCGTCGGTTGCGGCAAGGTCAGTCATCGAGGTTTCCGGTCAGAGGGGCGATGCGCGCGGCCAGCCGCAACAACTCGTGTTCGCGCGCAGCGGGCATCATCAGTTGCACGCCGCAGGGAAGCCCGCCGACGCGGGCCGGAACGGGCAGGCTGATCGCCGCCCAACCGGCGACATTGGCATGCACGGTGAGATCCGCCTGGTCGGGCGGCACGGGATCGGTGAGGGCAAACGCGCGCTGGGGGGTGGTCGGCAGCAGCCAAGCGTCGAGGTCTTGCTGGCAGGCCTGCCAGCATCGGCCAGCATCGATCAGCCGCTGGCGGGCGGCGTGGATGCGTGCGGCCGGTTGGCTCGCGCCATAGGCGAGCATGCGCCTGAGCGTGTCGCTGACACCTTCCCGTCGCAGCCACGGCAGACTCGCCGCGTAGCCCTCGCGTTCGCTGATCAACAGACCGGCTCGGCGCACCACGCCACTGTCGGCTGGCAGGCTGTCGCGCGGCTGGAGCGACCAACCCAGCGCGCGCAGCCGGTCGGCAAACGCATCGAGCGCCCGCCGGATCGACGGTTCGCAGGACGGGCCACCGTCGAACAAGGCGACACGCGGTGACCCCGACGACCGCGCCCGCTCGGTCGACGTGCCGCCCTGTGATCGTGGCGGACCTGCCACCGGCACGGGCGCGACCCTGGCGCCGGCCGATGACTGCAGGTCGCGCGGATCGTGGCCCGCGATTACGCTCAGGAGCATGGCGGCATCGTCGACCGTGCGCGCCAGGATGCCAACCTGATCGAGCGTGTCGGACAGCGGCGCCACACCGTGGCGCGATACCCGGCCGCGCGCCGGCAAGAGGCCCACGCAGCCGCAGTAGGCGGCCGGAATGCGGACCGAGCCCATCGTGTCCGTGCCAAGCGCGATCGGCACCAGGCCGGCGGCAACGGCAGCGCCCGAGCCGCCCGACGAGCCGCCGGCGGTGAAACCGTGTCGAAGCGGATTGTGGGTGGCGCCGAAATGCGGGTTGTCGGTGGTGGCGCCGAGCGCCGCCTCGTGCATGTTCAGCCGGCCCATGATGATCATGCCGGCCGAACGCATTCGGCGTACGACTTCGGCGTCATCACGGGCAAGGCGATTTCGCAACGCGCCCAGGCCGTTGCTCCAGGGCATGGCGGCCACGGCGATGTTGTCCTTGACCGCGATTGGAACACCATCGAGGCGCGAACGCGGCCGGCCGGCGCGCCAGCGCGCGGCCGACTCGATTGCGGCTTCGCGCGCGGGCTGCCGTGCCTCGTGTACGAACGCATTCAATTCGCGATCGGCGTCGATGCGTTGCCAGCAGCGTTCGACGACTTCACGCGGACTCAGGCCGGCGGCATAGGCATCGGCCAGTTCGGCCACGGTTTCGGGCTGGCTCATCGCAACGTCCGCTCGTCGATCAGACGGATGGCCTTCTGGCGCGACTCTATGCCGGTGGTCTCGGCCAGTGCCCCCGGCGCCACCAGCCTTACCCCGACGGCCACGCCGAGCGCAGCCCGCAAGCGCGCACGCAGGGCGTCGGCCAGCGTGGCCTCGGCTGCACGCGTCGTTTCGATCTCGACGAGCAT
This sequence comes from Burkholderiaceae bacterium, assembly GCA_041396685.1. Taxonomy (GTDB): domain Bacteria; phylum Pseudomonadota; class Gammaproteobacteria; order Burkholderiales; family Burkholderiaceae_E; genus JAUIAI01. The sequence goes on from JAWKYD010000011.1 coordinate 164,291, forward strand.
CTGCTCGCGGCCCTGGTCGTCGCGACGCAGGCGGCAAATGTACTCGCCGGTGCAACCGTCATCCAAACCCAGGCGCGCGGAGATGGCGTGTGGATAGACATTGATACCTCGTAGCTTGACCATGTTGTCGCTGCGCCCGCGAAAGCCGACGATGCGCCCCAGCGGCCAAGCCAGCGGCGAGGTGCCCGGCAGCCGGTGGGTGACATCCTGGGTGTCGAAGCGAATGATCGGATAGACATCGTCCTTGAATAACACGGTGGTGACCAGATTGCCGTCTTCGCCGTCGGCGCAATGCGTGCCGGTGGCTGGGTCGACGATCTCGACGACGTGCGCATCCTCGAACAGATGCAGGCCCTCGCGGTCGGGGCCCTCGGCGGCGATGATCCCGGTGTCCCCCACGCCGTACCAGTCGTAGACCTGGGCCCCACCCCAAAGGGCGCCGATCTCGTCCTTCGATTCGCGGCCCATGTGACCGAGGATCAGACGCACCGGAATGTCGCGCCCGGGCTCCAGTCCGTGCTGGCGCGCGATCTGCGCCAGCGTGCGGATGTAGTCGGCAAAGCCGAGCAGCACGGTGACACGAAAGTCCCGCATCAGCGCCACCTGCTGCGCACTGCGCGTCTCGGCGCCGGTACCGGCCGGCAGCAATAGCGCACGCGTGTAATGCAGCAGCGTCTCGCGAATGTAGTGGCCGCCGTTGATCATGCCGAAGCCATACACCGACTGCACCACATCGTCGTCGCACAGGCCCTGCATACGGTAGGCGCGCGCCAGAAGAATGTTCTGGATCTCGCGGCTGGTGGGGCCGAACAATAAGGTCTGCGGACGGCCGGTGGTGCCGCTGGTGGTGTGCAGGATCATCCGCTCGCCGGGCCGCACGCCGTGAAAGTCGCCCAGCGGCGGATGGGCCTCGATCGAGGCCATGATGTCTGTCTTGGTGAAGCGCGGCAGCCGCGGCAGATCGTCCAGGCCGCGGATGTCGCCGGTCTCGATGCCCTGCGCACCCCACAGTCGTCGGTAGAACGGCACCTGCCAGGCGCGCGCCAGCAGACGGGCGAAGCGCCGTTCCTGCAACGCTCGCAGCGCGTCGGCGCTCAACGTGCGCATGCGCTCGTCGAAGGCCGGACCGATCGGATAGTCGGCCAGTGCGCGGCGGTGATCGAAGGCGTCGAAGTAGGTGTTCATGGCTGTGCGTTTGGCGGGCGTGCCTGGTCGCCTGGTACCGAGCCGGTGACCGATTCGTTCGCCGAACCGGACGCCTGACCGGTGGCCGGGCCGGTGGCCGGGTCGAACAGCGGCGCGAGGACCGGATCGAGCAGTGCGGCGACGTCGGCGAGATCTCCCAACACACCGCCAGCGGCGATGAAAGCTTGCTGGCGCACTGCCGACAGCCCGCCAAAATCCAGACAATGGCGCAGCTTGGCCCAATGCGCGTCGTCGGCAAGCGGCCGCTCGCGTGAACCGAGCGCGGCATCCAGCGCACAGCTGCGGGTGCTGCCGTCGTCGAGCGTGATCTCGACCCGCTGGGGCAGCAGCGCGTTTGGATCGGGATTGCCGTCGTCGCACACGCCGATACGAGCAGCCAGCACCAGCGTGTCGGGATCACGCAGCGCTTCGGGAACGAAATCGGCCAGATCGACATGCCCGCGACGCAGCGCCACGGCGCCCACGTAGGCCATGCAAAGACGTGCGTAGTGGGCCGGAAAGTCGTCGTACGGCCGCCGCCCGACCAGCCGAGCGATCAGTGGCGGGCCCCAGACCTGAACCTCGCGCACGCGCGCCGGCTCGATCGCGTGCGCGGCGCGCAACCGCAGGATGCCGTCGATGCCGCCGTGGGTGGCCCTGCCGGTGGGAAATGGCTTGCAGGAGAGTTCGACGATACGCCGCCGCACGGCCAGTTCGGCCAGCGAGGGGCCGAGATCGCCCTGCGCCTCGTAGAGATTCAGGTAGCCGAAGGTGCCCTCGAACACGGCGGCCGGTGCGCTGATTCCGGCCTCGGCCAGATCTGCCGCCACCAGTGCATTGCGCGCATTGAACCCGATTTGCATCGGCAGTACGGCGGTGCCCTCGGCGTGCGCCTGCATGGTGCCGCAGAGCTGGCTGTAAAGGTGACCGAATGCGCTGCTGGCCGTGGCCTCGTCGTGACCGCGGATCTGGCAGACCGCGGCCATTGCGCCGAATGCGCCCGCCGTTGCCGGCCGAAAGAAGCGCAGCCCCTGGCGGGCGCTCAGACCGACGGCGATGGCGACGTCTACCGCCCGCGAAACGAGGTCCAGCCACGCGCGGCCGCCGAGCCGCCAGCGCGGTTCGGTCGCGCTCCGCGCCTGCCATGCGGCCAGGGCAGCGGCCAGGGTGGCCGCCATGGGATGCACGACGGCGGGCTCGTGCACGTAGTCATACTCGGAGCCGTGGATCTGGTATGCGTTGACGAAGGCGGCGCTCGGCGCGGGCCAATGGCCGGCCGCCGCGCCTAGCAGCGTCGCCGGGCCGCCCTGCCCCCAGGCCGGCAACAGCTGGCGCAAGGGCGCCGCGAATGGTGCGCTGGCACCCGCCACCCCCACGGCCAGCGTGTCGAGTACGACCCGGGTTGCCAACGCACGCTGGCCGTCATCGGCCAGGCCCGGGCCGTGAAGCGCGTGCGCCACCAACGCGCGCAGGGAATCCGCTTGGTTCGCGTTCATCGCAGGCTCTCGTGTGCTCGATTCAATGGACCTCGTTCGCCAGACGCGCGCAGACCTGCAGCAGCGACTCGGCAAGAGCCGCTGGTCGCGCATCGTCGGCCAGCGTCAGGCAGCCGACGGTCAGCGCCTCGATCTCGTCGGACTTCAGGCCGGCCCAGCGCATGGTGTCGCCCACCTTCGCCAGCAGATCATCGTCATCGAGCGGCCGAGCCGGGTCGCCCAGCGCATCGTCCACCTGGACGCGGATGGGATCGTCGTCGTGGCGGTCTTCGGTCCAGACCAGCACTTCGGCGCCGTAGCGCTCGGGGAAGGCTTCGCTGAAGGCCTGGCGCCCGCGCACCTCGATACGCCGGCGAAGGGCCAGAACGTCGGGCCGCTGGCGCGCACCGTCGTCGAAATCGTCCAGCCCTGGTGCGCCGGCGACGAGGGTGAATGCCACCACGTGCTGCAGGCTGAATTTGGCCTGCAGCACGGTCGCCGGCTCGGGCTGGTCGCAGAATCGCAATGCCTCGTCGTAGGTCTCCACGAGCACGCGGCAAACGCGTGCACGACCGGCAAGCCGGGGTCGCAGCCGCAGGGCCGCCTCGAGCGCCGGATGCGCGTGGCGACAGGCAGGCCATGGCTTGATGCCGGTATCCAACAGCGCCCACGGCCCCTGGGCGGCCACCTGCGCCGGCAATGGGTTCGGGCACATGGCGGCGTACAGGCCGAGCTTGCCCTCGAGGATCTGGGCTGGCGCGGTGAAGCCGTGTGCGGCCAGTTCGGCGGCCAGCACACCGTGCCGTGCGGCACAGGCGTTGTGCCAGCTCTTGGTCATGGAGGGTTCGAGACGCGTCTGCCACAGCCCGCCCGCCACCGAGCCCGCGTGACCGAGCGCGTCGCGCAAGCGCACCGCATCGAGCCCGAGCAGGTCACCCGCCGCCGCGGCGGCACCGAATGCGCCGGCGGTGGCGGTGGGATGAAAAGCGCGATAGTGTCCGCGCCCCAGCGAGCGCCCGACGCGGATCATCGCATCATAGCCGCGCACGATCGCATCGAGGCAGGCATGGCCGCCCAGACCGCGCTCGATTGCCAGCGTCAACGCCACCGGTGCCACGACCGGGCCGGGGTGCAGGATTGCCGTCCGATGGATGTCGTCCATCTCCAGGATGTTGCCGAGCGCACCGTTGATCAGCAGCGCGGATTCGCGATCGAGCGGGCCAACACCCAGGGCCGGCAGGGCGCCGGGCGCGCGAACGGATGCACTCGTCTGGGCCTTCGTGCGCCCGAAACCGCGCAGGGCAGCGCCGGCTTCCGTGTTGAGTCCGGCCAGCGCGCAGGCCAGCCAGTCGAGCAGATGGCGCGCGGCTCGGGCACGCTCGGCGGCACCGATCGGCTGCTCGAACAGGATGCGGGACAGCCGACCAGTCAGTGACTCCCGCGTCGCATCAGGCATGGTGATCTCCTCGTGCGCCGCTCGCGGCCGGCACGGGCCCGAACATGCGATGGCAGGCGAAGCGCCATGCTCAGATCGGATTGCGCGCCACCAGCTGGCGTGCGATCACGATTCGCTGCAGCTCGTTGGTGCCCTCTCCGATACACAGCAGCGGCGCGTCGCGGAAGTAGCGCTCGATGTTGAACTCCTTCGAGTAGCCGTAGGCGCCGTGCAGACGCATGGCCTCGGTGGCGTTGTAGAGCGCCGTCTCGGTGGCGAACAGCTTGGCCATACCGGCCTCCATGTCGCAGCGCTCGCCGGCATCGAAGGCGCGCGCGGCTCGCTCGGTCAGCAGCTCGGCGGCCTGCAGACGGGTGGCCATTTCGGCGAGCTTGAACTGAATCGCCTGGTGCTCGGCGATCGGCTTGCCGAAAGTGTGTCGCAGCTGCGCATAGGCGAGCGAATCTTCGAGGCAGGCGCGCGCGATGCCGACGCCGCGCGCCGCCACGTTGATACGGCCCAACTCGAGACCGCCCATGATGTGTTTGAAACCGTGGCCCGCCTCGCCGCCGACCAGGTTGGCCGCCGGTACATGGAAGTCATCGAAGCGCAACTCGGCACTGTCGATGCCTTTGTAGCCCAACTTCTCGAGCTTGCGCGAGTGACCGAAACCCTCGCCCTTCTCGCAGATGAAGACCGACATACCCTTGTGGCGCGGCTGCGCGTCCGGATCGGTCTTGACCAACACCGCGAACGCGCTGCCGTGAATGCCGTTGGAGATCCAGGTCTTGGTGCCATTGATGACGTAGTCGCCGTCGGGCTGGCGCCGCGCCACCGTGCGGATGGCCTGCAGATCGGTGCCGCAGTCGGGCTCGGTCAGGGCCAGGCCGCCGCGGAGCTCGCCGCTGGCGAAGCGCGGCAGGTAGCGCCGCTTCTGTTCTTCGGTGCCCGCGCGCTGAATGCACGAGGCCATGATCAGATGCGAATTGATGATGCCCGACACCGACATCCACACCCGAGAGATCCGCTCGATGATGCGCGCGTAGGTGCCGGCCGACAGTCCGAGACCGCCGTACTCGCGCGCGATCGTGCAGCCGAACAAGCCCATCGCCTTCATCTGCTCGACGATCTCGGCGGGCCACTCGTCGGCATGTTCGAGCTTCTGCGCCACGGGCGCGACCTCGCGCTCGAGGAAGCGGTCGACGGCCGCCAGGATCAAGGCGTCGTCGCCGGATTCGGTCGCATCATCAGTCGCCATCGGCATATCTCCCGATTGATATCATGGTCGCACGCAGTCGCATTCAGCCGGCCGGGTAGTCGATGGCCGCGGCGCGCGTGGGCACCAGCGCGCTGCGCACGAAGCGCATGAACACGGTGCCGTCGGCCTTGTGGCCCTCGGTGCGGGTGGTGACGATGCCTTGCCCCGGGCGCGACCTGGATGCGCGCACGTCGAGCACCTCGGAGCGGGCATAGATGGTGTCACCGGGAAACACAGGCGAGCTCAGCTCGATCTCGCGCCAGCCGAGATTGGCGATCGCGCGCGCGCTGATGTCGGACACGGTCATACCGACCACGATCGCCAGCGTGAGCGCCGAGTTGACCAACGGCTTGCCGAACTCCGTGCGCGCCGCGTAGGCGGCATCGCAGTGCAACGGATGCATATTCATGGTCAGCAGAGAGAACTGAATGTTGTCGGCCTCGGTGATCGTGCGCCCTGGTCGGTGCTCGAAGATCTGGCCGGGCTCGAAATCCTCGAGGCAGCGGCCCCAGGACTCGCGAAAGCGATTCGGGCCTACGGGTTCGGCGGTGGCAACCATGCTGCGTCTCCTGCGTGTCTGATCGGTCGATTCGTCGTGCGCGCCGTTGGCTTCCGACCCACTCGGCCGGTGCCGTTCAATCTTCCACCTTGGCGCGTTGGGACTTCACCTGCGCACGTACCTGCTTCGACTTGAGCCGGCGCAGCTTGGAGGCGAGCGTCGGCCGCGTCGCCCGTCGGCTCTTGGGGACTTCCGATGCCCGGTCGACCAGTTCCTGCAGGCGCCGCAAGGCCTCCATCCGGTTCTGCTCCTGGGTGCGCGCCGCCTGTGCCTTGATGACGATGATGCCCTCGTCGGTGATGCGTCGGTCGGCCATGGCGAACAGGCGCTGCTTGACGGTTTCGGGCAGCGACGATCGGGCGACGTCGAAGCGAAGATGGATCGCCGTGGCGACCTTGTTCACGTTTTGCCCGCCCGCGCCCTGCGAACGCACCGCGGTGAGCTGAACCTCGGACTCGGGAACGATGTGGCGCACGGTCACTGAATAGTCGGAGGGACGCCGGAAAGCCGCTCGGCCGCCTCACCACCCCTGAAAATTGGGCGCGCGTTTCTCCATGAACGCGCGCCGCCCTTCCTTGTAGTCGTCGCTGTCGAAACAGGCCTGCACGGCTGCCGCGACCGCATCCAGATCTCGCTCGGACTCGGTCAGACCTGCCTGATGGATCGCGAGCTTGGCGGCGGCCATGGTCAGTGGCGCATTGCCGGAGATCATGGCGATACGTTCGTTGGCCTGGGCATCGAGATCGGCGGCATCGAATGCCTGATGCACGACGCCGATGCGTTCGGCCTCGGCGCCGTCGAAGATGCGCGCGGTCATGAACAATTCGGCCGCGCGGGCCGCGCCGATGCATTCGACCATGCGCCGGCTGCCGTCGAAAGCATAGCCCAGCCCCAGGCGGGCGGCGGGCATGCGAAAGCGTGCGTCGCGGGCGCAATAGCGGATGTCGGCCGACAACGCCAGTCCGAGCCCGCCGCCGAAACAGACGCCTTGCACCACGGCGACCACCGGCAGGCGTGACATCGAGAGCGCACGCTGGGCCGTGCGGACCGCGTCGCCGTACGCGCTGACCCCGGCCGGGTCGCTGCGCTGGGTTTCGAACTCGGAGATGTCCGCACCGGAAACGAAGGCCTTGTCACCCTGGCCGCGGATGACGATCACGCGCACGTCTGGGTCGGCCTCGGCGCGCGCGACCGCTTGGGCGACCGTGCGCCACATGCCGAGGGTCATGGCATTGCGCTTGGCCGGGTTGTCGAAGATCAGACGAATCTGCGGGCCGTCCCGCTCCACATGCACAACAGCCATCGTGTCAGCCCTCCGTGAGTCGGTTGCGGCGCTCAAACCTGATGGCGCAACGAGCGTGGCCATGCCGCCCAGCGCGCGTGGCGCCCCTCAAACCACGCCGTCGGCACGCATCTGCGCGATTTCATCGGCCGAATAGCCGGCCTCGGCCAGGATTTCGTCGGCGTGCTCGCCCCATTCGGGCGCCGCGCACTGCATCGAGGCTGGCGTGCGCGACAGCACCACCGGCTGGCTGATCAGGTTCATCGTCATACCATTGCTGGCCGGCACCGCCTGGGCCACTTTCAAATGCCGGACCTGTGGATCCTCGAACACCTGCGACATCGTGTAGACCGGGCCGGCCGGCACGCCGGCGGCATTCAAGGTGTCGACCCAGTACTGAACGGTTTGCGAACGGAAGGCGTCGTTGAGCGCAGCGTTCAGCGAGGCTCGATTTTGCGCGCGCAGCTTCTCGCTGGCATAGTCTGCCTGCCCGAGCAGTTCCGGACGACCGATGGCGTTGCAGAGCCGACGCCAGTTGCCGTCGCCCGAGGCGCCGAGGTTGAACGAGCCGTCGCTGGCCTCGAACAGGCCCATCGGGCTGCTGGTGGGATGGTCGTTGCCGGCCGGGGTGGGTTCGTCGTGGTCGTTGGTCCAGCGCGCCGCCTGGAAATCCATCATCCCGATCATGGCGTGCAGCAACGACGAATGCACCCACTGGCCGCGGCCGGAAACCTCGCGTTCGAGCAGCGCGATCATGATGCCGAGCGCGGCATAAAGGCCGGCGCTGGAGTCGGCCACCGCCAGGCCGGCGCGCAGCGGGCCCTGCCCCGGAAAGCCGGTCACCGACATCAGACCGCCCATGCCCTGAGCGATCTGGTCGAAGCCGGGCCGCCTGGCGTACGGCCCGGTCTGCCCGAAACCCGACACGCTGGCCAGGATGATGCGCGGATTGATGGCGGCCAGGCTCTCGTAGTCGAGACCGAGACGGGCCTTGACATCGGGGCGCCAATTCTCGACCACCACGTCGGCATCGCGCACCAGGCGTTTGAGCACTTCCAGGCCGGCCGGCTTCTTCAGGTTGAGCGTGAGCCCTCGCTTGTTGCGGTTCAGGTTCTGGAAATCGCCGCCGTGGCGGTTGCCTGCGAACATGTTCTCATTGGGGTCGACACCCGCCGGTGGCTCGATGCGCAGCACATCGGCGCCGAAATCGGCCAGCATGCGCACGCAGGTGGGACCGGCACGAACCCGGGTGAGATCGAGCACCTTGAAGCGCGCGAGCGCATCGGAAGCCTTTATTCGCGGCAAGGCGGTCTCCTTGTGGCGACATCTATACTATTCGGATCGGCCAGTATATCGCCTGTCAATGGCTCGCCCCGCGACGGATTCTGCGCCTGGCCACGCGTCACCGAATCGGCCGTTGCCGCGTCGCCCCGCCGACGATTGGGCCAACGCTTCGTTCCCCTGGAGACATCCGATGCCTCACCTGTCCACCTCCGATGGTGTGAAACTACACTATGAAGACACCGGCGCCGGCGCGCCGATCGTGTTCGTGCACGAATTCGCTGGCGATCATCGCTCCTGGGAGCCCCAGGTGCGCGCCTTTGCCCGCCGCTATCGCTGCATCACATACAACGCCCGCGGCTATCCGCCATCGGACGTGCCCGCGCCGGAGCAATACTCGCAGGCGCGTGCGCGCGACGACATCCGCGACGTGCTCGATGCACTCGGCATCGACCGCGCACACATCGTAGGCCTGTCGATGGGCGGCTTCGCAACCCTGCACTTCGGCTTCTCCTATCCCGAACGGGCGCTCTCGCTGGTGGTGGCGGGTTGCGGCTATGGCGCCGAACCCGGCAAACGCGAGCAGTTCGCGCGTGAGGCCAATGCACAGGCGGACCGATTCGCGCAGATGGGCATGCAGACCGCGGCCGAAACCTATGCGCTGGGCCCCACCCGTGTGCAGTTCCAGAATGCCGATCCGCGCGGATGGCGCGAGTTTCGCGACCAACTCGCCGAACACTCCTCGGAGGGGGGCGCGAACACGATGCGGGGCGTTCAAGCCAGACGGCCGTCGTTGTATGAACTGACCGACCAGATGCGCGCGCTCGAGGTACCCACGCTGATCATCACCGGCGACGAAGACTGGCCCTGCCTCGAGCCGGCCCTGCTGATGAAACGACTTATCGCCACCGCCGGACTCGTGGTCATGCCCAATGCCGGCCACACCATCAATCTGGAAGCGCCGGGCGCATTCAATGCACACGTCAGTGATTTTCTGCACGCGGTGGGCCTCGGCTCGTGGCCGCACCGTGATCCGCGCGCGATGAGCGACACGATCATGGGCGACGCGGAAGACGACGCTTGAACACGTCGCCCGGGCTGCGTGCCGCGATCCTGGTCACGCTCTCCACGCTGATGTGGGGCGGCAATGCAGTCGCGAGCAAACTTGCCGTCGGCCAGGTGTCGCCACTGACCGTGGTGTTCCTGCGCTGGCTGCTCGTGTCGATGCTGATGTGGGCGCTGTACGGCAAAGCGGTGCGCTCGGCGTGGCCGGCCGTGCGCTCGCAGCTTCCCGTGTTGGTGCTGACGGCGATCATGGGCTTCACCGCTTTCAACACGCTGATGTATTTCGCCGCGCACAGCACGACCGCCGTCAATATCGGCATCCTGCAGGGAAGCATGCCTATCTTCGTGCTCGCCGGGGCACGACTGTTCTATGGCACCCGGGTCACCCTTGCACAGGCGGTGGGCGTGCTGATCGCCCTGGTCGGCGTGATCGCCGTGGCCACGCACGGCGATCCGGGCGCCCTGCTGGCCTTGGGAATCAATCCGGGCGACGCGCTGATGCTGATCGCCTGCCTGTCCTACTCCTTGTACACACTGGCGCTCAAGCGTCGGCCGGCGATGGACGGCGCGGCATTCTTCACCCTGCTGGCCGTGATTGCCATGATCGCGTCACTGCCGCTGATCGCCATCGACGTGGCAGCCGGCTCGTTCTTCTGGCCGACGCCCAAGGGCTGGCTGGTCATGGCCTTCATCGCGATTTTCCCATCGTGCCTGTCACAGCTGTGTTTCCTGCGCGGTGTCGACCTGATCGGGCCCGGCCGTGCGGGCGCATATGTGAACCTCGTGCCGATCTGGGCCTCGTTGTTCGGCGTCTTGATCCTGGGCGAGCGCTTCGCCACATTTCATGCCTTGGGCCTGACGCTGGTGCTCGCCGGCATCGCGCTCGCGCAACGCGAGCCACGACTGAGCGCGGCCGCAAGGCCATCACCAAGATAGGGAATCAAGAGGATGCCACTCGCCAGCGGCCGCTCTTGAAGGCGTGCAACAACTTCTTCGCACGCCCTTCGTCGAGTTCGGTCAGACAGCGCCCTTGCTGGAAGAAGTCGTTGAAGCCGTCGATTTCCTTGAGATAGCCGGGCTCGATGTTCGCCAGACCCATGGTCCAGTTGCCGAAGTCGCGGCCGTCGATCGGTTCGCTGATGACCTTGGTGACGCGCTGATGGCGCTCGTCGCGACGGATCTTCTCGAACAAACGAGCGACGACTTCAGGGGTGCCCTCGAGCACTTGGAAGAACGAGCCGTTCTCGAACAGCAGGATCCCCGTCACGTTCAGCTCGCGGTTCTTCTTCCGTGCGACCGCCAGCAGGGTGTGCACATCGGCCAACGACATTTCCGCTTTGACAGCGCTCGTGTAGACACAGCGAACGAGCGCTTGCTCGCGCACTTCCAGCACCGATTGGCTCATTGGACGCCCTCCTCAACAAACAGCCTGCCATATCTCGTGAATGCGTCGGCGCACCGACCACGCCAGTCTTCTCGTGCTTCGCGGCCCATGAGGGTCGCGTCAGACGGGCGGCCAGTTTTGATGTTCGATCGGCGCCAACTCGCCAACCGCGCGAGGAAGCCGGCCGCGCCCTGAGCCGGCGGCAATGCCACCGGCCAGCCGGTACGTGCGCTCAGCGAAGCCCGGGTGCGAGTGTGCGCAGGGTGTCGAGTGCGTTCTCGAGGTCGCACAGGTTCGCGCGTGCCTCGACCAATCCGTCGCGGGCGCTTGGCGAGGACTCCTCCGCCGACGCCCACTCGAATGCGGTCTCGTACAACACCTTCGAGACCGACTCGACCGCGAAGATGCGGCGCTCGCGCAGGCGCTGCCGCCCGCTGCGCAGGCAGTGCTGGATGAAGTTCGTGCGCTCGGCCGGGGACGGCGCCGTGGACGTGGCGAGCCATTCGTCGATGACGACGCGGTAGGCATCCACGAACGAGCGCAACACACCATGCGCGACCAGCGGACGCGAGTGGCGCAGCCGCGCGAGCAAGCCTTCCCGGCTACTGGCCAACAGCACCGGTAGACGGCCGAAGCGGCGAGCCGCCAATGCTTCGAGCGCCGGCAGGTATTCGTCGCGCCGGGGAAAATAGAACTCGAGCCTGAACAGCCGCCGGAGCGCGAACGCACGCTGCTCGATGATCGGCCCACGCGCGTCGGGCTCGACCTCGGCAGCGAGCAGCATGCACACCTCGACGATCGCATCGAGCAGGAAGTGATGGATCGCGGTGTTCCGGTAATAGGCAGCCTCGTGGTGGTGACCTTCGGCGATCGCAACCATCGGCTCGAGGCCGTCGTCGAAGCGTCGCAGCACGCCGGTGGCCACCAGCCGACCCAATTGCTCGTCGAGCACCGCCGGATCGCGGAAGTCCGCGCGCCCAACCAGTTCCAGGCGGCGCCGGTGGATGACCGAGCGTGCGGCGCGCGCCAGCCGACCCAGTTCGTTTACGGTCAGCGCCCGATCACCGGCCGCCAGCAGCACCAGGCAGATGACCGCGATCGGCGTGATCGGCGTGACCGCGTTCATCTGCTCGGCGACCCGATAGGCCAACGACGGCACGAGTTCGGCGGCGTCGGCTTGGTCGCGCCGCACGTCGTGGACCGTGACGCCCTCGCCGACGCGAATCAGGATGCGGCCGCGCGGCGTGCCGCGACGCAGGAAGCGCACCGCCCATGTCATGCCCTCGGCACGCTTGCTGGCGCCGCTCTGTTCGACGGCGTAGTCGCGCACCTCCGTGATCTGGTCGTAGATCACGCTCACGGGCACGAAACGCAGCGTCTCGGCGCGCTGCGCATCGAGCGCCTCGATCACGTAACGGAACATTCCGAAGCGCGGCGAGAGCAGCTTACCGGTTCGGGAGCGGGTACCCTCGAGCGCCCACATCAGTGAGAAGCGACGGTGGATCAGATAGGAGATGTATCGGCGAAAGGTGGCCTTGTAGATCGGATTGTCCTGGAACTGCCGCCGCAGGAAGATGATGCCGGCGCGCCTGGCCAGGGCACCGATGCCGAAGGTTCGCAGATTGATACCGCCGAAAGTGAGCGGAATCGGCAGATGGGCGTCGTAGAGCAGCACCGAGAAGGCCACCGTGTCGAGCATCGACTTGTGACTGATGATGAACACCAGCGGCTCGTGGCGAAGGCGCGCACCCAGATCGGTCATCTGCGTGCCGTCGGCCACGATGCCACCGTCGTGGCGCGCCCTCACGCCGGCTCGATACAGCGCCAGGATCAGGTCCTGCATGAACGGCGTCTGCGACGCCGCCATTTCGTGCATGTAGCGCAATGCTCGTTGGAACACCGCATCCTGAGACAGGGACTGCTCGCGTGCGATGGTATCGAGCCGCCGCGCGTAGCCGGCGTTGGCGAAGAAATCGGCCGCCAGCAGACGCGGAAACTTGTAGCGCGGTCCGCGCGCCAGCCGCTCGGCCTGTTCGAGCGCCAGCACTGCGCGCATGTGGATGAACTCTCCCAGCGTCCCGCGCCCCTGCGCCGATGGATGACGCTCGTGCGCTGCGCGCAACTCCCCCAGGCGCGCCCCCTCGCCCGCCACCGGCCGCATACGCGCCGGACGGTGGCGGCGGATCCAGAGCCGGCGAAGCGGCCCGGGAGCGATCACACGACCGTGGAACAAATCGTCCCACAGGCCGGCCACCCCTTTGCGGACGGATGGTAGCCAGACCATGCGCACCGGTACCAGCCAACAGTCGTCGTCGGTCGGCAACTCCGGAGTCTGGCTCAAACGCAGGCTGTACCAGCGGGCGTCGTCGCCGTTGAGCGTCGCCGGCAACGACGCCCGGCCGTTGCCTTGTGCCAACCATTGCTCGAGCCAGGCGGCCTCGTGGCGGTCGCGTGCATCGACGAGAAAGACGATCTGAGGGTGTGCGCCGCCTGGCGCGTCCGGTGGCCGAGGCGCGCCCGCCGAAACCGGCGCCAGCGATGCACTCGCCGACGCCGATGCGGGCGTGGGCCCGGCCGGCCCGTCAGCCCGCTTCATCGACGATGGCATCCCGCAACTGGCGCTTGAGCACCTTGCCGTTGGCATTGCGCGGTAGTGGATCAGAGCGCAAATCGATGGTCTCGGGCACCTTGTAGTCGGCCAGCGAGGCCGCACAGGCCGCGCGCAGCGCGGCCGGATCGACACCCGCGGAAGCGACCGTGACCACCGCATGGACGCGCTCGCCGAGCACCGGGCAGGGTCGACCCAGCACCGCCGCCTCGAGAACGCCCGGCTGTGCCATCAGCAGATTCTCGACTTCGATCGAGAAGATCTTGTAGCCGCCGCGGTTGATCATGTCCTTCTTGCGATCGAAAACGCGCACGAAACCGCGGGCGTCCCGGCTGCCGAGATCGCCGCTGCGCCAGTAGCCACCGCTGAACTCCCGCGCCGTGGCCTCAGGATTGTTCCAGTAGCCCGCCACGACCATCGGCCCGGCGATCCAGATCTCGCCGGTCTCGCCCGGCGGCAACTCCCGGCCGTCGTCGTCCATGATCCGGATCTCGCCGCAGGGCACGGTGAGACCGACACTGTCGAGGTTGTCACGCGTGAGTGCGGCCGGCATCACGGTGGCCGGCGAGGTGGTCTCGGTGGCTCCGTAGGCATTCATCAGCGCGAGCGCGGGCAGGCGCCGGGCGAGCTCGTCGATCGTCGCCTCGGGCATCGGTGCACCGCCGTAACCACCAACCCGCCAGGGGCTGAGATCATGCGAGTCGAACTCGGGCTGCATCAGGCAGAGCCGGTACATGGCGGGAACCAGGATAGTCGCCTGCATGCGCTCGCGCGCCGCCAGCGCGAGGAAGGCCGGCGCCTTGAATTCCCGCACTACGATCACCGCGCCCGCGCAGTGCAGCGCGGTTGCGATGATCGCGACCAGCCCGGTCACGTGGCTGGCCGGTACCGCCAGTGCGATGCGCGCGCCCTCGCCGAGCCCCATACAGACGCGGAAATGCTCGACCGAATGGGCGATACCCAGGTGGCTGAGCATCGCGCCCTTCGGGCGCCCGGTCGTGCCAGAGGTGTAGAGCAGCACCGCGGTATCGTCCTCGACACCGTCGACCCCGGTGTCGAGGCTGCCCGCCTCGAACAAACTCCGCCAGGCGATCGTGCGCGGCGACGGCGCGAAATCGGATGCTCGTGCGCCGGTGTCGGATACCGCCGGTGCCTGCAGAGCCGGCAGCCGAATCACCCATGGCGCGGGCCGCGCCGCCGACGCCGCGGACAGCGCCTGCGCCCGTTCGGCCAGCTCGTCGTCGACGATGACGGCCGCGGCCCCGCACTGGCCGACCACGTAGGCCAGGCCATCGGCCTGCTCGCGTGTGCTCAGCGGTACGGCGATCGCACGTAGGCGTTGCAGCGCGAAGAATGCCGACACGAACTCGATGCGATTGCCGGCCATCAGGACCACCCGGTCGCCGCGGCGAACACCAAGCGCCTGCAGACCCGCAGCCAGCCGGCCGACCTGTTCGTCGAGCGCCGCATAGCTCAGGCGTCGATCGCCGTCGATCAGCGCGTCGGCCTGAGCATGCCGCGCCAGTGCTCGCTCGAGCAGCGCGTGAACGCTGCGCGGACGCTCCCGGAAGCAGCGTACGACACGCGAGCCATGGTGCAATTCGTCACGCATGGGCGGCAGCGCACCCTGCGCCAGACAGTCGCGCCAATCGAGTGGCGCACGATCGTCAGTCATCGGCTACCCAGCGGCGAACGCCGGCCTCGTGCGAGCGGAACAATCGGTAGGCGATCAGACAGGCGAGGGTCAGCATCCCGCCGCCCCAGGCCAGGGGTGCGTGGCCGACGCGCCAGCCCGCCAGGGCGAGCAATGGCGCGATCAGCGCGATCAGCCAGAACACGCCGGTGCCGATCGCGACCAACAAAACCCGGGGCCGAAGGATCATCGACGGGTGCCGGCCGCCACGGCCGGATTGATCAGGACCGCCGCAGTATAGGCGGGATCGTCAGTCGACGAAGGCGCGCTCGACGACGAAGGTACCGGGCGCATTGTTGGCGCCCTCGACCAGTCCGGCCAATTCGCAAAGTTCGCGGGTCTCCCTGAGCATGGCCATCGAACCGCAGATCATGACGCGGTCGTTGGCCGGCGACAGTGGCTCGAAGCCCAGATCTTCGTAGAGCTTGCCGTTGCGCATCAGCGTGGTGATGCGCTCGGGCCGCGGATAGGGTTCGCGGGTGACCGTCGTGTAGTAGGTGAGCTTGTCACCGACGATCTCGGCAAGCATCTCGTCGTTGCGGATCTGCTCGATCAGGTGCTCGCCGTATTGCAGCTCGGCCACCTCGCGGCAGGTCTGCGTGAGCACGACGCGCTCGAATTTCTCGTAGGTTTCTGGGTCGCGGATCAGCGAGGCGAATGGCGCGATGCCGGTGCCGGTGGAAAAAAGATACAGGTGTTTACCGGGTAGCAGCGCATCGAGCACCAGGGTGCCGGTGGGCTTGCGGCGCATCAGCACCGTGTCACCGACCTGGATGCGTTGCAGGTGCTCGGTCAGCGGGCCGCCGGGCACCTTGATCGAGAAGAACTCGATTTCCTCGTCCCAGGCCGGGCTGGCCAGCGAGTACGCGCGAAACACCGGCTTGTCCGCATTGGGCAGGCCGATCATGACGAACTCGCCCGAGCGAAAGCGGAATTCGTGCGGACGGGTGATCCGGAAGCGGAACAAGCGGTCGGTGTAGTGTTCGACCGCGAGCACGGTTTCGGCGAACACGCCGGCCGGAATCGGGTAGGCGCTCGCTGCGCCCTCGGTTGCCACGGAGGATGAGGTCATGGTGATGGGCCGGGGGCGCGCGCCGAGACGCACATCACCACCGACGCAGACAGGTTTGGACGGGACCGGGCGAGTATACGGAGCTTGGGCGCGCACCGTAAAGGAAGCCCGCACCGCGTGTGCGTCGCGAGCTTGAGCATTATCAACAACTTGATGCATCGGCCGACCGACGGCCCCGGCGGCGCGCAGAGCTGCGCCGGCTCATTCGAAGATGGCCGTGGGCAGCAGCGCGCTGACCGTGACATTGGGCAGATCGACCGCGTTGCTGATGCGCAGATCGACCGCCACCGAGCAGATCACGTAGGCCTGTTCGCGGGAGAAGCCGCGCTCGCCCAGCAGCGAGATCATCTCGAGCAGCGCGTTTCGTGCCGCCATCGTGAGGTTCTCGCCGCTCTGGTGGCCGTCGGCGTCGACCGGCATGCCGGTGGTGGCCACGAAGCCGCGCGGCACCGCCCATTCGGGTGCCACGAAATAGTCGTCGTGCGCGAAACGCGGCCAGCGCATGCCGGTACGCGCGGCGTGGCCGGGCAGGAGATTGAAACGAACCACGGCGGTGGCGCCCATCTCGATGGCGGTGATGCAGCATTCGGAGTCGCCCTGAGCGTAGTGCGCATCGCCCACCGAGAACATCGCGCCGGGCACGGCCACCGGCAGCTGTAGGCGCGAGCCGCGCGTCAACTGCCGGATGTCGGCATTGCCCCCGTTCTCGCGCGGCGGGATGGTTCGCAGGCCGGTGCTGGCCACCGGCTCGTGGGTGGGCACCGCGTCGCGCGGGTTTGGCGGTGCGGCATAGCCGCCCTGGGCGGCCCAGGCGGCCTCGCGACGGGTCCACTGCTCGAGTTGCGCATGCGAGGGAGCGACGCCGGCCGTGCCCATGAAGGCACCCTCGGGAATACGCACGCCAGGAATCTGTTCCGAGCGAGCAAATCCGTCAGCCATTCGCCAGTGCACCAGGAACTCGGTGTCGAAGTGATCGCGCAGGAAACCCGCCCCGCGGCGGATGTAGGTAAAACCGTAGGGCTGCGGGATGATCTCCTCGAAACTGATCTCGAGGGTGTCGCCGGGCCGGGCACCGATGATCTCGACCGGACCGGTGAGCGGGTGGGCCGCCGCAGGGTCGAGCCCCGGCAGGTCGGCGGCGGTCATGCCTGGCCGGATCTGGCCGTCGGCTGCGTCGCGGGTTTCGAACAAGACCGCTTCGCCCGGCTGCACGCGCAACAACGGCGCGATATCCGGATGCCAGCGATTGTGGCCGGTCTGCGGTTGCTCACGCAGCCTCTTGCCACGATCGATGCGAATCTCGTGCATGGTTCCCCCTGTCGGATCGGAATATCGGTTCGTCCGACAGGATACGGTAGTCATTCCCGGGTATGCCGTGCGAGGGACCGTGCTCGAGACGTGTCCGGGGTGCGTCCGGGGTGCGTCCGGGATGTGTTCGAGCGCTTCGTGAGGCCGCTGAAGCCCCGGCGGCGGCGCGTTCGGTGCGATTCGCGCGCGGCGGGCGTTCAGCCCGCACAGTCGATCTGCCGGGCGGACGGACCGAGGCCGGACAATCGATCGGCCTGCGCCACCAAGGCTCGGGTCATGGCGTCGCAGAACGCGGCGACGCGCGCCACCCGCACCGACTCCGGTCGCCTCAGTACCCAGAGCCCGGTGACGACCTCGTCCAACGGTCCCTGCACACGGACCAGCTCCGGATGCCCATCGCCCATGAAACAAGGCAGCAGCGCCAGTCCCAGACCGCGTACGGCCGCGCTGCCGATTGCGACGAACGAATCTGCGCGCAACATCGGATTCGTGTCCGACACCTGTCGGCGCAGCCATTCGTGCATGGCCGGGCCCATCACCGAGTCGTCGATGACCAGCCAGCGGTGGCGCGGATCGCCGACCTCGGCACCGGCCAGCGGGTATTCGCGTGCGACGTACAAGCCGAATGCGAGGTCCGCGACGCGAACCGCGTGCAGGGTCTGCGGCGGCGCGCGCGTCGGCCGGATCGCGACATCGGCGTGACGCCGTGACAGATCGAGAAGATGGTTGGTGATCGAGAATTCGAGTGCGACCCCGGGGTGCTCACGCTGGAATTCCGCGACGGGATCGGCCAGCAGGCCGACCATCAACGAGTCGGTGGTGGTCACACGCAGGTTGCCACCCAGAGCGGTCACCTCGGCACCCGCGCGCTCGTCGAGCAAGGCCAGCCGCGCCTCGAAATCGGCGGCCACCCCGACGATCGACTGACCCGCCGAGGTAAGCAGATAGGTGTTCGCCTGGCGCACGAACAGCGGCCGGCCGATCTCGGTCTCGAGCCGCGCGATGCGGCGCAGAACGGTCGCGTGATTGACCTCCAGGCGGCGGGCGGCCCGGTTCATCGAGCCTTCTTCGGCGACGGCCAGTACATAGCGAAGATCATCCCAGTGCACCGTTCCCTCCCGATGTGGATTCCACCCTGGTGCAATTCTGCACAATTGCCGATCGATTTGTAGGAATTGACGCACCATCCGGATCCCTGCCTAATCAGGGCCGTGCCGACCGGTTCGTGTCAGGCGGCACCGTTTCGACCCTGTCCAGCCATAGCCCGGAGTCCTGCCCGTGAAATCACGACTGATTGCCGTACTGAGTCTCGCTGCGCTTTGCGCCTTGCAACCGGCCACCGCCGCGGATGAACCCTTCAAGAAAGAGATCAAGGCGCGCCAGGGCCTGATGCAGGTCTACGCGTTCAATCTCGGCATGTTGGCCGCGATGGCAAAGGGCGAGGCGCCCTACGATGCGAAGGTCGCCGCCACGGCCGCCACCAACCTGAAGCTGGCCACCGACATGAAGAACGGGGCCATGTGGGCGAAGGGCTCGAGCCACGCCGATGCCGGCCTGGACAAGATGACCAACGCCAAGCCCGACATCTGGCAGGCCGGATCCAAGATCGGCGAGCGCTCCAAGGCGCTGGTTATGGCCGTGGCCGATCTGCCGGCCGCCGCCGGTGCCGGTCTCGATCAGCTCAAGGCGGGCGTGGGCAATGTCGGCAAGGCCTGCAAGGGCTGCCACGACGACTTCCGTCGCAAGCCTTGATCAAGTAGTGCCGGCCCCCGGTCGACGGCCGCGACGTGCATGCGCGCGTCAGGCGTCGGCCGCCGCCGGCCGTCGGCCGCCGCGCGCCCAGCGCTCGAGGACCATCCCGAGGCCGCCGATCGACCAGTACAGCAGCATCGTCATGGTTGCGAGCACGACCAGAGCGGCGAACATCAGGTCGATCTTGACGCGTGCATTCGCGTACAACATCAAATACCCCAGGCCGGCCGACGCGCCGACCCACTCTCCGATGACCGCGCCGATCGGCGCATAGACGGCCGCCAGTCTCATGCCCGAGGCGAGCGACGGTAGCGACTGCGGCAGGCGCAGACGCAGCAGTGTCCGCCAGGGGCCTGCGCCGGTCGTGCGCGCCAGGTCGAGCAACGCCGGATCGGTATGCGACAGCCCGTCGACGAGGCTCGAGGTGACCGGGAAATAGATGATCAGCAGCGCCATGGCGATCTTGGAACCCATGCCGTAGCCGAACCAGAGTACGAACAGTGGCGCGAGCGCGAACACCGGAATTGCCTGGCTCGCCAGCAGCCACGGCATGATCAGGCGACGCAGCCAGCCATAGCGCGTGGTCAGCAAGGCCGTCACCGTACCCAGGACGACGCCGCTGATCAAGCCGATCGAGACCTCGACCAATGTCACTGCGGCATGCTCGGCGAGCATCGCCCGATGCTGCCAGAGCACCAGCGCGACGCGCGCGGGCGACGGCAGCAGATACGGAGGCAGTTCGCCGAGCCAGACCAACGCCTGCCATGCGCCCAGCCCCAGCGCCAGCGTCAACAGGCCGACGAGGAGCGACTTCATGCCCCCGCCGCAATGCCGGTGCACCGACGTGCCACGAGCGTCTGCCATCGACGGCGCGGGCCCGTTGCGAGCGGTGCGCTCATGCCGCCGCCAGCCCGTGCAAGCGGCGCCAGAGATCGCCCTGCACCGCCAACACCTCGGCCGCGTCGAGCGCACGAACCGGCGCCCCGGGCGGCGGCTCGAGCCGCTCCAGCCCGGCGGCGGTCATCAGGGTCAGGGTATCGCCGACTCTGACCGCCTCGGCCGGATCGTGCGTGACGATCACGACCGTCTTGCCGCGCAGACATTGCACGGCGAGATCCTGCATGCGCGCGCGCGTGCCGGCATCCAGCGCCGAGAACGGTTCGTCGAGTAGCACGATCTCGCAGCCGAGCATCAACGTGCGCGCCAGCGCCACCCGTTGACGCATGCCGCCCGATAGCGCCGGCGGCTTCTTGTGGCCGTGCTCGGCGAGGCCGACCGCCGCCAACATCTCACGGGCGCGCGGCTTGTCGCCCCGGCCACCGGCCAGGCGCGCGGGCAACAGCAGGTTGTCAAGGACGGTCAGCCAGGGCGCGAGTGAATCGGACTGCGCCATCCACGCGACCCGGCCACGCAGCGATTCGCCATCATGCGCCGAACAGCGGCCGTCGAGACGGACAGAGCCCGGCAGGCCCGCGATCGTGCGGATCAGGCTGCTCTTTCCGACCCCCGAGGGACCCAGCAGCGCATGCCAGCGACCGCCGTCGAGCGTGAGCGAGAACGGCGGCAGCAGCTCGCGCGCAGCGAGCATCAAGCGCCCTTCGATGGACAGCCCGGTGGCGGTCATGGTCCGCCGGTAGCCAGCCCAATCGCCCAGAAATCCGCCTCCAGCCGGCAGGCGGTCTCGAACGTGCCGACCAACGCCGGCCAGCGCGGACTGGCCTGCGGTTGCGGTCCGAGGCGACGATCGGCGACCATGTCGAGCAAGCGCCCCACCCGCTCACAGGCCTGTTGATAATCATCACCGCCGTAAGTGTCGATCCATTCCTGATACGGATTGTCCGGCACTGGCGCGGCTTGCAGGCGTGCGCCGATCTCGCCGTAGCCGAACACACAGGGCGCCAGCGCGACCAGCAGGTCGAGCAGATCTCCGGACACGCCCGCATCGAGCACATAGCGGGTGTAGGCCAGGTTGGCGCTCGCCTCGGGCGTCGCCCGCAGCGCGGCCTCGTCGATGCCCCAGCCCGCGCAAGTACGTACGTGCAGGTCCATTTCCTCGTCGAGCAGCGCGTGTACCGTGGCAGCGGCCAGCCGCATCTCGTCGGGGGAGCCCGATTTGACCACCGCCAGCGACCAGGCCCTCGCGAAGTGGATCAGGAAGACATAGTCCTGCATCAGGTAGCGTCTGAACGAGGCTTGTGGCAACCGGCCCGTCGCGAGTCCGTGAACGAACGCGTGCTCGACATAGGACGACCACGGAACCGCGGCCGCCTCGCGCAGGCCGGCAAAGACCCGCCCCCACGCCGGCTTACTCAAGGCCGCGATCCAGATCGCGGGCGAGACGCGCCACCGGCTGCGTACCGCTGGTGAGGCCCGCCCGGCCAAGGAACTGCTCGAAGCGGCGATAGCGTCCGACATCGAGCGCGCCCGGCCGCAATGCGAAGCGAGCGACCGTGTCGAGCCAGGCGCGCCGATTCAGCTCGTCATCGAGTTCCTTCGAGGTGCCGGCGAACTGGCGCCAGGTGCCTTGCGGATCGTTGACGATGTCCTGCACCGCGCGCTCGGTGGCGCGCAGGAATCGACGCAGGCGGTCCGGATCGAGCTTGTCCGCGTGCGCCACGTAGATCAGTTCGTCGTAGGCCGGCAGACCATGCGCCTCCGGGAAGAAGCAGCGGCCCGGCCGGCCTTCGATCGCCATCTGATTGAGCTCGAAATTGCGAAACGCGCCGATCACCGCGTCGACCTGGCCGCTCAGCAGCGACGGCGACAACGACCAGTTCACGTTGATCAACTCGACCTTGTCGGTGCTCAGACCGGCGCTCGCCAGCATCGCGCCCAGCACGGCCTCCTCGACGCCGGCCACCGAATAACCGATCTTGCGCCCGGCGAGATCGGCGAGCGACTTCACCGGCCCGTCGGCGCGCACCAGCAGGCAATTCAAGGGCGTGGCCACCAGGGTGCCGACGCGCACGAGCGGCAAGCCCTCGTGGACTTGCAGATGCAACTGGGGTTGGTACGACACGGCCAGATCGGCCTTGCCCGCCGCCACCAACTTGGGCGGATCGGACGGATCGGCTGGTGCGATCGCCTCGACCTCCAGGCCCTCGGCAGCAAAATAGCCGCGCTCGCGCGCGATGACGATCGGACCGTGGTCGGGGTTCACGAACCAGTCGAGCATGATCGTCAGCCTGTCGGCCGCCTGTGCCGACACGCTGACGATCTGCAGACACAAGCCGATGGCCAGGACGCGCAGGCATCGGATCGGAAAACCGGGGGTGGACAAGACACTCTCCTCACGGCCATACGACGGCCGACCACGCTGGGGCGGGCCGATGGGGCCGACCCCGCCAAGGACCGGTGCGCGACGAAACGGAGAGCCGAAGACAGGCGAATGTCGTTTCGATTCCCTTCGCCGGCATTATCCGGATCAGGTCGATGGGTTGGCGCCAGGACGGCGAAGCCGCCGCACACCTCTCAGCCGCATAGCTGCGGGCACCCCAACGAAACGCCCTGAGGTTAGCATTATTCCGCGCGCCAAAGGCTGCCGCATGCGCCGATGCCAGGCCCGATGTCCCTGCGGCGTGACGTGCCGCGGGCGCAAGGCCCGCTACCGAACACGATAGGAAGAGACCAACGATGGCCGAGACCGCCCTGCCCCAGTACGAAGTCTTCGCGTTGCGCTACGCGCATCTCGAGCGCACGCGTGGCCAGAATTTCATCGAGTACGACCCCCACGACGGGCCCATGCCGATGGACTATTTCGTCTGGGTCGTGCGGCACGCCGAGCGCGTCTGGCTGGTGGATACCGGCTTTGGAGAAGAGGCGGCGCGGCGTCGCGGCCGTCGCTTGCTACGCTGCCCGATCGAGGCCTTGTCGGTGCTGGGAATCGCAGCCGACCAGGTCGAGGACGTGATTCTCACGCACCTGCACTACGACCATGCAGGCAATCTGCCCAAGCTGCCGCACGCGTGCTTCCATTTCCAGGAGCGCGAACTTCACTACGCAACCGGCCGCTTCATGCGCTACCCCTTCCTGCGTCATGCCTTCGATGTCGAAGATGTGACCGAGGTCGTGCGACGCGTGTACGCCGATCGCGTCCGCTTCTATCTCGGTGATGCCGAGCTCGCGCCGGGTCTGTCGCTGATCAAGATCGGCGGCCATACCGACGGTCTGCAATCGGTTCGCGTGCACACCGCGCGCGGCTGGGTGGTCCTGGCCTCGGATGCCAGCCACTATTACGACAACATCGGCCGGGGGTCGCCGTTTCCGATCGTGTTCAACGCAGGCGACATGCTCGAAGGCTATGACCGCCTGCGCTCGTTGGCCGACAGCGACGACCACCTCGTGCCCGGCCATGATCCGCTGGTGCGCGAGCGCTACCCTTTTCACGGCGACCCTGCGGACGATTGCGTGGCGTTGCATCTGCCACCAATCGCGCCCGGCTGACGACGGCGCCGCAAACGACGGCCCGGAGACCCGGTCAGCTATCGACCGCCAAGCCGAGTGCGAGCCGGAAGCGCCCCTTGACCCAGGCACTGTCGCGCACCGGAATCGCCCGCGGCGCTGACCCCGCGGCGATTCGAACGACGGCGACCATGGGCCCGTCCCCGATGCGGTGCACGCGTCCGGCCAGGCGCGCGAGGGCCGAGTCGTCCCCGACGCGCATGGTTTCGGCGATGCCGCAGGCCTGCGCTACGGCCGCCAGATCGAGATGGCGGGTGTGACTGGCCTGTGCGCCGGTTTCGCCATACTGGGCATTGTCCAGCACCACCACCGACAGGTTGCGGGGCGCCTGACCCGCGATGGTCGCGAACGCCCCAAGCGCCATCAGGGCTTCACCGTCACCGGTCACCACCAGCACCGGCTCCTGCGGGCGGGCCAGCGCCAGACCCAGGCCCATGACGGCCGCGCCGCCCATGGCTCCCCAGAGGTAGAAATTGCGCTCGTGATCGCCGGCCGCGTAGACATCGTAGGTGGACGAGCCCAGGCCGGTGACCACCAGGGTCGCACCGCGATCGGCCAACAGGCGGGCAACCGTCGCGCGTCGCTCGAGTCCCTGGTTCATTTCGTTTCCTCCGCCACGAAGACCTTGGCGCCGATCAGGCGCTGACCGAGCAGCAAGGCCACCGCCGAGCCGCCCTCGTAGGCCATGGCGGCCGCATGGCGCACGGCGGACTCGACTTCGTCAGGATGTTCGATCCTGTGCACGACCAAGCCCATCTGGCGCAGCACCGGTTCGGTGGCGGCCGCCATGGGCACCTGCCAGGGATTGAACTCGCCCCACTCCCCGCGCATCGTGACCAGGGTCAGGAACGGAAAACGCCCACATTGCAGTAACGAGAGCATGTTCACGCAGTTTCCGACGCCGCTCGACTGCATCAGCAGGACGGCGCGCTGACCGCCCAGCCAAGCGCCAGCCGCCAACGCCACGCCTTCTTCTTCGGTGGTCAATGCGATCGCGTGGACATCGGGGTCCGCATTGGCGCGCTCGATCGCGCGCGCGTGTCCGCTGTCGGGAACATAGGCGAATTGCGTCACGCGCGCCGCGCGCAGCGCTTCGTAGATCTGGTCCGGCCAGGCGGCCATGGCGTGCATACGAACTTCCTGTCGAGAGCGTTCAATCGGGCTCGGACCGGCACGGCCCGGCGTACGGAGGCTCAACCCCATTGCACCAATGTCTCGCCGACCGTGGCGAGGAAGGCCTGGGGCTGGTCAGCGTGCACCCAGTGGCCGGCGTCGCTGATGGTAGCAAGCCGCGCATTCGGGAACAGCCGCCGGATCACCGGCTCGTGCACGGCCTGCACGTAGTCGGACCGCGCACCGGCAATAAACTGGCACGGGCCGTCGAAGCGGGCCCCGGCCAGCGTCACCGGAAATCCCAGAATCCCCGGCATCGCCCGCTCGATCGCCGGCAGATTGATGCGCCAACGCAGCGCGCCGTCGGCCGTGACCAGGTTCTGCAGCAGAAAGGCGCGGGTTCGCTCGTCGTGCACGTCCGCGGCCAACCATTCGCTCACCTCCTGGCGACGACTGGTACGTGATGGATCGACTCGCATCATGGCCGCCAGCACCGACGACAGTGTCGGCGGGTTCTCGACCGGGGCGATATCGACCACGATCAGCCCCGCGAGCCAGTCGTGATCGATCAAGGCCATCGCCATTGCAACCTTGCCGCCCATGCTGTGGCCCAGGACCACCGGTGCGCCCGCGCAATGCTGTCGTGCGTAGTGCGCGACATCCGCGGCCATCAGCTCGTAGTCCATCGCCTCGGCCCAGGGCGACTGGCCGTGATTGCGCAAATCGAGCGCATGGACTCGATGTCCCTTCGCAAGGACCCTCTGCAGACTCAGCCAGTTGCGGGCCGATCCGAACAAACCGTGCAGCATCAAGAGATCAGGCCCCTCGCCCTCGACGTGCGCATGCAATTCAAGGACCTCGCTCATGCGCTCACTCCCTGGGCGGCACCCTCGGCCAGC
Organism: Burkholderiaceae bacterium; assembly: GCA_041396685.1. Lineage (GTDB taxonomy): Bacteria > Pseudomonadota > Gammaproteobacteria > Burkholderiales > Burkholderiaceae_E > JAUIAI01. The sequence goes on from JAWKYD010000011.1 coordinate 190,121, forward strand.
AAGGCATCGATGCGCGCCGCGTCCAGACCGGCCTCGCGCAGAATCTCCAGCGTATGTTCACCTAGCGCCGGGGCGGGTCGGCGCAAGCCGGTGGGGGTGGCCGAGAAGCGCGCGGGAGCCCGCGTCTGTCGCAACGGTCCGGCCCGCGGATGATCGCTCTCGAGCAGAATCCGGTTGGCCGCAATCTGCGGATGGCGGATCATCTGGCGACGGGTGAGCACCGGCGCGCACGGAACGTCGGCACGCTCGAGGCTTGCCAGCAGTTCGTCCGCCGCCCAGTCTGCGATCAGCTCCTGGGTCAGCCGCGTGCGCGCCTCCTTGTTGATCTCGCGAGCAGCCGGCGACCTGAAACGCTCGTCGTCGGCCAGCTCCGGTCGGCCGACCACCTCGCAGAACGAGCGCCAATGCTTGTCCTGCATGACGGCGACGGTCACGTAGCCCTCGCGCGTCTCGTAGATGAGGTCGATATACGACTGCGCGGTCTCGCGCTCGAGTTCATCGCCCACGAAGGTGTGGCCGCCCATGTCGGAGCCCCACAGGAAGGACACGATCGTGTCCAGCATCGACAGGCGCACGTGCTGGCCGACGCCGCGCCGCGCACGCGCGTAGAGCGCCGCGGAGATGGCCTGTGCCGCCTGGATCGCCGTGAGTTTGTCCGGCAGGATCGTGCGCACCAGCCGCGGCCGCCGCTCGTCGGCGCCTGCCTGCACGGTGGTCAGGCCTGACAGCGCCTGGATCAAGGGATCGAAGACCGGCCGCTGCGCATAGGGGCCTTCGAACCCGAAGCCGGTGATGGAGACATAGACGATGTCTTCTCGCACCGCCCGCACGGCCTGTTCGCCCAGCCCCATGCGCTCGGCCACGCCTGGCCGAAAATTCTGGATGAACACATCCGCCGAGCCGCACATGTCGAGCAAAACGTCGCGCGCCGCCCGCCGCTTCAGATCGAGCACGATCGAGCGCTTGTTGCGGTTGTTGTTCACGAACGAGGCCGAGAATCCGCCTCGCCGCGTCGCGACATGGCGCGAGTAATCGCCGCCGGGTGCCTCCACCTTGATCACGTCGGCCCCCTGGTCGGCGAGCGCCATCGTGCAGTACGGGCCGGACACCATCGTCGTCAGATCGATGATGCGCACATCCGAGAATGGACCGTGCATGGCTGCTCTCCAGAAAAGAAAACGCCCGGCACCCGCTGCGCAAGAGATCGCTGGTCAGGCGATCCGGCCGCAGAGAACGGGCAACCGGGCGATTCTAGATTGCCGGCAGCGATGGGCTCGAAGAAAGCCCGCCGCTCCGACGCGCCGCACCACCGGCCACGAACGAGGCCCGTGGCGCCGGCGCCGCCGCACCTTACTGGGCAGCGTCCTTCAGGCGCTTCATGGCGCGCACTTTCAGGCGCGTGGAAGCCGGCTTGGCCGGGAACCAACGCTCTTCACCGGTGAACGGGTCCTTGCCGAAGCGCTTCTTCTTGGCCGGCACCTTCTGGGTGACGATCTTGAGCAGACCGGGCAACGTGAACTCACCGACGCCACGTTTGTTCAGCGCACCGACCATCGTCGCTTCGAGGCTGGCCATCACGGCCTTGACCGCCTTGGGCTCGACACCGGACTGGGCGGCCAGGTGCTGCGCGAGGCTGGTCTTCGTGAACGTGTCCTTGACCGCGCTCGGAGCCTTCGGTGCGGCAGCTTTCTTGGCTGCGGGTTTCTTGGCCGCGGCCGTGGTGGTCTTGCGTGATGTCGCCATATTGGTTTTCAGTCCGATTGTTGAAAATGACAATGACGCCGCCGTGTTTCGAAAAAGCCCTTTAAACAAGGGCAAAAAGCGTTGTCATCGAAAAAATTATCGCACGCATGCGGCGGCGCACTCGCGCTGAAACGCCTTGTTTCAAGCGTTTTGTCGCGAAAAAAGCGCAATCCGGCCCTTGAAACAAGGGCTCGGCGGGCATCCGAGCGGACGTCGACCACTGCCCGGCGAGCATCCGAGCGCAGGTCGGGGCGTCATTCGCGCTCGCGTATCATCGCCGCACGCCCCCGTTCCATCCCCGTGCCCTGCGAGTGAATCTTGAGCCCGCGAGGTGTTTCGGCAGCCTGCTCGTCCAAGCGAAGCCATCATGACCACCGAAATCGTCCTGATCCGACACGGCGAAACGCCACTCAATGCAGCGCGCGTATTCCAGCAACCCGACACCCCGCTGTCCGATCGTGGCCTTGCGCAGGCCGCCGCCGCAGCCCAGCGGCTGCACCAATTGGGAATAGACGCCATCGTGAGCAGCGACATGATGCGCGCGCGGCAAACGGCCCAGGCCCTCGCCGACCGTCTTTCGCTACCGGTCGTCACCACCGAGTTGCTCGCCGAGCGTAACTTCGGCGATCTGCGCGGCCGGCCGCGCAGCAGCATCGATTTCGATGCCGATGCCGAAGACTACGAACCGCCAAACGGCGAATCGAATCCGGTGTTCTACGAACGCGTGGCGCGGGCGTTCGAATGGGTGCTCGCACACGAAGTTCCCGAGGGCGCGCGACTGGCCGTGTTCACACACGGACTGGTGCTGCGCCGGATCGTCGCCGCGCACCTGGCGCTGGCCGAGGGTCAGACGCCGATCGATCAGTTCGCCAACACGGCGATCACGATCATCGAGCGGCTCGCGCCGTACAAGGTGCGCTTGATGGCCTGCGACCGGCACTTGAGCGAAGTCGCCGGAACGACGTCACGGGGTCTGTCAGGAATGTGATCCAGCGCATCGCTTGCCACGGCAGGCAGACCGAGAAGGTCGATCGGGCGAGTGGCGCTCGCAGCGGTCGGACGATGCCGATCAATCCGCCAGCAACGGCTCGACCGGCTCGTAGCCAGAAACGAAATCATTGCTGCGCCCGTTGCTGTCGAAGGTGTGGCGCTCGACTCGGCCGATGTCGCCGCCGTAGGCGTGGATGCTGATCGCGACCTCGTCGGACACGTTGCCCACACGATGAATATCACCGATGCGCGGCGACACCGCACCGACATCGCCAACCTCGGCATCGATGCATTTCGTGACCACCATTTCGCCCCGCTCGAGCCGATAGGCTTCGGTACGCTCGCGCCCCTGGTGGATACCGATCACTCCCCAGACCGTGTGATCGTGGATCGGGGTCCATTGACCCGGCGACCAGACGAAAGACACGACCGAGAAACTGCCGTCGGCGGCCACGTACAACGGATACTGCGCATAGCGGTCGCCGCGCGGGCGGCTGTGCGACGCGGGCAGCCAGCCGCTCTTGCCCAGCAGGCCGCGCAGCGCATCCTGTACGGCGCCGATCACGGCGGCCTCCTCGGTCTCGGTTGCGATCGCGTGGCGGCAGCTGGCAATGAACTTCTCGAATTCCTGCGACATGGTCTCTCCTGGCGGGGTGCGAGCGCGGCGCGTCCGACTCTGGGGTGCGTCGCGCAATGATATGACGATGCTTCGGACGAACACGATCACCGTCGCCGAGCACGCCGGTTCCCGCGTTCGGGCAACCGCCCGGTGGGGCCGGATGCGACTCGCCGTGGACCAGTGGATGCGCGCGTCTGTGCATTTGCGCAATTGGCCGGCAGCAATCGCCGTGCGGTGCGTCACGGGCACGATCGATGCTGACGCTCAGACTGTAGCCCGGCGCCGGGGCTCAGCCTCCGCGCCTTCGATTCCGACCGTCCGACTGCCCGCCCGCCCCGATGATGAGCTTGAACGAATTGCTGGACACGCAAACCCGCGTGTCGTATGTCGTGCGGATCGCCACCGCCAACCGTGCCGAGCTCGAGCTGCTGTGCATCCAAGCCGGGCTCGAGCACCGTCGTCAGCCAACGGCGACGCTGCGCACCGCACTCAGGCAGCGGATGTTGTCTGCCCCCGTCCGGTGGCCGTCTACCGACCTGGCCACGGCAGACGGCGCGCGGTCGCAAGTCTGGGCCGGTGACAGCGCCGGCTGATTCGCCAGGATCGGCCCCCCGGTAGATACGCAGGAGAGCCGACGGCGAATCGAGCCGCCGGCACACGTTGGCTACTTTGCCTTGTTCCTGGCGTTGAATGCGCTCGCGTAACGGCGCAGGCGCTCGGCGCGATCGGCCTCCCCACGACGCTCCAGGTAGTCGGCCGCGCTGAGCCCCGACTGATTCACCCGCGTCGGGTCGGCACCGGCCAGAACCAGCTCCTGGTAAGCGGTCAGGTAGCCCATGCGCGCGGCCATCATCATCGCAGTCGTACCGTTTGGGGACTCGGCATCGAGATCGGCGCCGGCCTTGATCAGCAGGTTCATGGTCTCGGAATGGCCGTTGGCTGCCGCATAGTGCAGCGGCGTCCAGCCATCGCGATTGACCTTGGCGCCGCGCGCAATCAGCTTCTCGACGGACGGGTTATGGCCACGAAATGCCGCCATCATCAGCGCCGTTTCGCCGTTCCGGTTGGTGGCCTCGAGATCGAGCTTGGGCGCCGTGAGCAATGCGGCAAGGGCGGCAAACGAGTTCTCGGTGGCAGCCATGACCACCGCCGGCCCCCGCTCGAGCTCGCGGGCATTGGCGTCGACCCCCTTCGCCAGCAAGGACTCGACCAGGCGGGCATCGTCGAGCAGAACCGCCTCGAGCAGCATCAGGCGAGGATCTTTCTCGGACGCGCTCGTTTGCGCGGGCTCGTCTTTTAGACCGGGATCAGCAGCCTGAGCCGGCGTGGTCGATAGACCAAGGGCCAAGACCAGGGCCAGCGAGATGCACGACCATTTGCAGCGAGACGACGTTTCGAACACTTGCATCGATTCCTCCTAGGTGGCTGGTGTGCCGCTATTCGCAGGCAGTTTTGCTTTGTCGAACAGGGTGAAGAAGTTGCGCGTCGTACGTGCTGCCAGCTCGGCGAGCTCCATGCCGCGCACCGCCGCCACACCGACCGCGACATCGCGCACCCATGCCGGCTGGTTTCGCTTGCCGCGATGCGGCACCGGTGCCAGATAGGGTGAATCGGTCTCCACGAGCAGCCGGTCCGCCGGAACGCGGGCCGCGACGTCGCGCAGGTCCGCGGCATTCTTGAAGGTGACGATGCCGGAAAACGAGATGTAGAAGCCCATCTCGAGCGCCGCACGGGCCATGTCCCAGCTCTCGGTGAAGCAGTGAAGCACACCACCACAGCGATCGGCGCCCTCTTCGCGCATGATGGCCAGGGTGTCGTCTCGAGCAGCCCGCGTGTGAACGATCAATGGCAGGCCGGCCTCGCGGGCCGCGCGTACGTGCACCCGAAATCGTTCGCGCTGCCAGTGGGGATCGCCTTCGATACGAAAATAGTCGAGACCGGTCTCACCAATTGCGACCACGCGCGGATGGCGCGCGGCCTCGACCAGAGTGTCTACATCGGGCTCGCGCACGCCTTCGTAGTCGGGATGCACGCCGACGCTGGCCCAGAGGTTGTGGTGCGCCTCGGCGAGCGCGCGCACGGTGCCCGCCTCTTCGAGCGTGACGGCCACGCACAGCGCGCCAGCGACGTCGGCCTGGCGCATCTGCGCGAGGACGGCGTCGAGATCATCTCTCAGGGCGGGGAAATCGAGGTGGCAGTGGGAATCGATGAACACGGGCGGCGACGTTGCTTGAATCGCTCGTGCTGCGATTGTATCGGGCTTTCGAGGAGGCTTCGGCCCGGACGCGCCGACACCCGCCATCGCCACGCGGCCTTGCCCGCCTCGAGGGAGGCCGGCGCCGGCAATGCGCCGATCCTCCGGATCAGATCGTGTGTGTCGCCTTCGCCGTGCGCGCACCGCCGATCAGGGTCTCGATGCGGTTGCGAGCCTGCTCGCCGGCGTCGTCGGCGGCGAGCTGAACACCGACCCCTTGCTGACGTCCCGGCACGCCCTGGGGGGTCAGCCAGACGACCTTGCCCGTGATCGCCAGTTTGTTGGGATCATCGAGCAGCGACAGGATGATGTAGACCTGGTCACCGAGTTCCGCCGCCCGCGTCGACGGTATGAACAAACCGCCACCGGCGATGAAGGGCATGTATGCCGCCTGCAATGCCGCCTTCTCGCGGATCGCCAACTGGATGACGCCCGGGCGGGAGGAACGTGACTCGGCGGCCTCGGCCGGTTTGCTGGCGGCATCCTGTGCGGGTGCTACGGCTTCGGACATCGGTGACTCCGGCTCTGATCAGCCCACGAACGCATCCCGGTACTGCAACAGAAGGCTTTCGCAAACCAGACGTGGATTGAGCGGATGGTCGCGCCAGGCGCGCGCTTCGAGCAATCGGTCGTGCTGCGCAATCAGGGCCTGCCAAGGCAGCCGTCCCGCCAGTCGTTCGAGCCGATCCCGATGCTGCGGAAAGTATCGCGCATCGGAACCCGCCTTGACCCTGGCCAGGTCGTTGACCCAACGTTGCAGCAGGTCTGTCCAATCGATCTCGGGTACGCCCGCGATCGCGTCGACCACCGCTGGAAGAGCAGTGTCCGGGAGACCCGCAATCGCAGCCAGAACCGACCGATGAGCGGCGTCGCGCGCCGGTTCGACGCCGCTCAGCGCGTGCAGCGGTGCGCCAGCGGCGGCCAGGGCGCGATCGACGGCATCGTCCGCGACATCGGGTTGCGCGAGCATCCAGGCACGGGCCTCGGCGGTCGACGGAGCGGCCACGGCCACCGCCTGGCAGCGCGATCGGATCGTCGCCATGATGCGGTCCGGGTGACTGCTGATCAGCATCAGCAAGGTGCGCGCGCCGGGTTCTTCGAGCGATTTCAGCAAAGCATTGGCGGCATAGACGTTCATGGCGTCGGCCGGTTCGATCAGAACCACCCGCCAGCCCCCTCGATGGCCAGTGTGATTGAGGAAGTCGCCGAGCGCGCGCATGGCATCGATTCGAATCTCGCGTGAGGGCTTGCGCCCGCGCTCGGGAACGTGATCGGGGTCCATCGCCTCGGGCAACAGGCGGCGCAAATCGGGATGCGCACCGGCGGCAAACCAGCGGCAACCCGGGCAACGACCGCATGCCGCCCATGGCCCTGCGCCGTCGTCACGCGTGGTTTCGCAGAGCAAGTCGGCCGCGAACGCCTGTGCAAGCCAGGACTTGCCGACGCCGGCCGGACCATGGACCAGGAGCGCATGCGGGATGCGCGCCCGACGCTCGCGCAATGACCGCAGTGGACCGTCGAGCCACGGCGGCCAGACCGGTGCGCGTTCGCCCTCGGACGTGGGCAACAAGACTGGCAGGGACATGTCAGCGCGATCCGGAGATGTCAGCCGGCGCCGAGCATGTCGGCCAGATCTTGCTCGATGCTGGCGGCTACCAGCTCGCGCGAGGCGGTTGCGTCGATGCGCACCACACGGCCGGGCTCGGCGTCGGCGATGCGTGCGAAGCCGGCCGCCACGCGCTCGAAGAAGGACTGCTGCTCGGCCTCGAAGCGGTCTGCCGGCGCGCGCGCGTGTACGCGCGCCGAGGCCTGCCCGGGATCGAGATCGAACCAATACGTGCGATCGGGCCAGAGCCCGCCGTGCACGCGTTGCGCCAACCAAGCCAGCACGGCGGGATCGAGGCCACGGCCGGCGCCCTGGTAGGCGAGACTGGAGTCGGTAAAGCGGTCGCAGACCACCCAGTGGCCGGCAGCCAGTGCCGGCTCGATCAGGCGCGTGACGTGGTCGTGACGAGCCGCGAACACCAGTAGCGCCTCCGTCAGGGGGGCCATGGAGCGGCCGAGTACGAGTTCGCGAATAGCTTCGGCCAGTTCGGTGCCACCGGGCTCACGCGTGACCTCCACCTGCAGCCGGCGCGCGCGCAACCACTGCGCCGTGTGATCGATGTGCGTGCTCTTGCCCGCGCCGTCGATCCCCTCGAACGAGACGAACCTGCCCCTCATTTCGGCCTTCCCAGCTGATAGCGTCGCACGGCTGAATTGTGTTCGCCGAGTGTGGCCGAGAACTGGCTCGAACCATCGCCACGAGCCACGAAGTAGAGCGCATCCGTGCTGGCCGGATGCAGCACCGCCCGCAACGAGGCCCGGCTGACCAGTGCGATCGGCGTGGGAGGCAGACCGTGACGGGTATAGGTGTTGTAGGGAGTATCCGACCGCAGGTGCACGCGACGCAGGTCGCCGTCGAATGCGTCACCCAGCCCGTAGATGGTGGTCGGATCGCTCTGCAGCATCATGCCTCGGCGCAAGCGATTGACGAACACACCGGCGATCTGCGGGCGATCGGCCTCTACCCCGGTTTCTTTCTCGACCACCGAGGCGAGCACCAGCGCCTCGTAGGGCGTGGCCAGCGGCAGACCCTCCTCGCGCCCGGCCCAGGCCTCGTCGAGCAGTTTGCGCAGCGCGTCGTGCGACATTCGGTAAATGTCGAGGTCGCTGCTGCCGGCGGGAAAACGGTAGGTGCTGGGGAAGAACAAGCCTTCCGGGTGGTCGCGCTCGATGCCCAGACGCTGCAACAGCGCCCGATCGTCCAGCGAATCCGTTTCGTGGCGCAATTCGGGATGCGCACGCACGGTCGCGCGCAGCTGCGCGAAGCGCCATCCCTCGATGAATCGGATCTCGGCCATCAACACGTCGCCCGCCACCATGCGGTCGAGCAGTTCGCGCAGCGTCTGCGGCTCGCGAACCTCGTAGATGCCGACCTGCAGGCGATGGGCATCGTCGCGTAGGCGGGCAGCAAGCTTGAACAGCCAATCAGGGGCCTGCGCGCCCGCGGCGCGCAGGGCACCCCCGACCTGCCGCAGACCCATGCCAGGGCGAACCTCGACGCGCGCCGGCAGATTCACGAACACCAGGGGCTGCTCGCCGTAACGCTCCAGCGCCCAGCGATAGGTGAGCGCGGCCACGGCACCGACCAGGATGACGAGAACGACGAGTACCTTCAGGGTTCGGCGCATGCGATCGTTGAAGTGTCTGTGCGGGGTGGGTCGGCGGTGGCGGCGCGCACCGCGCATGCGCATGCGCACCGAGTTGCGTGGCTGGCGCCGGCATCGGCAGCGGCAGCCAAGCCGTTTGCGCCGGCCTGGCTATCCATCCATACAAAACGACCGCTTCATATAATACGCGGCCTGTCCACTGCACCGAGTCTGAGCCAATGACATGCCCGCTGCGCCGTCGCGCATTCCTGGAGATGCCTGCGTCATGACATCAACGGACGACACGGCAACATCACAGCCAGCCGATTCGCCGCCGGCCGCCATTGCGAGCGCAGCCGGCTGGGCCGGGCTCGACGCCAAGCTCACACCCGAAGGCTGGCAGATCGGTGCCGGACCTGACGATCCGCCCATGCCGTGGCGGATCGCCGTCGCCGAGCTCGGCGTGATCCGGGTCACGGGCCCCGAGGCGCGGTCGTTCCTGAACGGCCAGCTGACCAGCAACATCGAGCAGCTCGCCCCTGGCGCGCTGCGGTTGGCCGCGTGGTGCTCGCCCAAGGGCCGCATCCTGGCCAGCATGTGGGTCGCTGCCATGGCACCCGAGCATTTTGCGCTGGTATTGAGCCGTGAGCTGGTCGCGCCGATCGCCCGACGCTTGAAGATGTTCGTGCTGCGCGCCAAGGTCTCGGTCGAACCACTGGACGAGTCGGTCGTGCCAATCGCGCTCATTGCCCCACCCGGCCATTCGTTGATCGCCGATGCCGATGCTCCCATGTCGGTCTCCGGCGACGGTAGCCGGCTGCGCCTGGGCGATTGCCACTTTGGCGACCAGCACTGGACGCGCACGCTCTGGCTGACGCCGCTCGAACAATGGCGCGATCGTTGGCGCTCGCTCGATGCTGCAGCCAGCGCTTCGGGCGACGCCTATCGTGCCGGTGAGATTCTCGCGGGCGAGGCGCGCATCGTGCCCGCCACCGCCGATCGCTTCGTGCCGCAAATGGTCAATCTCGAGTTGCTGGGTGGCGTGGATTTCGCCAAGGGCTGCTATGCGGGCCAGGAAGTCATCGCGCGCAGCCAGAACCTGGGCAAGCTCAAGCGCCGGATGCTGCCTGCCCTCGCCTCGCGACGCCTGAGCCCCGCTGAAGATCTCGGCGCCGAGGCGCAGCAGATCGAGGCCACGGTCGTCAGCTGCGCATCGGCGGCGCCGATCGGCCGGCCCGACCGATTCCTCTGCCTGCTTGAAACCACGGCCGAGCGAGCGCAGGCCGGTCGTCATGCCGATCTCGGACTGGAGGGCATCGAACCACTCGATCTGCCCTACGCGATCCCAGAGCACAAACCTTTCGAGCGGCCGCGTTTCTGAGCATGGATTCTCCCGCCCCGGGCACCCGCGACCGGGATGCCGAAGTTTCCGTGTTCGTCTATTTCAAGGCCGACGCCGGTGAGCGCGAGCGCATTGGGGCGGCGCTGGCCGCGCTGGCGGCCGAGTCCCGGCGGGCGCCGGTCGTCGATGCCGGCTTCGCGCTGCGTCGCGACTCACCGCCACTCGCAAGCGGTGTGGGTCCCGTCGGTGCGCGGCCTCAGGACACCTGGCTCGAGCACTACCGCTTGCGCGCCGGCTCCGACGTCGACGCATGGCTGGCCACACTCGATGCGCAGGCCCGGCGCCACGGCCTGATTTCGTCAGCGACCGGCGCGAGACATGTCGAACGCTTCGTCTGGCTCGACGGCTCGGTCTTCCCATGTGCCTGATCGCATTTGCGCTATCACGCCACCCACGCTGGCCCGTGGTGGTGCTCGCGAACCGTGACGAATGGCTGGGGCGGCCGAGTGCCGCGGCGGCTTGGTGGCCCGATCGCGAAGGCTGCTTCGGCGGCCGCGACCTCGAAGCGGGCGGATCCTGGATGCTGCTGCAGCGCGCCGGCCGGCTGGCCATGCTTACCAATGACCCCCGTCTTGCCCGCGAACCCGGACAGCGCAGCCGCGGCGAGCTCGTCGTGGCTCTGGCAAACGATCCCGATCCGATCGAGGCGGCATTCGCCAAGCTGCTCGACACCGATGCCCGATACGCGGGGTTCCAGCTGCTGGGCATCGATTGGCGCGAGGGCGAACCCCGCGCAATGGTGGCCTCCAATGTGCCCGACACGACGGGCACCAGCCGGCCTTTCTCTTTCGCTGCCGGCGTCCACACGCTGACCAATGCGCCACCCGACACGCCCTGGCGCAAGGCCTTGCTGCTGCAAGGCGCGCTGGCCGACGGGCTGCGAAACGACGGTGCCCTGCCGGTTGCCGATTGGCTCGCCACCTTGAGCAGCACGCAACTGCCGGTGCATCGGGGCGACGTCCGATCAGCCGGGCACGTGGACGACAGGACACTGCCGGAATCCGCCGAGGCTCGTTCGCCGACGCCGGCGGGCACGGTGGCAGCGCCAGGACCCGCGCGACACAAGGCGGCGGCCGACATCCGGCGAGTACCCGATGCGTTCCAATTGCCCGAGCCGGCCGGGGCCTTGATGTCGCCATTCGTGGCCGCCGCGGAACCAAGCGGCTACGGTACCCGGGTGTCGTCGATCGTCACCGTAGCCGACGACGGCTTGGTGCGCTTCGATGAATGGCACTGGGCGGCCGCGGCATCGCCGCCGCGCTGGACGCGCCGCATCGCGACCCGTGTCGGTTCGCCCCCGGCCGCCGCGAGCCACGCAAGTCCACGATAGCGTTCCGGGCCGGCTCGAACGCGGGCTGTCAGCGCAACGCGCCGAACACCTTGCCAAGCAGCTTCGAGCCGGTCCCGATCGGATCGGCCCGGATCGCTTTCTCTTCACGCGCGATCATGGTGAACAAACCCTCGAGCGCCTGGTCGGTCACATAGCCGGCAAGGCTGCTGTCGTTGCCCTTGACCAGGCCGAGCGCGGCGCCCTTGCCGGCCAGCGCATCGTACTGACGCGCGATGCCCAGTTCGGAGATCTGCCCGTCGACGATGGGTGTCAGCTTGCTCATCAGTTCCGCGCGTGAATTCTTGCGAAAAAACTGCGTGACCGAGTCGTCGCCGCCGGTGAGAATGTTCTTGGCGTCGTCGACGGTCATTTTCTTGACCGTGTCCGAAAGCACAGCCTTACCCTTGGGTACTGCCTGCTCGGCGGCACGGTTGATTGCGGCCTCGAGCGAATCGAGTTCGTCGCCCTTGCCAAGCATCTTGAACAGCCGGCGCGACTTGCTCAGCGCATCCGGAAGCGGAATGTGCAACTGAGGATCATTGGCGTAGCCGCCCGGCCGGCCGAGCAGCGCCACGGCCCGCTCACTGCCCTTCTCGAGCGCCGCGCGCACCGCCTGGCTCGCGTCGGTCGTCGAGATCAGATCGAGCGCTCCGGCCTGCGCCAGGCCAATGAAGCCCCCGGCGAGCGCGGCCACGCCCCATCGCAAAACTCGTTCAATCGATGACGTCATCGGGAATCTCCTTGCTCTGTTCCGCCTTCGAAAGGGCCATCTGACGGCAACACGACCCTCATGGAACGGGTCATGCGTCAGCGGGTTGACCGATATGTCCGATGCGCTCGCGGAAATCGTCGGGCCATGGCTGCGACGCGCCGCTCGGAGCGTGCACGTAAACGTTCTGGCCGCTGATGAGCGTCTGGTCGCCGCGGCGGATCTCGAACGACAGTGTCATGCTCGAGCGGCCCAGCCGCAACGGCCTGACCACGATGTCGATCTCCTCGTCGAAGCGCGCGGAGCCCATGTAATCGAGCTCGCTGCGCACCACGTAGACATCGTTGAAGATCGCGAACATCGCCTTCGCATCGCCATCGTAGAGCGCGCGCAGATACTCGGTCATGCCGATGTCGAAATAGGTCAGATAGTGGCCGTTGAAGACCACGCCCTGCTGGTCCGCCTCCGCCCAACGCACCCGCAAATGGTGCGTGAACGATGCCGCGGCGCGGCTCACGAGCGGTCTCCGGCGCTCGGCGCCACATCCTGGCGCAGGCTGAACGGATTGGTCGGCTTGCGCAGCTCGGCCACGTCCTGCACGCGCAGGCGCACGGAATCCATGATCGGCGGGTGGGTGATGATGTAGAAACGGTCTTGCTCGATCGCGTCGAAGGTCATGCGGGCGACCTCGGCAGCGGTGACTTTGGCGCTGCGAATCGCCTTGGCCATGGCTGCCTCGGCGGCCTGCTGTGCATTCGTGGGTGGCGCGTCGGAACGCAGACCAGCGGGTCGGTTGCGGCCCGAATCCACGATACCCGTCGACACGAAGGCCGGGCACAGCACGCTGACGCCGATCGACGACTTGATCATCTGCAGGTCGTGATAGAGCGTCTCGGAATAGGCGACCACCCCGTGCTTGCTGACGTTGTAGACCGCCATCGTGGGTGGCGCGAGCAGCCCCGCCACCGATGCGGTGTTGACCACATGCGCGGGACGCCCGGCCTCGAGCATGGCCGGCACGAATGCCCGTACGCCGTGGATCACGCCCCACAGATTGACGCGCAAGACCCATTCCCAATCGGCGACCGTGTTCTCCCAGGCCAGACCCCCTACCGCGACGCCGGCATTGTTGAACAACAGGCCCGGCGCGCCGAAGCGCTGCAGACAGGCATCACGCAGCGCGTCGACCGAGGCGGGGTCGCCGACGTCGGTCGGCACGGCCAGCACGGACGCGCCCCGTTCGCTCACCATGCGCTCGGTTTCGGCCAAGGCATCGGCCTGGATGTCGGCAAGCACCAGATTCATGCCACGGCTCGCACCGATCAGCGCGAACTCGCGGCCGAAGCCGCTTCCGGCGCCCGTGATGACCGCCGTGCGGCCTTTGAATTCGGTCAACATCTCAGTCCTCGTATCCGGGGTTGATTCGATCGAGTCGCCGCCGCAAGGCGGGCCAGGCGAGCGCCGAGCCTTTGTCGGTCAGCGCCAGACGCAGCGCGTCGCGGATACCGGCGATCACCGGTTCGCCGATCTCGACCAGGGGGCCTCCAGCCTGGGCCATGACCTGGATCTCGCAGGCACGCTGCAGGGTAAACATGAACTGGAAGGCCTCGGCCACGGTACGGCCCACGGTCAGCAGACCGTGATTGCGCAGCACCAGACAGCTGTTGCGACCCAGATCGCGCTGCAGGCGCGGTTTCTCGTCATCGCGCACCGCAATGCCTTCGTAGTCGTGATACCCCACGCGGTGCATGAGCACGGCCGCCTGCTGGGAGATCGGCAGCAGCCCGCCCGCCTGCGCGCTTACCGCGACGCCGGCCGGCGTATGCGTGTGGATCACGCAGGCGACGTCGGCACGTCCGTCGTGAATGCAGCTGTGGATCACGAAGCCGGCGGGATTGACCGGATGATCGGTCGCCAGTACCGGCCTGCAGGCCTGATCGACCTTGACCAGGCTGGATGCCGTGATCTCGTCGAACATCATGCCGTACGGGTTGATCAGGAAGTGATGTTCTGGGCCCGGGACACGCGCCGAGATGTGTGTGAATACCAGATCGTCCCAACCGAAGTGAGCGATCAACCGATATGCTGCGGCGAGATCGGTGCGGATCTGCCACTCCTGCTCCGACACGCTGGCCCGGACGTCCACCACGGGTGCGTTCATGAGTCGATGCCTCCAGACGGGACCCTGCCCACTAACGGTCGCGTCGCTTCTGATATTTGAAGGTTCCGGAGCCGCGCGCGACCAGGTTGCCCTTGCCGTCGCGAATCTCGGATTCGCAAAACGCCAGGCTCGAGGTGCGGTGGCAACAGACCGCGTTCGCGAACAATGACGGTCCCACCGCGGGCTGCATGAAGCTGGTCTTGAGCTCGATCGTGATCAGGCTCTTGGCCGGGTCGTCGTCGTCGCGCGGCTGTGCGCGTCCGGCCATGACCATGCTGATGTCGATCAGGGTCATGACCACGCCGCCGTGCGCCATCGCGAACGAGTTCATGTGCCACTGATCGAGATCGAGCCGCAACCCGGCACGCCCGCCGCCGAACTCGACGAGATGCACGCCCACCGCGCGGATGAACGGGATGTCGATCGGAAACGGGCCGTCGGGATCCGGCCGGATCTCGCTCGTAAGCAGCGGGCGCTCGCGCGGGTCGTCAGACGGCACTGACACCTCCGTCGATGGCCAGGATCTGGCCCGTGATGTGTTTGCCCGCATCGGAACAGAACAACAGGCTGGCACCCTGCAGGTCGTGTTCGTCGCCTAACCGGTGCAAGGGTGTGATGCGCTTGATCTCGTCGGCAAACTGCTCCAGCGCGCCGCGCGTCATGCGGGTCGGAAAGAACCCCGGCGCCAGTGCATTGACCGTGATGCCGTGCGGTCCCCACTCGCCGGCCAGCGCGCGCGTGAAATTGACCAGACCCGCCTTGGTGGTGTTGTAGGCGATGGTGGTATTGGTACCCGGCGGATTGCCGCGCAGTCCGGCGATCGAGGCGACGTTCAGAATGCGGCCATAGCGGCGCGGAATCATCGATTCGCGACCGATCAGCTGGCACAGCACGAACACCCCGGTCATGTTGACGTTGACCAGCTTCTGCCAGGCCTCGAGCGGATGGTCTTCGGCGGGCGCCGCCCAGGTGGCGCCCGCATTGTTGACCAGGATATCGACGTGCCCGAGCGCAGCCAGGGCCGCCCGCCCGAACGCCTCGACGGATGCCGGATCGCCGACATCGACCGTCAGGCCCTCGACCGTGAAGCCCTCGCCGCGCAATTGCTCGACGGCGGCCTGTACGCCGTCGGGCTTGCGGGCCGAGATCAGCAGACGCGCGCCGGCCTGGCCGAGCGCGCGCGCGATCTGCAAACCGAGCCCGCGCGACGCGCCGGTGACGATCGCATGTCGACCGCCGAGGTCGAACAGGCCGGCAATGCTCACAGAACCTCGAACAGCCCGGCCGCGCCCATGCCGCCGCCGATGCACATCGTGACCACGGCGAGCTTGGCGCCGCGGCGGCGGCCCTCGATCAGCGCGTGGCCGGTGAGACGCTGACCGCTGACACCGTATGGATGCCCGACCGCAATCGCACCGCCGTTCACATTGAGCCGATCGCCCGGGATGCCGAGCTTGTCGCGGCAGTAGATCACCTGCACCGCGAAGGCTTCGTTGAGTTCCCAGAGGTCGATGTCCTCAACCTTCTTGCCGACCCGCGCCAGCAGCTTGGGCACCGCGAACGCCGGACCAATGCCCATTTCGTCAGGCTCGCAGCCGGCGACCGCGAAACCGCGGAAGACACCAAGCGGCTTCAGTCCTTTCTTCTCGGCCAGGCTTGCCTCCATGACCACGCAGGCGCCGGCGCCGTCGGAGAACTGGCTGGCGTTGCCGGCCGAGATCACGCCGCCCGGCAGCGCCGGGCGGATCTGCGACACGCCTTCATAGGTGGTGTCGGCGCGCCGACCCTCGTCGTCGGACAGCGTGACGTCGCGGGTGAGGATTTGCTGGCTCCGCGGATCGGCGTAGGCCTGCCGGACCGTGATTGGCACGATCTCGTCCTTGAACTTGCCCGCCTCGGCCGCCGCGCAGGCGCGCTGCTGACTCTGCACACCGTATTCATCCTGTTGCTCTCGTGGTATGCCGTAGCGCTTGGCGACCATTTCGGCGGTTTGCAGCATCGACCAGTAGATCTCGGGCTTTTTCTCGAGAAGCGCGGGATCCTGCGCCATGTGGCGATTGGCTTCGTTCTGCACGCAGGAGATCGACTCGACACCGCCGGCGACGAAGACGTCGGCCTCGCCGGCGATGATGCGCTGCGCAGCCATGGCGATGGTCTGCAGGCCCGAGGAGCAGAAGCGGTTGACCGTGACGCCGCTGACCGTCACCGGACAACCGGCGGCGAGTGCGATCTGGCGTGCGATGTTGCCGCCGGTCGCGCCCTCGGGCGTGGCACAACCCATGAGTACATCCTCGACCTCGCCGGCCTCGATGCCAGCGCGCTCGATGGCAGCCCGCACGACATGGCCGCCCATGGTGGCGCCATGGGTCATGTTGAGAGCGCCCCGCCAGCTCTTGGCGAGCCCGGTACGGGCCGTGGAAACGATGACTGCTTCGCGCATGATGGTTCCTTTCAGAGACGGTGTCGGTGGGTCGTCGGGTTCAGTCGTTGAACGACTGGCCGGCGGCGGCCAGCCGGTTCAGCAAGGGTGCCGGTGTCCAGAAGCCCGGATCGCCGTGTGGCTGGCGCGCGTACTCACGCATGCGCGTGACGACGTTGTAGAGCCCGAACTGGTCGGCGTAGAGCATCGGGCCGCCGCGATGCAGCGGGAAGCCATAGCCGGTGAGATAGATGAGATCGATGTCCGACGCGCGCATCGCGATGCCCTCTTCGAGGATCGCCGCGCCCTCGTTGACCAGCGAGAACAGCAGACGATGCACGATCTCGTCGTCGTCGATCTTGCGCGGCGTGACGCCGATCGCCTCGCGGTGCTTGGCGATGATCTCGTCGACGGCCGGATCGGGAATCGCCTTGCGGCTGCCGGCCTGGTAGCGGTACCAGCCGGCGCCGGTCTTCTGCCCGAACCGACCAGCCTCGCAGATGCGGTCGGCCACGGCCGAATAGATGACCTCGGGTTTTTCCTCGTAACGACGCTTGCGGATATACCAGCCGACGTCATTGCCGGCCAGGTCACCCATACGAAAGGGGCCCATCGCGAAGCCGAAGCGCTCGATCGCCCGATCGACCTGTTGCGGGCTCGCGCCTTCGTCGAGCATGAAGGTGGCCTGACGCGAGTACTGCTCGATCATGCGGTTGCCGATGAAGCCATCGCAGACTCCGGAGACCACCGCGGTCTTGCGGATGCGCTTGGCCAGGGCCATCGTCGTGGCCAGCACGTCCTTGGCGGTGGCCTTGCCGCGCACCACCTCGAGCAACTTCATGACGTTCGCGGGCGAGAAGAAATGCGTGCCGATGACGTCGCCAGGCCGGCGCGTGAAGGCAGCGATCTGATCGACGTCCAGCGTCGAGGTGTTGGTGGCCAGGATCGCGCCGTCCTTCATGTAGCGATCGAGCGCCTGGAACACGTCGCGCTTGACGTTCATGTCTTCGAACACCGCCTCGACGACGATGTCGGCCTCGCCCAGGTCTTCGTAGCGCAGTGTCGGCGTGAGCAATGCCATGCGCTTCTCGACATCCTCGGCGCTCATGCGCCCCTTGCGGGCCGTGTTCTCGTAGTTCTTGCGGATGGTATCCATGCCGCGATCGAGGGCGGCTTGCTCGCGCTCCATCAGCGACACGGGTATGCCGGCGTTGACGAAGTTCATCGCAATGCCGCCGCCCATCGTGCCCGCGCCGATCACCGCCGCCCGTTCGATGGTGCGTAGCGGCGTGTCTGCGGGCACGTCAGGGATCTTGCTGGCGGCGCGCTCGGCGAAGAATGCGTGCCGCAATGCACGCGCCTCGGGCGTGTGCATCAGTGCGATGAATTCCTCGCGCTCGACCGCCATGCCCCTCTCGAAAGACTGCTGCACGGCCGCCCGCACCGCCGCCACGCAGGCGCGAGGCGCCGGGAACTGCGGCGCGGCGCTGATGGCCGCGTTCTCGGCGAACTTCAGGAAGCCGTCGGCATTGGGATAGTCGATACGGCGGTCACGCACCAACGGCCGCGCCGAGCCATCGGCGATCACCTTGCGGGCGAACGCAATCGCACCCTCGATCAGTTCGCCTTCGATGAGCTTGTCGAACAGGTCGGTGTCGGCGAGCTTGGCCGCCGCCACCGGTGCCCCGCTGACGATCATGTTCAAGGCGCGCTCGAGCGGCATCACCCGGGGCAGGCGCTGGGTCCCGCCGGCACCGGGGATCAGGCCGATCTTGACCTCGGGCAGCGCAATCTGGGCGTCGGGCGTGCTGACCCGGTAGTGACAACCGAGCGCCAGTTCGAGCCCGCCCCCCATGGCGATCGAATGCACGGCGGCGATCACCGGCTTCGGCGAGCGCTCGATCTCGCGGATCAGGGTCAGCAGATTGGGCTCGGCCAGCGCCTTGGGCGAGCCGAACTCGCGGATGTCGGCGCCGCCGGAGAAGGCACGCCCACCGCCGGTGAGAATGATCGCCCGGACCGACGGCTCGCCGATCGCCCGCTGCAGGCCATCCATGATGCCCGTGCGCAGCTCGTAGCCGAGACCGTTCACCGGCGGGTTGTCCATCGTGATGACCGCGAGGTCACCGTGTTGTGCGAATCGAACCTGGCTCAAAGCGGGATCTCCAGAAATGCGATCGGGCGGGGCACCGACGGAGTGCCCCGCGAGACGTGTTCAGGCCGTCGGCAGACGGTAGTGGGCAAACTGTTCGCGCAGACGCGTCTTGAGAATCTTGCCCGTGGCGCCCAGCGGCAACTCATCCACGAACTGGACGTCGTCGGGCGTCCACCATTTGGCGATCTTGCCATCGTAATGCGCGAGGAGTTCGTCGCGTCCGACATCGCTACCGGGTTTGCGCACCACGATCAGCAAGGGGCGCTCGTCCCATTTCGGATGGGCGATGCCGATGACCGCGGCGCTGGCCACCCCAGGATGGGCCATGGCCAGGTTCTCGAGATCGATCGAACTGATCCACTCACCGCCCGACTTGATGACATCCTTGCTTCGATCGGTGATCTGCATGAATCCGTCGGCATCGATCGTGGCCACGTCACCGGTTGGGAACCAGCCGCGGTTGTCAGCGTCGTACTGCAGCGGATCGCCCCCGGCACCGCGGAAGTACTCGCGGATGACCCAGGGGCCGCGAACCAGCAGGTTGCCGAAGGTGCTGCCGTCCCAGGGCAACGCCTTGCCCTGGTCGTCGACGATCTTCATGTCGATGCCGTAAACCACCCGGCCCTGCTTTTCGTAGAACTTCATCTGCTGATCTTCGGGCAGATCGAGTTGCTTGCCCTGCAGACGGCTGAGCGTACCCAGCGGCGACAGCTCGGTCATGCCCCAGGCATGAATGACATCGACCCCGTAGGCGCGGAAGGCCTTGATCATGGCCGGAGGGCAGGCCGACCCACCGATCACGGTGCGGGTCAGGGTCGAGAACTTCAGGTCATTGGCCTGTACGTATTGCAGCAGGCCGAGCCAGACGGTCGGCACGCCCGCCGAAAAGCTGACATTTTCCTGCTCGAACAGGTCATGAATCGACTTACCGTCGAGTTGGGCGCCGGGAAACACCAGCTTGGCGCCCACCATCGGTGCCACGTACGGGATGCCCCAGGCATTGACGTGGAACATCGGCACCACCGGCAGAATGCTGTCGCGGGCCGAGGCTGCCATCGAATCGGGCAGTGCCGCCGCGTACGCGTGCAGAACGGTGGAGCGATGCGAATAGAGCGCTCCTTTCGGATTGCCCGTGGTTCCCGAGGTGTAGCAGAGAGCAACCGCGCTGTGCTCGTCCATTTCCGGCCAGACGAAGCCCTCGTCGCCGCTCGCCAGCAAGGTCTCATAGTTGACCAGTTCGACGCTGGACTCCGGCTGTTTGTCCGGGTCGATCATGGCCACCCAGGAGCGGACCCCCGGGCACTTCGCGGCGATCGCCTGCACGATCGGCAGGAAGGTGATGTCGAAGAACAGCGCCTTGTCGTCGGCGTTGCCGATGATCCACGCGATCTGGTCCGGATGCAGCCGGGGATTGATCGTGTGCACCACTCCGCCCGCCCCGCCGATCGCGTAGTAGGCCTCCATGTGCCGATAGCCGTTCCAGGCCAGGGTGGCGACTCGGTCGCCATGGACCACGCCCGTCTTCTGCAAGGCACTGGCAAGACGGCGTGAGCGCGACTCGAGTTCGACATACGTGGTGCGATGGATGTCGCCCTCGAGCCGCCGCGACACGATTTCGGTGTCGGCATGGTGACGCGCAGCGTGCTGAAGGATCGACGAGATCAGCAGCGGCATATCCATCATGAGGCCGTTCATGGGAGTCTCCTGTGGGGTCGTTCGTACACGTCGCCAGACCGGACGCCCCGCCGTGCAGCGGCGCGGGCCGGATCCATGGCAAGCTCAATCATCGGCAGTGTAGCCAAACCCGTGCCGCGCTGCCGCACGGCACGCCCTGCCCCGCGAATCGCTGCCAGGGGGCGGGCAAAATCAACCGGCGAGCGCCGGCCGCGGCGGACTCGCCGATGTCGTCACTCGCCAGGAATCACGCCCGCAGAATACGCGCGCCGGCCGGTGCCGGGCAGCCGGGCTCCTGCAAGCCCCGCCCCATGCGCGCGCGAGCGCGACAACCGCTGATCAGCGGTTCTGTTTGCTGCTCTTGACCTTCTCGAGCATCTTGAAGGTCGTGCGCGTGGAATCCTTGAAAAGCCGCTTCAGCGACTTCGGCAGGCACTTGCGCTCGATGGTGTTGCGACGGACGCGCGTACGCTCGGCCATGGACGGGGCTCCGTTTGAAATTGAGGTAACCTGTCATTATACCGTGCAAAGTCACTGAACGCGGGCCCTTTGGCCGCGCCGCCGCCGGGCGGCGGAGACTCCCCTTCCCCCATGAAGCTGCTGTTCGATTTCCTCCCGATTGCGCTCTTCTTCGTCGCGTTCAAGCTCTATGACATCTACGTCGCGACAGCCACCGCGGTCGTCGCCAGTCTCGTTCAAATCGTCTGGATGCGGGTGCGCGGCCGCCCTATCGAGCCGATGCAGTGGATCTCGCTGGCGATCATCGTGGTCTTTGGCGGTCTCACCCTGCTCTTGCGCGACGAGACCTTCATCAAGTGGAAGCCCACGGTGCTCTACCTGGTGTTTGCCGCCACCCTCGCGGGCGGCCGCCTGATCGGCGGGCGCAACCTGATGCAGGCCCTGATGGGTTCTCAAATCGAGTTGCCGACCGAGCGCTGGACCCAGCTCAACTGGGCCTGGACCCTTTTCTTCGCGGTGATGGCGGTTGCCAATCTGGCCGTCGCCTACGGTTTCTCGACCGAGATCTGGGTTCAGTTCAAGGTATTCGGCACCCTCGGCCTGACGCTCTTGTTCGTCCTGCTCCAGGCATTCTGGATCTCGCGCGCCATGGAGCCACAGAAATGAGCCGGCCCAGTGTCGACGAACTGCGCGCGCGTCTTGCCGAGGCCTTCCCCGGTGACCCGATCGACGTCGAGGATGACAGTCACCGCCATGCCGGGCACGCCGGTGCCCAGGGGGGCGCCGGTCACTATAAGGTGCGCATCGTCAGTGTCCGCTTCCAGGGATTGGCCCCGTTGGCGCGGCATCGGCTCGTGTATGATGCCGTCGCCGACTGGATGCCCACCCGCATCCACGCCCTTTCGATCGACGCTCGACTGCCCGGGACGGCAGCCTGATCGGTGCCGCTCCCGCCGGCGTCGAACCCCCGCAGATCCATACGAGGCATCCCATGTCAGCTTTCCGAGTCACGCGCCCGCTCGTTTCCGACCTTCTCTCGCGCCGTGACCGCGGCCTCGTCGGCCTGATGCTTTCGATCGCCGTCGCCGTTCCCGCGCTGGCCGCCGAGCCCTTGGTGGTCAACGGCCGCACCATTCCGGCCGAGCGCATCGATTCCTTCGTGCAGGCGATGGTCGCGCAAGGCCGCAAAGACGACGACACACTGCGCCGGGCGGTACGCGAAGAACTCATCGCGCGCGAGCTGTTCGTACAGGAGGCCGAGAAGCGCACCCTGCAAGAGCGCCCCGACGTCGCCACCCAACTCGCACGGGCACGCCAGGACATCCTGATCGGCGCCCTCATCCGTGATGAACTCACCGGCTCACCCGTCACCGATGAGGAAGTGCGCACGGCCTACGATCGGTTCGTCGCCGGCAAGGAGGCGTCCAAGGAGTATCGCGCGCGCCACATCCTGGTCGATTCCGAGAAAGAGGCGCGCGAGATCATCGCCAAGCTCGAAGCAGGTGAGGAGTTCGCCGAACTGGCCAAGCGCTCGCAGGATCCCGGTTCGGCCGAAAACGGCGGCGATCTCGATTGGAACACCCCCGACACCTTCGTGGCGGAATTCGGCCTGGCGATGGCCGGGCTCGAAAAGGGCTCGTTTACCCGCGAACCGGTGAAAACGCAGTTCGGTTTCCACGTCATCCGGCTTGACGACATCCGCGACGCACAGCCGCCGTCGATAGAGGCAATGCGCGCCCAGCTCACGCAGCAGCTGGAGCGTGACCGCGTGATAACGCTGCAGAAGTCTCTGCGCGACCAGGCTCAGATCAACTAACCGCCTGTCGAAATACCTGTCGGCTCAGTCAAGGTTCGGCAGGCGCGCCAGAAGGGTTCGCACGGTCATGCGCTTGGCCGCGAAACCGGCACCCGCCGGCGTCAGGTGAAAACCGTCGAAGTAGATCAGCTTGCCTTGCTCATCGAACAAGGGGCACTGGTCGGCTTCGCAAAGATAATCATAGGGGTCGACGAAGCGCCTGCCCAGCATGGCGCGCAATCGATCATTGAGCGCCCGCCTGTCGGCCTGCGGTGCGACCTTGAGCGCATAGCGTGCCGGCACCGGCTTCTGTCTGACGGTCTCGGGGGTGTAGGTCATTTGTTTGTCGCCGAAGACCAGGAACTTCGGCCCAAAGCGTTTCGTCAGGGCGCTCAGGCTTTCCAGTAGCAATTCGACCTCGAACTCCTGCCAGGCCATGGCGAGCACCACCACGTCGGCCTGCGCCAGAAGGGCCTCAGTTTGCGGCGAAAAGTAGCTGTCGGCCCGGTAGCAGGTCGAGAACAAGCGCGGTTCGATATGCGAGCGATAGCGCTCCGGTTCGAGATAGAGATTGCCGCAACCCTTATAGATCGTCAGCGAACTGAAAGTGACGTCGGCCGGGGCCGGCATCATCAGCAAGTTCAACAGGTCACCGGAATTGCTGTCGCCAATCAGCAGCATCTTGATGGGCTTGGCGTCATCGAATGGACGGTGCCGGCTGGCCTCTTTGTTGCGCCAGACGAAGGTGTCGCGCTCTTCCATGAAACCGACGATGTCCATGTCGGCCTCGGAGACGCGATAGAAATTGCCCTGCTTGGCCGTCACCACACCACCGCTTACCAGGAGGATGGCCAGTGCCGAGGCCGACATCCGGAACAGAGGCGCGCGCGCGATGCGGCCCTTCTGCCGGAACGGTCTCTCGACGAACCGCCAGCTCCACCAGGCCAACGTGAAGGTGGCGGCGACCAGAATCGTGATCTGGAGCAGGCCGAGATGCCTCGACCAGCCGTAGCGCGCGAATGCGAACAGTGGTTGATGCCACAGATAGGCGCTGTACGAAAGCAACCCGATGCCCACGATCATCCGGTTCACCAGCAGGGCGCAGACCCAGGTGCCGTCGATCGCGAACAGAATCACGAGTGCGGCGCCTAAGGTGGGAATCAGCGTCCAGACCGACGGAAACGGCATGGTTCCGTCGAACCACAGGCAGGCGAAGACGATCATCGCCAAGCCAAGCGCAGACAGCCATTGATGCAGCGAAATTGCCCGCGGCGATCGACGCTCACGCAGCCAGAATGCGACGAACGAACCGACCAAGAGCTCCCAGCCGCGGGTGGGCAGCAGGAAGAAGCCGGCCGCCGCGTCGTTGTAGGCGGTCCATTGGGCAAGCGTCAGGCTGGCGACGAAGATCACGACCAGGAACGGAATCAGCCAGCGCCGTCCGAAGCGCCAGGCCGCCATCAGCAATAGCGGAAAAAAGATGTAGTACTGTTCCTCGACCGCGAGGCTCCAGGTGTGCAGCAGCGGCTTGAGCTCGGCAGCGGTTTCGAAGTAGCCGCTCTCGCGCCAGAATAGGATGTTCGACGAGAAGGTGGCCACTGCCATCAGACTTTGCGAGTAGTCCTTCATCTCGCTGGGCAGCAGCAACCACCAGGCGAACGGCATGGTGGCGACCACCACCAACACCAGGGCCGGAAGGATCCTGCGCGCCCGGCGTTCGTAGAAGGTCAGCAGGTTGAAACGGCCCCTGGCGAGCTCGTCGATGATGATCGTGGTGATCAGATAGCCGCTGATCACGAAGAACACGTCGACACCCACGAAGCCGCCGCTGAAGGTACTCACGCCGGCGTGGAACAAGATGACGGGCACGACAGCCACGGCGCGCAGGCCGTCGATCGCGGGACGGTACTTCAACGGAGCAGTTCCTCGGCAGAAACAGGTGCCGCCATTATGTCGCGGCAGCCTCAAAGATCAGGAACAAATTCACGATCGGCCAGATCCGCCGGTTACGTCGACGTGAACCGGCGGGGCGGCATCATTTTGCGACCAGGGGCGGCGCGATCCCGCTCAACGGCGCCGCGCCGCGAAGAACTCGCGCAGCAACTGCCCGCAATCGGCCTCCAACAGGCCACCGGTCACCTCGCAGTGGTGATTCAGGCGCGGCTCGGCGAACAAATCCACGACGCTGCCACAAGCGCCGGTCTTGGGGTCTCGGGCACCGAAAACCAGCCGCCGCAAACGCGCGTGTTGAATCGCACCGGCGCACATCGCACAAGGTTCAAGGGTGACATAGAGGTCGCAAGCCGTAAGCCGATAGTTACCCCGCAACTGGGCGGCGGCACGCATGGCCCGAATCTCGGCGTGCGCGGTGGGATCGTGTTCGCCGATCGGCTGGTTGTAACCGGTGGCGAGCACGCGGCCCTCGTGCACCAGGATGGCACCGACCGGTACTTCGCCGAGTACTGCTGCGTTGTGCGCCTGATCGATCGCCAAGCGCATCATTGCCGCATCGAAACCGGGGTCATGGACGAAGTCGTTCATCGATATTCATAGCCCGGCAACGGATGCCAGCTGAAAAGTGAGCCAGGCGGCCAGGTAGGCAAGCAGGAACAGATAGCCGCCGGCGATGAGCGCCATCATCCAACGACCGGTCTCGCGTCGGATCGTGATCAAGGTGCTCAGGCACATCGGCGCGAACACATACCAGGCCATGAACGACAAACCGGTGGCCAGCGACCACTGATGCGCAATCAGAGGCGTGAGCGCAGCTTCAGTGGCGTCACCAACCCCCGACAGCGCGTAAACCGTGCCCAGCGCACTGACTGCGACCTCGCGCGCCGCGAGACCCGGGACCAGGGCGATGCTCATCTGCCAGTTGAATCCCAAGGGCGCGAACACGGGTGCCAGCAAATGGCCGATGTGCCCCGCCAGACTGTACTCGATCGCCGCGCCGGTCGCGCCCGCCGGCGGCGCCGGAAAGCTGGCCATGAACCAGAGTACGATGGTCAGCACGAGGATGATGCCACCCACGCGCCGCAAGAAGATGGTGACCCGTTGCCAGAGCCCCATGACGATGTTGCGCGTATTCGGCCAGTGGTAGCTGGGCAGCTCCATCATCAGTGAACGGATCTGTCGGCCCGTGGTGAACAGTTTCAACACCCAGGCCACGAGCATGGCCGAGGCGATACCGGCCAGGTAGAGCGCGAACAACACCAGCCCCTGCAGTTCCACGCCACCCCAGAGCTGGCGCGACGGCACGAATGCGCCGATCAGCAATGCGTATACCGGCAGGCGCGCCGAGCAGGTCATCAGCGGCGCGATCAGGATGGTCACGATGCGGTCGCGCGGATTGGCGATCGTGCGCGTGGCCATGATGCCCGGGATCGCACACGCGAAACTGGATAGCAAGGGGATGAAGCTGCGCCCGGACAGCCCGACGCCGGACATCAGTCGGTCGAGAATGAAGGCGGCGCGCGGCAGGTATCCCGAATCCTCGAGCACGAGGATGAAGAAGAACAGGATGACGATCTGCGGCAGGAACACGAGCACACCGCCCACGCCCGCGACGATGCCGTCGACCAGCAGGCTGCGCAACCAGCCTTCGGGCAGCCAGGCGCCGATCAAAGCCCCGACCCGGCTGGTGCCCGCGTCGATCAGATCCATCGGCAACTCGGCCCAGGCGAACACCGCCTGGAACACCATGAACAGGACCGCGACCAGCAACACCGGCCCGAGCAGCGGATGCAGCACGAAACGATCGATTCGATCGCTGGCCGTATGCGAGACCGCATGGTCCAGCCCGAGACGCGCGAGTATCGCGCGCACACGCTCATGGTCGCGATAGGGGTCGCTCATTCGGGCGGGATCGGTGCCGGGCGCGACTTCAGCCTTTGCGCCCCGCCAGTTCTCTTGGTGATCGAGCCATTCGAGCAGGCCGGAAGCGCCATCGCCATGTACCGCCACCGTGGGAACGACCGGCATCCGCAACTCCCGGGCGAGCGCATCGACGTCGATGTCGAGATCACGATCACGCGCCAGATCCATCATGTTGAGCGCGACGACGCACGGTAGTCCGAGCCGTCGGAGCGCGAGCACCAGCCGCAGCCCGCGGCGAAGGTTGGTCGCGTCGACGACGCAAACGACCAGATCGGGGCGCTTCTCACCCTCGAAGCGACCGTTCAGAACATCGACCGCGACCCGTTCGTCGAGCGAACGCGGATACAGACCGTAGGTGCCGGGAAGATCGAGCAGGCGCAGCACTTTGCCAGACGCACCGTGAATGAGCCCTTCCTTGCGCTCGACCGTCACTCCTGCGTAGTTGGCCACCTTTTGGCGGCTGCCGGTCAGCAGGTTGAACAAGGCAGTCTTGCCGCAGTTCGGATTGCCGAGCAATGCGACCAACGGCCCGGCCGGATGGAGGTGGACCACCGCCTCTTTCATGGCGCCAGCCCGCGGCCGTCGACATGCACCTGCACGCAGGCGGCTTCCGCCAGCCGCAATGCGAATGTCGAATCGCCGATCCGGACGACGATCGGGTCACCGCCGAACGGCCCACGCGCAAGGATGTGTACTCGCTCGCCTGGCAGGAAGCCGATCTCGCTCAGCCAGTCGGCCCATTCAGGCGCATGGACTGGCGCCTCGACGCCGTGTACCCACGCGCTCTGATGCGGGTCTAGTTCGCTTAAAAGACGGTTATCCAAGGCAGAGACATCGATACAGGAACGACCGGCAAAGGCCGGTGCGCGGGACTTACTCCCACTCAAACACCAATGGAGCCGGCAATCCCTCGGAACGACTGGGCCTGGCCGCGCGAAGGCCGACTTGTACCGTCAGGACTACCGACACTTTGATGAGGTCCAGCATTGGCGCGGGTTTCCGGGCGATTTGCGCGGGATGCACGTTTCGAGATCTATCGAGGTCTATCGGGCTTGGCGAGGGGTTGATCGGGAGTGTCGTCCCCTGCAGGAGAGCCATCGGCTCTGCCTGGGAGACTACCGTCACCACCGCGCGTAAGTCATTGTCGCATCAGATCTTTCAGGCGGATCTTTTACCGTCGACGTGCTCAAGCGCTCTCCTCCCGTGACCACGGCCCACCAGCCGTCCACCGACCACGAAGCGGTGAATTGCTCGCTGCGGCCTCGACGATCGGCAGCAGGAAACGCCCCAGCGCCGCGATGACGTCGTGCAACGCGAGTCCTTCCAGCCGATTCCTGCTTAGGAATGCCAGCCACTGCGCATCCTTCTGCGCATCTTGCGCGAACGCGTCAGTGAGTCCTAGGGGAGCCGATCCGGACATGCTCGTAGCGCGCCGATCGAACGTTGCCCGTACAGCACGGCGCAGGATGTCTGCGTCGAAGTCGGCATACCGCGCGAGCACCCAGAGATCGAAGTAGTCCTTCATCCGGCTGTTTGCCATACCAAGCGACGTGAGCGCCTCAAGCTTTTCAGCCACAACCGTGTACCTCGGGTAGGCCCGAAGCTTCGGTGCAGCGAACTCCGGCAGCATCACCGGGTACTCGACATCATCTGGATCCGGTGTCACGGCATCGCCGAAGCCGATGTCGACCTGAATCTGGCAGCGGGCTCCATCGATCGAGCCCAGGAGGCCGACGCGCACCCCCGCATAGTTCGCATCCTTGCGGATCTCCGTTGCACGCACCGTGTCGGGGTCGAAGGTCACGCCGTCGTCCTCGGCGATGGCACTGATCTCCTTAAACGTGCTCTCCATGAGCGACAGCTCGCCCGACCCGAACCCCAGGAGGTCGATATCCCTGGTCGGCCGATGCGGCACGTCGAACCACAGATCGAAAAGCAACGCGCCCTTCAGCAAGAAGTGGTCCGCGTGGCTGGAGACGCCTATCCGGTACAGAAGGCGTTCGATTGCATACCTCGTCAACACCAGGCTGAAGTCCTGCCGGGTCCCGCGCGCGCGGGCGAGAAGGCGCGCACGCACCGACGCGCCGACATTTCGCCCTGTCACGACAGGCTCTCCAGATAGGGGCGCATCACGTTGGCGACCCGGCACTGAACCGCGTAGCGCCAGAGATCGTCCATGGTCACCCTCCGCGCAGCCCAGGCTTCGCGCAGGGCTTCCAGGGCCACATCCAGACCGATCTTGTTGCGAAACTTGAAGCAGTCGGCGACGGTGCGTGCCACGCTGGTCATGCGGACCACGACGCCATCGATCGGGTGCTCTTCGATACCGTCAGTCAGGCCGACACCCGAGAAGCGAACGACCCGCAGCGGGGGGTAGTCGATCCTGGGCGCGCGCGACTTGTTCGGGATGGCCACCCAGAGCTCGAACGGAGACTGGGTCGTCAGGCCGTGCACTCGCAGCGCAGAGAGCAGGCAGACGAGGGCCTGCGGGTGCTTGCGGGCGACCTCGGCCATGGAGCCATGTTCTGACGCAGGCCGACCGGGGGTCGCATACAGACCCCGCCCGACGCGTTCAAGGCGCCCCTGACGGACCAGCCTCGTGAGGGCGACACGCGGCAGAGACCATTCATCCAGGTCGCGAGGCCGGATCAGACCCTGGTTGGCCGCGAGGGCCAGTATTCGCTGATGGTTGGAGTCCACGGGGTCATGATGTTCCGTTTTGCCGGTATTTGTCAATCTTAACCTGCATATCGGAACGTCGAGTCGATCGAAATCCGATTCACCACGGCAGGTGCTCCTCAAGCTCCGCCAGCGCCTGCTGCACCCGATCGTCGGCATCGCTCTGCAGGCTGAGCACCAGCGACAGCGGATCGACCAGCGCAGTGCCCGGCACCAAGGCGGGGCTGTAGTTCCACAGCTCCAGTTGTATGGCACCGGGCTCGGCCTCAGGCACCGGCTTGACGCCCTGCTGGGAGGCAAGCCTCCATTGCGAGGGGCCGAGCGCATAGGTCGGCCACGTTGGTTCCGCCAGCATCGACTGCTGCGCCAATGCGCTGAGACCCGCAAGCCTGAACTCACGCACGGCAAGATCAGAAGTCGGCAGCGCCCAGACCCGGCGTTTGACCGGGTTGCGCAGCAGGGGCTTGATGTGTCCCCAGAGCGCAGGGGCTGTGCCCTCGGCCCTCAGCCGCCGAAGCTTGCCGACCATCTCGGAACTCGCGATGCCGGCAGCCACCACATCCCGCGCGGCGCGCGAGGCGGTCATGGCGGTATAGCCGAGACGGCCGAGCACGTCGGCAGGCTCCCACTCTCCCCGCCAGGGCCTGCCCAACAGCACGGCGATCAGCATGGCCTGCGCAGCCGGGCTGATCTCCCTCTGGGCCTGCGCCGCCGGCTTGCGAAAGTACTCCCGCAGATCCACGCCAAGATCGGGCAGGTAGAGCTGGTTGCCAGGTACGACGAAGGGCACCTTCTGCTCGATGAGCCGCTTGCGCTCGTAGGAGGCCAGTGTCCCCGTGGCATACAGAACCGGGAGCCCGCTCCCCTCGCGGATCCTGTCGATCTGGGCGCGGATGGTGGCAAGGCCAGGGCGATCGGCCCGCTTGTCGATGGCCAGCAGGACGGGGCGACCCAGCATCGTCAGAGCCTTCAGGTCGAAGGCATCCACAAGGAAGTACGGCAAGCTGGGCGCGCCCGACCAGGGGGCGCTCGGAGCGTCGATTCCGAGCGTGTCCTTCAAGTACGCGCGAATGGCGGCATCGAGGTCAGTCACAGGTCCCCACACGAACACAGCGCCACCGCAGTTTAACATCGGCGCTGTTATCGTGCAGATCGACGTTATATTTGTTCACCCCGATGATCTGAAGTTCGACACCACCGCTATGACCTGCGTTTCATCTCGCACATGAAGACGCGACAAATGGACTTTTCATAGCTAATTTACTGGCATACAATCTCGCACGTGAACCCGCAGATCATCCCGCAGTACGACTCCCCGCACCAGTTCGAGCCGCTAATGCCTGCGGAGCCCATGCTCGCGCCCTTGCTGGAGAAGGCCGGCGACCTGATGCGCAAGGCCACGGCCCTCGGGGCAGCCTCCGGCAGGACGGCGCAAACCGAACTGCGCAAGCTCCTGCGCAGCATGAACTCGTACTACACCAACCGGATCGAGGGCGAGCACACCCGCCCCAGCGACATCGAGCGCGCGCTGCAGCAGGACTTTTCCGCCAACGCCGACCTCGCGCGCAAGCAGCGTCTGGCAGTCGCCCACATCCGCACCGAAGCCCTGTGCGAAGGTCAAGTCGACCGCAAGCTCGAGACCGACGGCCCAGAAGCCGCCAGATGGCTCTATTCGCCTGAAGCACTGATCTGGCTGCACAGGGAGCTGTTCCGCGACCTTCCTGAGGACGACCTGCGGCTGGCCGATGGCAGCACCCTGGTGCCCGGCGAGCTGCGCCAGCGCGGTGTGGCGGTCGGCCGGCACGAGGCGCCGACGGCGCAGTCGCTGCCCCGATTCATCGAGCGCTGGCAGCAGGTGTACGGCAGCATCCGGCGGGGGGAAGCTTCCGTCGTCGCTCTGGCTGCTGCGCACCATCGGCTGGCGTGGACACACCCCTTCCTGGACGGAAATGGCCGGGTCACCCGGCTGCACACCCACCTGCTCCTGCATGCCTGGGGCCTCACGGGTGGTCTGTGGTCCCCCTTGCGGGGATACGCGCGAGCCGAATCGAACTACAAAGCCCTGCTGCAGGCTGCCGACGAGCACCGTCGCGGAGATCTCGACGGACGGGGTAACCTCACCCAGGCTGGGCTGGTGCAGTGGATCGAGTACACCCTGGATGTGTGCCTCGACCAGGTCGAGTTCATGGCCCGGCAACTCGATGTGCAGGGCATGCAGGACCGCATCCGCGCGGCCCTCGCCTACGAGACGGCTGCGGTGAAGTCAGGGGTTCGGGAGGAGGCGCTGCTTCCCCTGCACTACCTCTTCGCCACGCAAGGCGAACTCGGACGCGCGCAGTTCAAGGCCATGACCGGCCTGGGCGAGCGCGTGGCCACCGCCACGCTGTCAGCGCTGCTCGCTCGCGGGTTTCTCACCACGGACTCCCCTTACGGGAGCCTGCGGTTTGGCATCCCACGTCATGCGCTTCGCTTCTACTTCCCCGCCTTGTGGCCGGAGGCGGAGCAGGATCAGGATCTGCTCGATGGCGAGGTCGGGCTGGCTGCCGTGCCTCGCGGCACATCGCGACGCAGTTCCCCGGTCTGACGCGATCGGAGCGCCGACCACCCGTCGCACACCTTCGACTACGATTTTTCACACCCAAGGGCAACTCCCGGAGATCGCTGCGCGCCCTACCCCGTCCCCTCACGGAACCGGAGAGCGCCATGCTGCCCATCCCCACACCCACTTCGCGGGAAGCCCTTTACCAGGAGCTGTGGACCCGCCCCATCCCCGAGCTCTTGAACCGCTACGGCGTGTGCGAGCTCACCTTCCTGACCACCTGCCGCCGGCTGCACCTGCCCGTGCCGGCCCGACATCTCTGGCCACGGATCGCCGCGGGTGAGCGTTTCCAGCCGCCGCCGCTGAGTCCGTGGGAAGGCCGGCGGCCACCCGTCGGCCCCATCCCTCTGTCGGATACCGAAATGGCGCGCCGGATGGCCGTGAAGGCGGCGGCGGCTGCCGCTCAGGAGCGCCAGCAGCCCATCACCGTCCCCGACCGACTGCTGGACCCTCACCCCCTCGTCAAAGCCACCGCCACCACGCTCCGCCAGACCGGGAACACCGATCGCGTCGAGGGCACCCCGCCCGACGAGCTGGTCGGGGCGCTCGACATCCGCGTCTCGCGCGGGTGCCTCGACCGCGCCCTGCGGATCACAGACACGTTGCTCAAGGCACTGGCGCTCCATGGCATCACTGCCGGCATCGACCCGAAAACTGGAACCACCCGATTGCACTCGGGAGACATCACGCTGACCCTGGCCATCAGCGAGCAGATCGTCGCCGCAGCGCGTCGCCCGCCCGGCCGGCGCACGACCGTCGGCGACGCGGTCCCGGTTCGCCCGACCGCCATGTTGACGATCACCGTGCGCGGGTGGGTGCAACGCCAGTGGCACGACGCCACCAAGACGCCCCTGGAGCGCCGCCTGCGCGGCATCGTCATCGGCGTCGTCGAGCTGATCGAGGAACAGCGCCATCGGCAGGCCGAGCACCAGACCCGCGAGTCCGAGATGGAGGCCGCGCAGGCCCGCTACCAAGCCGCCGTCCGGCAACGGTCCGAGGAGGCGGAGCGGCTTCGAGGCCTGCTCCGGGATGCCGTCAAGCTCGAACGCGCCAACCGCATCAGGGCACTGGCTTCGGCCGTCGAAGCGCAGGCGACCGCGCAAGGCACGCTCGACGACGACAAGCGCAACTGGCTCGATTGGGCCCGGGGCAAGGCCGACTGGATCGATCCCGTCACCAAGGCGGCCGATCCGGTGCTCGACGGGCCAGGACCCAAGCGGCCACAGCAATGGCGCGGGTGAGCGGAGTCCTGAATCCGATCGCCAAGGGTTTCGCATGCAGGTTACTCGGGTGCTCAACGCTTGGCGTTCCGCAGCCATACGCGCCTCCGGGATGGGCGGCACTGAAACGCGATCAGGCTATCCCGGCCGATGGGTAGGCCGAACAACTTCCGAGGTCATGAGTCGCGCCAGTCCATCACGCGCCCGCAGGTCACTTTGGGCTCGACGAGTCGCCCACGCGCACGGTACCCGGCGAGCGCGATGACGCCGTCCGCCTCCTCTCGGGCAGCAACGCGAGCGGTTCGAGCGCATCGATGAACCGGGGCCCCGCTGCCAGTTTTCAGGCACCAAGCGCTGGCCTTCGGTTGAGGGTTTTCGGTTCAGCCCAAGCGTGCACGCCATAACCGACATGGGCGTTCCGCTTGCGACGACCCCGACATCGCCTCGGATGCGAATGGCACCGCCACCCGAAGGCTCGGTGCGACTGGACAGGCCTTAAAGGTCGATGTACTATCGATCTTATAGATCACAAAGTCTCAGTTCGAATCCGCGGAGCATCACTTGCCATCAATCGAGTCATTCACGGAGCGTGACATCGAGGATCTGGTCCACGACTTCTACGCCAGGATCAGACGCGACGCAGCGCTGGGGCCGATCTTCGAGACCCACGTGGCGGACTGGGATCGGCATGAAGCGACGCTCGTCGACTTCTGGTCCTCGGTTCTTCTGCGAACAGGCCGATTCGCCGGCGCTCCGATGCCACGCCACGCCGCACTTCCCGGACTTAGCGAGGGCTTGTTCGCCCACTGGCTGGAACTCTTTCGGCAGACGACCGACGATCACCCCAACCGAGCCCTGGGCGAACGCGCCTACGAGCTTGCCCAGCGGGTCGCACAGAGCCTGTGGCACGGCTACCAGATGCATCGGGCCGCCAGCCGCCGCATCCCGGACGCGAGCCATGTCTGAACACACCCACAAGCGGTTTGTGCGTCGGATCGAACCGGTGTCGCCGCAGTGGGCGGCCTTCCTGGAGTTGGGTTTCCGCCCGCTCTACCTGGCTGGAACCTTGTGGGCCGCCACCTGTGTGGCGATCTGGATCCATGCACCAACAATGATCACGGGGACCTTGAGCGGCGTGGCCTGGCACGCACACGAGATGCTCTGGGGCTTCGTCGCCACCATCGGGGTCGGATTCCTGCTCACGGCCGGCACAAACTGGACTGGGCTGAACCCGCTGAAAGGCCAAGCGCTGGCTGCGCTGACGGGCCTGTGGCTGCTGGCACGTCTCGGCTATCTGTCGCCTCACCCGGCAGCCTTCTGGACCGCAGCGTTTTGCGAGTCAGTGTTTTTCGCCTGGGCCGCTCTCGCCCTGGCCCGCGTGATCCATGCCGCCCGCAGCCGTCGCAACTATGGCGTGCCCGCACTCGTCGTCGGACTGGGCGCTGCCAACGTGCTCTACCTGGCCGCCGCATGGCAGGGAGACCAGGGTGTCCTGCTGGGGCGCTTCCACGCCGGGCTGCTGTGCATGGCGGTCCTTGCCATGCTCATCGCCCGACGGGTGATCCCGTTCTTCGCCGGCCGAGCTGTGCCGGGGCTTTCGCTTCCCATGCACACGAGCAGCGGGCAGTGGCAACTGGTCGCGGGCGTGCTCGCGATCGCAGGGCTGCTCCTCGGCTGGTCAGCAGTCGCCGCCACCGCTCTCGCCGTTTCGGGTGCGCTGACCCTTTGGCACGTATTCGCCTGGCGTCCGTGGGCTGTTCGTCACAACCCGCTGCTGTGGGTCCTCTACGTGGGTTATGCGGCACTCGGCATCGGGCTGCTCGTCGCCGCAGCGCACGAAGCTGGCTTCGCCCTGCGTGTGGCGTGGCCAGCGCACCTGATCGGAATGGCTGGGTTCGGCGTGCTGATCATCGGCATGGTGACGCGAACGGCGCTTGGCCACCTCGGCCGTCCGCTTCGGGCCGATCTCAGCATGCAGGTGAGCTACGTACTCGTGATCGCAGCTGCCGTCTTGCGCCTGGTGGCGCTGCCTCCCTCTGGCTTGACGGCCCCCTTTCTCTACGCCTCGAGCGCGGCGTGGATGCTCGCCTTCGCGGTCTACCTGTGGCGGTTCTTTCCGATGTTGATTCGCCCTCGCGCTGACTCGACGGCGGCCAAAGTGCCCGTGAACCCACAGTCGACCACCCGTGTCACCCCCTGAGAGCCTCGAAGCCATGCGCCTGACCGTTCTGACCGACTACGCGCTGCGCCTGCTCATCCAGGTCGCGCAGACACCTGAGCGTCTGTGCACGATCGCCGAGATCGCCGCGGCGCACGGCATCTCCGAATCCCACCTGATGAAGGTGACCCACCTGCTCGCTCAACACGGCTGGATTCAGACCCTCAGAGGCAAGGGAGGCGGCATGCGCCTGGCCATGCCACCTTCCCAGATCAACCTCGGAGAAGTGGTGCGCAGCATGGAAACCGACTTCTTCCTGGTCGAGTGCTTTTCCACGGGCAGCACGTGCGTGCTCACGAATCGGTGCCAGCTCGCCGGCGCCCTCGATGGTGCCCTGCAAGCCTTCTTTTCCCACCTGGACGGGTTCACGCTGGCGGACATCCTGCCTCGTCCCGCAAAGGCGCCGCAGGGTCGAGTCGTCCGCGTCCCGGTCCGTTCCCGGAGTGCGACATGAGGCAAGCGCGGCATCCCTTCATCCTCGCCACAGGAAGACCTTCATGGACAGTGCCGTTCTGAGTCTGCTGGGGGCCTTCCTGCTGTCGCTGATGGGGCTGTTCGCCTTCATCTGGTCACTGCGCAAGGGACTGCTGATCGAGAACCCGCGGGCGGCCTCGGTGATCTTTGCGCCCGGCGAGGTCGGTCGCATCGACGATCCCGCGATCGATCCATCAGCCCTGCAGGCCATCCCCGGCGGCGGCGCGCGTGAGTCGGAAGCCCCCACCGGCAGCGCCGAGGTCGTGGATCGGATCGAGGCCGATCGATCGAGCGCCTTCCCGGTCTTCATGTTCATCGCCTTCGCGTGCTTCTGGCTACTGATCGGATCGCTGGCAGGACTGGTGGCGTCGATCAAGCTGCATGCGCCCGACTGGCTGGTCCAGGACGCCTGGCTCACCTTCGGGCGCATCCGCACCGCCCACCTCAATGCCGTCATCTACGGCTGGTCGTCCAACGCGGCGCTGGCCGTCGTCGTGTGGCTGCTACCGCGTCTGCTGCGCACTCGCTTGCACGGTGCGATGTGGGTGATGCTCGGCGGCGCCTTCATCAACGCCGGGATCGCCGCGGGCATCGGCGCGGTGTCAGTGGGCTGGTCCGACGGGATGGAGTTCCTGGAAGTCCCCTGGCAGATCGACATCTTCATCTTTGTTGGCTTCGCGCTGGTGATCCTGCCGGCGCTGTCCACCCTGGCGAATCGCAAGGTCGAACACCTGTACGTGAGCGTCTGGTACATGGTGGCCGCGCTGCTGTGGATCGCTGTCCTGTTCGGGGTGGCCAACCTGCCCGGTGTGCACACCGGCGTGCAGCAGGCCACGACGAACTGGTGGTACGGCCACAACGCGCTGGGCCTGTGGTTCACCCCGGTCAGTGTCGGCACGATCTACTACTTCCTGCCCAAGGTCATCGGGCGGCCCGTGGTCTCGTACAACCTGTCGCTGCTGGGTTTCTGGACCCTGGCGTTCTTCTATGGCCAGGTGGGCGGACACCACCTGATCGGCGGCCCGGTGCCGGGCTGGCTCACCACGCTCTCGATCGTCCAGAGCGTGATGATGGTGATTCCGGTCATCGCCTTCACCATCAACATGGCCGGCACGCTGGAAGGCCGGATGCAGCTGGCGCGCCACTCGCCGACCCTGCGCTTCATGATGTTCGGCGGGCTCATGTACCTCGCCTCCTCGGTCGAGGGGTCGCTCGAAGCGCTGCGCAGCGTCAACGCGGTGACGCACTTCACCCACTTCACGGTGGCGCATGCGCACCTGGGCATGTACGCCTTCGTCTCGATGGTGATGTTCGGCGCGATCTACTTCATGTTGCCGCGCGTGCTGAACTGGGAGTGGCCCTATCCGTGGCTGATCTCGCTGCACTTCTGGCTTGCAGCCATCGGCATCGGCATCTATGTCGTCGGCCTGTCCATCGGCGGGTGGCTGCAGGGGCTGGCCATGCTGGACGCGGCCAGGCCGTTCAACGAATCGGTCACGCTGACCCTGCCCTGGCTGCAGTCGCGCAGCCTCGGCGGCACCTTGATGACGGTGGGCCACCTCGTCTTCGTCGCGCACTTCGCCGCGATGGCACTGCGCTTCGGCCCGCACCGGGCCGGTGCGGCACTGTTCCGCGAGCCCCGGGAGCTGGCACATGGAAAATGAGGTCAAGCTGGTGTCGGGCGCCATGGTGGCGCTGGCCGTTGCCACGGCCGCGCTGGTGGTGATGCCCTATGTCCAGGTACGCGACATCCAGGCGCCGGCTGCGTTGAAGCCCTACACCGAGCAGCAACTGCGCGGACGCGCGGTCTACATCGCCAACGGATGCGTGTATTGCCACAGTCAGCAGCCGCGCGACCGGGGCCTAGCACCCGACTACTCGCGCAACTGGGGCCGCGCCTCGGTGCCGGCCGACTACGTCCACGACAAGCCCCATCTGCTGGGGACGATGCGCACCGGGCCAGACCTCTTCAACATCGGCGCGCGCCAGCCCAGCAAGGACTGGCACCTGGGCCACCTGTACCAGCCGCGTGCCTACGTGCCCGAATCCATCATGCCGGCCTATCCGTACCTGTTTCGCACCAAGGAGGCTGCCGAGGACGGCGATCAGGTCGTGACGCTGCCGCCGGGCAGCGCGCCCGCCGGCAAGGTGGTGGTTGCCACCCAGGAAGCACTGGACCTGGTCAAGTACCTGCAGGGCCTGGATCACACCTACCCGGTGCTGTCGGCTGCCGACGCACCCTGAGCCGACGAGGGGCCCATGCGCACACCCGAAGCACCCGAACCGCGTGCCCAGACGCGGGAAAACGCCGAACCCTCGGAGCGGATCCGACCCGTGCCTCTGCTGGCGGCGATGGTCACGCTCGCGATGGTGGTGTTCGGCGCGGGTTACCTGATGCTATCCGACCCCTTCGGTCGGGCCGACCTCGGTGACCGGCGCACGCTCGCCGACCTGTCATCCGCCAAGCCGAACGCGGCGGGTGGCGGTGCCGCCGCAAAGGAAGACGGCAAGGCCTTGTTCGCCACCCACTGCGCTGCTTGCCACCAGCCCACGGGCAAGGGTCTGCCGGGGGTTTTCCCGCCGCTGGACGGATCGCAGTGGGTCACCGGCGAGGCCCGTACCCTGGTTGCGATCCTGTTGCACGGCATCTCCGGTGAGATCGAAGTCGAGGGACAAACCTACAAGGGCTTGATGCCTTCGTTCAAGCAGCTCAGCGACGCACAGATTGCCGCGCTCGCGAGCCACATCCGCTCCGGATGGTCCAACACGGCGGGTCCCGTCACCGTCGAGCAGGTCGATGCGGCGCGCAAGGCCATCCCGCGTGACACGCCCTTTGCCGGCGGGGGCGAACTCAAGGCGCTGGCAGCCTCGAAGTGATGTGGCGCACCGCCTGCCTCGTCCTGGCCATCACGCTGATGGCATACCACGCCGGCGCCTGGCTCACGCAGGACTATCGCGTCTGGACGTCCGAGGGCGCGCGTCGGCTCCTCGTGGCGCAGGCACCCGTGGCCGCACCAGATATCGCGATGATCCGATCGGATGGGGCCGTGCGACGCTTGCCCGACCTGCTGCGCGCTCGCGGGGCGATCACCGTGGTCGATTTCGTCTACACACGGTGCCCGACCGTGTGCCTCGCGCTCGGATCGGTCTTCCAGCAGATGCAGGCTGAACTTGCCGCCGACGACACCCCGGCCGCCGCGCGCATTCGGCTCCTGTCCATCAGCTTTGATCCGGCTCACGACACGCCGGCCGCACTTTCCGCCTACAGCCAGACCCAGCGCGCGGACCCTGGGCGCTGGCAGTGGGCCGTTCCCGCGCGAGCCGTAGAACTCGATCGGCTCCTGCGTGCATTTGGGGTGGTCGTGATTCCGGACGGGTTGGGCGGCTACACACACAACGCCGGACTGCTGGTCATCGACCACGACGGACGGTTGGTACGCGTCTTCGAACCCACCGAGATGTCATCTGCGTTGACGTTTGCGCGGCGGCTGGCCGCTGCAGAGTCCGTCTCATGAGGACCGCCTTCGCAGCGCCGCTCCAACGCCAGGCATGGGCTGGAGCGGTCCTCCTCGCAACGCTGCTGTCCGGCCCGATCCGCTCCACGCTCGAAGCAAGCATGTCGACCCACATGCTGATTCAGTTTCCCCTGCTGCTACTGGCCGGCGCGCTGCTGGGTCATGCCGTACCCGCATCGCTGAGCGTTCGTCTGCAGACTTGGAACGCACACGGCATGGCCGGACTGGTCTGGGCGGCCCTGGTCCTGGCACTGGCGATGGTGCCCCGGCTGCTCGACCTCGTGCTCGTCGATCCCCACCTGGAAGCGCTCAAGGTGGCCGCCCTCGTGACCAGTGGCGCCGCGCTGCGTGCCTCATGGACTCAGGCGGGCACCGTTCTGCAAGGATTCTTCCTCGGCAACGCCCTGCCGATGATGGCGATCGCCGGTTGGCTCTACGAGACCTCACCCGTGCGCGTGTGCAACGCCTATCGGCTCGACGAGCAACAGCAGCTGGGGCAGGCGCTGGGCTGGCTGGCCGCCGCCGTGGCATTCGCCTGGCTTGGCCGGTTGATGTGGCGGCTGCGGCAAGCGTCGGCGGGCGACGGCGACTGCTCGAAGGCTCTTGGTCTCCTTCAACCGCGAGGTCTGCAACATGACTGACCCCAAGCGAATGTCGGATGCCTCGTCCGACCGCACGGACGAACACGCCTCCGACCCCCGAAAGCTGATCCCCGCGTTGCAGGAGTTGCTCGCTGCCGAGCGCGCTGGCGCGCAAGTGGCAGTCGAAAGCCTGCGCCAGGCGACCGACCCCGCGCAGCGCCAACTGCTCGAGCGCATCCGGGCCGGCGAAGCAGACAGCTGTCGGCGCCTGATCGCGTGTCTCGAGCACCTGGGCACGGAACCGTCCCGCGAGATCGGTTCGTTTCACGCCAAAGCCATGGCGATCGACGACATCGCTCAGCGCCTGGCCTTCATCGACCGCGGGCAACGCTGGGTGATCCGACGCATCCAGTCGGAACTGCCCCACTGCGGGGATCCGCGGATTCGGCAGGAGCTGGAGGTCGTGCTTCGCACCCATGAGGTCAACAGTCAGTGGGCGCCCATGTGATTGCCGTGCCAAGCAGCGATCTTTATCCCACCATCAAAGCCCTGCATGTCGGGCTGGCACTCGGCAGCGGCGGGCTGTTCGCGCTGCGCGGTGCGGTCTCGTTGAGCGGGGCGACACCGGTCCTGCTCGCCCCCGCACGTACGCTGAGTTATCTCATCGACACCGCCCTTCTCGGCGCCGCGATCGCCCTGCTGTTCATCCTCCGACTCGACCCTCTGGTGACGCCCTGGGTCCTCGCCAAGCTCGCACTCCTCGTCGTCTACATCGTGCTGGGGTCCCTCGCACTCAAGCGTGCGCGCACACAGGCCGGTCGTGCCGTGTCGTTCCTGGGTGCCATGGCCTGCTTTGCCGCCATCTACGCCGTGGCGCGCAGTCACGATCCGCTCGCCTTCCTGGTCTGGCTGCCCCGGCCATGATGAACAGACGGGTCGGCATCATCCGAATGCGACGCTCTGTTTCTCGATAGGAGGATCGCCTCATGACCGGATTCGTCAGGCTTACCGAGCCAGGCGCCTCGGCAATCGCTCCGAGCTTCGACACCCCGTTTGCCATGCTGGCCGAGTGCCACCGAAAAGTGCAGGCGCAGTGCGCCCTGCTGCAGCGCCTCGTGCCTTATCTGGCCGCACATGGGGTCGACCAGGCCGCCCGAGAGGCCGCCGAAACCGTCTTGCGCTACTTCGATCTCGCTGCACCGAAGCATCACGCTGACGAGGAGGAGGACCTCTTTCCAGCGCTCATCGAGTCCATGGCGGGCTCCGACGCAGTGTGTTTACACGACATCATCGCCGCCCTTGGTTCGGATCATG
Organism: Burkholderiaceae bacterium; assembly: GCA_041396685.1. GTDB lineage: Bacteria > Pseudomonadota > Gammaproteobacteria > Burkholderiales > Burkholderiaceae_E > JAUIAI01. The sequence continues at coordinate 231,498 of JAWKYD010000011.1, forward strand.
AGTCCCTGGAGCGGCGATGGTCGTCTATCCGGGTCGAACTGCTGAAGGTGACCGCAGGCGTACCGGTCGCGCTCGACGAGACGGAGGTCTATGCCTTCGCGGATCAATACGCGGCGCACATCGCACGAGAAGAACGCGAAGTGCTGCCGATGGCCGAGCGGCTGTTGTCTGCCGATGCGATCGAGCAGATCGGTCGATCGATGCGACGCCGGCGCGATGAGGGTCGAGCATGAGCGCAGCAGCGCACGGCGTACCCGATGCGGGTGAGCATCAGGATTCGCCCCTGACGCTGCCGGAATTGAAGCTTTGGAGGAGCGCACAGCGGCGGCACCTGATTGCTCAGCGTTTGGCGGTGCCCGATCCCTTGCGGCGAGTATGGCGTGAGCAAATCGATGCGAACCTGCTGAAAGCGTTTCCCGATCTCCACCAGGGCGTGGTCGCCTTGTGCTGGCCGATCCAAGGCGAGTACGACGCCCGGCATCTCGCGACCAGGCTGCGAGACCGAGGAGCGCTCACGGCGCTTCCTGTGGTGGTCGCGCCGCGCACGCCGCTCGTGTTTCGGCACTGGCAACCCGGCGTGGCGATGCGGCGCGGTCCGATGGGCATCGCCGAGCCCTTCGATGCGCCGGAGGTGACACCGAACACGGTGCTGCTCCCGGTCAACGGTTGGGATGAGGCGGGCTATCGGCTGGGATACGGCGCCGGCTTCTTCGACCGGACGCTCGCAGCACTTTCCCGTCGGCCCCGTGTCATCGGCGTGGGCTACGAGATGGGGCGGCTTGCCACCATTCATCCGCAGTCATGGGATATGCCACTGGATGCCGTAGCTACCGAGCGCGGAGTCCTGTTTTGGGCACGAAGACCCATAGATAACCTGTCGAGTCCTGAGCCTTGGGGAACGGACGACGGTCGTCGCACGACGTCGACCCAATTGCGCCTCAGCGAGGAGTCCGACTGAATGACGCACGTGGTCACCGAAGCCTGCATCAAGTGCAAGTACACCGATTGCGTCGATGTGTGTCCTGTCGATGCGTTTCGGGAGGGGCCGAACATGTTGGTGATCGATCCGAACGACTGTATCGATTGCGCGCTGTGCGTTCCGGAATGCCCTGTCTCGGCCATCTTTGCCGAGGAAGACACGCCTGCCGATCAGTTGGACTTCCTTCCGATCAATGCCCGTTTGGCAGCACGCTGGAAACCCATCACCCGCGGCAAGGGGGCACTTCCCGATGCCGACATGTGGGCACAGGTGCAAGACAAGCGTCACCTGCTCGACGAGGGCGAGTGACTGTTTTCCGCAAAGCAAAGGCATCACATGAACGGACTGTCCACACGCTTGACCCATGCCCTGGCGCTGCAGCACCCGGTGGTTTCGGCGCCGATGGCCTTTGCTGCGGGAGGCGCGCTGGCCGCCGCCGTCAGCCGGGCCGGCGGCTTGGGCCTGATAGGCGGCGGCTACGGAGACGCGTCCTGGTTGGAGGAGCAGTTCGCCTTGACCCAGGACGTGCGGGTGGGGGTGGGATTCATCACCTGGTCACTGGCGCGTTCGCCGTCCCTGCTGGGCGATGCGCTCAGGCATCGGCCTGCCGCGGTCATGCTGTCCTTCGGAGATCCACGCCCGTTCGCAGATGAGATTCACGATGCGGGCGCGAAGTTGATCTGCCAGTGCCAGGATCTCAACCATGTGATGGCAGCGCTGGAGGCCGGCGCAGACGCGGTCGTTGCGCAGGGCGCCGAGGCAGGCGGACATGGTGCGCTGCGGGGAACCCTCTCTCTCGTGCCGGAGGTGGCCGATCTGCTGCGCGAATGCGCGCCCGACACCCCGCTCCTGGCCGCGGGCGGCATCGCGGACGGAAGGGGATTGGCGGCGGCGCTCATGCTTGGCGCCGATGGCGTGCTGGTCGGCACGCGGCTGTGGGCTTCGAGTGAAGCGCTGGTGAGCCCACGGCACCACGAGGCGATCGTGGAAAGCACCGGCGATGCGACGCTGCGTACAACCGTTCCCGACATCGTGCGGCGACTTCCCTGGCCTCCCGGTTTCACCGCCCGGGTTCGGCGCAACGCTTTCACTAACCGATGGCACGGACGCGAACGGGATCTGCAGCGCCAACTGGACGCGGAAGCACCTCGCTACCAGCGCGCCATCGCGGCGGGCGATCCGGACGAGGCGGCCGTGTGGTTCGGGGAAGCCGCCGGGCTCGTCCCCTCGATCGAGCCCGCCGCGGCGATCATCCAGCGAATGGTGCAGGAGGCCGGGCTGCAACTATCGCGATTTGGCGGCCTTACGACAAGCGGGGCAAGCGATTCGTCGACCTGTCCCGTTGTCGCACCAGCTACTGGTAGCCGATGAGCAAAGCCACCGCATCCACCGCTCCGACATCGCCGACCGTCGCGCCCAGCGACGTCTTCAATGGCGCCACCGTTCGCCGTCGATTCGTGACGGCGGTGCTTGAGATCGTCAAGCGAACCGCAACTGGCCATCGCACCTTCATCGAAGGAACCATGGTCTCGTCCTCCCAGGGCGACGAGTGGACGCTGCCCTCTGGCACTGCGCTGCGGACGCCTTCGTTCTGGGGCCGTCCCAGTTCTCTTTTCATTGAAGGAGAGGAGGCTCGCGCAGCCATCCTCAAGGCGCTCGGCGTTGAACTGAGCCGAAGTCCAACCTATCGCAAGTACCGCTGACCGGTCATACGTGCTTCTTGTAGTACGCCCACTGCCCCGCTGCCAGCACGCCGACCAGCACGGCGCCGACGCCGGCACACAGCCCCCACGCCACGGGCGCCGGCCAGATCAACAGCGCTGACCCACCAAGAGCCAGCACCACCACCTGCCCGTACTTCGCCCGGTGGTACAGGCTCGCCGACTCTCGCGCCGCCTGCGCACGGCGAATCGCGCGCTGGCTCAGACCCTCGGCTGCGCCCACCGCGTAGAGCAGCGCGAGGAGCGGGAGAAACCGGACCAAGATTCCGGCGCGTAGGCCCAGCAGCTGGGTGCCGATCATCGCCACCCCGATTGCCTCCTGCCGGGCGATCCAGGTACTGCGCACGACCGTGTCCGGAATCGACAGCGACGAGCCCTCGGCAAACCGGTGCCCCATCTCATGCAGCCCCGTCGTCTCGAAAACCAGCCCATAGAGCGCGTTGGCCGGCGCGGTCACTGCCGACACCGATCCGCCCTGACGGGCCGCCATGACCGTGCCGGCCGCCAGTTCCTCAGTGAGCAAGGCCCGCAAGCCATCGACCCTCCCCGGCCAGACATGGGCGACGAACACCCAGTCCACCGTCCACGCCACCAGCAGCAGGCCGGCGAGCCCCAGCGTCAGCGCGAACCCGAGCTTGAACGGCGCGAGCAGCACCCGCGCCAGCGCCCCGTCATGGAAGCTGGTGTTGCGCGAGCCCATGCGCGCCCTCTCCTTCGATCCTGTCCGGGACCGGCTCCGGCCACAGCCAGGGCCCGTCCAGCCGCGCGCGCAGCGCCTCGCCGATCTCCTTGAGACCTACAGGCATCAGCGGATCGTCGCCCGCCCCGGGGAGCGGCATGCGAATCTTGTGCAGTTGCCCCCCATGCAGCAGCGCGAAGGCCTGCCCCTTGGGCAGTTGCACCAGGTCGGTCGGCGCCAGCATCGGCACGGTCTCGGGTGCGATCCGGTCTTCGTTGCGGCTGGCGAAGTCAGTGAACTCGCCTGGGTCGTTGGTATCGGACACCGACGATGACGCCACCGTGGAGACCACTTGCACGGTGGGCAGCTGGGTGGTCAGCAGCTCGGCGGTGGCCAGCTCCTTCACCCGCAGCATGATCAGCGTGTTGAAGTTGCCGGCGATCTGCCCGGCCTTGGGCCGCGAGCCGATGCGTGCCTCCACGTCCGACCAGGTCTGGGTGTAGGCCGTCACCTGAAAGCCCGCCCCGCCTGCCTTGTTGAGCAGCGGGATGAACTCGTCGCCGATCAGTTCGTTGAATTCGTCGGCGTGGATGGCAATGCGCCGGGGTTTCACCGGGACGGGAAAGCCCCGACCCGGACCGTACTTGTAGAGGCTGCCGGCCACGCTGGTCAGGTCGGCGAACATGGAGTTACCCACCGCGGCGGCCACCTCGTAGTCGGACAGGGCATCGAGCCCGACGTAGACGATGCCGCCCAGGTTGATCACCGCATTCCAGTCGAACACCGGCCGCCAGTCGCCGGGAGTGTTCATCGCCGGGGACAGCAGCGCGGCCGTGCGGCCCGTGGTGAGCTTCTCCATCAAGGGCAGCAGCGAGGCCACCAGCTTGTCGAAGTGGCTCTTCTCGTAGGCGAGCGTGGACGCCAGCGCGTGGGCGATGGGGTCGTACAGGCGCCGCCGCCGGGCGAACTCCACCAGGCTCACCGCCCGCAGCCCGCGGGACTGAAGCCCCTTGTCGAGGCTCTTCTTGTCGATCGGCTGGCGCTCAAGCTCGTCGCGCCACCCAGCCGCCGCCGGCTCTCGATCCAGCCACTGCTCGAAGTAGTCCACCAGCAGCGGCTCTATGTCGGAGGCATGGCGATTGATCGCCTCGTAGTCGGGCGTGCGACCCAGTGCCACCAGCGCCCGGGCCATCACGTTCACGAAGCGCCAGACGAACTCCTTGAAGGCGGCCGACTGCCCCTCCGAGGGTAACTGCCCGGCGATGCGCGTGGCCACCTCGGTGATGCGCGAGAAGCTGCCCACCGGGTTGTAGCGGGCCGAGATGTCGGGATGGCCGAGGTGGAACATGAAGAAGGCGTCGGCCCGCCCTGCGCGCTGCGCCTCGGCGTAGACGCGCCGCAGCAGATCGGCGTCGCCCTTGGGATCGAAGACGATGACCACCTCGCCACGGCGGATGTCCTGGGCGATCAGCAGTTCGGCCAGGCGCGTCTTGCCAACCCGCGTGGTGCCCAGCACCAGGGTGTGGCCGACCCGCTCGGAGAGATCCATCCAGATGTCGGACTCGTCGGGCTCGACGCCATGCAGGGCCGGATCGCCGCCGACACCGGCGTGAGCGTCGTCGGTGGTCTCAGACCCGGGCAGCAAACGCCCCCACCACGAAGGCTCCAGCAGCCGCTGGTTCGCAGGCTGCCGGGCCTCGAAGAGCCGCTGGGTGTGACGCTGGTCCCACCGGAACCCTCGACCGAGGTAGAGGCGATGCGCCGACCAGGGCATCGAAGCGGAGTCCATCGTGAAGCCGCGCAGCCGCCGTAGGTTGCGCCGATAGGCAAGCGTTCGAGCACCCTGCCCGCCT